>JBBCJL010000004.1:0-54209 GCA_037190225.1 Edaphocola sp. | reverse complement strand
GACATAGTTCTGGCAAATGATCAATATCGCCCTGCCGATCGCTTTCATATCGTTGTTTTCAGCAGATCGAGGGTTCGGAACCAGTAGTGTCCGGTAAAAATTTTTAAAAATAGATGAAACCCGCTCTGGACGTGTGTTTAGACGTTTTTCAGTCAGCGAGGGCATGCGATAAGGAAAACGAGGCCAGTAAAGGCTTTTGATACTTTCCCCGGACAACAGTGGTTCGGAACCCTTGCAGCGGGGTTGAAAAAAATCAGCGGGTCGCCAGGGTTCGGAACCCTGTTCAAAAAAACTGTATGGTATTTGTGTAAAGGGGCGTATCCGAAGCAAAACTCCGTACTTTTACAGCGACCATTCTTTAACCAAAAAATTGCAAAGGAGATCCGGTATATATCCAATCAGACTATGAAACTCTTCAGGGCAGTAATATTAACGGTACTCCTTTTCAATGCAGCTTTTGCCCAACAACAGACAGCTTCGGTTTCCGGGCGTGTGGTAGACAAAGAAGAAAAACCGCTTCCGGGTATTTCCATTACGCTTTCCGGACAAACACAGGGCGTAGTGAGTTCAGATTCCGGTGAATTTACCATAAGGGTTCCGGCCAACAAGCCCATCGCATTGGTATTTTCCGCCACAGGATTTCACACCGTTCAGCGCAATTTTTACCTGAATAACGACGAAGCGGAAAAAATTACGGTAAGAATGGAGCGGAGCTCGCGGGTGCTGGAGGAGGTAGTAATAAAAGATGAAAGAGAGCGCCGGGAAGTCGGGCTGGTAAAGGTCAACCCCAGGCATGCGGTGGTATTACCTTCGCCTGTAGGTGGCGTGGAAGGACTGATAAAGGTATTCGTAGGCAGTAACAACGAGTTGACTTCCCAATACGCCGTGCGCGGTGGCAATTACGATGAAAACCTGGTATATGTAAATGATTTTGAGATCTTTCGTCCCTACCTGGTACGCAACGGCCAACAGGAAGGACTAAGCTTTATCAACCCGGAGCTCACGGGCAGCATCAGCTTTTACAACGGGGGATTCCAGGCGAAATACGGCGACAAGATGAGCAGCGTGCTGGATGTACAATATCGAAAGCCGAAGGAATCCGGAGGCTCGGTATACGCCGGCCTGCTGGAGCAGGGCCTTCACCTGGAAGGCGTATCCAAAAACCAGAAATTCACCTACCTGGCGGGTATCCGTAACCGTTCTAACCGCAATCTGCTGCGTTCACAGGAAACCAAAGGTAACTATGTTCCTTCCTCCTCCGACCTGCAGGCCCTGCTTACCTACCAGGTAAATAATACCTGGCAACTGGAAATGCTGGGTAATTTTTCCATGACAAGGTTTTTCCTGATCCCTGAAGAGGTGAAACTGACATCGTCCGTATTATCCCCGCTGTTCAGCGCCAACCTGGGGCTGGATGTTTATTTCCAGGGCCGGGAACTGGACCGGTATACTACCCGGATGGTGGGGTTTTCCGCCATACAGCAGGTAAACAAAAACCTGCGCTTAAAATGGATGCTCAGTAATTTTGAGAACCGGGAGCAGGAGGCATACGATATTTCCGGCGCCTACCTGTTTGGCGAAAGAAGCTTTGACAAAGAGTCGGCTGAATTCGGCATGATCACCAATCCCCTCGGCGCAGGCGTTTTTATGAACCATGCCCGCAACAGGCTGGTCATCCGCAATTACTCGGCAGCGCATAAAGGAACCTATAACCTCCCGTCTTCCGGGCATATGCTGCAATGGGGGCTTCAACTGGATAAGACCATTATCAGAGATAAGCTCAGCGAATGGGAAGCACAGGACTCGGCGGGCTACAATCTGCCGTACAACAACGATCAGCTTGTATTGAACAAAGTGCTGCGCTCCGAAGCTGACCTGGATATCAACAAAGTTTCAGGTTATATACAGGATAATATCGTTGTGAACGACCAGTTGACAGTACAGGGCGGCGTTCGTTTCAACTACAATACCCTCAATAAGGAGTTCATTGTTTCGCCCCGGGTCAATCTTTCCTGGCAACCCAGCAAAAATGAAGACTGGATCATAAAGCTGGCGGCAGGCGCTTACGATCAGCCGCCTTTTTACCGGGAAATGAGGAGATATGACGGTACTCTCAACCCGGACCTGAAGGCGCAAAAGAGCTGGCAGTTTGTTGCCGGTGCTGAATATAATTTTAACATGTGGAACAAGCGGCCCAGCCGCCTGACCATAGAAGCATACCACAAAGCCATGCGGGATGTAAGCGTATATGATATTGATAATGTACGTATAAGATATGCAGGCAACAACAACGCAAAAGCATATGCGACAGGATTGGAAATACGGCTTTTCAGCGAGATCGTAAAAGACGCCGAAAGCTGGGTGAGCCTGGGCTTTATGCGCAGCCGGGAAAAAATAGATGATTTTCACTACTATCGTTACAAGAATGCTGCCGGTGAATTTATTACCGCACAAACAGAAGACCAGGTGGTAGCCGACAGCGCTCGTTTTGACCAGGGCTGGATGCGACGCCCCACAGACCGGCTGGTCACCTTCGGTATGTTTTTCCAGGACTATCTTACGACCAACAAAAATTTTAAAGTACACCTGCATACTATTTTTGGCAGCAATATGCCCTATAATATTCCCGGCAGCGTGCGGTACAGGAACGCACTGGTAATAGAGCCCTATATGCGGGTTGATATCGGTTTCAGCGCATTGCTGCTGAGCAGTGAAAAAATAAACAGGCGAAGCCACCATCCGTTCCGGGGTGTTAAGGATATCTGGGCAAGTCTGGAGGTGTTCAACCTGTTGGACAGACACAATACCATTTCCTATATGCTGGTAAAAGACTTCTCCAATACGGTATATACCCTGCCCAATCGTCTTACTCCCCGCCTGCTGAACTTCAAGATCATGGTTCGGTTTTAAATCCTCCGGGGTCGGCTATGCCAGACCCCGGGGGCCGGGGAGACAGAAGCTTGCCCGACAGGAAAGTTTTCCGTAAATTCGTAGAGTGAAAAAACGAAAGGAAATCGAACTTGATTTTGAGGTCGACAAACTGACAAACTCGATTGAAAATGTAAAATCGAGCGACAGTTTCCCAACCGAGATTTCACTACTGACAAAGGCTGAACTAAAGGGTTTGACAAAGAAAAATGATTGGCAATTTGATTGGGCAAGTGAGTTTAAAGTTCCTGAAAGAGAGGTTTATAAGTTAACAATTACCAACAACCCCACAGTGATCCAGGGCGTTATTAGTTTGGAGGTTAAGAGTGACCATGTTTATATGCACCTGATTGAAAGTGCACCATTCAATATTGGGAAAAGTAAGACTTATTTAGGTGTTCCGGGAAATCTTGTCGCTTTTGCCTGTAAACTTTCGTTTCAAAGAGGTGGAGAAGGTTATGTTTCATTTCTTTCCAAAACCAAATTGATTGAACATTATAAAAAGACTTTGGGTGCTGTGCATCTTGGCGGACAGAACATGGTTATCACAACAGAAGCAGCGTTAAAGTTGACAAATAAATACTTTTAAATAACATAACTATGGGGCTAATAAAAGAACCGCTCAACGTAGATTTTGTAGTTGATCCAAGACCGTTGACAAAAGCGGAAGAGAAAGCCATCAGCGACTTCATTCGTGCGGACAAGGAAAAGCGCAAACTAAAGGAGCTTGGTAAAAAGAGAACTGTAAAGCGAAAAGATAAAAAACCTGCTTAACAAAAAGCACGAATCGTCAACACCCGGTTTTGCACGAGCGTGGTTGATGAAATACTAATTCCCAACCTGTATAAAGCCTGTTCGTTAGCTGGAATTTTTATGGCAGACATACTTCAAGTTGACATTATGGACAATAAAAAAGGTGGACATGATGACTTAATATTCAGCATTGAAGGGTTAGTCGACAAGCTAATTCTTGACACTTACTATTTTATAATCGAGATTGAGCCATATGAAACGCTGCAAGACATTAAAAATGCAGTTGGGCAACTTTTGACCTATTGGTTGACTGAAATTCAGAATGTGGACGAAGGGAAACAAATCTATTTACCAATTGACTTTTCAGACCAATACACTGGTTGCCTTAAGGTTTTAAAACAAGGAGAATCAATACAATTGACATATGGTTTTTCCGATCGCGAAGGCTATAGCATCAATCCACTTTCCCCGGGCGACTATTCTACAACTATAACGGACTTTAAAGACACTCAAAATAAGACTATAGAAGTCACATCGGATGATTTTATGAACTCAGTAAGGCATCAAATCGACAGGTTAGTAAACGCCAGCTAACAGCCGGCTTGGCGGCGGCCGGAGGGACAGAACTTCAAGATCATGTTTCGGTTTTAGAGGGTAGCCCCTGACGGGGCAAATAAAACGTACGGTTTGTTTTCTACACACATGTAGCCGCTACGCGGCATGTTGCCCTCCCTGTGGGATTGGCTACCCCAGACCCCGGGATGACGGTCAATTTAGTTCCTTAATCTGGTTTTTGGATAAAATATAGATACTATATGGATAAATTCATATCCTTACTAACTCCTTTAGATGCCATTGTTGGTGTTCGTGAGTAGGCAGTGTGGGTTAGCGCCACCAACAACATCTTGTGTGGGAATATCTGTTCATCTACTGAAATTGCAACAATTAAATGATACGATTTGCTCTAAATTGTATCTGCCAACATGAGAGCTGATGGCGGGAAACAGGTACCCTGGGGTCGGCTACGTTAGACCCTAGCGTGACAAAAAGGATTCGTTTTTTTGAACCACGAAGTCACGAGGACACTAAGGGGCACAATGCAAATCCTTCGTGATCCTTCGTGTCTTTCTGCCCTTATGGTTTTCAACACGATGACATTTATCCTCCACATACAAAGCCAGCGCTTTCAACGAGCCTATATCCATATACTGAGTGGTCTCACCAATTGCATGCCCCCGGCAGTTTCCGGTTGCACCAAATGCCGGCTCAACTGTTTGGCCAGGAAGGGACCCAGGGAATACCCCTTGGTGCCTAACCCGTTGAAGATATAAATACGCGGATGGGCGGGATGAGCGCCCACCATGGGCTCCTGTCCACCGGTGGTCGGCCGCTCCGCTGCAATATGATCTGTCAGGGTTACGGACAGCTTCAGCCATGATGCCAGGTGATCGAGCGTTTTGTTCCGCCAGGTATCGCCGGGTTGCAGGTTGTTGAAACGCCAGGTATAGTTGCTTCCACACCAGAATATATCCACTTTATCGGTGGGGATCAAGCGAAGCTTATGGTGATATACAAACGAAGTGGGTAGGCCCGGTATACGCAATAGCAACACTTCCCCGCGGTTTTTGGTGAAAGGCAAGCCGGAAAAATACGGGTTTTTGTCTGCTGCCGCTCCTTCACAATATATAACGGCTTTGCATTGTATATCTCCATAAAGAATGGCATCATTATGTTCCTGCAGGAGGCTGCTGTCAAAAGGTTCTTTCAGAAGTATATCCTGTTTTTTCAGCCAGGCACGCCAGGCATCCAGTAAACTACCCGTCTGTATCTGCCAGACATCCAGCTTGAGTAACAATTCGGTGGGATGGAAGCACCCGGATATTTCCTTCTGTTCTTCAGTCCCCAGGTTGTGAAGCTGATCGTTTTTCTGTGCAGGTAGAGGATTTTTACCGGGCGAAAAAAGCAGCATGGGCTTTTGCTCGATGACGGATTGCCCTGTCAGTTGCTGCAGGTGCCGGTAGGTATCCAGTGCAGAGGGAATGAACAACCGGCTGTTGGTAACCGGTTCCCAGGTGTTGATGTTGAAAGGGTTGATGATAGCGCCCGCCACACGGCTGGCATGGGTGATACCCGGCTGGTCAAACACAAGAACGGATCTGCCCGCCTGCAATAGCTCATAACTGATAAGCGTACCTGCTATGCCCTGCCCCACCACGATAAAATCTACTGCCCGCATACCCTTAGCTAATGATCTGCAGCCTGGCGTAGTTCAGCATGATCTTTTTTTCTCCGTTCTGCTCAAACTTCACCAGGGCTATGGGATTTTGTGTGCTGCCTTCAATTTTTACCACTTCACCGAACCCGAATTTCTGGTGCTCTACCCGTTGCCCGGCCTTCAGGTTGGAGGTATCGCTAGGTACAAAGTCGGCGGAGGGGGTATGCTCCACTACCTTTGCTGTAGGTTTGTTACCGGTAATGGTAGATACAAAGCTTTTCTTTTTGGGTGGTGGCCCGTACTGTTGTTCCGCTTTCCATGTTTCCGGATCGGCACCCCTGCCGAAACCCCGGTTCATTCTTTCAAATGCCGAACCCGCATTGCCGCTGTTCCGTGTACCCCCGCCGGCATAACTCCTGTCCAGGAAGGTTTCCGGTATTTCGTTTATGAAACGGCTCGGCTCATTTTGCACCAGGGTGCCAAAACGGTACCGGGCATTGGCATGCGTAAGCCAAAGCTTTTGCTTGGCCCGGGTTATCACCACGTAAAACAGGCGTCTTTCTTCTTCCAGGTCTTCCCGGCTGTTGATGCTGAGCGCATTGGGAAACAGGTTTTCTTCCAGTCCGGCTGCAAACACGCAGGAGAACTCCAGCCCCTTGGCAGCATGAATGGTCATGAGCTTCACCGTATCCGCATTCGGGTCTTTTTCTTCTGCATCCGTCAGCAGGGTGATCTGCTGTAGGTAGGCCCCGAGGCTGATGTCTTTATCATCGGGATCGGGGTCGGGCCCCGCGGCTTCCGTTTCCCCGGCTTCCGGGTGCTGCTCATTTTGTGCAAACAGCCCGTAGGAAAGGTCTTCCATGGCATCCTTCAGGTCTTTTTCTTCGCCTTCTTCCACAAACCCTGCTCCTTCGCCGCTGTCAACCCATTCTTTAATGGAGTTCAGCAGTTCCTGTATGTTCTCATACCGCGCCACGCCCTCGGTGCTTTTATCGTTGAACAGCTCTCTTACAAAATTGGTTTGTTTGCCTACATGCATCGCTATCTCATATGCGTTCTTCTTTTTCAGCATGCTGGCAAAGCTTTTGATCATCAGCACAAAGTTTTCGATAGATTCCAGGGTGCCCGCTTTGAAGCCAAACTCATGCGCTCTTTCCAGCACCTGCCAGAAAGAGATATCATTATCGTTTGCCGCCAGGATGGCCCGGTCTACCGAAGTTTTACCAATACCCCTTGCCGGGTAATTGATGATCCGTTTCAGCGCTTCCTCATCATGCGGGTTCACCAGCACCCGCAGGTAGGCGATATAGTCTTTGATCTCCTTCCGCTGGTAGAAGCTGATGCCGCCGTAAATGGTATAGGCGATGCCCAGACGTCTCAGCGCTTCCTCGAAAGCACGGCTTTGGGCATTGGTGCGGTACAGTATGGCAAAGTCTTTATTATAGAAATGATTGCGCAGCTTTTGCTCCTGTATGGTATCGGCTACGTATTTTCCCTCTTCGTTGTCCGTCATCGTACGCACCAGCTTTATTTTTTCGCCGCGGACGTTTTCGGTAAAAAGCTTTTTCTCAATCTGCCCCTTGTTGTTGCTGATGACCTCGTTGGCTACGTCCAGGATGTTTTGCGTGCTGCGATAGTTCTGCTCCAGCTTCACTACTTTCACGTCATCATAATCTTTCTGGAATTGCAGGATATTCTCTATAGTAGCGCCGCGGAAGCTGTAAATGCTCTGGGCATCATCTCCTACCACGCATACATTTTCGTGCATGGCCCCCAACAGTTTGATGATCTCATATTGTGCCGGGTTGGTATCCTGGTACTCATCTATCAATATGTATTTGAACTTACGCTGGAACTTGCTTAAAGACTCGGGAAAGGTTTTCAGCAATTCATACATTTTCACCAGCAGGTCATCAAAGTCCATCGCGCCGTTCTTAAAGCAACGTTTTACGTAGGCATCGAATATCTTACCTGTTTGCGGCCGGTGGCTGCGCTGGTCTTCCTGCTGTATATTGTAATCATTGATATATTCTTCCGGGGTTACCAACGCGTTTTTTGCCGAGGATATCCTGTTATATACGGTATTCGGCTTATAGGTCTTGTCATCCAGGTTCAATTCATTGATAACTGTTTTCAAAACGCTTTTGGCATCATCGGTATCATAAATGGTGAAGTTGTTGGGATAACCCAGTTTAGGTGCTTCCCCCCGCAGGATACGGGCAAACACACTGTGAAAAGTGCCGATATAGAGGTTGCGCGCCTCATTATTGCCGAGGATATGCTCTATCCGCTCCTTCATTTCTTTTGCCGCCTTGTTGGTGAAGGTCAGCGCCAGGATGTTAAAAGCGTCTACTCCATTGGCCATCAGGTGCGCTATACGGGTGGTGAGCACCTTGGTTTTTCCGCTGCCCGCCCCTGCAATAATCATGATTGGTCCGTCCCGGTGTAAAACGGCCTCTTTCTGCCTTTCATTCAATCCCATTATATAGTCCTGCATGGCTGCAAGTTAATTAAAAGGCTTCTTTGGACAATGGAGAATCGGGCGGATCCATCAACGGACCGCCCAGAGAATGTCGGCATAGCCCCTGTCATTATTTCCGGGATAAACCGTGAAACCCTCTCGGATCAGCACGGCAACCGCGTCTTTCCTGATCTTTTCCGAATGGCACTCCATGACAATATTTCTTACCTTTTTCAACCAGTTCAACTCCCCGGAAAAAAGATCTTCTTCTTTTCCTTCTATGTCAATTTTCAGGAGATCGATTTCGGTAATGTACATTTCCCGGATAAAAGTAGACATGTTCATGCCCCTGGCCGATATATCGGCTGGTTCGGTATCCGAGACCGATGAGTTATAAGATCGCTGCTTTTTATGTAAATATACCGGCCCGTTGTTGGCGGTGATGGCGGCCTGCACCGGGATCAACCGGGAATTGCTGATCTCCTGTGAGAGGTTGGTAGTCAGCAGCTCAAAATTATCCGGATCCGGTTCCACCGCGTAAACGATTGCCTCCGGGGATTTCCGGGTAAAAAACAAGGCGGTCATACCGATATTGGCGCCGAGGTCTACAATGGTAGTAAAGCGATCCCAGTCTATATGGTGGTTGTTATAAATGCCCCGCCAGAATGTTTCGTAAAACATTTCTATGTCCCCGGAGTAGGTTCGCAGCATTATTGTCTTCTCCGGACCTGCCGGTTTCAGATGATATATGACCGGAGGATCAGGCCTTGCTGCCGTGGAAGAGCGGGTATACTTTTTTGAGTTCACTATGAGCCGGAGGAAGTCGGAAATACTGCCCGAAACACCATAGCAAAAAGCCAGCTTATCGTATATGGTCTTTATCCGGGATATCATGGTATTTGCGGCTACCCCTGCAGTAATTGTACCGCGTCTTTGGCAAAATAAGTGGCTATCATATCGGCGCCGCTTCTTTTAATAGCGGTAAGACTTTCGATAATGGCTTTATTTTCATCCAGCCAGCCCATTTTTGAGGCGGCTTTTATCATGGCATATTCCCCGCTTACATGGTAGGCGCTCACGGGAATGGTTACCGCATTTTTTACCTCCCGGATGATATCGAGGTAGGCCATGGCGGGCTTTACCATTACGATATCCGCTCCTTCGTCCACATCCTGCAATACTTCTGTAATGGCTTCCTGCCGGTTGGTATAGTTCATCTGGTAGGTCTTTTTATCGCCAAAGCCAGGGGCGCTGTCCAGGGCATCCCTGAAAGGCCCGTAAAAGCAGGATGCATACTTGGCACTGTAGGCCATAATGCCTGTTTCGGTATAATTATTTTCTTCCAGCGCTTTCCGGATACAGCCGATCCTGCCATCCATCATATCGCTGGGCGCTACAAGATCCGCGCCCGCAGCGGCATGGCTAAGGCTCATCTTTACCAATGCCTCCACGGTTTCATCATTCAGAATTTTACCGTCCTTTACTATGCCGTCATGGCCATATACAGAATAAGGATCCAGGGCCACATCCGTCATCACCAGCATTTCGGGTACCGCATCCTTAATGGCCTTCACAGTACGCTGCATCAGTCCATCCGGATTCCAGGCCTCTTTCCCGGTATTATCTTTTACTTCGTCTTTTGCTTTTACAAAAACCAGCACGCTTTTTATACCGAGCGACCATACGGCTTTCACCTCCGGGATCAACAGATCCAGGGAATAGCGATAGTACCCCGGCATGGAGGGAATTTCAAACCGGATATTTTCTCCTTCATCTACAAATACAGGTAGTATAAAATCGTTCGGCGTAAGTGTTGTTTCTGCTACCAGGCTCCTGATAGCGGCATTCTTCCTTAGTATCCTGTTTCGTTTTTGTAATTGCATGCGCTAAATTAATGTGAAAAATTAACTTGAGAATGCGCTGATTTGAAAATTTGAATTACCACTGTTGATTGCTCCAATATCCGGCCCACTATCGGCAATACCGGTTGTGTACTGTTAATTGTTGCTACCGCCCATTCCATATACATAAGTTGAAATGCTTTTTCCAACTTTTTTCAAAATAGGCTTTGAAAAGTAAAGTATTTTAATTTACTTTGTAAAACAAAGTACTTTGTTTTGTTATTGCATAAAAAACCAGGTTATGAATATTAAAATATTATTAGGGGTTATTATAACCCTGCCACTATTCACTACGATATATGCACAGACGCTGGATAAAGCTAAACTCGATCAGTTTTTTGACCGGCTTGCTGAAAAGAATAAGGCGATGGGAAGTCTTGTCATTGCCAAAGAAGGCAAGCCTCTTTATTCCCGCGCTATAGGCTACAGCCAGATCAGTGATGCCGAAAAGAAACCTATGACCGTGGCGAACAGGTTCCGGATCGGTTCGATCACTAAAATGTTCACTGCTGCGATGGTCTTGCAACTCGTCGACGAAGGAAAACTGAAGTTGACCGACAAGCTTGATAAATTCCTGCCGCAGGTACCGAACGCGGATAAAATTACTATCCTGCAAATACTCTCACACCGAAGCGGTATCCCTAACGTAAGCCGTGAGCAGAATGCACAGAGAAACGTAAATACAACTCCGATATCGAAAGAAGAATATCTTGCCCTTATCATTAAAGCCCCGCCCGATTTTGAGCCGGATACAAAATCTCTTTACAGCAATTCCGGCTATTTTCTCTTGGGTCTTATTATTGAAAAGGTAACCGGCACATCTTATGAGGCAGCCCTCCGGGAAAAAATCACCTCAAAAATCGGGCTCAGTGATACTTACGTTGCGACCGGAAACATTGACGTGAACAGGAATGAATCTCTTACTTATTTTATAATCCCGGGCAGCGACTGGAAGCAGGTGCCCGAAACCCATCCAAGCCTTCTTTTCAGTGCAGGTGCGATTGTTTCGACACCGGCCGACCTGGCTAAATTCATCCAGGCATTGTTTGACGGAAAGATCCTGTCAAAGGAGAGCCTCGATCAGATGAAAACGATGAGAGATGGCGAAGGGTTGGGAATGGTGACATTCGCACTTGCCGGCAAGACCTTCTACGGACACACGGGCGGAGCCGACAATTACGGAGCATGGCTGTCTTACCTGCCGGAAGAAAAGCTGGCCGTTGCATACACTACGAATGCAAAAGTTTACCCGGTAAAGGATATTGTCAGCGGTGTTGTGGATATTTACTACAATAAGCCGTTTCAGATTCCCTCCTTCGAATCCATTGCCATCAGTCCGGAAGTGCTGGACAAATATGTCGGCGCTTATTCGATGCCCGGAGCTCCCGCTAAATTTACGATCACCCGGGAAGGCGCCACACTGTATGCACAACCACCCGGATCGCAAACCGCTGTACCACTTGAGGCGACAGCACAGGATAAATTTAAGATCGATAATGGCACTCCTACGGGCATTGTTATTGAATTTGATGCTACGAAAAACCAGATGACGATAAAACGGAATGGTGGTGAGAGGGTTCTCACGAAAGAAAAGTAACCGGATTTTTTAAGACTCCCCGGAACCGGCAGCATTCAATTTTAGTTACTGACACGCGACAACCCGCTGTGCAAAACGAATCCTGATTTTCATATCCAGCTTTTCGGATGCTGACAGGCATCCAGTAACCGGGCTTCTTCCGAGCCGGGTGCGGGTTGGTAATTGTAATCAAACCGAACGGTAGGCGGCAGGCTCATCAGGATGCTTTCTGTGCGGCCATTGGTCTTCAATCCAAAGATGGTGCCGCGGTCATGTATCAGGTTGAACTCCACATAGCGTCCGCGACGGATCTCCTGCCAGTATTTATGTTTCTCGTTCCAGGGCGTATTTTTTCTTTTTTCAACGATAGGAATATAGGCGGCGGTAAAGCAATCTCCGTTCGCCTGCTGAAAGGCAAAAAGCCTGTCCGCCTCTTCCTGTGTTTTGGCCCGCAGGTGATCGTAAAATACACCGCCTATACCGCGCATTTCATTGTTGCGGTGTGTATTGCTGAAGTATTTGTCGCAGAGCTGCTTGTATTCATGGTAAAGGTTTTCACCGAAAGGGGCGATGGCATCATGCAGGGTACGGTGAAAATGCCGGGCATCTTCTTCAAAAAGATAATAAGGCGTAAGATCGGCTCCGCCGCCAAACCACCGGTCGCTGATATTGCCACCGGCATCGTATAATTCAAAATATCGCCAGTTGGCATGAGTGGTAGGCGCAAAAGGATTTGCAGGGTGGATCACGAGGCTCAGTCCGCAGGCAAACCAGGTATCTCCGTCTATTTTCAACTGGTTGCGCATAGCATCTGTTACCTTACCATACACCACGGACGTGTTGACACCGCCTTTTTCAAAAACATTTCCGTTAGCGATCACCCGGGTCCTTCCGCCACCACCTCCTTCACGTTCCCATTTGTCTTCCACAAAAGACGCCTTGCCGTCCACCTGTTCCAGTGCATGGCAAATGGTGTCCTGCAACTGCTGGGTATAGCTTATCCAGTTTTCTTTGGTAAGTGTTGTCACGGGCTGTGTTGCTGCTTCCATATCATCCGTTTTTTACAAAGGTGATCCTCACGAAAATGAATATTCCTGACCGGGATCAGATGCCGTTAAAGATTTGTCAGTGCTGCTGTTAAGCTTTATCAGGCAAACAGTCCTTCGCTTTCTTTTACGGTATCCACAAAAGCCCGGGCATGATCTACCGGCACATTGGGCAGTATGCCGTGGCCGAGATTGGCAATGTATTGCTGATTACCGAATGCCTTTATCATGCTTTTAACCTCTTTCTGTATAACAGGTATAGGCGACAATAGTTTAGCCGGGTCAAAGTTGCCCTGGAGCGTTACCTTGTCTCCGGCAAATTGCCGGGCATTTTCAGCAGTGATGCACCAGTCTATACCCAGTCCGGCTGCCCCGGTGGCTGCCATAGCCCCCAGGCTGTGCCAGGCGCCTTTGGCAAATACGATCACCGGTACCTCGTCTTTCAGCGCTGCTACGATCTGGCGAATATATTTCAGTGATATCTGTTCAAAATCATCCGGGCCCAGCAATCCGCCCCAACTGTCGAATACCTGTACGGTATCGGCACCGGCTTTCACCTGCGCTTTCAGGTAGGCAATGGTGGTATCGGTGATCATCTGCAACAGTTTGGCGGCCAGCTCTGGTTGTGTATAGCAGAAAGCTTTGGCTTCATCGAAGGTTTTGCTGCCTTTGCCCTGCACCATATAGCACAGGATGGTCCATGGTGCACCGGCAAACCCGATCAGCGGCACCCTTCCGTTCAGCTCTTTTTTTATGAGCCGGATGGCATCGAAAACATATTGCAGTGTTTCATACACATCGGGTACCCTTACGCGTTGGAGATCTTTTTCGGTTTTAACCGGATCGGGCAGCCAGGGTCCTTTACTTTCCACCAGCTGCACCTCCAAACCCATCGCCTGCGGAACTACCAGGATGTCTGAAAATAATATCGCGGCATCCACCCCTACGATATCGATCGGCTGTAGTGTGATCTCACAGGCGAGCTCGGGCGTCTGGCACCGTTCAAAAAAGCCGTATTTCTCCCGCAGCACCATATACTCCGGGAGATAACGTCCTGCCTGGCGCATCATCCATACCGGCGGACGGCTGGTAAGTTCTCCTTTCAATGTTCTCAACAACAGATCATTTTTCAACATCTCCATTCTCAAATTTTCAAATTTTCAAATTAGCACATTTGCTTACGGCGTATCCCGCACTTCGCCTGCAGTTTTGCCATAATAATCGATCACAAGATCTACCAGGGTGGCTTCGCCCGGCCACTGACTGGTTATCACTTCATTTCCACAATAGGATTCAATGGTGGCGGTGGTGGTTTTGCCTATGGAAAACAGCGTGGTGCTCAGCGGGAGGGTGTTCATGGAAAAAAAGCTGTGGACACCGCTTGGGCTGAAAAACAGGATGGCATCGTATTCCTTATCGATAGCCACCGGTGTGCCTACGGTTTGATAAACGATGGTTTCATTCACCTTTATGCCGGCGGCAGACAGGGTCTCGGGAAGGTCGTTCAGCCTTTGCCTGCTGCAAAAAAAGAATACCTCGCTCACCTCCGGGTGTTGCAGTATTTTTTCTGCCAGGCTGCTGGCATTTTTAGCGGTGCCTGCGATATCCTGTTCCGTAAATATTTCCAGCAAAGCTTCTTTGGTAACACCACCCGTGCAAAAAACCTTCCAGGGCGGCACAATACCATCCAACTCACCTCTCACCACCTCCACGGCATGAATGCTGGTGAACACCGCCACCAGGGGTTGCTGCGACAGGGTTCGGATAGTATCCGACAGTTGCAGGGAAAGTTCGGGGATGTTCTGGATAAAAGCCACCGCATCGGCCTGTATACGGCATTTGCCTGCTTTTTCTACCAGTTCTTTCTTCAGTGACCGGGTTGATAATATATGTATGCTATGTTCCGCCATTGCGAATCGATTCAATTATCGGCGCTCCGCCTTTACTTATAATGTCTTTTGCCGCCAGCGCCCCCGCTTCTGCCGCCTCATGCACGGGGCCGTTCCATTCAGTTTCAATCTTCGTCTTCCCATCTGCGGATACCAGGTTGCCCCTGAAGTACAGCCTGTTGTCCCTGATTTCTGCCAGGGCACCTATCGGTGTGGCACAACCGCCGCCCAACGCCTTCAGAAAATCTCTTTCCACGCCGGTGCAAATATCTGTATCGGCATGGTTGAGCTTTTCGCAAACCTGCAGCAAGGCGCTGTTGTCCTCGCGTGCCGCAGCCATCACCGTACCCTGCGCGGGCGCGGGCAGCATCCAGTCCAGCTCAATGCTCGTTTCCGGGCGCACCTGTATTCTCTCCAGTCCGGCTGCTGCAAAGATAGCCCCCTGCCATTTGCTTTCCGCCAGTTTCTGCAAGCGACGGTTCACATTACCCCGCAAATTTTCGATGGTATGACCGGGATAACGATTGAGCCACTGAGCTTTTCTGCGGGTGCTGCTGGTGGCGATCAAAAATGACGTGGCGGGCGCATTTTGCCATACTCCGTCATTATTATACCCCAGCTCTGCGGGTAACGCTTCATCCCCGGCTTTAAAAACCAATATATCTTTATAAGAATCCCGCTTTAAAATAGCGGCTTTTACCAGCCCGCGTGCCAGTTGCGTGGGCACATCCTTATAGGAATGCACCGCCAGGTCTATGGTTCCTTCCAGCAGCGCAATGTCTAAAGCCCGGGTAAAAATGCCCTGTATACCCATTTCATACAGCGGTACGGTCAGGTTGATATCGCCTTCACTTTTTATCAGCACCAGCTCAGATGTTATCCCTTCCTGCTTCAGAAGAGACTGTACCTTTTTTGCCTGCCAGGTGGCCAGCTCACTATCACGTGTTCCGATTCTTATGCTCATGGCGTGAAAGTACTTAGAGAAATTGACTTCACCCAAACTATTGCCTTCACAGGACGAAGTTGTTACATTTGCAGAAAATATGATTTATGGCAGAACAACAGCAGAATCAATTGAACATTGAGATATCGGAGGAAATTGCGGAAGGTATATATGCCAACCTGGCCATTATTACCCACAGCCATGCGGAGTTCGTAATTGATTTCGTAAATGTAATGCCGGGGACACCCAAGAGCAAAGTCAAATCAAGACTGATATTGACGCCCCAGCACGCCAAACGCTTCATGAAAGCTCTCATGGACAATGTAAAACGCTTTGAAGCTGCCAACGGAACCATACAGGACATAGAAGAGATACAGGTGCCTTTGAACTTCGGCGGTCCTGCGGCTCAGGCGTAGTGTTATGTTAGTAAAAATGTGACGAATACATCTCCCGCAGATCTCGCGGATTTTCGCCAAAGTAGCTCAATAAAATCAGCGTTTATCAGCGTAATCTGCGGGAAAAACAACAGACATTATTGATTGACTTAACACCAGTTGCAAAAAAAGTTCAGCTACATACAGGGATTAATTTACGCGATCAGGAATATTTGTATACCCGGCGATCTTTCTACAAAACGCTGACAATTCCCTGACCCTGTCATACCCTGCGGGGACTAAATTGCATAAGCAAAAGATACGCTTATGTTCAGGCTTACCCCGGCTCTGTTTTCTGTGTTGAATGACCCCAAAGCAGAAGCTGTTTTGTTCAAATTATATAAAGCTGCACTGAAGCAGGGCTTTTCCGTGGTCATGCGCCTGCTGCCAAGGGCACACAGGATCTTATCCTCGAAAGGAGACAGCTGGAAAGGAGTGAACGAGTCGTTTTATGAAGATAAATACATCCCGATCCACCCGGCGCAGGGCGATTTTCTGTACATGCAGGCCCGGGCAATCGGCGCAAAGAACATTTTCGAGTTCGGGACCTCCTATGGTATCTCCACCATTTATCTCGGGCTGGCAGCAAAGGCAAATGGCGGCAAGGTGATCAGCACTGAATATATTTCGCATAAAGTAAAAGCCGCACGGCAACATATAGCCGAGGCCGGTTTGAGCGACCATGTAACCATCCTGGAAGGTAATGCCAGAGAAACACTAAAGACAGTGGACACCCGGTTTGATATGGCGTTGCTGGATGGATTCCCGGATATGGTTTTTGATATCTTCAGGCAGATAGAGCCGCAGCTCAGCAAAGGCGCCGTAATTGCGGTAGATGATGTGCAGGGATTTAAAGGCGCTATGCTTCCTTACCTGAACTATGTCCGAAACCCGGCAAATGGCTATGTGTCCACTACCCTGCATCTTAAAAAAGGACTGGAGTTTACACTGAAAACCAGGTGAATTTACGGCGCCAGTCTTTCTATTTTCCAGGAACCCTCTTCTTCCCGTGTATACTGAATCCTGTCGTGGAGCCTGCCTGATCGTCCCTGCCAGAATTCAACAATAACGGGTTTCACAATATACCCACCCCAATATTCCGGCCGCACTATCGGGCTTCCCTGCATCCGCTCCAGGTTTTGCCGGTACCGGTTATCAATCCATTCCCGGCTTTCAATAACGGCACTTTGGGGAGAGGTAATGGCTCCGATCCTGCTGGCTTCGGGCCGCGACTGAAAATAAGCGTCGCTTTCTTCCGCAGCCGTTTTGCTCACAAGCCCTGTTATCCTTACCTGGCGTTCCAGTTCTTTCCAGAAAAACACCAGGCATGCTTTCGGGTTGTCTTCCAGTTGACGTCCTTTAAAGCTATGGTAGTTGGTAAAAAAAGTGAATCCCTTATCAGAAAAGCCTTTCAGTAATACAACCCTGGCAGAAGGAAGACCGTCGGCAGAAGCCGTAGCCAGTGTCATGGCGTTCACTTCATCAATCTGTGAAGCTATGGCTTCGCTCCACCATTTTTCAAACTGCCGGACAGGATGTTCTGCTATTTCCTGTTCAGACAGGCTGCTTTTAGTATAGTTCTGCCGGATGGCTGCAATATCTGGATGAGACATGAATACTTTTTTTGCAAAGCTACTTCATAACCGGCTTCGGATCATCCAAATAAAAAAGGTGCCGACGATAGAAATCGCCGGCCTTTGCTTACCTCTGAAACCACAAAAAGATCGTTCAGCTATTTTGCAATAAACTTAGTCTGTTACAATATAATGGATAAGGGTTTGCAGGTATTGATTGGAATAAAAAGCTAATACAGAGAGGCGTCTGTATAGAACACTAAATTAATGCGTAACAAGATAACTTCAAAGAAATTACCCAAACAATTTCGGTGCCCGGTAGGCGAACTTATTATTTTGTCGTGCTGTTCTCCCGGAGCTTACTTTTCCAGGGTTTTCAGTTCGCCGGCAGCTGTCTTGTACAGTTTTTTGATCTTGTAGCTATACCATGCTTCCGGGAAGTTTTTCTTCATAAAAGTGTCGATATTTCGCATCCCCACCAGATTCCAGAGTCCCCTCGCTTTTCCAACGACGGAAGTTTGTAAAGACCTGAGACTCATTGCAAAACCACTGTCCAGGTACTCCATATGGTGCCAGTATCCCGAGGGCATGAACAGCGTGTCGCCATGTTCCAGCGTTACTTCGTATCCCCTGGCATACCTGAGCGCAGGGAACCTGTCATAGTCAGGGTTGCCGGAATTATCATGATAATGCGAAAAGTCTACCTGGCTTTGCACTTCAAAAGGTTTCCTGTATAGCTTTTTTTGTTCGCTATAGGGAAACAGCAGCACCCTTTTTCTACCCATGAACTGGGTATGGAACACATGCGATAAGTCGATGTCAAAGTGCATATGGGTTATGGAAGTGGCACCTCCCACAAACAGCATGGGAAATCTTTTTACGAAGCCTTTTGCCAGGTGATCCGGCCACTCAAAGTCTTTGGTCAGTTGCGGGGCATGGTCAAAAATGTTGAAGAGGAATATGCGCCAGCCTGCGGGCCCCTGGCTGATCATATCCACATATTCCCCAAAGGTGGTATGACCATTGGGAGTATTAACAGGCGTAAAAGCGTCTGTTTTGATATTGTTGTAGATCCCTACTTCTTTGTCTCCGACAATTTCCTTGAAATATTCCCAGCTCCATTTTTGAAAAGCCGGCCAGTTTCTCGAAAGATGCTTAATGACCAGCGGTTTTGATGCCAGGTAATAATCCTGCCTGAATACCTCCGGGTTGATCAAATCAACGGTGTCAACTGTTTGCAACAGCATATTTTGGAAGAATTAATACGACAAATGTAATATATTGGACTATTCGGACGACTACCGGGAAAATAATTTAGCATTTCGTCTGAAAGATGGTAAATTAATGATATTTTATGACTGATCTAAAAAACAAGCATTCAACCGGTCAATGAATTTCCTGGCGCATGCATACCTGTCTTTCAATCAGCCTGACATTATCATGGGTAACATGATCAGTGATTTTGTAAAAGGCAAAAAACGTTTTGACTATACCGAAGATATTCAAAAAGGGATCATGCTGCACCGGGCTATTGACGAATTTACCGATAAGCACCCGGCAACGAAAGCCGGAGGCAACCTGTTCCGCCCGCATTATGGCTTATATGCTGTGTCTTTTATGGATGTGGTGTACGATCATTTCCTGGCACTGGATGCGCAGCGGTTTGACAACGAAAGCTTATGGACTTTTGCACAAAACACCTACCGGGTGCTGGATGTCCATGAACCCATTATGCCGGAACGGTTCAGGCTCATGTTTCCCTATATGAAAAAGCAAAACTGGCTCTATAATTACCGGTTCAGGGATGGCATCCATAACAGCCTGAAGGGGCTGGTGCACCGCGCGGCTTATATTAGCGACAGCCGTCCGGCTATAGATATTTTTGAAGCACATTATGAACAGCTTCGTCAATGCTATGAGGCTTTTTTCCCGGAAATAGAGGCTTTTGCGGAAAAAACGCTTACGGACGGGTGATGGTATAGTCATAAGTGGTTAGTGGCAAGTAGTAAGTGAAGGCATTTCCACATTCCCACATTTTCTCATTTCCACATTCTATACCCTACCTTTGCGCTACAGTTTGATCGTTATGCAATGGTATTGTGAATCACTTACAGAGTATAAGAGGCTAAAAACCAAAGAAGTAAAGATTGGAGAGCTGTTGCTGGGCAACTACCATCCCATCCGGCTGCAGACCATGACCACTACCGACACCATGGACACGGCCGGTACTGTGGAACAAACCATCCGCTGCATAGAAGCCGGTGCGGAACTGGTACGCATTACCGCGCCCAGTAAAAAGGAAGCGGAAAACCTGCTGACGATCAGGAATGAACTGCACAAGCGGGGGTACAGAACACCCCTGGTAGCGGATATCCATTTTACCCCCAATGCAGCGGAAGTAGCGGCCCGCATCGTTGAAAAAGTAAGGGTGAACCCCGGCAACTATATCGACAAAAAGAAGTTTGAGTTTATTGAATATACCGATAGCGCCTACAACGCCGAGATAGAAAGGATACAGCAGCGCTTCACGCCGCTTGTGAAGATCTGTAAGGAGTATGGTACCGCCATGCGCATCGGCACCAACCACGGCTCCCTCAGCGACCGTATCATGAGCCGCTATGGGGATACACCTGTGGGAATGGTGGAGAGCGCTATGGAGTTCCTGCGCATTGCCCGCTACGAAGACTATCATAATATCGTGCTCAGTATGAAATCCAGCAACCCGCAGGTGATGGTACAGGCCTACCGCCTGCTGGTAAAGCAAATGCAGGAAGAGTTTAACGAGTGTTATCCGCTGCACCTCGGCGTTACCGAAGCCGGGGACGGCGAAGACGGCCGCATTAAATCTGCGATCGGTATCGGCGCTTTGCTGGAAGACGGACTTGGCGATACCATACGGGTATCTCTCACCGAAGACCCGGAGCTGGAAATACCGGTTTGCCGCGATATTGTGAAAAGATATACCCTTGCGGGAAAAGTACAGACCGGCTCATCCGGAACCATCACCGTGTCGTATTCTCCTTTTGAGTACAAGCGCCGGGAAACTTTTACGGTAGATCATATCGGCGGCACCCATGTGCCGGTGGTGGTGGCAGACCTGAGCAAAGCCGGCACCATTACCCCGGCTGTGCTGCAAAGTGTGGGGTATACCTATGAAGCGCAACTGGATAAATGGAACATCAGCGACGCGGCGGCGGATTATATCTATATCACTGAACCCACCCTGGATTTTGCCCTGCCCGGTACCTTGAAGGTGCTGGTGCCTGCCGACAAATGGGTGGATAGTGCAGATAAGGAAAAATATTTCCCCATTTTTGATATAGCCGATTACAGTGCAACGGCTCCCAAAAGCGCGGTTGCCAATTTTGTGATGGCAGATTGCAACGGGGACTTCCCTGCTTCGTTGGAGGCCATTGGCTATGATCCTACTGTGGTGTTATGTCTAAGCAGCATCAAAGAAAATGCCATGCAGTCCGTAAGAGCAACTTTCACTGAACTGCAACAGCGGGGCATCAAAAACCCGGTGATACTGGTTACGGACAGCAACCGGCAAACGTCTGATGAGCATCTTATACATTTTGCCACCGAAACCGGGGCGCTCTTCCTGGATGGCATGGGCGATGGCATTTGCCTGGGCATGACAGCGGAGGCATACCAGGGCAGTGTTACCCAACTGAATGCCAGCGGCAGGAACTATACGCAGAATACCACCGTAGAACAGTTTATCAATAATACGGCGTTCTCCATCCTGCAGGCTACCCGTACCCGTATTTCCAAAACGGAATACATCTCCTGTCCCTCCTGCGGCAGAACGCTTTTTGACCTGCAGGAAACCACTGCTAAAATACGGGCGGTGACCCATCACCTGAAAGGGGTAAAAATCGCCATTATGGGCTGCATCGTAAACGGTCCGGGTGAAATGGCAGATGCCGATTTTGGCTATGTAGGCAGTGGCCCGGGCAAAATAACCCTCTATAAAGGCAAGGAAGTGGTAAAACGGGCGGTAAACAGCGAAATAGCGGTGGAAGAGCTGATCAACCTGCTGAAAGAAAACAATGCCTGGGTAGAACCTTGAAAATAATACGTAAAAAATGTAATTTTGCACCCCGTTATTGCCCGATAGTATAGCGGTAGTACCTCAGATTCTGGCTCTGATAGCTCTGGTTCGAATCCAGATCGGGTAACAGGTAAAGACTAAATTTTAAAATATAGTCTTTTTTTATCAAAAACGCTGAAACCTTTTACAGCAAAGGGTTTCAGCGTTTTTGATATTATTATCGCGTCCGAACCTCTTTAATCTAAATACTTAAAGGTTATTTTGGCTTTCATTTCCATGAAATCCGCTACAGTAAAGAGTTTCAACAGATTTTAAGGACTAAATAGTAAAGTTGGTTCGAATAATCCCGTTAGGTCGAGTAAACAGGATTCGAACCGTTTGTAGAACTTTCCGGCCGAATCCTTTTTCGTAAAATCATTTGTGCAAATTTGTTTAGAAATGAATGTATTTCATCCGCTTGCTTTATCGATTCTCTCGGGTCGTTATTTTCCTGCAATCCATAAACGATGTGTACGGATCGTTTAAAAATCCCATCGAATTCAGCTTCGTTCCATTGCCAAATATGGTTAAGTAAATTATTGACAAATTCTTGCTTTAATTCATTGTTTAAGGTCACAAAAAATGCATATGGATTGCAAAATTCATTCGCTGCCAAATTCACTTTGCCGTTAATGCCCGTTAGTTCGTTCCTGTATGATATTATTGAGTCGTTCAAAAGTTGAATTTTTGCTTCAATGTCCTCTTTGGTTAACCGGTAATCATCTAAGATTATGTAACCATCAAAAAGCAGATCCTTCAACTTTAAAATACGATCAGTAAATTGCTCTATCCCTTTTATAGCTTTTCCCTGTTTTAGTAATGTTTCCTGCTTTTGCCCTTCACACGTATTCAGCAAAATTTTCCGGAATGACTCTATGTATATTTCAGTTGGAAAAAATTTCATGATCCTTTGAAGAAATACATTATGAGCATAAGTCGTTCTTATCCGAAATCCGCAGGTAGAATTACAGTGATAGTAGTAATATTTTGCACCACTTCTTCCAATAGACCCACTTCCGGTCAATACTCTTGAGCATCGGGGGCAACTGATAAAGCCTTTAAGAAGCAGTTCAGGATTGAATGCTTTATTAAACCGGGGCTTTTGTCTTTTACGGGTGATGTGGGCGCTCACTTTTTCAAACATGGGCATGGAAATAATCCCCAAGTGTTGCGCCGGTACAAGATGTATATTATTGTTATCCAAATCTTTCACCCGAACATAACCGGCATACATAGGATTATGCATTAATGCCCAGAAATTGCTCCGGCTGCAGGTAAGGCCATGTTGAAGCGCCTGCAAATAGGCCTGATTCACATTTAATCTTCCTTCTGCCAATTGCTCGAAAGCGTATTTTATTATTGAAGCCTCCGGCTCTTTTGGAACAATATATCTGGAGCCGTCTGGTGAGCAATGATTAGTATACCCTAAAGGGGCACGGCCCAACCATCTGCCTTCTTCCCTCGCTTTATACATTCCGTACTTTATATTTAAGCCACGCCGGTCGTTCTCCACTTCCGGTACGGCGAGGTAAAAAGCCAACATCATTTTGTTTTCCGGAACAGATAAATCAAGAGGCTGCTCGATGGCTTGTGGTTCCACAGAGAATTTCTGAAGTGTTCTTATCATGCTGTAAGAGTCACCGGTATTTCGGCTAAACCTGTCCCATTTTGTAAAAAGGATTAAGTTGGGTAGCTTCTTTCCTCTTCCTTCTATTTCCAGCATAAGTCTTTTCCATGCGGGCCGGTTAAAAGATTTGGCAGAATGATCCTCTTTAAATGTTTTAAGAATGGTGATGTTTTTCAAATTACAATACTGCGCCAGAACATCTTCCTGGTATTTTAGGGAATATCCTTTGCTGGCTTGCTCGTCTGTACTTACTCTGAGGTATAAAATTGCGGAGGACATAGTATATTCATTTTATAGGGTGATTAAATAAGATGAATATATTTATTAGAAGAAATTTTAAATGCTGAGTACCATAAGGCTCTCATTAAAAAATACCATCACTTCGTGAACAAGAGAAAAAATCCGCCTGGATAAAATTTGCAGCAAATAATAGAACTCAAACGTCTGGCTTCTGCATGCACGCCAATTTCTGGCGTGGTATTAGATCATTAAACAAAGTGTCACGGTAGTAGAATATAAAGCCAACTAACAATGTGTATTTATCGGCATGCCGTTCTAGGTAGCCAAAATCATATATAATAATTTCCCTTATTTTTTCTCCGATCACCTCTGCCACAAAAAGCAAGGTGAGAGGGAGATTTATATTTGGTTTATTAATCGTAATTCTATCCGGAACATTTCTATTTGCACACATGCTCTTCATTTAAGAAAAAAATTTTTACTGATAGCGAAATCAACTTGCCGGAAGAAACAGTGAAGGCGCTCGTTATAGTAGTCTGAATACCCATGAGTTAGTAATTTCCAGGAACACAAGGAGTGATTTAATAGTGAGAAATATAACATTTTATGCACTTTTTTCACTATCAGGTACAATTTACTAAAATTATTCGTATTTTTGGAGTATGAAAATTCAGTATGGCAACCAGGGAAGGAGCCGGGTCGTTTCTTGCAGATTTTCACCAGAAACTACAAATCTGGGAAATCAGGGTAAGGGATGACAGGGGAAAAAATACACAGGCGCTATTAAGCCTGGAGATGAGTCCGATGCAGAGAATAAAAATAATTGAAGCGCTTTCAATAGAAGATTATTCCCAGGGACCTAAACCGGACACGCTGAACGCCGGTGCCCCTTTATGGGTGTTTGGCAAGCAGGTGAAAAACCGGATGATCTATATTAAAATTTCAATGGGTCCGCCAAACAGGCCGGTGATCTGTATTTCTTTTCATGAGGCGGAACGCGAAATGTCATTTCCTTTTAAAGAGAATACATTATGAAACTAATTAAGCCAAAAGGAGATGTAAGGCTGAAAAAGCAGCTACAGTCGTTTGATTTCCGAAAAGAGCCATTCCAGATTGTTTACCACACCTGGGTGGACAATGAGAATGGCGAAGAATTTACGACGCGGGAACTCGATGAGCTCAATCAGGCGCAGGTGCATAACCAGTATCGGAGCAAATATGGGATACCCTTTGTGGACGAGATTAAAATGATACGCGAACAGTACGGGCTCAGTGCGACTAAAATGAGCGAGATACTGGGGCTTGGACCGAATGTGTACCGCAATTATGAAAACGGGGAGATGCCCAGCATAGCGACCGGCCGCCTGATCCAGTTGGCAAAAGACCCGGAGGAATTCAGGAAGCTGATCGAGCTGAGCAGTAATGAACTGGAAGAGCAGGAAATAGAGCGGATCAACAAGAAGGTGACCAGTAAACTGACCGGATGGGATATGCTGGACAGCCTGATGGAGGAAAGGCTTTTTGGCACCCGGGTACCGGGCAATTACAACGGCTACCGGATCCCCAGCCTGGAAAAAATAGGGATGATGGCTAAGTTCTTTGCTCAAAAGCTGGAACCGTTTAAAACGAAAATGAACAAGCTGCTGTTTTACGCCGATTTTTTTCATTACAGTAAAACCGGCTATAGCATCAGCGGTATGACCTATGTGGCCATCACGCACGGACCGGTGCCCAAGAATTACGGCGGCATTTATGACCGGCTGTTTGACGCGGGATACGTGGATATTGAAGAAGTGGAATTTGACGATTACGGGGGGGAGAAGTTTCTCAACCACGATGGGGATCCGGACATGGAAATTTTTTCGGAGACCGAGCGACAGGCTATCGAGGCGGTGGAAAAAAAGCTGGGGCGGCTGAGAACATCCGATATCGTGGATATCAGCCATGACGAGGCGGCCTGGCAGCAGAACATCGATAAGCATGGCAGGATCAGCTATGATTATAGCTTTATCCTGCAGCACATTGACTAATGAGTATCAACAACGTTAAGTGACAATTTTTCTTGTTTCCCCACAGGGCACGAAACTTGGAACGGCGTAACAGATATTAAATAAGGAAAATCCCCTGAACCGGAGTCATCACCTCCGGTCAGGGGAGAAACGGAAGTTTGGTTTTGAGTTGTTACCGTGTGGCCACAAGGCCAGCAACTTCCCGTTGTGTTTTGTAATTCGCTGCTAAGATAGGGCGTTGCTCATAAAGTGCAAAGTCCGTACCAGGCCGCCAGAACATTTCCTTCCCCAACAGCTCCGGCAATGAACGCTTTCTACTCCGCGAAAAGATTGAAGGCACTTATTATGAATGTTAAAACAGGAAATGTTATGGCAAAAATTTTACTCACCTACGACATTAAAAAAACATCGGACACGATTCACACGGAACTGAAAAAAAAGCTGATTGAATCTTATGGGTATAGCGCAAGGATTCAATCGGACGAGGGCAAATGGTATGATCTTCCAAATACCTGCTTAAGAAAAGACGGCATTACCCACCCGCAGGCATCTGCTGATTTTATCGCTGCTTGCACCAGTGTGGGAGCCAAATGGGAGAAGTATATAGCAGCCGAGTATACCGGCGCTTCGTTCAATAACCAATAAAACTGTTGTATGCAGAACTATTATGTTGACTCCTTTCAATTAAAGCCGGGGGATGAATTGATTGTTCCCAAAAGCGGCTGGGACATTATCCAGCATCATGCGCTTTACATCGGCTATGATCACAACGGTACCCACCTGATCATTCATAACGATATCAACCGCGGTGTAAGCCTGATAAGTGTGGATGATTTTTTTTCAGTAGTGAGAAAAGTAAACCGCATCATTCCGTTCAAGGGGAATAATGCAAAGAGAAAAGCAATCGTCCAGCGCTCGCTTGCCCGGATCGGTCGGCCCTATAACCTCATCAACTATAACTGCGAACACTTTATTACTGAAATAAAGTCAG
Organism: Edaphocola sp.; assembly: GCA_037190225.1. Taxonomy (GTDB): domain Bacteria; phylum Bacteroidota; class Bacteroidia; order Chitinophagales; family Chitinophagaceae; genus MKSF01. Next base: position 27,526 of record JBBCJL010000004.1, on the reverse strand, counting down.
GCAACCCCAGAAGCAGGCAAGTCGAAAATACTTTTGTTGGTGTTTTAGCAGCATTATTCATTGGCGCAATAATATCCGAACAATGACAAAAAAAGAAACATACGAACACGCTAAGTTCATCATCGATCGCTATGATCATTATAACGACAGCGTGAACAACAAGAGTGCTTTTTTCATTGCTTTGAACACCTTCCTGTTAGGAGGGCTTTTTGTGGGGTTTGTCAATTTTTACCGCGACATGGAGATGCCCCATACCTTATGGTGTCTGCTGATCCTGTTCGGGCTTTGCAGCATTCTTTCTACGATGTTAACGGTGATTGCCAGTAATCCTTTCCTGGTTTCCGGGAACAAAGGCGCAAAACGCCGCTCCCTCATTTTTTTTGGATCGGTTTCGGAGTACAACAGAGAAAATTATGTAGAGGCCTTTTTGAAGCAGGGTGAGGACCGGATGACAGAGGATGCCGTCAGCCAGGCTTGGCTGCTTGCCACAGGGCTTACGGCTAAATACCGGAAGCTAAGGGTCGCTGGTTGGCTGCTCATCGCTCAGTTCCTCCTACTGATTCCCATCATTTATTTTATAACATTAAATCTGATAAACAAATGAATATTTTTGATAGCTATACGAACCGCGTGAAAAATGCTTTGCAACAAAGCAGGGCCAGCAGGTTAATGTCTGAGAGTTATTCGAATTTTACAGGCGCGGATACGCTGGTGAAAGCCCGCCCAGCTGCACGGCTTTCAGGGCGCATGAGTATGCAGCCGGAAAATAGTTTGTTGACACTCGACCACGTGATTACCCGTCCTGATACCAGCAACGCTCAAATTGGCCTGCATCCTGATTTTAGGCATCTAAAGGGGACAGACAACCAGGAATATCATTATATCACCAGTGCGTTTATCGATATAAAGGGTTCCACCAATCTCAACGATAACTATGATAAGGAAACGATCTACACCATTACGAATACGATTCAAAGCGCAGCGATTCATGTATGCCTGCTTTTTGGTGGACATATTCAGCGCCTGCAGGGTGATGGAGTTTTCGTTTATTTCGGTGGAAAAAATATCAGTAAGGTGGAGGCTGTAAAGAACGCAGTGACGGCAACAGCCATGTTTACCTATTTTGTACAAAATGATCTGCAACGGCTTTTTGAAGAAGACGGTGTGGAGAATATCTGCACCCGCACAGGTATCGATTTTGGTGACGATGACGACGTGCTTTGGGCAAATTTTGGCGTGGGTAACTGCACGGAACTTACTACACTTAGTTTACATACCAGTTTGGCTCCAAAAATGCAATCCTATGCAGGCAGAAATGGGATCATAGTGGGTCAACATGTGAAAGATCGGCTCCAGATTGATGAGAAATCCTTTGACCTCGTGCGGGATTCAAAAGGCGAGGTCATTAAGCGCTACATTTATGAAGGCCGTAAGCGTAATTTCTATTATACCCAATACCGGTTCAACTGGTTTAATTACCTAAAAAGTCTTCCCTACATAAAGGCAGATGCGCAAGGGAACCTATATGTAGTATCTCAGGAGGAGCAGGAACAGGAACGTCTCGCCAAACTACGCTCTAGTGCAACATTGATAAATTCAGGACAAGCTTATACTGATAAAGCAGGGAACATAACATCGAATTCCGAAGGAATCAAAAACCAGCCTCACCGTTTCCACTATGAGTAGTTTGTTTTTTGGACGGAAAAAATCTTACAATAGGTTTGGTATACTTCTTTGCCAGCAAAGGCTGGTGAAGGAGAGTTTTCCGTTTCTGGAGTGCACTATCATTAAAGATGTACTGGTCTGCGTCGGGTGGGTGCAGCCGGATGGCTGTAAAGACAGGTATAAAATCAAAATTGAATACGTGGCTGGGCACGAACCGCGCTCCACGATACTGTATCCGAAAATTGAGCCTTGCCGCGACATTCACATGTACAGCAATCACAGCCTGTGCCTGCATTACCCACCAGATATGTGGTGGAATGAAAGGATTAACATTCACGAGTACACGATTCCATGGGTGCTAGAATGGATCGTCTTTTATGAAATTTACTTACTCAATGGAAATAAATGGGAAGGCAGGCAGTCACCAACGCACTTTACCGAAGCCGATCAGAATATAAACCGAAACATCGACTGATGGAATTTGGCGTTGTTAATAAAATACAATAGCACCGGCGCGAGTCATGTACATGATCCAGTCCTAAAAAATCTTCGATTTGGGAACCAACAAAAACGCTGAATCCCAATAAAATCAATAGTTTAGATCGGACAATCTTTTCAAATCCCCCAAAAAGTGTTCGGTAATTTGTTCACTTAGGGTAACCAAACTCCTTACATCTCAATGATTTATATAGCCGTTTTTACGGCTTTTGTTTTTAGGGGCATACCGTTGCTGGTGTTCGTGAAGCAGTTACTATGGGCGAGTATCACCAACAACAAGACAATCCGCCACAAAACTTGTTGGTGAAGCTGGCGCTCAATACCTGAACGCAACACCAACAAGGGCAGCGCAATGGTGGAAAAATTTTCGCTTCAAAACAGGAATATAAATAATGTTAGCTCTTCGGGATTTATCGCATGCTCCAGGAACCTTATTACCTTATTCATGTAAATAGTGTAATAAGGTTGAGTTAACAACCATACGTCGTTATTGGCATTCGTAGGATGGTTACTGCGGTGTCACCAATAACAAGAAATCCGACACGAGACTTCCTCACTGAAGCTAAATACCCCATAGCCCTGCCGCGAGAATCGTATCTTTATTCATTATTCCGATCGCATGTTTACTTTCATTATGAAACGTTTTATCAGTCTGCTGCTATTCGTCTGCTGCTTTTGTTTGGTATTGCCTGCACAGGTAACCCTGGTCAGCAATAAAAAGCAGGCAGGCAGGATCATACTCACATCAAACGATAGTACGGATGCCGCGGCTGCCCGTTTGCTGCAGGATTTTGTAACAAGGATCACCGGAACGAAACTGGCGATCCAAAAAACAGTACAGATCAAAAAGAACGATGTTGTTATTGGCAATGAAGGGTTGAATAAAGATTTGCAGAAAGACGGTCTTCCGGAGGACGGGTTTCGCATAGTGGGCAATGATCATACCCTGCGGATCGTTTCAGGTGGCGGAAAAGGAACCATATATGCTGTCGTGAGCCTGCTGGAACGGTACTGCGGGGTCTCGTACTGGGGAGAGCAGGAGTATAGCTTACAGCCGGCTTCCACGCTGGAAATACCGGTAATTGATCTCACGGAAATACCTTCCTTCCGGTACAGGCAGAGTCAGCACTATGCCATGGCAACAGATACCATTTACCGGGACTGGATGCGGTTGAAAACACCCCGGGAGATATTTGCAGGCAACCTCTGGGTGCACACTTTTGATTTCCTGCTGCCCTCCGCCGTATATGGCGAAGCGCACCCGGAATATTATTCCTTCTTTAACGGCAAGCGCCATCCCGGCAAAGCCAGTCAATGGTGTTTGTCCAACCCTGATGTGCTGGAGATCGTGACCCGGAGGGTAGATTCCGTATTCAAAGCCAATCCCGGTAAACATATCATTTCCGTAAGCCAAAACGACGGGAATTACACTTTTTGCCAGTGTGAAAAATGTAAGGCGGTTGATGATCATGAAGGTGCTCAGTCAGGTAGTCTTATACATTTTATGAACAAACTGGCCGAGCGTTTTCCCGATAAAGAAATTTCAACACTGGCGTATGTGTATTCCATGAAACCGCCCCGCCATGTAAAGCCTGCCAAAAATGTAAACATCATGTTGTGCAGCATTGATTGCGACAGGGAGGTTTCATTAAAGGAAAATGCTTCGGGAAGGGAATTTGCGAAAGCGCTGGAAGGCTGGAGCGCCATATCAGAAAATATATTTGTCTGGGACTATGGCATCAACTTCGACAACTATCTTGTGCCATTTCCCAATTTCCATATACTGGGAGAAAATATGCGCTTGTTTCACCAAAACAATACCTCCATGCACTTTTCCCAGATCGCCGGCAGCCGTGGTGGCGACTTTGCTGAATTAAGGACCTGGCTGGTATCCAAACTAATGTGGGACGTAAACCGGAATGAAGATTCTCTTATACAAACCTTTCTGCATGGTTATTATGGCAATGCTGCGCCTTATCTATACCAATACATAAAGCTGATAGAAGGCGCCCTGCTGGGCAGTGGTAAACGGTTATGGATATACGATTCTCCTGTATCGCATAAAGAGGGCATGTTGAAGCAATCATTGATGCGCAGATACAATGATCTGTTTGACCGGGCGGAAGCGGCTGTCGCAACAGACTCAACTTTATTGAAAAGGGTATGGCGTACCCGTTTACCGTTACAATATTCCGAACTGGACATTGCGCGTACGGAAAAAGATATGCCTGTAGATGAGATCAGCCGCAAGCTGGGTCTGTTTGAAGAAAGGGTGAAGCTGTTTGCTGTACCGACGCTGAATGAAAGGAGAAACAGTCCGCTTGATTACACTGCATTGTACAGAACACGTTATATGCCCTCCGGCAAACAAACAATACCGGTCGTTGATATCAGTTTTTCAGTGCCCCCCAGCGAAAAGTATGCTGCTATGGGGAGTGAACTTACAGATGGGTTATATGGGGGCATGACATTTGCGGAAGGATGGATAGGCTGGCTGGGTACAGATGCAACCCTGGTACTTGACTTAGGCAGTGAAAAGGAATTTACCGCCATCCATGCTGATTTCTTACACCAGCTCGGCGCATGGATCCTGGCACCGTCCAATGTTACTTATTCTATTTCATCTGACGGCGCCGGTTACAAAATACTTCAATCCATCGATCATCCGGAAGACCGTAACCCCCAGGTGAAATTTGTGGATATCAGTTATACAGCCGACCCGCCGGTGAAAGCGCGTTACATCAAGGTAGATATAACAGGTATCAAAACCTGCCCGCACTGGCATTACGGCGTAGGACATCCGTGTTGGTTTTTTATAGATGAAATATGGGTTGAATAAATCCCGGATGACATATCAGGTTTATGAGAAAATATGGAATTTACGCTTTCCCCCTTAACAGACATTAATAGCCGTATTATTATTTGAATTTCCGGATTACCTCAAAAAACCGGCAGTAAACATATACAGAGGCAGGATTTTTGCGTTTTTATGGGTGTATATGGGTTTTTTATGGGTATTTGTGGGGCAATTGGCACCTGAGCAACTTACGTCACCTTAAAAAGGAGGGTGCTATGATCAAACAAGGAATGAAACCGATCCATCCGGGTCAAATCCGGAAGGAAATGTATAAAATTTCCTGACAAAAGCTTTATCGTCATTCTCATGTCTCAACCATAATCGGTTAATTTCATCCATAAAGACGCTGATGATATGCTCGATGCGGTAATAAATCAAAAAATCCCCCCAAAATATTAAACCCAGTGGGGCAAATTCAGGAGAAAAATACTAAATTTGGCACCTGACACGTGTCACGACCCATTTTTATGATTGTAAGTTTTCGACATAAGGGGTTGAAGCTATTCTACGAGAAAGGCAATGCGACCAGGATACATGTAAGCCATGTAACCAAAATCTGGCTGATTTTAACCCGTCTGGATGCAGCATTATCACCCCAGGACATGAATGTTCCGGGGTACGGGTTGCATCAACTGGCGGGGGATTGGGCCGGGTTCTGGTCGGTGAACGTGGATAAGAACTACCGCATCGTTTTTCGTTTTACCGGTGAGCATGTGCATGACGTAGACTATTTGGATTACCATTAAAAAATTGATACTATGGCAATGTTTGATCCTGCCCATCCGGGCGAACTGATACGGGAAACCATCGAGGGTTTAAAAGAAGAAACCGGGAGGAATTTTACTGTTGAGCAGATCGCAACGAGTTTGCAGACCACGCGCAAAACGCTATCGGCCATTATCAACGGCAAGCAAAGCGTTACCCCTGAAATGGCGCTGAAATTAGGCAAGGGCTTCAATACCTCTGCTGAATTCTGGCTGCAAGCGCAAAAAAACTATGATCTCGCGCAGGCGCGCAAGCATACCAATTTAAAGTCCGTTAAGGTGCTTTGGAGAAATGTAGCTGCTTTATAGAAGGAGGATGCTATGATCAAACAAGGAATGAAACCGATCCATCCAGGTCAAATCCTGAAGGAAATGTATCTGGAACCGTTAAGTCTCAACCAAACAGATGCGGCTGCAAATTTAGGTGTAGCCCGCAAAACCCTTTCCATGCTTCTTAACGGGCATCAAGGAGTAAGCGCTGAAATGGCTTTGCGCTTATCAAAAGCCTTTAACACGACTCCTGAGTTGTGGCTTAATATGCAACGTAACTATGATTTGTGGAATGCGGGGCAGAGGGTGAAGCTTTCTCAAATCAAGGTATTTCGTAAGCCAGGGAATGCCTCATCACGAATAACCCTTTCACATGCTTAAAAAAAAATTGTTGTTGTACCAAAAGAAAAAGGCTTTCAGTAATTTCTTCTGAAAGCCTTATCTGGCTTGTGGTGTGGGGCGCTCCGAAACTTCGGAGGAACCGCCGACTATAATATTTCTATCTGAAACCTTTGCCTGACGATCTCCCTGAAATTGGTGAAAAACGATTCATCCGACAATAATCTCCGGATGAATGCCTTTGATTTCATGGATTTTATGTATCGTTCTAACTTAATTGCCTGTAACCTGTCGGCAACCGGTAACTCCATGGTCAATTGCCAATCCTTGGCAAAAGAAGTACTTGCATTATGATAGAACCCGCTATTGTGCTCTCCGGTTCTGTTAGCGGCATTTACACTTTCTCCGATATAGTATCTGTCGAAAGATGGTGAATATATGATGTAGACATAGTGCATAAACAAAAAAGGCAGCCTTCAGGGCTACCTTTGATCTTGTTGGTGTGGGCGGCTCCGAAACTCCGGAGGAACCGCCGACCTTTTGTGGTGTGGGGCGGGATCGAACCGCCGACACAAGGATTTTCAGTCCTAAAAACGCTGGTTTCATATGGTGTAATATGGTGTCATTGCATTGATAATCAACATTATTTAACTTAAATAAATTCATCAAATAACATAAAAATCCAAGAAATGTTGTACCTATGTTGTACCAAATTTGAAGGTACAACATGTCAACAGTGAAGCTTGTTTTAAGGGCGAAATCTAACAAAGACGGCACGATGCCGATTGCTTTGCGCATCACTAAAAACCGCAAATCAAGCTTCATTCATTTGGGTTATTCCATCAAAGAAGATGACTGGGATTCTCTTAATCAGCGTGTCAAAAAATCACACCCCAATCATGCACGCTTGAACAATTTTCTCATTAAAAAACTTTCCGAGGCGACTGACGGTTCACTCGAGCTTGAGACCAATAAGAATCATCTCAGCCCGAAAACAATCAAAAATAAAATCAAGCCTTCGGGTGGAACTTCTTTCTTTCCGCAAGCAAAATCATATTTGGATCGTTTAAAAGCAAGCGGAAAATATAACCAGTACACGGCTGATAAACCGCGCGTAGAGCATTTCAAAAAATTTATCGGGCAAGAAATCGGTTTTGATGACATTACCCCTACTCTGTTAGAACGCTTCAAAGGTTATGCGGTTACAAAGTTGAACTTGGGCGAAAGAAGCGCCGTGAATTGCCTTGTCATGGTGCGTTCCGTATTCAGCCAGGCAATTAAAGATAACGTCATTGATCCTAAATATTATCCTTTCGGCAAAGGAAAGATGAAAATCAAATTTCCTGAAACCGTAAAGATAGGATTATCAACCGATGAAATCCTATCGCTTGAAGAAGTTGAGCTGACTGACCCTGCCGAGGATCATGCCCGTAATCTCTGGCTTACTTCCTTTTATTTTGCAGGCATGAGGATTTCCGACGTGTTGCGTTTGCGCTGGTCGGATTTGCAGGATAACCGCTTGCATTACGCAATGGGAAAAAACAACAAAGCAGGGTCTTTGAAAATCCCCGACAAAGCACTTAATATCATCAATCGCTATGAGCATCTTAAAAGGCACAAAGACGATTTGATCTTCCCTGAATTGAAAGAGTGTGACTTCTCTGATAAGTTCAAAACGCAAAGAACAATTGCGTTTAAAACAAGTTCAATTGACAAATGTCTTCGAAAAGAGGTCGCACCCCAAGCGGAAATTGAAAAAAAGCTGACCATGCATATTGCCCGTCACAGCTTTGCGCAAATTGCGACTGAAATTGATGTCCGAACTTTGCAAAAGCTTTTCAGGCACACTAAACTGGAAACAACCGAAGGCTATATGGGACATTTCATTCACCAAAAGGCGGATGACGCCTTAGATGTCGTATTGAATATGTATAAAAACGAAAAATTAAAAGCCTAACCTTAATAATAATAGCTTTTGCGATGATTCTTTCTCCAGAGATAATAGTAGCTACAGCAATTTCAATCAATGTGCTGGTTATTTCACCTTGAAGATTTTTTACAGACGTAATTTTTGATCCTATTCGTTCGAATTCTTGTCCATCAGGACAGATATATGCGGCATTTTATTCACTGCAAAACTTGTACATTTAAGCTAATATTTTTTTAGTTTTTTTTTATTCCTACTTTTCTTACGAAATAAAATTCGTGATCTCTTCTATTAAACTCAGATATTAAGATAACTGTGTCCAATTGATCTCTATATTTACAAAATGCTTTCACTGAGGTGAGTGTGGTATCTTTATCAAAGCTAAATTCAATAATTCCATTTTCATCGGTGTGTTTTCTGAAAGATAAAGCGGGGAAAACTACTTCTATGTCTTTAATAGGTTTCTTGTCTAATAAAAAAAGACCTTTAAACTGACCTTTATTACTACATGGAACAGTCCCTGTTAAAGAAGGTGGGTTTAGCAAAAAGACAATAAAAAATATAGCAAATCCACTAGTAGCAACAAACCAGTGACCGAAAATTTTGATATAACCGATAAAAAAAATCGAACATGCACCAGCACCAATTGACATTCCTATTCTATAAAATATTGATTGAGTTTCTGTGATGCAGCTTTGATTGTAAACAATAAATGTGAAGACCAGTATTAAAATTAAGCCTACAATTCCATTTACGAGGAATACAGGACTTAATTTTGAGTATGCTGTTGTTATTTTAGGACTTAGTTTGTTATTTGATGTACTATCAATCTTCGCTACCAATTTGCCATTAACTGCAATTCCTAATACATCAAATTTTATATTCAATTTTAATACAAACTCAAATTTTTTGGAAGGATTACTTGTTCTGTTATATAAATAATGGGGTTTCTTATTCTTGGGCCTTTGAGGCAATCCTTCGTTAGTTACAGCCATTCCAGCAGTCAAGTTATGGTTAAAGATAACAAATAAAGATTCAACGAGAAATACTACTATTCAGAAGGAACAAATAATCCAGCAATGACATTTCTAATATCTTCTTTTAATGTCATCTCACTAAATGAGTTGCTGTTGTTATTTTTGAGAAGGAAGAAAGTATTATCCTGATACAAATAGATGGTATCTGATGCTGGAATTAAATTACCCTGTTGCTCTTCAGGCAGAAAATTATTCAAGTCTAATTGAACCTCTTTGCATGCCTCCTGGAAGGAATTCTTTAAAAGAATTTGGGGAGAATGGGACTCGAGTATATTTTTATTTTGAGTGAAAGATAAGAGAGTTGAATCTTCAAATACGACAGCTTTGCAATCAAAGCCATATTCGAAGTATTCCTTCGCTATTGACAGGAAGTTATTAATATAGTTTTCAAGATCTTTTTGCATAGGGTACACCTTTAATTTATCAGCGACTAAAGCATGTACGTCATGTGCTTTTCGCGACGCATCAAAATAATTTACTTCGTAGGATGCGGAGTCTGAAACTTGATTAAACGCTTTCTTATCGCACTTATTGTTATTTACAGCTTCTTTTGTGTGTTCCAAGTAAGCCATACTTCTTTTGCTATTTTTGTTACCCATAATTAGATTGTATTAAAAAAATAATGCCATGAAATAGGATTGTCAATAACTTTAACAATTCACAATAAGACATTTAGTCAATTATCCTGATAAGAAATGAATGGATTAAAATACAATTGATTTTCAGTAGGATACGAAGATTAAAGGCTAACGGATAGCAAATATTACATAAAACCTTTCTTTTTTCCAAGAAAATGACAAAAAAATGACATTATTATTTGGAATTGTAATAAGTCATTTGAAACCCGTTCTAGGACTACATGTTTACTCTTACAAAATGTTAATAAATATTATCCTCTTTCGAGCGTATAAATCAACAATAAAAAAGCCTTTTGAATAAAATGTCATGTGTGAGCTAATTTGTAGAGAATTAAAAATAGGAAACATAAGCGTAAGTATATTTGAGAATTTTGCAAAGATTCTCGAACTTAATAATGATGTTTTTCATAGGTTAGCTAGTCTGGGTATTCCTACCTAGGCTTTTTGCAGGTTATATGCAGGTATATCCCTTCAAAGGAGTTAAAGGTTCACCTGATAGCTGGTGCTTCTGCCTCCTGCTTTTCCTGCAAGAATAAATACACCGATTTCCAACAATTCCTGCATATCCCGTGTTGCTGTGGCTTTGGATGTTTTGGTGATGCCGATATATTTTCTGGCGTTCATACCGCCTTTAAAGCCCCTTACCCCTTCCTCAAGCATTCTTCGAATAACCATCATCTGGCGTTCGTTCAGTTGATCTTTGAAACGGTCAAAGAACTTTGCTTTTTTCAGGGTAAATTCAATCTGATTTTCCGCTTCGATTTGCGCATCAAGCGTTGTACGGATAAAATACAGCACCCACGGTGTTATCTCGTTTGATTGTTGTGCCTTTTCCAGAGCAGTATAATAAGCCTTTTTATTCGCTTCTATCGTTCGGGATAAACTGAGCATCACGGGACGACCGATCGTTTGTGATAACGCTTTTTCTGCAATAGCACGTCCGATCCTTCCATTGCCATCTTCAAACGGATGAATGGTCTCAAAATAAAGATGCGCGATAGCTGAACGTACAGGCGCTTTTTTGATTTCTTTCCTGCCTCCGGGAGCTGTTTCATTGAACCACCGGATAAATTTTTCCATTTCGGAAGGAACCCTTGATGAAGGCGGCGCCTCATAATGCACCCGGGTCTTGCCCATTGCGCCCGAAACCACTTGCATGGGGTCTTCATGGGTGCGCCACTGACCGACTTTTATATTCTTGTCTTCACCAAGCAACATGCGGTGCCATGCAAAAAGCTTTTCTTCCGTCAATGGCTCTTTAAAAGTTTTCCGCACGTCAATCATCAATTCGCCTAATCCGGCAGCCGATTTGTCTTTGATATATTCCTGACTGGTATGCAACCCTAAATTCTTGCGAATAGAGGAAAGAACATCTTTCCTGCTGGGGTATTCGCCTTCTATTTCAGAGGTTTTAATCGCCTCTGCCAGGATAATATCAACGATAACCTCCTGCCTGGTTTCTTCCGGTAATCCTTCCAGAATACCCGATACCCGCCCTACTTTTTCACTAAAAGCAAGGAGTTCATCCTCGGCAGTGCCTTGCATGAATGTAAATTGCGTCCAGTCGGATTGCTGCCAGTTATACTTTGTCATGAGCCGATTATATCAGATATTCGGCTCAAAAGTAACATAAAAATGAGCCAAATAAAACAAATATTCGGCTCAGAAGTATATAAAATGATCCGGATAAAACAGATATTCGACCATTGAAGGTTTAAATAAAGTCCTCAAATAACTAATTTTGGGTATTTATGGGTAATGATATGGGTATTAAACATAGGTTAGCAATGACTGGATATTCTTGTTCAGGCTTTTTTCTTTTTACCCGCAATGAGTTTTTACGATGCCATCTTGATTGATGATAAAAGGAGCGTCGCAAGGAACGATGCCTGATGATTTGAAGATGATTTCATAAAATAAAAAATGATGTACTAATTGGTTTTCTCCTTTCGATCGATATTTAAGCAATTTGCTACTTCCTTCTACCAGTCAAGTTAATCTGAAAGAATATTCGTAAATTTCTTGAATGCTTTACTGATTTGGTACCCTATCGAGGTTTGTAGTAAAAATAAAACTATTTCTGAAATGAAAGTTATTTGCCTGGAAGAAACAGCCTTTTTTTCCCTTATTGAAGAAGTTGTTGAACGACTAAAAGATAAACATAGGGAAGAAAAGCAGAAATGGATTTCAGACGAACAGGCAATGCATCTTCTAAATATCAAATCCAAAACCACGTTGCAAAAATTGCGAGATGAAGGAAAGATCAGGTTTTCGCAACCTCAAAAAAAAGTCATTTTGTATGATAGAGATTCAATAGGTAACTATTTAGAACAAAACGCTAAAGAAACTTTTTAATTATGGATGAAAGTAATACAAGCCAAGACGCCTATATTAAGGGCTTCAACGAGGGATATTTAATTACCGAACATTTGCCTGATTTATCTGACCAAATTTTTTCTTCACTTAGTGACAGTGAACGTTCCAAAGGGTTTAAAGACGGTAGAACTCAATTTATAACCGAGCAAATGCAACCTAACTATCCGAGTTGGCTCCAAACAAAACAATCTGATATCGATAAGGAGATTTCTAAAGATATCGATATTGATAAGGAATAACCGTATATCCGGTTTATTCCTTATCGACGTCTTTGTCTCTGTTCCTGCTGGAAGGTTCAATTCCTTGATCTTTCCCTTGTTGATAAACTGTATAGTTCGGTGTCGGCTCAAATTTAAGAGAACTTCCACCTCCTTTCTCCAATGCCTTTTCATTTTTAGCGAAATCATATTTTTTATCAAAATGTGGATCAGATTTTGTCAATTCATCTTTTGCTTTTCTATTTTTTTCTTCTTCATCTTTTGTAGGCGTAGCATATTTGTCTGGATTTTTTTTCCAATCCTCGATTTTTTGTTGATACTCTTGTTGTTTTTCGAATGAGCTAGTGCTTCCCAACTCTTGAATTCTGGCTTGTGTATTTTCCTCAATTTCTGCCTTTTGATTCAATAGCTGTATTCTATCGTGTGCATTTTTTAAAATGCCAGACTTAGGTATTCCTGGCGGAACCAACTCAGGTTTAGAATGAGACGTCGATAGTTTTTTATTTATTTCAATTATCTTATCCGACGACTCTTGCAATAAAATATTGACTTTCATTTCCTCTATTGATATATTCTTATTCATATGGCGCAGGTTTAAGAAGTTATCTCAATATACGAAAAAAGTTTCATGAAGCATATTGACAGCAGTAATGCATTACCGTTCGAGCAAACTCACGCAGCGGTGACCAGTTTTCCCGAACATGTATTTGTGGCAAAAAGGCTGATCAATAGATATCTTGGGTATCTTCCTGATAAAACAACCTGCGCTACGCAACTCCCCTATATACAAGCTTTGATTGAAAATTATCAGAAAGGTAGATTGGATTATAAAACTTATTATTCAGAGCTAGAAATTCCTATCCGTCTTATTCGCAATCGCGACATGAACAACACTTGGTGGGTGATAAAATTTCCCTTCGATGACTATGATTATACCTGTTACAATTCAGATCTCACACACAATAAATACAGAGCCAGAGAAGAACTATCCTATCTTTTAAAATATGAACCGCAGTTAACTTATTCTCTCCATTCTGAAATGATGTTACGCAGACTTTATCAGTCAGATGTATCGGATGTTTCTGATGAGTATAACGAGACGTGTTTGTATGCAATGGCGACAACATTATATAGGGAGACCTTTTTAAAGGATGGTCGTCAAGCAGCAGAGCAAACAGCATTGCTGGGGCAACGGTTATACAAGGAAGTAAATCTTTGTCCCATCACGGGTAAGACGTTAGATGTCTAATGGTGCCTGTTTAAATTTTTCAAGAATTTGTTTTCAAGCTTTCCCTATCCTATTTGGTTATATGAAATATCATTTATATATTAGATTTCAAACCAACACGATATGCCTGCCGAATTCAACCTCGATCAAGCCCTTCTTGAGATAACGGATAAGGAAGGAACGTCAACCTGGACTATACGGGATGCCGTTGAAGGCGTCCAAATCTTCGGTGGTATCGGCTCCGGTAAAACGTCCGGTTCAGGGCGTATGTTAGCTCTTAAATTTTTGTCGCATGGCTTTGGCGGGTTGGTACTCACTGCTAAACCCGATGAAAAAGAAATGTGGCAAGAATACTGTCGATTGGCGCGACGTGAAAACGATCTGGTTATTATTGAACCGGGAGGGAACCAATATTTTAATTTCCTGGATTACGAATTAGGCGACAACGGGAACAAATCATTTACTGAAAATATAGTCCAGGTTCTGAAAACGGTCATTCGCGCTGGTGAGGAAAAGAGTTCAGGAAGGAGCGATGATCAGTTTTGGGAAACGGCACTCGATATGTTGATCTTTAATGTTATCGATCTCTGTATGCTTGCCTATGGACGTGTTTCGATTCAAGCAATGTATGATATTGTTCTATCTGCTCCTAAGCAGGACACGACACAACTACAAGCTTCACAACAAAGTCAATCACCAGCAAAGCCTTTCGATAGGGCGATGGCTGCTGCACAAGGAGTGGTCGATAAACAGATCATGGATTGGATCGCGACACTGACAAATGAAGAGAGAAAGAAATACAATGATGCTGAACTATTTGAAAAACACGCATTGGAAAGATTTAGCGATGCAAGATTGTTACGGTTTATCGATCAATTTTTTTTAGAGAATTATAAAAATCTAAGTGATAAAACCAGATCTATCATTGAGTTTACATTTTTGGGATTTCTTTTCAGGCTTTTGAAAGAACCTTTCAATTCTATTTTTTGCAGCAAACCTTCTACAGTCACACCAGAAGATTCATTAAAAGGTAAAATAATCATTCTCAACTTTCCTGTTAAACGCTACCACAAAGTCGGTCGGGATATTCAAATCATGTTTAAGTACATATGGCAAAGAACGATGGAGAATCGGGACGTTCACATTAACGGTCGTCCTGTCTTTCTATGGGCAGATGAAGCTCAGAACTTTCTTCATGAACATGATGCGGAATATCAAGCGACGGCAAGAAGCAGCCGCATATCAACAGTCTACATCTCTCAAAATCTTCCGAACTATCATGCCTGCATGGGAGGCGATAAATCGGAATATCGCGTCAAAAGCTTCTTAGGAACACTGGGCACAAAAATATTTCATGCGAATGCGGACATTGAAACGAATATGTATGCATCTTCTCTCATCGGGGAAGCTTATTCTGAAGATCACTCACGACAGATTCAGGTAGGGCATGACGTTGGGATTTCAAAAGGGGTTTCTTACAAACTTGAAAAAATGGTAAGACCTGAAGAGTTTGTAAGGTTAAAGACGGGTGGAGCAAGGAATAATAAGGTTGTTACAGGGATCATGCACATCCAAGGCAATTCATTTGCCAACAAGTTTAATCATAAGGAGATGCGATTTAGGCAAGATTATTCATTATAAACCCCCTATAACATGCAAAAGAACCTATATTTCAGGACGGTCTTCAAACGCGAGAATGTGTTCCTCAAAGTCCTTTTCAACACTTTTCTGTCCCTTTGCTCCTGGCCTCGATTGCTACTTGAAGTCTTCCTCCGCAAAAACTTCGGAGAAAGATATTTCACCCTTGTTTCCGCAATTACAGTAGCCGTCATCCTCATTTTTATTCCCCTTGGAGCAGATCAACTTTTTTCTATGTTTAATCCTTATGGTCGACATGGTGGACAAGAATCGAATTTTTGGACGAAGTACGCCACCTGGTACGTATTTTTAGCAGCATTCTTGTATTTCAGCTTTATGCGGTCGGAGGAAATAAAGCGAAATCCTTCCGTCTATGATTTTGGACGCTTCAGCTTGTGCGCAGGGGATATCAACCCCGTTTTTTACAAACTTAATTTTTGGGGGAAGGCTACCTCACGAAAGATTGAAATATTTTACGAGCCCGCTCTCTTTTTTATTGCTGGCATTATACTCATGTTCATTGGTCAAAAGCTGGGATTGCTTTTGATCATTAGCAGCATCTTTTATAGCCTTAGCTATGCCGGAGCCTATAAAAATGGAGATAATTTTGTCTTGGATAAAATTGATGAAATGATTATCAGTGAGGAGACGGAAAAAGCCTTCGTGTATGATGAAGAGATCAATAATACTCGAGGGGTTAAGTTTCGGATTAGGAAACCCAATGGAGAAGACTTGAGGCGCAGGGTTGCAGAAACGTTCATCGAGGAAGATGACAATGACGAAATCGCAGATGTGAAATAGTCCTAAGCACTGCTTAGGGAAGATGTCTGATGGTTTTTGTTTACCATATCATGTAAATTCCCTGAGCAGTGCTTACATCTCTCCCGTCCTTTATCTGTTCTGCACATGCATTAACAAGAATGGAATTCCCAACAGGTCGGTATCGGAAAACCTTATAAATCTTGGCGTATGATACGCATGATCCCCAGCACCTCATCGCATGACGCAAAGGCATATTTCTCCGATGCCTTGCTTAAATCCGATTACTACATGGACGATCAAGAACTGCAAGGATCGTTCAATGGCAAGCTTGCCCAAAGGATCGGATTAGAGGACAAAGCCTCCAAACAAGCTTTTTTCAAGCTGTGCGAAAACATCAATCCGACCACAGGTGAGCAGCTTACGCCCCGAACCAAAAAGGAGCGAACGGTCGGCTACGACATCAACTTCCATTGCCCCAAATCCGTATCAATAATCCATGTTCTCTCCAAAGACGATCATATCCTGCAAGCGTTCCAAAAGAGCGTGTCAGAGACTATGCGGGATATGGAAGCCGATTGCAAGACAAGGGTGAGGAAAAACGGTGCGTATGAAGATCGAAACACAGGTGAATTAGCCTGGGCGGAATTTATCCACCAAACGGCAAGACCCGTGGGCGACAATGTTCCCGACCCTCACCTCCATTGTCATGCTTATGTTTTTAACGCAACCTGGGACGAACAGGAACAAAAGATCAAGGCTGGTAAGTTTCAGGATATTAATCGGGACATGCCTTATTACCAAGCCCGCTTCCACAAGCGACTTTCCGATAACCTGATTTCCCTGGGTTATCAAATCAAGGTGACGGACAAGTCCTTTGAAATCGAAGGCGTTCCACAAACTGCTATAGACCTGTTCTCAAAAAGGACGGATGAAATCGGGCGTGTTGCCCAGGAAAAGGGCATAATCGATGCCAAAGCTCTTGATGCTTTAGGTGCTCGTACCCGATCTAAAAAGCAGAAAGGGCTGTCCATGCGCGATCTTAAGGCTGAATGGCGCAAACAGATTAAAGAATTAGATAAAGCTGATACAAACAACCAAGACAGAGTGATTCGCTTTGCGCCTGACATAGCCAAGAATAAGCTAGCTGACAAGGATTGCATCGATTACGCTCTTAAACACAATTTTGAGCGAGCCTCTGTTGTGCGTGACCGGAAAATTCTGACGACTGCCTATAGATATTCTCTTGGCAATACGGCGCTCTCTTTGAATGGTATTACGGAACAATTCAGGTCAGACAGCCAAATCATTCATGTTCAGGAAAAAGGTAAAACACTCTGTACAACCAGAGAGGTGTTAGCTGAAGAAAGGAATATGGTGGAATTGGCAAAACGGGGTAAAAATAAGCTGGAACCTCTTTATGAGAAAGCGCCCTCAATGAAAGCCGAAGGTCAGCAAGCTGACGCGATAACACATGTCCTGACAACCAAAGACAGGGTATCAATTATTCGTGGCGTTGCGGGCAGTGGCAAAACCACCCTTATGAAAGAAGCTATTGAATTGATAGAAGCGAAAGGCAAGACCGTAACAGTTGTCGCACCGAGTGCTCAAGCGTCAAGGGGTGTCCTGAAGGATGAAGGGTTTGAAAATGCAGATACTGTTGCAAGGATTCTTGCAGATACGAGCCTGCAAGAAACACTCTATAACCAGGTTTTATGGGTGGACGAGGCTGGCTTACTCGGGACAACAGATATGAGCGCGCTCCTTAAACTGGCTACTGAAAAAAACGCGAGATTGATCTTGGGTGGCGATACGCGACAACATTCGGCGGTCGCTCGCGGCGATGCTTTAAGAATTTTAAATACGGTCGGTGGCATCGATACCGCAGAAGTGAGTAAAATTCATCGGCAAAAGAACGCCAACTATAAAATGATCGTCGAGTCTTTAGCCAAAGGCGATATCAAAAGCGGCATAGATAAATTGGATGAAATCGGCGCAATCAAAAACGTTAATCCGGCAAACCCAAATAGTGATCTTGTAGACGACTATGTGAAGGCTGTCAAAAAGGGTAAGTCCGCCATTGTGATTTCACCCACTCACAAGCAAGGGGAACAGGTCACAGTTGCCATACGTGAAAAGCTACGCGCGGAAGGGTTAATCGGCAAAAAAGAAATTGAAGCTAAGTCGCTCTCCAACCTCAATATGACATCTGCGCAAAAAAGCGACTGGCGAAATTTTGAGATCGGTCAAGTGGTCTGCTTCAATCAACATACACCTGGCATCAAGAAAGGCAGCCAATGGGCTGTCAAAGCTATTGAGGATAGGGAAATACAGCTTGCCAATGATAAGGATGAGATCGTTTATCTCCCCCGGCACAGGTCGGATTCTTATGACGTATTCAGAAAAACTATAATAGGATTATCAAAAGGGGACAAGATCCAGATCACACGAAACGGGATAGATGCGGATAAAAAGAGATTGAATAACGGTATGTCACTTGAAGTTACGGCTGTCAACAAGGACGGAAAAGTGACCCTCCAAAATAAAACAAGCAAAGCAGTTTATGTCGTCGATAAGGACTTCGGTCATATATCGCATGCTCATTGCATCACCTCGCATGCGTCACAGGGAAAGACAGTCGATCAGGTATTTATCTCTCAGCCCTCTTCCACTTTTGCCGCAACGGATGCTAAACAATTTTACGTGTCTGTTTCAAGAGGGCGGCATTCCGTCAACATCTATACGGACGATAAAGCTGCGTTGATCGAAAGCGCATCGGAACTTGGCGACCGACAATCAGCAATGGAAATCGTAGCAAGCAAAAAATCACATATTGACTATGTGAAAGATTACGTTCGATCAGATTACGATCACCCAAGTAAGGATCAAGATTTATCTATAGATTTTGAATTAGATCATTATCAAAAAGTCGATTATGAACCAGAGATTTAAACTGCAATATGAAGGCATTAATGAGCAAGATGCCAATAACGAAAACACGAACCTTAGCGCTTACGATCAATCTTATAAATCCGAAACACGGGTTAGAAACCTATGCTTTGTTTTTAAGGATGGGAAAAAGACGTTTCTCAATTACGGTTATCTTATCAAAGTTGATTTTTATCCCGATAATGACACGATTATCATGATTTTCACAACCGACAAGATCAGATTGAAAGGCGTCAATATGGAGGCGCTTTTTTATGATCTTATGGATCATATCCCCCGCCAGATCGTTGAGACCGATTCCAGGTACAATCTTATTGGCGACGATCAAAAACCTGTTATTAATGAGGTGGAAATAATAAAGGTAGAACAATGAAAAACTGGAAGTGGCTATTTTCGAAAATAGTAGCTCTGCGAACGATAACAATGTTAAGTTAGTTTGTCCATAGTTTTTTAGCACAGGCTCATCCTCTGCGATACAGTCTCAGAAATATGATCCATCCATATAGATGTTGAGCGGTATTTTTCTTAAAAACTTAGAAGCATTCATCTGAAGTCCCCTGCTACCATTTTACAATGGAGAGATAGATGAGCTATATGTTTTTCGAATATTAATGGATCAGAAACAGTAAAATAACGTATATTGTCGAAACTGATTACAAATCCTACGATGTCCGATCATACTCTTGCTCTACAAAATGTAATTGAGGAACTGACCTTAGATACTTTGAGTCTCAAAAGCCCCCTTTTGAAACTAAAAGTCTTAAGCACAATATTAAAAAACAAGGAGCTGGAAAAATATGTAACTGAAGAATTATGTGGATATTCAAACCCATCAGATGTTCCAATATATAGACAAACATTTGGTGAAATAGCCGTAGATGTAGTGGTTCAACACACTTCAGTTCAAACCTTGATTCTTGAAGATGTAATGCTTGATGAGCCTCTAAAAAGTCTTGCTAGGAAAATGTCTATC
This sequence comes from Edaphocola sp., assembly GCA_037190225.1. Lineage (GTDB taxonomy): Bacteria > Bacteroidota > Bacteroidia > Chitinophagales > Chitinophagaceae > MKSF01. The sequence goes on along the minus strand of JBBCJL010000004.1, from coordinate 7,390 downwards.
CATGAAAGTGTAGAAGTGTTAGAGGAAATGAAAGTTACCAGTAAAGAAAAAGGTGATGAAAGTCAGTACTTAGTTCTCAATATCACTGTTCTATTCGCTCCAAGCCTAATGAAGTCTGTTTACACATATTTCCCGAATGCAAAAGATACAAAATTTCAAAGCGCTGTATTCCGTTGCCCCAAAAAAGTAATATCAAAGATTTTGATAGCCGTTCGAATAAATCTATTGGAACTATCGTTGAAACTTGCGGAAGAACTTGGCTTTGAAATCGACTTTAGCAAGATAACTGGTAAATCTGAAAAAGCAAATTCGATAATCAATAATTTTTTTATGGATATTAAAAATTCTCAGGGAGTTATTTTGAATACCGGAAGTAACTCATTTAACAATGCAAATGTTTCTATCACTCAAGGAAATATTTCTCAGTTAAAGGAAGAATTAGAAAAAGCTGGCGTTGCATCAGAAGATATAAAGGAAATTGAAGAAATCGCAACCCAAGAGAGTCCAGAGGGTAATAGAACAGAGCTCGGTCAGAAAGCTGCGGGGTGGCTGGCCAAAGTTACTCAGAAAGGCATGGATGCTGGTGGAAAGCTCGCGATTTCAATTGGGGCAAATTTAATTTCTACCTATCTAAAGGCATTTTACGGAATTGGCTCATAAGAATAGGCTGTAATGTCACAAGAAACACTACAGCCCATGTTAATTATAAAGAGTAATTATTAGGCTTTGTCTTCTGGGAAAATTGCTGAAGAACTGAATCTTCAATTGTGATGCATTCGCAGAGACGAGCCGCGTTGGCATAGACGCTGATCGGATATTTCCCAGTGAAATACAGGTCACGCTCAATCGGTAATCCCAACCGACCATGGGCACTGCTTAATTCGTCAAGATCAACATAGCCGAGTTCCGGAAGCCCCATCCCGAGATCGCAAAGTCCAAAAGCAATATCAGGCTGCTCAGGGTCAACCTCCGTCAGGAGCCAGGTACAATTGGCATCCGGAGTGAAAAGCTTGACTACGGGAATATGATCCTTGCCTCGTTCTTGCTCCGAGCCGTTTTCCAGGAGCTTTTGTAGCTGTGGTTTGGTAAAGAACTTCACTTTCTATCCTTTGGGTTAGTGTTGATGGTAGCGAGGGGGAACCATGACGAGCGTTAGTGACCGTCCAAATGAAATTTTGGCTGGGCGGGTGAATGCCGATGGCAAAGGAAAATTTTGTTTGGAAGCAAGGGAGCGTTGTCGGCACTCCTTCGCCCATCATCCATCAACACAGTATTGAAAGGTTTACTTGTTTTTTGCACTGATCAAAGTACAAGTCCGTCATCGGCGAATGAAAAGTAAGATTGGCGACTTACGATAAGATGGTCGCGCAATGGGATATCCAATATCTCACCTCCCTGAACGAGTTGTTTGGTCAAGTTGGCATCGGCTTTACTTGGATTAAGACTTCCTGACGGATGATTATGCGCCAGAATAAAGCCTGTTGCTCGTGACTTGAGCGCGGTGGCGAATACGATTCTCGGGTCAACCAGACACGAGGAAACGCCTCCTATTGACAGCCTGGAAATCCCGATGCTGCGATTGCCTCTGTCAAGCAGCAATAGCATGCATTCTTCAATCAGATCTATTTTATTCATATCCCATGCATGAATCAGAACGTCATAGGCATTTGCCGAATTTCCGATAGGATACCGATCTGCGGGATTGATTTTATTGCGATAGAAGATTTCGATTTCGCTGACGCTGAAAAGCGATTTGATATTCTGATACATTAGCGTCTCCCTTACAGTGATAACTTATGCACATGGTATGCATTCACATCTTTATGATCTTCATAGGTTTCATTCATCGGGAAATGAAGTAACCCCTCTTGAGTTCTAAAAAACTCATCCCAGGCTTTTGTTGCCGCCTTTCCTGCTTTATCATTGTCCATCCAGGTATAAGCGCTCTTATATCCGTAGTTTCGGATAAAGCCTGTCGCTTGCTCCATGCATGAGATTGAATTGAGAATGATGGCATCATCTTCCAACGGTTCACCGTTTTGCTCGACGATGGACAGATAATCCATAAATCCTTCGAAAATATTGATACCGTCCGGCTTGGGGATTTTGCCGCGTATAAACGAAATCGCCTTTTTACCGACGCAGCCTTTGAAATAAGGATTGCGAAGTTCATAGCCTTTGTCTTCATTGCGTAAGCAAAGAGCGACAAAGGTTTTCTTGGTATTGGTGTTATAGACCTTGGCTTCTTGAAGATAACGTCTTGTTACAGCTTCCGATATACCGCGTTCCGCCGCATATTGAATAAGTACTTTGCTGCTGATATCCGTACACTCTCGGACAATGAGTGTACTATCTTCTTTTGAATAGTCTTTGACAAAGACTGGCGTGATACGCGGGTAATGCCCAACCATATTTTTAAGCCAGCGCAAAGCATCGGAAACCGTATGGCTTTCATTCTGGCTTTCAAGATAGGTACAGACAAATTCTATAACGCCGCCACCCTTACCTATACCGAAATCGAACCAGATATTCTTCTCTACATGAACGTTCAGGCTGGGTGTCTTCTCGTCTCTAAACGGCGAGAAATAGGTTATCTGGTTATGTTTTTTCTTCTGTGGTTTATAATTGAGCTTGTCTAAGATTACGGAAATAGGTATAGTTTTAGCCTGTTCGATATTCATCGAAGCCTCACAATGGTTACTGGTCTTATCGGATGGAAGGGAAGAGAAGGTTTTCGAAGAACTTTCTTTTCCCGCTTTTAGATTTACGGTTTCATTTGTTCTTCAAGAAACCTGTCAAGGTCTGAACGCCTGTATCTTACGGCGCGACCAACCTTTAGAGGGTTAAGATCATATCGTCCCGTACAATCCCATACGGCTAATGTACCCGGGGATACATTTAAGTACTTTGCGGCTGATTTTCTGTCTAGCAACGGTTCTAGATATTCTGTCTTCGGCATTGGATTTCCTTCTATGTTTTATTTTCGATTTACTGAGATATTCTTTCAGTAACAGAGTCGAGAATATATGCGGTTTCTTAAATGGTGTTGAAATTCCGAGGGACATTAAAGATAAATATGCTCTGTTATACTCAAACCATACGCTGGTGTATTTTTCAGTGAGAAAAACGTTATATAGACATGTCGAATCACCTAAAGTTTTAGTGGCGGTTGGAAATACACACATTCGTCAAAAAAGCGATTAATTTATGATCCCCAACCTTGGATATGCTATAAACCAAAGCCTGACAATCATCGTTACTTTATTGAAAATTAACGACTTATGCAGTCGGTGAAAATTATAACAATTTCTACTTGTAACCTGATACGTAACATGTTATATTTGCAATATGATTGTCAGTATTCAGCACAAGGGGCTAAAACGTCTTTGGACGAAAGGTGACGGCTCCAAACTACCACCAGATCAGGTGGGGAAGATTAAGTTGATACTGACATTGCTACATGGCGCAGAAACGGTAACCGACATGAACTTTCCCGGATCTGCGCTTCATGCGCTGAAAGGGGATTTGGTAAATTATTGGGCAGTTACCGTTAAAGCCAATTGGAGAATTATATTCAAATTTGAAAACGGGAACGCCCACTTAGTCAATTACCTCGACTATCATTAAAAAGGAGGATGCTATGATCAAACAAGGAATGAAACCGATCCATCCAGGTCAAATCCTGAAGGAAATGTATCTGGAACCGTTAAGTCTTAACCAAACAGATGCGGCTGCAAATTTAGGCATAGCCCGCAAAACTCTTTCCATGCTCCTTAACGGGCATCAAGGCGTAAGCGCTGAAATGGCTTTGCGCCTGTCAAAAGCCTTTAACACGTCTCCTGAGTTGTGGCTTAATATGCAGCGTAACTATGATTTGTGGAATGCGGGTCAGAGGGTGAAGCTTTCGCAGATCAAGGTATTTCGTAAGCCAAGGAATGCCTCATCAAGAGCAATCCTTTCACATGCTTGATAGTTATTCATTAGCCGTATTCAAAGGTAAAATGACATGCATGGCTTTGAGTCAAGAATCTGGTGAAACAGTTCCCATTAGCATTGCGCTTGTCGCTTTTTCAATAGATGCCCTTACGGGATCAAGATTGAGCCTTGCATAAATCTGTGTAGATTGGGATGATTTATGTCCGAGGCTCTTTCCGATTACTTGCAGGCTGGCACCCGTGATTGCTTGATAACTTCCAAATGTGCGACGTATATCATGCAGCCGGATATCCATTAAGCCAACAGGTAGTTTCATCTTATTTTTCGTGGCTCGACAGATAAAGCTGTTGTACAAGCTATTCACTTCTTCATATGTATATGTGTCAATTCTTGATCCTCCGGCTAATTCTGCATAGCGTTTATCCAACAACCAGAAATATATCGTTGCCTTTTGCAATAAGCGCTTCCATGCTCTTTTAAAATTTATTAAATGACGGTTACTATCTAAGTCACTTGGAAAGACCCATTCACTATTTGTCATACGTTTTCGAGTATTTAGAATCTCAATTGCCTGCTCTACTAAAGGAACATTAAGCGGTTCTCCATTCTTCGTATCTGGAATTCTCCAAAGTGATTGTTCCCAATTGATGTCTTCCCATCTCATCATAAGGGTATTTGTCCGCCTTGCTCCTGTAAGTAAAAGAAGCATAAAATAGTCTTTTACAGTCCTATTTTCTTCTTCTGAAAGTGACTTAATCAAGCACGGCATTTCGGAAGGAAGGATGAAGCGATCACGAGCTTTCTCGCGATATTTCTTTATGCCGGAAGCTGGATTAACTCCCTCCCATCCCCACTCAATTTTTTTGTTATACATGCTTCGTACACGCTCTAACATTCTGTTGGCTTGATACAAACCGTTTTCGTCAAAGATTTTCTCATGCAATTTTTGAATTTCACTTTTGGGTATGTCAGAAATTTTTCGATTGAACCAATGAGATAGAAATTTCTTCACCTCTCGCTCATCGTATTTCCAGGACTTCTTATGTTTCTTACTGTAGCGCTCCATGTATTCATCAAAAAGCTCTTTAAACGTACATTCACATCTGGATTTTCGGATTTCATCCTGCGGATTTCTCCCCATTGCGATTTCGCCTAGTATATGGAGTGCCTTCTTTCTAGCATTCTCAACAGTTAAATCAGGAAACTTACCCAATAGGATTTTTTCAGAGCGATCTCTGATTTTTTTGCTGATATAGAACGACTTTGAGCCGCTACCGCGAACATCAATAATCAGCCCTTTTATTTGCAAATCTCTAAATTGCCTTCTCTGCCCCTTGGGAACAGTGAGAGTAGAAATGGATGCTTTTGTGAAGTTGAATTCGTTAGAATTCATTGTGTCTCTCCAGTCTGGTTCGACCCCTGTTCAACTTTCAGGAGTAAAAATCATTTTATATGAATAATACCAAATAACACGATTTATGCAACTAAGTATCTGATTTATATAATCTAATTAATGATGGTTATGAGCCATTATTTAGGACATAATACCAGACGGGACGAACTCATAACCTGAAGGCCGCAGGTTCAAATCCTGCCCCCGCAACCAATTATTCAATGACTTAATTAATAAGTAAGATTTTTAGAATACAATGGTTCAACTTTGGTTCAACCCAAAAGATTAATATCCATTTTAAAGACTTTTTTTTGTTTACATGTAAACGAATGTCCGCTTGTAGACGTTTATCCGTCTAATTCAATGAACTACTCTCGAAAGAATCCGCAAAACCTTCTCATTATCAAATAGTAACAGAGACTCTTTCTCTACCTATTTCATTTTCATGGCTGCGAACACAGTAAAGGTAAATCTTCGTTAACCCGTAAACAGTATGCTTTGGTTATTGATCAACCTAAATGCGGTTATCCATGCAAAGAGCCATTCCTTATTATCGTGTTTCTACTGAACGACAGGGAAAAAGCGGTCTGGGGCTGGATGCACAAAAGAAGGCAATAGAAGAGTACGCAAGAAGTTTCGGATTGGAGCTCTATGGCGAGTTTATCGAGATTGAATCTGGGAAGAACAACAAGCGCCCCATTTTGGAAGAAGCCTTAAATGCCTGTAGGAAACTAGATGGTATTCTGCTGATCGCAAAACTCGACAGGCTGGGTAGAAATGTTTCTTTCATTGCGCAATTAATGGATGCAGACATTGACTTCAGAGCAGTTGATAATCCGAGTGCATCCAGATTTATTCTACATATTCTGGCTGCAGTAGCAGAATATGAAAGAGATCAAATCAGTCAGCGAACTAAAGCAGCGCTTCAAGCAGCAAAATCGCGAGGGGTGATTTTAGGAAAACATGGGCGAGATGTGCTTTCAAAAGCGAATCAAAAGTCTGCTAATGATTTTGCCCTTAAAATGGAACCCATTTTTAAGCGTATCCGAATGGAGGGTTTTAGATCGGTCAGAAAACTGACCAAAGAACTAAACCGACGACGGATAAAAACTTATACAGGATACGGCGCAAAATGGCATACCCGATCAGTGTATGCGCTTCTAAAAAGAATTGAGGCACTGAATCATTAATCATAAAAACAGAAAACTATGGCAAAGATCATCCTTGAACCCAATGAAGTGTTCGAGCATTTCCACAGCGAAGCTAGTACAACTACACTGCTTTCCGGTCGCGCACATTACCGCATGGGGGATATTGAAAAAGAACTTGAAATGAATGTCCCGGTATTGACGCCTGCTACCAAATCCCATATTTTAACGAATACAGGTAATACGGAATGTGTGATCGGTTGCGGTCACTGATCCAGGAGAGTTTGAAATTAAGCCGGAAAATGCCAGTCAAAATGATAGTCCAAAGCCACAGCAGGCAATACGTTCTTGTGATGGTATATTAATGGTTCTTATTATTCTGACTGGCATTCTATTTTTCCTCCTTCTGTTTTCAATTATCCAGCAAAATCTTGCTTTCTTCCGGTTGCAGGACACCGGGCTCTTGTCACTGAAACTACTGGATACTAACACGGCGGCTTCTCTATTCGTTACCTTAATTGGTGCAATCGTTGTCCGGAACCAATTTGCTTTGGGACTACGTCCTCGCATGACGTATGTATCCTCTCAGGTGCTTAAAAATCATCATGAAACCGTCACCTCATCTTGTGAAGTATGGGAAGTAGTACTTCAAAATGTCGGGTCTGGCTCTGCAATAATAAATAATATCCAGTTTCGCGTAGGCTTAGACGCTATCAATCGGACTGATTATTCACAATCACACAAGGACATTGTCCAGACATTTACCAATATTGGTCTTATTAGAAACCAAGATTACTGGCTCAAAAATATATCAAGTGGATTTACGCTTTCGGCAAAGGAGAACTGGACATTATTTGAGATAAAAACAAGTAAGGTTCACCTGGTTAGCCAACTAGATGTTTTTATCCAGTTT
>JBBCJL010000003.1:0-433934 GCA_037190225.1 Edaphocola sp. | reverse complement strand
CGGAAAGAACTCGAAGAATACATTGATTATTATAACAACAGACGGATAAAGACCGACTTAAACAATATGAGTCCAGTCATGTACCGAACTCATACTATTAAATAGATTGTTTACCTGCCCAAACTTTGGGGTTCACTTCATATCAGGACTTTTTCTTTGTCAATAAACTTAATATTTTCTGCTTCCAGGAGCGGTAAGACCACACTGTAGATCTCCTTCCTGATGGGGATCTGTACGCCGTGGATGGCGGTGGTGTCAATAGTGCCGTCCAGGATCTTATGGGCAAGGATGGCCATAGGCAGTCCCACGGTTTTGGCCATAGCGCTCTGGAGGCGGTTCTCTCCTTTTACGATCAGGGAGCTTTCATGCTCTATGGTCTCTTCTTTCAGCGTATAGGTTACCAGGTGCTGCATGACGATCATATCCTTATCCGTTTCTTCCAGCTTCCATGCCTTTTCTATGACACGCTGTAAGATACCGGCGGAGCTGATGCTTTCCTGTTCCGTGCTGACAGGGGTATCGCTCAATAAGCCCAGTTCCCGGAAAAGCCCGAACGCCAGGGCGTCAAATCCATACTGCTCGGTCAGTACTTTTTCCAGCTCATCCGGGGCTATCCGGTTGACGGCGGCTATCCAGCTACGGTAGGTCAGGCTGCCCGCATCGTGGCTGTCGTGCTCATTGGTCAGGTTCAGGTCCACTATCTTCTGCCAGCCGTGCATGAAATCCTTGTGACGCAGGGTGGCCCGGACAAAGGTATTGATGCCCGGTACGTTGAAAATGTCCTTGTATTTCAGTGAGTCCCGGTTGGGATAGTAGGCCAGGTCTTCCAGCCCGTCTATATGGAAGGCCCCGGGATATTTGAAAATATCCTTATAGTCTCTTTGTATTACTTTATTATCCTCGTACCATATAGCGCCGGCCTGTGCGGCGGTCACTACATTATGGGGATTCCACGATATCTTGTAATGCCATTTATTGGTGTCGCTTTCAGGAGCCACCAGTCCGCCGCAGCAGCTTTTGAATGAAAGTATCTCTCCGCCCTGCTCGTGGATGTGATCGAAGATCTTTGCGGTGGACATATGGTCGATGCCCGGATCGCATCCCATTTCGCACATGAACAGCAGTTGTTGCTCGCTGGCACGCCCGTCCAGGGCCCTGATGTCTTCCGACACGTAGGAGGAGGTGATGAGATGCTTCCCGGCTTCCAGGCAGTCCAGCGCCAGGAGGTAGTGTAAATGCGGCGGCATAACGGACAATACGATGTCTGCCTTTTTTACGAGTTGCTTTCTTTCGGCTTCGTTATGGATATCTACGGCAACGGCGGTACCGTTAGGATGGTGTTGTATCTTTTCTTCAATCGCTTCCAGGTGGGCATCCATTACAGTTACTTTCCATTGCTGTGCTTCGCTGTGTTGCAGCATATACTGTATAAGGCTCGTGGATGACTTGCCCGCACCGGCTATGAGTATGTTCTTCATTGCAAGAATTGGTTCTGTATATGGAGTAAAGTTACAGCAAATATCATTGGATTGTTTTCCCGTTAACTGATTAATAAAATGTAATTTTACAGCATAAGGAATTAGGGTGTATTTTTGTGCTTATGAATTTTTCATCTCAACTGATAGAAGAGGCTGTCAATGCTTTCAGCAGGCTTCCCGGCATAGGAAAGAAGACCGCCTTAAGGCTGGTCATGCATCTGCTGAAAGAGGACAAGGAAGAGGTATTGGCCATTACGGGCGCGATAGGCAAAATGAGAAGCGAGATCAGGTTCTGCATTCACTGTAACAATGTATCTGATCATGACGAATGCAATATCTGCAGGGATGCTTTCCGTAATAAAAGGCTATTGTGCGTGGTAGAGAATATGAGAGATGTGATCTCCATTGAAGCGACACAGCAGTTCAGCGGCGTATATCATGTGCTGGGCGGCCTGCTGGCGCCCCTGGACGGGATAGGTCCTGACCAGCTTTTCCTGCAGAATCTCAGGGACAGGGTCATCAGCCAGGAAGCGGAAGAGATCATTATGGCGCTTAACCCGACGATAGAAGGTGACACTACTATGTTTTACATCTCCAAAATGTTCTCGGGAATGGATATTAAGCTCACATCCATCGCGAGAGGCGTATCGTTCGGGGCGGAGCTGGAATATACGGATGAGCTGACGCTGGCGCGCTCTATCTCCAAACGACTGCCTATAGACACCTACGTAAAGATGTAGGAGCAGGCACCGGTTAATTAATTATGGAACAGACAACTATTTTAGACAAAATTGCGGCAGTAAGGATATTCGTGCTGGATGTGGACGGGGTGCTGACCAACGGTCAGCTGCTGGTAACGGAAGAAGGTCACCTGCTGAGATCAATGAATATCAAGGATGGCTATGCTTTGCAGCTGGCGGTCAGGCAGGGATACCTGGTATGGGTGATCTCCGGCGGTAAAAGCCGGGGCGCGGGCGCCAGGCTGGAACGGCTGGGTGTGCAGGAAGCGCATTTCGGGGTGGAGGATAAGCTCCGGACCCTGCGCCGGCTGCTGGAGCAGTACCGGGTGACAGACCCTGCGCAGGTGCTGTATATGGGGGATGATATGCCCGATCTGGCGCCTATGCAATGCTGCGGCGTAAAGTGCGCGCCCAGGGATGCCTGTATGGAGGTCATTGAAGCGGCCGATTATATTTCTCCCTACAACGGCGGAATGGGGTGTGTGCGGGATGTGGTGGAAAAGGTATTGAAAATAAATAATCACTGGAAATAAAAGCAGGGCTGTGACAGCCCTGCTTTTATTTCCAGTGATTTACTTTACCTTTTTGACAAGGATACTTGATACATCAGAATGTGTTGCGTTCCGGTCATTCCGAACGGATGTCAGGAATCTCTTATGCTGGCTTGTAGCCCCTCTGCAGCGCATCCTGCACTTTCTCCTGGGATGGCTTTCCCTCTTATATACAGGCAGGCAGCTATTATATGGAATCAATTCCCAACCATTTTATTTTTTTTCTATGTCTAAGTGGTTGAATGAAAAATATTTTTTATGAATAAATGGTTTAATATTTTAGTTATACTCTGCGTTTCATTTTTTAGCGCATCCTTTGTCTATTCACAAGTAGAAATAAAGGTGTCAGATGCAAACAGGAATTACGTTTCCATGGATACTTTGGTAGTTACGATAGATTCGAACTCCCAGAATTTTCCTTATTTGAAAACCATGAAGTGTAATTTGTATAATTATACAACAAATACTGTTTATTTTGATCTGGAGTTTGACTGGTTTTGTTCTAATTCTGACTTATCTGTTCAAATATGTGAGCATTTCGATGCAACCAAAGGTCTCTGCCATCTTTTTCACCAGGAAGGTAAAGTATTGTACAATAATCATAGTCTTAGAAAAGTAAGTCCGGACATCAATAACAATGACAACTTTATGGCTTTTGATATAGGTATCCGGTATTATGCCGTTGAAGACAAATATGAGAAATACGGGAAGATCAGCGTTTTAAAAAGTAATACCAATATAGTGTTGGATTCGCTGTATCTCGTTATAAGAAGAGGCACCTTACCTTGTCATATATCACAGCCGGCAGATACTTCTCCGGATACCACCGGAACGCATATTAATACCCTGAGTACCGGTAATTTCAATATTTACCCCAACCCGGCCAGTGACCATATCACTATCAGGAGCGAAAACAATGAATTGCAAAGCTATTTCCTGTATGCTATAGACGGCAGCATCATTAAGAGTGGCAAAGCCGAAGACCTGACCGATGCTACATTAAATGTATCTGATGTGCCAGGTGGCATGTATTTTTTGAAAATTATAGACAGGAAACATTATGCTTATGTCAGAAAAATTGTAGTCAGTCATTAAAAAATAAAGCATTATAGCATTTAATAAGGCCGCGCGTTTCTGTACAGCCTTATTGCTATGATATGGGTATGGAATTGGCTGGTTCTGAAGACAAGGGTCCAGAAAGTAAAAGCACCTGAAAATATCAGGTGCTTTTATCAGAATAAAACAGGGCCGGTGTAAATATATGACCGCAAGACCTCATTATTCATATTGCTGTCGCCCATAGGTATAGGGCTGTCTTTTTATTTTATATACCCGAGTATTTTCAGCATACTCTGCGGTGTCTGCTCTTTTGCGTACAGCCAGTCTTCCACTTCCCCGCTCTTATTGATATCTACAATGATGTGCTTGGGTGAAGGGATCAGGCAATGCTTGATGCCTCCGTACCCGGATATCTGGTCCTGGTAGGCGCCGGTATGGAAAAAGCCGATGTACAGGGGTTCCTTATTGTTCTTAGGGACCGGGCTGCCCTCTTCAGGGGGATTTTTATTTTCCACCTTGGGAAGGAATACCGCATTGATATGTTCCTCGGAAGTATAAAAATCATGCCCGTCACAGGTAAGGCCGCCCAGGTGTACTTCCTGGTATTCGTTGTCCCATTTATTGATAGGCAGCATCAGGAATTTTTCTCCTATGCCCCAGGTATCGGGCAGTGTGGTGATGAAAGAGGAGTCTATCATATACCACATTTCCCGGTCATTCTGCATCTTCTCTCCCAGGACGCTGTAGATCACGGCGCCCGATTCGCCCACGGTGAAGGAGCCGAATTCGGTGAAGATATCGGGGACGTCCACCTTATGCTTTTTACAGACGTTCTTAATGGTGCTGACTATTTCATTGGCCATATACTGGTAGTCGTAATCGAAGCCCAGGTTATGCTTGATGGGAAAGCCGCCGCCTATATTGATGCTGTCCAGCTCCGGGCATATCTTTTTGAGCTGGCAGTACAGGTGCAATACCTTATTGAGAGAGCTCCAGTAATAGATGTCATCCTTGATGCCTTTATTCATAAAGAAATGCAGCATCTTCAGCTCAAATTTCTTATTGCCTTTTATCCTGTCTATATAGAACTCCAGGATATCCTCTTTACGGATACCCAGGCGGGAGGTGTAAAAGTCAAAAGTAGGCTCTTCTTCGGCAGCGATCCTGATACCTATCTTTATAGGGTCTTTCAGCCGCGCTTTTTCATACTCGTCTATCTCTTCCTTATTGTCCAGCACCGGGATGACATTCGTAAACCCTTCCCGGATCAGCTTGGTAATAGCGGTGGTGTAAGATTTGGGCTTATACCCGTTGCAGATGATGAACCTGTCCTTGTTGATCTTTCTTTTAGCGTTCAGCTGCCTGATGATATCAATATCGTAAGCAAAGGAAGTCTCAATATGAACATCGTGCTTAAGCGTTTCTTCTACTATAAAAGAGAAGTGAGAGCTTTTGGTGCAGTAGCAATAATTATACTTACCCGCATACTTATGCTTCTTGATAGCATTGCTGAAATAGGTCTTGGCCCGGTTGACCTGGGAACCTATTTTAGGCAAATAGGTGAGCTTGAACGGGGTACCATACTTATCTATAAGCTTCTTGATATCCACACCGTTGAACTGTAAGTAATTGTCTTTTACATCAAAATCTTCTTGGGGAAAATGAAAGGTTTGATCTACAAGACCGCGGTAAGTATTGTTCATTTATTAAGAAAAGATTGCTTAACAGTCAAAATAAATTTTATATCCGTGCAAAAGTAAATAATTGCTTTGATATTAAAAGTATTTGCTTTTTAAATAATTGTATCGCGGATCGTTAATGCCTGATAGTGAATTATTAACGGACGGTACGCCCTATTGTCATATAAAAACCTTAATTTTAGTAAATTATTAAAGTAATTTAAATTGATGTTAAAATGAAAAGGTTTATTTTATTGTGCAGTATCCTGCTTATAGTTTCGGGGCTCCATGCGCAGCCCACCTATCAGTCTATTGCAACCACTACCACAGCTAATGTCTTCCCTTTCAGTACCACGACCAGCAATAAGACACAGGTGATCTATTCCCCGTCTGACTTTGCGCCTTCCCTTGTCGGTACGCCTGTTAATATCAATAAGTTCTTTATTTATGTCAACTCGAATGCTGCCAGCACTACCTTCACAAACCTTACCATTAAGATCGGTCCTACCGCGCTGAGCGTATTTTCAAGCAATGTGTGGGCCACCGGCCTGACGCAGGTATATACCATTCCTTCCATCACCTTTACCAACCTTGTTATTGGCGACTGGGTAGAGCTGACCCTGCCCACGCCCTATTACTGGGATGTCAGTTCCAATATCGTGGTGGAAATGTCACAGACCGCCTATACGGGCGGAGGCTTTTACCTGCTCAATGAAAATGGCAATGGCACGAAAAGGCTGCATGGCGGTGTGCTGAATCCCAATGCGACCAACTGGGCGACGGGGCAATCCAAGATCGGCTTCTCCGTTATTCCCATCCAGTGTTCCGGTACGCCGAATGCGGGTGTGATCTCCTTTGCTTCCAGCGGCACTATTACCTGCGGCCAGAACGTGTCCTTTACGATGAGCAATGCCAGCACGGAGCCCGGTATCGAATACATCTGGCAGCAAAGCGCGGATAACGGAGCGACCTGGACCGATTTCGGCACCAATGCCACTACGGCCACCCTGTCTGCTGTCAACACCCCTGTCAAGGTAAGATGCGTCACGCTCTGCACCCATTCCAATCTGTCCAGCCCGAGCAACGTGCTGAGCGTAACGGTCAATCCTGTCCCTATTTCTATCGGTAATGACACCTCCATATGCGAGAACGCCGCTATTACGCTGTCTGCCGCATCTTATAATCCCCTGAGCGTGCTGTGGGACGATAGCAGCACGGCTGTTAACAGGACGATCAATGCCGCAGGCAGCTATTATATCAGGCTTACGCATCCTGATGGCTGTGTGTCCCGTGATACCATACAGGTAAGGACAGGTGTAGAGCCGGTCAACCCTCTTGCGGCTTCCTATAACTGGTGCGAAGGCTCCGTGCTGGAATTGTCGGCAGGCAACCCGGGAATGGGCTATCTCTGGAATACCAGCGCAACGACCCGGACCATTAATGTGACTGCCGGCGGGAATTATGCCGTTACCGTCACTTCTGCGGACCGCTGCAGCAGGCAGTTCACTACTACCGTTACGGCAAGGCCGCAGCCTGTTCCGGACCTGCCGGCCACTGAAATGATCTGCAGGGATGATTCCGTGCTGGTGGATGCCACAGCGCTGCATGGCGTTCAATACGACTGGAGCCATGGCCTGTATACGCCGGCAGTGTATCTTAAAAATGAAGGCAGGTATACGGTGGTCATCACCACCGCTTACGGCTGCCGGGACTCCGCTACAACGGAGCTGGTATTCCGGCCGGACGCGACTACCCGCGGCTTTTCTTATATCCCGGGATTTTTCGACCAGCTGAAAAATGTTTTATTTACACCCATCAGCCCGGAGAATGTGCTCACCTATCACTGGGATTTCGGTGACGGCAGCTCTTCCGACCTGAGGGAGGCGCAGCATCTCTATGAAGATTTCGGGGATTATACAGTGCGGCTTACGGTTTCCAATGATTGTGGTACTACTGTCTACACCCAGCCAATAAGCATTCCGGAAAGCGGTACCGGTATAAAGGAAAATGACAGGGGTATTTTAAGTATCTATCCCAATCCCGCGAACAATATTTTATACCTGAATTCAGCTGAAAGGCTGCTGTCACCCGTGTTCTATATTTACGGACCGGATGGCAGGCTGTTGAAGACCGGGGCTATTGCTGACAATACCATACCGGTAGATGACCTGAATGACGGCAATTACCTGCTGGAGATCTATGCGGAACAGGCGAACGTGTACAGGGGCAAGCTGCTGATCGTAAAATAAGCTTAAATGACTAGCTGCTTATGGGAAACAACTTGTTATTACAGATACTTTTCGCTGAAAAGTGTATCCTCTGTGAGTCAGGGAACGCTTTGGCTGCCAAAAGATACTATAGCGTCCCTGGTCATCCCGAACGGATGTGAGTCATCTCTGTCATCTTTGTAGCTTATCCTTCCAGCTTCCATATGATGGCTTTGCTGCTTACATATAGATAGTCAGTTAAGTTTATTATATTATTGTTTATAAGAAAGGCTGTTGCAAAAAACAACAGCCTTTCTTAATTAAAATTTACAGATTGAAATATTACTCGGGGCATTGTGTAAGTCCGCCTATCGGGTAGGCCTCTTTTCTCTTCTTCTCTTTGGCAAACTGGACCTTGTATATCTTATAGAGGTCGTATGTCAGCGTGATCACCAGGATAAAGCAGGCAATATAGAACATACGGAATCCTATGTATTTGTAAGCCAGGCTTCCTATCAACCCGCCCAGCAGGTAAAATGAAAATACGGCGATCAGCAGCTTGCCCCTGGCCCTGATCTCGGCCTTTTTCCTGTATTGCGGGTGTGTGAGCATCGAAAAGACGATGGCCAGGTCGGTAGTGGCGCCGGTAAGGTGCGTTGTTTTGACCGCAAAATTGGAAATGCTGGCCGTGAGCCCGTTCTGCAGGCCCATGGCGAACAGCATAAGCAGTATTAAGAATTCCGTTTCCAGGAGCGTATGGCTGTAAAAGTAGCTTCCGTAGATGCCTACGAACAGCAGGCTGGCTATTTCCAGCATAATAGGGATGGCATGGGCTACATACCGGTTCTTTTTATTATAGAAGATCACTATAAAATTGGACAGGAAGCTGCCGGAAAAGAAGGCGAACACCCATATGGCCACAACGGCGAACTGGTATATATTCCCGCTGACCAGCTCCGTGATCAGGATGGCATAATATCCCGTGACATTTGATGAAAAAGAAAAGAACAATAAAAATGATGCTACATTCACGAGTCCTGCCACCATTGCAGTCAGCGCTCCCAGTCTTATATTATCTTCCAGTGATCTGCTGCTGTTATATTTCCTAAGCATTATATTTTATTTGTTTGTGTGAAAATCAATTTGGCCTCTTCCTTGACCTGTATGTCAGAGATGAGCTGTAGCTCTATCTGGTCATCCGCCAGCTTTTTGATGTCAAAATGTTCCGTGGTAGTACCATCGGATATTTCCAGGATATTACCGCGTCCTTTCAGGCTCCACCGGAGCTTGTTCGTAATGTTCCCGGCAAGGATCTCCAGCCGGCCGCCGGGTTTGAATACCCAGGTTTCCCCTTTATGCATCCGCACCTGGTCGGGGGAGAGGCTTTTGGTAGGGATGCCCCAGCCCTTCAGCAGGAACCTGTCGGCTTCCTTGTACTCCCAGTAGCTCTCTTCCCAGGAACCCAGGAAGTTGTCTTCCATGGACCGGTTAAAGGAAGAGAAGACAAAGAAGCTGATGGTCACGAACAGGGCTGTTGTAATGCCGTATAAACTTATCTTTTTCATAGCTATGATAATTTGGAGAACAGCGGGCTCAGCGAATTGAACGCTTTAGGCACTTCAGCGGTGATGTGCAGCGGTATCGCCGTCTGTGCCGTTCCTGTTCTTTTGATGAAAGGTGTGATGTCAAACCATTCACTGCATTTGGATTGCAGCCGCATATCGCTGGTGTACACGATATGGTCTATGCGGTTGCCGGCCAGGAAATTCCGGAAGGACGACTGGTTCCATCCCGAGAAGAATTCGATCCTGATACCCCGGATAATATTGCTGTACTTGTTCTCAATAATGTGCAGGGCCTCGTTAAAGGATTCCAGGTTCATCTTTTGCAGGATCCTGGACCTGGAATGGAACAGCAGGCTGGTAATGCTGCTGCCGGTATCATACCCCGCTGCAAACACGATCTGCAGGCCGGTCTGTGCAGTATTGCTGTCCAGGTATTCTCTCAGTACCTGTATGCTGTCAATTGAAAAATCCGTGGGGATTAATATTGTCTGTGCCATAGCGTTTCAGTTTTAGAGGCAAAGCTATACCCGCGCTATTAGAGAGGATTAATAACGGATTAAGAAAGCAATTAGAATTTCCGGGAGGAGATTAAAATGGGATTAGAATCTTTTTATCGGCAGGTGCACCTCTACGGTCGTGCCTTTATTTTCGGCGGTATTGATGGTGATCTTACCGTTATGCATCTTGAGGATGTTGCGGGTCAGCGGCAGCCCTATCCCGTAGCCCTCGAATTTCTTGGTATTGGAAGCCCGGTAGAAAGGGTCGAAGATATACCGGAGCTCCTGGTCCGGGATGCCGATGCCGAAGTCCTGGACGATAATGATCACCTGGGTGTTGGTAGCGCCTACGGATACCTTTACCAGCTGGTTATTGGAGTACTTGCAGCCGTTGATGATGATATTGGTGAACGCGAGGTGCAGCAGCTGCTGGTTGCCGGTGACCTGCAGCTTGGAGGAATTTTCGGGCAGCAGGCTGGTGTCGAACTGTATCTTGCAATTATGGTACAGCCGCTGGATGGTGGAGATGCAGTCCCACAGCAATTCGTCGATCCTTACCGTGCTGAACTGCTGCACTTTACCATTAAAGCCGGTCTGTGCCAGGGATAGGAGGGCCTTGGTCTTGCTGTCGAGCTTTTCGGCTTCGTGCAGGATGATGCTCAGGGTCTCCACGTACTCTTCCGGTCTCCGGGGCTTGGAAAGGCTGACATCAGCGGCTCCTATGATGCTGGTGAGCGGTGTGCGGAGCTCATGGGACGCGTTGCTGATGAAATTGTTCTGGCTTTCAAAAGAGGTCTCAATCCTGTTGAGCATCTCGTTAAAGGTATTGATCAGCTGGTTCAGCTCGTTATTGTATTTCTCCTCTTCAAGCCGGTAATGCAGGTTGACGGAATTGATCTCCTTCACTTTCCGGGTGATCTTATTGATGGGCTTGAACAGGTTCTTGGATAAATAATAGGAGATCAGCACAGCCACTGCTACCGCGGTCAGCAGGCTGATGACCAGTATTCTCTGCAGGTGGGACTGGACGTGCTTCTTAAAATAATTCTCCGCGGCGGTGATGACGATGAAATCATAAGCCTTGTTTTTGAAGTGCATACCGATATACTGCAGGCTGTCGTCCTGGTGGCTGCTTTCTCCGGACACCAGGATCTGCCGGATAAAGCTGTGAGGCAGCCGGAGGGAGTCGGCAAGGTGCCCGGTATTGCCCGGCTTGATATGGATGATATATTCCCGGTTGTTGAAAAGCGAGGGATTGTCCGGTCCGTACAGCTCCTTGATGCTCTTTTTAGGCGGGGATTCCTGTTCCAGCTCGTCTATATGCAGCTGGGCCAGGATATCGGTCTTTAACTTGAGCGTATTGTAATAGTCGTCATAAATGATCTTCTCAATTGAGGTGTAAAAGGTCACGATCAGCAGGACTGCGATGCTGACCGAAGAGATCAGGAACATTAATACGGTCTTATACCTGCTGCTTATTTTATTGATCAATCCCATTATCCGTTTGCTTTAATTCGTGCCTGTTATTAATCGTCCTTCAGGCAATATCCCATTCCTATAACGGTATGGATGAGCTTCTTTTCGCCCGGCAGCTCGATCTTTTTCCTCAGGTAGTTCACATATACGTCCACTACGTTGGTGGACATCTCGAAATTGACCCCCCATACATTCTCCAGTATCTCCATGCGTGACAATACCCGGTTGGCATGCTGCAGGAGGAAATGTAATAGCCTGTACTCCGTGGAGGTCAGCTGCACCAGGTGGCCGTTCCGCATGACCTTTTTGGAATAATCATCCAGGGTCAGGGAGTCTATGCTGAAAACATGCCGTTCTTCCTGGGGCTCCTGGAAGGCCTGGCTGCGCCGCAGTAAAGTTTTGATGCGTGCCAGCAATTCGATGAACTTAAAGGGCTTGACCAGGTAGTCGTCCGCGCCTGCTTCCAGCCCGTGCACGATATTCTCCGCCGTTCCCAGGGCCGTTAAGAATAAGATCGGGATATGCGCGTTGCGGTTCCTGAACTTTTTACACAGGTCAATACCGTTGACGTCCGGCAGCATAATGTCCAGGATAATGAAATCGAACTGGTTATTATCGTACATTTTAACAGCCATTTCCCCGTCCAGGGCAACGGTGACCTCGTAGTCATTCTCCATTAATCCTTTGCTGATAAAGGATACGACCTGGGCTTCGTCTTCCACCAGCAGGATCTTCGTTACGGAGGACTGTTGTTTGTTGGATTGATGTGGCAACCTCTGATAGATTTAAGCTATAAAGATAATTATTATGTGATAAATATGGGAAAGGTGTTCCTGATTCTAATCTGATTTTAATCTGTTTTCAGTACATGTTATTTTTTTTCGCCCGGGGCAACGGTGCAGTGACCGCGAGTTGCTGCAATAGTTACCGCTTTATCATTTTTACCGATATTTTTATGGTAAAAATCAATCCGCTTCCTCGGATATTATCTTTAGATTTGTAACATGAAAGTAGAACAATTATACACCAACTGTCTGAGCGAAGCGGCTTACTTTGTTTATGACGGCAGCGAAGCTGCAGTGATAGATCCGTTAAGAGATATAGAGGCGTACCTGAAGCTGGCCAGGGAGCATAATGTTACCATCAAATATATTTTTGAAACACATTTTCATGCAGATTTCGTAAGCGGCCACCTGGAGCTGGCTAAAGCCACCGGCGCGCCCATCGTTTATGGTCCGGACGCGCACCCGGAATTTGATTTTTTATCTGCGGCTGACGGCCAGGAATTTGCTATCGGCAATGCTGTTATGACCGCGGTGCATACCCCGGGCCATACCCTGGAAAGCACCTGCTACCTTTTAAAGGATGAAAAAGGGGAACCTTACTGTATCTTCACGGGAGATACCCTCTTTGTAGGAGATGTGGGCCGTCCCGACCTGTTCAGCGGCAATCTCACCAAAGAGGAGCTGGCCGGTAAAATGTATGATTCCTTAAACAGCAAAATCAAGACCCTGCCGGACCACGTAATAGTCTATCCTGCTCACGGACCGGGCTCCGCCTGCGGCAAAAGCCTGGGAAAAGAGACCTTTTCAACGATAGGAGCGCAGAAGCAGACCAATTACGCCCTGCAGGACCAGACAAAAGAAGACTTTATAAAAGCGGTTACGGAAGGACTGAGCACACCGCCTGTTTATTTCCCTATCAATGCCGCCATCAACGCGCGGGGATATGAGCCGCTCCTGGATTTTAAATCGTCCGCTTTGACACCGGTGGCAACAGAGGCCTTCGACCAGATGCGCCGTGACGGTATGTATGTCCTGGATACCCGGCCTTCTTCCGTATTCACGGAGGGCTTTGTCCCGGGAAGCGTGAGCGTGGGCCTGGACGGACGGTTTGCAGAATGGGCGGGGTCCGTAGTGCCCTTTGACCAGGAAATACTGCTGGTGACCGAGCGCGGTAAGGAGGAAGAATCGGTGGTGCGCCTGTCGAGAGTGGGCCTGGATAAGGTGAAAGGATACCTGGAGGGCGGCTTTGAGGCCTGGCAGGCAGCCGGTAAGCCTATAGATATCATTATTGACGTGGAGCCGGACGAGCTGGCCATGGATATGAAGTTTGATGACAAGCTGGAGGTAATAGATGTGCGGAAAGCGAATGAATATGAGCAGGGCCATATAGCCGGGGCAAAACTGCTGCCGCTCAGTGATCTTGTCAACCCGCTGACCATGTCGCAGGTCAATGATGAGGCGAACGTATATGTGCATTGTGCCGGTGGTTACAGGAGCGTGATAGCCTGCTCCCTGATGAAAAAGGAAGGCTTTAACAATATCAGGAATGTGCTGGGCGGTTACGGGAAGATAAAGGATGTGCAGGATATGCCGCTGGAAGCGCCTAAAAAGGCCCCGGGCAGGTAGTGCTGTATTGTTTAATCGTATAACATAATTATAAGGTATGTCAAATAATAAGCAGATTGTATCATTGAAGCAGGCTACGATCTACCAGGGTAAGGTACCGGTGCTCAACAATGTGAACCTCAGTATTTGTGAAGGGGAGTTCGTGTATCTCATAGGTAAAACAGGATCGGGTAAATCCAGCCTGCTTAAAACGCTGTATGGTGATCTGCTGCTGAAAGAAGGCAGCGGTACTGTGGTGGATTTTGACCTGAAAAAGCTGACCTGGAAGAATATTCCCATGCTGCGCCGTAACCTGGGCATCGTATTCCAGGACTTCCAGCTCCTTACGGACAGGAATGTGCACGAGAACCTGGAGTTTGTGCTGAAAGCTACCGGGTGGACCGACAAGCGCAAGATCAACGAAAAGATAGAAAGTGTCCTGGACAGGGTAGGGCTGACCGCTAAAGGATATAAAATGCCCTATGAAATGAGCGGGGGAGAGCAGCAGCGGGTGGACATTGCCCGTGCGATCCTGAATAACCCGAAGCTCATCCTTGCGGATGAGCCTACCGGTAACCTGGATCCTGAGACGACTGAAAAGATCATGAACCTTTTATTGGCTATATCCCGGGAGTATAATGCGGCCGTCCTGATGGCTACCCATGATTACGGGATACTGGAGCGTTTTCCTTCCCGTATCGTAAAGGTGGAGAATGGCAAAGTGTTCGATGTGGATACGATTGTGCAGCAGTCGGGGTATGTAACGGGAGACGCTCCCGCGCCACCGTTGCTGCCGGATATACAGATATGACAGGCAGGATAGTGAAGATTTTATAAGGTGTACCGGTGAAAAGCAGGTACGCCTTTATTTTTTGCCGGATTGCCCGAATGCGAGATCAGCTATTGTGGCAGCATTCCGGTCCTGGCTGTAATACATCTGGAGCGCGGCGATACGGCGCTGTATGTCATCTTCAGCAAAGGCGCGTGTCATGGTGTCCCGTATAGCCTGGTGAATGCTTTCGGGGTCATTGGCTGTAATGCAGGTTGCCTCCAGGCCGCTGCCAGCCAGCATGGCGTCATTGGCCAGGACGAACCGTCCTTTCCTGATGGCTGCCAGCAGCTTCAGCTTCAGGCCCGTAGCCTGGAAGGTTAGCAATAAATTGATATGGGCATCCCTGATGAGCCGGTCCATTTCCTCCATGGACGGGTTGGCAATAACGGATACATTGGAAAGGCGCTGCCCGGCAACTGCCAGGCCGGCGTAGGGGGCTTTCCCGGCAAATACAAACCGGAATTCCGGCAGGGCCGATGCTACCTGCTGTAAGATAAATTCGATCGCTTCTATATTCTCGGGATGTCCCAGGTTACCCTGGTAAAAGATATAGCTGCCTTTGCCTTTGGGTAGCTCCGTTAAAGGAGCGCTGTCTGTGAAAGCAGGTATGAAGGCGTGGTTATGCCGGGGATACAGCTTCCTGAAAAAATTATAATCCGTCTCTGATATGGTAATGAACGCATCGGCACGGTGAAGGCGCCGTTCCGTACGGGCCAGGAGCCTGGATTCGACCATATAGTACAGCCTGCTGACCAGGTTGCCGCTCCTGTACTGCAGCTGCCTGAAATAATCGGCTTCCACGTTATGGTTGCGGAGCAGTATGGTCCGTTCCCGCAGGGACGGGTGGTTGAGATAGTAGCAGCAGTGCACGCCTTCCAGCAGTATGGGTGCGTCCGTGGCTATAAGATCATCCAGCAGCTTTTTGTCCCTCCGGGAATACATCATATAGGGGTACCGGAAAGATAAGCCGGCAATGCCTGTTTTCCTGGGGTAGTAATATACTTTTTCACAATATTGTGATAAGGCTTCGCTGGACGGTCTGCCATACTGGAAGCAATGCAGGTGGATTTTAATGCCCAGCTCCGATAAGGCCTTTATCTTATAAAAAACGTCTATGACCCCGCCGTAATCCGGGGGGTAGGGAACATCCATCGCTACAATGTGCAGCTGTTTACCTGAATAGTTGGTCATAAAAATTAAGCAGGCGTTTCTCTTCTTCCTGCCAGCAGTATTCCTTCCTGGCTTCCAGCGCATTGCTGCCCAGCCGTATGCGGAAGGCATCGTCCTTTACCAGCTTGTTGAGGGCATCGGCTATGGTCTCCGGTGCCGTGTCAGGGATCAGTACCGCAATTTCGTATTTTTTATTGACATCCGCGTATTCTGGGTAGGCATTGCACAGCTGGGCCACACCGTGGTGCATATAATCAAAAAAGCGGTTGGCCATGGAATAATAATTGCTCAGTACATTATCGGCTTCAAATAGGGTGATGCCGATAGCAGCCTCTTGGGTATATGCGCGCAATTCCGCAGGAGGGATATACCCTTTGAAATGTATCTTGCCGGTCAGTCCATGCTCCCGTGTCAGCGCCTGCGCCTGTTCAAAGAAATTGCCGTTGCCGCATATGATAAGGTCGGCATCCACTGCCTTCATGGCGGGTATCAGCTGCTCAAAGCACCTGCCATGGTTTACGGCGCCCTGGTACAGGATATATTTTTTCTTTTCAGCGGGGGCGGGCGTATAATCCTCCCGGAGGACTGTCGCATTCCTGACGATCCCGTAGGAAACCCCGTAACGTTCTTTGAAATATTGCGCGTAATATTTACCGATCGTATAGCCATGGGGAAAGCGGGGGATCAGCTTTTTCGCCATACGTCCCCAGATAAGGGTGCTGGAACGTTTTACCACCACTTCTTTCAGCTCTGTGAATATCTCATGGGCATCATATACCCGCCTGATACCCTTACGCCTGGTAGCCTGGTACACGGGAAGTATCGTATCCAGGTCTATGGCACAGATGGCATCGGCTTCCAGTTGCAGCAGGAGCCTGTACAGCTTGATCCAGTATTTGAAGTACAGCATTTTCCCTTTTTCCGGGATGCCCTTGATCCGGATCTGGCGGTAGGGCTTTTCTGCCAGCGGTATGCTGTTCACCCTTTCGAAGCCTATGATGGTGACGTCATAGCCTGCATGTGACAGGGAGGTGCATATGCGGGACATTCTCTGGTCGTAGCTAATATCGTTAGTTACGGTAAATATGATCTTTTTGCTGCTAACAGATGCCATGTAGATGTACGGAGAGATTGAGTTTGAAAAGCGGTGCAAATATACTCAAATTACCTAAAATATGGTGCTTGTCAGGAGGGCTGTCCGCTGAGAGCAGACAGGATGATATGATGAACGGTATCAGCGCAAATAAAAAGAGGAGCCATTCAATAGCTCCTCTTTTTAATTTGCAGACTGGTATTAGTTTCTTTTGTCCACTATGTCGGCTTTTTCTACCAGGGTATTCATGATATAGCTGGGAGCAGCGGACCTTAGCTGGCTGCTATACATTTTTCTTTCCATTGCGGCATTGCCTGTGGCGGCATCCGGGGTAGTAAACCTGTTGCCCACCACTACATATACCACGCCATTAGCGCCGGGAATACCTTTGGATAATTTGTTGGCCGGTACATTTTTGCTGAAAATATAACCGATCACACGGGGATCGTTGCCTATAGCGGGAATGTAGCCGTTCGCCAGGTTGATGCTGTCAGCAGCAGCCACTGTCTGGCTGTTGGCGGCAGCGATAGCTTCCAGCGAAGGCTGGCCGTTGTTCTTCTCCATGATCATCTTTGCCTTCTTTTCCTTTTTCAGTAGGAAATCAGCGCTTTGCCTGTTATCATCATTCAGCGCGATCTTGCCTTTTTCCTGTATGCTGGTCAGCTTGGCTACCACGTATTTATTGCCTATTTTAAAGGAATGCTTGGAAACCTCGCCCACGTTAGCGCTGTAGATCCATTTGGACAGCTCTTTGGAAGCGCCGAGACCCTGGATCAGCTCGCTGTTCTTCATGATATTGGCAGCAGGTGTAACGGACAGTCCCATTTGCCTGGCAGCCTGATCAAAAGCGGCGCCGTCCTTTGCCTGACCCAGGAACTGTGATGCATTGGCATAGGCTATATCGAAAGATTCCTTGCTGTCTTCCAGCGGCTTGCCGATGATGGCTACTTTCGCGTAGGTATTGGTCGCGCCCTGGCTTAATATTTCAGCGTATTGGTAAGCTGTAAGCCTTTCATTGTCAAATTTGATCAGCTTCCTGTCTCCCGGTTTTCCCGAGAACAGGAAATCGGCTTCGGAAGCATCCAGCATCATGGATATGCCCTGTGGCGTAACGGTATAGGAACCGCCCTGCTGCAGCATATTCACATCATCGGAAAAGCGTATGGCCACGGAGTCAAAAGGAACGCCCTGGCTGAGCGCTGTGATGGCGCTGTCTATCCTGGCCTTGGCTTCCGCGTCTTTTCTTCTTTCCTGGTCTCCTGTTTTAACTACCACGATGATGTGACGGTATTTCGTGGAGTCAGGATATACCTTCTTATCAACGATCTTGGCCATCGTATAGCTGCCGTTGTTCAGGTTAGGGCCTACCACGCTGTTATTGGCAGCGCTCCAGAGAGCTTCCGCATCAGGGAAGTTGCTCATTTGCTCCCTGGTGAAATAATTGGGAGCCAGGTTGAGGTCCGAGTGCAGGCTCACCAGCTCTGCCAGCGCTTCATCTGCGGTCGTATTCTGGAAGTCGTCTTTTATTTCCAGCAAGGCATTTAAAGCGGTTGCGGTATCCTGGCTGGTAGGCTTGATCTCAAAGCTTACGTACTCAATATTTCTCAGGTCCTGTCTGGGTGTGAATTTTTTGGGATTCTTTTTCATGTAATCCAGCAGCTCTTCATCCGTATTCTTTACTTCAGCATCGGGGATGGAAGCGTAAGGTATATTTACCAGCTGCGCATTGGCGAAGCTGCTCCTGGCGGCTTTTTCTTCGTTCAGTATAAAAGAAGGGACATAGATGCTGCCCGCTACCATAGTGTTGAACTTGGTACGCAGCCTGCGCCTGATGAGGTCCTGTTCGAAAAGCTGCCACTGGGCTTTCTGATCCGGGTCTTTTCTTGTCTGGGCGATATTTTGCGCCAGGCCTTCGCGGTCAATGGCCCCGGTATTGGGGTCGCGCGGCACCTGCCTTAATATCTCAGGGTCGATAAAGTCCCCATAAAGCAGATCATTCAGTTCTTTCGGGGTTACTTCCAGTCCCAGCTTCTTATAGATATCTCCGAGCACCTGTTCCTGTATCATCATGCCCCAGGCCTGGGATCGTGCCTGAGCCGTGGAATTTTCATCCAGCTCGCCGCCGCTCCTTTGTTTGGCCTGGTCCAGAGCATTCTGCTCCATTTCCTGGTAGGTCTTGATATCAATGCTTTCACCGTTTATTTTGGCTATGGTATTATTGTTCGAACCAAAAAAGTTGCTGGTAGCGCTGCCGCCTACTACAAAGCCGACCAGTGCTAATACTACTATTCCTCCCGCAAGCTTGGCATATTTATCGCGTATCGTTTGAATGATTGCCATAATGAAATAAAAATTTTTTAGAGACGCAAATTTAAGGTTTTATTTTATTTTTTTAGATTTATATAAAGAAAACTGGGATAAACAATAAAAATAAAAGTCATTCAATGGGATTGAATAACTTTTGATATGGAAATCCGTAAAATATTTCAGGTCGTTTATCTGTCCCTTACCTGCCTGATCTTTAAGATGCTGGCCCTGTCGTATATTTTAGCGCCGAAATCGCAGGTATCCATGATGCCGGAGTGACGGTATTTGACCTCTACCTTCATACCGTTGTGCTGGTAGGCGCTGGGCAGGTAGGCAGGCTTTACCAGTCCGCTGTCTTCCAGCAGCAGCAGGTAACCGCAGCCTTCATTGGTAATATCCTGGGTATCAAGGATCCTGGCTTCTACGGTCTCGCTGCGCTTATCGCAGGATGCGATGACCAGTATGGAAGCTCCTGCCAATATGATTTTGGTAAAAATGTTCATAAATATGAAATTTATTATTGCAATACTGCAAATTGAATCTTAATGGGATAAAGATATAAAAGCAAACCTAATTAGCAAAATATTTACTCGGTAAATTTGTAGCCTACACCCCTTACGCTGTGGAAATGCTTGGGACTGCGTGTATCCTTTTCAAAGTATTTCCTGAAATTAAGGATGAAATTATCAATGGTGCGGGTGGTAGGGTACACATTGTAGCCCCATACGGCCTGCAGGATATGCTCCCGTGATACCACCTCGTTCTTATGCTCTATCAGCAGCTTGAGCAGGGCGATCTCCTTTTTGCTCAACTCTATCGTTCTGCCGTCCTTGTCTTTTGCGATGAGGCCTGTAAAGTCTATTTTGCACTTGCCGAAAGTGTACACGTCATTAATGGGTGTCCTTACCTTCAGCTTTTTGTTCTTGGTCACCAGCTTATCGATCCGGAGGAGCAGCTCTTCCAGGTTGAAAGGCTTGGTCATATAGTCGTCCCCGCCTTTTTTCAGGCCTTCGATCCGGTCCAGTCCCGTATTCCGGGCGCTTAAAAAGAGGATGGGCACCTCATTGTTCTGCAGCCTGATATTTTCACAGACCGTAATGCCGTCCATTTCGGGCAGCATAATATCCAATATCAGCAGGTCGAAATATTCTTTTTTGATCACCTGCAGCGCGTCTATACCGGTGCTGACCGCAGTGACCTCGTAGCCTTCCAGCTCCAGATTCAGCTTCAGCGTTTCACGCAGGTTTTCCTCATCTTCTACCAGCAGCAGGTTGGCAATATAATCCTTTCTCATATTATAGGTGTAAAACAGGGCCAAAATTACCGATTATTCCCGTAATTACGGGCCTTATTCACCTGGTGCCGGCAGTGTTTTGACAAAACCGTGACATAATTATATATATGATTAAATGTTATTTTTTTGTTTTAATGAACTTTATCGGCTACATGTTATTAATATTGCTGATTATTAGATCAATTCTTATACAATTATGAAAGCATTTAAACTATTCTCAAAAGCAATGCTGGCAGCCCTGGCGCTGAGCCCGGCGGTGGCATCTGCACAATCCACCTCATTCTATAAAACTCCTTATAAGAGCAGGAACAGCGGCTCTTTTCATAAAGGAGATAATATTGTTTCCTTTGGAATAGGTTTCCCTAATATTTCTATGAACAATATTTATTCCAACGGCAGCTATAGCTGGGGCCTTCCTCCGATGTATGGAAAGTATGAATACGGCATCATGGATGAGCTCAGTATCGGCGGTCGTATCGGTATGGGAACAGGCCGCTACAAATATATGAACGTACGGGCCAACAATTTCGGGATGTCCATGTCGGTTGTGGGATATTATCACTTCAATAAGCTGATCCCCGTTTCCAGGCTGGACGTATATGCCGGCGCCGGTCTTGGTAGCATTTACAGGAGCTATGAAACCATTTCGGGTCCCAATACGGTTTACCGTGATAATGACTTTAGCATAAGGCCTGTATTCCTGGTAGGCGCCAGGTGGTACTTTACACAAACATTCGGTGTGTACGGAGAAAGCGGTTATGATGGGTTGTCTGTTATGAATTTGGGCATCTCGCTCAGGTTCTGATAGATCATTACCTTACCTCATTATAATAACAAGAACGGACTTTAACAAGGTCCGTTCTTGTTATTGATAGTCATCATCCATCGTGCAATGTGCCTGCTGTGTTGCAGCAGGTCAGATCCTTTTGAGCAACTGGGCCTTTATCTTCTCGAACTCATCCTGGGTCAGTTCCCCTTTCTTTTTCAGCTCTACGATACGTGTCAGCTCCTGCCCGATATCCAGGCGATTGTCAGGGGTATTGTTGCGGGGTGTGTCAGCCCGAAGCCTGTACTCCTTGGCTATGGTGTTCAGCTGCCGGCAAAACCGCATGGCTCCGGCCATCCTGCTGGCTGTAAGGGCGGTAGTAACGCCATCCGTACGCCGGATAGTGATCGTGCTGTACTTCAGGAAATAGCCTGCTATCCTGTGGGAGGAGATGGCCTCATACACGTGGTACACCGGTATCTGAAGCCGTGTCCTGCCCCAGGGGAATATCCCTTCGGTCACCAGGAGATGGTCGGGGAAGAGTTGCCATTTTACCGATAGTAAGTACACTATCCTGTAGAGCCCCGATAATAATATCAGCCAGCCCAGGTAACGGGGGATACCATCGGTGTAGCCTGCTACCAGGCATCCCGTAAGCAGGACAGCAGCAGGAATGATAAAGGTGATCCAGTGCTTCTTTGATATCATCAATGGTACGACTGAAGCTGCCATTCGGAAAAGGTTTAAGGGTAAGCGCGCATATCCAGATCACCTTGTAAATAGTATCGGCTGATCCGTATAGCTGTTCTTTACAAATATAATGAAATAATGTAAAATTTTAATATTAAGCATTGGTAATTTGCTGTAAAAATGATGGTATGAAGAACAAGGGGCGGGCGTATATTTTGGGGGAGAGCAGCCGGCTCAGGAATTTATAACCTCCGGGAATGCTATTGGCATATTGTTGGGCCACAGGCTTAAGAGCATATATTCATATACCAATAAGGTTTTCCATAAAGGCCTTCTGCGCTTTAATTATATGCTCCATTAGGTAGCCTCATTCATTAATAAATGGCTTTGAATGTTAATATTTCAGAGAAATAGTGCTATATCCAATTAATTGGCATATCTTTGCAATATCAAATATTTGATAGGTTTCTGCCTTCGCATTTTCTGGCATAGTTTTAGAATACATATTTTTTCTCTCTCTCAGTTATCGCTTTTTCAGCCGCCACTTTACTTTTTAACCATTTTTATAATGAATATTTTTGTCGGTAACCTGGATTTCCAGATCCCTGCAAAACACCCCGAAACCAGATCAGGAAGATGTATCCCGGTCATCCTGAGGGCTTCACTTTTATGAGAATGGCTGTAAATGCCGGGACCGCCT
The DNA here is from genome assembly GCA_037190225.1 of Edaphocola sp. Classification (GTDB taxonomy): domain Bacteria; phylum Bacteroidota; class Bacteroidia; order Chitinophagales; family Chitinophagaceae; genus MKSF01. The sequence continues at coordinate 411,440 of JBBCJL010000003.1, read as the reverse complement.
AACCTCCGGAAGAATAAATATTTTTAAGGCCGGCGGCGGGCAAAACCCGGACAATCAATTAGTTTTTTTATAATTTAAATATCAACACAATGCAAGAAGGAACAGTAAAATTCTTCAATGAATTAAAAGGATTCGGATTTATCACTCCTAACAATGGTACAGAAGATATTTTTGTGCACATCAGTGGTTTACAAACTGAGATCCGTGAAAGTGACAGCGTAATTTATGAAGTACAGCAAGGTAAAAAAGGCCTGAACGCTGTTAATGTAAGATTGGCATAATACATTAATTCATATCATTTAAAAAGGGTGAGGTTCTTTACAGAGCTTCACCTTTTTGCTATTTTACTCCTGCCATTAAAATTTTCTTGTTTTATTATTGTAATATATTATAATTTGTATATTTAATGGTGTGATTTTTTGATTGTGTAAGATATATCATATGCTGCCGGTTTTTTTAATATACCCGGTAAAGGGAACGGAACAGGGATCAAAAAGGCGCGCCTAGGTATAACGGCAAAAAAAAAGAACATCAAAGCTTCAAGGATAAGAGATATGGAGAACAATAAATTCTTTGGTATACTGGGCTGGGCGGCTACGGTAACGGCAATAGCCATGTATGTATCCTATATTCCGCAGATCAGTAACAATCTCAACGGTATGAAAGGCGATTGGCTGCAGCCGCTTGTCGCCGCTTTCAACTGTACGCTATGGGTAACATATGGTATCCTGAAAAAGCCTAAGCGTGACTGGCCTATTATCACAGCCAATCTCCCCGGTATCGTGTTCGGGCTGTTTGCCTTTATCACGGCGATAGGATAGGCTGCTACCGGTAATTCAATAAAACAGGTAAGCATGGTCGGTAAAATACTTCAAAGATTCAGTAAAAATAAGTGCACACAACCGGCTATAAAATATTAACTATCTGCTTACAGGAAACAACTTGATATTACAGGTACGTTTCGCTGTAAGCCTCTTCTCTGTGAGCCAGGGGAAAAGCTTTCGCTGCCAAAAGATATAGCGTACCTGGCCTTTTCAGGTCATTCCGGAAAATTTTACCCAAAACATTTGGATTATTATTTAGTAACTGGTTATCTTTGTGACTAAGATATTTAGATAATGAGTAAAATGCAGGCAAACAATACTATTGACCGGTTCAGGAATGCCAGCCGGCAGTATTCTGACGCTTCTGTTTTTATGCACGAAGCTATTGCACGAAAGGCAGGCTTGTCGGGAGCGGACCACAAGTATTTAGGGCTTATACTCCGGCACAGGGAGCTGACAGCGGGCGACATTTCCAGGCTGACAGGCCTGACAACAGGTGCGGTAACGGGTCTGATAGACCGTTTGGAAAAGAAAAAGCTGCTGAAAAGACAGTTTTCCAAGGACGACAGGAGGAAAGTGCTCATCATTCCGAATGCTGAAAATAGTATGAAGCTTTTACAGCCGGTTTTCAGTGAGCTGCAACAAAAGACGGCTGACCTGATCACTACATTTTCTGAAAAAGAGATCCGGATCATTGAACGGTATTTTACAGAAGCAACCGCCATAATGAATGAGGTAACCGGCAATTTAAACAATAAATAAAATGAAAATGGCAAATATGACAGCATCCTATCTGACAAAAGCCGAGCTATGGCTTTGCATAACGACACTCATTTATTTTTTAATGAATGGAGCGCAGATTTTTGAAACACTCGTATTTGTTCCTAAATGGACAGCTGCACCGCCTGACAGCTTCAGGCTTTTACTGGACGGGCAAGGAGCAGGCCTGAAGAATTTCTGGATCATAATGCACTCATTGCACGAAATCGCTTTTATTCTTGCCATTGTTTTTTGCTGGAAAATAGACCCTGTGAGAAATTGGCTGCTGATCTTATTTGCCATACATTTAGGGGCGAGGATCTGGACGCTTGTGTTTTTTGCGCCGAACATTATAGACTTCCAAAAAGTAGCCGACACACCGTCACTGGCAAAAGATATCATTAACCGGGCATCGCTCTGGCAGACACTCAACTATGTAAGAGTAGCAATTTTTATAGCTGTCTCAATCGGGCTTATTCCATTGTGCATTAAATTGTTTAACCTGCGGCATTAATGGATATATGCCGTCATGCCGTCATTTACAAAGGAAATGCACGGTTCCGAAATACATTGCTCTCAAAAAGTTAAATACTAATTGGGGGCTTTTTATTCCCGTTTTATTTTCCTTGAGCCTGATGCTGTATAATGGAATTTATATAAGACTCCTATCCAATGAATGAGCCTGGAAATAAAAACAGGAGAAGCGATAGTTGTGATCACTGCTCCTGTTGTGTAGGGAAGACAGGGTTCGAACCTGCGACCCCCTGGTCCCAAACCAGGTGCGCTACCGGACTGCGCTACTTCCCTGAAAATCTCAACAATAATGATTCTGAACTGTGGTAGGGAAGACAGGGTTCGAACCTGCGACCCCCTGGTCCCAAACCAGGTGCGCTACCGGACTGCGCTACTTCCCTATTCAATGACTATTGATGAAATTTGAGATTGCAAAGGTAATACTTTGTATTAAACCGCCAAATTTTTTCTTAAAATTTATAGACTATTTTATACCTTTGCAGCGTTATACATTTATTTCCTACCGGGAATATTTTTTTATATTTGCAGTTTATATCACAAACGTTTGTGCATTACGTATGAATTACCAAGATATTGTAGAGAAAATCAATGACTTTTTAGTTGAAGATTTTGAAGTAGACATTGAAACCATAGTGCCTGAAGGAGCGCTCAAGGAAACACTGGACCTGGATAGCCTGGACTATATAGACCTGATCGTAGCCATAGAAAATAACTTCGGCTTCAAGATCAGGCCGGAAGATTTCCAGACAATGAGAACAGTGAAGGATTTCTATGATTTCGTAGCAGCGCGTTTGAATATTGAAATATCTGCATAGGATCAAAAATGAGCGAGCAACAATGGGATGGCAGGTCCAGGGGCACCAGGTTCGGACACGCCATTTTTATAAAACTGATTAAAATAGGCGGTCTTAAACCCGCCTATTTTTTGTTGCGCTTTGTAGCACAATACTATATCTGGTTCGTTCCCAAAGCCACCCGTCCCCTGCAGGACCTGTACAGGAACAGGCTGAAGCTGTCCGCCCGCGACACCAGGAGGCTGATCAGGAAGAATATCCTTTATTTCGGGCAGACCCTCATAGATAAAGCTGCCGTATTATTCACCCGGAGCGACCGGCAGTTTCGCATTGCCCACCTCGGGGAGCAGGCCCTGGAAGATATGGTACAGGCGGGAAAAGGTGGTGTATTGCTGAGCGCTCACCTGGGTAACTGGGAAATGAGCGGCGCGTTGCTGACCAAATATGACCACGTATATAATATCGTGATGTTCGAAGGAGAGGAAGGGCGTATCAGGGAATATATGAATAGTGAGGGCCTGGAACGGCGGTTTAATATTATTTACATCAAAGAGGACATGAGCCATATCTACGAAATGAGCGCCGCGCTGAACAGGAATGAGTTCATCTGTATGCATGCGGACCGCTTTATGGCAGGCAGCCGTACTATTGAAGGTATGTTCCTGGATCACCCGGTCCGGTTCCCTTTGGGTCCTTTTGTACTGGCCAGCAAGCTGCGGGCTCCCGTGAGCTTTGTCTTTGCCATGAAGGAGGAGGGCAATGCCTACAGCTTCTATGCCACGCCTGCACGGGTATTTGAAGGCAGGGGTATGGACGGAGCGCAGCTGATGCTGGAGGCCTATATTGTGGAGCTGACGGATAAGCTGCATCAATACCCGCACCAATGGTTCAATTATTATTATTTCTGGGAGGTGTAGCGTATGTTTTACTGCTGCTGCAGCATCGCTTCCTGGCAGGCGTCCAGGATATCGTGCAGCTCCGGCAGCTCCAGTGAGCTGACAAGGCGCATCCTGTATTCCTTGACGTGGGAAAGACCTTTCAGGTACTGCCCGTAATGGCGGCGCATTTCCAGCATACCGAGCTTTTCTCCTTTCCACTGTACGGAAAAATCAAGATGCTTCCTGCACACGGCAATACGCTCTTCCACGGTGGGCGGCGGCAGGTGCTCTCCGGTTTGCAGGTAATGCCTGATCTCACGGAAGATCCAGGGATAGCCGATGGCGGCACGTCCTATCATGATACCGTCCACGCCGTACCTGTTCTTATATGCCAGCGCCTTTTCGGGGCTGTCTATATCACCGTTCCCGAAGATGGGGATATGGATGCGGGGATTGTTCCTGATCCTGGCGATCAGCGACCAGTCAGCTTCTCCCTTATACATCTGTACACGCGTGCGTCCGTGGATGGACAATGCCTGTATGCCGACATCCTGCAGGCGTTCCGCTACTTCTTCTATATTCTTATGCTCTTCGTCCCATCCCAGCCGTGTCTTTACCGTTACCGGCAGCGAGGTTGAATTGACCACGGCCTTGGTGAGCTGTATCATTTTGGGCACATCCCGGAGGATGCCCGCGCCGGCGCCTTTACAGACCACCTTCTTAACGGGGCAGCCGTAATTGATATCCAGCAGGTCGGGCTGAGCGGTTTCCACTATCTTGGCGGAAAGGGCCATCGCCTCTTCATCACCGCCGAAGATCTGTATCCCTATAGGTCTTTCATAATCAAAAATATCCAGTTTCTGGCGGCTTTTAATGGCATCACGTATCAGTCCTTCCGTTGAGATGAATTCCGTATACATCAGGTCGGCCCCGTTCTCCTTGCATACTGCGCGGAAAGGAGGATCGCTGACATCTTCCATAGGTGCCAGCAGCAGAGGGAAGTCGGGAAGTGTGATATGTTCGCCTATTTTTACCATATACAGATGCGGGAATAAGGATGCAAAATTACAAAAGAATATGATTGTGACATATTCAAGGTTTGTTAATGAGTCGCTGCTTGGGCTTCAAAATAGTTCAGCCACTTCAGCTCTTCCGGGCTTAGGCTCATTCTTTCTCCCGTATAGGAGGAGTCCGGAATATACCAGGCCTGCTTTTCGTAGAAGGCTTTAAGCCGCGGGTTTTTGAACACATAGCCTTTACGGGCAAAGGGGTAGTTCCGTAATATAAGGGCTGCATCTTTGCCGGGGTGCTCAAAATATTCATACTCCTCCATACGCAGGTTCAGTGGTAAGGTGCCTCCGGGCCGGAAATTTGTATGTCCCATGTAACGGGGACTGTACACATACAGGTTGGCGGTTGGGTGAAAATCCTGTTTCCTGAAAATAAGTCTGCCGGTGTGTATGTCGGCCTGCAATGTATTTTTCACACCTTCCGGCTCATCATTATAGCCTGAAGTGAGCCTGCCTTTCCCGCTGAGCTGCCATTCCTTGTTGTTTTGGAAAAAGGTACGGGGTACCTGGAATGATTCGTAATCGCCCAGATCCAGCACCAGGGTGAAATCTTCTATCGTACCGTTTTTCCAGCGGTTGGCAGCGGTCAGCACATAGTCGAAATTCCAGTAGTGCATCACATAGCTGTTCAGCTCATAGGTATAGGTATGAATGATCCTGTTCTCGCCTTTTTTGAACGGCGCATTAAAGTGATATACATAGAAAAAGACGGGGTCTCCGTCTGCTATCTCTTTCACGATATCCTTAAGGGGACGGCTTCGGATACCATTGTTTTGCCGGTAGGCGCTGTCACTCACGTAGGCTACCTGGTAGGGAAGCTGCCGGTTATTCATCATCACATTAAAATCACGCATATACGGATGCTGGCCGTTTGCCGGCATTATGGTAACATCGCCTTCCGGGCTGTACGCTTCAAAGCCTACTATGACGTCCGTAGCCGGCCCGTAATTATAAAAGGTGTAATCTACCGTGACCTGAAGATCGTTGCCGGTCTTCTTTACGGTCAGCACTTCTTTCCGGATAGCGATATCGCCGTTGGTGACCGGTATCAGCTGGTTGCCGCTCATTTTATAAGAACCGTCATTGGCCATACAGGCACAGGAAAATAAGGTCAGCAGCAGGATCAGGGTAATACGCATATGATATCGGTTGTGGGCAGATGGAGGATATCTGCCGGGTTTCAGCTGCAAATATATACCAATTGCGTAAGTAAAGCAGTCGGCAACAGGCGAACTGCACCCGGAAGCGCCTGATAGGTTATAAGCAGTCCGAAACGGGGATATAAAAGAAACGCTTCCGGATTTTATCAGGAAGCGCCGGGGTATTACAGGTTTAATCTTCGGATAGTGGTGCGCTTATAAAGCGGGCCTTCATAGGCTCGTATTCTCTCAGCAAGGCTACTGCTTTGACGGTGTAGACATTGTCTAATTTCAGATCATTCGGATTGATAAGCTTTTTATCCTTTAATATCTTATCTACTGTTTTATTGACATCCGGGAACCTGTTAGTGCCGCTGATGGTTGTGTCCGTTATTTGTACGCCCAGTGTTTTGACATCATAATACAGGATATCACCCTGTTCGTTAAGAATAAGGTTTTCGAGAGTTACTGTTGCCATCTTTTGCGGAAATAATGCGATATTGGCTTCAATTGCGCCGGCTATATTATCCGTAAGGGTTTCCAGCTGCTTGTTCCGGAATTCCTCCTGCATAGTGTTGCCGGTGCGGACGAGCCCTTCTTTTACCTCCTGCCCGTTGTACCTGACAATTCTTTCGAACGTCGGCATCGCATAATACTTTTGTGCCCCGCTTGCAGCGTCTGTCAGCATCACTGAATCAGTCGGAGGGTCTGCCCAGGTAAACGTGTTGCCTCTGAAGGTGGTAGTATTTCCGTTCCTGACTCTTTCATCATTAGGTTTGTCGGCGCTCATGAAGAGAAATGACAGGGCAAGGACCGGGAAGGAAAAAAGATATTTCCAGGGCCGGGATTTTTTGTTGGAAACTAACATAGCGATTCTGTTTTTAAGTGGTGAATAATAAAATGTGTTGGCAAGTGTGCCGGGAGCACCGGCGCCGGCCTGCCTGATCAGTAATCTTCCATAGTCATACCCGTATTGCTGCGCGACCCTTTCGTCTACCTGGTATTCGTGCAGCAGCTTTAGCTGGTGTTGTAAGATATGATACAGCGGATGGAACCAGAAGAGGCTCCTGCCGATACCGAGGAGTATATTATCTGTAGTATGCCGGAATAAATGATGATAGTGTTCATGATGTAAGATCATCTCCAGCTCTTCCTCCGTATAGGGCTTTTCCGGGATGAAAATGCTGCTGCCAAAAGAAAAAGGCTGTGTTACACCGGAGTGCATATAATAGTCGGCGACAGGGTGGGGAACAAGCCGGCCCTGGGCCTTCAGCCGGTAGAGATAGATAATGTTTTTAAGGAACAGGTATAGTTGTATTAAGGCACCTGCCAACCAGATGGTCCACACTATTTGGTGCCATTCCCATGTCGTTGCAGTGGTCACCGGAAGTGTAGTGTTCTGTGCTGCTGTATTTGCAACCGGTTCAGCGGTATTGAAAACGAAGTTGTCGGTCTGCAGGGTTGTAGCTTTGGTTTCCAGTATCTCAAAATAGGATGCGATTACCGGAATGCTTACACCCGACAGGATAACAAGCCAGAGATATATCCTGGAAAAAATATAACTTTTTTCTTTTTGAAGGAGAGTGAAATATAATAATAGGAGTAAGCCCCATATAATGCTGATCTTGAATAGTAGTATTACCATATTATTTCTTTTTTAGTTGTTCTAATTGCTGCATCAGGGCATCTATATCTTTGGGTTTCAGTGCTTTTTCCTTTACAAGGAAAGAAGCTAATTCCGTTGGTGAATTGTTGAAAAAATTACTGAACCAGTTTTTGAAACTGGTCTGTGCATATTGCTCTTTAGTGACGGAAGGATAGTATTCATAGGTTCTGCCATATGCCTTATGCGAGACAAATCCTTTTTTTTCCAATATGCGTACCACACTGGAAATCGTACTGTGCGGGGTGTCTGGTTGTTCCAGCTCTTGTATAATGTCGCTGACCAGACATTTTTCAAGTCTCCAGATAATATGCATGATCTCTTCTTCTGTTTTGGTAAGTTGTATCATAACGTGTTTTATGTTTTTATAACGTAAAGATACGTTATGTATTGTATTTTTAAAATTTATTTTTTTGTTTTTAATTATAGAACCTATAGGGGAAGGCTTCAATGGGACGATGTAGTGATTGGATGAAGAGGTGTAGTTAAATGCTTTAATGGCTATTGTGTGCCGTTAATTTGACGGAATTACAACAAATATCTATAAGGATAACGCTTAACTTTGGAGCGTTTCATCAATCGTATCACTTATGTATAATTATATTACCGCGGAAGAAGCCGTAAGCTTTGTGCAGAGCGGTCAGCGGGTTTTCATACACGGAAGCGCCGCCACACCTTTACATATCGTCAATGTGCTTTTTGACCGGGCGGCATCGCTCGAAAATGTGGAGCTGGTCTCTATATCCACCTTCGGGGAGCTGCAGTGGCATAAGCCCGGGGTAAAGGATGCCTTTTTCATGAATTCCCTCTTCGTCTCTGCCAATGTAAGGGAATGGGTCAACAGCGGGCGGGGGGATTATGTGCCTGTGTTCCTGAGCGAGATCCCGCGCCTGTTCAGCAGTGGTGCCCTGCCGCTGGATGTGGCTGTCCTGCAGGTGTCGCCGCCGGATGAGCACGGCTATTGCAGCCTGGGCACTTCCATAGATGCCGCATGGGCGGCGGCCCGGTATGCGAAAGTATTGCTGGCGCAGGTGAATCCCAATATGCCCAGGACCTTCGGCGATGCCAATATCCACTACACCCGCTTTAATGCGATGGTATGGCACGAATCGGAGCTGCCCTCCCTGGATTATGGCGCCAAATCCAATGATGTCATCCGTAAGATAGGCTATAATGTGTCTTCACTGATAGAGGACGGCTCTACGCTCCAGGCCGGTATCGGGGCCATTCCCGATGCGGTGCTGAGCTGTCTCGGTGACCGCAGGGACCTTGGATTGCATACCGAAATGTTCTCGGATGGCGTGATCGCATTGATGGAGCAGGGGATCATCAATAATAAGCATAAAAAAGTGCGGCCCGGCAAGACGGTGACCTCCTTTGCTGCCGGTACCAGGAAGCTGTATGATTTCCTGAACAACAATACCTCCGTTGAATTCCTGGATGTATCCTATGTCAATGATCCTACGGTCATCCTTAAGAACCCGAAGGTCGTAGCCATTAACAGCGCGCTGGAAGTTGACCTTACCGGGCAGATCTGCGCGGACTCCATAGGTACTTACCAGTATTCAGGTATAGGAGGGCAGATGGACTTTATGCGGGGAGCTGCACTCTCAGACGGAGGTAAGCCGATCATTGCCATACCGTCCACCACCTCCAAAGGCGTATCCCGTATCACGCCGGTCCTGAACAACGGCGCCGGTGTGGTCACCACCAGGGGCCACGCACATTATATCGTAACGGAATACGGTACGGTGAATCTTTTCGGGAAGAACCTGGAGCAGCGGTCGGAATTACTGATATCCATCGCGCACCCGGATCACAGGGAGCTGCTGGCCATCGCGCACTTTGAAAGGTTCAAACGGCAGGCAAAAATAAAAGCGCATTAAGGCAGCCGGCTCGCTTTACAAGATGAGGCTGCCTGAAAAGTGAACAACCCTGTCCTATTAAGCTAAATCTAAATATTGACAGGGTTGCTTATCTATACTATCACATTCCGGCAAGCTCCCTGTGACCGTGCAGGAGGCTTTTCAGACAGCATCCTAATATTCCAGTATGTCTTCTATGCCCAGGTTATTCTTATAGTACAGCATCACTTTATAGGTCATCATATTATAGCTTTTCAGACCTTCGTTCTGGCCGAAGAACCGCAGGTAGCTGTCGTAAAATCCCATGGAATAGTGTCGTAGCGGGCTTCTATACCTCTGGCGGTGCGCTTCCATCTCATCCATGACCTCTCTGATCTCATTGGCTATCTTATGCCCGGAGTAATCTTTGAAAGCGGCTGCGTCCACGCGTTTCAGGTCGCCCAGCACATACAGGAACAGGTCGAACCGGGCAGAAAGCCTGAATATCTCATTGTCCGATGCTGCACAGAGCACATAGGCTACAAAATTCGCGTCTGTTTCAGAGGCGATCCCTTTCTGGTGGGCCATTTCATGCATAAAGACAAAAGGCCGGAAAATATAGAAGAGATCACCGGAATAATGCACCTCACCCGAAAAGGGAACAAAATAGCCCTGTATGCCCAGCTCCTGCAGGTACCTGCCCAGGGAGGATTTCTTCAGGGGGCTGATAATGGTGCTGCCGCCCAATATACGCTGGAAATAACGGTAGGCCTGCCGGTTGATCTCCTGCTCGTCAAAGGCATCCCTGTTGTGGATGTGGTGAAGCGTAGTAAGCAGCTGCTGCTGTAGGGTGTCCAGCACATTGATCAGCTCTTCCCCGTTCCAGTTATACACTACTCTTTTTCTGCCGGCCGCCTCATCATATACAATATAATTCTTGTACAGATCATACAGGAGCGGCTGGCGGGTATAATTCATTCCCCAGCTGAACACGAAAACGGCATAAATGACAACGCTCCATCTTAATACCCTGACCAGCTCCCTGGCGAGATATGTAAAATCCCGGAAGCGGACGCTGAAGAGCGCCGACCGGCATAAGCGGGAAATGGCAATGATGCTTGTCAGCAACAGCATGATATACATCAGGTCTCCCACGCTGAAAGGGAGCTCGGAGAACAGGAAAACCCTCAGGCGCTGTATGGGATAATATACCAGGTTCATATAGCCTATACGGGCCCATTCCCAGTGCTTGATGAGCTTTTCCAGCCCGAATATGACCATAAAGGCGGCTGCGGTTTTGACTAACCGTGAGATGATGATATTTTTTGTAGGTTCCGGCATAAAAAATGACTACTCAAATTTAAGTAGTCATTGCTAAGATAAGGCACGAAAGCGGTTATTTCTTTCTGAAAACAATAAAGTAAACAGTTTATAGGTCTTTCATGCGTTGCCGGATATAGCCTATAATACTCACACCCTGCTTTTTTAAAATGATCTGTTCTACTGCTTCATTATTGTTTGTCTGCATGGTATCAGGTATACAGGACGTATTGACTATTCTTACCTGATATTTTTCTAAAAGCTCCTGCGCAATGTTGGGGTTAAGGATAGCTATTCCGTAAAAGTAGTATTCCAGTGTATCTGCTGCTGCGGGTACAGGATGAATAGCAGGCATACCCTGTGGCGGGGACTGTTTACAGGAAAAAAGCAGGAAAAGTACCCCGGCGTATAAGAATGGTATTTTTTGCATAAGATTTTTAGTAAGGTAGCAAACGATATTATAAATATAGCAAGAAGTCAAGTCTATTCATCAGTTCAATTCCGATCCCGCTTTAATAGAAGATTTAAGAAAATAACTTCTTGTAAAAGATGAACAAATAAAGCTCTGAATGATACTATCAATGTATTGATTCATTTGAAAAACAAAGCATAGAATTTTTTACAAAAAAATGACTACTTATAAGTAAGTAGCCATTTTTATATACAGAACGAAAGCGGTTATTTCTTTCTGAAGAAGATCTTAATAGGGACGCCGCTGAAATTGAAATGCTGGCGAAGCTTGTTTTCCAGGAAATTCTTATACGGCTGCTTGATATCGTCCGGGTGATTGGAATAAAAAGCGAAAACCGGTGTATGGGTCGGCAGCTGCATTACGAATTTTATCCTTACCGAATAGCCGCGTACGATAGGCGGGGTATAGCGCTCTATTTCCTTCAGCATGACCTCGTTGAGCTCGGAAGTAGGAATACGCAGCCTCCTGTTCTCATATACTTCCAGCGCCTTTTCCATTGCCTGGAAGATCCTGGTCTTCTCTGTAGCGGAGGTAAAGGTCACCGACACGTCTGTAAAAGGCTTTAGCTTCTCTTTTAATTCTCTTTCATAATCCCTGGCGGAGTTGGTGGTCTTGCCTTCTACCAGGTCCCATTTATTGACCAGGATCAGCAGGCCCTTGCCTTTCCTGGCAGCCAGGGAGAAAATATTGATATCCTGGGCGGTCAGTCCTCTGGTGGCGTCTACGAGCAGCATACAGACATCCGCATCGTCCATCGCCTTGATGGCGCGGATGACGGAATAGAACTCCAGGTCTTCCGATACATTCTTCTTTTTACGCAGGCCGGCGGTATCTATCAGTATGAACTCCTTGCCGAATTGCTTGTAATGGGTATGCACGCTATCCCTGGTCGTTCCCGCAATATCGGAAACGATGCTTCTTTCTTCACCTATCATGGCATTCAGGAGCGTGGACTTCCCGGCATTGGGCTGACCGATGATGGCAATTTTGGGGATCGGGTTCTTCTCCCGCTCCATTTCTATGATATTCCCGTCCTCGTCTTCCACTTTGATGATCTCCACATCCTGCGGCGGTACGGTTCTGCCTTCGGGGATCATAGAGGTGATCAGGTCCAGCATATCGCCGGTACCGGACCCGGAAACGGACGATACAAAAGCGTAATGCTCAAACCCGAAGATATAGAACTCGGTAGCATCCAGCATCCGGTCTCCGTTATCCACCTTATTCACCACTACGATGACGGGCTTCTTGCTGCGGCGCAATACCTGCGCCATAGCGTCATCCAGGTCTGTTACGCCCGCGGTCACATCCACGATGAACAGCAATACATCCGCTTCTTCAATAGCGATCATCACCTGCTTGTTGATCTCTTTTTCAAAGATGTCATCGGACTGCGATACGAATCCTCCCGTATCTATAACGTTGAACGCTTTCCCGTTCCAGTCTGCAATCCCATATTGCCTGTCCCTTGTTACCCCGCTGAAATCATCTACAATCGCTTTCTTTTCTTCAAGCAACCTATTGAACAGTGTAGATTTCCCTACATTGGGTCTACCAACAATAGCAACTGTAAATCCGGCCATAAAAAATATTTTGTTTAGAGATGCAAAGTTAGACAATATAATTAGCTTTAGTACTAAAGAAATGCTATTAATCGGCATCGTTCCGTAATAGATATGTATATTTGGGAACCAAGCAAGGAGATATGGAGCATAAAAATACAGGGCGTATCAGGTGGAAAATATGGTATGTGGCGCTGCTGATCTGGCTGATCGTCATGATCATCTGCTCTTTCCTTTTCACACTTAAATGGAATGTGGCATTATGAGCATCGCGGACTGGGTAATAATGGTAGCTACCCTCCTGGGTATTGTTATATACGGCGTTTATAAAAGCAGGAATAAAGATGCCGCGTCCTTCATAGGAGCGGACAGGCAGCTGCCCTGGCACGTGGTGCTGCTGGGTATCATGGCTACCCAGGCAAGCGCCATCACATTTATCTCGGGGCCGGGGCAGGCTTTTTCCGACGGTATGCGCTTCCTGCAGTATTATTTCGGGCTGCCGCTGGCGATGATCGTTATTGCCGCGGTCTTTGTGCCCCTGTACCAGCGGCTGAAGGTCAGGACCGCCTATGAGTTCCTTGATGAGCGCTTTGACCGTCCCACCCGGATCTTTACCGGCATACTCTTCCTGCTCTCCAGGGGCATCAGCACCGGTATGTCGCTCTATGCGCCGGCTATCGTGCTGGCCACCATCTTCCACTGGAACATCTACTTCATTATTGTGATCATTACGCTCTTCATGCTCCTTTATACCTACCTGGGTGGAGCGGGGGCCATAGCGCATACGCAGAAGCTGCAATTTGTGATCATTCTTTCCGCTATGGCGCTGGCGGCCTATTTTATCATACAGCTGCTGCCCGGCGATACGCCTGTCCGTGATGCGCTGCACATTGCCGGCGCCAATAACAAGCTGAATATGATCACCACGGAATTTGACTGGAAGGATAAATACAATATCTATTCCGGCATCATCGGGGGCTTCTTCCTGGCATTGTCCTACTTCGGTACGGATAACAGCCAGGTGGCCCGGTATATCGGGGGAAAGGATGTGCGGGAAAGCCGTCTCGGCCTGCTGATGAACGGCATCGTTAAAATACCGATGCAGTTCCTGATCCTGATGATAGGCATCCTGCTGTTCTCATTCTACAGCCTTACCACTACGCCGCTGTTCTTTAACGAGCAGGCAGAGCATAAGGTGGCGCAGCATTTCCCGGAGCAGTATGACCGGCTTGCTGCCACGCACCGGCAGCTTGCGGAACAATTGAAGAGCAGGTATGCGGTGCTGAAAGATGCCGGCTATGACCGCGGGGATGTCTCGGTTTACAGGGAGATCAGGGACCTGGATTCGGCCCAGAAATCCAATAAGAATGAATTTAAAAAGCTCATCCGGGAGCACAGCAGCCTGATAGGCGCTTCCGATGATGATACCAATTTCATATTCCTGCATTTCGTGAAGCGGTACCTGCCGGTGGGTACCGTGGGTATTATATTCTGTATCATCTTCCTGGCAAGCTGGGGCTCGATATCGGCGGCCCTGCACTCGCTGGCCACCTCCACGCTGCTCGATTTTCATATGCAGCTGAAGCGGCAGCCTTACAGCGATGAGCAGCAGCTGCGGTGGGGCCGCTTCTATACGCTGTTCTGGGGATTGTTCAGTATGGTGATCGCTTTTTTTGCGACCCGGATGAAATCGCTTATTGAAGCCGTGAATGAGCTGGGCAGCCTGTTTTACGGGCCTATCCTGGGTATCTTCCTGGTAGCCTTTTTCGTCAGGCGGGTGAAAGGGCGGGCTGTGCTTGCCGCAGGCCTGGTGAGCGAGATCGTGGTACTGGCGGTTTACTGGAGCGATACGGTCGGATTCCTGTGGCTGAACGTTATAGGCTCCCTGTGCGTGGTCCTGACCGGCCTGATTTTCCAGGCACTGTTCGGGAAGCCGTCAGTGATGCCAGATGTTAAGCGCCTGGAATAAGCGTTCATTGCCGGTCACCTTTATTTCAATACGCCTGTTCTGGAACCTGTTCTCCTCGCTGTCGTTCGGCACCAGGGCATTGGCATCGCCCCATCCCCTGACATCCAGCTGGTCTTCCCCGAAACCTGCCTCCAACAGCGCATCGGCGACCAGACGCGCTCTCCTGAACGAATAATCCTGGTTGATAAAAGGGGTTCCGGAATCATCGGTATAGCTGTATATCTGTATGGTGAACCCGGGCTGCATGAAGTCCCGGAGCTGTGCCAGCACGGGCGCGAGGATATCCTCGGAGATATGAAGCTGGTTCTTCCGGAAATTGATCTTCGTAAGATCGTATGTGATCTGTATATCTTTTTCTTCGGGATATTCAAAGCCTTCCGGCACCATAGGGATGTTACGGATATCGAACGCCGCCACCATCTGCCTGTCCAGCCTGAAGGTGTCCAGCCAGTCCCTGTACCCGAACCGGAATACTTTCTGGGCGATGGTGGTATGGACGGGCAGCGCTACCACGTAAGAGCCGTCCCCGCGGTTGGAGACCACGGTCTGCAGCGTTTGCTGGCGCTCTGTGTCATAAAACTCGATAATGGCATTGGATAGCTTATGGTTGGAAAAAGTATCCGTTACCTTTCCGTACACTATGGACATAGGCTGGGGCCGCACCTGCTCCGGCAGCGCTACTTCATACAGGTCGTACCCGCCATACCCGTCCGGCTTATCGGAAGCGAAATACGCTTTTTCCCCGTTGGCGTGCACCACCAGGCTCATCTCATTATAGGGCGTATTGACGGTATGGCCGAGATTCCGGGGAGGCGACCAGCTGCCATCGGGATTTTTGTGGGAAACGAATATATCCATGCCGCCGAACCCGGGGTGACCGTTGGAGCTGAAATACAGGGTATGGTTGTCAATAGCCAGGAAGGGGGCCATTTCATCATAAGCGGTATTGATGACATTGCCCAGGTTTTCCGGCAATTGCCAAAGCCCATCGGTATAGCGGGTGACATAAATATCTTTGCCGCCGAAGCCGCCGGGCTTGTCGCTGACATAATAAAGGGTCCTGTTATCGCTGGACAGGCAGGGCATACCTTCATAATGAGCGGTATTGATGGTAGGGCCGAAAGGCTCGCCTTCAGACCAGGCCGTATCTTTCCTGTAGGCCATATACAGGTCGCAGCCGCCCATGGTTATTTCGTTCGTCCGGGGATTGCCGCAGCGCATATAGAACATATAATTCCGGTCAAAGGACATGAAATGGGCGCTTTCGTGCCGGGAAGTATTGAAAGGAATGCCCAGGTCCTCTACGCTGGTCCAGGCGCAGAGCGTGTCCTTACGGGCTATATAAAAGTCCTCATCCACGCCGTTGGTCCGGCGGGTAAAAACCAGCTCTTCATCATTTCCATGGATAGAGGGAAAGTATTCATCATATTTTGTATTGACGTAGCTGCCTAAGGGAACGGCAGGGGGCAGCAGCGTGTCCGCCTTATACCTGAAATGGAAGTTCACATCTTTCTGCAGCTTGGAATATTCCGGGTAGCGCGGATGGCGTGCTGTATAGACGGCCTGCTGCCTGTACAGTAGTGCATTGGCCTTATCGTGCTGGTTATTGAGCACATAGGCCTTTGCCAGCTGCAGGGTGAAGTCCTGTGAGGCGGAAGCTTTGAGCATGCCCTTTTCGAAGGTTTTTACGGCATAGGAAAATTCATTCCTGTTCAGGAAATAATCACCGGCCACCGCGTAGAGATAGGGGTCATTCGTGCCTGCCTGCACCGCTTTCCAGTATTCCCGGGAGGCTTTTTTGTAGTTCCTGGCGATCTCCAGCTTCCGCGCGGCGTCAAAATGCCTGCCTGCCGGCTGGGCCTGGCAGATATGCAGGCCCGGAAAAAGCATAAAAAGGAAAATAAGGTACCGGAACATATATCGGAAAGACAGCTGTTGTTTGTATGAAGTTAAAATTTATACTATACGGGAATATGGGGATAAAAATAGGAAAATTTATAAAAATATGTTACATTTGCATATTGAAACGGAGAAAAGGGCGCTGCTAAAGCTCCCTTTCTTGTTTTTAATATATTGCGAACAACAGACAAGATGGAACAATACTTAGATCAGGTCAAAGCCAAACTGGAGGCTATCATTCAGGATTCAGATTTTTTTCTGGTGGATATGAAAGTAAAGCCTACCAACAATCTGAAAATATATTTAGATGGCGATAACGGTATTACGATCAGCGCTATTTCCAATATCAACAGGGCCTTGCGCAACCAGATGGATGAAGAGGGTTGGTTCCCTGAGGGGGACTACTCCATAGAGATCAGCAGCCCGGGAACGGATACGCCGCTGAAATTCGCCCGTCAGTACAACAAGCATATTGGCAGGGAGCTGGAAGTGGTGCTGAATGACGAGGCGGCTACCACGGTAGTGGGCAGGCTGGTCAGCATAGCCGATGATATCATCACACTGGAGGAAGCAGTAGGAAAGAAAAAGGAAATTAAAATGCACGAATTCCCTCTTTCCGGCATTAAGAGCGCTATCGTCCAGATCAGTTTTAAATAATTTTATTAAATACATGTATACAAAATGGCAAATCGTATCAATTTAGTGGAATCCTTTCAGGATTTTAAAGAAGCTGAAAATATTGACCGTCCTACCTTAATGAAAGTGCTGGAAGATGTTTTCAAAACTTTATTGCGTAAAAAATATGGTTCGGACGAGAACTTTGATGTGATTGTAAATGATAAGACGGGTGACCTTGAAATTTTCCGGAGAAGAGAGATCGTGGAAGACGGTATGGTAGAGGATGATCTGGCCCAGGTGGAATATTCCGAAGCCATCACCATAGAGCCGGATTATGCGGTGGGTGAGGAGCTGTACGAGGAAGTGGACGTGCTGAACTTCGGCAGAAGGGCGATACTGGCGGCCAAGCAAACGCTGGCGGCGCGCATCAGCGATCTGAAAAAGAATAATATTGTCAATAAATACGCGGACAGGGTAGGCGAGCTGCAGACCGCAGAGGTGTACCAGGTATGGCGCAAGGAGCTGATGCTGGTAGATGAGGAAAATAATGAGCTGTTGCTGCCCAAGGCAGACCAGATCCCCAGCGATTTCTTTAAAAAGGGAGAAACCTGCCGTGCCGTGGTAAGAAAGGTGGAAATGCGTAACAATAACCCGATCATTATCCTGAGCCGCACGCATACTTCTTTCCTGGAAAAGTTGCTGGAGCTGGAAGTTCCGGAGATAGGAGAAGGCATCATCGCGGTCAAAAAGATCGTAAGGCAGCCGGGCGAGCGCGCCAAGGTAGCTGTGGAAAGCTATGACGAGCGTATTGACCCGGTGGGCGCCTGTGTGGGTATGAAAGGCAGCAGGATCCATGGCATTGTGAGAGAGCTGCGCAATGAGAATATAGACGTTATCAATTATACGACCAATACACAGCTTTATATCCAGCGGGCGCTGACGCCTGCAAAGGTCAACCGTATTGATATCAACGAAGAGACCAAGCACGCGGATGTGTTCATGGATACAGACCAGGTATCGCTGGCGATAGGCAAGAAAGGTGTAAATATCAAGCTGGCGCAGATGCTGACCGGCTATACTATAGACGTGTACAGGGATGTGAATGATTATGCGGACTTTGATATCGACCTGGAAGAATTTGCCGATGAAATAGATCAGTGGGTGATAGATGAGTTCAAGAAGATCGGTTGTGATACCGCGCTGAGCATACTGAACCTGTCTATTGATGAGCTGGTACGGAGGACCGACCTGGAGGTGGAAACTGTTAAGGAAGTCAGAAAAATATTAGAGGACGAGTTTGAGAATGAGCAGGAGCAGGAAGACCTGGATGAAGAGGAAGAAGAGGCTCAGGATGATGAAATAGCGGAAACTGAGAGCGGAGAAAGCGAAGCTTCCGGGGAAAATTAAAAATGCCAGCAGGAATATATTAGGCTAATTCACTATTTTATGGGAAATTAATATTAATTTATTAGCTTAATTTATTACCTTTGCAAACTTAAGAATGTACATATTGCCGCGATTTTACAACCTTGAACCGGCAGTATGCAAAAAGCTGATATCAGCACTTAAAAGGTTGACTGATTTAAATTAAAGAATGACGGCAGGAAATTTAAAAACACCACGTTTATTAGCTGCGGCTAAAGAATTCAATATTGGGAAGGACACCTTGTTAGACTTTCTCAAGGGTAAAGGTTTTGAGGTAAGTGATAAGCCTACCTCAAAGATCACTGAGGATATGTACGATGCTTTGCAGAAAGAATTTGCAAAGGATAAAGCCGTGAAGCTGAAAAGTGATGAGATCTCCTTACCTAAAGGTTCTGCATCCAATGTTGTAGAAAGCCTCACTAAAGACGAGACAGAACTGGAGACTGCGAAAGAGAAAAAGGCCAAGGATAAAGGTGCCAAGGCAGGGAAGAAAGCTGCTGCGGACGAACCGGAAGCTACAGTGGCGGAGTCCGCTCCTGCAGCTGAAAGGGAAGAAGCTCCGGCAGCGCCTGTTAAAGAACAGGAAGCCCCTGCCAGGGAGGAAGCGCCGGAAGCTCCCGCTAAGCCGGAGCCTGTGATCCCGTCCGCGGAGCAGGAACCAGCGAAAGCAACACCTGTACAGGAGGAAGCACCCGTACAGCCCGCTCCGGAAAAGGAACGGCAGCCTGCTGAAGAAGCGGCACCGGTGAAAGTACAGCCGGAAGCTGCAGCGGAAGATACGGATCATCATGCTGACGGCGATGATGCCGGCAGACCGGAGCATATAGAAATGAACTCTCCCAAATTACAGGGACCTAAGGTGATCAATAAGATCGACCTGAACGAGATCAATATGCAGACCCGCCCCAAGAAAGGTAAAGAGAAAGAGAAAAAGCGTATAGAGCTGCCTGCGAAGGAAGCGCCTAAGCCGGCTCCGAAACAGGAGACCAGGAAAGAGGACACCGCTGCATCCGCTCAGCCTGCAGCTCCTAAAAAAGAACAAAGGCCGGTAAGGGAAGAGCCGCGTCTGGCTCATAAAGAGCTGATCACGCAGATCACCTTTGATGCCCCTAAGCCGGAGGAGGAAAAGGAGCACATAGACCTGAATGCGCCTAAGCTGGAAGGCCCTAAGATATTAGGCAAGATAGAACTGCCGGTAGGTACCGTAGGTGGCAGGCAGGAAAGAAAAGAAAAACGTAAGCGTAAGCGTATCCCTGTGGATAAGAAGCCGGATGCCAAGCCCGGCACACCGGGTGCCGGCGGTAATACGCAGGCCGGTGTGAACAGGAACGCAGACCGTAATAACCGCGGCGGCAAACCCGGTATGGGTACCCAGCACAACCGCAATATGCCGGGTGGCGCAAGAGGCGGCGGCAACTTCAAAGGCGCGAATAACAGGCCGGGAAGAGATAACAAGCCGCTGATGCAGCAGGAGATTGATGCCAAAGAGATCCAGGAGAAAATAAGGGAAACACAGGCCAAGCTTTCCGGCGGTGGCGCCAAGGCTAAAAACCTGAAAGCCAAATATCGCAGGAACAAACGGGAAGAGATGGCAGAAAAGCGTGCCGCTTCAGAAATGGAGAATGACGGCAGCATACTGCAGGTGACCGAGTTTATTTCCGTGAGCGAATTCGCTAATTTGCTTGATGTTCCGTTTACAGAGGTCATCAGCAAATGTATGAGCCTGGGTATCATGGTGTCTATCAACCAGCGCCTGGATGCGGAAGTGATCGAGCTGGTAGCCAGTGAATTCGACCGTGAGGTGGAATTCATCAACCTGGATGCGGAAGCCAACGAGGATGAAGAGATCGTTGATAATCCGGAAGACCTGGTGGAAAGAGCGCCGGTAGTGACCATTATGGGACACGTGGACCACGGTAAGACATCCCTGCTTGATTACATACGTAATGCCAGCGTAGTGGCCGGTGAAGCGGGTGGTATCACCCAGCATATCGGCGCCTATAAAGTGGAAACGGCCTCCGGCAAGGAGATCGCTTTCCTGGATACCCCGGGGCACGAAGCCTTTACGGCGATGAGGGCGCGTGGTGCCAAGGCTGCGGACATCGCAGTTATCGTAGTGGCTGCCGATGATGCTATCATGCCGCAAACGAAAGAGGCGATATCGCATGCGCAGGCTGCGGGTCTGCCTATGGTGTTTGCCATCAATAAAATAGATAAGGAAGCCGCCAACCCCGAAAAGATAAAAGAGCAGCTGGCTGCTATGAATATCCTGGTAGAGGATTGGGGCGGTAAATACCAGTGCCAGGAAATATCCGCCAAAAAAGGGCTGAATATTGATCTGCTGCTGGAAAAGATCCTGCTGGAAGCGGAATTGCTGGAGCTGAAAGCCAACCCGAACAGGGAAGCGGACGGTTCCGTGATCGAGGCTTCCCTGGATAAGGGCCGTGGTTATGTATCTACCATCCTGGTGCAGGGCGGTATGCTCAACCAGGGAGATATGGTTGTGAGCGGGCAGTACTATGGTAAGGTAAAAGCGATGTTCAACGAACGTGGCCAGAAAGTTACCAAAGCAGGTCCTTCCACTCCTGTACAGATCCTCGGGCTGAACGGTGCCCCCCAGGCAGGTGAGAAGATCAAAGTATATTCCGATGAAACGGAAGCGAAAAATGTAGCGACACACAGGTCTCAGATACTGAGAGAGCAGGGGCTGCGCTCCAGGAAACATATTACGCTGGATGAGATCGGCAGACGTCTGGCATTGGGTAACTTCAAGGAGCTGAACGTGATCATCCGTGCGGATGTGGACGGTTCTGCGGAAGCCTTATCTGACTCCCTGCAAAAGCTGTCTACTGACGAGGTAGTGGTGAATGTGGTGCATAAAGGCGTAGGACAGATATCTGAAGGTGACGTGAACCTGGCCAGCGCGTCGGATGCGATCATCCTGGGCTTCCAGGTACGTCCGTCAGTGCAGGCAGCCCGCCTGGCAGACCAGGAGAACATCGAGATCAGGTACTACTCTGTTATCTATGACGCCATCGGAGAGATCAAATCTGCTATGGAAGGCTTACTGGAACCAACCATTGAGAAGAAAATAGTAGGTAATATAGAAGTGCGTGAAACGTTCAAAATATCCGGTGTGGGTGTTATTGCGGGTTGTTATGTGCTGGATGGTAAATTCACCAGGAATACCAAGATCAATATCATCAGGGATGGCATCGTAGTGCATACCGGTGAGCTGAGCTCCTTAAAACGCTTCAAGGACGATGTGAAAGAGGTGAATGCAGGTTATGAATGTGGTTTAACTATTAAAAACTATAATGATATCCAGGTAAACGATATTATTGAAGGCTACGAAGAAGTGGAAGTGAAACGTAAATTATAATTACAGGGCCAATATCCGGCCGCTGTAAATATAAAAATGAAAAGGGCTGTCTTTTACGGACAGCCCTTTTTATATTACAATTTCTTGAAAACTCTTACTGTTACTTTCGTTTGTCGAAAGCACGGCGCTTATTTATCTCTGCCATTAACCCGACAACAGCAACAATAATCATAATAATAAAGATAATTGAACCTAAAATGATTTTGTTTCCCATAGCATAATATTTTAAAATCCCTGAAATATAACCTGCTTCATCCCGATACGGTCGTTATTGTCAAACCTACAAAAATTATGCCAGATAACAATGGGAATTTATATATTATTTTATTATTATCAGGCAGATCCTGCTTTACCTGACCCTCGGGCGCCATGGAACCTCCTGCTTGTTATGGACATGCAGGATGAACCGTGCCAGTACAAAAAGGTAATCAGACAGCCGGTTCAGGTATTTCATGACCAGGAGGTTGACCTCTTCACCTTCATTTAATCCCACGCAAAGCCTCTCTGCTCTCCTGCATACGCACCTGGCAAGGTGGGCATAGCTGGATACAATATCGCCACCCGGTAAAATAAAGGACTTCATTTCCGGCAATACCGCGTCCATTTTATCAATGGCCTGCTCCAGGTAAGTGATATCGTCTTCATACAGGTCCGGCAGCGCCATCTTTACGTCTTTGTCAGGGGGAGTGGCCAGTATGGCCCCTATGGTAAAGAGCCTGTCCTGTGTCTCCTGGAGGACGGTACGTGCTGCCTCATGCTCAAAGCTGTCCTTGACCAGCCCGACAAAGGAATTAAGCTCATCTACGGTCCCGTATGCTTCGATACGGATATGATCCTTGGGGACCCGCACACCCCCGATGAGGGCGGTGGTGCCTTTATCACCCGTTTTGGTATATACTCTGAATGCCATAATGTTATTGTTTATTTTCCCGTTCTTCTTTTTCTTTCAGGCGTTGCTGCTTCTTTTCTTCCTGGTATTGCTCTTCACGGGCCTGCTCCTTATCGTAGGCGCGTATAATGTACTTCACCAGCCTGTGGCGTACCACATCGCTCTCATCCAGCTGGATATGCGCGATACCTTCTATGTTTTTCAATATACGGGAAGCCGTGATCAGGCCGGAGCGCTGGTTTTTGGGCAGGTCCACCTGGGAGATGTCCCCTGTGATGATAGCCTTGGCATTGGGCCCTATACGTGTCAGGAACATTTTGAGCTGGAGGTCGGTAGCGTTCTGTGCCTCATCCAGGATAATATAGGAATTATCCAGGGTACGCCCGCGCATATAGGCCAGTGGAGCGATCTCTATGACCCTGTTCTGCATATAATACACCAGCTTGTCTGCGGGGATCATATCATCCAGCGCATCGTACAGCGGCCGCAGGTAGGGGTCTATCTTCTCCTTCAGGTCACCGGGCAGGAAGCCGAGGCTCTCACCTGCCTCTACGGCCGGGCGGGTAAGGATGATCTTTTTGACCAGCTTATTCTTGAGCGCCCTGACAGCCAGCGCAACGGCCGTATAGGTTTTGCCGGTTCCGGCAGGTCCTACGGCAAAGATGACATCGTTTTTGTCCGCCGTCTCTACCAGGAGCTTCTGGTTGGCGGTCTTGGCCTTCACCACCTTGCCGTTGGGGCCGTACACAAGTACATCATTGCTTGCCAATGCCTGGATAATGCCGCTGTCTTCCTCTCCCTCCAGGTCTTCCAATATCCTGTTAAGATAATCAACCGAAATAGAGCCGTTCTTCTCGATATACCGGATGATGAGCTCCAGCCGTTCCTTGGCGACGGTTACTTGTTCCGGCTCCCCGGCCAGCTTGACCACCGTTCCTCTGGATAAGATCTTCAGTAACGGGAAATTTCTTTTGATGATATCGAATTTGCCATTATTCACCCCGAAAAATTCAATAGGGTTGATGCTTTCTAAACTAATTTTGGTTTCTGTCAATGTACAAGTGTTTTATACTTACGAATATATTACTAAATGTCGAAAAAAGTATGAAACATATCAGCTTGTATAAAGTTTAAGATTTTGGTAATAAATGTGCTGATCACCACGTCGGGCGACCGGATTTCATTTGCTCCAGTACCTTATTGAAATGATCCCGTAAGTGATCCGGCAGCTGAAGTTTTATTATCTTTTCAATGAGAGATACGGCTTCCTGTGTCCTCCGGGATTTGTAGAGCAGGTGGGCCTGTGTTTCCAGGAATATGTAATTGTCAGGATACTGGTGGCATAGACTTGTTATCCAGCCAAGTGCCTTGTTCAGTTCCGAAGGCTTACCGGAAGCCTTTAAAATCTGTAGCGCCCAGTCATTTATGGCAAAGGGCTGAATCTTCAGGTCGCTGTTAAGGAGAGAATCTATCCTGTTAATGGCTGTTGCATATTTCCCGTACGAAAGCCAAGATGATATCAGGGTCATATTTTTGATAACCCTGTAATCAATATTTTTATACGTTCCTTTGAATAAATTATCTATTTTACTTTCCTCGGGCATAACATTCTTTTGCCGGGCTTTCAGAACATACTCCCTGATGATGCTTTCTGCCAGCAGATCATCTATATATTCTGTAGTATCAACCTGCTGATAACGATCCTTATGGTTAAGTATGATCTCAAAAGCTTTGGTTCCAGGATCTTGTAGCTGTGCGTATATCAGATTGGCGTATCCGGGAGTGAAAAGCGAATCTGCAGGTGTTTGGGTAACTATAAAATTGCCTATTTCTTTGTGGATAGCGTGGTTACGGTAGCTTAGCCTTTCGCTTATCTTATATAAATTTTTGGCTACAGCGAGATTCCCGGTATCCTTCTTGTACACTTGTACTTGTGTAAAGTATTGGTTTTCAGGTTTGGAATAATGCGCCAGATCTGATAGCCATTGTGCAGGATCTTTTCTCCGGTTATTGAAAATATGCAACAGGCGGCCATCCTGATCATATATCAGGAACAGCGAATGATTGATACCCATGGGGGCGTAGATATGGGTGGTAGTTACGTCCCACATTTTTTTAGCCAGCGGCGTTTTGTTCTCTTCCTTTTTTAAGGACAGTACCACACTGATAAAATTGGCTTTCAGGTAAGATGCGACCTGGGGATCATGTAATACGCTGTCATAATAGGCCGGGACCTTTCCGGACCTGGTGGGATGGGTAAATGCTATAATTAATTTAGACTCATCCCGGGCCTGCTTTAAAAGCGCTTTCCAGGTGGTGTGTTCCGTAAACTGAATCTGTTGCTGTGCTAATGTTACATTGCAGGTAAATAAGAGGATTAAAAAAATAAAGGATCGGTGCATTATGATGTAAATATGAGCGGGCAAAAGTAAAACGAAAAATGATATTTATAGCGAACTTATTAAAAGCGGTTGAAAACTGCTGTTTCACATTATCATCTCTCAACTATCAACTAATTACCTGTCATCTATCACCTGTTCGTGCCCCCCTTATACAAAAAAATATCATTAAAATAACATACACCAAACATTTTTCATATCACCTTTACAAATAATTGGCGTAACTTTGCTCTCTTTTCAGAGAAAAAATTTACACATAATTATATGAATTTACGCAACATTGCTATCATTGCACACGTTGACCATGGTAAGACCACATTAGTTGACAAAATTATCCACGCCTGCTCCGTTTTCCGCGAAAACCAGGAAACCGGTGAATTGCTGATGGATAATAACGACCTGGAGCGTGAGCGTGGTATCACCATCCTTTCCAAAAATATTTCGGTTACTTACAATGATGTTAAGATCAACGTTATTGATACCCCCGGTCACGCCGATTTCGGAGGGGAGGTAGAACGTGTGTTAAAAATGGCAGATGGTGTGATCCTGTTGGTTGATGCCTTTGAAGGTCCCATGCCCCAGACCCGTTTCGTACTGGGTAAGGCGCTGGGCCTGGGTCTGAAGCCTATCGTGGTGATCAACAAGGTGGATAAGGAAAACTGCCGTCCTGATGAGGTGCATGATAAGGTATTCGACCTGTTCTTCCAGCTGGACGCTACCGAAGAGCAGCTGGATTTCCCTACCTTATACGGGTCTTCCAAGCAGGGTTGGTTCAATACGGACCTGACCCCTACCGACAATATCAACGCGGTGCTGGATGCTATCGTTAAATATGTACCTGAGCCTAAAACGGAACAGGGTACCTTACAGATGCAGATCACATCCCTGGATTATTCTTCTTTCCTGGGACGTATCGCCATCGGCCGTGTCCATAGGGGTACGATCAGGGAAGGACAAAACGTTCAGCTGTGCCTGGCTGACGGTACAACAGTAAAATCCAAAGTGAGGGAGCTTTACGTGTTTGAAGGGATGGGTAAAAAGAAAGTTACGGAAGTCAATGCAGGTGATATCTGTGCGGTAGTGGGCATTGAGGGCTTTAATATCGGTGATACGATCGCTGATTTTGAAAATCCCGAGGCTTTACCGCGTATCGCGATAGATGAGCCTACTATGAATATGCAGTTCTCTATCAATAACTCTCCTTTCTTCGGAAGGGAAGGTAAGTTTGTAACCTCGCGTAACCTGCGTGACCGCCTTACCAAGGAATTGGAGAAGAACCTGGCCTTAAGGGTACACGATACGGATGATGCCGATAAATTCCTGGTCTATGGCCGTGGTATCCTGCACTTATCCGTACTGGTGGAAACCATGCGCAGGGAAGGCTATGAGCTGACCGTGGGGCAGCCGCAGGTGATCGTTAAGGTCATTGACGGTGTAAAATGCGAGCCTTATGAGAACCTGGTAGTGGATGTGCCGGAAGAAGTGGCCTCAAGGGTAGTGAACCTGGTTACCCAGAGAAAAGGCGACCTGCTGGTAATGGAATCCAAAGGCACTATGCAGCACCTGGAATTCGAGATCCCGTCCAGGGGACTGATAGGCTTACGCTCCCAGATGCTGACCGCTACTGCGGGTGAGGCTGTAATGGCGCACACCTTCAGCGAGTACAAGCCGTGGAAAGGTCTGATCCCCGGGCGTAATAACGGCGTATTGGTCGCTAAGCAGGGCGGTACCACTACCGGTTATTCCATAGATAAATTACAGGACAGGGGTAAATTCTTTGTAGATCCGGGCGAGGAGGTCTATACAGGTCAGATCCTGGCGGAGCATATCAAGCCTGGAGACCTGAACGTGAACGCGGTGGAAGGAAAGAAGCTCACCAATATGCGGGCATCCGGCGCTGATGCGGCCACCAATATCGCTCCCAAGATACAGATGTCGCTGGAGGAATGTATGGAGTATATCCAGCATGATGAATGTATCGAGGTGACCCCTCAGAGCATCCGTTTACGTAAGATATTGCTGGACGAGAATGAGCGCAACAAAGCTGCCAAGGCGATGAAGCAGGAAGCATAAGCCTTTTATATATTTTAAGCATTAACAGCCGGCCGGTGTTCCTTTATGGTGAACAGGCCGGCTGTTGATATGATGGCTGCACCGTGCCGATAAGCTGTGCCATAGCAGGGTGGCTATTGCGGCAGAAAAAAAGTATTAAATCAATATCTTTGTGTACCTGTATCATTAAAAACAGATCGGTACGGGTATTATTTAACTAAAATATAAATACTGATATGAAAATCGCGATTATAGGATATGGTAAAATGGGGAAAAAGATAGAAGAGATCGCTGTGCAGCGGAGTCATGAAGTGATCCTGAAGATCAACAGCCAGAATGTGGATGAATTCCAGGCAGATAACTTTAAGCAGGTAGATGTGGCGATCGAGTTTACGAATCCTCATGCTGCGTTTATCAATGTAATGGATATGCTGGATATGGGCATACCGGTGGTATGCGGCTCTACCGGCTGGCAGGAAAAAATGCCGGAGGCACGCAAGAAATGTCTTGAAAAGAATACGAGCTTTATCTGGGCTTCCAACTTCAGCATAGGGGTCAACCTGTTCTGGGAGATCAATAAAAGAATGGCGCAGATCATGGCGCCCCATATGGATTACAGCGTGGCCATTGAAGAAACGCACCATATCCATAAAAAAGATGCCCCGAGCGGTACGGCCATTACAACGGCGGAACAAATACTGGAGCTGAATCCGTCGCTGAACTCCTGGAAGCTGGGAGATGATGTGGAGCTGAACCAGATGCCTGTGATTGCGCACAGGGTAGAGGATGTTCCTGGTACGCATGTGGTAAAATATCATTCCGCCATTGATGAGATCGCGTTAAGCCATACGGCATTCTCCAGGGATGGTTTTGCCCTGGGAGCGATACTGGCGGCTGAATTTATCCTGCAGAAAAAGGGTGTTTATGAAATGAAGGATATCCTGGGCCTGAATGTTTAGCCGGTAATGGACAGCAGCAGATATATTCAAAATTTAAGGAGTGATGAAATTTTAAATTGTGTTATTTTAAATATTTATTATTTTACTCTTTAGTTATTTTGAATCATTAATTTTGTCACTGTTTTTATTCAAAATCAAATCTATATGAGAAATTATTACAGGCTGTTTATTACACTATTATGCTTATTGCCGATCACGCGTCTTGCTGCGAACGCGAACAAGGATGAAGATTGTAAATTTAGTGATACGCTTATTCTGAATACGGGATATGATCATATAAATGGTACAATTTATCAGTTATATGAGCCTGACTCTTTCTGGCAAGTTACAGCGCTGACACCGGATTGTGATCCATACGCTTTACAACCTGTTCCGTACAATGCCATTACCTTGCGCAATCTTAATATGCCAAATGGTTATACCTGGGTGAATTCTTCACAGGCACGATGGATAGGTTTCCGCCCGAATGATATAGGTTATGGATACCCTACAAATGCTACAGGGTTATATGAGATGACACTAACAAGAACATTCAGAACCTGTGATTCCGGTTATTACAGGCTGTTCTTAAAAATAGCGGCTGATAATTCCGTTACATCTTTAAAAGTGGACGGTGGTCCTTCCTTATTCAGCCAGACATCGGGATTGATTACCACGAATTTTAATACTTTTCATACACTGGATACGATCATTTATTTGCCGGAAGGCGAACATAAAATTGATGTTGTTGTGAATAATTATCTGGAAGGCGTGCCCCATCGTGATAATGCGCATGGTTTAATTATCGTAGGAAAGCTTATCAGGCATTCCGCACTTGGAACCATCTGGGATCCGCTCAACGGGGAAAACTGCAAATGTCCGCCTGCTACCCTCGGTGTTTCCGGGCATAATAAAGCCTGGATCAATAGTGTTGTAAGCCAGAATTATCCGAATCCTTTCAGTAAAGAAACGCGGATCAATTATGATCTGGTAAATAAGGACGTTAAGCAGGCTGCTATAATTGTGGTAGACGTGCTTGGCAGAAAATGTTATGAAGAAAGCATTCGGCCGGGAAAGAAATCATTTGTTACGATCGGGACGCAGCAATTGGCCCAGGGAATATACTATTATTATGTTACCCTGGACGGTAACCGGTCTGAGATGTATAAAATGTCCGTTTTACCATAATATTAAAAGAGATAAATTGTTAATAATCAAAAGCAATCGGGCAATGCGCCGATTGCTTTTATTTTTGAAGGCAACTGTGACAGGCATCTTACTTTTTACCGTTGTTTTTAAAATTTGCCTATTATCATTCAAACAATCCTATTTTTGCTGTTCTAAATCAATATTATGAAATTTTCTTTTCACTACAGCGAGCCTGAGCTTACGGAATTCCAGCTCTACCTGGCATCTAAATCACCTACGGTAAAAAAAGCCAGGAATCGTAACCGTCTGTTGCTGAGCGTTGTATATGTAGCTATAGGTGTCATGGGCTTATTCAGGGAAAATAACTACTGGTTTTCGCTGGTCTTCCTGGCGCTCGGTATTATCTGGTACCTGGCGTATCCCTTATGGGGCAGTAAGTTCTATGCAAAGCATTTTACAAAATTTGTAAAGAGGAACTATACGAACAGGTTTGGTAAAGAGGTCAGCCTGGACTTCCGGGAGGATGAGGTCGTCATAGAAGAAGGCGGCAGCCAGGCGAGCTTTCCTTATGCCGAATTTGCGGAAATGGCAGCCATTCCTTCGTCCTTTCTGATCAAGCTGTCTACGGATATGGTGATCATCATACAAAAAAATGCAACAATACCTGAACAAGATATTGCTGCATTTTTAAGACAGCTGAGTGACCGTTTGGGTATTCCGTTTACTGCAGATACCGGTTGGAAATGGAAATAAAAGCAGCTACCTCAGCAGTGTGACCTCGCCTTTCAGGGTCTGGGTCTCTTTCATAAGCGGGCACTGGTATTTGATGTAATAAAAGTAAACACCTGCATCTGCTGCAGCGCCGGTCTTATAATCCCGGCCGTCCCAGCCTACATTATCATTGCCGGAAACGAATATGGTACCTCCGTACCGGTTAAAAACGGTCATATGGAAGTGTGGAAGCGGAATGCTGCTTTTAAATTCAAAGACGTCATTAAGGCCGTCACCGTTAGGGGAAAATGCCGTAGGGATAAAATAAGTGCAGCAGGGGATCTCGCTGATGCTGAAGGTCGTTTTGCCTGTGCACCCCAGCCTGTCGGTCACTACGATCTCGTAATCGCCTTTTTTAAGGTCTTCGTGCTTATAGGGATGTAAGCCGATACCGTTATTCCACATATACTGGTAAGGAGCATTGCCGTTCCTGACCTTTACAATGGCCCTTCCCGCTCCGCCGTTGGCATCGCACCAGGCATCCGCCGTTTCGGTATGCACATCAAGAGTGATGCTGTCCCTTGGGATAAATACGGTAATATCTTTCAGGCAGCCCAGGTAATCCCTGACATAGATCCTGTGATTTCCGTATCCGAGCTTTTCAATGGTATTGCCGGTGGTATAGGTAATATTATCCGTGCTGTAATAATAAGGGGGCGTACCGCCGCTTACAAATAAGGTGACACTGCCGGTTTCGGCGCTGCAGAAAGTAGGCTGAATGCCGGTAACCATAACTTCTATAGAGGACTCATTGCCTACAATGGTATGGGTCTCGCTGAAGCTGCAGATACCGCCGCCCTGGGTGATATTAACAGTGTAGGTACCGTTGGGAACCCCCGTAAGTGATGCCGTATTTTGCGGAGGCGTGCTGTTCCAGGTATAGGTGACCGGTGCCAGTCCGCCAGTGGGGGCGCTGGTGATGTCGCCCATCTCTCCGAAGCATACCGTATCTGCTTTGGCGTTCAGGACCATAGGAACGGTTCCGAAAGTGAAATATTTTTCCCCGGCAAAGGTATGCGCCGCATACAGTACCGTTCCGTTGTCAGCCAGGTTCACTGTGGCCACATTGGTATTGAAGGCCGGGTCGTCCGCAACGATCAGCGTTTTTACATCCGCAGGTATGCCTGCCTTGTCCAGGGCTATGGTTGCCAGTCCGTCAGTACCCGTGGTTATCATTTTCCATACCCTGCTCAGTCTTACGATCCTGCCGTTATCCGCACAGGCATTCAATGTCAGCGCTCCGTTGTCGTCACCGAACAGCAGGTAGTTTTTATCAGCGGAGAAAGTCTGGGTATTGTCCGCGTTGGCGGTCGGGAAGGTGCCGCCGTATGTGCCGTTCTTGTATATGGTCACAATGCTGCCGGCATTGATGGATCTGGACTGCTTCTGGTGCAATGCCGAATTATCATCCCTTGCTATACCTGTAATATTGTAACGGTATGCGCTGTTGGCCGTGCTGTTCCATAGTATGGTCCCGTCCGAGCCGACATAATTGTTGGCTACAGCCACCTGCTCCAGCGTAAAGCCGTACTTGATGGCCAGATAGGATTCCACCTTATTGATCTCGGCGGTCGTTAAGGCGCGCTTATAGATGATCAGTTCGGCATAGTCGATATTGGTAGGATAATTGTCTCCATAAGGTTCGGCGCCTATCGTGAGTCTGCCCTGGGTGCTGCCGGGGCTGAAAGTACCGCTTGCAGCGACATTGATCCTTTCCTGGCCTGTAAGCCTGATGAACTTATTGGTTGCGGTAAGGGCCTCTGTTACCAGGCTGTGGGTATTGGCCACGCTTACCGGGGTATAAATGGTAGGATTCCTGAAATCGAAGCGTATCTGGCCGAGGTTGCCGGGATTGTTCACCTCGTTCCCCAGCCTCGGACCGGAATAGGGATTGGTCTGCCATTGCCATTTCAGCCATACGCCTGTACCTGTGGTCTGCTTCATATTGAAGACCTGAAATATGGTATTGGAGGTAGCATCCAGGAACTGTAATCCTGCTACGGCGTTGCCGCTGGATATGGAATTGACCGCCGTGCCGTTATTGAACAGGATATAGGGATTGAAGTTGATAGCGCTCGGATCAAAGTCTGGTGCCACGTGGGTCGGCTTATTGATAGCAGCGCCCTGCGTGGAAAAATTGCCCAGTATACCGGCGGTACTGTATTCGGTCCAGGAAGTGACCTGGTTGGTCGGGTTCAGTGTAACGCCCTCATTGGCTTTCAGCCATACGGTCAGGCTGTCAGGTACCCCTCCGGGGCGCTGCGCCCACAGAATGGGGATATATAATGATGATAAAGAGAAAAGGAGTAATTTTTTTAACATACAATAGGATTATGTATGTAAAGATAATGAAAGGTTAACTTATAAGCCGGGCGAAATATGATTATTTTTTCATTGTCTTAACGTCCAGCATATCGCGGAGCGCATTGCCGATAATGTTGAATGCCAGCACCAGCAGGAAAATGGCCAGCCCGGGAATAAGCGCCGGCAGGGGGTTGTCCGTTACTAGAAAATTGTAGTGCTCCTTGATCATCAGTCCCCAGGAAGGCGTGGGCGGCTGTACGCCGAAGCCCAGGAAGCTGAGCCCTGCTTCCACGAGGATGGCGAAAGCGAAAGTAGCCGCCGCGGTGACCAGTATCGGTCCTGCTATATTCGGTAATATAT
Organism: Edaphocola sp.; assembly: GCA_037190225.1. GTDB lineage: Bacteria > Bacteroidota > Bacteroidia > Chitinophagales > Chitinophagaceae > MKSF01. The sequence continues at coordinate 378,426 of JBBCJL010000003.1, read as the reverse complement.
GCCTGGTGATGATCCTTATATCGGAATAGCCCAGCAGCCTGGCTGCCGTGATATAATCCAGGTTTTTAAGCTGCATTACCTGCCCCCTGATAAGCCGTGCGGAACCGATCCATGAAGTAAGGCCTATGGCAATAAAGATCTCCCAGAAGCCTTTACCGATGGTAAGCGTTACGGCAAACACCAGCAACAGTGTCGGTACGGCCCACAGGAGGTTTACGAACCACATGATGATCTTATCCGTCCAGCCGCCGTACCAGCCGGCCAGCGCTCCCAGCAGGATGCCCAGCGACAGGGAAAGGGTCACTGAGATCAGTCCTACGGCGAGGCTTACCCGGGCGCCCAGCAGCAGCCTGCTGTATATATCGCGTCCGTACCGGTCTGTGCCCAGGTGGAAGGTCCGCTCCGTGACGAAAGGAAAATTGCCGGCATCGTATCCGGGTCCCCAGGTATCTTTTATAGGATAGGTAAGGATCTCGCTGACATTATCGTCAATATAATGCCGGATGGTGACCGTATCGTTCCGGATCCCAATACTGTCTGCCGGGATATAGGTATAGCCCGAAGGCGTACCGGACCAGAATGCCTGCCAGGCGGAAACCTGTACCGGGGCTGTAGCCTTAGGTACCAGCAGGAGCTTTTTTCTGAAGCCTGCGGGCTTGGCGCTCAGCTCCACGATGATAGTATTGGCATCAGGGGTCTTATCGGTAGCCAGCGGATAGGCAAATAAAGCGACCAGGATGGTGACACCCAGTATGAATACTCCTGTAAAGGTAGCTTTAGACGTGAAAAACTTCTTTGTCTTACCGGTCCTCATGGTCGCTTGCTTGGCTGTAAAAGAACAATGATAGCGGGTTGTTGCCTTATGCAGCAGTGCCCATGCGCTTCAGGAAGCCGATGTGGGCCCTGATGGCGGAAGTTAGGGTGGGGTATTCGATATAATTTAAATTATGCTCTTTACATACCTCTATCACTATTTTATTGATAGCAGGGTAATGAATGTGGGATACCTTCGGGAACAGGTGATGCTCTACCTGGAAATTCAGTCCGCCCACGAACCAGCTTAAAACCTTGCTGCCGGTAGAAAAGTTGGCTGTTGTCTTGATCTGGTGCGCCGCAAACTCATCAGGAAGCCTGTGCGTAGCTTCATCGGGAATGGGGAACTCGGTGTCTTCAACAGTGTGGGCCAGCTGGAACACAATGCTGAGGATAAAGCCGCTGACAAGGCTCAGTACGAGGAACCCGATCAGGAAAGGTACGAGGCCCCATACGTATATAGGGAGCACTATGAAAGCAAGCGCATGCCATACCTTTACCGCCCAGAACTGGATATGATCCGTGGTAGACATTTTTTTCAGCGGGAACTGGCCGATCTTCCGGGTGAAATACTTTTTATAGTCTGCGAAGAACACCCAGAAAAAGTACATCAGCATATAAAGGCCGTAAAAATAAATATGCTGGTATTTGTGCATCTTTAATTTTTCCTGCTGGGGCGACATACGCATCCAGATGCCGATCTCGATATCATCATCCACGCCGTCCACGTTGGTATAGGTATGATGTATCATATTATGCTTCATATTCCACATGAACTGGCTTACGCCGAGCATACTGGCAGACCAGGAAGCGATCTTGTTCATGGTCTTGTTTTCACTGAAGCTGCCATGACCGCCGTCATGCATGATATTGAATCCTATGGATGCCGTAAGGACCCCCAGGACGGCACATTCCAGGAGCGCCAGCCACCAGACCGGTTGAAACACCATCAGGTGAAGATAGATGATAACATAGGAAACAATAAGGAAAAGCGCTTTGGACAGCAATCTGCTGCCGCCGGTCTGCTTGATGTTGTTCTGAGTAAAATAAGCGCTTACTCTGTTTTTAAGGTCACTGTGAAGAGAGTTCTTTACTGTGGGGAATTTAGGGGTAACAAAAGTTGAGGATGACATTTACTTATAAGAAATTATGTTGTATTATTATTTAAATTATTGATTACAAAGTTAATTTATAATATCCAGATTCACGTTATTTCAAACGTTAATTTAGGTTTTACCTGACTACCCGGCCTTTCCATTCATATTTGCCTGCCATACCCAAAAAGCCTGCCGTAATGATATACAGGATGTGCAGGGGCTGCAGCAATACGTGATACGGCAGCTCCTTTTGCTTATTGTAAAAACGGCTTACGGGAACGATCAGTAGTTGCTCTGACAGAATCTTTATGACCAGTATAATAAGGCAGTGGACCCATAAGGAGGGCCTGAAGCAAGCCAGCATAAACCCGGTAAAAAGCATGAGATTGAACAGGTAAACGATCAGCAGGTTGATGGTCAGCGGGATATCTTTATACTTCCCGTTCTTGGAAGCCCACCGGACGCGTTGGTTAAGGAAGCTCTTCCAGCCGGGTTGTGCGGGTGTATGGACAATGCTGCCCGGATGCCGCAGGTATCTCAATGCCCCGGGATATTGCTGCGCGATCTTGTGCATCAGCATCATATCGTCCCCGGAAGCCAGATGGTCGATGCCGGCATAGCCGCCCACGGCAGAGAAGGCCTCCCGGGAAAAGGACAGGTTGGCGCCGTTGCACATCCTGCCCCACCGCAGCGTATGGCTGGCGGCGGTAATGCCCTGCATGGTCATAAAATCCACCGACTGGAAATAATGGCACAGGTCTTTCCGGTACGCCGGGATAAAGCTGACCGGTGCCATGATAAAATGAACATCCGGGTCTGTATAAACGCCTGCAAAATGCCGTAGCCAGCCGGGAGGGACGATGCAATCGGCATCCGTGGTGACGATATGATCTCCCCGGGCTGTCAGGATCGCGGTTTCCAGCGCTTTTTTCTTATAAGCATTCAGGGCAGGGTCCTCTCCCAGTATATCCTTCATGAAGATTACCTTCCCGTTGATGCCGGGATGTGAACGGAAGAGCTCCCGGGCTATGAGGCCGGTATCATCATCGGAGTAATCATCTATCAGGATAATTTCATATCTCCCGGGCGGGTAATCGTTACGGATGATGCTGTGCAGCGTGTCGCTGATATGGTGGGCCTCGTTCCTGGCGGGAATGATGATGCTCAGGAACGGGTAGTCAGACGATAGGGCGGGCGCACCGGTCGTCGGAGTGCTGCTCCACCCGTACCGATACGCTATAAAAAGCAGGCAATAGGACAATGCGGACAGATACAGCAGGGTGGTGAAAAGCATAGGCACATAGTATTTGGCCGGTAAAATAAAATAAAAAAAACCGTTTATTTCAATAAACGGTTTTAAGATGGTCTGCTGTAAAATTATTTCAGTTCTTCGATCGTCTTCTGAACTTCCTGGTATTTTTTGACATCGTTCGTGGTAGCGTAGATACGTTTCAGTGCTTCCAGTGTATTGGCGTAATTTTGCTTTTCTTCACCGGCAAACTTGCCTTTCGCTTCATACAATCCGCGTGTTTTTTCCAGGATAGGAAGCGCTTTTCTATAGTAATTGTTTCTCATGGTCTGCAGTTGGGTCGCCATAGCCTTTTCTTTGTCATTTCCGTTATTCAGTGCCCGTGCCTTGTTGTGAGCGTCCACACCCATATTGAAATAGTGGATACCCAGGCTTTGGTTGTATTCGGGGTTGTCTCCGGCCAGCTCCAGGGCTTTAAGGTAATATTCCTCCGCCTTTTTTTCCAGCGCGGTAGCATCCGGCGGTGTATTGCCATCCGTAGGCGATGCCTTGGAAGAATATACTATACCCAGGTTGAACGGATGCTTGGGGTTCTTGGGATCTTTCTGCATAGACTGCTCCAGCCTCGTGATCAGATCATCATACTGTTTATTGTCAATGAAATAATTGATCTCGAACGCTTCTATATTGGCGTCATTGGGGAATTTTTTACGGGCCTGGCTGATATACTCTATCTGCTTGGCCTTATTGCCGGTCTGGTCCAGCACGTAGATAAGGTCGGTCAGTACATCCTTCTGGTTCAGGTAAGGACTTTTGGACGCTTTTTCGAGCAGCGGGATCGCTTCCGTGTAATTGGTTTCATTCATTTCTGCCTTACCCTGGAAATACTGGGCTTCCGCTCTGGTGGTATCTATGCCGGAGTACGCCTCCGTAAATTTAGCAGAGGGCTGCTCTCCTACAAATTTGGAAACATTGGCGAAATAGTCCTTGGCTACCAGGTAGTTCTGGTTGTTGAACTCGGCTATGCCGTTCTGGAAATTAATATAGGACAGGTTGATGGCCGTTAAAGGATAATCGCCATCGTTGGCTATTTTACTATTAAGGGATAACGCTTTTTCAAGAGCCTTGTTGGCTTCGATCAGGCGCTCCTCAGAATTGAAATTCGGAATATTCATCGCCGCGGTGTAGATCCTGGCTTTCAGATAATAGGTCTTAGGATCATCTTTTGTCTGTTCGTGCCTGGCTGCTTCATCAATGGCTCCTATTGCCTTGGTCATATGCAGCAGGCGGCCGGTTTCATCGTTTTCTTTTGCTGCAGAGAAAGAGCTCATAGCTTTTTGGGCTTCGCTGAGCTTTGCCTTCTGTGCAAATGTCAAAGAGGATAATGATAATGCCGATATGAGAAGTACGTATTTCATCTTTTATTTTTTGTTTAAAAATCCGTGTAAATATAAACATTTTCCTGGAAAATATTAGAACATCCGCTTTTGATAAAGTTTAGCGCAGGTGTCGGATTGCAGGCCACAATAACAATTAATTCAGGAAAAGACGGGTCACGGTATAGATCAGCAATCCTACGAGACCGCCTACCAGCGTGCCGTTGATACGTATGAACTGCAGGTCCTTGCCCACTTCCAGCTCCAGCTTGCGGCTTAGCTCCCTGCCGTCCCAGGCTTCTACGGTAGCGGAGATGATATTTCCTATGGTCACTGCGTTCCTGAGCACATAATAATATACTTTGCTCCTTATCCACCCGTCTATCTGCCGGGTCTGCCCCGGGTTGTTGCGGATATCTGCTACGGTCCGGGCCAGGAAGCGGGACACCCTTGTCTCCAACACGGTGGAATCGTCCTGCAGCAGCTCATCGATAGCGCGCCGGAGGTATTGCCAGATGGACGCCGCGTATTCCTCTACTTTCCCGGACCGGATCAGGTTGTCCTTGAGCTTCTGCAGTTCCTGCTGCCATTTGTCTTCCGTCTGTATGGCGTCTGCCAGCTCCGTGACCTTGGCTTTGATGGCCAGCCTGGTCTCATGTTCCGGATTGTCCCGGATGTCCGCCAGGAAGCCGATGATCCCGGAAGATATCTTATCGGCTATTTTATTATCCACAAAGCCCGGTATGAAGAAAAAGCTGTTCTCTTTGACCTTCTGCTGCACCAGTTGCCGGTTGGCGGCCACCATTTCCATGGCTTTACCGGCCACGCTGTTGATGGCGTCGTCCATTTCCGGCGTGGCGGCAAAATACCTGACAAGATTGGCTATCCCGGTATTCAGATCCAGCCCGGACAGGATGCCCGTACCTTGCCTGGCGATATAACGGGTGATGGCGCCGCCGTCCGCCTGTGTAAGCAGCTCCCTGGCGGTCTTCTTGACCTCGGCGCTTATCATCGCCAGGTTCTTCTCTTTCAGCAGCCATTCAGCTGCGAATTGTGTCACTTCCAGCTTACGGATATAGGGCTTTATAGTTTCGGCATTTAAAAAATTATCTACTACAAAGCTGCCCAGGTTTTCGCCTATCTTATCCTTGCTTCTCTGGATGATGTTGGTATGGGGTATCTTAAGGCCCAGCGGATAGGCGAACAATGCCGTTACGGCAAACCAGTCGGCCAGGGCGCCTACCATGGCGGCTTCGGAGAAGGCACGGACATAGCCCGCTCCATGCAGGTGGTAAGTATGCTCAGCTATGCTTGCCGCAATATAGAGGAGCGTCATCAGCAGGAAAAGCCCGGTAGCCCAGGCCTTATGCTTACGGAGCTGCTGTTCTTTTATGATGGTCGTTGACATACGGGAACAATAGGTTAAGTATTGTAATTTAAGTTTTTTTAAGATGCTGATGCGGGTAAAAGCTTAATTTTAGGAATATTTTGGAAATGTATGAAAGATCTGACAGTCACGATACTGCAATATGATATAGCCTGGGAGGATCCGGAGGCCAACCTGGCCTACCTGGATACCCGTATGCGGCTGGTGCCGGCTGAAAGCCATATCGTGGTATTGCCGGAGATGTTTGCCACGGGCTTTACCATGCAGCCGGAGAAAGCGGGCCAATCCATGAACGGAACGATCGTGCAGTGGATGCGCGAGACCGCCCTCCGGTACCGTAAGATACTTGCAGGCAGCGTGGTGATTGCGGAAGATGGTGCTTTTTACAACAGGCTGATATGGATGCTGCCTGACGGCCGGTACCACACCTATGACAAGCGCCATTTGTTCAGCTTCGCAGGGGAAGATAAGCACTACAGCGCAGGGAACAGCAGGACGATCGTCAGTGTCAACGGCTGGAAGATCAGCCTGAATATCTGCTATGACCTGCGGTTTCCCGTATGGCTGCGGCAGAGCCCGGACGCAGCGCAGCGATACGATGTATTGCTGGTGGTGGCCAACTGGCCGGAAAGAAGGTCTTATGCCTGGAATACCCTGCTGAAGGCCAGGGCTATTGAAAATCTCTCCTTTGTGGTAGGCGTCAACAGGGTGGGAAAGGATCATAACGGTATAGACCACAGCGGTGATTCCGCGGTGATCAATCCCCTGGGCGAAGTATTATGGACGGCTGCCCGCGAAGCCTGTATGCACACGCATACCCTGGAATACCGCGGCCTGGAGGAGACCAGGCAGCGGTTTGCTTTCCTGGACGATATGGATCCCTATATTATCCCCTGATAAAAGAGATATGGCCGATAATGTGTATTTTTGCCTTCTTTTTGACAATTACAAAGCATCATGGAACTGAATAGAAATATGATAGTCGGTGTAGTGGGGGCGGGAGCAATGGGCAGCGGTATTGCGCAGGTAGCTGCGCAGGCAGGTCATCCGGTAATAGTATATGATACCAACGGCCAGGCGCTGGAACGTGCCGGTGAGCAGCTCAGGAAAACCTTACAGAAGCTGGAGGAAAAAGGAAAGCTGGAAAGCGCGGAAAGCGTATGGTCCCGGATCACTTATACCGTATCGCTGGAAGATCTTAAAGATGCGGGACTGGTGATAGAGGCTATCGTAGAGAACCTGGAGGTCAAGCAAAAGGTTTTTGCCGCGTTGGAAGGCATTGTGGGAGAGCTGGCGGTGCTGGCCACGAATACCTCGTCCCTTTCCGTTACCTCTATTGCTTCAGCCTGCCAGCTTTCGGGCCGTGTGATAGGCATTCACTTCTTTAACCCTGCTCCCCTGATGGCCCTGGTGGAGATCATACCGGCCATCCAGACGTCTGAGCAGCTGGTGTCGGACATCAGGAACCTTATAAGGGCCTGGGACAAGGAGCCGGTGATCGCCAAAGATACCCCCGGTTTCATTGTCAACCGGGTCGCAAGGCCGTTCTACGGGGAGGCGCTTCGCATCTGTGAGGAAGGGCTGGCGGATATGGCTACCATAGACTGGGCAATGAAAGCGCTGGGCGGATTCCGTATGGGGCCTTTCGAATTGATGGACTATATCGGGCATGATGTTAACTATGTCGTTACGGAGACCGTCTTTGCATCCTTCTTCTATGATAACAGGTACAAGCCGTCTTTCTCGCAGAAACGCCTGCTGGAAGCCGGTTGGCTGGGCCGTAAATCAGGACGTGGATTTTATAATTACACAGCAGGAGCGGCTTTGCCGGAGCCTGTTAAAGATGAAGTGGCGGGTCAGCGGATCGTGGACCGGATAGTGCTGATGCTGATGAACGAAGCTATAGACGCTTTATACCTGAATATTGCTACGAAGGAAGATATCGACCTGGCTATGACCAAAGGCGTGAACTACCCTAAAGGGCTGCTTGAATGGGCGGAGCAGTGGGGCCCCGACAAGGTGCTGGAAGGCCTGGACAGCTTATTTGATACCTATCACGATGAGCGATACAGGGCCAGCGCGCTGCTGCGTTCACTGGTAGCGGGAGGCAAGAAGAATTTCTAAAAGCATAATGCCGGTGGCTGAAAGGCCTTGCAAATTATTACAGCAGATAAAACAGTGTAATGTGGAGCACAATGATGACCTGAAAGGGATAAATTTTACAGCAGTGGATTTTGAAACCGCCAACGGTAAGCTGAGCAGCATCTGCCAGGTAGGCCTGGTGCGTGTGGAGAACGGTATGATCGTAAAGGAGCTGGATTACCTGGTGCAGCCTCCCGCCAATGAATATCACTGGGGCAATGTAAGGGTGCACGGCATTAAAAGCGTCCATACCTATGATAAGCCGACCTTCGATCATTTCTGGCCACAGCTCCTGCCTTTTATACAGAACCAGGTATTTGTGGCGCATAATGTCCAGTTTGATGCGCGCTGCCTGCAGGAAACCCTCAGGCATTACAACCTGCAGGTCCCGGCTTTTAAGACGCAATGTACCGTAAAGATCTATAAGCGTAACCTGAAATTCCTGGCAGATATGTATGGTATTCCGCTGGATCACCACAATGCGCTCTCGGATGCCAGGGCCTGCGCTGCCTTATACCTGAGGTACGTTAAGGAGCAGCGTATGCTGGCCTGTAAATAGACCTGTATGATTTGACGGAATGCTCTGGCCGTAAGGAGGTACGGTAAGATAGTAAATGACTGTCTGCTTATAGGAAACAGCTTGTTATTACAGGTGTTTCGCCGGAAGTGTCCTCTCTGTGAGCCAGGGAACGTTTTGCTGCCAAAAGATACTGTAGCGTGCCTGGTCATTCCGAACGGATGTGAGGAATCTCTGTCCTACTTTATAGCTTATCCTTACAGCCTCTATATGATGGCTTTGTTGCTTACCTATAAATAGTCGTTAAATGGTAAAAAAGAACAAGGCTGACCTTTTAGGTCAGCCTTGTTCTTTTTTTGGACTTAGATGGTCATGATTTCCTTTTCCTTATCCCTGCACCTTTCATCTATCTTCGTTATGAATTTATCTGTTTTGTTCTGGATATCCCCTTCCGCTCCTTTGGCGATGTCTTCGCTTAAGCCGTCTTTCTGGAGCTTTTTAATGCCCTCGATGGCATCTCTCCGGGCGCTTCTTATCACTACCTTTGCCTGCTCTCCTTCCGTATTCACCCGTTTGACCAGCTCCTTTCTTCTTTCTTCGGTCAGCGGTGGAAGATACAGCCGGATCAACTGCCCGTCGTTTTGGGGTGTCAGGCCTATATTGGCCATCATGATGCCCCTTTCAATAGGTCCGATCAGCGTTTTTTCCCACGGTTGTATGGTGATCGTGCGGGCATCGGGCGTGGATATGTTGGCTACCTGGCTCAGAGGGGTGGGAGCGCCGTAATATTCTACCATAATGCCGTCCAGCATCTGGGGACTGGCTTTTCCTGCCCTTATTTTAAGCAGTTCCGAATCTAAGTGGGCTACAGCTTTATCCATCTGCAGATCTGTAGTGGAAAATATATGATCTAATTGTTCTGACATAGTAGGTATGAATTTGTATGGGATATAAGAGGCTACAAAAATAATAAAGCTGTATGCTTCTTCAAAATTTTATTGCTGTTAAAGAATACGGACCTTTATAACTGCTGCATCTGTATCAGGTTGTAATAAAGACCTTCCCGGGCCAGAAGCTCCGTGTGGGTGCCGCGTTCCGCTATTTTACCTTCATGCATGACAATGATCTCATCCGCATGCTGTACGGTGGACAGGCGGTGCGCGATCACAATGGAGGTCCGGTTCTCCATCAGCTTATTGATGGCATTTTGTACCAGCCGCTCCGATGCCGTATCCAGGGCAGAGGTCGCTTCGTCCAGGATCAGCACCGGGGGGTTTTTGTACACGGCACGGGCTATGGTCAGGCGCTGGCGTTCCCCGCCGCTCAGCTTGCCGCCCCTTTCCCCGATATTCGTGTCAAATGCCTGGTCTTTTTTTACAATGTAATCATAGGCATTGGCAATGCGGGCGGCATGGGCCACCTGCTCCGGGTCCACAGGCTGTGTGGTGCCCAGTATGATATTATTGCTGATGGTATCGTTAAATAAGATGGCTTCCTGTGTCACAATACCCATCAGGCTGCGCAGGCTGCGGATCTTCAGGTCCTTGATATTGATGCCGTCTATCAGGATCTCTCCCGAATATACATCGTGGAACCTGGGTATAAGATCGGCAAGCGTACTTTTTCCTGATCCGGAAGCGCCTACCAGCGCTACTGTTTTCCCTTTGGGAATGGTCAGGCTGATATTGTCCAGGATGACCTTATCGCCATACTTGAATACGATATTCCGGAGCTCTATCCTGTCCCTGAAGGTTTCAATTTCCCGTGCATCGCTCTTTTCCCGGATGGGGTTATCCACAGCAAGGAAATCCTGTATGCGGTCCAGCGCGGCGCTACCTTTGGAGATATTATAAAATGCAGAGGAAAGATTTTTAAGCGGGTTGATGATAGAATAGAACAAAGCGATATAGGCGATAAAGGCGGCGCCTGTCATAGCGCTTTGGCCGTTAAAGATCAGGAAGCCGCCATACAGCAGTATGATGCCCACCACGATCACGCCCAGGGTTTCCGACATCGGGGAGCCCGCGTCCCGCCGCGCCGAGATCTTGTTTTTCAGCCTGAAAATGGTATCGTTGATGGTGTTGAACTTATGGAGCTGCTGGTGTTCCGCGTTGAATCCCTTTACGATCCTGATGCCGGATAGGGTCTCATCCACATTGCTCATCATATCGCCCAGCTGCTCCTGTGCGGCATTAGAGGGCTTTTTGAGCGATTTGCCCACCCTGCCTATCAGGAAGCCTGCCAGCGGCAGGAACAGCAGCAGGAATAAGGTCAGCTCGGGGCTGATGGCGATCATCGTAGCCAGCGTCAGCAGGATGGCCAGCGGTTCCCGGATCACTGTTTCTATGACGCTCATAATGGAGTTTTCCACTTCCTGCACATCATTGGTCATACGAGACATCAGGTCGCCTTTACGTTCTTCGTTAAAATAGCTGATGGGCAGCACCAGGGCTTTGCTGAACATATCTGTCCGTATGGCCCGGATCACATTGTTCCGTAAGGGATTCAATATCCTGAGCGAGAGGTACACGAAGGCGTTCTTTAATATCGTAGCGATGATGACGATCCCCACTGCTGCCAGGAGCGCCCGTTCCCGGCTTTGCTCCAGCACGATCTTGTTCATGGTTTGGGTCATCTGCGCTACAAAGCTGTTGCTGTTGGCAGGTATGGTTTCCACACCTACGAATATGACCTGCAGCACGGGTGTCAGCATGGCAAAGGTAAAAATGGAGAAAAATACCCCAAGCAGGCTGGAAATGAAATATCCCGCTATTTTGGAACGGTAGGGTGTAAGATATGCTAATAGCTTTTTGATGTTCTTCATTGTATTTGATATCGGTCAGGGCGGTGTCAGCAGAGCCTGTGACCTGGCTGTATTTACAGGATAATTGAATCTGGAATTAATATTCCGGGCAGCGTAAAAAGGCCGGCACGGGTCAGAGATCCCGTGCCGAATATATTTTTTAGCTGAGGCTGTAGCTTACGCTGCCGTCCTTTTCATCTTTCAGCTGGATGCCGATAGCGCTCAGCGTGTCACGTATCTTGTCTGATGTGGCATAATCCTTCCGGGTCCTGGCGTCCTTCCGCATCGCTATGACGAGCTGCAATACCCCGTCCAGCTTACCGGTATCTTCCTGCTTGAGCGGCTGCAGGCCGAGTATTGTTTCCATAAAGGAATGAAAGGTTGTTTTCAGGGTGGCTAATGTATCGCTGCTGATGGCATCGGCAGGGACCTGTCCCTGGCGGATGCTGTTGATGACCGGTGCCAGCTCGAACAGGTTGGCGATCACCTTGGCGGTATTGAAATCGTCATTCATATCCGTATGGCAGGCCGCGCAGAAATCCAGCACTTTTTTATCCAGCCCGGGATCGGTGGCCGCTGCTGCACCGTTATCCTCCAGCTTTTGTAAAACTTCGTAGGTGTCCCACAGGCGTCTCAGCGCTTTTTCCGCGGCCTGTAAGGCCTCATTTGAAAAGTCCAGGGTGCTTCTGTAGTGCGTGGTCAGGATATAAAAGCGGATCACCATAGGATGATAGGCCTGCTCCAGTAGCTCATGATCCCCGCTGAATAATTCTGTCAGCTTAATGACGTTATTATAGCTCTTGCCCATCTTCCTGCCATTGATGGTGATCATGTTATTGTGCATCCAGTAGTTGACGGGGGCGCATCCGTGTGCTATGGTCGACTGGGCAATCTCCGATTCATGATGGGGAAACTGCAGGTCCATACCGCCGCCATGGATATCGAACTGCTTGCCCAGGTATTTGCTGCTCATAGCAGAACATTCTATATGCCATCCGGGGAAGCCTTCACCCCAGGGGCTTGGCCAGCGCATGATATGCTCCGGCGGCGCGCTTTTCCATAAGGCAAAGTCCACTTTCTCCCTTTTCTCATCCTGGCCGTCAAGATCCCTGGAGGTTTCCAGCAGGTCTTCCAGTATGCGTCCCGACAGCTTGCCGTAAGGATAGTACTCGTTATATTTTTTTACATCGAAATATACTGAGCCGTTCACTTCATAGGCATATCCCGCAGCAATGATCTTCTTGATCATTTCTATCTGCTCTATGATATGGCCCGTTGCGGTGGGCTCAATGGAAGGTTCCAGCGTGTTGAAGCGGCGCATACCCCAGTGAAAAAGGGACGTGTACTTATGTACCAGCTCCATAGGCTCCAGCATTTCCAGTATGGCTTTTTTGGCAACCTTATCTTCCGCTTCACGCCCCTCTTCCTCAAAATGGCCGGCATCGGTGATATTGCGTACATAACGTACCTTGTAACCGAGATATTGCAGGTACCTGTTAACGACATCAAAGGTGATATACGGGCGCGCATGACCTAAGTGGGATTCTCCGCTCACGGTAGGTCCGCATACATATAATCCGACATGTCCCGGGGTAATGGGCGTGAACGCCTCCTTTTGTCTTGTATAAGAATTATATATCAATAATGCCGACATTGCTTTTGAAATTTTTTCGTAGTTTGTAGATGCAAAGGTAAATATATTAATCTGTAATGAAGTCCGTTTGTTAAAATATGGAACCCTGTGTATGACTGCCGGCAGATGGCCTGAACGGTCAGATATAATAATTTAAACTATTTTTAATGCCGGAATGTTAATTTGCTTACAGAAACCGCGTCTTTAATTATTGTATATGCTGAAGAGAGCTCTGAGAAATAACATGTATCGTTTCCCCACCTGGAAAAAGATCCCCCGGTGGATGCGCGTGATCATTTATATTCTCTTTACCCTTATTCTTTTGATGATCATACTGTTCGGTGTGGCTTCCTGGTATATCAACAGCCATAAGAAAGAGCTGCTGGCTACCTTGTCGGAGCAGGTGAAGGAGCATATGAATGCAGGCAACCTGGAGATCAGGGATATTGATGTGGCCTTCTGGAAGACCTTCCCTTCCATGTCCATATGGCTGAAGGGGGTAACGCTGAGCGACAGTATGTATCACCAGCACAGGCGCAACCTGGTGGACATTAAAGATGTATATGTAAAGATCAAGCCTTTGAGCCTGCTGGGCAAGCAGCCGGAAGCGGGCAGGATCATCGTGGCCAACGGTGTCATCTATATGTTCAAGGATACTTCGTCCTATTCCAACCTGAGCGTATTCTATTCGGGAAAGAAGCCGAAGAAAAAGCAGGATAAGGGACTGCAGGTGATTGATTATTCGCTCCATAATGTGCAGTTTACCTTTGATAATTTTTACAGGAACAAAAAATTTGAAATTGATATCAATGACATGAAGGGCGGGGTGAAAACGGAAGGGCAGGACCTGCTCATCAGCGCGGATGTGGATGTCCTGATAGGACAGCTCGGCTTTAACCTGGCCAAAGGAGGCTTCCTTACCAATACTACGGTGACCGGTCACCTGGAACTTATCTATCATAAGGACAGGAATGAGCTGGACATCCTCGAAAAGAAGGTGGTGGCCAATGGTATGCCGGTGCACCTGAGCGGGCGGTTCAATTTCGAGAAAAGCGACAGCAGGTACACCCTTTTTATAAAAGGCGACAAGGTGGATTTCAGCAAGGGCAGGGCGATGCTGAGCCGGCACATCGCGGGTAAGCTGAAAGATGTGGAGATCACCCGCCCGGTATCGCTTACCGCCTCGGTGGAGGGCTACCTCCGCTATCCCGATATCCCGAAGATCAATATTACCTATACCCTTAAGCAGAATGTCATTCAACTGCCGGTGGGCGATATTACCAAAGCAGATGTAAAAGGGATCTTTAAAAACCAGTTCATAGATACGATGGACCAGAGCGATGCCAATTCTGTCATCTATATTTACAAGATGAAAGGAGAGTTCGAGGGCGTGCCCGTTGTGCTGGACTCCTCCTATGTCCTTGACCTGATACATCCTAAGATTTTCTGCCAGATAAAATCCACCTTTCCCGTGGAGAAGCTGGATGACCTGGCGGGCGCATCTTTCAATCTTAAGAAAGGGATGGCAGACCTGAATGTCCTGTATGCGGGACCGCTGGGTCAGCAGGATACGTTTCCCAAAACCATAAACGGGTATATCCGTATCAAGAATGCCTCCCTGACCTACCTGCCGCGTAACCTGAAATTTGATAACTGTAATGCCAGCCTTGAATTCAACGGCCAGGATGTGATCTTTAAAACGGTGGACCTCTCCAGCAAATCCTCCTCCCTCCATATGGACGGGATCGGCAAAAGGTTCCTGAGCGCTTATTTCAACGACCGGCTCAAGTCTGAATTTGATCTGAATATCACCAGCAAGGCCATCAACCTGGATGAATTTCGTTCTTTCCTGGCTGCCAGGAAAAGCGGCAGCAATACCGATATCAAGGTAAAGTTCAGGCAATTGAATAACCGGATGGACAAGGCGCTGGCCCTGAGCGATATGAAGCTGAACATAAAAGTAGACAAGGTGAATTACAGGAAATTTACCGCTTCCAATATCCGGGCCAAGATGGACCTCCTGGCCACCGGGCTGGCATTGAAAGATGTGCATGTGAATCACGCTCAGGGTACCATTGCCATTAACGGGGCCATAGATCAGAACAGGCCCAATAATCCTTTTAATGTCAGGGTAAATATCCACCAGGTGAATGTAACGGAGCTGTTCAGGTCTTTTGAGAACTTTGGTATGGAAAGCCTCACCGCGGCTAATATCAAAGGCAGGTTCAACGGTGATGTGGACATTAACGGGGGCTTTGACGATAACGGCACCTTCCTGAGCAAATCACTCCGGGGTAAGGTGAAGTTCAGGCTGGCCAACGGAGAGCTGAATAATTTCGCGCCCCTTATGCAGGTGCAGAAATATGCTTTCAAGAACCGTAACCTGGAGCATGTGCAGTTTAAGGAGATAGCCAATACCTTCGATATAGACAGGGGAATGGTTACTATTCACCCTATGGAGATCATTTCCAGCGCTGTTTATCTTAAGGTGCAGGGGGTGTACGGCATAGATACCGGTACGGATATATTCATTGAAGCGCCGCTCCGGAATCCCAAGAAGGATGAAGCCCTGATCGCTAAAGGCAAAGAAGCGCAGCGGACCAGGGGGCTGGTCATCTACCTGAGAGCCAAGGATGACGGAACCGGGAAAGTGAAGCTAAGCTGGGATCCTACAAAGACCGGGCTCAGGGAAAATGAGCTGCGAAGGCTGGAGCGGGGAGAGGATATTGAGGAGGATGAAGAGCCGGCAGAAGAGCCTAAAAAAGAACGGCGCGGCTGGTTCGGCAAAAAACGTAAGGCATCATAGCACAGGCGTAATATATACAAAAGCGTGACAGGTCCGCTGTCACGCTTTTGTATGGGTAAAAGTGCCGGCAGCAATTTGCCGCTACGAAACTGCCGGTTTCCTGTAATCTAAAGCGGCAATATAAAAAAATGTTAACCGGTATGCAATATTCGTATGCCGTTAACAGTTATATGGCAGTAGTTTTTTTGATATCAACAGTTTCAGCATTATTTCAATGAAATATCTATTGTCATGTCTTGTTCCGGTGATCAGCAGCGTCAGTGTCGCTGCGCAGGTTACCCTGAGCGGATTTGTGAAGGAGAGTACTTCCCTGGAGCATCTGCCCGGCGCTATAATTAAGGTTGCCAACGCTGATAAGTTTGTGGTCAGCAATGAGTACGGTTATTATTCCATTAGCCTTCCGGAAGGAAGCTATACTTTTGACGTGCATTTTCCGGGTTATGAAAGCATGGCCTACACCATTCAGCTTACGCGATCCGGGACCTATGATTTCATGATAGGTCATAAGGAAGAGCTGGAAGGTGCGGAGATCGTGGGAAGCACCCGGAAGGCCGATGAGATCAGGATGGGCACCCACCAGCTGAAGATCAGCGATATTAAAGCTGTCCCCACTCTCCTGGGCGAGAAGGATGTTTTTAAGGTGATCAAGCTGCTGCCGGGCGTTCAGAAAGGCCAGGAAGGCAGCAGCGGCTTTAATGTCCGGGGGGGCGGTACGGATCAGAACCTTATCATCCTGGATGATGCGGTGGTATATAACGCCAGTCACCTGTTCGGGTTTTTCTCCACGTTTAACGGCGATGCCCTGAAAGGCGTGGAGCTTATCAAGGGAGGTTACCCCGCCAGGTATGGCGAACGGCTTTCTTCCGTCCTGAATATAACCATGAAGGAAGGCAACAAGGACCATTATACGGGAGAGGTGGGTATAGGGCTGCTGTCTTCCCGTGTAACGCTGGAAGGGCCGATCGTAAAAAATAAGGCATCCTTCCTGGTTTCCGGCCGGAGGACCTATTTTGATGCGCTGATGCAGCCTTTCATGATCGCTGCTGAGAATGTAAGCGGGGGCTATTATTTTTATGACCTGAACGCCAAGGTCAATTACCAGTTGAATGACAGGAACAGCGTTTACCTGAGCGGCTATTTCGGCCGGGATAAATTCTATATGAGAGATGAGGTGTTCTCTTCTGCCGATAACAGCATGAGAATGCGGTTCGGCTGGGGGAATGCTACCGGGACACTCCGCTGGAACCATATTTTCAACCCCAAGCTGTTCACGAACCTGACCGTCAATTACAGCAATTACAATATGGCGGTCAATATCCGGGAAAAATCCAATAATACCAGCTATATGCTCAACCTGCTTTCCGCCATTGATGATATAGGCGCGAAGTATGACCTGACCTATTACTGGAAGCCCAGCCAGACCATCAGGGTAGGGTATAAGGCGACCAGGCACCTGTTCCGCCCCAATGCCGTTACCGTGCAGGACAACGGCGTAAGCGATACTTCATTCTCCAATAACAGCTCCAAATATATCAGTTGGGAGCACAATCTGTATGTGGATGACGAATGGCAGGTATCCAGGAACCTGGCCTTTAACCTGGGTGTAAGAGGCTCTGCATTTACTTCAGGCAAGAAAACCTATCTGAACGTGGAGCCGCGGTTTTCCGCCCGTTATCTTATCAATGACCTGACGTCCGTTAAGGCAAGCTATACCATTATGAACCAGTACATGCACCTGCTCTCTTCCACGGGCATCAGCCTGCCTACGGACCTGTGGGTGCCGGCTACCGACCTGGTGGCGCCCCAGCGGGCCTCCCAGTACAGCCTGGGCATGTTCAGGGATATATTGAATCCCAATATTACCATAGGGGTAGAGGGATATTATAAGACCATGGACAATATCATTACCTATAAGGAAGGAGCGTCCTTTATGGAGCTGGACGACCCGTTCGATCCTGATCCTGACAAGGAAAGCCGGTGGGAGGACAAGGTAGTGTCCGGTATGGGCAGGAGCTACGGCGCCGAATTGATGATCCAGAAGCATAAAGGCAGATTTACGGGATGGCTGTCCTATACCTGGTCCAAGACGCAGTTTAAATTTGACGGCGTCAACAAAGGCGAATGGTTCTATCCCAGGTTTGACAGGCGTCATGACCTGAACCTGGTAGGATTCTATGAGCTGACGCCTGCTATCCGTCTCAATGCCCTGTTTACGATCGCTACCGGCAACCCGGTCAGCCTGCCGCAGCACGAGATCACCAGCGCGACATTCCTGCCTTCCAATGGTAATATCAGCAAAGCCTATAACAGCTCCAAGGTGCTTTACAGCGACCGGAATGATTTCCGCACCGAGGTATATCACCGCATGGACGTGGGCATACAGTTCATCAAAGAAAAGAAAAGAGGGACCCGCACCTGGGAAATCAGCTGCTACAATATATATAACAGGAAGAACCCGTTCTTCTATACGCTCGGCTATGACCAGCGTTCCGCGGAGACCAATGTATATAAGTACACCATTTTCCCGCTGATCCCTTCTTTCTCTTATTCCTTTAAATTCAAATAGTAAAAACACGGCATTATGTTATTCCGGAAATTCAATTATATCCTTTGCAGCCTGCTGCTCCCTTTGCTGCTGCTGGGCAGTTGTAAGACCAAGATAGATGACCCCAGGATGAAGGTGGGGGATGATACCATCTTTATGGAGGGCTTTCTGAACCCTGTCGCTGATACGATCACCATAGGCCTTTCCGTAGCGAAGGGTGCGGTGACTTCCGGCAATAAGATAAAGGAGGAAGAGCTGCTGCAGGCGGAAGTCTCCATTGAGTCGGAAGGCATCGTGAGGCGCCTGTCATTCAGCCACTGGAACAACACTGTAGCGGTATATGTGCTCAGCGCTGAAGAAATGCCTGTCATGGCCGGTAATACCTATACGGTAAGGGTCCACAGGGAAGGCGTGTTCTCGGCATTCGCCAGCACGACAGTTCCCGGTGATGATTTTGACTTTACTTTCGATGTAACGGGCCCGGTGGTCAATAGCAACTCGGGTGAACGTACCTATAAGGTGAACGGGTATATAACGGGCGAAAAGGATGCGCACAATTATTATCGCCTGACCTCCGATGATACCGCAAGAGGGTATACTTATAACGAGCTGCTGCTGGCGTATAACCCGGATGTGCCGGGACGGATCAGCTTCAGGGCGGACGTGACCGAGGACATGTACGAAATGGGATCAGGCATCTTATTTATAACTCATATTACCAAGGATCTTTACCTGTACCTGACGACTATCCGTAACCTGGAGAACAATGATGGAAACCCGTTTGCAGAGCCTTCGACACTATACAGCAATGTACAGGGCGGGTTGGGCATCCTGGGTGGCATGAATACCAAAGGCCGGCCTGTAAGGCCGTAAAGGCCTGTATTCATAAGGGATGAGGCCCGGCTAGGCAAAGCCGGGCCTCATCTTATAAGCGGGAAGCTCAGCCAAGGTCATAGCAATTTTTTACAGCGGCATTGATGCACCTATAGCAAATATTTATTGACAGAATAAAAATTCTTTTTTATTTTTACATTTGTTAACGGTCGTGGTCCAATAAAATAATCGGGTACGCCGCTTATCTTTTATGGCATCCTGATATACAGTAGGCCGCCTGAGAACCGCCACTTGCGGCGGGTGTGATCGCATCAAATAAAATATGAAGAACTCACTTATCCGTTTAATATTCGCTTTATCCTTTATAACGGCTGTTGGCATTATCACCAGCCAGATATTCTGGGTCACCAAGGCATATGAGCTGGAGGATAAGGATTTTGACTATAAGGTGACCAGCAGCCTGAAGGACGTGGCGCTGAAAATATGGGAGATCAAGAAGACGCAGGCTACTTTATATGATGTGGTTGAACAAATTAACCCCGGATATTTTATAGTACAGGTGAATCACCAGATCAGCGATGAATTGCTGGAGCATTTCCTGAAGGAACAGTTCATGCTGCACAACCTGATAACCGATTTTGAATATGGTCAGTATGATTGTGCCATGGACAGCATGGTCAGCATGAAATACGTTTCCATGCTGCATGGTAATACGGAAAAGGACGGTACGCTTGTGGAGCTGCCCATTGAGCAGCGGGAGAATTACTATTTTGCCGTACATTTTCCCAACAGGAAGCAATACGTGGGAGAGCAGCTGCATGTATGGATCTACTCTTCGCTGTTCCTGCTGGCGGTCATCGTCATTATGATCCTGACGGTGTATGTCATAATGAAGCAGAAGCGGCTCAGCGAGATACAGAAGGACTTTGTCAATAATATGACGCATGAGTTCAAGACGCCGCTGGCCACTATACAGCTTTCTGCCGAAGTGCTGAAGAAGCCGGATATTGTGGAAAAGCCGCAGCGCCTGCTTAACTACGCCACCCTGATAGATAAGGAGGCATCATTGCTTGCTTTACAGATCGAGCGGGTACTGCATATGGCGCATGCGGAAAAGGGTGAGATCATCCTTAAAAAGGAAAAGACCAATATCAACGAGCTGGTCCAGGAAGTCTACCAGGGATTCGCTGATAAATTCGCGCAGTCTGATATCTCCCACAGCATTGACCTGGCAAACGGGGACGTGGTGTGTGAAATTGACAGGCTGCATATCAAGAATGCGGTAAGCAACCTGGTGGAGAATGCCATCAAGTACGCGGGGGAAGGCGCAGTCGTAAAGATACGGGTGACCGGTAATGATAAAAACGTGAGGATCGCGGTGGAGGACAATGGTCCGGGTATTCCGCCGGAATTCCAGAAAATGTTGTTCGACAGGTTCTTCCGGGTCCCTATGGGCAACAGGCATGATGTAAAAGGATTCGGTATAGGGCTCAACTATGTGAAGATCATTGCCAGGACGCATGGCGGTGATGTGCTTTGTAAAAGCACACCCGGGGCCGGCACTACTTTCATTATTATATTACCCAGGCAGAGCGGTACTAGAAATAAAAAATAATTATTATATTTAACAATCAAAATCAAAAACATATGCAACAACAATTTAAAGCCAAAATCTTATTAGTGGAGGATGATTCCGCTTTGGGATTTGTTATTAAGGATAATTTGGAGGAAGCAGGATATGAAGTGATATATACGACAGACGGTAACCAGGGTTTTCAGCAGTTCATGCGCCACAATGTGGACCTGTGCCTGCTGGACGTGATGATGCCCAAGAAGGACGGTCTTACGCTGGCGGCGCAGATCCGTCAGAAAAATAATAAGGTGCCCGTAATTTTCATGACGGCAAAATCTATGGACGAGGACAGGATCGCCGGCTTTAAGGCAGGCGGGGATGATTATATCACCAAGCCGTTCAATATGGAGGAGCTGCTGCTGAGGATAGAAGTGTTTCTCAAGCACACCAAGAAAAACGATGAGGATGAAAAGAAGGTCTTCAATATCGGTAACCTGGTGTTCGATTATGCCAACCTGACGCTGATCGAAGGGGAAAAGAAAAACCAGCTGACCCAGAAGGAAGCGGACCTGCTCCGTTACCTGTGTGTGAATGCCAATACGGTGGTCAAGAGGGAAGAGATCCTGATGGATGTATGGGGTAAGGAAGACCCGTTCCTGGGAAGAAGCATGGATGTGTTCATGACCAAGCTGCGTAAATATCTTAAGGATGTGGAAGGAGTAGAGCTCCAGACCATTCACAGGGTAGGATTCAAGCTGATCTTACCATAGGCGCATAAGCCCATATTTTACCCAAAAAGAACCAAATATGAAAAGACAAATTAACCTTATCGTATTGCTTTTAAGCAGTCTTCTGATGTTCTCCTGCGCGGCCGGTAAAAAGAATAAAAGCGTCTATATGCAGCAGACATTCGAAACTTTGAAGAGAGAATTACCGGATGCAACGGTAACGATCCTGGATGATACCATTAAAGTGCTGTTCCCGGAGAACGTAATGTTTGCCTCGAGTTCTGCAGAGATCAATGAAACCTTTATGCCGAAAATGAAAACCTTTGCCGGCATACTGAAACATTTCAAAAAAACCAGCATCCTGGTCAATGGCTATACCGATAATACGGGCTCACAGGAGATCAATGCCAAGCTATCCAATGAAAGGGCTATGAATGCACGGAATGCCCTGGTCGATTATAAAGTGAAGCCGGGCAGGGTGTATGCCTGGGGGCATGGGTCCAATAACCCCATAGCCACCAATGCCACCGCTGAAGGAAAGCAAAAGAACAGGCGTGTGGAATTCCTGGTATTATATGATGTGGATTAAGATCCGGGTATTTTTTATAAATGAACAGGGCGTGCTTATTACAAAGCACGCCCTGTTCATTTATAAGGTTGTGGAAATTAAAAGCCGATATTCAGGCCCACCCTGATATCAATGGTCCGGGCATAGGGGCTCCTGGAAAGACGTGTGCCGTTGGGAGCAGTCCTTACATTCCCCGGAATATTCTGCAGCACATCATACAGGGCATACATTACGAAAGAGGAATTTTCGCTGATAGGCTGACGCAGCCCGCCGCCTACCAGCAGGCAGGGGACGCTTTCCGTCTTCCTGAAGCTGTAATGCTTGAAATTGTCGTTATAATCTATATCGTACGCCTTATAGGTGCTGATCACATTCTCAAACTCGAAATGCGTAAATATATTTCTGAATACTCTCAGCCGTGTCCATACGCCCGGTACGAAAATATGGTTATTAAGATTATACTCTTCATACCGCTGCCAGTCATAATTATAGACGGAGAAATAATCCCGGTAGAAAAAATACTTATATCCCAGGCTGATACCGGCGCTCCAGAAATCCGTTATCCTGTAGCCGGCGATAGGAGAGACGCCTATGGATATGACATTGCTGCCGCCGCCGCCGAACAGCCCGCCGCCGTAGATCAGGCGGGAAGCGTCAAATCCCTTTTTACCGTTATCCCGGGAAGCAGTGCTCTGAGACTTGTTGCCCGAGCTCCGGTAGGTCTGCTGGGCCTGTATATCTGACAGGCTCAGGATGCCGAGTCCTAATATCAGCCCGTAACGTGCAATAATTTTTTGTATCATATACCTTATTTTTTTAAGCCTAAAAGCATCAGCAGCCAGCCGATGATCAGGAATACACCGCCGATGGGCGTAATGATCCCCAGGCCGCTTAGCCCTATATTTTGAACACCTTTCAGGAATACCAGCAGGTAAATAGAGCCGCTGAATAAAATAATACCGGTTAAGAACATCCAGATCGTATATTGCAACAAACCAGACTTAAAATAGTTTTGCAGGATAGCTACTACCGCGATCATAATGGCATGGTACATCTGGTACCGTACACCTGTTTCCCAGGAAGCTATCAGGTCAGGGTTCGGAATGAGTTCTTTGAGTTTGTGGGCTCCGAAAGCACCCAGTATCACGCCCAATCCTCCCAGTATGGCGGAAATCTGTAAAGCTGCCTTATTCATTTTTATATCCGAGTTGGTTTAACAATGCTACAAATTTACTATCTATTTTCTCATTTACCTCAATTTCATGGTCTGCCTGCATATAATAAGGGTGCCGCAGGGTCAAAAGGTCCTCCAGGTACCCGTGTAGCGCCGCTTTGGTTGTATAACGCAGCAGGAGGGGTCTTTTGTTATGCGTATCGTTCCATATTTGTTCTGCTAATACAGGAACGGGCACCTGCAGCCAGATCACGGTCCCGTGCCGTTTCATCCATTGCGTATTGTTGTGATAGCAGGGCGTGCCGCCGCCGCAGGCAATGATCAGGCTGCCGGATGCATGGTTGTTTACTGCCGCTTCCAGCATCTGCCGCTCCAGTATCCTGAAAGCGTCTTCGCCTTCCTGCCGGAAGATATCCGCTACGGGAGCGCCATAGGCCGCTGCTATCATGGCATCGAGGTCTGCGAAGCTGAAATGATGCTGCATTGCCCAGCGTTTACCCAGTGTGGTCTTGCCTGCTCCCGGCATGCCGGTCAGAAATAGGATCATAAGCTTCTGAAATGATTTACAAAGGTGATGATCAGTGACTTGCCCAGGAGATTGTGGGCCCTGGGCAGCACGATATGCCGCACATGCCCGATGCCCCGGGTCAGCGCGCCCATGTGCTGGGGCGGTGTGATGACATCGAAACGGCCGGTGACGAGGGTAAAGGGAATGTGGCAGCGCTGTATCTGCCTGGCCAGCTCCCCGGTACGGCTACGCAGCTTCGAGTATCCCGTCCATACCCGGTAAAGCGCTTCCGAACGGCCGCGGTCTTTTAGCATAGCGGTCATAAAGGCCGCATCTGCTTTTTTTACCAGTCCCAGGGTACCGGCAGCCCTGATGCCCAGGCGGGGCATCGCGGGGAAGGCGCAGGCGGCCCTGAATAGCAGCCGCCCTGCAAGCGTACGCGTGGCCAGTATATACAGCTTCCGTTCCTTTATACCGTCAGGTGCGATATACATCAGGGACAATACTTTTTCAGGTTCACGGCGGACAAATACACCTGCCACTTTAGCGCCGATGCTATAGGCTGCCAGGTGGATCTTTGCTGCCCGGTGTTCCTGCATCAGCGCCCTGACCAGGCCGGTCATATCTTCTTCCGTGACAGTGGCGTGCCGCCACCGGGTATCGCCGTGGAACGGCAGATCGGGCACGATGAGGGTGTACCCGTCCAGGGAGCCTTCCAGGAAATCATAGGCGCTGCAATCCTGTCCCACACCGTGCATCGCCAGGATGAACCGGGGACCGCATCCGATCGTTTTATAGGAAATGATGTGCTGCTGAAACGATATGGATCTCTTCATGTCGCAGGAATGGTGCTGTACAAAACTACTGAAAAATAAAAGAAACAATAGCAGATAACTGTATATTTGCAGTTGACAATTCAGCGTACATAATGGAAAAAGTAGTCATCCTTAATGAAGATCAGATAGCCCAGAAGCTCAGGCGTATGGCTTACCAGATCTGGGAGCATAACAGCGATGAAACGGAGATTGAAATGATCGGTATCAGCGGTGGCGGTGTGGTGATTGCCAGGGCTTTGAAAAATATCCTGGAAACTATCAGCCCGCTGCGCATCCGTTATTCCGAGCTGGCACTGGATAAAAGAGCTCCCTTGTCGGCCCCGATCACGGTAGCAGGAGATCTTAATCACAAAAGCGTGGTATTGATAGATGATGTGGCCAATTCCGGGAAAACACTGATGTACAGCCTGAAGCCTATACTGGAATTTATACCCAAGAAGCTCCTGATCGCCGTTCTGGTGGACAGGGAGCATAAAAATTACCCCGTGATCCCGGATATTGTAGGCTATGCCGTTGCCACTACGATCCAGGATATGATATTTGTGAACTATGACGGAGAGCGCCTTACCAGCGCCCACCTGGAATAAGGAAGATATCTGAAAAGTCTCCTGTATTGTCACATGCAGCCTGCCGAAATGTGACAGGAATGGAGCAACAACCCTGTCAATATTCGGATCAGTTCAATAGGACAGGGTTGTTTACATTTCAGACAGGATACTTTAAGAGCTGTGTATAAACAGGTGTGGATTCAACTTTTGGGTTGTGTGGTTGTTTATGATGGATTGCATGGATCTTCTAAAAATTATATCTTATGACAGGCTTATTATCTTGGATACTGCTCGGGCTGATAGCCGGGGCGCTTGCTAAATTCATCACCCCCGGCGGCGGTGGCACCAAGGATACTTCGGGGTGCATCACTACCATGCTTATAGGCATTATAGGGGCTGCCATAGGTGGTGTGATAGGTACCAACCTGGGATGGGGAGGCATTGACGAGTTCAATTTCAAAAGCATATTGCTCGCAACCGGGGGCGCTATCATATTGCTTATCATCTTTCAGCTGCTGAGCGGCAGGAAGCGATAGCCGCAGGAGGCCGTATTGCATAGCGGAGTCATCCGGGATAATCTTTATTAGGCATGCCTTGATACCTTGGCGCATCTGATATTGCAGACCCGGAGCAGGTCTGCCGGTATAGAGGTTGCTGGTGAAGCATACCGGCAACAGGGGAAACTAAGAGTAATGTCCTTAATAAAAAAGATCAGGAGCCTGAATTTTCAGGCTCCTGATCTTTTTATGTTAAAACAGTATGCTTATCGTCTGCTGAATACCCTCGGACACCTGGTCTGGATGTATTCCTTGATATTTCCGAAAGCGTCAAAGTAAATACCGACACTCACGCTTACGGTCCAGAACCAGTCATTGCTGGTCATATTGCCTCTCTGGAAACCATAGTTGGGATAGTTACCGTCCCAGTCCAGCTGCCTGTTGCCCCTGTAGGCCATTTCAACAGCTTTTTTGCCCCTGTACAGTTCCAGGGAGTCCAGGTTGACATAGCTTCTGCTCACGTCATCCAGGTAATCTGTGGATGTATAGCGCAGCCCAACTTCCGTGGCGATCATCATAGTATTGCCCACCATGCATTTGAACCCGCCGCCTATAGGAAAGGACGCGTTGATCACAGGATAGAATTTCCTGTCAGGATATTGAGGCATGCCCTGTCCTTCAGTGCCCAGGGTGCGTAATTTCACTTTCTCGCCTTTGTCATCCAGGGCGAAAGGGCTGGAGTAGAATCCACCGATGCCGGCAAAGATATAAGGCGTGAATTTGAAGCGCTCCATATCTATAGGCAGGAAGTTGATCTCAATACCCCCGTGGATCTCGAATATATTATTGGAAAAACTTAAATTCCTGAGCTGGTTGGCCCTGACATCGGAAAGGCTGTCCGCGCCGGTGATACGTGCGTAAGTGGCGCCAAACCGGAAACCGATATTGGGGTTCACGAAATATTTATACGTCAGGCCTATGGTAGGTCTGTAGGTACTTGCATTGTTCACGCTCCAGGGTACAGGGTTGGTCTGGATATCTCCGAAATAGTTGGCCATTCCCAGGGAAAGTCCGATTTCGTGATGTTTTTGTGCAAAAACACTTAAAGGCAAAATGCACAAAATTGATAATATAAATTTTTTCAAAACAACTGATTTTATTAATTATCAATAAGCTTTCCGAATTGAAGCTCGTCTGAAAAGACAACACAATATTGCCCCAATTAGGTACAAATATAAATTTTGAATTTGAAAAACAAAAGTTTCTTTGACTTTTTTTTAATAAATTGTTACCGTTAGAGCATCAGCATCGTAATAATGTAATCCGCCAGCAGGATCATAATGCAGGTCACCACCACTGCCGTGGTGGAAGCGCGTCCTATCTCCAGGGCGCCGCCCTTTACGTGATAGCCGTAATAGGAGGAAATAGAGGAGATGAGGAAGGCATACACAAAGGATTTTACAAGCGCTACCAGGATATTGAACTCTACAAATCCTTCTTCCAGCCCGTACAGGTATTGTTCCGTGGACATGATGCTGGTGAACATCACGGTGATATAGCCCCCGAAAAGGCTCAGGAAGATAGAAAGGATGATCAGGAGCGGTACCATGATGAAGGCCGACATTATCTTGGGAAAAACAAGGTAGGATTTGGTATTGATGCCCATGATCTCCAGCGCGTCTATCTGCTCGCTGACCCTCATATTACCCAGCTCCGAGGCTATTTTGGAGCCCACCACGCCCGCCAGCACTATGGAGTTGATGGTAGGGGACAGCTCCAGTATTACCGAATCTCTTACCACCTGCGCCATAACATATTTCTCTATCAGGGGACTGACCAGCTGATAGGCGGTCATCACGGTCATTACCGCGCCCAGAAAAACGGATATGATGGATATGATGGGCAGCGAGCGTATCCCGATGTCATTGCTCTGGTGCATCAGCTCTTTCCAGTAGACTTTCTTATTTTCCGGCTTGGAAAACATTCTGACCAGCATGGAAGAAAATTTTCCCACATGTTCTAAAAAGTTTGTAATCACCATATTACATATTTTCTTTAAGTTCTGCAAATTACTACTTATTCAGAGAGATAACACTTTTTTTTATGCACAGTACTTAAAAAATATATAAAAAACCGGAGAACTTTAGGCTTTTGAAGAAAAAAAATTAACTTTGATAAAAGATTTTTGATATATGAAGGTGAATATTACTATTACTAAAATGTGTTTAGCGCTGGTGTGTTTCTGGTCTTTGGGGCTCCCAAAGGGCCTGGCTCAGATAAGTGTATCCCCTAAAGTAAATCAAACCTGCCCTACCCAGACTGTTAATCTAAGAGCTAATGTCGTGTCCGGCTTCGGAGGCAATATAGTGAATGATGATGTTTTTGGTCCTGTTATCAACATAGGTTTCAATTTTGATTTCTTTGGCAATACTTATAATCAATGTGTCATCTCCGCCAATAACTTTATTTCGTTCGACCTGGCGAATGCCAGCCAGGGCAGCTCCTATGTGTACACTACTGCAGTAGGTAACGGGCAACTTAATAGTGTTATTATGTTTCCCTTCCAGGATATTTTGCCTACCGCCGCTACTGCCACCCAGATGAGCTATATTACTTTCGGGAGCCCGGGCAGAAGGGTTTTTGTAGTGCAATTCTGCAGAATGCCCTTGTTCAGTTGCGTTAGTATGCTGAGCACTACCCAGGCTGTGCTGTATGAAGGTTCCAATATCATTGATATCCATATTATTGATAAGCCTTCCGGGTGTACCTGGCAGGGCGGTACAGGTATCGTAGGGCTGAGAAGCGTACTTACGGAAGTGCTGATCCCCGGAAAGAATGTGCCTAACGTACAGTGGGCGGAGGCTAACAAGACCTACAGGTTCACACCGAACGGCGCCGGTTCCTACACTTATGATTCCATCCCTTATCAGCCTGTTCCTGTAATTACTTTCCCTGATACCAACAGGTTGTTCTGGTATGCGGAAGGCGATACCGTCAACCCTATCGGTATAGGACAGACAATAGCTGTAGTGCCGGACGGCAATATCAGTTACTATGTATGTAAATATTATGGTGATGGCGTCTGCTATTCCAATGATACCTTTGCATTCTATGATACCGCCTATATAGAATACCTGAACTATGCGGGCTCTACCAATGTAGAGATCTGTGCCGGAGAAACCTATTCCTATATGGGAGATATCCTTTATGCTACAGGCAGCTACAAGTATGATCTCAAAACAGCCCTGGGATGTGACAGCGTGCTGACCCTTAACCTGAAAGTAAATGAGCTGCCTGACGCCACCCTGAGCACGGATATGTTCCTGGAGATCTGTGAAGGGCTTTCCAAAAAAATAACCGTAGCGAATCCCAGGCCTAACTATACCTATCAATGGTACAAGGACGGGCAGCCGGTATATACCGAGGGGAACTCACCCAACGGCGTGTATGAGCTTGTAGTGACTGAAGCAGGGGAATATTACGTGGAAATCATTACTGATAAAGGATGTAAATCCAGGTCTATGATCGTCACCGTTATGATACGTCCTAATCCTGTTGCTCAAATTGAAGCCATCGGCGAAGGAGATATCAGGTGTACGCACGATACCGTTACCATCACTGCGTATCATGATGATAATTATGAATATACCTGGTGGCCTGATAAGCCTTTCAGGCCCTATAACTACAACCTGTACGGCAGTGTGGTAAAAGGCGTATTCAGAGATCCGCTTACCGATGTGGAGCTGACAGTGCGTAATCAATACGGCTGCTTTACCAAGACCAGCTTTACCGTAAAGGCGGAACCCTGCTGTGATGTATTCATCCCGAACGCGTTCACTCCTAATGGTGACGGTATCAATGATGAATTCAGGCCGGTTATCAACCCCGGCCAGGTGGTGGTGACCTTCGAGGTATTTGACCGGTTCGGCACCTTAGTGTACAGCAGCAATAGTGCAGCGCCGGCCTGGAACGGTACTTACCTTAGCGGTAAGCCGGCTCCGACAGGTGTGTATATGTATCATATCATCTATTCCTGTGACGATGGTGCCAACTATACCAAAAAAGAAACGGTTTCCCTGATGAGATAAAATCGCCTGACATCGATATTTAATTATATCCTATACTTAAAAGGCCTGCTTCCTTTACGGAAGCAGGCCTTTTAAGTATTCCGGTATATTACACTTAATGAAATTTAAGCCGACTATCTAACAGGTAAGCAACGAAGCCGGCAGACGAAAGCTGCAGGGATCGGCTGCAAAAAAGCAGGATAAAGATTCCTCACATCCGTTCGGAATGACCTGGCCCGCTATGGGATATATTGGCGGCGAAAACGCTCCCTGACTCATGGAGCGCGTACTTTTCAGTGAAGCATATCTGTAATGACAAGTTGTTGCCTGTAAGCAGATAGTCATTAAAATTAATGGATGATAAGGAACTGGTCTCCGAATGGCAGTATCGTCTTTTCCAGGCACTCAAAATAGCGGTCCCCCATATGGACGTACTCCTGCATGAAGGTATAATAGCGTTCCTGCAGGGAATGATTGCCGGGAAACAGCATTGCCTTCATCTTATAGATCCTGTCTATTTCTGTGCTTAAGTTCTTTTTCTCTGCCTTATAGATCTTTCTTTCCACAACCCCTACCTGGTACTGCATCTTCTTAAGGGCAGCCTCGACACTGCGTTCCAGGGACTTGTCCACCCTGGCGGCCTTGGCCTTTATGCTCTGAAGCGCCTGTACGATCGTATGCCATTCCCCGTCCGCTTTCAGGTCGTGCTGGGAAAGCTGGCTGATACGGTCCCTGACCAGCTGTTCGGCCGGCCGGAAGACATCACGGGTTGAAAAATGCAGCTTATTGATGATGTCCTGCTGGTAAGCGCTGATGAACTGCACGCTTTGCCTGAGTACAAGGGTCGGGTAAAATATCTTATAATGTTCAAACACTGATCTTAGCTGCATCCAGTAGGCCAGCTCGCTGCCCCCGCCGATAAAGGCAACATTGGGCAGGATGCTTTCCTGGTACAATCCCCGCAGAATGACATTGGGACTGAAGTATTCGGGGTGCTCATGGACCGTATGCCGGAGCTGCTCTTCGGTCCAGGTGATATCGGTGCCGACCACTTTCCATATACCCTCCTGCATCTCTATACGCTGCCTGATACCTTCGTTCAGGTAAAAGAAATTAATGGGCCTTACAAAGGCCTGTGTGCTGTAATCCGGTTGCAGCTGCAGATTGGTCTCCTGGACCAGCCGGTGGGCTGCCGGGTTGCATAATTCCCGGATAACTATCGGCGCAAAAGCCTTTTTTAAGGTGCTGTCCTGCGGGTCTATCACAACGATACCGTACTTACCCATTAAGGTATGTACCAGGTAGCGTGTGGCTTCGCTGATAGTGTTATGCCCGAGGTAGGCATTCGTCAGCAGCTCCTTTAAATATTCCGTATGCTCATTGGTAGGGCCCAGTATCCTGAAAAAGTCCTGGAACAGGTTGGTCAGCTCCTCCGTACGCATGCTGCCTACGGCGCCTGTCTGGGGCGTGCGCCACCTGAAGGAATGGTCATTATACCGGAAAAAGCCCAGCTCCTCTATATCATCATCTTCCGAGCCGATGTAATATACAGGAACAAAATTATAACGGGGATGTTGTTTGCCGAGATGTGCCGCCAGCACTATGGCATGCATGATCTTATAGATGAAATAGGCATAGCCGGTCGCGAGGTTAGGCTGGTGCGCGGTACAGATGGTAAAGGTATTTTCATCCTGCAGCAGTTGGATATTGCGTTCCACGGCAGGTATTTGTGCTGATACGCTGTATTGCTCTTTTAAGGCTTTAACGAGGCTGTGTCTGTCAACCGGGTACTTTTTCCGCTGCTCTATGGCCTGTTGCATGCCTTCGGGGTCCGGCTTAAATTCGTAGAAAGGTCTCAGGGAAGGAGACTGCCCGATATAATCCAGTAC
Organism: Edaphocola sp.; assembly: GCA_037190225.1. Classification (GTDB taxonomy): domain Bacteria; phylum Bacteroidota; class Bacteroidia; order Chitinophagales; family Chitinophagaceae; genus MKSF01. The sequence goes on along the minus strand of JBBCJL010000003.1, from coordinate 346,836 downwards.
CAGCCTGGAAAAGAATCCGGTGTCCTGTAATGGTATATAGCTGGCCTGACACTTACATTCCGCCTCTTGCATACTCGTGCTGTTTATGTTTGTTACAAAAATACATTTTTGAGGGGTTAATCGCATCTTAATTTATCTGTTATAAAATATTGGGCAGTTTAATTAACTTCGTGGTTATATCAAAACTTTTATACGACTATGAGGTCTGTCCTTTTATATGTATGTATCACGCTTTTACCTGCTACAGTAACAGCACAGCAGCTCACCCTGGAGGATATCTTCATTAACGGGAAGTACGGTGTTAAAAATGTTCCCGGCTTTAATGTAACGGAAGACGGACAGCATTACCTGAAGATCGACAGGGCGGAAGGCCGGCAGGAAGTGAACCGCTACGATCTGAAAACAGGCGCGCATAAGGAGCGGCTGTATATACATAAGGATACTTCGGAACAGCTGGCCGGCTATACGCTTAACAGCCACAATTCCTATATCCTGACCTTTAGCAACCCGCAGGCCATTTATCGTCGTTCCATACTATACAATACCAGCGTGGTCCGCCTGTCAGACGGCGCTGCCGTTCAGTTGCACGGTGGTAAAAAAGTATTGCACCCTGAATTCAGCCCCGGAGGCGATAAGGTGGCTTATGTATTTGAAAACAACCTGTATGTTTATGACATTATTAAGAATAGTACGGTACAGGTGACGCATGACGGCCGGTTCAATCATATCATTAACGGGAATTGCGACTGGGTGTATGAGGAGGAGTTCAGCTTCTCCCGGGCTTATGAATGGTCTCCTGACGGAAGCTGGATCGCGTATTACAAATTTGACGAAAGCAGCGTGAAGGAATTCACCATGCAATACTATTTCAGCGGTCAGAACTATCCCTCGGATTATACCTTTAAATATCCCAAGGCAGGAGAGGATAATTCCATTGTCAATATTTATACCTACCACGTAGAAAAGGGCCTGACGCAAAAAATGGATGTGGGCACCGAAACGGACCAGTACATTCCGCGCATCAGATGGGCAGGGACCAGGGACCTTTGTATCTTCAGGCTGAACAGGCACCAGAACGAGCTTGAGCTGCTGTATGCCAATCCCCAGAGCGGCGCATCCCGTACAGTGTACCGGGAAACCAATAAATACTACGTGGATATACACGATAATATCTATTTTTTACAGGAAGGCAATAAGATACTGCTGACATCCGAAACGGGCGGCTATAATCACCTGTATATATATGATGTGAGATCCCGGAAGCTGAAGGCCGTTACCGGCGGTAAATGGGACCTGGATGAGCTGGTGGCCGTAGACGAGCAGCAATCCCGGGTGTATTTTACGGCGGGCATCAGCTCACCCAGAGAACGGCAGCTATACTCGGTCCATATGAACGGGGGGCAGCCGCGTGCTGTCCTGTCAGAAAAAGGCTGGCATAATGTAAGTGCTACAGGCAATAAATATTTCCTGGTAAAGCACCAGTCCGCTACGGAAGTGCCTACTTTCAGGCTAATTGATGCGAAGGGGAAGACCGTTCGCTGGCTGGAACAGAATGACAAGCTTAAGCAGCAGCTGCAGCAGGTGACGCTCGGGACGCTGCGCTTCCTGGAGATCCCCAATGATGAAGGCGTGGCCCTGAATGCCTATATGATCATCCCGCCTGATTTCAGCGAAAATAAAAAATATCCTGTGCTGATGTACCAGTACAGCGGTCCCGGGTCGCAGCAGGTGGCTGATAGGTTCCAGCTGGACCATTATATGTGGCATCAGTACCTGGCGCAGCAGGGCTATATCATTGTAGTAGCGGACGGCACCGGTACCGGCGGTAGGGGCGAGGAGTTCAAAAAGAAGACCTACCTGCAGCTTGGAAAGCTGGAATCTGATGACCAGATCGCTGTGGCCCGCTACCTGGGAACGCTGCCTTATGTGGACGCGGCGCGTATAGGCATCTGGGGATGGAGCTACGGAGCGTTCATGAGCAGCACCTGCATATTCAAGGCCCCGGAGGTATTTAAGGCTGCCATAGCAGTGGCCCCGGTCACCAACTGGCGCTTCTATGATAATATTTATACGGAACGCTATATGCGCACGCCTGCCGAAAATCCGGAAGGCTATGACAGGAACGCGCCGGAGCAGATGGCAGCGGGACTGAAGGGCAGCTTCCTGCTGATCCATGGCCTGGCGGATGATAATGTGCATTTCCAGAACGCCGCGGTGCTTACCGAACAGCTGATCAGGCATAACAAGCAGTTCCGTTCCGAGTATTACCCTAACGGCAACCATGGTATAGGAGGCGGTATGACCCGTTTTCAACTGTATAAGCGGATGACCGGCTTCATACTGGATGAGCTGTAACGACTGTTAGTACTATGCGGACATTCTTATACACTTTTACGCTGATCTGGGCGGTGCTGCTGATACCGGCGCTGCCGCAGGCACAGGTAAAAGTGTATTTTCATTTCGGTCCGCAGGAACAGTCGCCCGTACAGAAAGGCCGGCCGGTCATACCTGACAGCCTGTCCTTTGATAACGAGGTGGCTTTTCATACCTGGTGCAACGCCCGGCAACTGCAGCTGGTGGCATCCGGCTATCTCGCCTCCTCGTTTGACACCGTAGTGCTGCGGAATGACAGCGTATGGGACGTCAGCATCTATCTTGGCCGGGTATATCGCTGGGCCCGTATAGACCTGGACAGTATCCCGCCCCTGGCGATCACCAAAGCGGGCCTGAGAAAATTAGACTGGCAGGGACAGGCGGTCCATCCGGGGAAGCTGCAGGGGTTGTACAGGAAGCTGCTGGGCTATTACGAGAACAACGGGTATCCTTTCGCCAGGATCATACCTGTGCCCGCTCATACGGAGGACGGTGGCGTTTATACCCTGCTGAAAGTGGATAAAGGCATGCTGGTGAAGATCGATACCATAATCATTAAGGGTAATGTGGAGATCGCCCCGGCTTTTATACAGCAATACCTGGGCATCCGGCAGGGAGACGTCTTCAATGAGCAGCAGATCAGCCAGATCAGCGCTAAGATAAAGGAGCTGACCTTCCTCCAGGAATCGGAGCCCTGGGAAATGTACCAGACCATTGCAGGCAATGAGCTGATACTGCACCTTAAAAAGAGACGCTCAAACCAGATCAACGGCCTGGTGGGTCTTCAGCCTTCCAATAACGAGACCGGCAAAATGCTGCTTACGGTGGATGCCCTGCTGGACCTGAAAAATTCGTTCGGCTACGGAGAACGTATCACTGCCAGCTTCCAGAACCTGCAGCGGGCCTCGCCCAAATTGCTCCTGGGCTTACAGGTTCCCTATGTCCTGGGATTGCCGGTAGCCCTGGAAGGTAATTTCAACCTGTATAAGCGGGACACGCTGTTCACCCGGATCAATTTTGAAGGCGGCGGGCGGTACCTGCTGAATTCCCGGGATTACTTTAAGCTGTCTTATATTGAGGCTTCCTACAGGGTCAATTATGTGGACCTGTCATTCGTGCAGCGGGAAAAGCGCCTGCCCGATATCGTGGATACCCGGAACCGGGGCGTAGGCATCCAGCTGCTCCTGGATCATACCGATTATGCGCCCGCGCCCAGGAAGGGATGGGTGCTGAATGTAAATACCAATATATTGCGGAGAAGCGTTAAGGAAAACCTGCAGATCTCTACATTGGATGACGGCTCCGGCTATGATTACTCCAGGCTATACGACACTTTCAGGGCCACCACTAACCAGTATAAGTTTTTCGGCGGTATAGAATATTACTACCCATTGAGCCGTACCTTTATCATCAAAGGAGCCTATGCCGGGGGCTGGGTGGAAGGCGTGAACCTGTTCATGAATGAATTGTACCAGATCGGCGGCTTTAAGATACTGCGGGGCTTTGATGAGGAAAGCATCTTCTCCAGCCTGTACCATATAGGTACGCTCGAGCTGAGAATGATGATCAACAGCTATTCCTTTTTTTACGGCTTTTCCGACTTTGGCTGGCTGAGCTCCGGCTATAACATGACCAGCAGGACACAACGACCGCTGAGCATTGGTGGCGGGCTGAACCTTCAGAATGAGAGCGGTATTTTCCGTATTGCCATAGGTGTAGGTAAGATGGAGCAGGAGCCTTTCAGGCTGCGCCAGGCAAAGCTTCATTTTGGTTATACCGCTTTGTTTTAAAAAAAAGCAGGCTTTTTATAACTTTTTTTTATCGTATATCTTCCCAACTGTTTTTTAGCTTCTTATGTTATTTCTTAAAGCTTTATCCCTTTATAGTCTTTCCGGAATACCTATATCGGAAAGGGTATTGTATGGCTGGCAGGTATGGCAATAGTAATATTGTAATACCGGTGGGTATCCGGTCCGGGTAAATGAATCAATAATAACTATGGAGCGTATTTGTATAGTGGCGGAAAACACCGAAGGGCTACTTTCCAGGGGACTGAAGGACCAGCTCAGCACAGCCGGAACTTTCAGCGATGTGGTACTGCTTGAAACGAAAGCGTTATCTTCTATAGCTGCTTCTGATGTAACGGTGGTCCTATGGAGCAGGGTATTGTCGGAGAGCGGGCTGCTGGACACGCTGAAGCGGAAGCGCGCTAACGGATATGAAGGCACTATTATCTTTATCAGTCCGGACAGCACACCTGGTAAGGGGATCCGTGATATGGTTTCACTGGAAAAATCGGGAGTGGCAGGGATGGATGTATCATTGCCTCAGTTATTGTCCTATATACAAACGCTCCGGTCCGGCAGGAAAAAGTGGCTGCTAGATCCTTCCCTGCAGGAGATGCTGCTGAACACGATGCTTTTCGGGGAAGCACCTGCCGGGTTTACCGAACGGGAAGCGGCGGTGATAAGGGAAGCGCAGCAGGGCAGCTCTATAGATGAAACGGCCCGGAAGCTGGGCATCAGCAGGCATACGGTGGTGTCTCACCGCCGGAATATCTTTAAGAAGACCGGTGTAAGATCTATCCATAAGATCCGCCTGAACCCTCCTGCTCCTGGCGAAAACGGTACCGGTGACATTTAAGAAGCCGGCCTACTGTAACCGGCCGGGTAGCCCGGAGTATCTTATTACCTGCCTGCTGCAGCCTTCCATAAAGACATTCCTGGCAGCCTGTATCAGCACGTGCTCTCGGGCACGGGTGATACCTGTATAGATAAGCTCACGTGACAGTATCTGGCTGTCTTCGTTCGGAGGGAGTATCATCAGTACATTATTGAATTCCGATCCCTGGCTCTTATGTATGGTCATGGCGTAGCAGGTCTCATAAGCAGCTATCAGTCCCGGCAATACCTTTTTGACCTGTTCCGTTCCGTTATCGTCCCGTACCAGGAAATACGCGTAGGTGACACCATCGGTCGGGTCCTTCTTCAGGATGCCGGTATCTCCGTTATGAAGGCCTAGGGTGTAATTGTTCCTTGTTACCATAATGGGCCGGTAATCATAGTACGGATCGTACATATTGATCCAGCCGCGCTGGTGGAGGTATTGCTCTATCTTCAGGTTCAGGTTATAGATACCTGCTTCCTGCTGCTTTACTGCTGACAGCACCCTGCAGCGATGGAATGCCTGTAAGGCGGGGAGGATATCCTGCCTGTTGCCTGCGGGGTCAAAAATATATCCTGAAAATTGCTGTATGAATTGCCGGAATATTGCTTCATTGTATTCAAAATCTATCTGCACGGCGTCATTGCCTCTCATATCACAAAAAAAGTTCAGGACTTCAGTGTCATTCTCGATAACGGCCTTACTGATAAGCCCTATGCCCAGGTCATCCCTGAAACGGTGGCTTTTTTCCAGCGTAATGATATGATCCGTGAGAAGGTGGGGAGCGGTGGTAGCCCAGGACGCCAGTAACCGGCCCTGCTGCAGGTTCAGGGTCGCTACGAGGGCAATGAACGCGGGCGTGAACAGGTTCTGCCGGGGAAGGGTATTGCAGATATCGCCGAATAAGCTGCCGGCCTCTACGGAAGCCAGCTGGTTTTTATCGCCCAGCAGGATAAGCCTGCAATGCGGTGGTATCGCGCTCAGCAATTTAGAGAACAGCGCGATGTCTATCATGGAGCATTCATCTATTACGATGACGTCATACGGTAAAGGGTTAGACTGGTTGTACCTGAAATAAATGCTGTTATGCAGGGTGCCCAGCAGGCGGTGTATGGTACCTGAGGGCAGCTGCCGGAATTTTTCGGTAAGCTCCGGTGCCCTTGTGCCGCCGGAAAGATGCAGGCTTTCCGCCATTCTTGCGGCTGCCTTGCCTGTAGGCGCTGCCAGCGCGATCCTGCAGGAGGGCTGCAGGTGCCACAGGATGGACAGGATCTTGGCTACGGTGGTGGTCTTGCCCGTGCCGGGTCCTCCCGTTATAATGGTGAAATTATGCAGCAGGGCGCTGATAGCGGCTATCTGCTGCCAGTCAGGCTCGGCACTGCCGGTGCCGGGGAAATACCGTTCCAGCCATTCCCCGGCCTTTACCATATCAATATCCGGGTTGTTGCCGGGTGCTGCCTGCTTTATATAGCCGGCGATGTGGGCTTCATACTTATACAATCGCTGGGTATAGAGCAGGTCATTGTCCAGGATAAACGGATGTACAAGGTCCTCTTTGCTGCCTATGAGCTGATGAGCCCTGAAAGACGGCTGCCGGCTCAGCTGAAAGGCATCCAGGGTCTCCTGGGGGAGCGGCTCGCGTATGTCGATGCAGATATGCCCTTCGTCAATTCTCCGGGAGAGCGTATACAGGTAGGGCGACAGCTTCAGGCTGCTGTCAAAATAAGTTGCAAACTGATAATGTACATCTGGTAATAACGCCATGAGGATCAGGTAAGTTCCGGTGGGGTGAAATGATACAAACTAAAAATGGCAACCTGTACGATTACCATTTTTTCCATAAAGGATTATGCTGCCATAATTCTTCCATCTCTTCTTTCTCTCTCAGCGTATCCATGCATTTCCAGAAGCCGTGATGCTTATAGGCGGCTATCTGCCCGTCATTGGCCAGGTCAAACATCGGTTGCCGTTCCCACATCATATCATCCGCATCATAGTCCAGGTAATTCCTGATCTCGGGGTTGATAACAAAAAATCCCCCGTTGATCCAGGTGCCGCTGTCCTTGGGCTTTTCCTCAAAGGAGGTGATGGTGCCGTCTTCCTGCATATTGATGACGCCGAACCGGCTTCCTGCCTGGATGGAGGTCATCGTGCATATCTTGCCGCTGTTCCGGTGGAAGGCGATAAGGTCATTGATATTGACATCACATACGCCGTCCCCGTAGGTCAGCATAAAAGGCTCGTTGTTGGTATAGGGCAATACCCGCTTGAGGCGCCCGGCGGTCATCGTATCCAGGCCGGTATCTACCAGGGAAACCTTGAAGGGCTCCGCGTTGTTCTGGTGTACTTCCACGCTGTTATTACCCAGGTCAACGGTCAGGTCGGCATTGTGTATAAAGTAATTGACAAAGTATTCTTTGATCATCCAGCCTTTATATCCCAGGCAGATGATAAATTCGGTATGCCCGTATGCGGCATATATCTTCATGATATGCCACAGGATAGGTTTTCCGCCTATCTCTATCATAGGTTTCGGACGCAGTGAGGACTCTTCTGCTATCCTGGTACCCCGGCCACCCGCAAAAATGACTACTTTCATGATCTGTATGTAAGATTAATGTATGGCAAATATAAACTATTATGAATTACGATGCACGGCGCAGCCCGTATTGCAGCATATTGCCATAAGCGGCCCGGCGCTGTGCCACTCTATGTCTTTTCCAAGACAAAAAGGTACTCTGTGGTAGCATCGGCCTTATGCTGCCTGTTCATGGTCTTGTCGGCCCTGAAGCGGTTATACCGGGTCGTGAACAGGTCATAGCGGCCGTAACGGGAAAGCAGCTGCCGCAGACTGGCCTCCGACAGCAGGCCTTCATTATTGTAGCTGATGAAGATATGCCTGAATGCCGCCTGCTGTATCAGCGCTTCAAAAGATTGCAGGACGGTCTGCCTGCTGCAGTATTCAGAGCGCTTGTAGGGTCTCAGCCCGGTTTTGCCCGCCGGGGTGAACCGGTCGTACCGGGCAATGGTATTCAGCAGGTGGTAATTGGCGCCATATTGCCGCGCATTATAGGGCGGGTCCAGGTACAGGATATCGCCTTCAATGGTCTTGATGAGCTCATTGCTGTCCTCGTTGAATACCCTGTGTTCCTGCTTTGTCGGTGCAAACAGTGCCGGCGCGATGGTCAGCGGCTTTTGAGCGCTTTTTTTCAGGTGCTTGAGGTAGGCCCCGTAAACGGAAGCGGTATTGGCTACCTTGTCGGCGCTTTCTAGCAGGGAAGCCAGCAGGAAATAATATTCCGGTCCTGTAATAGCCGCTTCCCGGCGCCAGGTCTCGATCTGCCGGCGGACGGCGTCAGCCTTTTGCCCGTTGGCTGCTGAAAAATACAGCCTTCCCGCCCTGCCGTTTTCGGAATACTCTTCAAAAATAAAGCCTGCACAACCTTCAAGCTGATTGAGCATATCCAGGTAATGCCGGTATTCAAAAGGCTGATGATTGCCTATATAATTCTGATTCAGCACATAGCTGTAATATTCAAGATCATTGCTGATCACCTGTTTCACTTCTTCCTTAAAGCTCCTTCCCACAATGCCCGTACCGGCAAAAAGATCACAGAATACTTTTCCTGAGAGGTCCTGTCCTGCTACCGAATAGACTGTTTTTTTTATAAAATCAGAAAGCCTGTACTTGGAACCGATATAATTCATTGAATCTGCTATTTTACTATCCAAACGATGTCCGAAAATACAACTCCTTGGCCGAAGTTCAGCCGTATCGTATTTTTTAGTTCAAAGGCCCGGAGATATGCGGCTATTTTAACTGCGATAAAGGATAATTCCGCTTTTAATTTCCAGTGATGTTCCGGGTGGGCGGTATTATACAGGATAAGGAACAGCCTGTTGCTGAAGTGCAGCCTGCCTTCCCGGCTTTGCCGGTCATACAGCCAGCGGATAAGGGCTTGCTTATGTTGCTGCGCGTAGCTAAGATCATGGGGAAAGGCCTTTGGGAATACGCTGGTCTTATGGTCAAAAGGAATGCCGTCAATTGTAAAATCAATCTTTTTATCATAAGGATCAGGGGCAGCCGCAACGTTGCCGTGCTGCCGGAAAAGATGCTCTACGCCTTGTGCAGACCAGAAGTTCAGCCACCTGTTATAAGCATAATGTTGCATTTCCGGGGTCAGCGCCGCCACCTTTTGTTGCAGCTGTTCAAAATCTGAAGTCCGGTAAATGAAGGCTGTCATCCGGTCGGCCTTATCGGATTGCCTGCCGTGCCATTGGTACGGGAACGCCAGCCGCTTCCTCAATTCGTTCTCAAGCAATAGGATGTCCATAGCGATGAAGTATATAGCCGGTCTGCCTGGTGAATGATGGCTGCTCATCCCGCAAGCGTATATGATCAAAAAGCAGCATCCGGTAATTTTACTTTTACTCAACTAAAATATAAAATATTTTGTTAATAATTCAACCAAACTAAAATTGACTATGAAATTGCATAACATTACAAGCCTGCTGGTGGTGGTCTTCCTGATGGGGTCCTGTGGTAATAATGACCATAAAGAGCCTGCTCCCAGTGCCGGCGAAGAGCAGCTGCCCCCTGGAGATAACAGCCGTACTTCCCTGGACTGGAGCGGCAGGTACGAAGGTACGATCCCCTGTGCTGACTGCGAAGGTATCCGGACCGTCATTACCCTGAATCCTGATCATACCTACAAGAAAGTGAGCACTTATATTAAAGGGGAGAAAAAGGATACCTTTGTAGAAGCGGGCGATTTTAAGTGGACCACAGACGGGGGGAATATCATCATTTCCTCCGGCAACGAGAAGCATCTTTATAAAGTAGGGGAGAACCGGCTGATTATGCTGGATATGGAAGGTAAGGAGATCACAGGTCCCATTGCTGATAAATATATTCTGCTGAAAGAATAAGCGGATGATCCTTAAACAGCAAGCGCAGGCAATTTTGCCTGCGCTTGCTGTTTAAGGATGAGAGTTATACGCTGTAGTCAGAGCCCTCACCCAAAAGAGCATTATCCAAAGTCCCATTATATCCTCAATTTATAAAGCTGCTGCTTATTTATCAGCGGTCTATTGGGATTGCTTGACCCATATCAGGGCCTCAGTATCATAACCCAGTTGCTTTGCTTTTTGCAGGAACCTGTTTTTAAAGCTGTCCGGTATAGTGGTTTCTCTGGACAATATCCACATGTATTTCAGGTTCTTGCCTGCTACCAGGGCATATTTATAGTTCTCATCGATATCAATGATATTATAGCCCGACCAGAAAGGCTTGAAGAAGGACACTTTGAGCCTGCCGCTAGCCGGGTCTTTCACCGGTCTTGCCTCTCCCGTGGCCGATCTCCATTCCTGCTTTAAGGTGTGATAGCCTTTATTATGGACTTTGACGGCCCCATTTTCCTTCAAGGTATATTCAGCAGTATTCTGCTCCAGGTGCTTTTCAAACCGGTAATCCAGCCGCGCGATCTCGTACCACTTACCCAGGTATTTTTCCAGGTCAAAATTATTCACAGCCTGTGCGCCGCGGGGTATGCGGACACTGCAGGAGCTGTATATCAGTATCGCTGCTATTCCCAGAGAAGCGGGAACGATCATTTTGTACAAATGTTTGTTCATAGTTGTATGAGTTTAAGCGGGTGAATCTGCTTGCCGGCTGGTCCTGTAATGCCTTATCCAGGTATCAATATCCGAACGCCGCGGGTAGAGCTGTTACCGGTTTGTCTGAAGCTTACAGGAAATCTGGCCGGTTACACTGATACAACAGGGATTTCAGGGTTTTGTTGGAAATGAATTGTTATTGCGCGGTCTTTAATGGCAGCCTGGTTTTCGCCTCGGGATAAGGAAAATAGATATCGTGGTTATTTATCGGCGCTCCCGGCTTTTCCGTGAAGTAAGGGGCCGGGAAGGAATACCTTGGCAGAGGCATGTGGGATTGCCGCCATTGCTTTAGCAGATGCCACCTTCTGTTCCTGTAAAGACAGGAAAAATGACAGAAAGCTGCATCTTTTGAAAAAATTTGTATGATTATTGAGAAAGCTGTGTTTACTCCCTGGAAATCTTGTATAACCTGCCGGCGTCCGTAATGGCATAAAGAGCGCCGTCCCGTCCTGTCTCTATATCCCGGAAGCGTTGTCCTTCGGATTCAAGCAACCGCTCTTCCCCGGCTATTTTACCATCTTTCAGCCTTAACCGCACGATATGCTGGCCGTTCAGGCAGGCGATGAAAAGGTTGCCCTGCCATTCAGGGATCTCAGCTGCACTGTAATATACCATCCCGCTGGGCGAGATCACCGGGTCCCAGTAATACAGCGGCTGCTGCATGCCTTCCTGCTGCGTGATGCCGTTGCCGATCCTGCCACCGCTGTACTCGATGCCATAGGAGATCACCGGCCAGCCGTAATTTTTGCCTGCCTCGATGCGGTTCACCTCATCGCCGCCTCTCGGACCCAGCTCAGACTGATAGATCATATTGGTCATCCTGTCAATGGCCAGTCCCTGTACGTTACGGTGACCGTAGGAATAGACGGCAGCATGAGCATTGGGAGTATTGACAAAGGGATTATCCTGTGGTATGGAGCCGTCAGGCTTTATTCGGATCAGCTTTCCAAGGCCATTGTCAAGCTGCTGGGCATATTGCCGCATATTGGCATCAGACCGTTCCCCAGTGCTCAGGATTATACAGCCCGTATTGTCCATGATAATGCGGCTCCCGTAGTGAAGGTTGCCGGCATAGGCGGGTGTAGCCTTATACAGGATCTGTATGTCTTCCATACGGGAGTTATCATCAGAAAGCCTGCCCCTGGCCAGCGCGGTGAGGGTACCGCCGGCATCGTCCATCGAAAAGCTCCAGTAAACGATCCTGTTGCCGGCAAAACCGTCATCGGCATAAATATCCAGTAAGCCGCCCTGACCGGTGCTGTTGACGGGCGGCAACCCGCTGATGGTATGCTGCACTGCACCTGTAGCATCCAGTACGGCGATAGTGCCGGCTTTCTGGGTCACCAGGAATTTGCCGTCAGGCAGCTGTGTGATGCCCCATGGACTGTTGAGCGCGGACGTAAGCACTTCTGTTTTCAGGGGTGTGCTGGTCCTGATGCCGTATATCCTGGTCTGGCCTTCAAATGCCGGCGTATAATTGGTATTAGGCTGCCTGTTCTCTACCGGGTCATACCGGGTAAGGGTATCTTCCGTTCCGGGAGTATTGTCGTGGCCGTTATTGTTTTTGTCCTTCTTCCCGCAGCTTGCCGCTGATAAGGACAGCAGCAGCGCAAGGGATAAAACGGTATATTTCATATATAAACTTTCGGTTGGGTATATTGTAAATTTAATGCTTTATAGCTGTATCACCGGGCCTGTTGTAATAATTATAACAAAAAACGGCTGCTAAGGAAACACGAATATCTCGTCACAGGCTATCATCGGCTTTTTGGAAGGGTGCGACCGCCAGTCGGGCAGTGCAGCGGGGCAGACAGCCGTGACCCTGATATAGCGTGCTTTCTGCTGTGCGCCGGTTGCCGTTATTTTTATGATATCAATATTTTCCTTCCGGGTCAGCGGCATCGGGCTGACCGTTTTGAATTCCGTGAAACGGACGCCGTCATCGGAAAGAGCTATCGTGATCTTTACAGGAGGGAAGATCCAGTGCCGCTGGTCTTCCAGGAAATTCAGCGCAACCGAGCTGATATGTATTTCTTTGCCGGCGTCAATGGTGGCGATCATATCCTGCCCGTAAAAGCAGAGCCAGTTGTAGCTGAAATCCGTGAACCCGGTCATGCCATCGGTAAGGGTGGCTTTACCTTTCGCGGGATAATCTTCCACAAAGTTGTTTTGCAGGGTCACTGCGGCACCACGAACGGGATTGGACGGCCATTGCTTATCAAATATGCTGTTCCATTCAGCCTGGTACGCGTCGGGTGACAGCCCGGCTTCCGACAGCTCGGTAACGCCTGATGCTTTAGCCAGGGCTGTCAGCACCTCTGTCTTTTTACGCCATTCCGGCCTTACGGTATAAAAAGGACCGCCGTTATCTTCCAGGAAGCCGTTGTTTTCCACCCCGAAGTGCCGGGACTGCTGTAAGGTTACATATTCCAGGGAGAGCTGCACCCGGCGTACCCTTTCCTCGTAAAGGGTGCCCTTTACAGCAGCCCGGGCTTGTTCCAGCAGCTGGTTGTAGGACCGGAGATGCTCCGGCGACAGATAGCCTCTTATATCCGTTACGGGATTGCCATAGATGTCCAGGTGGCGTTTGGAGTCAGTAAGGGCACGGGTCCTGGCATCAAGATAGCGCAGGATAAAAGGACCTGCGTTGCCGTAATAGCCTTTGCAGAATTCTTCCATAAGCTGTGCGGTATTGGCATTGACGTTCCAGAGCAGCTTACTCTGGATATAGCTGTTCAGCTCTGCCATATCGCTGTAGGTATCACCGCTGCCCTGCTCGAAGATACCGCGGACGCGCTGCTTCTTATAGAAAGCAAGATCCGGTCCCGTGATGTGCTGTACCGGGAAGGGGGAAAGATAATTGGTGAACTGGGTGGCATAATCCCATACAAAAATATGATCCGTCAGTGCAGCCCAGGCTGTCAGCTGCTGCCGGAACGCAGCGGCGGAAGGGATGGCGCTGACGGGCTGTTCCTTAAAGGCATCAATGCTGCTGACCAGCACATATACGTTTGCGGCAGGCTTTGTCTTACGGGGCGCGGCGGCGGTATAGCCATAGCCCAGGGTCGTGATGTTCTTATCAGGAAATGCCGCCGCTACTTTATTGACAAAACGGATCAGGCTGCCGCTCGGGGCTCCTTCTTCTGCATCTGCTTGCTTGCAGAGCTCACAGGTGCAGTAGCCGCCTTCATCATTGGGGCTTACCGACCAGTAGACCGCATCGGGATTGTCTGCCATCATTTCTTTGAGCCGGGATATGGTCAGTCGTAATACATCCTTATTGCTCAGGCATAGCTGGGTGGCGCGGCGCTGTCCGCCGGTCAGCGCGAAATATTCAGGATGCGTACGGAAATATCGGGACGGGGGGATCAATTTGAAAAAGGAATGTCCCCAGAGGCCCCAGAGGTCTTCAAATTGCTGCAGGCCGTGCCATTGGAGATATTCCGCGTCATTGCTCATAGGGTAATAGCTTTGCCGGTAGATAAAGTCAGGATTGACGACCTCGCTGATCCCTGCAGGAAGCTGTAATTGCGGGTTGCGTGGCACGACAGCCGGTCCGGCGTCATATTTACGGCAGCCCAGGTATTTTTCCAGGAAATAGTACACCCCGTATAAGGTGCCCTGCCCGCTGCTGCCCGTGATGAAAAGCCGGTCTTCAGACTGGATGATGCTGAAGCCGTCATCACGGGCTCTATCAAACTTTCCTGCTTTCGTAGCATCACATTTACCTATGAATATTGCCCGGTCCGGCTGTAGCCCCGATTCACTGATCACAGGTAATTCAGCGCCGGTAGCGGACCTGATATAGGACTGCAGCACCGTGGCGGCATTCTTTTCCGTTGTGGTAGCGGCGGCAGGGATCACTATGCTGTAGGATGACCTGCCATCGCGGGTAAGCTGGAGCTGCCTGGCCTGGCAGCTGGAAAACAGAAGGCTCATTATCAATGTGAGGTAAAGGGATGTTTTCTTGATCATAGGAATGTCGCTTTAAAATTTCCTGGAGAAGGTCAGGTATATATCATATTGATTCCTGTAACGGGTCTCTGCAATGCGCTGGTTGAACCAGCTGCCGCTAAGGGTGACCATATTACGGTAGTTGAACATCTTCCGGTAACCGGCGCCGATGCTGTAAGTACGGTATGCTACGGTAGTGCCCAGCTGGAAGGCGCGGCTGAATTCATCCGGTGAGTTCCCGTATCCCAGCGTGGTAAAGAAGAAATCTGTCTTATTGTTAAGATATTGCCTGGCTGTCAGGTTAACAGCCGTATATTGCTTATCCCCGACAAAGATCATAAAGCCACGGAGATTCAGCCAGAAGTCACCGATGTATTTGGACACGGAGGCTACGCCCGATATGGCCGATAAGGTGTCGAAGTACAGCCAGCGGCCGCCCAGCTCCGCTTCCCAGCCGCCGTTGATATTGTGAAATAGGGAATAGGACGCTTTATACTTCGGGAATACCAGGCTGTTGGCTGCTCCTATATTCACAAATGAGTACCATTTGGGAGTATGGTTGATATAAGATTCCAGCTCTCCCTGCAGACCGGTGCCAAAGGATCTTCCTGCAAAATTCAGCCGTGCGGTCAGGGAGAATTTCTTTGCAAAGTGTGTATAATACAGGGTAGCGATATTAGCAGATTGGGCAGAGTCTATCGTGGAATTAAGGTAAGCTATGCCCAGTTCGTTCCTGAATGTCTTGCCATGCAGGTAAGCGGCGTAATCCATATAGCGGCGGCTTTCCGGCATTATCCTGACGATGGCATCAGCAACCCCGGCGGCTTCTTTGTATCTCCCCTGCAATTCCAGCGCGGCGGCCTTTTTGACCAGGAAAGTCACGCTGCCGGGATAGGCTGCTATGCCGCGGTCCGCGTACACCAGGGCCGAGTCATAGGAACGGAGGCTGATATAGGCGTTGATCAGTCCCGTAAGGGCTACCGTGTCATTGGAATACACGAGCAGGGCATCCTGGTACAGCCTTAAGGCTGCCAGGGTATCTTCCGTTCTCAGGGCTGTTGCCGCTGCCAGCAGCTGGTCCTTATACATTTCACGTATCCTGGGATTGTAGGGGTATCTCCTGCGCAGGCTGTCGGTAATGAGGTACGCTTCATTGTACCGTTTCAGCCCGAAGAGCGCTTCTGATTTCTTGAGCAGGAAATCCCGGTCGTCACTGTATCTTGCCAGCGCCGTTTCACTGTAGTTCAGAGCATTGGTATAGCCTTCGCTGCCACGGGCCAGCTCTATATTGATCAGGCTGTTCCAGGCCTCCTTGTTATCCGGCTGCAGAGCCAGCACTCTTTCAAATGCCAGGGCAGCGCCGTCAAAATCCATACCCTGCATCATCTGCCGTGCCGCCATCATCAGGTTGTCCGCAATGGCATTCTTCAGCCTGGTGTCTGCGGTATTGTCCCTGTAAAGCGATTCAAGGAGCACCACGGCTGCATCATACTGTTCATTGGCCTGTAATATGGCGGCCTTTTTATAGATCAGGGAAGCATCGTTCGGGAAATATTGTATGGTCTCATCCAGCAGCTCCAGGGCCCGGGTGTAATTCTTCTGACCGGTCAGGATATTTACCGAGCTGATGAGCGCCTGCTCGTTCCGCCTGTCTATGGCCAGTATGCTGCCGTATGCTGCCAGGGCGCTGTCGTACATTTGCTGTCCTGCAAAGTCCCGGGCCAGGATGAGCTGCAGGTCGATGAAGGTCTGCCGGTTATCGGCGGTGGGGGATATGCGGTATAATTGCTCCGCAATGGCTGCCGCCTGCCCATACTTTTCCTGTTGCTGCAATATGGACATTTTCTTTTGCAGCAATACCCTGTCATTGCCGCCGCGCAATGCCCTGTTGATCCAGTACAGCGCATCATCGTACAGCCCGCGGCTGATAGCGATATTGATGACATTTTCCAGCGCCTCCCGGTTGCCCGGTGATTTTTCCAGCACGCTCTGATACTGGAAATAGGGATCGGTGCTTTTATAATAACGGGCGGCTTCCAGCCGCAGCTCCACGTCCAGCTGCCGTGCCCTGGTATCGGAAGGATGGGCTTTGAGCAGCCGCTGCAGGGTCTCTATGGCTTCGGGATACCTTTTCAGCTCCTGCAGCACTCCTGTTTTTTTCATCAGGAACTCGTAGCTGTCGGGCTGCTCCAGGAGCGCCCTGTTGATAACGTTCAGGCTGTTCTGGGCATCGCCTGCCTGCAGCTGGGTATTCATGAGGCCTTTGGTGGCTTCCATATTCTGCGGATCCACTTCCAGCACACGGCTGTACTCCCGGATGGCCAGGGTGCTGTTACCGGCTTTATGATAGTAGACTGCAGCTTCATTGTGGTAATCTATGAATGTCCTGATGGCAGCGGCGTCATTCCGGTGAAAGCTGAGCAGGGTATCTGCCTGCCTGCCGGCTTCATCATAATTCTTCAGGTTCTGGTAAATGGAAAGCTTCTTGATGCGGAGGTCCCTGTCCCTGTAAAAACGGGCCAGGCCCTTATTGACATATTGCAGGGCTTCGCCGTTCTTTTGCTGTGCCAGCTGTACATTGGCCGCTGCGATGTAGGCGTCCTTATAGGTGGGCTCTTTCCTGATGATATCGTCCATCACCAGCTGTGCGTTCCGGAAATCGCCGTTAAGCAGGTAGGAGCGCCCCAGCAAAAAACGAAAATCCACGTTGGAGGGATATTGCTCTACCGCGCTGCGGCTCAGGCTGAGGGCCTTTTTGTAATCTTTGCTGATATCCATCTCCGTTTTGATCTGCTTCAGGAGCACATCGCTGTCGGTCTTCTTTTTCTGTGCATGCAGGTGCAGTGATGAGAACGTAAAGCAAAGGACTGCCAAGCTATATCTGATAAAGTATTTTTTCATATGCGGAACAAATGATTGATAGAATAGTAGGGGATCATTTTCTTGCGGTACCGAAGCCCTGGCGCTGCATGTTGCCCCAGGTATGTTTACGGCCCGTGATGAAAAAGTAATAGCCCCTGAGCGCGAAAAACACGATAAGGGGATGATAGATAATGGGTTCCAGGAAGGCCATAAGGCTCAGGCCGAATACTTCGCGCCAGGTCTTATAGTTCCTGTGCACCATCTGGTCCCAGAAGATGGCCATAGTGGTGATCATCACGGAGTATAGGTAAACAAAGAGCAATAGTGTCAGGGCGTTCGCAAGGTTGATCTGTCCCGTAACGACAATATAAATATAGTATAAAATACCTAGGAATTCGATCACCGGCGCCAGGAATTCAAACAGGAAATTATACGGGAATACGACCAGGCCCAGCCGACCGTATTTGGGATTGAAAATGATCTTGCGGTGCAGGGACATGATCTGTATCAGCCCCCGTCCCCACCTGGTCCGCTGGCGACTGAAAACCTTAAGGTTGGGAGGACCTTCCGTCCAGCATTGTGTGGACGGTATATACCGGATAGCATATTTTTGCTTGTTGTCGCGCATATAGGCGCACATCCTTGTTATGATGTCCATGTCCTCCCCGAAGGATAAGGGGTCGTAGCCGCCGGCCTTGATCGCTATTTCCTTGTCGAACAGGCCCAGCCCGCCGGAAACGTTGGGCACGCAGTTGATCATGCTCCAGCCCATTTTACCAAGCACGTAAGAGCGTATATACTCCATTTCCTGGAACCTGGGTATCAGCCTGGCAGGAGGCCGCATGCGCACGAGCACACCATCCTCTATCTCGCTGGAATTGGCAATGCGGAGCGTGGCGCCGGTGGCTATGACACGCCTGTTCTCTTCCACTATATGCACATAGCCGCATTCCGGGCAGGGCTCACCCACCTCTTTTATTTTCTTGCCTTCCTCTGCCATAAAGGGCTGGATCATCTTTATAAGCGTATCCTTTTCGATGATACAGTCCACGTCCGTGCACAGGAAGTAATCGAAGGCCGCTGCATTAATGCCTGCATTGGAAGCGTCCGCCTTGCTCTTCCCGTTTACCTTATCTATGACCAGCAGCTTGTCATAGGCCGTATTGGTGGATTTGAAGATGCGCCTTACCGGCTGGGACTTGATCTTTTCATTATAGGCAAAATCCACCTGCACCATTTCAAATTCCCGGATCAGCTTTTCCAGCGTATCATCGGTGCTGCCATCATTGACGATGATCACCTCGAAACGGGCGTAGTTGAGGGTGAGCAGGGAGCGGACATTCTGGATAATGGTCACGCCTTCATTGAAAGCGGGCGCTATGATGGAAATGCCCGGCGCGAGGGGTGAGCTGGTCAGCTTCCGGTAATCCGTATATTGCTCCTTTTTCCTGAATCGGTTCACACCAATAAAGGACAGGATAGCGAGCATGGCGTAGAGCAGGAGCATGCTGATCCCGTACACGAATACCGCGCGTTCAAAAAAAGTACCTAAATGTTCTATAATATTCAACATAATACTTTCATTTTTTTTTATCCCGCAGCTTTGGATTGCCCGAAGCCCTGCCGCTGCATATTGCCCCAGGTATGCTTTTTACCTGTCAGGAAGTAGTAATAACCCCTCAGGCTGAATATCACTATCAGCGGGTGGTACAGCAGGAATTCCATAAAGGCGGTGCTGCAAAGGTAGAATACCTCCTTCCAGGTGCGGTAGTTCCTGAATGCGATCTGATCCCAAAGGATAGCGGCGGTGGTGATCATAATGGAGTAGGTATATACGAATACCAGGAGTATCAGCGCATACGGCAGGTTGACGTGCCCGCTGACGATCAGGTAGATATAGTATATGATACCGGTGATCTCCACGATGGGCGCCAAGAGCTCGAAAAAGAAATTATAGGGGAAGGTGATCAGGCCTGCCCTCCCGTAGCGCGGGTTAAAGAGCATCTTAAAATGCGAATACATCAGCTGGGCAAGCCCCCGCGCCCAACGGGTACGCTGGCGCATGAATACCTGTACGGTGGCAGGCGCTTCGGTCCAGCAGAGGGTTTCGGGTATATAGCGGATAGCGTAGTCGATACCGTTATCGCAGGAATAGCGGGCCATCCTGACCATCAGCTCCATATCTTCCCCGAAGGATTGCGGGTCGTATCCTCCCGCTTTGATGGCTACCTCCTTGTCAAACAGGCCGAGGCCGCCGGACACATTCGGCACGCAATTGATATAGCTCCAGCCCATCTTGCCCAGCACAAAGGCGCGGACATATTCCATTTCCTGGAATCTCGGAAGGAGCTGGCGGGGCGGCTTCATGCGGATCACCACGCCGTTATCTATCTCGCAGGAGTTGGCAATACGCAGTGTGGCGCCCGTAGCGATCACACGCTTGGAGGGTTCTTCCAGCACGGGCTTCAGCAGCTTGAGCAGGGCATCCTTATCCAGGATGCAGTCCACATCGGTGCAGACAAAATAGTTAAAGGAGGCGATGTTGATGCCTGCATTTACGGCATCGGCCTTGCTCTTCCCGTTCTCTTTATCTATGACGGTCAGCTTGCTGTAGGCGGGGTTCTTAGATTTATAGATGGCGGTAACGGGACGGGTCTTGATCTTGGCATCATAGGCAAAATCCACGCTGACCAGCTCAAACTCCCTTACCAGCTGCGCGAGGGAATCGTCGGTGCTGCCATCGTTGATCAGCACGATCTCGAAAAGCGGGTAATTAAGGGTCAGCAGCGACCTGACGTTCATGATGATGGATAACCCCTCGTTATAGGCAGGGGCCAGCACGGTCACGCCGGGTGCAAGATCGGAAGTGAGCAGGTTATTATAATTGGTATAGCTTTCCTTGCGCAGATGGGTACGGATGGCAAGGAAAGAGAACAGCGCCAGCAATGCATATATGATGAGCAGTATTGCCCCGTACAGGAATACCGTGTTTTCATAGAAATTGCCCAGCCGTGTTAAAATACCTGTCATTAGTACTTGATTAAAGGGTTCATGCTATGCTTGATGATCAGCTGGTTCTCTTCTGAGGAGGCTTCCATCAGCTCCGTGATCAGTGCAGGATCGTGCGTGCTTTTTACCAGCGATAAGGCCGCGTTCTTACGGATATCAAAGTCGGTGGAATACAGGAATTCCTGCTTCAGGAAGGCCGCGCTTTTACCTGTTTCAAAACGGCCTACAGCCTTTAATATCTCTATCTGGCACCGGAGCGGCTGATTGCTGTAGATGTGTATAAGCTGCTGCTCCACCTCCTCGTACTTAAGCTTGCCCAGGCAGTTGATGGCCTCGGCCCTGAGTACGTGATCCTTGTTGTCCAGCAGCCTGACCACGGCAGGAGCGGCATCCGTCTGGTTATAATATACAATGAGCTTCAGGCAGAAGGAGATGATGCTTTTATTATTGGAATAGGTGACCCATCGCGCGAAGTTCGGAACGGCGATGTTTTCAGTGGTCGTAATAGTTTTGAACAGCTCTATCTGGTCCCACATCAGCAGGGGCTCGGTGCTGATATCAAAAAATTTGAACGGCTCGTTCTTGCTCAGCTTGATATAGGCATTCCTTGCTTCCGATCTCAGCTCGTGTCGCTTGCTGTTGGTCAGCGGGAGGATGTTCACATCCGATATGATAATGTCCATATCCGTAAGTTCCCGGATGCCTTTTACCTTGTTATTCCAGCGGAAGCTTTTCATTTTGCTGAAGGACATTTTTTCCAGGCCCAGCTCCAGGTAGATACGGCGCAGCAGGGCCCCGGTCTTACCCCCGAAGGATTTCCGGTAGCTGATCAGCCTCTCCAGCAGCAGCTGGCGGTTGGCCGATCTGCGGAAGACGGGGTTCTCAAACCCGGAGAGGTCCAGGGGAACATTATCCACCGAGGCGCCGTCTGCCATAAGATCGTTCCGGAGGATCACCTGATCGGAGATCACGGCATCAATGATGGGATTGATCCTGTCCAGTCTTTTTTGCAACCTGTAGCCGCTTATCCTGGTCTGCAATATCCTGAACTGGATAAAGAGGATGAAGCATACGGACACCACTATGGATACGGCAGCGATCTGTATAACGAGCGGAAGTCCTGTAAAATAATCAAGCCAGGGCCAGGTGGCGGTATCCGTGGTATTGAAACCTGAAAAGATACTATGCATTTGAAGATCTGTTAGATAAAAGTTTATTAACCCGGAGAATAAGCTCGCCTACCATGATCGGTTTACGTATGTATTCGTCCACACCCAGCTTGAAGCTGTCCATTACAGATGCTTCGTGGGTGATGGAAGATACGACTATGACCGCGGCATTGGCGGTATTGGGGTGCTGCTTCAGTTTGCTGATGATCTCGAACCCATTGGCATATGGCATCATCAGATCGGTTATTACCAGTTCATACTTCATCAGGTCCAGCTTGCTCAATCCTTCCTTGCCATTACCGGCCACTTCTACATGAAAACCTTCCTTCACCAGCACTTTTTCCAATACATTCTGAATGATCGCGTCATCATCTATCACGAGTATATTCTTCATATGTTGTTTTTTTGGTTCACAATAGCAAATATCGCAGTAATAAGTGGTTTAATCATAAAATAGCCCTGTAAATATAAGCCATTTATCGCTGCTGCTATGCCCGCCGGGGGCGTGTTTCCACCGGTAGGGAGCTGGGTCCGGCCAAAAATACATCTTTTCATATTGTAAATTATTTGTATGTATATGGTCGCTTATATTGCATTTTTTAACTACTACATTTAATGCAGTTTCTTTGTTGCATCAAAATAAAATAAAGTGGCTGCTGCTTGCAGGAGAAGCAGCCTGCTATTGCAGATACGCTTTGCTGAGCAGTGTCCTCTGTGTGGAGCAGAGATGGCTATCGCTATAAAGGTACTGCCGCGTGCCGGGCATTCAGAACGGATTTACGGCATCTCTTATAATAGTTTGAGCTTATCTATAGCGTTATTCTACACTTTCTACATAATAGCATCATAGCGAAACAGGGAAGCGCTTTATAAAGCTATATACGCTTTCTTTCCTCCGGGGGATATGGGGTGTATAGTTATTCCGTCAGCTTATTTAAAATGCTTCGATAAATAGGGGATAAGGCTATGCGGCTGATAGCAGGGCAGGGAGGAGACCCGTACCCTGAATAATGATCCTGACCGGGGTTGCACCTTCTTTCTAAACAGCATTCTTAACAACCGGCCAGATAAGGGAACGGCAGCGTAGTACATAGATATTAAAGGACCGGTAAGATGCCGCTACGTGGTGAGCTCTGCCTTATACAGGGCGGTCAGCTGCTCAAAGGAGACCCTGTTGGCAGCCCTGGGAGAAGGGGAGTAGAGGATCACCAGTTCCAGTGTCCTGCCCTGCCAGGTCAGCGTGCTTTTCAGCGGCCTGGCGCCTTTAGGGAATTTGTGGATAATGTTGTGCGTGCGTAAATAGCTGAGGAACCAGGCCGCCGCGCTGGCCTTGCCGGAACTGCTGGTAAAGATGATCTTACGGATATGGGGTCTTGCTTCCAGTATTTTAAAGATATCCATATACGCCAGGGCTACCAGGTTTTCATCGGAAGAGTTGTTCTGTATGCGGGCGATGGTCTGTCCCATATCGGTAATGGTGATCTTAAGGCTGTCCAGCAGCGCTTTCCTTTCTGCTACAGCTTCCGGACCGGAGAAGTACTGCAGCGGCTTTGCTGCTATGGCGGCTACCAGGCGCCAGAAAAAGTTGGACCTGTTGGGATAGAAAAAGTCAAAGCTCCAGTTGTTGCGCGTAGGGGGAAAAGTACCAACCAGCAGGGCAGTGCTGTCTTCCCGGCCGTACCAGTTCCATGGATGTTGTTCAGTATGGTTGTATGTAGGTGTTTTAGGCATGGGTATGGTACTACTATGTAGGAGGTAAGAAGTAGTGTACGATACGTAAGTTTGAAGTGAAACTTACAAAATATTATGAACTTTTAAATATTCATGAGGGTAAATCGTAGAATTTGATTGTTCCCAATTTCTATTTTAAAGAGTTTCTGAGTCGTTAAGCCTTTTATATAAATGAGAAAGTAAACTTAGAAAATCTAAGCAATCCTTTTCTGAGAAAAGTCCAGAATCTCTTAAATCATTAATTTCTTCATGAGAGACCGGATTTCTGCCTCCTGATAATATTCCCATTGATAGAAACTTTTGACCTTCTTCTATATTTTCAATCGTAGATTGAGTAAAATCAGTTCCGTTGGGCTTTTTGAATTTTTTTGCAACAGAAAGGGCTTTACCCTTTCCATAAACTTCTCCCATCATTCCATTGTCCGTAGTATTCCTGTTTGCTGATTTCGTTCTTGTTGCAGTAATGTAGCGTTTCATTGCTTCTGTAAATGCTCTGTAATAATCCTTGTTTTGATAATCGTTTTGGGCGGCACTTTTAATATCATCATTTAGATGTCTCCAATGAAGAAGTGGATATTCGGGGACAAGCTGATGAATAATTTGAATAGATTTTTGCTGAGTATCTTCCGATAATTCAGGCGTATTATCTAAAAGATTTACAATTGTTTCAACTTTTGTCTGCACATTATCTGGAAGCGTTTCAATCCAATTTTTTACATTTAGATTGACTTTGGTGCTAATTTTTTCTTGCTTCTTCTCTTTACGTTTATCTCTCCATTGTCGCTCAATAATAGATAAACAAGAAGCAAAGTATTCCCTTAGCTCGGCTGTTTTTGGATTTTCCCAATCAATAGATTGTCTGTTTGTTGAAATCACATCCTCTTTCCAATTATCAATGAAATCAATATTTAGCCATCCGGTCGCATAAGAATAAAAGTGGCTCGATTCCGAAGGCCCGAAAAATTCAGGAATGTTGACCATTCGACCATTTGCAAAAAGTGTTACACCTCTTAAATTTGCTTTAAGAGGTTTTTCAGTAGTAATTATCGTACCTTGAATCTCTTGCTTGTCTGAATAGTCTTTTTCATTAATAGCTACAATTTCTTGAATATCCCATTGAAATTCGGGTTCGATTTTTTGGTACTTTGTTTTACTATTGATTTTAATAGCTTCACCATCGTTCAACGATATGTATATAATAAAATCATCCTGAAAATTGAATAATTTCGCAATATTATCAGCATAATCCTGTATAGGAAAGCCTGTTTTCCTTTTTAAATCAGTTAAAGTAATAGTTGTTCCTTTTTCAGAAGTTTGATTTTCAAATCTATCAAAATTAGGTTCATAATCCTTCCCCTTTGTATTTAATATGTCATTCCAGTCAAGATTGAAACTGACACCTTCTGCTTGTTGAAAAGTTTTAATGTTTATCTTATCTCCAATTCCAAAAAGAGCTAGTTTTCCCAGTCCTTTTTTTCCAGTAGGTATTCTTCCACATTTTGATTCTTGTTTTTCTTCTCGTCTATTTCTTCCTATCCTCAAGAAATGATTATTTACTTCATCAAAGGACATTCCGCTGCCATTGTCTTGGACAATAACTTTTTTATCTTCTTTATCATATAATCTTATATGAACTTCTGTTGCGCAAGCATCATACGCATTTGCAATTAATTCTGCCAAAGCCGGAGGCATTGTCGAATACATTTTGACACCAAGATGTTGAATTGTATTCGCCTCAAATTTCATAAATAGTTTAGATTCACTCATTTGACTTTACTTTGAATTATAGCTTTACCAATGGCTGTTGCATATTTCGGAGGTACTGCATTGCCAATCATTCTGGCAATATTTGCCACACTTGTTCCTTTGAATTTATAGGTTAACGGAAAGGACTGTAATGTAGCACCCTCTCTTATAGACAAAGCTCTGTCTTCTTCCGGATGTACAAATCGTCCATTGGATATACTTAAAAATTTTGTAGTAATTGTCGGTGCAGGTCTATTCCACCATAGTCGTCCGAATGTATCTTTGAAAGAATCATCTTTTCCTTCGAAACACTTTAGCTGTAACTCTGGATCATTTGCAAATCCAAGTCTATTACCGCCATCCTTTTCTACCTTTTTAAGTCTTTTTTTGTTGATGGCACTGATATCAGAAGTAGTATGAAGAAACTCTGATTTGTCTTTATGTCCAGGTTCTATTTTAGGAAAACCATTATTTTTACCTAATACATCTTTTACTACTACCTTTTTGCCTTCTAATTCTAAAGGTTTGATTTCATCTAAAGAAATACGAGTGGCGATTAACGTAAATCTCTTCCGGCTTTGAGGAACTCCGTAATCATTTACATTATGTACTTTGAAATGAGGATTTTTATAACCGTTATTTTTGAGCCATTCTATAAATTCGTTTAAACCGCTTTCTTCTTTTCTTTTCAAAACCCCGGGAACATTTTCAACAACTACATATCCTGGGCGGAAGTATTTAACAAAGCGCGAGAACTCTATTAAAAGATTTTTTGATTTAGCAGACTTTGTTTTATCTGTGTTAATAAGGCTCCAAAACTGAC
This sequence comes from Edaphocola sp., assembly GCA_037190225.1. Taxonomy (GTDB): domain Bacteria; phylum Bacteroidota; class Bacteroidia; order Chitinophagales; family Chitinophagaceae; genus MKSF01. Next base: position 320,829 of record JBBCJL010000003.1, on the reverse strand, counting down.
ATGGACTACAACCTATTAATATAAGTTCATCATCATTCTGTTTTAAAGATAGCTTTTGTTCAAGTTCTTTTTCTTTTAAATCAAATACATCGGCGTGAATAAATTCAGCTCCGTTTATATTAGCTTCGTATGTCGCTCTGCAATTTTTATCAAAGTCAATTCCGGCAAGAATTTGAATCCCTGCTTCCTGCATTCCATAGCTCATACCTCCTCCAGAACAGAAGAAGTCAACTGCTTTTAGCTTATTTTGATTCTGTGTATTTTCAGTATTATCTTTCATACTTAAAAAATAATTCTAAAATTGGTTTTGTATGTTGTTTAAAATATTATTCAATGTCAGTTCCTGTCTTTCTTTTTTTAATTCGCATCCGTAGACGATAAGAACATTCCAGCCTTTACTTTTTAATTGTTTAATATTCTCTTTATCTCTTTTCTTGTTTCCTTCAATTTTTTCTGACCAAAATTCAGTTCTTGTTTTAGGTAATGCCGAATATTTGCAATATTCGTGTCCGTGCCAGAAACAACCGTGTATAAAAATTACTGTTTTGTATTTTGGTAATACTATATCAGGTCTTCCTGGAAGCTTTTTATCATATAATCTATATCTTAATCCATTTGCAAACAAAAACTTTCTTACTAAAAGTTCTGGTTTTGTATCCTTTCCTTTAACTTGACTCATATTAAAACTTCTCACTTCCCTTGAATGTACATCTGCCATTATAATTTTTCTTTAACTTAAACCCTCGTATAGTATTTTCCCAATCAATATTGAGGCGTTTTTTAGCAAAAATATACAAAAAGAAATACCAATATAGATCAATACATTACTCTTTTTTATTAATATATTTTTATTTTCATTAACACTTTCGCAAACCTCTACAATATTTTTAAATTATACAATAGGTGTTTCCCCGTATTTTTAAGGGTGTTTTTCCCGGCTGCCCGGCGTAAGGGTACCGTTTTTGCAGCCATCTTTGATTTTTTATAATTTCGCGCTGCGGTCACACGCTGTCGGTCACAGTAAACAGCGGAGGTGGCACCTTTCATTTACGGCCTTGGAAGAAAAGGTCCTTAAAACTGCAACAGTATCTATGAAGAAGCTTTTAACCCTGAAGCACTGGCAGCTGTTTTGCCTGTTGGTCGTGCTGCCTTTTGTATTACAGTTAATCTTTTTGGGCATCGTTCTTATCACTATGGATACTAAATGGTTCTTTACCCTGTTTCCTTTAGTGATACTGCTATGTATGGCAGTGTTTTTCGGGTGGATGTACACCCTGGGTACACAGCTGGTGAAAAAGCTGCCCCCGGGTGTCCGTATGAATGTAGGGCTGTTCAGGATCCTGCTGGCCATTCCTGTCATTTATACCACCGCTATAGCCGTGATGATAGGATTTCTGCCGGCAATGCCGGCATTGGTCAGCGATGAGGAGACCATGAAGGTGGCAGAGGTGATCATGCCTTTGCACCTGCTCTCTATGTTCTGTATGTTTTATATCCTGTACTTCAATACCAAAGCATTCCGGTCGGCAGAGCTGAGAAGAAAGGTATCCTTCAGTGATTTTATGGGGGAGTTCTTCCTGTTCTGGTTTTTCCCGGTGGGTATCTGGCTGCTGCAGCCCCGGATCAGCAAGCTGTTTGAGGATACACCCCAAGCGGAGGCCGGTCCCATCCTGTACAGGCAGGACTAAGCGGTAGCTGTACCATAAATATGTGATCTGTCGCCGCCGTACCTGGCGGCGGCTTGTCTGCTGACGGTATTATTTTTAGGTGCGAATGGCGTAAATGTGGTTTTTTTGTTAAATTGCAACGGTACATTTATCTTATTATTTAATTAAAAAACTAAATTACCCGTGGACAATTACTCACTTGATTTTATTATTGGCGCTATGAACGCCTGGCAGTATAAGAAAGAAGATAAGGCTTTCGTTTCCGCCCTGCTGGCCAATTCCCATTCCTTTACCGTTACGGTACCGCAGGTTACTGACACTGAATTTTACCATCTGTATATCGGCCTGGACCTGAATGGCTTTTTAAGAACAGGCGCGGACAGCGGACTGCAGCTGTATGTTTTTGTGCTGCCCGCATCGGCAGACAGCCCGGCTTATATCAGGGACAATTGCAACACCTATACGGATTTTATAACAACTTCCCTGGTATGCCCGAAAGTGCTCACCGATACGGAGATCGATTCTGATGAAGCGATGAGGCGTATCAACGACTGGTCGTATATCACGGAGTGGGTGACCTATAACCAGGTATTCAACGCCTTTAAGATCCCGGCTGCCGACCTGCAGCACGACCCGACCGAAAGCGTTACCTTCACCGGCTTTTTCGGGATAAAGGAAGTAGCCGGCCTCAAAATGCCGGATGTCGTGATCGCTAAAACGACTCCCACCGGTACGGAAACCTTTTATGATATGGCACGGCTGTGCCCGCCATTCAAATCGCAGGATGACAAGATGTCGCTGGGCCTGTTAGAGTTCGTGTATGTCGCTAAAGCTTTTTGATGTCGCTAATTTTATAACGGTCTGCCTTTCCTGTATCCTGGTAGTGCTGTCGGCGGCGAATGCTTTCCTGCTGCGTACCATGAGCAGGGAGTTCAGGGTGCTGGCCGTATATATTATCGCCTGCTGTGCTTTTGACCTGGCATCATGGGGATTGTCCCTGTCCGGGACCGAAAATATCGTGATGCTGCCTTTATTCAATGCCGTGGAGCTGCTGCTGTTCTGCCTGTTTTTCAGCAGGCAGCTGCAGTCGCGGCTGCCTTACCTGCTTCTGGCAGGAGGTCTGCTGGTGGGCACCTACGATCTGCTCCACTCCCTGAAGGATGCTGAGGAGTATGTCAACCTGGGCAGGGTCTATAACGCGGTAGGCATTATCAGCATGGTATTTGTGCAGATGTTCCGGAACGTAGGCCGCAATACGCGCCTGGCCCGGCTGCATTACGGGATGATCTTCTATTTTTCGGTAACATTTGTACATTTCCTGATGCTGAATTTCCTGATCACCGTGCCTTCGGAGCTTAAATTCGTTTTCTGGATGATCTATGCCGTGTCCTGTGCCGTTTTTTATTGTATGATCACGCTGTTTTTATGGAAGAATCGGTTGTCCTGATGTATTACCTGCTGGTAATACTTGTATTTATCATCATCCTTACCGTGCTGTTCTCGCTGCTGCACCGGAAGTCGCTGAGAAAGCTGCTGGAGGCGGAGCTTGAAAGGACCAAGGCGGAAGTACAGCACCAGAAGAATATGGTGAAGACCATCGTGAGCGTACAGGAAGCGGAACGTAAGCGGATCGCAAGGATCGTGCATGATGATATCGGCAACCGTGTGAATATACTTTCGGTGTGGCTGAACCACCCGGAAGCTTGGAGCAAGGACCGTTCGCGGGAGATCGTGATGAAGCAGCTGCCGTCCCTGGCGGAAGCGGTCAGGAATATTTCCCATACGCTGTACCCGGTAGCTATAGAATACATAGGACTGGTAGCCGCGCTGGAAGAGCTGGCCATCAACGTATCGGTGATCCTGAAGACGGATATCATCATACAGCATACCTACACGTCCCCGGGACTGGATGTGGAGGTGCAGGTGTACCGGGTGATTCAGGAGTTTCTGAATAATGTGCTGAAGCATGCCGGGGCTTCCCGGATGCAGATCCATATACGCAGCACGGAACGGTCGCTGGCCTTCCTGCTGGAAGACAACGGCAGGGGATTTGATCCCGCTACCATCCGGAACGGGATGGGACTGCAGAATATAGAGTCCCGCATTCGTTTGATGCAGGCGGCCTTTAAATGGAAAAGTGCTCCGGGAAAGGGCTGCAGGCTTATTATTATAATTCCCGCATATGAAACAGCTGGTTAAAATAGCATTGGTAGACGATGAGTCGTTATTCCTGGAAGGGCTGATATTGCTGCTCTCCGGTACAGAGAACCTGGAAGTGGTGACCAGGGCGTATGACGGACCCCGGTTTCTCCGCAACCTGGAGGAGCTGACGCCAGACCGGTTCCCGGATATTATCCTGGTAGACCTTCAGATGGAGCCCCTGAACGGCTTCCAGCTCGTGGAAATGGTGAAAAGGAATTATCCCGACCTGAAGATCATTATCCTGTCTTCTCACTATAAGCAGGCTATGTTCGGCCATATGATCAAGATGGGTGTGTCTGCTTTCCTGCCCAAGAATGCTTCAAGGGAATTGCTGCTGGAAGCCCTGGAAAGCGTTTATGCCTCGGGGGTATTCCTTACCCAGAAAGACCACCAGATGCTGGTGGATTATATGAAGAACAAGCCCAAGATACAGCGCTTCGGTGAGCCGGAAGAGCTGTCTGACAGGGAAAAGGAAGTGCTGAAGCTGATCTGTATGGAGCTGACCAGCCAGGAGATAGCGGACCAGCTCTACCTGAGCAAGCGTACGGTGGAAAGCCACCGCCAGAATATACTGGACAAGACCGGTGCCCGCAATACGGTGGGACTGGTGGTCTACGCTATTGCCAATGATATTTATACCCCGCCAGCCCTCTTCTGATTCCGTATAAATACGGAAAATGATTTTTGGTATTTTTTACGCTGAAAAGCCTCGTAGCAGCAGGCTTATTTTGTAGTGTTCCTGTCACGGCAGCTGTCTTCCTACCCGGGTGACCGTGTGCTGTAAAGACAGCAGGAAATACCGATCCGATGCTTACCGCAACTTACACACTGGATATCGCATTTACAGATGCGCAATTGCAAAGATTATATGCTACCGGCGTTAATGTGATCATTGCAAAGGCTGGTCCGGGTTCTCCCTATGTGTCCTGGCAGGTCTTCAGGCCTTTGCGGAACAACGCCCTGTCCTGGCAGGAAACTTATGGTATCTATATTGCTGATGCACCTATCTGCGATGGTGCCTGCCTGGTGACGGTAGCCGGTGTTCCGTCAGGCGCTGTCCCGGACAGGCTCTATACCCTGGATAAGAAAGGGAATATAAGCGGACCCGGCACTGACGGTTTGCCCGGTGCCTTTGCATTGTTGAATAATTGCCGTAGAGGCAGGGGCTGCCTGACCACAGGGTTGTATCAAGACGCAGTGGTAAACGGCAGGGAGATAGCAGGTAATGCCGTATCTGCAATGCCGGTATTATTTCAGAATACAGCGGTGATCCGGCCTGCAAATGCCATACAGCTCTGGCTGCAAGCCGGGGTGGTAAGCAATACGGTAGTAACGCAGGTAGATGCCCCGGTGACTAACCTGGCATTCGGGGAAGGCCGGGAGAGCTTTGCTGTGGCCTATGATGCTGATACCGGTACATTCATCCCTGCAGCGTCCGGTGAGCATACCGCTGCTATCTCCCTCCCTGAGCTGGGCGTAGCCTGGTAATCCCCGGTACGATCCTCTGCCCGAAATGCCTTGCATACAGCGCTGCCCGCCGATCTGCATATAGTTTGTTCTTGCCTTTGATGACTATTGGCTCTTCCCGGCTCCGTATAAATACGGAAAATATTTTTTGGTGTTTTGTACGCTGAGAATACTGCCGATTCCGTGCTTACTTTGCAGTGTTCACTAATGAAAGCTTGCAACTGCATTGGGAGCTCCGGGGTGCCGAAAAGCCGGGTACAGCAAAAGAGTAGGACTGCTAAAACCAGAGCTATGTGGGACCCTATCACCTTACCTGAAATATTACTGGATAAAAGGACACCTGCCGAGCAACTGCAGGATGCCTGCGCATTTTTTTTCGCTGCGGACCTGCCGGCAAGCAGGTGGCAGGAAAAGGGAGCAGCAGTGTATGCGGATACCGGTGGTATGATAGGATTTATAGCGGGAACGGCAGCAGATAATGATCCCGTGGTGCGTCAGCGCCTGGCTGAGCTGAAGCGTTACCTGGTCGCCATAGCTGACATCGTAACGGATTATGTTAACCGTTTCGCGGAAAAATATGGCGCCGTATTCCGGACAGATCCTGAGCTGTGGTCGCTGGCCTTCGCCAAAATACCGCTGATGGGTCCCGGCGATGTGGAGAGCCGGATGTATGTAAAGTATATACAGGGCACTGAGCTTGCTGCTGACCTTGCGGAGCAGGTCCTGGATGTGGTGCCGGAGCCGGGCAGCACGCTGGAGCGTTTTAAGCGTTTCCTGGGCCGCCTGGGTGACATCCTACGATCGGGTGTCAGGGGACATAGGGATTGCTACCGTACTGTTACCCTGGGCATAGCCATAGAGGTCGTAAGAGAGGGAGAGAAAGTGCTGTATATACCCAGGATCAGGCAGTACCACGTCAGTTTTGACCGGGCGAATATGCAGTGGGTCTCGGCCTGCACGGGTGAGGCATATACGGATATCCGTTGCAGCTATATGTATGCTGCCAACGTCCTGGATAATGAAGCGCTGGAAGATGCCGGTGCAAGGAGCGTGCTGGAAGAATTTATCCGGAAGGCGGGAAAAGCAGGTATAACCGGCGCCCCCACTTTTTTTAATGAAGATTTTTAAATGCCCGATGTATCGGGTAAATATGATAACTGATTCGGTCACCTGCTAAAGCGGTGTACATCTTATTCTTACCATCAGTGCTGTATCATCGCCTATAGTAACCGCATATGCAGTATGATACGCACACAGCTGCCCGAAAGGGCAGCTTTTTTTAATGCCTGCCCGTCATTGCTTTTCCCGCTGCAGTATATAAAGCGGCTCCGTCCCGGAATGCCCCGCAAGCAGGCACATTGTCAGGTGAACGCTAAATGATCTTAAGCCTGGAGGCCAGCTCTACCAGCATTGCGGTATTGTGGGAGCCGGTCTTTTTGTAAATTTTCCTCCTGTGGGTAGCTACGGTATGATCGCTCAGGTAAAGGGCCGATGCGATTTCTTTATTGCTTAATCCTTTACAGATCAGCTGTACGATCTCCAGCTCCCTTGGTGAGAGCATCAGGCGCTCTTTTTCATAGACCCTGACCCTGTAGCCATGCAGCTCATTCAGAATATCCTCATGAATGTACATTATGTCGTCCTTTACGGACCGGATAGCTTCCAGTAAAATGTTCTTATTGGCGGATTTGGGCAGATAGCCTTTGATATCCGTTTTCTCAATGAGGTTATAGGCCATATCTACGTCCGTATTCATGGACAGGATGATGATCCTGACATCAGGATGCTGCTGCTGGAGCAGCAGGGCCATTTCATAGCCGTCAATTTTAGGCATCATCAGGTCCATGATCAGCACATCAATGGTACCGGGATGCGCGTCCAGGTATTGCAGCAGCTCGTACCCGTCCGTGCATTTGTACGCCACTTCAAGATGGGCTTCATTTTGCAATAATAGGGTAAGGCCGTCCAGGATGATATGGTGATCGTCCAGTATGGCGATGCTGATAGCGGAGGTGTTATGGTTCATCACAAATGGTTGGGTATTGGATAAGGGTTGGTTGTTGATCATAGTATAAGGTATTATATGGCCGCGAGCTCCGGGCGTTATTCCTGCGGAAAAGGGATGTCAAAGCTGACCTGTGTTCCCTGCCTGGATTCGCTTTTGATCCGGATATTGCCCTGGAGGAACCTTATCCTGGTGTAAATATTATTCAGGCCTATGCCGGTATGCTTCAGTATATCGCTTGTGTCAAATCCCACGCCATCGTCCGCTATTGATACATACAGCCTGCTGTTCCTGATGTGGAAGGTGATCTGCAAGGTCCGGGCGCCCGAGTGCCTGATCACATTATTGATGCTCTCCTGGATCACCCGGTAGATGATCAGCTGTATATCAGGCTCCATCTTATCCACATCGGCATCCATTTCCAGGTAAATGTTCAGCTTGTCGGACCTTATCTTTTCTATGAGCAGGTGGAGCGCATTCTTTAAGCCGAGCCGTACGATGTTGTTGGGCATGAGCCGGTGCGATATGTTCCTGATCTCATATATGGCATCGTCCAGCAGCGCCATGCTATTCTCAAAGATATTGGCCTCCTCCTTTGTTTCCACTCTTTCATCCAGTGCCTGCAGGTTCATTTTCAGCCCGCTCAGGGTCTGTCCCACACCATCGTGCAGGTGCTGGCTCAGCTGGCTCCTTTCGTGCTCCTGTGCCAGGATGACGGCTTTGGCTGCCTGGTGCTGCTCCTTGATGACGGCATCCTTTAGTTTGCGTGCCTGCCTGTTCTTATAATTGAGGTAGACAAAATAGAGGGTGACCACCAGCAGCAGCAGGAGCACGATGCTCCCGTATAGCAGGAAGTTCTTCCTGTCCAGCTCCAGCTGCTGCTTCTTGATCAGGAGCTCTTTTTTATCGGTCTCATATTTTACCTCCAGCTCCGCTATGGCATCGGCGGTGGCAGTTTCATTATTCCTGGCTATGATGCTGAGCATTTCAGATATCTGCTCTGCCGCCTGTTTATACTGCTTGCTTTCATAGTAGTTTTCCCAGAGCACGGAAGCGATGGAATAGTCCTGGGTGGTTATATGGTTGTCATTGGCTACGCGGAGCGCTTCCCGTGCCATTTGTATGCCCAGGTCGAACCGGCCCTGATTTTTATATAATACGGATAGCTGCAGGAGGTCTGAAATGATATAAAAGGCGTCACCCAGCTGTTTCCTGATCTCGGTGGCTTCTTTCACTTTCTGAATGGCTTCCGCTACTTTGCCCTGCGCATTCAGTATCTTCCCGAAGGTATTCAGCGTATTGGCCTGTATCAGCAGGAGCTTGTTGCGTCTGCTCAGCTCCAGCGCTATCTGCGCGTATTTTAAAGCGGAATCCACATTGTCGATACCAATATAGCAGTCGGCAATGTTCAATACGCTGGCAGCCTTAAGGAAAGCATATTTTTCCTCCGGTATGTCCACATTCCGCATATACCACCGGATAGCATCGGTATGCCGGAGCATCTGCCTGTTGCAGGCCCCTATATTGTTGTAGAGCCTGTATATGTCATCCTGCCTGCCGGTCTGCTCCACTTCGGGCAGGATATCAAAGAAACAGTCCAGCGCCTGCTTATAGTTGCCTTTCCGGATCTGGATCGTACATTTCATGATATTGACCTTATTGATAAGGAAGCCGGTGTCCGCCGGGGGATGGATCTGCAGCAGGAGCCTATTGCACAGCTGTATGGCGGAGTCATAATTATTGGTATTGAAGTAGTAATGGGCCAGGTGGAAATGCGCCAGGCTCGATAGATTCTCGTCCCCGACCTCCGCGGCGAGCTGGACCGCCAGCCTGCTGTATTTGCTGAAAGTATCTGCGGGTATGGAAGCATTGTTCCGGCATATCTGCAGCGCACTCTCCAGTGTCTGCTCAATCGTACCGCTGTTGTCCCGGTGGGTGCCCTGCCGGTTACAGGATATGCAAACCGTTATCCATAAGAGGAAGATGGGCAGGGAAAAATAAATCTTCATTGTCTGGCATCTGGAATGTTAAAGTAAGATACGAACTGTTATGGAGATAATAAGCGGGTTGTACTGCAAATGTATCTTAAACAGGTAATATAAAAATACCCTGAATAAGGTATTGTTGTGACAGGGTATGATGCGCTAATTTTACCAGCTAAATTTTTAGCCGGTCCATACGTGAGAAAGGCGGGTAGCTGCAAGGCACCGCTGAAGATCTCCGAAGCGTGGTCGACAGCCTTAAACCAATAGACCTGTGCCTTACAATAAAGCGACAGGTACCATAACCGGGAAAAGGATTGCGTGATAGTGGTCATACGCTCACAGGGTGCGCGGCGGCAGACCTTTATCCATTGAACCAGTGCAGGAGCGTATACAGGCGGCTCCTGCATTTTTTATTATAGCATTATGCTGCTGTAGGCTTTTAGAGGAACAGCTTTGAAGCAATTATAAATTTCCTGCGGGTGGTTCCCGCATTGGTGGTGTTTGGTATGCTTCTGCTCCGGCAGAGGCATTTTTAATTATTTCCTGAAGCGATAAGCAGCTCTCCTTTCCTGGGGTATCACGGCAGCAGGATATTTTTCTTGTCTTATGGCAAGTCATATATTGTTTTAAGTTTATAACTTCAATCCCGGAAATAGCTCCTCCGGGCGTTTTTTATTCACTTTTTTAAAACAGTACCTATGAAAAGATTGCAATATAGTATAGATATCAAGGGGCCGGCGAGCAGAACAGCCGGTATCATGCTGGGTAAGGACACCTATAAGGAATGGACCTCGGCATTCAACCCTACATCGGATTTTGAAGGCGGATGGAACAAGGGCGATAAAATTTATTTCATCGGCACCAGCGCAGAAGGCAAAAAGGAAGGTATGGTTGCTGAGATAGCCGAGCATATTCCCGGCCGGTTTGTTTCCATTCGCCATTACGGCCTTTATGAGGACGGGCGGGAGATCACCGAAGGCCCCGATGTGGAAAAGTGGGCAGGCGGGCTGGAAAATTATACGTACGAAGAAAAGGACGGCGTAACGACCGTAACGGTGGATGTGGATGTAACGGAAAATCATATTGATTACTTTAACGATACTTACCCTAAGGCGTTGGAAAAGCTGAAAGCGCTTTGTGAATCGTAACCGGTAAATCAAAGTTCACTGATGCCGCCCGGGTGTCTTCCGGGTGCCTGCATGAAAGATAAAATTGTATCAAATGAAGATCGTAAAAACAATCCTGTTCTCTTTATTCGGGCTGCTGCTGCTGAACAGCGGCCTTAATAAGTTCCTGCACTATATGCCCGTTCCGGAAGGCCTGCCGGAGGCTGTGGTAAAGGACAACGAGGCTTTTGCCGAAATTTCCTGGCTGATGCCCCTGGTGGGTCTTGCCGAAATACTGGGCGGCCTGCTGATCCTGGTACCCGCAACAAGGGCTATAGGAGCTCTGGTGGTCTTCCCGGTGATGGTGGGCGTGCTGCTTACGCACCTTACCGTGGCTCCCGAAGGACTGGTCATGGCATTGGTGCTATGGGCTATCCTGTTGTGGATCATCCTTGACAATAAGCACAAGTACCTGCCTTTGATCAACAGGTAGCACTTTAGGGTTCCCGTATCGCAACAGATCACAGGACTTGAGCCGGAGACCAGGGAAAGAGCTGCAGGCGCTGAGGTACGGTACCCGGAAAGGCTCCCGGTATTTGACAGGCTGTAAAAGGCGTATCGGGTTTCACCCGGTGTGCGGACTGGCAGCTATAGCGCGCGGATAAAGGATACTTTGCATTTTTTCCGCACGATCAGCCATTGCCTCCGGAAAAAGGATCATACTGCTGAAAAGGAAAATAATAAAGACGGAACAACAACAATAAAGCAAGCACAATGGCCAAAACAAATTATAAAAGCATAGATGAATATCACGATGCGTTTTCAGGCGAGGCGCTGGAAAGGATGCGGCAGATAAGGGCTGCGATAAGGGAGGTAGCGCCTGAGGCGGACGAGGTCATCAGCTACCAGATCCCGGCATTTAAGGCCGGCAAAAAATTCCTGATCTATTATTGTGCCTTCCCGAAGCACCTTACGCTTTCCAGTCCATGGAGCGAAGCATTGCTCAGGCACTTTGAGGCCGACCTGGAAGGGATGGAGGTAAGCAAGTCGGCGATCCGGTTTCCGCTGGATAGGCCGCTGCCCCTGGAATTGATCCGGAAGATCGTGGCCTTCAGGAAACAGGAGGTAGAGGGCTGACAGTGCTGTGGAAAATTTTTAAATGAGCTTTCAGCAAATATTTTTACAATATGAACAGGTCAGACAGCACTACAAGATTCAGCGACAGGGTCAGCGATTATATAAAATACCGGCCGCATTATCCCGATGAGATAGTCAGCTACCTGGAAGAGGAATGGCAGATCAGGCCCGGCAGCTATATTGCAGATATCGGCTCCGGAACGGGTATCTCCTGTAAGCCTTTCCTGGAAAAAGGATATTCTGTAACAGGTATAGAGCCGAACGGGGCGATGCGTGAGGCTTCTGTCGCTTTTCTACAGGCGTACCGGCAGTTCAGCACGCTTGCTGCTACGGCCGAGGCTACTACGCTTCCTGGTGACAGCGTGGATATGATAATGGCGGCCCAGGCGTTTCACTGGTTTGATCAGCCGGCGGTGCAACGGGAATTCAGCCGTATCCTGAAACCGGGAGGGATTATCGTGCTTATGTGGAACGAAAGGCTGGCGGTCAGTGATTTTGAAAAAGCATATGATGCGCTGATCGTCCGGCACGCAACGGATTATGTACAGATAGATCACCGCAATATTGACCGGCAGGCCATTGAAGCCTTTTTTGCTCCCAATAAATGCAGCTACAGGGTATTTACCAATTTCCAGGAGTTCGGTTTTGAAGGGCTTAAAGGCAGGCTGCTGTCCTCGTCCTATATACCGAAAGAAGGACAGGACGGTTACGAAGCTATGATCCGTGAGCTGCGTGCTTTATTTGAGCAGTACCAGTGCGGCGGGCTTATCCGGATCAATTATGATACCAAAGTGTACACCGCCGGAGCTGACCAATGGTAACCGGATCATAAGTAAGGATGGCCAGACAAGGGATGTAACCGGGAAATAGAGTAATTTGATATGAGCTTGATTTTTACATACAACAATTCATCCTGATTAAAATATAATTTCTATGAAAATACTTAAAAGAGTCCTGGTCGTCCTGGCTGTTATAGCCCTGGTGCTGGTGGCAGCGCTGCTCATTAAGAAAGATTATGCCGTAGAGCGGGAGATCACTATCAATAAGCCTAAATCCGAGGTCTTCCGGTACATCAAATATTTGAAGAACCAGGATAATTACAGCAAGTGGTCTATGATGGACCCGGATATGAAGAGGTCTTACCGCGGTACGGATGGCGAAGTTGGTTTTGTGAGCCGCTGGGAAAGCGCGTCCGACAGTGTGGGCGTTGGCGAGCAGGAGATACTAAAGATCACGGAAGGAGAAAGGCTCGATTTTGAGCTACGCTTCGAAAAGCCTTTTGAAGCTAAGGAGCAGGTGTATATGACCGTTACGGCCGTAAACGACAACCAGACCAAAGTAGTATGGGGCTTTAAAGGGCAGATGAATTACCTGATGTGCCTGTTCATGGATATGGAAAAGATAATAGGCAGCGACCTGCAGACCGGGCTGGAAAGATTGAAGCAGGTACTGGAAAGCCGGTCGTCAGCACCAGACGGAAGCCTTGCCTTCCTGGAATATTACTATAGCCGCACCGGCAGCGACCTGAAAAACGCCATAGCAGGATTAAGTGAGGAGCAGCTCAGCTTTAAGCCGTCAGCAGATAAATGGTCCATAGCGCAGTGCCTGGAGCATATCATAGTGACCGAAAAGGTGCTGCTGGATATGAGCATGAAGGAAATGGAAAAACCGGCGCAGCCTGAGCGGCGATCCGAAGTAAAGACCTCCGATGCCGACCTGATAAAAATGATCACGGACCGTACGGAAAAGCACCAGGCGCCTAAGGAATTACAGCCTGCCGGTACATATACCAGCGGGGAGATGGCCTTAGCTGATCTCAACGCGGGCAGGCAGGCCGCGCTCCGCTATATCAGGAGCGCAGATCCGGAGAACCTGCGTAACCATATCAGCGAGTACCCGACCGGTAAGGCCGACGGCTACCAGAATTTTTTGTTCGTAGCAGCACATACGGCCCGCCATATCCAACAGATAGAAGAAATAAAATCGGACCCCGGCTTTCCCGGGAATTAAACAACCATTACAAAAGAAAATTTATGGATCATCTGCAGCTCGGTGCATTCTCTGTAAGTCTCGCGGTAAAGGATATCCACGCATCCAGGGCATTCTATGAAAAGCTGGGCTTTACCGCTATGGGCGGCGATATCAGTCAAAACTGGCTGATACTGAAGAACGGCAGCACCATCATCGGGCTTTTCCAGGGCATGTTTGAAAAGAACATGCTCACGTTCAATCCCGGATGGGACCAGGATGCCCGGCCTGCAGATCCTTTTGATGATGTAAGAGATATTCAGCGGCACCTGGAAGAGCAGGGCATAGCGCTGACAGCAACGGCAGATGAGCATACGACCGGCCCGGCTCATATCACGCTCACTGACCCGGACGGGAACCGGATATTGATTGACCAGCACCGGTAAGATATACAGCTACGGTGCCGGTCGCATGCCGGACTGTTGCCCGGATGGCCACGTCCTGTTGACAGGAGCATTAAGATTTGATCGTAAACCTGCTGCTTACCGTACAATCCGGTGTGCTTAAGGTCAGGATATAGGTGCCCGAAGCTAACGTTTCGGTGGACAGTACTACCTGCCTTTTGTTCTGGCTGCTTTGTGTGATGATCGTTTTTCCCGCACTATCGGAAACGGTCAGGCGAACTGTTCCTTTAAGGCAATCATCGTCTAAGTTTATATGCAGTACATTTTTGGCAGGATTGGGATAAACGGAAAAGGCATTGTCCGGGTCAGCCTGCCGGATACTCACAGGCATACCGCCAAAGAACATCCTGTCGCCCTGCTGGAATCTGCCCATATAGATATCATCCCTGCCGTCATTATTAAGGTCGGCTACATAAACAGCAATATTGTTTCCTGTTGCTTCAACAGGGAGGTAATCATTGGTATGGTCCATGAAAGTTCCGGTACCGTCATTCAGTAAGACCGCAGGCATTGCATTCATAAAAAATCCTGTTACCAGATCAGGTTTGCTGTCTCCGTTAAGATCGGCAAAGACCGCATCAAACGTATGTTTGCCATCGCGGGGAAGCCGGGTATCGGTAACATCGGTAAAATGCCCTGTACCGTCATTGAGATATAGCCTGTCCTGGATATCCCTGCCTGCAACCGATGCCATATTGGAAAAGAACAGGTCATCGTACCCGTCACCGTTCACATCGGCTTTGCTGACTTTCCTGGTTTCCATATTGACAGCTGTGGCCAGCCGTGCAGCCGTTTCATCTGTAAATACCCCTGTGCCGTCATTGATCAATAAGCGGTTGCCGTCTTCATTTCCAACAGCCAGGTCCCAATCGCCGTCATTGTCCACGTCCACCAGTAAAATATCCTGTGTGATGTCATCTATCAATGGTATCCTTGCAGCGGTCTCATCTGTAAAGTTTCCGGTCCCGTCATTAATGAGGATCCTGTTTTGCCCGTTATTGCCGAATATCAGGTCAATATAGGTATCCCCGTTAATGTCAATGGCCACTACAGCATTGGAAACAAATTTCGGGAGCCGTGAGCTGGCATCCGTAAAATTGCCGGAACCCGTATTCAGGTAAAATTCGTGCGTGGAGTCGTCTTCGCTGGCAAAGACAACATCCGGCCATCCGTTACCGTCAAAGTCAGCAATAGCAATATCTTCACTATCGTGCCCCACATCTGTGAACCTACCGATAGTAGCATCCGTAAAATTGCCTGCACCGTCATTAAAGAGTATCCTGTTACGCTGCCATTCTTTAGCCAGTACGAGGTCAGGATAGCCGTCACCGTTTAGGTCGGCCACTTCTACGTCCATAGTATTGCCACCCGTTACCCCGGGCGGTAAATGGAATGTGGCATCAGAGAAAACAGCCTGGGAAAAGACCGGGATATTTCCCAGCAAAAGACAAAGAAATAAATTCACCTTGCTCATAGGATGATCATTTAGCGTTATGAGTCAAAGTAAAGGGAAGGTCTCAATATGTATTTGTCAAATCCTGCAAATTTTCAAGGCACAAAGCGTGACGGGGCACAGCCATACGTTTTCTTAAATACCTTGCTAAAGGTGTGAATATCCGAGAAGCCGCAATGAAGCGCGACATCAGTAACTTTCATCTGATGCCGGCATATCAGTGATACGGCCAGCTCCATCCTTTTATGGACCAGGTAATTGTATGGAGTGGTATGATATATTGTCCTGAACAGCCTGAAAAAATAATACTCGGAAATAGCTGCTTCCTTAGCTGCCGCTGCTATCGGGATCGGCTCTGTGAAATGGTTGTCTAAGAATGTTTTTCCCGCCTGCACTCTCCGGTAAAGGTCTTTTCTTGTTGCGGACTTTACCCTGTCTACATTATTAAGCTGCTTAAATATACCAATGTGGTCCTGTACCAGGCTTTCGGCCAGCGTATAGAACAATTCCTTTGATAAGATAGCAGGCGTATTGTCCACAGCTAACGATTTTGCGCCCAGCTCTTTTAATACTTTACCCAGGTGGGTATCAGCGTCCCTGTATTTATGATCCAGAAAATTATCTGTATGGAAGAAACCGGCCAGGTCGGCATCGGGGAAAGGCGTGTCCGGCCGTATCTGCAGCGCTGCAATTTCGGATATTATTTCCGGCTCAATGTCTATGCACAATCCAATGACCGGGTTCCTGCTGTCAATCTCAACATGACCTTCGTACTGTGCATTGGCCACTATATACTCTCCCTTCGCTACACTGTACCTGTTATCGTTTACTTTGTATCTTTCACAGCCATCCACCACATATTTGATAGAAAAGCTACGGAAATTAAAAGATTCCTCAAACTGCCTGAGCGATGACAGGTTAAGCATACTGGCATTCCTGGGCAGATCCCGGAGCTCCAAAACATTGCTTTCGTTTATCAGATTGACCATTCACACAATAAAAAGCTACTTGCCAAATTTAATCAAAATACAGCAACCATAGCCTTAAGCAGGCTAATAATTGAGCACGCTGTAATCAATAAGCTCATCACCTTTAAATACCAGGAACCAGATCTTGCCGTAGTCCTGCTCCTCCATATTGGAAAATTCATTTTTCCCGATCAAGGCATTGACCAGCGGCGGCACTGTATTGGAATGTCCTGCTACCACCATCCTTTTGCCTTTACCGGCCCGGATCATTGCTGCAATGCTGCTTCTGTCTGCAGGGTTGTAAGTAAGCACTTCTTTCCCCTGAGCTTTAGCAAGCGGGGCAATGGTTTCGATGGCTCTTTTATAAGGCGTAGCATAAAAAGCATCGACAGGCACATCTTTTAATAAATGAGCGAGCAGGTCTGCTCTTTGCTGGCCCTTACCGGACAGGGACGGGTCTGCTGTGCCGTCTTCGCCTTTCTCCGCGTGCCTTACCAGGATGATGGCTGAGACCTGGCTTTCTGAGCCGGGCTTGATTTGCTGCCGGGATGCTTCCTGTTGCTGTTCCGGACTTTGAGCTCCGGTAAAAGCTACTGTGCTCTTTGGATCATTGCTATGCGCTCCTGCATAATTTGCGCATAAAGAGAAAAGACCGATGGCAAGAATTAAGATCGTTTTCATGTTGTTATGTTTTTTGTGATTGTGTGTCGTTAGGTGATCGGATTATGATTCAATCGGGCTTTATACCAGTTGTGGGGATTGTTGATGCTATAATTCCGGGTGGCCTGCCGTAGTCAAATCCCTGTAAACGGTTGGACGGGATCCTGTATTTTATTTTGAAATTTCTCTGCCATAATATTTTTATTGACATCATTGCAGCGCCTTGCAATTGCACAGCTCCACAGGTAAATATATTACATAGATTTATTATATTTTAGGATCTTCACATCACACGCTTGCGCAAGCGAACATTTATCAACAAGGTGAAATAGATAAACGATTGAATTGTGCGTACGGATATTATAACAGCAGATCACCTATAAGGTTGCGATGTTATATGCAGTACTTTTTTAGTGAGATTTTCTTTAAAAGAGATGATAGATTTAAAAATTAGTTTCAGTCAGAACGATTTCCAGGACAGAATTATCGGGCTTTAAATAACGCATCTTCATAAAGCCATAAACCTCGCTAAACCAATATTCGGCTTTATATGTCCCGATTTCTTCTGTATAATTTTGTCCGGTGAGTTTCACACATGCAAGGTTCTGATTTTTAAAGACTAAAGTGTCCTTTTCATTGTTTTGTTTTAATTGTTGTTTGATCTTTTTCCCGGAAGCAGGCTTAAATTCGGATTTTAAAGTATTTAGTTCTATTTCCTTTTCTCTGATGGAATTTAAGGGGTAGCTGATGCCTGGCATAGGCGGAACCTGCAAAAAAGCAAAATCTCCAAGTCTTGGCGGATGTATAAACACCCCGTTTTCATCCTCCTCAATACCTGTTTTTTCTTCGTATCTCTTAGAATTAATTTCATAAGTATAAATAATAGGTGTTTGATCAGCTATAAATGATATAAAATGCGGTTTAGATACTTTCATTTTAATTAAGCAGGAATCTGTTGGTGCTCCTTTATCATCTATGAATTTTGCATTGAATATCCATTCCCTGTTTTTACTGTAAATATTCTTGGACTACTTCTGTTAGAAAATCTTTTAAGTATTGCTTTTGCTCTCCATACGTTTCTAATGAATTGAAATAATTTGTGTCTTGAGTTAGATAAAAAAAGTATGTATTATCTTCGTTTTCAATTAATTTAGGGTCAATAATGTCATAAAATGGTTTTCCCCAGCCTTCACCACTTTCAACAGCAATACAAATTTGATTATTGTCTGTGCCAAAATAAGCACCTAACCAAATCCAAATATCTTTTTTCCTCTCAGTCAAATCAGTTACTTTAAAATAATATCCTGTTCTGTATCCTTTAATGTCTTGTTTATAATTCTCAATTCTAAAAGTTGATGTTTCAAAATTGGTCACTTCTTTTAGTGTTTCATTGAAGTCTAATATGGTTTGTAAGTTTTTTAAATCCATTTTATTTGTTATTTTTCTAATTGAGCAAATGTTAGATATATAAGTTAAATATGCACTAAATAGCAACTTTTCGTCCTCCGTTAATTTTTCTATTTCATTGTCTAAATATTCAAATAATCCTTTCCATGTTTTTACAGAATATTCATTTTGATAGAGATTGTAATTAGTTATATATCCAAGATTGGATTTTGGAATTTCAAACTCTAGAGTATATTGGTCAAAGTGATGATTAGTGTCGTATATTTTCACTTCAATTAAAAATATGTCATCTCTGTTTTTAATAAAAAAATCAGGTCTACTATCACCAGAAGAATATTCTCTTCTAAATTCGATAATGTTGTCAAAATTGTAATTAGGGAAGAAAAATTTTAAAAATATTTTTCTAAACGTTTCTGAAGTTTCACACATAGCCCAAGTCATATCAGACAGTGCATTTTCATTTCTAAACTTAACCGATAAATTTTCAAAAAATTTGTTTAACATCATTTGTTTTAAAACGATTTTTTAAGACGCAATTTTCAAAAAAAATTGCCGATAACTCACAAATATACGAGACCTTAAACGCTTATAAGTTTTTACAATCAACCCTGCAAACACTCCAGCCACTTGAAAACTACAGCTAAAAGCTCCCTGTTTGCTTTAAAAAAGAATAGGTATTTACATTATGATCGCAAATATTGACTTTGTTTTGATAAATTGTTATATTTGAAAATATTTTTATTTATAAATTTCATTCTACTTATGATAAAAATAATTCATTATTTTTATCTGCTACTTATATCAGGCACACTATGGAGCTGCGCTAAGACCGGCACTATTGCAGAACGTGGAGAAGCAGCTTTAATATCCGGTACTATTGTTCCGGCTGATCCTTATATGGGTGACGGTGATAAGAATTACTGCCGGGGATGCGGAAGCTCAAGTGATCCCAGCTGGGCTTGTATCGGTACCTCATGCACACACGATTATAATTGCGGGTATACACGTGTGCTCTCTTATGTAACAGGGAGCACCACAGATTATATCACTATACAATCAACGTATATGGACTAAGAGATTCTTTTTTAATCAACTTTGAATTAGGACAAATGTATATTATATACTATTATATGCTTAGTGAAGTTGCTGTAACAAACAATCTCATCCCTATAGGAAATTTCTATGATTACTATCAGCTCTGCCTGGAAATGATAGCAGCAATAAAAAAAATACGATTTAATATGACCAGTGAAATACCTATAGACAGCGATTTCAAATCCAGGCTGGAAACGCTCATTCAGGAATTCAGGAACAATACAACAGATGCAGTGGTCATAGGCTACCTTGATAGTATTCAAAACGACCTGGATCTATATGCAGGAAAAGATGTTGCATTTATCAGGAGTCACATAGGCATTTAGTCCATCAAACAGCCATATGAATCATAAATTGATCATCTTATTAGGCATATTACCCGTATTTTCCTGCTATGGTGAGAAAGATAAGGCTGCTCACCCGGAAGGCGTATACACTACCTATATTCCTAATGTAATAGACAGGGTGAAGCTGGAAATTCATTTTCACGGACGGATGACGGCTACGCCCTTGGTCATGCTTTATTTACGAAAAGATCTCACATATGTATGGGGAGGTTGCGACAACCAGGTATCTGAAACCGGCCGGTATAAAATAAGCAATGATACGATCATATTATATGACAGGTACAATACTGTCAGTAAGGCAGCGATAGCGCATACAGGCTACCTGGTAAGCAGGAAAGAGATGCTGTATGCCTTCCAGCCTTCGGAAGACAAGGTGTCACATAGCAGCTATAATGAAATCATCCCGCTAAAAAGAAACTGGCTAAAGGCACACTATGGTTTCTTAAGAGGGCAGGACCTTCCTTATGATTCCCTGAAAACAAATTACCAGGTGCGTTCTGTCGAAGCGCAGCAAAAATGGTCTGACAGTACAAAAGCTGCTCTGCGAAACAAATAATGACACTATGCTGCATGGTCATTATAAAATGCTAAAAACCGGGGCGGCTCACCCCGGTTTTATAATTTAAATTGTATCACCAACTTGTTAATATCAATCCGATTGAGGAATTGAAGAGGTTGCAGGAAGAGAAGATAGCACTATAGGAGAGGATGCAAGAAAAGAGGGAGAGTGTAAGCTTACACGTAGTTAAATTAAGAAAAAAGCCAATGCTCATAGCATTGCCGATAATCGAAGGCGGAACGTTCAATTTAGCAATTACTCCGCTCTTTTGCCAAACTGCTTGTTAGCGGCTGTATTTTTTGTCATTCAAGTTTATGTTTAATGTCTTTTTTGTGTTGTCATCTAACTCGTAAAATAGTGTCAAGATATTATTGTTTAAAGTCATTTTATCATATTTAGGTTGGATTTGTGATGTACGGTTTTCGTTAAATGGCACTTTCAATGTCTTGTTATTGTCCACATAGTAAATTATTAGATTGTTAGTTGTGTCTGATAGATAGACAACAAAGTCAAAATTATATTTGTGAGCATTATTCCATTTAATGTCCGTATCAATGCAAATGAGTTGGTCAAATTCTTTTACTGTGTTTCCGTTATTTTTGTCAATTAAAGTGTAAATACAAGGTCCATTTGCAGGGCAACCACTCCGAAATAAAACTGTCTTGTCAAACTCTTTGATTAGATGAAAACCAAGTCTGTAAGTATATCCATATAATTCTACAGGAATTTCGTCAATCACATTTTTGTGTCCGTTTACGTTTTCAAGTGTCAGCCAAATTCTGTCGCAGTTATATTGCCAATAAAGTTTTGCTTTGTTTGAGAAAATTGTCGTGTCGCACGAAACTGTTGCTTCGTTCATAAGCGTGTCTTTGTCGCAAAAGCAATGATTATTCTGTCCGAAAGCCGGAAGCGTAAATAGTAACAATATTGTCGTCAAGTGTCGTGTCATAATATAGCCGCCAATGTTTTGGGAAGTTTTACGAAGGCAAGAAATTTGATTATAAAGATAAATCGAAGATCGAAAGTTTAGCTTTACACAAATGTGTCGGAACTAAGCCGTTTAACCCGCCTATTGCCAATACGATGTTAGCGGTTCGGGCTTATTTCAATTCTTGTCCGTCTAATAATCTTTCAATGTTTTCTTTCGTGTCGTTGTTTGGTTCAATTTCTCGTAAATGTCTAATTTCTTTCTCAATTTCTGGCGACCAATTTTCTTGTTTCCACTTGTCCAAAACTTTGATTGCCATATTTCGGTTTCTTGTTACAGGGCTTCTAAGTGATGTCAAGACAATTTTCTCTCCCTTTTTAGGATAGTTTTCCAACAATGTAGTTGCGTATTCAAGACTTGCGTGTTTGTTATAATTGTCGCCAAATCCATTTGAATCTTTCGCTCCTGTTGCCAACTCGTCAAAAGGCAAATGTTTAAGAGCAAAGTCTATGATTTTTTCGGAATGTTCGGGTTTACTGTAATGTGTAACGTCATACCACGAAGAACTGTCAAGGGGTTTTTCTTCCAACCTTGCCCAAACGGTTTCCCACAAATCAATTCCTAATTTTTCTGCTGCTTGTTTGGCGTTCCAATAAATTACATTGTCATTACTTTTCAAACTTTCATACGCAACAATCTTCCAATCTCTGCTATTCAAAATTTCAACGATTTCAATTAGGCAATTTGAGATAATGTCTTGATTCCAACCATTTTTCTTTTGCTCTCCAATGTCGTTTTGTAACTCCGTGAGAAAGTCTTTGATTTTTTGTAAAGCGTTGAAGTCTGAAATATCGGTTGCGTGCTTTTTTGCGTGTCTTATGAAATCTTGAATTACTTGCGAAGCAAAAGGATAAGTAGTAATGTCTTCGGCTGGTCCACCTATTGCAATCAATGCCTCAATTATGTCGGAAGCCGATTTGAAAAGTTTGTTTTCAATCTGTTCGCTTTCTAATTTTTTATGTAATTCTCCATTAGTCGCACAAGTGTAAGCCAAGTATTCATACATAATACTGTTTTTGTAACCGTCAAGTATCAACCAATCTTTGATTGGTTCTTTTAATTCAGGTCTTGCCAACCTATCAACTAATTGGATTTTCCCCCAACCGTCAACTTTCTGTGCCAATTCCCAAAGGTCATTTTCTGCATTGTCAGATAAGTTTGCAATCGCAATAGTTGAATAAACAGTAAACTCATCGTGTAGTCCTAAAATCTTTATGTCGTTGAGAATGGATTTATTCTGACACAATCCCAAAATCGCAATACCGAATTTTACAGCATTTCTTTTGTCTGTTCTTGTCGCCAAATCTTTTGCGAAATTGAAAAGATATGGCTGAATAGGCAATGCTTCATTTACGACTGCTTGTAAAAACTCGTCAATAATTCCAATAACGCCTTCATTTTCTGTGATTAGTCGGTAAAATTCTTGTTCACTTATTTTGTCGCCTTTTGTTGCAATCTTTTTCAAGTGTTTTGAAAGTTCTGCAACTCTCTTTTTGGAAGCATCTGAATCGTCCGCACCAAACATAGCGTCCATAAGTCCTGCCGCAAACCTTATTTTTTCGTCATCTTTTTTTTCGTCTGGCAAGTCGTGTGCAGTTTCGGACAAGTTTCCTTTGTTGTCCAAGTTTGAAAACAGAAATTTGAGAATAGAATTGTCCGTTCTCCATTCTCTAACCTCTATCGGTTCTTTCTTGTCAAATATGTCTTGTAACCATTTTTTTATCATAGGAACTGTCGTTTGTAGCCTGACCGCTAACGTTTCGGGGCTTGGCGTCAGTGGCGGAAATTGAAGCGAAAAGTTTCAATTTAGCGACACGGTAAGCAAAAGCCAATTAATTGAATAAATTTAAGTAAAAAGTCAATATAATTGGCTTTTGCGGAATAGAAAGCCGAAACTTTAATTTTAGCCTTAACCCGCCATTGCGCCAAACCCATGTTAGCGGCTGCCTTACTTTATGTTAGGGAATGGCAATCTATAAGCAATTGCCATCTTTTTTCCATTTATTTCTACGGCTTCCTTTTCCCCTCTCAAAGAATAATATTTCTTAAACTTATCATAATCTTTTTTATCAATGAAAACACTATAATCGTCTCCTCTTTTAATTGTTGTTGGAGAATTCAAGTCGGGAAAACCTGTTATCCAAGGTCGTTTGTTTGGTGCATAATCATAGTCCCAAAACATAACTTCAATTTTGCTTGGCAACCATTCTTTTGCTTTTTTGTTTCTATATTTTTTGATATTATCATAAATTGTCAAAAACGGTTTTGGCGTTACCGCTCTTACTTCAGTATCTGTTCCTACACAACCATAAACACTAATAATTTTTAACGAATCAAGATTAATAGTTAATTCATTTTCTGGTTGGTCAGTCCAAGAACTTGCATCTATGTGGTCGGGGAGTTTGTAAATACTATCGGTAATGCCTAATGATTTAATTATATTTTGCAACTCTGATTTACTCAATATTACCTCATAAAATTTTAAGTGCTTATTTTCAATTTGTTTATAAATGATTTGCCCTGTTTCATAAATGACAAATGAAGGAACATCTGAGCCAATAACCATTGCCCAAGGGTCAGTCTCAACAAGAATAACTAATGGTTTTCCATAGGAGTCTTCATGCTGTTGTTCTTGGTTTTGTTGTCCGCATCCAACAATCAAAAATAGTGTCAGAAGAAATAGAAGTAATTTACATTTCATATGTTTTGCTTTATATTGTCAATTTCAAATTTGTTACTCTGTTTCACAGGTTGCCGCTAACTTGTAAATAAGCGCAACTCTAAACAATTATAAATACTTACAATTACTAACTAACAGTCTCTGTTAGTTAATTATAATAACGGTAAATCTATAAAATATTCTTAAAATATAAAATACAACAGCGGTACGTCCTTTTATATTAAGCAATATTACTGACTGTGCTGTTACTTCCTTGCTATCAACTGCTCCAGCCGTGCCATCATCTCATCTTTCACCAAACGTATTAGCTATCACATTCACCACCTGTCCTCATCAAAATTCTGGAAGGCTTCTACGGGTATCTTTAAAGCGTCTGATATCTGCCGGAGCAGCAGCAGGTCAATAGTTTCTTTGGTTTCCGGCAGGGATGTCTTTTTCTGCGTCCAGTCGTATGTCCCCATTTTGCGCAAATTGCTTTTTTTAGCATAACTTTGCCGTCAGAATCCACAACGGGGTGCTTTTTAAGGCTGAGATCATACCCGATGAACCTGGAACAGGTAATGCTGTTTAGGGAATCCTGCTCAATCAGTAAAGCATTCGTCAGCATACTTACGGACTTTACATAGCCATCTCACCCGGTTGTTTATTATGTAACCATTAATGATAGCAACAACTGATGAAAAAAACTGTACTCTTTATGGGAGCGGCCTTATTGCCCTGGGCGATCCGGGCGCAGTCCGGCACTGACAGCATAGTACGTGACGCTGCCGGTTCCGCAGTCCTGGAGCCTGTAATTATCAGGTCTATAAGAGCCTCACAGGTAACGCCCTTTACAGCCACCACACTGAAAAAAGAAGACATTGCCCGGCAAAACCAGGGACAGGATGTACCTTACCTGTTGCAGCAGGAGACCTCTATCGTTGTCTCTTCTGATGCCGGTACCGGGATCGGCTATACCAATATGAGCATCCGCGGCACCGACAATACCCGGATCAACTTTACCCTGAACGGTGTTCCCGTGAACAATCCTGAATCGCAGGGCACTTTCCTGGTCAATATTCCCGATATGGCCAGCTCCACCCAATCCATACAGATACAGCGCGGCGTGGGTGCCAGCACCAACGGCGGCGGCGCATTCGGCGGTAGCGTATCGGTTAATAATATGGTCAATGAAGAGCAGGCCGGGGGCAGCGTGAACGCATCCGCCGGCAGCTTCCATACTTTCAAGACCACGCTTCAGGCCCATACCGGCCGCCTGAAAAACAACTGGGCCTTTGATGTAAGGCTGTCGCAGATCCAATCGGACGGCTATATCGAACGGTCGCAGTCCAATTTAAGGTCGCTGCAATTCCTGAGCTCCTGGAACATCAACAGCAGATCTAAGCTGACCCTTAATTATATGCTGGGCCACGAGAAGACAGGACAGGCCTGGAACGGTGTCGCCGAAGAGGAGATGCAGGCCAACAGGCGCTATAATCCCCTGGGACGTATGCCGGACGGGAAGTATTATAAGAACCAGACAGACAATTACCAGCAGCAGTTCTTCCAGGCATTTTATGACTACAGGTTCAGCCCTTACCTGAAAGGACAGGCCGGGCTCTTCCTTACCCGGGGTGCGGGGTATTACGAGGAGTACCGTATGGATGAGAAATACAGCAGCTACTGGCTGCCGGCACACACCACACCGGCCGGCGACACATTCACCCGTACGGATATCATCCGCCAGCTGTGGCTGGATAATTATTTCTATGGCGGAGTGTACAACCTGATGTACGAAAAGGACAAGCTGGAAGTTACTTTCGGCGGTATGGTGTCCCGCTATGACGGCCAGCACTTCGGCGAGATACTCTGGGCAAGCCGGGGCGGCATCGACCCCAACCACCGCTGGTACAACCTGGATGCGGACAAGACAGAGATCAACCATTACCTGAAAGCCTCCTATTATATAACGCCGCGGTGGAACGTGTACGGCGATATACAGTACCGCTACGTGGATTATAATATGTACGGCTTCAGGAAGAACCCCGAGCTCCGCCCCGGCGCTGTGTACAATTTCATCAACCCCAAAGTGGGCACCCAGTATATCCTGAGCAACGGCGGACCAATTTTCCATAAATTATACCTGTCCTACGCCAAGGCCAATAAGGAACCGAACCGGGACGATTTTGAGACCAATGCCGTGGAAGTGCCGAGACCTGAGCAGCTGCATGACCTGGAGCTGGGGTATAATATCAAAGGCAGGAAGTTCAGCTTCGATGCCAATGTGTATTATATGCTGTATAAGGACCAGCTGGTGCTCAATGGCCGGATCAATGATGTGGGCGCCTACGCGCGGGTAAACGTGGATAACAGCTACCGCGCAGGGATAGAGCTGAGTGGCCGGTACAAGGTGCATCCTTCCTTCCAGGTATCAGCCAACGCCACTTTTTCTCAGAACAGGATCCGGACCGTTCAGGAATATATAGACAACTGGGATACGGGCGAGCAGGAGATACGGGTGCATAACAATACGGACATCGCCTTCTCACCGAATGCCATCGCGGCGCTGAACCTGGAATTCCTGCCGCTTCAGCTTACGCAGATCGACCCGCAATACAGGCAGCTGAGCATCCTCTTCCAGCATAAATATGTAGGTAAGCAATACCTGGATAATACCAGCAATGACAACCGCAGCCTGGATGCCTACCAGGTCAGCCACCTGAGGCTCAGCTACAGCCTGCCTTTCAGGAAATATACCTTACAGGCCGGCATCGCTATCAACAACCTGTTCAGCAGCCTGTACGCTTCCGGAGGCTATACCTACGCCTATACCGAGGCCGGTACGCTGAAGCAGACCAGCAATTATTTCCCCCAGGCACCACGATTTGTGCTGTTCAATATAGGGATACAGTTCTGATAAAACCAATACACCGTCACTGTGACACAACAAAGGCCCCGTACGGGGCCTTTTACCGTAAAGAGCATTACAGCCTGCCTTCCTCTTTCAGCTTCCAGTATCGCAGCAGGCCGTTCACGGACATATAGCCGGGATTGGCGTATTCATACTGCTCTATCGTATGCCGGTCCAGTCCTGCCCGGACCAGCTGCTCCCGGGTATATTGCACAAAGAGGGCTGCCAGCTCTTCCCGGGGCGTTCCGTTCTTATAATGGGGGTATATAAAGCCCGCCCGGTCGTCCAGGATATTCCTGAGCGCCGTAAAATGCTCCTCAACAGCCGTAACCGGCCCGAAATGTGTCAGATACAGGGTATGGGGACGCGCTTCCCGTATTTTATCAACAGACTGTTTCCATAAGCCGATATCAATATCCGGGGGCGGGCAGGGCGGCACTACCGGGCCATTCCCGATCTTCACACCTCCTGCATCACCGGTGAACATATTGCCTTCGATATCATAGGCTACATGGTGCCTGGCATGGCCGGGCGTATAGAGCACCTTAATGACCAGATCACCGATCGTGATCCGGTCGCCGTCCCGGAGCGCTGTCAGCTGCTCCGGAGGAATAGGCTCCATTTTTCCCCACAGGCTGCCCATCTGGTCACCATAGATCATAGCTGCCGAACTCCACAGCTTTTCAGGCCGGCTCAGATGCGGCACCCCGGCTTCATGCAAATAGACCCGGCCCCTTGGCGGGCAAAGGCCCAGGCGGCTCCGGCATGGTCAAAATGGATGTGTGTCAGGAATACGTGCCGGAAATCCCCGGGCGTATATCCTTCTTTACGGAGGGCATCTTCCAGGTGCTCATAAGTAGCGTAAGCGCCCGTTTCTATCAGTATCTTATCTGCTCCTTTCCTGACAATAAAAGAAGCAATGACCTGGTCTGTATCCCGGAAATGATGATCCAGCGTAATGATCTCTAGCATAGGTAAAGCTGGTTTATTGAAAATGGTGCCGCTTGCGCAGCACACCATCATCAAGTATCAGAATTGTAAATATAAAATTTAATAAGGTATAACACTATGAAGGATCAGGTATGCCTGCCGCCTATTTTAAGCGGCAGGAACAATAAACCGTATCTTTTTACGTTAACATAAAAAATATAATAATATATCATGAAGCAAATTGTATTCTTCTGCACAACATTGCTCCTCTTTTTCAGCTCCTGCTCCAAGCATCCGGAAAAGGTCTTACCACGGAAAGACGGGAAATGGGACTATGTATCCACAGTGGAAACCTATGAAAACGGTTCATTGGAAAACACTGAAACTTACAGGGGCAGCTTTATTTTTCACAAAAACGGCACCTTTACCATTACTGACAACGCGGGTCCCGCAACAGGCACCTGGAGCGCTTCGGAGAACAGGGTTACCCTGGTCATAGACGGCAGCCCCATTCCTTATGAGGTCACCGAGAAAAAAAAGAATGCAGAAACCTGGCAGCTCAATCATACATTGACCGTGATGGGTGTTCACTATGAGTCCAGGAATACCACCCGGCTCACCCGTTCAAAATAAAGCCTGCCTACATAGCTTCGTCCCAGGGTAACATTTTTGTGTCAGCCGAGCCAAATAAACATTTATCTTTGCTACATGTTGTTCAAAGATGTAGTTGGCCAACAAGCTGCCAAACAAGGATTCCTGAATTTCTATACTGCGCACAGGCTACCGCATGCCATCCTGATCAGCGCCAGGGACGGCGTCGGCGGGCTGGCGTTCGGGCTGGCCATGACACAGTTCCTGATGTGTGAAGCGCCCTCGGCAGATGACGCCTGCGGCACCTGCAATGCCTGCGTGAAAATGCAGAAGCTGGTCCATCCCGATGTCCACTTTTCCTTTCCTACCATTCCCCCCAAGCCGGGGAGCAAGGCGGCCAGCAAGCATTATATGGCCGATTTCCGGAACGCGGTACTGGAAAATCCCTATATCTCCACGTTCGACTGGCTGCAATATATCCACGCGGAGAATAAGCAGGGCAATATCACCGCGGAGGAATGCAGGGAGATCGCCGACCAGCTGCAGCTCAAATCCTTTGAAGGCGGTCATAAGATACAGCTTATCTGGCGACCCGAATACCTGGGCAAGGAAGGCAATATCCTGCTGAAGCTGATAGAGGAGCCGCCCGCGGATACCTACCTGATCCTGATCGCCGAGGACCTGGAAAATATCCTCAATACCATCCTTTCACGTACCCAGCAGATCAACCTGCTGCCGGTAAGCTACCGGGATATAGCAGCCGCGCTGACCGGCCGGACCGGGGTGGACAGCACCAAAGCGCACCAGATAGCGCAGATAGCGGAAGGCAGCTACGGGCATGCGCTCAGGCTGGCAGCAGAGTCCGGCAACGACCTGCTGTCCCTGATGAAAGAATGGTTCAACGGTATTTTCACCAATAAAGGAGCGCTCATCAACGAATGGGTGGAGAAAATGGCTAAGACCGGCAGGGAGCAGCAAAAGAACTTTTTTATGTATGCCCAGCAGATGATAGCCCATGCCCTGCGCTACAGCAATATTACCGGCTACCAGGCCCCGCTGACGGAAGAAGAAAAGGTATTTGCTCAGAAGCTGGCGGCCAGGGACTATCCCTTAAGTATATATCAAAACCTGGACGAGGCTTTGACTAAAGCCGCTTATCACATCGAAAGGAACGTCCATGCCAAAACCCAGCTGCTGTACACTTCCATACAAATACAATACATATTGCAGGGCAAGAACCTGTAACAGCCGTGGGCCGGTTATGCCTTATATATTACAGCAGTACCGGATGAACGGACCTGGTTCGCCTGCACCCGCATTTTGACGGCACTGTGCTGCACCGGCGTCCTGCCTTGCCTATACCCGTTTTGCAGGTATTCCGCTAGCATAGTAGCAGCTTCTTCCGGGACAAAAACATTGATTATTTACAAAATATATCCAACCGGACAGAAATTTTTTAGTTGTCACGAATGCAGTAACTTTGCACTTTAGAAAATCTATATAAATATTTTCTCTCAATGATTCATTTCTTCGTGAACCCCAGGAGCACTGTTTATGGTGTTCAGACTGAGCAAAACCTTTCTGCAGAAGACATTCAAAAGCTGAGCTGGCTTTTCGGCAACGCCCAAAAACTTGATGATACCACGCTGAATCACTACTATGTGGGACCCCGTGCCGCCATGATCACACCCTGGAGCACCAATGCGGTGGAGATCACCCAGAATATGGGCATTCCGGGTATTATCCGTATCGAGGAATTTCAGCCCGTACCGGCCGATTTCAATGATTTCGACCCGATGATCTCGCAGAAATACGAAGCATTGACACAGGAAATATACACCATCAATATCACTCCTGAACCGATCCTGGAAATTGAGAATATTGATGCCTACAACAGGCAGGAGGGACTGGCATTGAGCGCGGAAGAAGTGGCCTACCTGAATGATCTTGCCGTAAAGATCGGAAGAAAATTAACAGATTCGGAAGTATTCGCTTTCTCTCAGGCCAACTCTGAACACTGCCGTCACAAAATATTCAACGGAACATTTATAATTGACGGCGAGGAAATGCCGACCTCTTTGTTCAGGCTCATTAAGAAAACTTCCGAAACGAATCCTAATGATATTGTTTCGGCCTATAAAGATAACGTGGCTTTTGTCAAGGGTCCGAAAGTGACGCAGTTCGCGCCAAAGTCTGCCGATAAGCCTGACTTCTACGAAGAAAAAGAATTTGAATCGGTATTGTCCTTAAAAGCGGAAACGCACAACTTCCCGACAACAGTAGAGCCCTTCTCCGGCGCTGCTACCGGTTCGGGCGGTGAGATCCGTGACCGTCTTGCCGGCGGGCAGGGCGCCTTGCCCCTGGCCGGAACAGCGATCTATATGACAGCGTATTCCCGCCTGGAACAGACACCTCTCAACCTGCAACCGGGAACGATCACGGAACCGGCAAAAGTTTCCGAGAACCCAAGACCCTGGGAAAACGGTATGCGGGAGCGCCAGTGGCTGTACCAGACACCAATGGATATCCTGATCAAAGCGTCCAACGGTGCATCTGATTTCGGCAACAAATTCGGTCAGCCCCTGATCACAGGTTCGGTATTGACCTTTGAGCACGAAGAGAACGGCCGTAAATTGGGTTATGATAAAGTCATTATGCAGGCGGGCGGTGTCGGTTACGGCAAGCTCGACCAGGCTAAAAAACATACACCACAGCCGGGCGATAAGATCGTTATCCTCGGTGGTGAAAACTACAGGATCGGGATGGGCGGAGCCGCTGTATCGTCAGCAGATACGGGAGCTTTCGGCTCGGGTATTGAGCTGAATGCTATCCAGCGTTCCAACCCTGAAATGCAGAAACGGGCTGCCAATGCCATTCGTGGTTTGGTGGAATCGGACAACAACCCGATTGTTTCCATTCACGACCATGGCGCGGGCGGACACCTCAACTGCTTGTCCGAGCTGGTGGAAGACACGGGCGGCCTGATCGACCTGGATAAGCTGCCGGTAGGCGACCCTACTCTTTCCGCCAAAGAGATCATCGGTAACGAGTCGCAGGAAAGAATGGGCCTGGTGATCGGTGAAAAAGATATCGAGACCCTGCAAAAGGTAGCTGACCGCGAACGTGCCCCGATGTACACCGTGGGTGATGTTACGGGCGACCATCGCTTTACTTTCGAATCGAAAACAACCGGTGAAAAACCGATGGACTACGCTCTGGAAGACTTCTTCGGCTCTTCTCCCAAAACCATTATGAAAGACAGGAAGGTCGCTTACAATTACGGGGCGCTTTCTTATGATGTCAACAATATCCCAACATATCTTGAGCAGGTATTGCAGCTAGAAGCGGTGGCCTGTAAAGACTGGCTGACCAATAAGGTGGACCGTTGTGTGGGCGGCCGTGTGGCGAAACAGCAATGTGCCGGGCCTTTGCAGCTACCTCTGAACAATGTGGGCGTCATGGCCCTGGATTACAGGTCCACCGAGGGTATCGCCACCACGGTGGGACATTCGCCTCTGACAGCACTCGTTGACCCGGCAGCGGGTTCGAGAAACGCGATAGGTGAGGCTTTGTCCAACCTGGTTTTTGCCCCGATCAAAAACGGCCTGAAAGGCGTATCGCTTTCCGCCAACTGGATGTGGGCCTGTAACAACGAGGGCGAAGATGCCCGCCTGTACGAAGCCGTAAAAGCCTGTTCGGATTTTGCTATCGCTTTGGGCATCAATATTCCTACGGGTAAGGACTCCCTGTCTATGAAGCAGAAATACCCGGACGGCGAAAATGTGATCGCTCCCGGAACGGTAATTATTTCGGCTGCGGGTAACTGTACCAATATCCGTAAGGTAGTGGAGCCGGTGCTGCAGAAGAACGCGGGTGCTGTTTATTATATCAACCTGTCGAAAGATACATTCAAGCTGGGCGGTTCTTCCTTTGCACAGATCAACAATAAGATCGGCAATGAAGTGCCGATGATCACGGATGCGGATTATTTTGTCAAAGCATTCAATACCATTCAGGACCTGATCAGCAACGACCAGATCGCTGCCGGGCATGATGTGGGGTCGGGCGGATTGGTAACGACTCTATTGGAAATGTGCTTTGCGGATGTGAACCTGGCCGCCAGCTATGACCTGAGCGGATTGAATGAACCCGATACTGTAAAAGCCCTGTTCAATGAGAACATCGCATTGGTTTTACAGGCAAAAGATGATAACGCATTTGAAAATGCGCTACAGTCCGCGGGAATCGAACCCGTAAAGATCGGTACGGTGGTGAGCGGAACTGATGTTACGGTCAGGAACAATGCTGATACCTTTACCTTCAACGTAGCCGCAACACGCGATACCTGGTATAAAACCTCCTTCCTGCTGGACCGGAAGCAATCCAAAAATGGTATGGCACAGGAGCGTTTCAACAATTATAAAGATCAACCTTTACAATATACTTTCCCTGCACATTTTACGGGTAACCGTCCTGTCGTTTCGGGCGAAGTCGGGAACCCCGAAAGTAAATCTAAAAAGCCTAAAGCCGCCATCATCCGCGAAAAAGGTTCCAACTCGGAGCGTGAAATGGCAAACGCGATGTACCTCGCGGGGTTTGATGTGAAGGATGTGCATATGACCGATCTTATCTCCGGCCGCGAGACCCTGGAAGACATCCAGTTCATCGGTGCCGTGGGCGGCTTCTCCAATTCGGACGTATTGGGATCAGCCAAAGGCTGGGCAGGCGCGTTCCTGTATAATGAAAAGGCCAAAAAAGCATTGGATAACTTCTTTGCGCGTCCCGACACCCTGTCGGTGGGCATCTGTAACGGCTGCCAGCTGTTTATGGAGCTCGAGCTGATCAACCCTGATCATGCCGAGCATGGAAAAATGCACCATAATACTTCCGGCAAGCACGAATCTAACTTCGTATCGGTAAAAGTGCAGGAGAACCATTCCATTATGCTGAAGACCTTGGCAGGCAGCACCTTGGGCGTCTGGATTTCGCACGGAGAAGGCAAATTCCACCTGCCCGAAGCGGAAGACAAATACCATATCGTAGCCAAATACGGTTATGACGCTTACCCGCACAATCCCAACGGTTCCGACTACAACACCGCGATGATGTGTGACAGCACAGGCCGTCACCTGGTGACGATGCCGCATATAGAGCGGTCCATCTTCCAGTGGAACTGGGCAAACTACCCTGCCGGCAGACAGGATGAAGTCAGCCCATGGCTGGAAGCCTTTGTGAACGCGAGGGTATGGTGCGAGCAACAGACCCGGTAAGCACCCGGCTACTAAGACTTTGCCCCTTTCAGAAGTTTATAAACAAACACCCTGCAGAGCATATGTTTTGCAGGGTGTTTCACGCCGGCTAACTATACGCTTATCTGTTCCGGCAAAACCATTCTACCAGTTAGCCCTCTTTTATTTTATGATGAAATATATACTGATACTTATTATAACCCTGACCAATTGTATAGCCCGCAGCCAGGACCATCCATCTATTCCTTTTGATGAAAATACCTTTAATCTAAAATCCTCCCTTTCCAGCGCTGCCGGTCCGTTACAGCACATCACTAACCAGATCAAAAACCTGGGTCTCAATGACACCCAAAAGCTTTTCCTGATCGCCGGCTGGATGTATGACAATATAGCGTTTGATGTTGAGAAGTTTGAAAAGGGCGAAGCAACATTACCCGCTTACCAAAGTGTTCTTAGCAGCAGGAAAGGCATCTGCACAGACTATGCAGTCCTGTTTGCCGCCTTCTGCAATCAATTCAAGATCACCAACGAACTGGTGGAAGGTTATGTGCAGGAATTGGGCGCCCCCAGGACCGCTTTTAAAGAAACCAATCACATCTGGAATATTGTGAAGCTCGGAGACCAATGGTTCCATTGTGACCTCCTTTGGATGTCCGGTGGCATAACGGAGACCCGCGGATATATTGACTTCAGGAAAAAGCTGGACAAAAACGTATTTCTTACCCAAAGCCGGTCTTTTATCCGGACCCATATTCCTGCAGATCCGATGTGGCAGCTGTCCGGGTACCCGCTCGCTATAGAGCACCTTGTACATCAGACAGCTGCTTCTAAAGAGCTCAACAGCACCGACAGTCTGAATTATACGGCAGCAATAAATACCTATATAAAGCTGAACCAACAGGCTAAAAAATTAATGTTTGCAGAAAATGCCTTTAAATACAATAAAGATAACGGCAAGATCATAGTGATCACCTATTATAATGCTGCCGTTGATATTCTTAATAAGCACACACAAGATAAAAAGCAGCTTACCCTGGCCAAAAATTACCTGCTCAAATCCAAGCAGCATCTCCCTTATTGCGGAACCGATACCTCAGCACTGGAAAAAAGCATCAACAGTATTTTAAAGACGCTCCCATAGTCACTACCCCGCAGGCAGGCATCATGCAATCAGCCCGTGACCGGGAGCATTTGTAAAGGCGGGGTGTGGTGTGAGCCATATGTGTAAGGGGCGGGCTATGATGCGGATCTTAGGTTGCAACTTTTTGACTGTGAGGAAGCAATATGGAAGAAATAAAAGGTAACTTTGAAAAGCACGTTCCATATGAAAATAATTTTCCTGATCATTTTAATACTATCCGGCACCGCTTCGTTTTCGCAGGAAGAAAACACAAGAAAGGGCAGGCGTAATATACCATCTGAATACTTTGATTACAGGTCATTGCCCATAGTGATCGATAGGATCAGCGCTTTCCCTGATATGGAAGGTAATCGCTTTCACACTGTTTTCAATTTTGATGAAGAATTTGATAATTGGTTTGGCAGCAGGGTGGTTATCAATGACAGCCACCTGTTTGTAACGAACCGCGTCAGTAAGGTAACTGTAAAAGATAAAAATAACCAGCTCGTTTACGAGCTATATTATGACCGGGGCGGCCGTAAAACGAAAGAAGTAAATTATGTTTTTGCCTTTTCCGGCACCAGGAAAAATGAAACTTTCTACCAGTGGAGCAATGGTATCCTGATGGCAGATTCGACCAATTATTATGAAAATAACAAGATCCAGAAGATCCTCTCAACAACATATACCATCAAGCAGCTGCAGCTCCGGGATACCCTGGTCACTTACTCGGTCCGTCAATCAACAACATTCAGGCTGGGAAGTTATATCAACCGGCGGAATCAAACATTGAATGAATATAATGTGCCTGCCAGGTTTAAGGACACTTTGAAAAAGGGCGACCATGAAACACTCAGGGTCGATTACGCGGAGGATGATTACTATTTGACATCCGTAAAAAACGAATACACGGATTATCAGATCAGGATGATCCATTCAGGCAAAATAATAACCTCTCATATTATTTCCGCAGGCATGTATACAGCTACACAGCAGGCACCATCTGAAACAAAATACGTGGATGGAGAATATCAATCTTTACTGTTTACCCGTGAAGCGGCCTCTTTTTGCGGTACAAGTGCCCTACAGCACTATGATATGATAGATAATGCTATGAAAACAAAATATGAGGTGAAGCCAAACGACAAGGGTTTACCGGCAAGCTACCTGGTCGTATATTCCAAGGAAAAGCTGGAGCTGTATGCTATCAGCTATGAGCATTTCTGATGTTGAGCTAAACATTTATGGTAACAGCTAAAAAATTGATCCACATTATCCGGCAAATGGAAGCACTTATTCTCTTTGCATAGGGCCCTGGATATAGCGCCGCTTATCAATGCAGGGATGTGGTAGGCCGCCCGTACCCCTTAAGTTATGCTGAGGATGCGTACCACCGCCTGATGGTTATAATAGCAAGATACTGTCCACGAAAGGTCGTCATTTCGGGCGAAACGCAGTGAAGCCGGGAACTATTCTCAGCGAAGCTTAAATCTCCTGATTATAAGTTACTGACCATGAGATTTTCTCCATTCCGCTACGCTTCAATCGAAAGGATAGTAACGTGTTTTTTAGATACTTTCCCGTTATGATACTGTACCCTGTTTCTCCCCGGCCATTCTTACTCCTGCGACCTCATCCGGCCCCTCACGTATCAAGATTCGATACACATCACGCGAGGTACGAGGCACATACTGCAACGTTCGATAGACCAGCATGCAAGATATTATAAACTGTTAATATGCCTATTGCAAGCTATAAATATTATTAGAAAATAAATAATATTTATAGGAAAATATAGATTAATTAAATACTATATAAAAATTATAAAATAAATATTTATACGTATTTTTTATTTAAATATGTTTTATAAGTTTGCTGCTGACTTATGCTTAGTAGATGGTTTGGTTATTAATTGTAAAACAATTATAAAAGTTTAAGATTTTTCTTATTTGCGGGTTGGCAGAAATCAATTGAACCCTCAGCAACGGAACTTGGCTGAAAGAAAAACATCTGGATAATCCTTAAAACTATAATGTCGGATGATGTTGACAGCAGGGTAAGCAAAGATGTAAGAGTAATCAGAACGAAGTATCCCCTAAGGAACATTGATAGACGCTACAAAGGTTTGAGCCCACATTATTCCTTTCAAAAACAGCTCAACGGTAGCGTTGGACTACCTAAAGTTATTTTGACATCCAATAGCTAAATTTTTACAAAATGAACAGAAAGATTTTAGTTTTAACAACAGCAATTCTACTTACAACAGCATTTATTTTAGGATGTAAAAAAGAAAGTACTACTTCTAATGCTTCAAATCCGACCGAAGAAACTATTGCATTGGGAATTGATAATAATACTTATGACAGAATCCTGGACAGTATTGGAATAATTCATAATCAAGCGCTGGAATACACTTTTAATAAAATAAGAAACGAAAATCTTTTTAACGGCTTAACTGACAGTGCGGAGGTTATTGCACTGGTATCTGACCTGACCGCTGAATATCTTAATGCTTACTTTGCTTATATTCCTTATACTTACAGTGATGGTTTCAAGGATTCAATTTCAAATATAGTATTTAATGATCCTAATCCAGCAAGTAATTATTCGAATATTTTTAATCAAAAAATGGCAGAATTAATGAACGCATACAATACTGCTAACAATACAAGTCAATATAAAAGATTTGCAATTTCATTTTTAGAACAAAACATAAATTTAATTCCGCAAGCTGAACAGTCTGCATTTAAAGCTGCTATTTTAGTTTCATATAACTCCTGGGAATATTGGGATTCATTTATTGGTGACTGGATTAATGAATATAGAAGACAAAATGGTCTTCCTCCTTTAGCATTTAGGAATTTTGATGCTCGTGCTTGTGGTAGGGCAGACATTGAAGGAGTTATTGGCGGCGCTATCGGTGGAATAGGCGGCGGCTTAGTGGGAGTTTGTTTAGGAGCTGCTTTTGGAGGACCTATCGGTTCAGGTGTTAATGCTGTATTTCAATTTATTTGGTAATTCAAACATTGTATTTGTGAAATTATCAAAATTATTTTTGAAAACCCTTATAATATTTCCAATTGCAAGGATTTTCAGCTTTTTGCTCTTAAATCCGATAACGGGTCTTAATAAAGAGATGGCAATAAAACTATTAGTAGAAACTATTTTATTTGTTCCTGGTTTTAGCTTGACTTTTTGGTATTTTAAGAATAAGAAAAACGGTGGGATAAATTAAACGAGTTGCAATTTATTGTTATCAATCTCATTTGAATGATAAGAAAATTTTGACTTCTGCTAACAAGCAGTTTGGCAAAAGGGCAAAGTAAGAGCTAAGTTCAACGTTTGTATATTTTATAAAGCCAATGCTATAAGCATTGGCTTTTTTCTTCTAATTGTAAAAAGTAGCTTCACTTATCCCGTTGACGATTACCGTACCATGAAGATCAGCACATAGCAGAAGGCGAAGGGCAGGGCGGCCAGCAGGGAATCAAAGCGGTCCAGCGCTCCCCCATGACCGGGCATGATATTGCCGGAATCCTTGACATTGGCCAGTCGCTTGAGCCTGGATTCCATCAGGTCGCCTATGGTGCCTATCACTGAGGCGAGCAGCGCCAGGATGATCCAGTCCTGCAGGCGGAGCCCGGGCAGCCAGTCGGCATAGCTGAGGATGACCACGCCAAGTACAGTAAACACCACGCCGCCGATGGTGCCTTCCCAGGTCTTTTTGGGCGAGATACTGGAAAAAGGGGTCTTGCCGATGAACGAGCCGGTAATATAGGCCATCGTGTCATTGGTCCATATCAGCAGTATGAGCGCCAGCGGGATATTGGTGGGAAGATGCCCGCTGTGGTACAGCATGTACATGCTGATCATGCCGCCTAAGGGTATGCTGACGTACAGGAGCGCGAAGATAGCGGTCATCCCGGCTTTAAGCGTATTTTTAGGGTGCAGGATGCTGATGAATATCAATATGACCGGGATGAGCAGGGTGAGGAACATGAACGCGCCCAGGGCCGATGCCATGGCGATGCTGATGGTCAGGCCGAACCCGAACAGCTGGGTAAGGGCGTACAGGGTGTCCGGGAAAGTGGTATCCGGGAATATATTTTTAAAAAGCTGCCAGGTTTCTTTAATGCAGAAAAACTGTATGAGCATGGTCACGGCAAGCAGGACCTCAAAAGTGGTGGTCAGCGCTGCCAGGATAACAGCACAGAAAACGACAGCACTTCCGAGCCGCTTGAAAAATACAGGCCAGTTCATAATATTTGCGATAGATTTTGGCAAAAGTAGGCAAGAAAACTTCAAATTGCCCGAAATGTTATGATATAATTAAAACAGAAAGTAATATTTTTGACTTTGTTTCGTTCCTATTGTGCGAAACTGTTCCAAGCATCCTGTAAAAATAATTATTAACACTTGATTTAACGTTTACTTCGATTTATATACCTTTAGTCGTTTATACGGATTGATGATCTTCAAGCCGTATATTTTTGTTGGATAACAGTAATGAAGCACCGGATTTTGAAATCTTTTCTTTTATATATAAGCCTCCTGATAGCAGCGATGTTTACCGGCTACCAGGGATGGGCACAGAACAGGACCGCCGTTGACAGCATAAAGGCCGCCAACCAGCACCGGGCAGACAGTATCAGGGCTGTTCAGAAAGCAAGAACGGACAGTCTTGCCCTTATCCGTAATTATAAGGCCTCTAAGCAATACAAGGACAGCGTGGCGGCAGTCCGCCAGTCCCGTATGGATAGTATTGCCGATGTGAGGGCGCAGGCCATGGAAGCGCTCCGGGCCCAGAGAAAGCAGGAGCAGGATAGCATCAGGGCGATCACCATAGCCAGGAATGACAGTCTGAGAAATATAAATGACAGCCTGAGAGCTATAAGGGTGGCGGAAGCGGAACAGCTGCGCCAGGAAAGGAAAAGGGTATCGGACAGCCTGGGGCTGATACGCGCTTACAAGCAATCGCCCCGTTTTAAGGATAGTGTGGCCGCGGTCAATAAGCTGCGGCTGGATAGCATCAAAGCTGTAAGGGTGGCCTATAATGACAGTGTCAGGGCCGCGCAGCGGCATATCCTGGACAGCATGTCGGCTGACCGGAAACGGACGGCCGACAGTATGAGAGCCGCGCAGGTAGCCTATAATGACAGCCTGAAGGCGGAAAGGCTGCGGGTATCGGACAGTATGCGGACCGCCCTGGACGTGATACGGACAGAGAATGCCCGCATCAGGGATAGCGCCGTGGCGGCCAGGAAGGTCATCAGTGACAGCCTGGCGAAGGTCAGGGCGGAACGCGTTAAGGAGCGGGAAGAGAAGGTCAAGGAAAAAGAGAAGAAAAAGCAGCTGGCCTTTGAGATGAAGATAGAATCTGAGAAAAAGGCCTATACCAATGAACGCTTCCGGAAGAAGCGCTGGACCGCTCCCCGGAAAGTGATCCAGAACACATTTACACGGTATAATTATTATTTCAACGCCAACCTGAAAATGAAGGAGGCGGAGGAGAATATGCGGCGGGTCAAGCGGGACAATTTCGATATGCTCATCACGCTCTTCCCGTTCAATCCCGATGTGGATTCAGCGAGATTGAAGTCGGATATGGACACCATCATCCAGAAGACCTCTATGGGTATCCAGCTGCATGACCCCCGCGGCAAATGGCAGGATGACCTGTATATGATCATGGGACAGGCCTACTATTATAAAGGGGATTATGAGAATGCGGCCAATGCTTTCAAGTTTGTCATCCATGAAGCGGAAAAGGCCAGGAAGGAAAAGCTGAAAAAGGATAAGGACGCAAAAAAGGACCCGCTGGCGCAAAATGCCTTTGCCGAGCTGGAGCCGGAAGGACTGGCGGCTATCCTCAGGCACAGCCCTTCCAAAAACGAGGCCATCCTGTGGCTGGCGCGGGTATTTGTCAAGCAGAAGGAGATCACCAAGGCCGTTCTGGTGCTGGATATGCTGAAAAATGACATCAATTTTCCTAAGCACCTCAGGTCAAGGCTGGCCCTGGAATATGCCAATGTGGCGCTGGAGACGGATAAGCCGAACGATGCCCTGGAGCCTTTACGGGAAGTGCTGCTGGCCAAGGATATGGACAAATACACCCGTACGCGTGCGGGATACCTCCGGGGGCAGATACTCCAGGAGCAGCATCTATATGAGGCCAGTACGGAATCCTTTGAAAAGGTGATAGACCTCTTCCCCAGGCTGGAAATGGATTTCAGCGCCCGGATGAACATCGTGAAGAACAACCTGGAAGCGGGCACCGGCACCGAGACCATTTACCGTACCCTGGCCAAAATGGCCAGGGACCAGAAATTCAGGTCCTATTTTGACCAGGTGTACTACGGGCTGGGCAAGCATTATGAGCATACAGGCGATACGGAAGAGGCCCTGAAAAACTACAATAAAAGTATCGAGTACAGCGAGAACAATGCCCTTCAGAAAGGCACTACCTATGTGGGTATCGGCGACCTGTATTATAATAAAGGAGAGCACCTGACGGCCTCTCAGAAGTATGACAGCGCCGTTCAGTTCCTGACCAGGCTGGATGAGCCCTACTATACGCATGCCAGCACCCGGAGCGGTTCGTTATACCAGATAGCGGCGCCGGCCACCCAGGTCAAAAATGCCGACAGCCTCCTGTACCTGAATGCCTTGTCGGAACCTGAGCAGCGGGCTTATATCCAGAAGTACCTGAAAGACCTGGAGAAACGGAGCATTGACAGCTACTATGTCAGCCTTAAAGCCCCGGTACAGCCACCTGCAGCCAGCCAGGGCAGCGGTAACAAATCATGGTATTTTGCCAATACAACGCTGATGCAGAAAGGGGCCAACGAATTCAAGCAGAAATGGCCTAACAGGGAGCTCAAGGATAACTGGAGACGCAGCAATCTTTCCGGCAGCGGTATGTCTGTGAATGAGCAGATCGTTACCGAGCACCTGACGCCGGAAGAGCAGATCAGGAAAAACCTGCCTGATGCGGACTCCCTTTACCTGGCTATTCCACGTACCGCAAGGGCGGTGGATTCCCTGCAGGACCTGAGGCAGAAAGCGCTGTACAGCTTGGGAAAAGGCTATTTTTATAACCTTGAGGACTACACCAATACCTTTAAGACCTTCGATAAGCTGGATAGTCTTTATCCGCGGAACGAATACATACCGGAGACCTATTATATCAAATACCTGATCCGTATGCGGCAGCAGCAGCCGGAAGACGCCGGCCGTTATTACGACTACCTGGTGGCTAACTTCCCGGATAACAACTGGACGGTGATGATGACCAATGCCGCTACCGGCAGTAAGGACACCGGGCTTTCCATTGATAAGCATTATACCTATG
Organism: Edaphocola sp.; assembly: GCA_037190225.1. GTDB lineage: Bacteria > Bacteroidota > Bacteroidia > Chitinophagales > Chitinophagaceae > MKSF01. The sequence continues at coordinate 278,540 of JBBCJL010000003.1, read as the reverse complement.
CTTATGACCTGATCATGAGCGGTGATTATACCACCGGCCTGAAGCAGGTAGAGCAGGCCTATAGCAGGTTCTCGGTAATGGGCAATTATAAAAAGCAATATGACATCCTAAGGGTGATCGGCTATGCGGGCAAGCTGGAATTTAGCCGCGCGGAAACCCTGGTGGATGACTGGCTGAATAACTATAAGAATGATTCGCTGTATTCCTATGCCACAACGCTGAAAGCCTTTATTGTCAAAAACAAAAATATAGTGTCGGATTCCCTGACCCAGACCGGGAAAGCGGGTAATAATGCCATAGATACAGCCGGTGCGAAAGGGGATATCCAGGCCGGGGACGGCGGCGGTACGGTGGATGACAAGAATGAGCTGTTCTCCAGGCCAACAGGCACTTCCAAATATTATGCGCTGCTGGTCCTGCCGCTTGACGGGCGTATACAGGGTATCAAGGCGGGTCTGTCGGAATATAACAGGGTGACGGCAGGCAATGAGAGCATCGTAGTGACGCTGAACGCCCTTACCCAGGAGCAGTCGATCGTCCTGTCGCGGGAATTCGCCAGTGAAAAAGAGGCCAGGAAATATATTAACAAGGTAAGATCCCTTTCTTCCCTGTTCAGTGAATATGATGATAAAAATGTGATCCAGGCCGTTACCATAAGCGTTGAGAATTATCCCAAGCTGCTGGCCTCAAAAGATGTGAAGGCCTATGTGGCTTTCTGGAAAAAATATTATAAATAGTCACGTTGCAAATACTTACTTTTAGGTGCCGGTTCCGCAGGAGCCGGCACCTCTTTGTTTATGTACTGGAATTATATAGAGGATTTTGAGGAATTCAGTGCCGGTTACCGGGATGTGGTGATCGAAACGATGCTGTGTGTCCGCGGGGAGCTGCCCTTGTGGCAGTGGCATCGGCAACGGTTCGTGCAGACACTGGCAGTCCTGGACTGGGGTGCGGTGCCTCCGGGGCTTTGGGAGGCGGTGGAAACGGCTGTAAAACGGCCGGACAGCAGGAAGGCCTGGAAAGTAAGATGGCTGACAGGAAAAAAGCGGGACGGGATAGACTGGAGCCTGCAGTTCCTGGAGCTGTTGCCCCGCCCGGCCGGGATCATATTGACGCGGACAGCCTGTATACCGGAAACGGAGCGGGCAGGTATGCTGAAATCACGGAATAACCTGCAGGCCGTCCGGCAGCTCCGGCAACCGGGAGGTATCGAAGGAGGGGCTGATATCCTGTTATGCGATGACCTGGGCTATTGCCTGGAGACTACCATCGCCAATATCTTTATCATCAGCGGAGGCAGGATCATTACACCGCCGTTACGACATAATATGGTGCCGGGTGTCATGAGACAATACCTGCTGGAAAAACAAAGCCGGAATAATTATGAAATCATTGAAAAAAATATTCACTTTGCACGGGATCTGCTGACGGCGGACGGGGTGTTTGTGACGAATGCGGTCAGCGGCGTGATGCCGGTCAGCCGTGTGCTGGAAAAGCCCGTTGACACAACGCTGGCCGAAGCCTTTAAATTAATCATTGATACAGAACTTAAAATCGGGAATACCATATGGCGGTAAATTATATCTGGGTGTCATTTTTTATTATCGGGTTTGCGGTAGCGCTGCTGAAGCTGGTGCTGGGCGGGGACGCTTCCATTTTCACCACTATGATGAACGGCATGTTCGACAGCGCCAAGAACGGCTTTACCATCTCCCTGGGTCTTACGGGTATGATGGCGCTCTGGCTGGGTATCATGAAGATAGGGGAGCGGTCGGGGCTGATACAGGTGTTTGCCCGGCTGGTGCAGCCGCTGTTCAGGGTGATCTTTAAGGATATTCCCGACAAGCACCCGGCATTCGGTAATATCGCGATGAACTTTTCAGCCAATCTTCTGGGGCTGGACAATGCCGCCACCCCGCTGGGCTTAAAGGCGATGAAGGATATGCAGGAGCTGAATCCGGACAAGGAGACGGCGACCAATGCGCAGATCATGTTCCTGGTGCTGAATGCGGCCGGTATCGTGCTGATCCCCACCTCCATCATAGCCATCCGGCAGACGGTGGCCATAGAGCAGGGTGTGACGGACTTTAACGCTGCCAATATCTTCCTTCCTATCCTGATGATCACTTATATCGGCCTGGTAGCGGGTATCTGCATCGTGGCGATGTACCAGAAGATCAATATCTTCAGGCTGCCTGTCTTTGTATTCTTCTTCGGGATGGGCGGGCTGATCTGGCTCCTGTGGCACTGGCTGAAAAGCATGCCCTCTGAAACGATGAACAATGTAGTGGGTATGATCGGCGCCATTGTGATCATGGCTATCGTGATACTGTTCCTGGTGTCGGGGCTGGTGAAAAGGATCAATGTGTATGATGCGTTCATCGAAGGTGCCAAGGAGGGATTTAACACGGCGGTAACGATCATACCTTACCTGGTGGCGATGCTGGTGGCTATAAGCGTGCTGCGCACCTCCGGCTGTATGGATTATGTGGTGAATGGCATAGGCGCGGCTGTAGCCGCTATGGGATTTGATACCCGTTTCGTTGCGGCATTGCCCGTGGGACTGATGAAGCCGCTGAGCGGCAGCGGCGCTCGCGGCCTGATGGTAGATGTGATGAACAACTACGGTGTAAAGTCCCTGGAGGCCTATATCGCTGCCATATTGCAGGGGTCCACGGAGACCACCTTTTATGTGCTGGCCGTGTACTTCGGCAGCGTGAATGTCAAAAATACACGCTATGCCCTTGTGGCGGGCCTCCTGGTGGATGCGGTATGTATGGTGGCGGCTATCATCATAGGCTATGAACTTTACTATAACTCCTGATCGGGAAATTTATTTTGGGAATGGTAAAAAATATTCCGGGAATGTTATTGAATTGAAAAATATTTTTTTACATTTACCGTGATTTTAAAAATCAGGTTAATTGTAAATAGTTTATGGTTTGAAAAATGTCAGATTAAGGATTTGATAATTTTTCTAAAGAAATTTTTAAAAAGATTATTGTTTTTGAAAATAATATTCTATTATTGTACCTGATATTATCAGAATTATCGTAAAATATTGCTTTATACTTTATACGGGAGCAATACTGTTTTAAGAAAGAAAAACTTTGTTTTTTTATTATGAAAAGAACACTATTAGGCTTTAGTTTGTTATGTGCAGGATCAGCGTTATTTTTCGCTTCTTGTTCCAAAAATAAAACTTACGGCGTGTCAGAAAAAACCGGATGGAACTACAATGACTCTCGCTTAGGAGGTTTTGAGGTAGTTAATTATGCCGGCCAGCAGACCGGACCAGGTCTGGTCCCTGTAGAAGGCGGTACGTTTATCATGGGACAAACCGAAGATGATATCACATTCCAGAGAAATAACTCTCCAAGAAGGGTAACCGTCCCTTCCTTCTATATGGATGAGACTGAGGTGGCAAACGTTCATTACCGTGAATACCTGTACTGGCTGAGACGTGCTTACGGTTCCGACTATCCGGAGCTTATAGCAAGGGAAACGCCGGACAGCACCGTATGGCGTAAGGCTATGGCATACAATGAGCCTTTAGTGAATTATTATTTCCGTCACGCGGCTTACGATTACTATCCTGTAGTGGGTGTTAACTGGTACCAGGCCAACAAATATGCCAAATGGCGTAGTGACCGTGTAAATGAAATGCTGCTGATCAAGGCCGGAAAGCTGAAAAAGAACGTGAATCAGGTTAATGAGGACGTTTATAATACAGAAGCCTATATCTCCGATCAGTACCTGGGTAGTGCGGGTAATGCGCGTAAGCGTGACCTGGACCCGAGCGGTGCTGACAGGCGTAATGATGCTTACAGCGATGGAACCCTGCTGCCTAACTACCGCCTGCCTACAGAAGCGGAATGGGAATATGCGGCTTTAGGTTCTATCTCTAAAAATCCAAGGCCTGCCAACAACCGCAGGCGTGGTGAAGAGGCATTGACAGACAGGCCGGGTTATCCGTGGGGTGATCCGCGCAGCACACGTGCACAGGCCCGTACGGAAACACAAGGTCAGTTCCTGGCCAACTATAAAAGAGGAAGAGGTGACTATATGGGTACTCCGGGCGGCCTGAACGATGACGCTGCTCCTACTGCACGCATCGACTGGTATCCGCCGAATGCCTACGGTCTGTACAATATGGCCGGTAACGTAAATGAGTGGGTGCTGGATGTATATCGTCCTACCTCTCACCAGGAAGTTGATGAATTCAGACCGTTTGTAGGTAATGAGTACTATAAGAACGTATATGAAGAGGATCTGACCCTGACTGAGAAAGACGAATGGGGTGAGCTGGTGAAAGTGCCTATTGACAGCACTGACTGGCAGCCGCGCTACAATGCGGACTACAACTCTCACGATGTGCGTAGCTATAGGGATGGTTCAGGAGACTCTACAGGATATAACGGTTTCTTCTATGATTATGGTAAAACTACCCTGGTCAATGACGATGCGAGAGTGATCAAGGGCGGTTCCTGGAATGACGGAGCTTACTGGTTAAGCCCCGGAACAAGAAGGTATATGAACGCTCATCACGGTAGCATGACAGTTGGATTCCGTTGTGTGATGGACAGGTTGGGCAGCCAGAATTTCGGCACCAAGAATACAGCGCAATTTGGTAAGCAACGCCGTAACAAAAAGATATAATTCTTAAGATAATAAGTAAAGCGCCTCGGGGATACGGGGCGCTTTTTTATTCGTATCAGTTGCCGTGCCGGTTAAAATTTTGTGTAAAAATTGGCCTGCTTTTCATTGTGCATACATTAATAAATAATTATCTTTGCCGAACTTTCTTTTATAAAAACTACTCATGCAACCTTCTGTTAAAATTTTTTCGGGTACTAACTCCCAATACCTGGCTCAGAAAATCGCCAATGCCTTTGGTAAGCCTTTAGGAAATGTAAATACGCAGCGATTCAGCGACGGTGAATTTCAGCCGGTGTTTCAGGAATCTATCCGCGGTGATTATGTTTTCCTGGTGCAAAGCACCTTTGCCCCTTCGGATAACCTGATGGAATTGTTAATGATGATAGATGCTGCGAAAAGGGCTTCTGCCGGCTATATTACAGCGGTGATCCCTTATTTCGGCTTTGCGAGACAGGACAGGAAGGACAAGCCCCGGGTAAGCATCGCCTCCAAGCTGGTGGCCAATATTTTAACGACTGCGGGTGCAGACAGGGTAATGACCATGGACCTCCATGCCCCCCAGATCCAGGGCTTTTTCGATATTCCGGTGGATCACCTGGACAGCTCGGCTATTTTTATTCCGTATATTGAAACAATGAATTTAAAAAACCTTACCTTTGCATCCCCCGATGTAGGAAGCACCAACAGGGTAAGGGAATTCGCAAGCTATTTCAATGCTGAAATGGTGATCTGTGACAAGCAGAGAAAACGTGCGAATGAAATTGCCTCTATGACGGTGATCGGTGATGTGGAAGGAAGGGATATCATCCTGATCGATGACATTTGTGATACGGCAGGTACGCTGACAAAATCGGCGGCTATGCTGAAGGAAAGGGGCGCATTGTCCGTTACTGCTTTTTGTACCCACCCGGTATTGAGCGGTAAGGCATATGAAAATATAGAAAATTCTGTGCTGGAGAAACTCGTGGTATGCGATACCATTCCTTTAAAGCAGCAGTGTGATAAGATTGAAGTGGTTTCCGTAGCCGAATTGTTCGCGATCGCTATCAGGAACACATTTGAGAATAAATCCATTCACTCGCTGTTCATCCATAGCAACAGGCTGAAATAATTATTAAACTGACTGTCTATACAAAAAAACCTGACCGGTCGTAAAGACCGCATCACAATTTAAAAAAAATATTTCTTTCATTAGATGTTGGTACAGGTGATCGTTTAAGAAGGAAATAGCATCAATTTATTTTATGAAAACAGTTGCAATTCATGCACAGTTAAGAGAAGGTAAGGGTAAACAAGCTGCCCGTACGCTTCGCGCACAAGGCCTGGTACCGGGTGTTATCTATGGTGGTAAGGAAGAGGTCCATTTTGCGGCTCCTATCCTGGCATTCCGTTCTTTGGTGTACTCTCCTGAGTTCCAGATCGCTGAGATCAACATTGACGGTAAAGTGTACAGGACCATCATGAAAGACTTACAGTTCGATGTGGTTACAGATACGCTGACCCACATAGACTTCCTGGAGCTGGTAGAGGACAGGCAAGTGATCGCCAACCTGCCGTTGAAGATCGTAGGGCAATCTGCAGGTGTGAAAGCCGGTGGTCGTCTGGTTGTGAAAATGAACTCACTGAAAGTACGTACTTACCCTAAGCATTTTGTTGAAAATATCGAAGTGGATATCACCAACCTGGAGCTGAACGGTAACATCCGTGTTGAAGATGTGAAATTTGAGAACGGAGAGGTGCTGATGCCTGCCCGTCAGCCTATCGCTTCCGTAGTGATGACACGTGCGTTACGTCAGGCTGAAATGGAAGAGAAAAAAGGTAAAAAATAATCCTTTATATTGCAAGGCTTATCCAAGCAGGCTGCCCGGACCGGGCAGCCTGCTTCTTTTTTGAATGCTTTGTAACCGGCATGCTGTTGTCCACCGGAAGCGCTTTCCACCGTTGTTGATGCCCTTTACCGACAACCTAAAGAAATCATTGGCTTTCCGGATTTTCCGGACCCTGTCTTCCGTCGTCCTTGGTCTCCCTTTTACTAACAACCTTAAAAAAACTCTCCGTTGTTGGTGTTCTTCACCAACAACCCGTAAGTTTACTTAGAAGTCGTTACAGCTCCGTTTTTAGTATCCCTCACAATACACCCCAAAGCCGCTGCTATTCTCCGGGAATGCGCTTACCGGATCAGCGTAACATCTCCTTTTTCTGTGTACTGTTTTTCTCTGTTGCTGGTGTGCTTCACAACAACCCCATAAGGCTATTTGAACAATCATTACGCTTCGTTGTTGATATCCCTTACTAACAACCTAAAGAGACCATAAACGTCCCCCTCCGTTGTTGGTGTTCTTCACCAACAACCCATAAGTTTACTTAGAAGTCGTTACAGCTCCGTTTTTAGTATCCCTCACAATACACCCCAAAGCCGCTGCTATTCTCCGGGAATGTGCTTACCGGATCAGCGTAACATCTCCTTTTTCAGTGTACTGCTTTTCCCCGATGATATATTGCGCATAATAGAAATACACACCCAGGTCGCAGGGCTCTCCTTTATACGACCCGTCCCAGCCATCGGCTATATTTTCCGTATAAAATACCCGTTCGCCGTAACGGTTGTAGATGCTGAACTGCTTCAGGGTGACGTTGTCCCTGAAAGGTATCACATAGAACTTATCATTGATGCCGTCACCATTGGGAGAAAAGGCATTCGGTATTTTAGCATTCGTTACGATGACCCGCACCGAGTCCATAGCGGTACATCCCTGGGTGCTTTTAAGATAATAGGTAGTGGTCTCTAACGGCCGTACCGCAGGATGAGCGACCGTATGGTCTGAGAATGCCGCTGCAGGATACCAGAAATAATCATAGGGGCTGTACCCTTCCAGGGATACCGTTTCTCCATAGCGTATCACTTTATCAGGCCCTGCCTCTACCCGGATCGTGTCGGTCACCGTAATACGGGCATTGGCATAATAGACGCACTGGTGGGTGTCGGTCACCCGCACATTATATACCGAGGATATATCGGGGTTGGTATAGATCCTGTTGCCCTCCCTGCGGAAGATATTAAGTCCCGTCACCAGGTCCGCAGGCCCGCCGCCCGACACTGTAAGCACCACGGTATCTCCTATGCAGATATAGGATTCCTGCGGGTCTATGAGAACGGCCAGCGAGTCATGTTTTGAGATCCGTATGACAGCTTCACGTGCAAGGACGCAGGCCAGCGGGTCATTATTAAAGGCCCTGACGGTGAACTGGAGGCTCCTGCGGGGATCGGCGGTAATATGCAGCCTGTCCCGGGAAGACAGTATGGCATCCGCGGGCTGCCAGTCTATGTGTATGATGCTGTCAGGGTTGGCCAGCAGGGCTTCGAGGCGCAGCGTTTCCGTACCGGGACAGATCACGGTATCCCTGGTGACCAGCCTGGGGTCTGTTACCTTTTTTACCGTCAGGATCAGGGTGTCGCTATCCTGGCCGTGGCAGATATCTTCCGATGCATACAGTATGATACGATACTTCCCTTCCCGGTCGTAGGTATGAAAGGGCTCAAATAGTGTGCTGCTGCTGCCGTCCCCGAAATCCCATTGATAGAACCGCGCGTTGACGGAATTGTTCCGGAATGTAACGGTATAGGGAGCGCAGCCTGTATCGTTATAGCCCGGCGCCAGCTCAAAGTCGGCAATGACCTCGCGGGGCGGTGCCAGCTCAAATTTAAAGCTGATGATATCCAGCAGGATGCCGTTCTGCTTGATCGGCGACCAGGAGCTGGCAGTGATAGGGAAATTGCCGTTAGTGGAACAGATAGTATGGTACAGGTTGCCCCGCTTATCCAGCTGGTGTTGCCCGCAGTGTATGTGATCCAGCCCGCTGGCTCCCAGGTAGGTGGCATATTTCAGCTGCTGCAGGGACAGGTCCATAACGGCGAACCAGAATGCCCCGGTCGTTGCCTGGTAAGCATTGGGAGTGACCGGCATGGAAAGGGTATAGGGCGTGAGATTATTCTGAATGCCTGTCAGGATGACCTCGTTACATTCCCCGAACCCGATAGCGGTAGGCAGCCAGTTGGGGAAGACACCCAGCGTATTATCGTGGCCCGTCCGGGTGGAAGCAATGCTGAGGGAAAGGGAGGAATCCAGGATGTGCAGGAAGGCATTACCTTCAGGAAGTGAATAGGTCCCGGTGCTGGCAGGATAATTGCCATTGGTGATACCCAGCACATACACACGCTGGGAGACAGGCTCTACTGCTACTTTAAGCGCTTCGTCAATACCGGCGGTACCCAGGTAGGTGCTATTGGTGATAAGGGACGTAGCGGGATCGAATATGAACACATAGGCGTCTTCATCACCCGGTGGAACGGCATTGTAGCTGTTGGAAAAAACAGGCAGGGTAGCGCTTTGGGTAAAGCCGGATATGACCAGCTGCTGCTTATTATTATAGTCAAAATAGCTCAGGAAATCCTGTTCGCTGCCCCCGATCCTGGAGCTGAAAAGCAGCTGGCTGCACTGCTTGTTAAGCCGGCACAGCACACCGTCCGTCAGACCGCCGGGCATGGATTGGAAGGCGTTGGCAGTCAGCGGGAAGTCGTTGCTGGATGTATTGCTGATGAGCCACAGGTGGTCGTTATTATCAAATCTCAGGAACAGGGGGCTGGTCTTGCTGTTGATACGCCGGTCGCTGATGTAGGGATTGGCCGCCGTAATGATGGAGGCTTCATCATCCGTACCGCCCAGGTAGGTAGCGCCCGTCAGCTGGGTGCCGGCGGCATTGAAGGTAATGACAAACAGGTCTCCCAGAGGTTCGCTCTGGTTGTTACGGGTGGTATTATTCAGGGTGCTGTCGTAAGAAGTGGCCAGCATAGGAAGGTCGCGCGACCTGCTGTAGCCCCCGATAGCCACCTCTTCCGCCGCATTTACGGATATGGCCAGCGGTATGTCTTCCCCGCTGCCGCCATAATAGGTGCTCATCAGCCGCTGGGTACCGGTACTGTTGAATTTGATAAGGCATACGTCCACATTCCCGTTGAACTGTGTCTGGAACGCGCCCAGGGATACGGGCCAGCCCGGCCCCCAGGCGATCCCCCCTGAATACATATTGCCGCTGTTGTCATAGCTGGAGGCATAGGCGTAAAAGTTGCTGGTAGTGCCGCCGCTATAGGTGGAAAAGACCATATCAGGGTCTATGACCAGCGGGTATCGGGTATCATAGGGTGCTTTGAGCTCAAAGGAAAGTACCTGGTTCTCCAGCCGGAAGGCGCTGGGTATATATACGGTGTCGGACCGGATCACCTGGTAGCAGACGGGCGCCGTTTCGGTGATGGTGCCCAGCGGGGTGATATAGTGAAGATGACCGTCCCTGTCAATTTCTGGCGTGATCCCTTCGATGCTGAACCGGATAAGGGAAGGATCACCTGCAGGCTGCACCAGGAATTCATACTTAAGGCCCTGCCGGGTAGCGTAATATTTAAGGTCTATATTATCATATACCTGTTCCTGGGTGACCGCCTGGTATCTTTTTACTGCTGTAGCCCACGCGGCGGGATCGCTGCCGGAAAAATAGTTCTCATGGCCGGGTTCGGGCTGCCCTGTAGTGAAAGAGGTGTTGGGATTATGCTGCAGCAAGGTCATCCGGAAGGCATAATGGTCGATCGTTTCGGAATAGCGGGCAGCGGAAGTATCATCGTGTAAGAGCGTATGCACCTTATCCATATCCACCAGGTGATACACCAGCCCCCCGGATGTGATAAAAAGCGCTCCGTTCGCTATCGGGCTTTTATACCGGATATCCTTTTCCCACTGTCCTTTGTTCTCAGTAAAGGACATCTGGGCAAAGGTAAGCGTCCAGCTCAGGCATAATATTAAGAGCAGGTATATATACTTCATCGGTTGCTTGGCTACAGGTTTTTGGTGTAACCGGATGTTAAATTACGTATTTTTATTTATGAAAACAAATTGTTAACAAGTGGTCGCCGGCTATCCTGTAATTTGATGCCCGGGGTTTGACGGGAGGCTTTAGTTTCCTATATTTGAAAATTTTCATGTAATCCATCAAAAAATAACTATGGGCCAGGCGACAGTCAAGCAGGATTTTTTCAGCTCCAGGGTGTTGGGACATCCTTCAGGACTTTTTGTATTGTTCTTTACAGAAATGTGGGAACGGTTCTCTTTTTACGGTATGCGGGTGCTGCTCATCAATTTCCTGACCATGGCTGCCATCGGCTCCAACCCCGGCTGGGAATGGAGCGCGGCGAATGCTGGCATCCTGATGGGCACTTATGCCAGCATGCTGTATCTTACGCCTATCATAGGAGGCGTCATAGCCGATAAATACCTGGGATATACGCGTGCGGTCATACTGGGCTGCATCATTATGACCCTGGGCCACGCCTGTATGGCCCTGGAAACCAAGACCGGCTTGTACGGGGGGCTTGGCCTGCTCATTCTGGGCACCGGCTTTTTCAAGCCCAATATAACGTCTATCATCAGCCAGATGTATAAGGACCTGCCCGAGAAGAAGGACGGCGCCTATACCATCTTTTACATGGGCGTCAACGCAGGCGCCTTCTTTGGTATGATGCTCTGCGGCTACCTGGCAGAAAAGGTGGGCTGGGCGTGGGGATTCGGACTGGCAGGTATCTTTATGCTGCTGGGTTGCCTGCAATTCTGGCTGGCGCAGCCGCTGTTCGGTACGATAGGCGCCCGGCCCGGCAAAAGGGATATGGCTGCTGAAGCGTCCGAAGCGCAGACGTATAAGGCTAACCCATTCACGTTGCGGGATAAGGTGCTGATCGTGGTTTGTGCCGCCATAGGTCTTTTATACCTGGTCAATGATTTTACGTCCAATATAGAAGGCATCTCCCTGCTGCCGGAGGCTTTTCTCCTGGAAAAGGAATTTTTGTCAGGTCCGGTGGTCATTCTCCTGATAGGGCTGGCATTATTCCTTTTCCTGGTGGTGTCCCGTATCCTCAGGTATGATTATGTGCTGCGGGACAGGATGTTTGCAGTGATACTCTTCGTATTCTTTACCGTATTCTTCGTACTGTCATTTGAGCAGGGCGCCAGCTCCCTGGTGCTGTTTGCCAGGGATTATACCAACCGGACCTTTGAGGGTGCTGCCGCTACCGCCTTTAATATTTTTAATACCCTGTTGACCGTTATTCCCCTTGTTTTCATCACATGGGTGCTGCTGAAGCTTTTCCGGCAGACCTTTAAGAGGATCGCGGCGGCCAATATCATATTGGGCCTGGCCTTTGCCGGGGTCTGGGGTATTGTGATCTGGATGCTGAACCGGGACTTTTCCAGCCATGCCTATGAAATTTCCTATAAGGTGGTGAAATATGAACAGCTGAATGATGAGGGGCAGGTGATCCGGGATAAGAAAGGCGACATCGTCTACGGGCATGTCCTGGAATCGGAAGCTTCGGCCCTGGTATCCAATGGCATCGTGGAAGAGCGCCGGGAGACCATTTCCAGCCAGGAAGCCCTGGAAGTGGGCGCTGTGATCGCTATTCATGAAGAGGGGAAAAAGCCCCAGGCGCTCCCTTCCGGCCGGATAGATAAGATAAAGGACCAGTACCTGCATCAGGGGCAGCCGTCCCGGATCGGGACCGCTACGGTGACGCAACTGAAGGACGGACAGGTAGAAGTGACCACCTCATGGTTCTCTATCCTGAACTCTTTCTTTATTATCGTACTGGCTTCTGTGGTAGGCAGGATATGGGAAAGCAGGTTCAACCCGCCGGCACCTGTGAAGTTCGGGCTCGGGCTGATCATTACGGCCATAGGATTTGCGTTCCTGGCCTACGGATCGGGCAGCATTCCGCAGGGGGCGGCAGCGGGCACGGTAAGGGTCAGCATGATATGGCTGGTCATCGCCTACCTGTTCCATACATTGGGAGAGCTGTGCATACAGCCGGTAGGGCTGAGCTATGTCAGCAAGCTGGTGCCGGGTAAAATGATCGCTTTTATGTTCGGCATGTGGTATCTTGCCATTGCCATCGGCAATAAGCTGGCTGGTACGCTGGGCGGCCAGATAGAGGCAGTCACGTCACGGTATGATATGCGCACCTTCTTCCTCATCTTTACCGCCGTGCCCGTTATCGCGGGGGTGCTGCTGATATTGCTCCACCGGGTAATAAGGAAATTAATGCATGGCGTGCGGTAATTTTTCATAACAAATGCAGATTGTGTTAAAAAAATATTTACTTTACACCTTGGTTTTTTATTTTTAATTCAATTCAGATATATGTCAGAAGTTAGTACACAACAGCCCAAAGGACATCCCAAAGGTCTTTATATTCTTTTTGTTACGGAGATGTGGGAACGGTTTAGCTATTACGGGATGCGTGCCCTGTTTACATTATTTTTGCTGAAAGCGTTATTGTTTGATAAGGATTTTACATCACAGATTTATGGAAGCTATACCGGCCTGGTTTATTTAACGCCCCTTATAGGCGGGTATGTAGCTGATAAATACTGGGGCAACAGGAAGTCTATAGTGTTCGGAGGCATACTCATGGCTATCGGGCAGTTGTTTATGTTCTTGTCGGGCAGCATGTACAGTACTGATATAGAGATGGCGAAGATATTGATGTTTGGGGGACTGGGCTTCCTGATATTTGGCAATGGGTTCTTCAAGCCCAATATATCCACTATGGTCGGACAGTTGTATCCGGCAAATGATACGAGAGTGGATGGTGCATTTACCATCTTCTATATGGGTATTAATTTAGGCGCGTTCCTGGCCCCGCTGGTGTGCGGCTTTGTGGGCGATACGGGTAATCCTATGGACTTTAAATGGGGCTTTTTGTTGGCCAGTATCGGTATGATAGTGAGTGTGCTGTTCTTCGTTTTTACTAAGGATAAGTATATTGTTACCCCTGATGGCAAGCCTATCGGAGGCAAGCCGACCAGTGTGAATACAGCAGGGGCCAAGGCTATCGAAACACCCCGTATGTCAACGTCTAAAACATTGCTTTGGGTGGGTATCTGGCTCATTTTGTTAGGCGCTTTTTACTGGTTGCTGGATAAGGACCTGATCGGTGCATTCATCTTTTCGCTGACCATAGCGGCACCGGGTTATATCATTTCAGATCCTAGCCTGACAAAAATAGAGCAGCAGAGGATCTGGGTAATTTTTATTGTGGCATTCTTTGTTATATTCTTTTGGTCGGCATTTGAGCAGGCCGGCGCTTCGCTTACTTATTTTGCAGAAGAGCAGACCAATAGGAATATTGGAAATGTAGTTGTTCCTGCTTCGGCGTTTCAATCCGTTAATGCTATTGCGATTGTTATCTTTGCTCCTGTTTTCGCCTGGATATGGACACGCCTGAGCAAAAAGAATATGGAGCCCGCATCGCCTTACAAGCAGGCATTAGGGCTGTTCCTATTGGCTATAGGATACCTGGTGATCGCATTTGGGGTAAAAGGACTGGCCCCGGGAGTGAAAGTGAGCATGATGTGGTTAATAAGCCTTTATACCATACATACGTTTGGTGAGCTGTGCCTGTCTCCGATCGGCTTGTCTATGGTAAATAAATTAGCGCCGGTGAAGTTTGCGTCTTTGCTGATGGGCGTCTGGTTCCTGAGTACGGCTACAGCGAATAAGTTTGCAGGTACTCTGAGCAGTTTTTACCCGGAACCTGTTGTGAAAGTTTCATTATTGAATGAGATCCAGTCGGCGCATACTGTATCAATATTGCCGAAAGAGCTGGATATAACCAAGCTGAAGGAAATGGAGGGAGAGAAAGTATTGCCGCTGGAGAAAGTTAATTACTCAGGTATTAAAGATGCGCAACTGAAAGAGTCGATAAAAAGTACTGTCGAAACTGAGCAGATGGTGCCTGTTAAAAACTTTTTAGGCTTCAAGATTGCCAACCTGTATGACTTCTTTATGCTGTTCGTATTTATGGCGGGCGCTTCCTCTATCGTTTTATTCTTCTTAAGCAAACAGCTTATAAAGATGATGAATGGCGTGAGGTAACCGGATAGATTTATATTGTATATTACTTTTCTGAGATAGGCTGTCCCGGGTTTCCGGCAGCCTATTTTAGATTCAGGGAGCGAACTGTAGCCAAAAAGCGGGCCGCATAGTATTTACTAAACTTTAGCATTCCGGTTTTTGAACAAATCAATGTGGTTGTTGTTACAGGTAGTAAAAATTGACAATATGAAAAAGATGATCATAGCAGCAGGTGCGTTATTCGTATCCTCCTTTGCTTTTACCGCTTGTAACAAAGATTATGTTTGCGTCTGCAGATTGAACGGTGCAGAAGTCTCCAGGAAATCCGTAAGGGACAATAACAGGAACGGTGCGGAAGACCAGTGTAATAAAATGCAGTCCTCTTTCGGGGTTACTCATGAATGCAGAATAGAATAATTTTTCAATAAAAAGTTTTATTTTCGTTTTTTTAAACAGAAACAAAAATAAAACAACAGTTATATGAAAGCATTATTTGTAGTGATCACCGTTGCCCTGACCGGCCTGCTTGCTTCCTGCAGCAAGGATTATGAATGCGTATGTTATGAAGGCGGACAGGAAAAATACAGATATTCCATTACCGACCAGCATGACAAAGGTGCCACAGAGCAGTGTCAGGCAAAGCAAACTACATTGGGCGGCAGCTTTAAATGCGCTATTGAGTAAAAAAAGTCAGAAAATGCTATATTTTAAGGCAGTGTTAATGTAACATTGCCTTTTTTTGTGACTAAATGGCACTTGCTTTTATTTTAGCATAAAATTTGAACTATTATTTGGTATGTTTGAAATATGTAGGTATAAGTTATTAAATTTGCATCTTGCCAGACACGGAAAAAAGTATTATAAAATGGAGCATACCAGATGCTCGCCTTCAAAAATAAAACATTACTAATGTTAGGATTCATTTCGAAATTGTTCGGTGGCAGTAAGTCCGAAAAAGATGTAAAGAAAATTCAACCGCTTGTTGACGAAATCAATAAAAATTTTGAACAGTACAAGGCCTTATCCAATGATGAACTGAGAGGCAAGACCCGGGAATTCAGGACCCGTATACAGGAATATATAAGCGACCTGAATACCCAGATAGCGGACAAAAAACAGCAGGCGGAAGATGATGCATCTTTATCTCTGGCAGATAGGGAAAAGATATATGACGAAGTGGACGCATTGGTGAAAAAGAAAGACCAGAAGCTGGAGGAAATACTGAACCAGATACTTCCCGAAGCCTTCGCGGTCGTTAAGGAAACAGCCAGGAGATTTACGGAAAATAAAGAGCTTGTCAGCACGGCTACCGAGCTGGACAAGGAATACGCGGCCTCCAAGGATTATGTGTCCGTAGAAGGGGACAAGGCTATTTACCAGAACAGCTGGACCGCCGCCGGCAATGATGTTACCTGGAATATGGTGCATTATGATGTACAGCTGATAGGTGGGATCGTGCTGCACCAGGGTAAGATATCCGAAATGGCTACAGGTGAGGGTAAGACGCTTGTGTCTACCTGCCCGTCCTACCTCAATGCCCTGGCAGGCGAAGGGGTGCATATCGTAACAGTGAACGATTACCTCGCGAAACGTGACCAGGAATGGAACGGCCCTATCTTTGAATGGCTGGGATTGAGAGTGGACTGTATTGATAAGCATCAGCCCAACTCCGCCTCCAGGAGAAATGCCTATAAGGCAGACCTTATTTACGGTACCAACAATGAATTCGGCTTTGACTACCTGAGAGATAATATGGTGCATGCGCCGGAGGAAATGGTGCAGCGCAAGCATCACTTTGCCATGGTGGATGAGGTGGATTCCGTACTGATCGATGACGCCCGTACCCCGCTGATCATTTCCGGTCCTATTCCCAAAGGTGATGAGCAGCAGTTCTACCAGCTGAAGCCACGTATCGAAAAATTGGTAGAGGCCCAGAAGCGGGTGGTGAACCAGGCGCTGATCGAAGCTAAAAAGCTGATCGCCGAAGGCAAGGCAGACAAGGAGAACGGGGGACTGCAGTTATACCGTGCCTTTAAAGGCTTTCCCAAGAACGGCGCCCTGATCAAGTACCTCAGCGAAGAGGGTAACAGGCAGATATTACAGAAAGCAGAGAACTATTATATAGGCGAGCAGCAGCGTCATATGCCTGTTGTGAAGCAGGAGCTCTTTTTTACGATTGATGAGAAGCAAAACTCCGTGGAGCTGACAGAGAAGGGTCTGAAGCTGATCACCGGAGCGGGAGAGGATCCCAACTTCTTTATATTACCCGACTTTTCCACCAGCCTGGCCGAAATAGAAAAGCAGGATGTTTCCGCGGAAGAGAAAGCCCAGCAGAAAGAGCTGCTGATACAGGAATATGCCGCGAAAGCCGAGCGTATCCACTCTGTAAACCAGCTCCTGAAAGCCTATGCCCTCTTTGAGAAAGACATCCAGTATGTGGTGATGGAAGGAAAGGTGAAGATCGTGGATGAGCAGACCGGGCGTATCATGGAAGGCCGCCGCTATTCCGATGGTCTGCACCAGGCTATCGAAGCCAAGGAGAATGTAAAGGTGGAAGCCGCCACGCAGACATTTGCCACCATCACCCTGCAGAACTACTTCCGTATGTACCATAAGCTGGCCGGTATGACCGGTACGGCCGAAACGGAAGCAGGCGAGTTCTGGCAGATCTACAAGCTGGATGTGGTGACCATACCGACCAATAAATCTATCCAGAGAAAAGATGAGCAGGACCTGGTATATAAGACCAAGCGTGAAAAATATAAGGCCGTAATAGACGAGATCGAAAGGCTGAAAGGATTGGGCCGCCCCGTACTGGTAGGTACTACCAATGTGGAGGTCAGTGAATTGCTGGGCAGGATGCTGCAGCAGAAAAAGATACCGCACCAGGTACTGAACGCCAAGCAGCACGCCCGTGAAGCGGATATCGTTGCGGAAGCGGGTAAGGCAGGAGCAGTGACCATTGCCACCAATATGGCGGGCCGTGGTACGGATATCAAGCTGGGCGAAGGTGTGAAAGAAGCGGGAGGTCTGGCCATCATAGGTACGGAGCGTCATGAATCGCGCCGTGTGGACCGCCAGCTGCGTGGTCGTGCAGGCCGCCAGGGAGATCCCGGCAGCTCCCAGTTCTTCGTGTCCCTGGAGGACGAGCTGATGCGCCTGTTCGGTTCCGAGAGGATCGCAGCGCTGATGGACAGGATGGGACATAAGGACGGAGAAGTGCTGCAGCATGGTATGATCACCAAATCCATTGAAAGAGCGCAGAAGAAAGTAGAAGAGAATAACTTTGGCATCCGTAAGCGCCTGCTGGAGTATGATGATGTGATGAACGCCCAGCGTGATGTCATCTACAAGCGCCGTAAGCACGCCCTTTTCGGAGAGCGCCTGGCCATTGACCTTGACAACGCCCTGTTCGATGTCTGCTCCGAGCTGGCAGACTTCTATGACGGCGATATGGATGCCTTTAAGCTGGAAGCGATGCAGCGTATCGGTATGGACCCTGAATTGCAGGACAGCGATTTCGGGAACGCGGAGGCGCTGACCAATAAGCTGTATGAGCTGGCCAAAAATCATTACCGTCAGCGAATGGACGGGCTGACCGAAACTATGTTCCCGCAATTCCAGCAGATCCATGAGCACCAGGGCCAGCAGGTGAAGCACGTAGTGGTACCATTTACCGATGGTGTGAAAGGTATGCAGATCTACATTGATCTCGAAGAGGCGATAGCGACCGGCTGCAAGAACGTGGTCACTACGCTGGAGAAGAATATAACGCTTGCTATGATAGATGAAAGCTGGAAAGAGCACCTGAGGGCTATGGATGATCTCCGTCAGTCTGTTCAGATGGCTTCCTACGAGCAGAAAGACCCGCTGCTGATCTATAAATTTGAAGCGTTCCAGCAGTTCAAGAAAACATTGCTGGAGATCAACCAGAATATCATCGCCTTCCTTTACCGTGCAGGCATACCTATGCAGCAGGCACCGCCTCAGCAGCCGCCGCACCAGCTGGATGGCCACGAATATGACGATGCCTTTGACAATGCCTCCCAGGTGAAAGAAGCAGGGCAGGCTTATGCGGCAGATGAGAACGATTATTACTCCGAGCCCGTATTCGATACCGGCAGCAAGGCCGTTCCGGCGCAGCCGAGCCTGCAGCACCAGGACCTGTCACAGCCTAAGGTGAACGTAGGCAGGAATGATCTGTGCCCCTGCGGAAGCGGTAAAAAATACAAGCACTGCCACGGCGCGAATCAATAAGGTGATATAAGGCCTTTACAATACAGACAGTTATCAGGGATAAGAAATCATTAAGTTTTTATCCCTGATTTTTTTTAGCAGGAGACAATAAGTATTTTTGTATTTCCTGTTGATCTTATAACGCTTCCTGAATACATGAAGAAACAACTGAAAATTATAATAGGCCTTATATTGGGCTTTGTTATCTATATGACCTTCTTTGACCAGAATAACTGGCTGCTGCAACGGGAAAGGATGCAGAACCTGCAGCATACGGTGGACCATATTGAATACCTGAAGCAGGAGAATGCCAGGATGGAAAAGGAGCTGTCCGGGCTGTCCGGGAATCCGGAGGTGATCGAAAAATATGCACGCCAGCAATACTTCCATAAGAGAGACAGCGAAGATGTATATATAGTCATTGATACCGCAAAAAAATCCGATTAGAGAATGAATTATTGGTTAGTAAAATCCGAACCCTTTAAATACAGCTGGGAGCAGTTCCGTAAAGATAAAAGGACCTTCTGGGACGGTGTGAGGAATTACCAGGCGAGAAATAACCTGCAGGCGATGGAGAAAGGCGACCAGGTATTGTTCTATCACAGCAACGAAGGCCTGGCAGTAGTAGGGATCGCAGAAGTGGTCAAAACGGCCTACCAGGATCCTACGACCGAGGATGACAGATGGGTGGTCGTGGACCTGAAGCCGGTGCGGAATGTGCCCCGTCCCGTAACCCTGGCTGAGATGAAAGCCACGGCGGGCCTGGAAAACCTGAGCCTTATACGCCAGAGCCGCCTGTCCGTATGCCCGGTTACGGAAGAAGAGTACCGGATCATTCTGAAAATGGGAGGCATAGATCCCAGGTAAACTGAACAAGGTTGTCTGCATCCGGACAGCTCAACAAACTTATATGAAATTAAAAGCTATCTGCCTTTATTGCTGCATCATATTGTGCCCTTTGGGAACCATCGCCCAGGAGACGCTCCATATGATGTTCTACAATCTTTACCGCTATCCTTCCGCTACGCCCGTCAACCGGGAGCTGCTGCTGAAAGATATACTGGCGGATGTGCAGCCCGATATCCTGATGGTCTGTGAGCTGGAGTCGGAAGCAGGGGCTGACGCGCTGCTGCAGCGGTCTTTTGCCTACACGCAGGATACCTTCGCCCGGGGCACATTCGTGTATAACCGTTCCGATGAGGAAGATACCCTCCAGCAAATGGTGTATTTTAACCGCAGGAAATTTACCCTGCTGCAGGAATATGTGTATCCTACTGATGTAAGGGATATCAACAGGTACACCTTGCTGGTCAATACGACCGATGCGGATAAGGATTCGCTTATCATGGAGCTTTTCGTGGTGCACCTGAAGTCCAGCACGGGTACTGCCAATGCCCGGTCCAGGTTCAGTATGGCAGATACGCTGATGCGCGTGCTGCACACCATACCGCAGGACAGGCATGTCCTGGTGGCGGGCGATATGAACTTTTATAATTCCTCAGAGCCGGCTTACCGGCATTTTACAGATACTGTGCATCCGCATCCGCTGGCGGATCCTTTAGGGAATGTGAACGGCACGTGGCAGGACAACCCGGCCTTTACCCATATGCATACACAGGCTACCCGGACCTCAAGGGCGGGATTCGGCCTTTACGGCGCTATAGGCGGTATGGATGACCGTTTTGATATTATCTTTATGTCCCGGCATCTGGAGACCGATAGCAATGCTGCCATCAGCTACGTAAAGGATTCCTATAAGGCCTACGGGAATAACGGTAACTGTCTGAATAAAGCTGTTAATGATACATCGTGCAATGGCGCCTATGCCCAGGCATTCAGGCAGCAGCTGCATGATATGAGCGATCACCTGCCTGTCGGGATGACCTTATTCACACCCAAGAAGATCGGTCCTGTAAAGCAGCCTGACCCGGATACCGGCACCGGCATTGCTGACAGGAGCGGGTCTGTACATTTCGGTATCTATGGTGCCAATATGGTACAGCATCGCCTGTATGTGCAGTGGCGTATGGATTTCCCGGCGGCGGCGCAGCAGACCATATATATCTGCAATGCGGTCGGCAATATTGTTTACACGCATCATATCCATACTTCGGAGGCCATAGAGGGCCTGGATGTAAGCGGCCTTCCCGCCGGCATGTATTATATCCGGCTCGGTGAAGGAGCTGCTCCTCATAAATTTGTAAAATACTAGCTGGCCACCTATAATATCATATGGAAGGGCAGGTGCACTATAATAAGCAGGAACCGGCATAAGCAATGGTCCCCGCCCGTCAGGGGTACAATATCTTTAGGTGAAAGCATGCCCTGTCAGGAAGGACTGCTCAGCGAAATGTGTAATAAGCAGGCTGCTTCCTGTAAGAAGATACTCACTACTTATTGATCCGCGATCATTTATGATCGGGATAATAAAAAAGGAACCGGCATCGCCGGTTCCTTTTTTATACAGACCTTGCGGCCTTATTGTTTGGTAAACCTTATACTCTCCACGGTACCGTTATGGATCAGGCGGATCCAGTAAAAGCCGCTGGGCCATAAGGAGATGTTCTGTACCGTATATGGACCTTCATACACGATCTGGCCGACCGCGTTGAAGATAGTGACAGGGGTCTGTAAAGGCAGTCCTTTGATGGTAAGCTCACCGGTAACCGGATTGGGAACCACGGTAAATTGATTGCCTGCCGGCAGGTCCGCCCTTTCTGTTGTGCTGTAGCTAATATGTACCTCGTCAAGGTCCACCTGCTTCAGCCTGTAAAAGTTCGCGCCACTGAAAGGCCGTGTATCCGTGAACTGGTAGGAGGATGGCACATTCCTGCCTTTTACGAATCCTATGGTCTCAAATGCGGTCCCGTTCGCGGAACGTTCAATATAAAATCCTTTATTATTTTCTTCAGATGCCGTTTTCCATGATAACAATACGGTACTCTTGCCCTGGACAACAGCCCTGAAAGATTCCAGCTTTATAGGAAGCGGTGTGCTGTTGATCAGCATGACCTCATCATAGCAATAGCTGCCGGTGCCCTGGGGTTCCCATCTTAAAACGGCGGTCGCGCCGTTGGATACTGTTACCGGTGTATTATACTGGGTGGCATCCTGGATAGTGACGGTCGCATTGACAGGATCTTTTGAAGTGAGCGTCCAGGTTCCGGCTGCCGGAGAAGCGTTCATGGTAAAGGAGTTGCCGGCCAGCGTCTGGTCCGGTCCCGCGTTGGGCGTAGCTACTTTATAGCCTACCGTAAAGAGGTCGGAAGCGGAATGGTCAGTATCCCAAAGCACATTTTTAAAAATAAGCACACCGTTGCTGATCTCTGAAGCTGCGACAGCATCGTCCACAGCATCGTTATAGAGCCCGTTGGCATTCCGGTCTATGAGCAGGAAATAATCCTGGGGGTTGCTGGAAGGACTTACCCATCCCGGCCCCGAGATGTCATCAGCCCGGATAGCTACCAGGGTATTCATAGTGCCCGCAAGGTTGCCGGTTGCCTGTGCACGCCATCTTCTCTGGGGCGCTAAAAGGCAGTGCTCCCTGCTTCTTATCTGGTCCAGGGTAGTGAGGCTGCCGTTGTTATCACCCCACAGGATATAATGCGCATCCGCTATGTTACCGGTGTTAAGGGCATTGGAAGGAAAAATCGTATCCAGCCCTACCTGTATGATATCTTCTGATGTGATGCCGGATGTCACGGAATGCGATTGCTTCTGCAGCATTCCGATACAATCTTCCCGGCCTATACCGAAGATATTGTGGGTATAGCCGCCGTTATTTTGCTTCCAGATGGTATTATTCGTACCGGACATGTAATCTGCGGTATAATGAATGCCATATTTAAGGGACAGGTAGGAATGGATGCGCCGGAGCTCCGCTGCCGGCAGGTTGCTGTTATAGAATATGATCTCTGCCAGGTCAAAGTCGGAGGTATTATCACCGTACTCGGTATGGTAGGCAGGCAGGCTGAGCGTAACGCCGGACAGCACGGCTGTCGGGTTGCCGTTCAGCGCAATGGAGAGGTTGCCTCCGCGGGTATAGCTGATATGCCATATGCCCAGATTGCTGATGCCCGGAGTGCCGGCTGAGGTCAGCAGCGTAACGGTGCTATCCCTGAATTCCAGCTGCCCGGAAGGTGTCAGCCAGAGCGAGGCATAATCATTCCTGCTGGCCCCGCTCTTTTTAAAGCCTACGATCTTCTGATACCCGGCTGTAACAGTAGCGCGCGACACCACAAAAATGTCAAAGCTATCGTTCGCGCTGCTGAAAGGCGTATTCAGCTGGTGCATGATGTTGCCCCCGCTGAAATGGACATAGGGCCTGTAGTTGGTGTTGAAAGATGCGGGTTGCACGATGGGCGCTATGGCGCTATTGCTTTGCTCGCCATTGTTGGTATTGTTACCATCGTTTTTCCAGGAGGAGATCTGGCCGGATGAGTTGGCAGTAATGCCCGTACCGGATTGTAACCATACAGGCGGCGTAACTGAAGAGCCGCATCCGGGACTGAGATTGCCCAGCGCGCGGAAAGAGGAAGTATTGTAAGCCACAAAAGCCGGGTCGCTGCTGCCTCCAAGCTGGTGGATGAAATGCGTGACATTGCCCACATTGCTGGCATTCAGACCAAAGGAAACGAGGTCCCATTGCAGCACCCTGATATCCCGGGGATTCCGGTTATTATCAATATAGCCTGTTCCCTGGGGCTGGGGGCTGGTATAATAGCCGTTGCTGACATTATAAAATGCCCAGTGCGCAACACCCAGGCTGCCGGGAAAGCTGCTGGATAATTCATTACCTACGGTATTGCCGTTGATATCTACAAACCTGAACTTGTCCGCTGTACCGCTGAACACGCCGGTCTGGGTCACAACAATATCAGGAATTCCATCCCCGATTCTTGACACGCTGAACTGGTCAACCTGGTAGGAAGTGCCATTGGTACCTGCTGGAATATTGAATACTGCGGTACCGATATCAAGGCCCTGTATGCCGTCTGTCAGGTAATATTCCGGGGACCTGAAGTAAGGTGCGGTATAGGGTGGCGAGGGATTGGGAGGCTGCCAGGTATTATTGTAATTGCTGCCTATCCCTATGTAATAGCTTGAGCCGCTCCTGTTACCCAGGCTTATAGGGACGGCCTTGAAATTGACGGGTATAAAATTCATTCCCTGCGCCCGGAGCAGCGAATCATTGACACCCGTTGAAAAAATGCTGTCATTTGGAGTACTGCCGATGCGGAATCCCAAAAGGTGATGAGAAGTGTTGGGGAATCTGGCAGTGGAGTCAGTACTCCAGAAACCGTTAAAATCGGTATAGATTTTGGTCACTGGTGTTTGAGAGCTGCCTGTAAAAGCGGTAAGAAAAAGGCTGGCTCCCAACAACAGGTGGTTGATGGAAATGAACTTCATTTTAAACTGGTTTTTTTTTGGTTCTTTGGTAAGAAATAAGTCTGTAAAGTTAAAATATATGTAAAACAATATTGTTAATAAAATGTTACTGATACGTGTATTTTTAAAAATTATAAATATATTTATATCGTATATTATTGATAATGATAAAAATACAAATATATATTACTTTAAAAAATAAACTACTATATTATTGTATATACAACAATATGTCGACCCTGTATTTTGAGGCAGAAATAAAATACCCTGTTCAGGGTATAATTTCCTGAATGACATGGTGGGTTTTTAACAATAAAGGTGAAGGTTTTGCATCAGTGATGATGCCGGCGTAACATCATATGCATCTTATACGGGAAAGAGCTTATGCAGGGATAAGGGTATTGGAGATGGCAAGTTACGATTTTCTGTGCCATCTGAACGCGTAACCTAAATAAATATTAAAGCCGAAAGAAGTAGCTTTGTCTGCCACGCCATAGCCGGCGATGTAATTGGGACTTATTTTTTGCTCGAAAATTTTGCCGTTCAGCAGGAAACGCGCCCTGAAATTCCAGCCGGCATAGATGCCCTGCCATAATTCTACACGCATCCCGGCGGTCATTTCGCCCCAATGGACAATGAAATCCTGACTTTCGAAGATACCTTCCTTTGAGGGTCCGAACTGGGAAGGTACCACATAATAGGCGTCACCCCTGTTGCCCATACCTATCCCGTAGCGGAACCCGAAAAAAACGATGTCCAGGTCGCGCTTGCTGATAGGTTCCAGCAGGGATTTGTCTCCCCCGATACGCAGATAGCCGCTGGTAGTCCTGTATCGAAGGTTGTCATAATCCATCTTGCCCTCGGCATAGCCGCCCTCAGCCACAATATACCAGTTATTCCTGTAGAGATAGTCTACGGATATTTCGTAATCGTTTCTGCGGTCGTCCAGGAAATTGAGTCCCAGGTTGCCCACATCCACCAGCAGCTTGATTTGGGGCTGGTATTCAGGTCGCTTCTTTCCGGTAGCCGCAGGTACGGTGCCGGAGGTATCTGCCCGGGAAGAAGGAGGTGCTGCCGGAGCTTTCAGGCTGTCTTCCTGCAGATGCTTTCCCGTGCTGTCGGCAACAGCCTGCTGCTTCAGGCTGTCTGCCTGGAGAGCGGTTACCTGTGCGCGGGCAGCGCCGGTGAACGATAGGACGGATAAAAGCAGGAGCAGGTATGGTTTCATTTACTTGAAAAAGTAGAGTCTGATATGTTGTTTACTTCCTTCCGTGGTCACTTCCGGGGTAATAACGGCAGAAGAATCAATATGATGGTTAGTGATATGAACGGATGTGATCTTATAATTATAGGTAAAGCCGCAATCGTTGGAAATAAAGTAAAGGTGACTATCGTATCCTATCGTGAGCGTATCATGCTGCTCAGGCTCGTTATTATCCGGGATGACCTTATAGCTGATGCTTGGCAGGTCGGGGTCCAGGGAAAAGGATATAATGCTTTGTCCCCTGATGCCATAGATGATATAATTGGTGTCATAGCCGAATGTAAGCATTGCCGGGGCGGTCATAGCAGTATCGCGGTAGGAGATAATGGTGGTATCAATAACGTTGGTGTCCGTGAAGATCAGCGTATCACGGGCTTCCTTTACTGAAAAGATCATTTTTCCTGTCACGTTGGTGGGAATGAAGCACACCTGTTCCTTATTGCAGGAAGCGGCGAACAGCAGCATGGCGCATCCCCACATAAAGCACAGGTACTGTAATCCCTTTTTTAAACGCATACGCTCTTATTTACAGCAGTTTTAAGTTATTGTCTATCCTTGCGATGATGGCTGCCAGCTGTTTCTTAAGGGCGGCTTTCTGCGCATCCGTTAATATCTGTACGGTATGCTGTACCACCAGCTCATCAATTTTCTTTTGCAGCGATCTTATTTCCTGTTCCAGCTTCTCGTTATGCTTCAGCTGCTTTTCATACTCCTTTACCAGCAGCTGGTGATCTGCCTGCAGCTGCCGGTGCTGCTTCACTAATAACTCAATTTTCTGATTTAAAGTGTCCAGGGTCTTCATAATAAAATGTGATTTAAGGCCTTTCCGGCGGGATCTACTGCCTGATCAGGGCTTCCGTATCCTTCTCAAACGCTTTGATGAGCTGCTGCATCATACTATCCACTTCCGTATCTGTCAGGGTCTTTTCGGAGTCCAGGAAGGTGAAGCTCAGCGCCAGCGACTTTTTGTCCGAGCCCAGCTTCTCGCTTTCAAATACATCGAACAGGTCGAAATTCGTAAGCGTACGGAATTTTTGCTTATGGATCACCTGCAGGAGCTGCTCATAGGTCACACCCTTATTGACCACCACGGCAAGGTCCCTTTTCATAGCAGGGTATTTGGGTATTTCCGTGTACCGTATCTGCTGCTGGCTGTTGCCGATGGCCTGCATTAATATTTCCCAGTGGAACTCTATATAATAGACCTCCTGTTTGATGTCAAATGCCTTTAAGGTCGGAGCGGGTACGCTCATAAGCACAGCGATGCTGTCCTTGCCCCTGTTCCAGGAAAGCATGCCGTTATCCGTTTTTAGCTGGAACTTCGATACGCCGCATATTCTCAGTATGCTTTCTGTGATGCCTTTGGCATAAAAAAGATCTGTCTTTCCAGGTTGGCTGTGCCAGCTGTTTTCGGCAATATTTCCGGTAAGCCAGATCCCCAGCCTGCCGGACTGCCGGTACTGGCCGCTGCCGGAGGTTGCATAAACGTGACCGATCTCGTATAATTTGAGGTCCTGCTGCTTCCTGTTGATATTGAAGTTCAATACTTCCAGTCCTGACTCCAGCATAGCGGGACGCATACAGTCCAGCTCGGAGGTCAGGTTGTTCAGCATCCTTACCAGCGTGGCCTCCTTATCGGGATAATATTTGCTGTTGGTAATGGAATTGGTAACGATCTCGGTCATTCCCAGGCCTGTCAGGTGATTGGCTATGCGCTCTTTCCATTTCCTGGAAACAGGCGTGGACCTTTTATTCAGGGAAATGCTTACCGTACCCGGAACTGGTACATTGTCCAGCCCGTCTATACGGAGTATTTCCTCCGCGATATCCGCGGCCTGGTGCACATCGGTCTTATTGCTGGGCACCAGCACCTCAAACCGGCCGGCATCGCTGCTGAGCATTTCAAAGCCCAGGGCTTCCAGGATCGCGGTGATCTGCTCCGGTGCATAGGTCTTCCCGCACAAAGCGCTGATGTATTCGCCGGAAAAGGTGATCCTTCTGGGTGTGAATACCGCGCCGCTGGCAGTGATGATGTCAGATGCCGGTGCGCCTCCCGCTACGGATATAATAAGCTGTACCGCTCTTTTCAGGGCAGGCATGACAAGAGAGATATCCACGCCTTTTTCAAAATGGGTGGCGGCATCGGTACGCAGGCCGTGATGCAGCGAGGTACGCCTGATGGTTTTGGGGTCGAAATAGGCGCTTTCAATGAACAGGTTGGTCGTATGGTCAGTGACGCCGGAAGCAAGCCCCCCGAAGATACCGGCCATAGCCAGAGGCTTTTCACTATCGCAGATCATAAGATCTTCCGCGCGTAAGGTGCGTTCCTTTTCATCCAGGGTTTGAAATGTGGTACCTTCCGGAACGTTCTTTACTATTATGGTCCGGCCGGCAATGCTGTCATAATCGAAAGCATGCAGCGGCTGTCCCGTTTCGTGCAAAATATAATTGGTAATATCCACCACGTTATTAACGCTGCGCTGGCCGATGGCCTTTAATGCCTGCTGGAGCCATTCCGGCGAGGGTGCTACCCGGATGCCTTTAATGGTAATGCCTGCATACAGGGGACAAGCAGCCGGATTGTCCAGTTGTATAGTAACGGGCAGGTCGGCTGCGGGCTGTATCTCTTCAATTTCCGGCAGCACTACCTTCCACTCCCGGCCGGTATGATGCGTCTGGTAAGCGCAGACATCCTTTGCCACTCCCAGGTGGGAATTGGCATCGCTCCTGTTGGGTGTCAGCCCGATGGAGATGGTATAGTCCGGAGCGGGAATATCAAAATAGGATTTGGCTGCTTCCCCGACCGGTACATGATCAGGTAATATCATAATACCCTCATGGCTTGTACCCAGCCCGATCTCATCCTCCGCGCATATCATACCTTCACTGACCTCGCCGCGTATTTTGGCTTTCTTGATCTCAAAGGCTGCGCCTGTCAGCGGGTGAACGGTAGTGCCTGCGGTAGCTACTATCACCTTCTGCCCGGTGGCCACGTTCGGAGCGCCGCATACAATAGGCAGCACGGTGCCGTTACCCACATCTACTGTGGTAACACGCAGCTTGTCGGCGTTGGGATGCGGCTCACAGGTTAGCACCTGCCCGGTCACCAGTCCTTCCAGGGAACCTTTTACAGCTTCAAATTTTTCTATATGCTCTACTTCCAGTCCTATGCCTGTCAGGATAATGCTCAGCTCGTCTATTGGTATAGGCTGCGGCAGGTACCGGGACAGCCAGTTATATGATATCTCCATAATTTAATCGGGTGTACAATGTTATGGTCAGTGTATTTAAGAGTGCAAAGTTAAACTATTATAGGTGTATTTTTCCTATTTAATTCCACGCTTTAGAAGAGTGTGGTAAGGTAACCGGGCCCCTTTCCTTCAAATGGTAAAATTTCATGATAAATAGGTAACTTGCACCATATTTTCAATATGGAACGCGTTGTATGATAAGGAAAAGTTTACTTTTATTGGGAGGCCTGCTCTATGCGGGCAGCATGAGGGTAGACGCCCAGTCTGCTCCCGTGATGGGATATATGGAGGACGACAGGCTGCTGGACCGGCTGGAAAGCCTTAACGGTGCATTCTCGGACGACCTTCACCTGAGCGCGCGTCCCCTGTACCAGAAAGACGTTGCACGGTACCTCTTGCAGCTGAAGAGCAATATCTATGATGCCGCCGTTACCAATGTGGATATGTATAATATCAACAAGCTCCTGTACACCCAGGCGGAGTGGCTGCATGAAGTGGGCGGCACGTCCGTGTACCAGGGCACGGCCAACCCGGTCAGGCCGCTGTATAATAATCCAACCCAGCTGCTGGAATACAACCGGCCCGGGAAGTTCTATTTCAGCATCAATCCCAAGCTGGGCATACAGTACTTCTATGATAAGTCAGAAAATGAGCAGGAGAGCCGGATGCATCTTGCTGCCGGGTTCGAATTAAAGACCACTGTTTCGGATATCCTGAACCTGTATGCCGAATATACCTACAATTCCGAAGATCCCGCCTTTATTTTCAGGCAATACGAGCAGCAATACCAGGCTGTTCCGGGTGCAGGCAGGTACAGTCGGAGCAGCGTTGGCGTATGGAGCTATCATTTATGGAGAGGACAGGCAGACCTTAAAGTGCTGAAAGATCATATGAATCTCAGTATCGGCTATGGCAAGCACTTTATAGGGGACGGGTACCGTTCCCTGATGCTGAGCGACTTTTCCGAAGCTGCCTGGTTTGCCGGCCTGCAGACCAGGGTATGGAAGCTGAAATACCAGAATATCTATACCCTTTACCAGCCGCAAAGCATTTACATGGGCTATACGGGCGCTACGCAGGAGTACAAGTTCGCCACAACGCATCATTTAAGCACCAACCTTTTCCGCTGGCTGAATGTAGGGCTTTTTGAATCGGTCATCTTCGGGCGGCGTGACCGGTATGAGTTCGGCTATCTTAATCCTATTATCTTCTACAGGTCAGTGGAAAGAGCTATGGGCAGCCCGGATAAGATCCTGATAGGTATCAATGCCAAGGCTATCCCGGTCAAAAGCGTGAATATGTACGGCCAGTTCATCCTGAATGAATTTTCGGCCAGTGAATTCTTTGCCGCCAATGGCTACTGGGCCAATAAGTGGGGCGCGCAGCTGGGCATCAAATATTACGATGCCTTTGCCATCCCCAACCTGGACCTGCAGCTGGAAGGCAACGCGGTACGGCCCTTTACCTATACTTCGAATGTGAAGATGGGCGGGCAGATACTCACCAATTACTCTCATTACAACCAGGCGCTCGCGCACCCGCTCGGCGCGGCGTTCCGGGAGCTGGTATTCAACATGCGCTACCAGCCTGTGCGCCGCCTGAAAATAGACGGCAGGGCCATGCTTATGCAGCAAACGATAGACAACGGTTCCGCCGTATCCAATGGCGTCAATATCTTAAGGAACTATGACCAGCGTACCGCCGATCACGGGTTCAAGATAGTGGACCCCGATAATAACAGGAAGGTGATGCTGTTCAACCTGAATATAGGGTATGAGCTACGGATGAATACGTATATCGACATAGGCGCTACCTACCGTTCCGAATCCTATACATCATTAGGCATGATACCCGCGTTCAATACCCTGAATGTCTATGCCGGGCTGAGGATGAACCTGAAAAGAAGGGATTACGCGGTATTCTGATAATGTTTCCGATCGGCCGCAGTACCGGATGTGCTAAGCCGGGAATGGGCTGTGTTACCGCCGGGAAACTGCCTGAAAAGCTTCCCGTATTGTTACATGGAGCTTATAGTAATGTGATATATAGATAAGCAACCCTGTCCATATCATGGCTTAGCTTCATAGGACAGGGTTGTTGACTTTTCAGGCAGCCGCTTCTTCATGAAACAGCATCCCGCAGCCGCTCAGGGCATTAAAAAAATAAGAGGAGCGGTTTTGTGGTTTAAGATTATTTTTGTTGTATTTTGTTTGCTTTCCTGAAAGCCGGTTGCCTTATGCCCCTGATATATATTGAAACACCCATAAAAGCACCCCTGGAACGGGTATTTGACCTGGCCAGAAGCATTGACCTCCATTCCGTATCGACAGCGCATACGCGGGAGCGGGCGGTGGCCGGCAGGACGTCCGGGCTGATCGGCCTGCATGAAACCGTTACCTGGGAGGCCGTTCATTTCGGGATCAGGCAGCGGCTAGAATCGGAGATCACAGCGCTTCAATACCCTTATTATTTCAGGGACGAAATGCGGAGAGGGATTTTCAGGTCCATCTACCATGAGCATATTTTCGAAGAAAAGGCCGGCTATACCCTGATGACCGATCAATTCAATTTTGAAGCTCCCCTGGGCTTGCTGGGACGCTGTGCCAATACGCTGTTCCTTACCCGTTATATGAAAAGCTTCCTGGTGCGCCGGAATAATATCCTGAAAGCATATGCCGAAACAGCGCAGTGGCAGCAATTCTTAAATAGTAGTGATCATAAGATATGAAAAAAATTATACAGCAATGTTTACTGGCCTGCCTGCTGCAGGTGATCATGAATAACAGCGCCACCGCGCAATATACGCCTGCGGACAGCCTCTGGCTACAGCAAATGGGTGCTTATACCATGACCAGCTCCCGGACTTATGATGACCTGAGGGTCTTGTGCAAGGATATAGGACACCGCCTGAGCGGCTCGCCGCAGTCGCTTAAAGCTGTTGAATGGGCCGTTGTGGCGCTGAAGCAGGCAGGTGCGGATACTGTCTGGACCCAGCCGGTGATGGTGCCGGTATGGGAACGTGGCGCAGAATACCTGAAAGTCGGGACAGCAGGCAATATGAAGCAGGTGGAAGCGTTATCCCTGGGCAATATGCATGGCACGGATGGCAAAGAGGTGAAAGCGCCGCTGGTGATGTTCCGGTCCATAGAGGAGCTGCAGGCGGCTGATGTGGCCTTCATAAAAGGAAAGATCGTCTTTTTGAATGTGCCGTTCCCGGCTGAGGAGCTGAATACCTTTGCGGCCTATTCCAGGGTCTACAGGATCCGCACCCAAAGTGCGGGCATTGTCTGCGCCAAAGGCGGTGTCGGGGTCATCATACGTTCCATTTCCACCACTAAGGATGAAGTGCCGCATACCGGCGCCGCGCATTATCCCGACACCGCCTGCCGTATCCCGGCCATGGCTATCGGCAATACCACGGCTGATGCGCTGGCCGGCGCTATGAGCAAGGGCACGGTTACGGCGGTTATGATGGCGCATTGCAAAATGCAAGGAATGGCACTGTCCTATAATGTTATCGGTGAGCTGAGAGGCGCGAAGCATAAGGATAAATATATGCTGGTTGGCGGGCACCTGGATAGCTGGGATGTAGGCGAGGGCGCCCATGATGACGGCGCCGGCTGTGTGCAGGCCATCCAGGTGCTGCGTACTTTTAAAGCCCTGAATTATAGACCCGCTCATACCCTGAGGGTGGTGATGTTCATGAATGAGGAGAACGGCAATAAAGGTGGGGTCACCTATGCCGACAGCGCGGTAAGCAGGAAGGAGCATCATATCTTCGCGCTGGAAAGCGATGCCGGTGGGTTTACGCCAAGGGGCATAGGGCTGATCGTACCGGATAAGGAACGCAGGCAGGTGCAGAGCTGGTCGCCCCTGCTGGAGCCTTTCGGTCTGTATGATTTTAAGCAGGAAGGTTGTGGCGTGGATATCTCACCCCTGAAGAATACGGGTGTCAGGGCAGGGGAACTGCTGCCGGACAGCCAGCGGTATTTCGATATTCATCATTGCAGGCATGATGTGCTGGAAGCCGTCAACGAGCGGGAGCTCAACCTCGGAACAGCCGGCATTACCGCCCTGCTGTATCTTAT
This sequence comes from Edaphocola sp., assembly GCA_037190225.1. Taxonomy (GTDB): domain Bacteria; phylum Bacteroidota; class Bacteroidia; order Chitinophagales; family Chitinophagaceae; genus MKSF01. The sequence continues at coordinate 245,703 of JBBCJL010000003.1, read as the reverse complement.
TGACCGGTATTGGGACTGATAGCAGTTACCGGGTATGCTCCTGTAAGGAGCGCTGTACGTCACTTTTGATTTTTTATTATGCACACCGTTATATCCAAGCTGCCACAGGTAGGCACGACCATATTCACAGTGATGTCCCAGCTGGCGCAGGAGCATCAGGCGATTAACCTCTCCCAGGGCTTCCCCGATTATGATATTGATCCCGTCCTGCTGGATAAGGTCAGCTTTTACCACCGGCAGGGCTATCACCAGTATGCGCCTATGCCGGGCATATTGCCGCTCAGGAAGCAGATCGCCGCGATGTACGCGGAACAGTATCATACCGCTTATGATCCCGATACGGAAGTGCTGGTCACCAATGGCGCGTCCGAGGCTATTTTCAGCAGTATGGCGGCGCTCCTGCAGCAGGGGGATGAAGTCATCATCTTTGAGCCTGCCTATGACCTGTATGCGCCCGTGGTCACGCTGTTTGGCGGCAGGGTCATACCGGTAGGCACCTTTGCGCCTGATTTTGCCGTGGACTGGGAAGCGGTTGCGGCATTGTGCAGCGACAGGACAAAGCTTATCATTATCAACAATCCTAATAATCCCACGGGTAAAATGTGGGGACGGGAAGACTTCCTGGCATTGGAGCAATTGGTGGTGCGGCATCCCGGCTTATTCGTTATTGCCGATGAGGTGTACGGGTATATCACCATTGGGTCCCGGCCCTTTTATAGCGTGTCGGGATTTGAGCACCTGAAGCAAAGAAGCATTATAACAGCTTCCTTTGGCAAGCTTTTGCATGCTACCGGCTGGAAGATCGGGTATTGTGTTGCCCCGGCCTGCCTGATGCAGGAGATCCGCAAGGTGCACCAGTTCAATGTATTCGCTGTCAACCACGCCCTGCAGCATGCTATCGCGGATTATATAGCGGATGCCAGTGTGTACCTGGGGCTGCCTGATTATTTCAGGCCCAGGCATCAGCTGCTTGCTGAAGGGCTGGAACAGGCGGGCTTTGAAGTATTGCCTGCGGACGGCACGTACTTCCTGCTGGCCGGTTACCGTAACCTGAGCGATACAGGAGATACGGACTTTGCAGGAACGCTGATCAGGGAATACGGGGTAGCCGCTATCCCGGTATCGGCTTTTTACAGTGACCGGTATGACGGGCGGCTGCTGCGCTTCTGCTTTGCCAAAAAGGATGAGACCCTGCAGCAGGCCATCATGCAGCTGTCGGGTATAAAGGACAGGATGCGCCCGGGAGCAGCGGCGCTGTGACCCGGTAAATGGGAATTCAGAAAGAAAAGGTATATATGGTCCATAAAAAAAGCGTAACATATTGTTACGCTTTCACAATTTAACTATGACTGTAAAACTATCTGCTTTGCTGTATGCCCTGGGAATCGCCTGCCCGTCTTGTTTCGTCTTCGGCTGCTGTTTTTCTTTGTCTGGTCTTGATCTTATTGTTCCCGAAATTATAGGTGAAGTTCAGCCTCAGCTGCTGGCTTTCCCACCTGCCGTATGCCTTGACGTCCTGGCCGGCGAAGTTGCTGGAGCCTCCCCATTTCATGGTCCTGAAAATATCTCCTACGGATAATTTGAAATTACCTTTGCCTTTCAGTACCCTTGCCTGCAGACCTGCGTCAATGCCGCCCATCGCAATGCTTTTGAACGTACCCTGCCATATGCTGGGGGATGTGTACCATCCGCTTACTTCTGCCGACAGCCAGTCGTTGATCTTATAGGCTACCTGTCCGTACAGGTTATAGGCGAACACATCCAGGTTGATATTCCTGCCGTTGCCGTAATCCGCCTTGAACATAGAATAGTAGGTATTCAGGTTGATAAAGGAAGAGAAGGATTTGTAAGCGAAGGGCATGCTGATGTTCAGGCTGATGATATCCTGGGTGGCCAGGTTCTGCTTGATCTGGAACATTTTCCCGTTGTTGATCGTATCTACCAGCTCCGCGAATACGTCAGAAGTGTGCGCGTATTCCAGCCTGGTGTTCAGCATATACTTATACGTGTGCGTAACGCTTACCGCGTTGGTGATCTGCGGCTTCAGGTTGATATTTCCCTGCCTGTAGGCATAGTCCGTCATTTTGTACTGGAAAGGATTCAGGTCGTGGTAATTGGGACGGTCTATCCTTTTGCTGTACATGAAATTCAGCATATTCATAGGGTTCTTGTTCAGCGTCACGCCTACGCTGGGGAACAGGTTGAAATAATTCCTTGGATTGGTGGTCTCGTACTGCTCATAACCGTTGCCATTCCATCTTTGCCCGTTGGAAATCCCTTCGGTGATGGTGTTCTCGGCCCGGAGACCTACCTGGTAGGCCCATCCTTTCTCCTGCCTGCTGAACTGGCCGTAAACAGCCTGGATATTCTCATTATAAGCGAATGCATTGCTCCTGTCGCGGTCCGTTTCCCAGTTGTTGTTCTGCTGTACCAGGTAATCAAAATCATTCTGTGTGCCGGTATTGGCTACCTTGGCGCCCAGTCCCAGCTTGCCTTTCATAAAAGGCTGCTCATAGTCGGCCTTAAAGGAGAATATATTGATGCCGGTATTGGTCAGCAGGTTGTACACATTCCTGTGGGTCTCGGAGCCCATATTATTGTAATACAGGTTAGGCTGGTACTGGTCGTTATTGATATTGAAGCGGCCGTAATCCCCGTCTATGGTGAGGGTGCTGCCGTTGCTTTTCCCGGTATGCTGGTAATTCACGTTGATATTGATATTGTCCCGGTTGTTCGCATCCTGGTTATTGGACACCAGGGATTGGGTCATGGCGCCGGTAGGGATATGAATGAAGCCGGTGTTATTGCGGCCGTCCATCTCGCTTGACCTGACGTTACCATTGACCATTATACCCACGGTATTCTTATCGTCAATGAAGTAATCCACGCCCGCTTTATAGTTATGCGTGCTGTTATGGCCTATCATCTCGGCTTTCTGGCTGAAGAAGGTGTCAAGGGTGCGCCTTTCAAAAGTGGCATCGTTCCAGCTGATCCCGTAATTGTAATTATAATTGCCGTATATATTGAATTTGCCGTTCCGGTGATTGAGGGATACCCCGCCGTTGTACTTGCTGAACTTGCCTATGGCATAGCCGGCGTTCACGCTCCCGTTGGTACCCAGTAATTTGTTCTTTTTAAGCTTAATGTTGATGACACCGGCATTGCCCGCTGCATCATATTTGGCCGAAGGGCTGGAAATGATCTCGATGGCATCAATGGTGCTGGACTGTATGGTCTTCAGGTATTCTGACAGCTCGTTACCCTGCAGCGGGGAGAGGCGGCCGTCAATATACACCCTGATACCGTTCTTGCCGTTCATCGTGATATTTTCATCCTTATCCACCACTACGCCGGGAGATTTACGCATGAGATCCAGCCCGTTCTGACCTACGGCATTGATGGTGCTGTCCACGTTAAACACCAGGCCGTCAGGCTTCATCTCTATCAGCGGGCGCTGGTAGGTGAAAACGATTTTTTCCATGGTCGATTCCGACGGCGTAAAGATGATATCGCTGAAATCCTTATCGGAAATGCCATCGTAGCTGAAATGCTCCAGGTACTGGACGCTTTCCTCCTCTTCTATCTTCAGGAAATAATTGCCCGCGGGTATCTGGCTGAAGCGGAAGCTGCCGTCTGCTTCTATATAGCCGTACTTCACCGCGCTGCTGTCCTTCTGGTTGTGGAGGGACAGGGTGGCGGCGAGGAGCGGCTCATTTTTGGAGTCCAGGAGCCGGCCCTTTATATCCTGGGCGTTAAGGGAGGTGGCGGAAATGCCTAAGCATAAAAAAGTATAATGTAGTGATTTCATATATGTTTGTTGTTGTAATGCAAACTTATAAACACTCTGTGTATTTCTCTTCCTGTTTTAGACGAATGATAGTTAAAATTCGGTAAATGTATTTTTTGGACGGTAAAGAGCGGAGTATGGATGGGCGGGATGCTTGTGGGTGTGAGTACCGGGTAGTACCGGTGTGGTAAATATATTACCGGTGGTATGGGTGGTACTTTATATAACGGTGTTGGGACAGGATGCCGGAACGGAGGATAAAAAGTATCTTATTTGCTGGTACAGCGCACCGGTAACGGGCGTACCGGGCAATTTAAAAAGGGCTGCCCGCTTTTGGAGACAGCCCCTTTTTGTTATCATTGACTTACCTGAACAGGGTTTGTGCTTTACTGATAAGCGCATCATATACCTGTGTAGCGCCTTTGACGCTGCTTTCAATATCCGCTTCATCCTGAACGGTACCGCCCAGCGTGCCGAGGAAATCTTTCCAGTTGGAACCCAGCATATCCTTGTAGAAGGTAAAGTAGTGGAATTCATGCCCGGCAAATTCATCGTGCTTTTTCAGGTTTTTGGCAATAACGTTACCGCCCAGCATAGAGCCTTCCATGACATATAAGGCGCCCAGCGCATAGGCCGGGTTGCTTTCCCCGAGCGCAACGGGTGTTTCGTCTATTGCTATATCCAGCTCCTGCGCGTCCCTGGCGATGGCCTCTTTTTTGGAAGACGCCGTAAATTTCAGCCGGGAAGCGATGTCTTCGGGCAGGGCATTGAAAATGTTGTCTATAAAGGAGTTGACGATATAGCCGTTGATGTGCAGCAGGTTCTTATAATCGTCCACGGTAAAGGTGCCGTCAAATATTTTTTTCGAATGGGTCACGTTTTCTATCGTGTCGTGCAGATGAGCGGTACGCTCTTTAAGTGCTTGTGCTACCATAAAAATACCTGTAAATTTTATTTAAATGTAAAAGGTGCCCAAAATTACTTCATATATCCGGTAAACGGCCCCGTTATTGCAAATTTAATGCCGGCCGGTCAGGGGAAGTCCCGATAAAACGATAATTTTGAAAGTTTAATCATTCCGTAATATAAAGAGCATCTGTGCTGATATGATTTTTAGTAATACTGCCGTCATCATTGGAAAAACATTCGAGTATAATTACCAGTATGAACATTATATAAAGAACGCTACGATCATTGTAGTGCTGGACAGCGCTATCCAGCAATTCCTGAAGCTGGACCTGCCCATACAGCCTCATGTGCTGCTCGGCGATTTTGATGAGCAGATAGACCCGGAGGTAGTGCGGCAAAAATTTCCCGATATCACGATCGTGCACACACCGGACCAGAACAAGACGGATTTTGAGAAAGCGATAGAGTTTGTACTGGAAAAGGGCTATAAGAAAATAACCGGCTTAGGGCTTACCGGCCGGAGAATGGACCATACGTTCAATAATATAGCTACGCTGGGTAAGTATAACGACCAGGCGTTCATACAGATCATAGATGATTACTCGATCATTGAATGTATCTCAAGAGTGTATAACAGGAAGCATAAGAAAGGTACCAGGATATCCCTGCTGCCTTTGGGAGAAGTGACCGGTGTGATCACCCGCAACCTGAAGTACAGCCTGATGAACGAGAGCCTTGCCCTGGGCAGGCGTACGGGGAGCAGCAATGAAGTGGCGGAAGACGGCGAGGTGGTCGTAACGATCGGTAAAGGCCGGCTGATCGTCATGGAATGCTGGGATTAAATGAGTTGAATAATAACGGACTATATTATTATTGATATAAGAAGCAAGCCAATTGTATGAAAGCACCTATTACCTGGGAAGATTTTGAAAAAATAGACATCCGTATCGGAACGATCCTTAAGGCCTCGGTCTTTGAGGAAGCTATCAGGCCGGCCTACAGGCTGGAAATAGACTTCGGGGAGCTGGGCATTAAAAGGTCATCTGCACAGATCACGGCATTGTACGCGGTAGATGAGCTGCCGGGTAAGCAGGTAGCCGCTGTCGTCAATTTCCCGGAAAAGCAGATCGCCAATATGAAAAGCCAGTGCCTGGTATTGGGTGTGGTGGACGGAAAGGATGTTACGCTCCTGACCCCGGATAAGCCGGTACCGAACGGCCTGAAGATAGGATAGCGGTAGCGGGTCCGGTATATGAACGAATGCCGGGGTCTTTACGTACGTAAGCCACCTTTACGGTTTCCGTAAGAGTGGCTTTCATATAAAGTAAAGGCTGCTATTTGTTACATTTACAGCTGTTGCACTCCGCTTCAGATACGAATCCTTTGTCGGAGCAGCCTGTATATTCCACCAGCCGGCATTTGTCATCCTGCTGGTTGTAAAACCATCTTTTATATTGTGCCTGGCAGGCTTCTTTGGTAGGCGCGCGGTCTTTGCATTTCTGGTTGGTAAATGCCTCACAGGTCTTGGAGCAGGATGTCGCCCCGGAGGCCAGTGCTCCTGCTACTGAAAGGAACAGTACTATTTTTTTCATACACGCTATATTTAATTCGGATCAAAAATATTTAAAAAAATGTAAAATAAGCAACCGTGAAATAAAAAAATTATTTGACTGTCCTGGTGCGGGAGGCAAACGGATGGCTTCGTGCCTTTTTGCGGTGATATTGTGGTGAGTGACGGGGCATTCCGGCTGCAGCATAGTGAAACAGCTTTATAAGGTTTTGGTGCAGCCTTTCCTTATCGTTTGTTTCCTGCAGGTAAACAGCCCGTAAAGGTTATGGGACGCGGAGGATTATTGGGATACGGGCTCGCGCTGTGCCTGCCATAAGAGCAGGTAAAAAATAAAGGCCGCAACCAGGGTTGCGGCCTTTGCAATTTCTTTTGCTGTGAACACTATTTTAAGATTTTTATCAGATCTTAATCATTTCATCAGTTTTCTTATCATAAAAATGATATTCGATTAAATGGTAATTGTTGTCCGTTTCAATATCCAGCCAGCTCCCGTGCTTTCTATACCACTTCCATTGTAATGATCTCCAGAATCCTTTCTCTTTCAGAAATGCCCTGAGCATAGGGTGGCATTTAATGGTTAGCTTCCTGTGTCCCTGGTGCAGCAGGTAGATGAAGTCTTTTTCCACTTCTTCCGTCAGCAGCAGTGTCGGGCCCACTTTGCCGGTACCTTTACAGGACGGGCATACTTCTGTGGTATTGATGGAGATTTCCGGTCTCAGGCGCTGCCTCGTGATCTGCATCAGTCCGAATTTGGACAGCGGCAGTATGGTGTGCCTGGCCCGGTCGCTGACCATCAGCCTGGTCATGGCGTCATGGAGTGCCTTTTTGTTATCCGGCAGCTTCATATCAATGAAGTCGATCAGTATGATGCCGCCCAGGTCTCTCAGCCGCAGCTGCCTGGCAATTTCCTCTGCAGCTTCCAGGTTGGTTTTCAGGGCGCTCGCTTCCTGTTCACCGTTGGTAATTCTCGTCCCACTGTTCACATCTATCACATGCATGGCTTCGGTATGCTCGATAATGAGGTAAGCGCCGCTGCTCATATTAACGGTCTTTCCAAAGGAAGCTTTCACCTGCTTGGTGATGCCGTAATGGTCAAACATGGACTGATGATGACTGTAATACTCTACGATATTTTCCTTTTCCGGGGCGATCTTGGTAATATATTCCCGTGTGATGCCCTCCAGCTTTTTGTCATTGACAATAATGCTCTGGAAACTTTCGTTGAGCAGGTCCCTCAGTATGGACGTTGTTTTTGTCTGCTCGCTCAAAATGCGTTGCGGGGCTTTGGCCTGCTTCAGGTTCTTCTGGATGGTCTTCCAGGTACCGGCAAGCTCCAGGACATCGGCGTGCAATTCCGCCGTATTTTTCCCTTCAGCCGCTGTGCGTATGATGATCCCGAAATTCTTGGGCTTTACGCTTTCCACTATTTTGAGCAACCTTTTCCTTTCTTCTCCGGAATGGATCTTTCTTGAAACGGTCACAAAATTATTAAAGGGTGTAAGCACTACAAACCTCCCCGGCAGAGACAGCTCGCAGCTGAGCCTGGGGCCTTTGGAAGATATCGGTTCTTTCAGTATCTGAACCAGTATTTCCGGCTTGTTTTGCAGCACATCCGAAATTTTCCCTGTTTTAAGAATTTCCGGTTCAATGCGGAATTTCGAAAAATCAAATCGTTCTTCAGCGGAAGTATTGACTGCTGTTTTAGTAAACTTTATCAAAGATCTTATGTAAGGGCTCAGGTCCGTATAATGCAGGAAAGCATCTTTTTCAAATCCCACATCCACGAAAGCCGCATTCAAATCGGGCATCAGCTTTTTAACCTTGCCCAGATACAAATCGCCAACTTCAAATTCCGCATTACTTTGCTCGTAATGCAGTTCTACAAGTTTTTTATTTTCTAACAAAGCAATTTCAACCCCACTTGACAACGAATTGATTATCATTTCTTTACTCATAGATAATCTGATTTCGTCTGTTTGTAATGTTGATTCTTAAGTTTTCCGGGTATATCCTGTACCGGTATATGCACATACAATGTAGAAAACTTACTAACCCTTTTAGAAGGCTAGTAAGTTTAAAATATACCTTAAAAAGACAGTTAGTACCTAAACGTTTGTCAGTTACTTATTTCTTCTTTTTATGACGATTCTTTCTTAAACGCTTTTTACGTTTGTGGGTCGCAATTTTATGACGTTTTCTTTTTTTACCACTTGGCATAATTCAACAATTTAATTTAAGTTATTAAAAATTTATTTTCTGCTATTTCATTTGTTCGATAAACGCGTCCACATCTTTTGAAAAAGCAGGATTGTTCATCATTTCTTTGGCTTCATTCAGAACGGCGATGGCCTTATCTTTCTGCCCCATCAGCTGGTAGGCCTGTGATTTTAATAAATAGGCCTCCAGGTTTTTGCTGTCAAGCGCCAATACCTTATCGGCTCTTTCCAGGGCTTTCTCGAACTGCTGTGACTGAATGGACATGCTCCCCAGTATCAGATGCGCCCTTTTATTTTCGGGGTGCTTATCCGACCAGTCGCGCAGCATGACCACGCCCTGCATGACATTCCCTGCTCCTTCTATGATCAGTAATTTATGATCTATGGCTACATCCTCATCATCCGGATTAATGCGCATGAGCTGCTGATAACAGGCGTCCGCCACATCGAACATCAGCTTCCTGACAGAAGGATCATTTTCCTTATTGATATCTTCCGTCAGCAAATGGGATGCAAATGTAAGCTTTTTTTCTGAATTATCTAACAATCCTGACTGGCCAACATAATATGCGGCAAATAATCTGTTTTTCTGATCGTGCCAGAATCGGCCTACCAGGTCGTATGCCTCTGTCTTTTCCGCATCGGTACGGGCCTTTGCCAGCTGCCGTTCCAGGGCTTCGAGGTTAGCCACGGCTTCCGGCTTCAGCTTCTTTCTGGCCGCTGCCGTCAGGCTGCTGATGTCCGCGGGGGTAATATCATCCAGTCCGCCCATCATAGGGCCGGCCATCGGGGCCTCCGCGTGGTTATGCTGATCCGCTGCCTGGCCGGTTTTAGGCTTTATGGTATTCCCGAACAGGTAAAGCGCAATTCCTGCCACCACGGCAGCCGCCACCAGTATGATCTGATTCTTTCTCATTGTCTGTAAATTAATAATAGGGTTTTATCATTAAATACACTATCACGCCTGATACTGCTACGTAAAACCATATCGGCCAGGTAAGCCTGGCGTTCTTTTTATGCCTGCCGTATTCCCCGGTGATGGCCCTGTACGCTGTGAACAGGATAAAAGGCAGTACAATGGCTGCCAGGAAGATATGCGTGATCAGCAGGGTATAGTATATATAACGCATCACGCCCTCTCCGCCATACCTGGTGCTGCCTGCGAACAGGTGATGCCCGATATAGAATACCAGGAACAGGATGGACAGGATAATAGCGGTGAACATGATCTTTTTGTGCAGGATAAAATTCCCTTTACGGGCTGTCAGCAATCCTGCCAGCAATAATGCGGCGACCAGGGTGTTGATGATGCCTACGCCCATCGCCAGGTAATGCACATCAAAATCGAAAGGGAATGCCAGGGGAGGCATACGGTCCAGCGCGACCACTACCGCGAATACTACTACTGACAATACGGTTATAATGATCCTGGCAAGCCTGTCGTTCGGCTTAATCATGGGTTGTAATGACATATGATCGGCTATTTTTTACGTTTTTTCTCCAGTTGCAGCACCGCGATATCCTGTGCGCATTTGGCCACTTCCGCAGGTTCGGATGCGTTATAATATCCCCGTATGTAACGGTCTTTATCCAGCAGTATGATATTCTCTGAATGCACGGTACCTTCCGCACCTCCGTATTCCTGCAATACTACGCCTAATTCTTCTTTGGCATAATGAAAGATAGCGTCTTTACTTCCGGTTAAGAAATACCACCTGTCGTGGTTGGCCTTGTAATTATCCGCATATACTCTCAGTGCCGCCACGCTGTCCCTGTCAGGGTCTATCGTGATGGAAATGAACTGCACCCAGTCCGGGTTTTTCTTTTCATATGCCTTCTGGATCTTGCTTACTTCCCTGGTGAGCTGCGGGCAGATGCTCTGGCAGGTGGTGAACATGAAATTGATGGCGAGCACTTTCCCCTGCAGCGTTTTATTCAGGGAGATCTTTTCACCCAGCTGGTTGGTGAGCTCCAGGTCTGCCACCTGATGGAAGATAGTATCATTATAGGTCTTCCCGTCTTTCTGTACGGCTTCAATGCCGTCTATACGGTAGTATTTGGGGATCTTTATATTCCCGTCATTGACAGCGCGCATCATTAAATACAAAGATAGCGGCAGAATTGCCGCTATCAAGAGTCCTAAAAATGTGCCTTTTCTTTTTGAAACAGCCATTTCGTAAGTTTTTATTGATTATTTGATGATTCCTGTAGCGGCATCTTTCATCTGTTGCCAGAAGGAAGTGTTCATATGTAAAGAGTGATCGGCATCTGCGAGGAACGCGATGATAAACCATACGAATATCAGCAGCGGGATAATGACCGTATTGATAAATGCTCTCACTTCGTCTCCCAGGTGCATGAATACCTTAACGATCAGGTAGGCTTTCAGCAGGGTGAAGATGAAGAAGAAGCTGATCATAATTACGCGGTTGGTGCCTTCGTTGTAATATTCATAGAAGCCGCCTGCCAGCTCTATCAGCGTGATAAGGGACAGGTACAGGGTGATTATCCATATCTTTCTGATCTTGGCCTTGCTGCCTGCGGATTCCACGCCTTCGTGCGCATGGTGATTCAGTATGCCGGAATATAATTTAGATTGGTCACCTTCGTAATAAAACAGCTCATCGTGGTGCGTATCGTGATTATGATGTCCCATTTTGTGGAATGATTTTATAATGTCTTTGAAATAGGTTAATGTATAATCTGCGGAAAATAATTTTATGGATTAGACCAGGTAGAATACGGTGAATACGAATACCCATACCAGATCCACAAAGTGCCAGTATAAGCCTGTTTTTTCCACCATTTCATAATGGCCTCTTCTTTCATATACGCCGTTCACGGTGTTGATCAGGATCATAATATTGAAGACTACGCCGGATAATACGTGCACACCATGGAAGCCGGTAATGGTGAAGAAGAAGTTGAAGAAGTTGGTAGTGGACGCCAGCGCCGCTTCCAGGGAAACATTATCCAGGTCGCCGGGCTTATAGAATTGGGCGAGGTGCTCTTTGGTAACGGTATTGGGATCAAGGAAAGAGCCCCACCAGGCGCCTTCGTGGTTCAGGTGCACCCACTCCCAGCACTGGGAAGCCAGGAAGATCACACCGCCTACGATGGTCCACAGCAGCCATTTGGTCACACCTTTTTTATCCATATAATGTCCGGAATGCACTGCAAGCACCATGGTTACGGAAGAGATGATCAGCACAAAGGTCATGAAGCTCACAAACACCAGCGGGGCGTTGGTATCGCCTCCGAAAGGATAGGACCTGAATACATAGTTGGCATTCGGCCAGACTTCTGAGAAGAATCTTTTGGTACCGTTAGAGATCAGTAAAGCGCCAAATGTCAGGGCATCTGTAAATAAGAAAAACCACATCATGATCTTTCCATAGCTCAGATTAAACGGGGACTGACCTCCATTCCACCTGGATGTGTTAGCAGTAGCAGTAGGATGCATAAATTCTGATAATTTAAATTCAGCTTAGGGTAAGTTAAAATTTATTTTCAAGGGTGCAAATTACATCAATACATTTATTATCGGAAGAATTCGCACAAAAAAATTTTACATTTTTATTACAATAATAAATGTAAAATCTCAGGATTTTTGCCGTCTTAGCGGAAAAATATAAAGAATACGTAAAGGTATAGCCACAGCAGGTCCACGAAGTGCCAGTACGTGCTTAATATTTCCAGGCCCACGATCCTGTCTTCCGTCAGCTCGTTCTTCCTGGTCTTGATCAGCTGGTACGCTATGGTTATGACGCCGCCGAGTATATGCAGGATATGGATGCCCGCGATGATATACAGAAAGGAGCTGGATGGGTTGCCGGATATCTTCAGGTTCCGCTGGTGCATTTCGCTGAAGCCTGCCAGCTGCATAACGGAAAATGCCACACCCAGCAGCAGGGTGGTCACCATCAGTGTGCGGAAGGTGCCGAACCGGGCTTTTTTATAGTTGCGGAGCGCGAATATCATGGTCAGGCTGCTCAGGCAGATAGCGATGGTGGATGCGATGAAGATCTGGGGCATTGCAAATACTTCCCACATCCCCTGGGAGCGCCGTACGATGTAGCCGCTTGTGAATCCCCCGAACATCATGATAATGGTAGCGATAGCTATCCACATAGCGAACTTCTGGGGGTGGATTTTCAGTGATTTCCGTGTCTGGATATTGGTCTGGGACATAACCTGGTGTGATTTTTCTGAAACTTATATTTTGTCAAATAATAATACGATCAGTACTACAGGGAGATAGATGAAGGAGGCATACATCAGCTTCTTGGCAGATACCTTGTCATTTTTCAGATAAAAATTGAAGGAGGCCAGGAAATACAGGAATCCCAGAAGGACAGACAGCCACATACCCAGCCTGCCTGTAATGCCCAGCGCATAGGGGATCAGCACAAGAGGGATCAGGGTAATGCTGTAGAACATGCTCTGCAGGCCGGTAAAAGAGGTCTTGCCTTCCCGGGAGGGCAGCATACGGATGCCGGCTTTCAGGTAATCTTCATAACCTACCCAGGCTATCGCCCAGAGGTGGGGGAACTGCCAGAAGAACTGGATGAGGAACAGCGACCATCCGCCGAAATCAGATACTTCAAGTAAGGTGCCTGTAGCGGCCGTCCAGCCGATCAGCGGCGGTAACGCGCCCGGTATAGCTCCTATGAGGATACATATCGGGTGAATGCGCTTCATGGGCGTATATATAAAGCCATATACTACTGAGGAGATGACCGACAGCAGCGCCGCCAGCGGGTTGAACCCGAAATACATAATGGCAAAGCCGGCAAGAGAGGCGACTGTGCTCAGCACAACGGCCTCACCTACTGCCATCCGCCCGTCCGGCAGGGGCCGTACCGCGGTCCGCTTCATCAGCTTGTCAGAATTACGCTCCAGTATCTGGTTGATGACATTGGCGCCGCTCGTAACAAGGGAGCCGCCCAGGAAGAGCAGCAGGATCTGTGCCCAGTCAAATTTGGCGTTGGGCGCCAGCAGGTAGCCTATAACACTCGAAAAGACCACCAGGAAGCTCAGGTTGGGCTTTACCAGCTGGAAATAATCCTTTATTTTATTCGATGAATAGGTTATTGTTTCAGTATGGATCTGTCCTTCTCTTAACATGATGAGATCAAAGCAATGTTATGTTAGTTTTAATATTTTGCGAAGTTAGACAAAAAAATGCAAGATATAGGGTCGGGATGCAGAAGTTTCAGTTAATATGGTGATGTATTGCTCCGGCTTCCCTTATAGGGTGAGGGGCAACAACAGGGCTGCGAGGCCTGTTCATCCCGTAAATTCCGCTGTTCATCGAATTTTATGCGGTAAGAGTAGCGCCTTAACTGTATTTTTACCTATCTTGAAGATTCAATACCTGTTAAACGGAAGCCTTATGGACACGATCATAGATATTCAGCAGCTGAGCTACAGCTATAATAACAACTTTAAGGCCCTGGACGATATTTCTATCCAGGTGCCCCGGGGAGCTGTTTACGGCTTCCTGGGACCGAACGGCGCGGGCAAGTCGACCACTATGCGGATGCTGGCAGGCATTATGCCGGATGAAAGCGGGGCCATCAGGGTCTTCGGGGAGCCGCTTGGCGGCCAGCTGCCGGGCGTTTATGCGAAAATAGGATGCCTGGTGGAGCAGCCCGTATTGTACAGCCATCTTACCGCGAAGGATCACCTGGAGCTGGTATTGAAGAGCAACGGGCTGGCATTGGATAAGATCGACCCCATCCTGGAGATGGTCGGGCTGACCAGGGCTAAGCACCTGGCGGTGAAGCGTTATTCCCTCGGCATGAAGCAGCGCCTGGCCATAGGGCTGTGCCTGGTCAAAGAGCCGGAGCTGCTGCTGCTGGATGAGCCGGTGAACGGGCTGGACCCTAACGGGATGCAGGAGGTGCGGGAAATGCTGCTGCGGCTCAACGGGCAGCATGGTATCACCATCTTTATTTCCAGCCACCTGCTGGCCGAGCTGGAAAAGATGTGCAGCCATATCTGTATTATCAACAAGGGTAAGATACATTTCCAGGGAACAATGCAGGAGCTGAAGCTGAAATTTGAGGGAACGCCTGTCAGGATCTCCATAGGTGATTATGACGGTCCGGTCAGCCTGCCGGGTTATGAGGTGCTGAGGAAGGACCATACCATTACATGCCATCTGCAATCCAGGAACGAGATCCCGGTCATTGTCCGCCGGCTGGTGGAGCAGGGTATCCCGGTATATGAGGTGAAGCAGGAAGGCAGCCTTGAATCCTGGTTTATGGACATCATTCAATAACTTATTTCAAACACTTTTCAACAATAGGAATTATGCGGAACATTATTAAAGCTTTCAGGCTGGAACGTATCAAAGGAAGGCATACCAGGACCTGGCTGATCATGCTGCTGACAGCCTGGCTGCTGCCTTTGCTGATCTTTATCTTTACCCTGACGCTGGACAGGGATCCTGAGATCTATATGGACAAGGTGGTGACCAGCTGGTTCGACCAGGTATTTAAAGGGGTGTCCGCTTTTGGTATGCTCTTTTTGCCTATGGCTGTTGTGCTGCTCACGGCCCAGGTCAGCAGCGTGGAGCATAAGAACAATACCTGGCAGCTGATAGAGACCCAGCCGATCCCCAAATGGAGCATCTTTATCGCCAAGTATTTCAGGGTGCTGGTGCAGGTGCTGCTGGTCATACTGCTGTTCTTTGCCGGGCAGTATATGGCCTATGCCGTGCTGTATAAGCTGCTGCATATTGATGCGCAATATTATAGCCTGGCGGTCAGCTGGGCTGATACGCTGGCGTATATACTCAATCTTTTTGCCGGGGCGATGAGCTTTATGGCGCTGATGTTTGTGCTGCATATTAATATAAGAATGACCAACCTGCTCTCCACCTGCGCCATCGTGAGCCTGCTCGGATATACGATGGCCAAGGTATTTTTTCCTGATATCCCGGCCTGGGTGCCCCTGGTGCAGCTGGAAAAGGTGTCCGGGGGGATCAGCGAGGTAGGGGCCTGGCTGAACTATTATGCAAGGCTGTCGCTGGTGCAGTCGCTGTTCATATTGGTTGTGGGGTATCTTTTTTATTATTACAGGAATTACAGGAGATACTTCTTTAAGCAGTATGGCACGCTGGCTTTTGCCGCGGCCACGGTATTGCTGGGAGCGGTTGCAGCCTATTGGCTGTCACAGCCGCGTTACCAGCCGTCTCATGGGCGCTCTGTGCTTGCCGGTCATGTAGATGCGGATACGGAAGTGAAGGAATTGCTGCTGGTCAGCGGGGAGGGGCTGCCGCTGGCTGCCATTCCGGTAGAGGAGAATGGTGATTTCCGGCTGGTGCTGGACTCCGTGGATATACCTATGTCGCATTACAGCCTGCTCCAGCCGCTAAACAGGCAACCGGTCATTGCCTATAAGGACAAGCCGTCCGCTTTCTTTATGACCAATGGCGACAGCGTGCACCTGTATATAAAGATGCGGAACGGGTTTACCGATATGGATATCAGCGGTGACAGGAGAGCGGAATCCGCGGCTGCCGGTATCGGGTTCTCTAATATGGAACAGCTGAAATGGAAGATCGAAAATGACAGGATAAAGGGTGATGAAGCTGCCTTCCTGGAGCAGCTGGAAAAGAGCTACCGGAGAGATGTGAAGGCATCCGGGGGATATACTACCATTGACGGCTATGCTGTGGCGCCGGATGTTTCCGGGCGCAATACCACCCTGCTGAACCTGAAAGCCTTATCCCTGTGGGAGCTGTACGGGAAGATGAAGAGCAAGTCGGAGCTGGCGGCATCGGATCAATTCGGCTTTATCAACCGGCTGCGGGAAGCGCTGGACTTTAATGATGTATCGCTGGTAGCGCGGGAGGAATTTGCGGATAATTATTTCCGGTATCTCCACGAGAACAGGGAAGTGACGGATATTCAGAAGCCGGCATTGCTGGACCGGATCAAGGACGACAGGGTCAGGGATGCCATGCGCTACCAGGCATTGAAGAGCCTGCTGGATAATAATGCCCTGGATGACAGCCTGGTGCTGGCGATGTATGATACGGAAATGGTAAAGATCAGGTCTGCCCGTTACCGTAAGGCATTGGCAACAGACTATCAGAGCCGGAAGGCCAGGACAAATTTCTCGGTCCTGCCGGAATTCCTATTTGAAGATGAAAATGGTGCAAAGCAAAGCCTGAGACAGTTTGCCGGGAATTATATCGTGCTGGACATATGGGCGTCCTGGTGCCCTCCCTGTAAGGCGAACGCCCCGTATTTCTATGATTATGCAGACAAGTTCAGGGACAGGAACGTAAAATTTGTGGCGGTTTCGGTGGACCAGCATATCAATGCCTGGAAAACCCACAAAACCCCGAACCCCAATATCGTGAACTGGCATACTTCTTTCAGCAGCGACTTTATCAGGTATTTTGGTATCAAAGGCATACCCCGCTATATACTGATCTCCCCGGAAGGCGTACCCCTGCAGCATGAGCTGCCTATGCCGTCCCAGAGCGGTTTTGAAACCGTACTGAAGCAATATATAAAATAAGCAAGCGCTGTCCGTAAAGTAAGCAACCCTGTCATATTGAGATCAGTCGAAATGTGACAGGGTTACTTATTCATATCTATCACATTTCGGCCCGTTTGATGTGACAATACAAGCTCAATGTAACATCAAAGAGGCTTTTGAGATACGCTCTTTTTTATCTGATCAGTGTGATATCTCCTTTCTCTTTGGTGGAAGTGCCGTTCTGGCATTCGTATTCTACATAGTAAAAATACACGCCCACCTCTGCAGGTTTGCCCTGAACGCTGCCGTCCCACTGGGTATTGACATTGGTGGTAGTAAATACCAGTGTGCCCCAGCGGTCGTAGATGCGGAGCAGGTAGGTTTTGGGATTGCCCGGAGTGATCAGCCCGAAATGGTCGTTCAGGCCGTCTCCGTTAGGGGAGAACGCATTGGGTAGCCCGATCTCGCAGCAGGGTTCGCCGATGAGGGTAACGGAAGCGCTGTCCGTGCAATTATAGCCGTTGGTGCCGATCACTTTAATAGCTGTCTGTTCCGAATAGACTACCGTCTGGTAAGGATTGCTATTGCTGTGGAAAGTGCCGTTCAGGTACCAGCTGTAAGCGTCCGCGCCTGCTGCGGTCAGCACCAGCTCGTCCTGCAGGCATATCCTGCTGTCCGTATTGGTCTGGATCGTAAGCGCGGGCCGCGGGTGTACCGCGAGCGTAAACGTTCGCTGGGAGTCACACCCGAACCGGTTTTTGAACGTTTCGGTAAATGTAGTGTCTGATGTATAATCAATGCCCTCAAATCGGTACGATGCTCCCTCGCATATGGCGGCAGACAGCTGCTCATCATGTGCCGGGTACACGGTGATGCTGTAGGACTGGTAGCTGCTGTCACAGCCTTTACTGTTCCTGGTCGTATCGGTCAGGACCGTGCTTTGACTGTAAACCGTGTTCTTAAAGGTGACGCTGCCGCAGCCGTACAGCACAGTGTCGGGCAGCCTGACCGGGGGCTCACTGACGCGGACCGTTAGGCGGACAATGCTGTCGCAGCCGTTCCGGGCAGTAAAAGCGCTGTTATAGGTACCGGCCTGGGTAATGGTTACGGAGCCGAAACGGTAAGGCAGCTGATTGTAGCAGAGGTCCGCGGCTGTAACGGTGCTGAACGTATCTTTCAGGCTGAGGTTCAGCGTTACAATGCTGTCACACCCGGTACGTACCGATGTAGTACGGTAAACGGCTGCTCCCTGCCCGGCCTGAGTGACCGTTATGCCATTCCAGGTAAAAGGCATCATATTGTTACAGATGCTTCGGCTATCCTGTGTGTGAACGGTATTGGTGACATTCAGGTTCAGCGTAGTGATGCTGTCACATCCCGATGCGCTTTGTGCAGTGAACTGTGCCACATTATTCCCGCCCTGGCTGACGGTAATATTATTCCAGGTATAGGGCAACTGTGTCTGGCAGACCGTCAGGGTCTGGGTGTAGGTGATGGTATTTACAACGGCCAGGTCCAGGCGGGTTGTGCTGTCACAGCCGTTGCTGCCGGTTGTCGTGAAGCGCGCTACGTTATTGCCGCCGGCAGTTACTACAAGGTTATTCCAGGTAAAAGGCAGCTGTGCCTGGCAGATGGTGAGCGCCTGGTCGGTAAGTGCTGTATCCAGTACGCTTACGTTCAGGGTGACGATACTGTCGCAATTGGTAGTCGCGGATGTGGTCGTATAAGTGGCTATATTGTTACCGCCGGTTGTAACGGAAATGCCGTTCCAGGTAAAAGGAAAGCCGTTTTCACAGGCTGTAAGGCTGACCGTATCCCTGAGGGTGCTGATCGCCGTAAGGTTGAGGGTGACGATGCTGTCGCAGTTCAGGGCGTTATAGGTACGGTAAGTAGCAACATTATTACCGCCGCTGGTCACAGTGATGCCGTTCCACGTATAGGGCAGCTGGCTCTGGCAGATGGTAATATCGGCTGTATCGTACACTGCAGGATTGACGTCCAGGTTCAGGTGTACAATGCTGTCGCACCCGTTACGCCCGCTGGTCGTATAGGTAGCCACATTCTGCCCGCCTGCATTCAGGGTGATACCGTTCCAGGTGTAGGGCAGCTGTGAGGCGCATATCGTAATGTTGGCTACGGTATGCAGCGTATCCTTTACAAAGATACCGGTAGTGACAATGCTGTCGCAGTTCGTCCCGGCGGAAAGGAAGGTATCGGTAAAGGTATGGAGGCCCGGCGTACTGACCGTATGGCCGTTCCGGGTATAAGGCAGCGCTGTTTCGCAGATGCTGTCGCTGACGGTATGGGTGATGGCGTTGGTGATGTCCAGGTTGAGCCTGAACGTGCTGTCGCAGCCCTGTGAGGAGGTATAGGTCCTGGTGGCCGCGTTATTGCCCCCCTGTGTGACGGTCAGGCCTCTCCAGGTATAAGGCATGCTGTTATAGCATACGGTAACGCTTTCCGTAAAGAGAAAGGTATCGCTGACCCGGAGGTTCAGCACCAGGATGCTGTCACACCCGGATGCGGTAATGCCGTTGTATTGGGCTGCCGCCGTTCCTCCCTGCGTAACGGTATTGCCCAGCCAGTTGTAGGGCAGCCGGGTCTCGCATATATTGATGGTCACGGTATCTCTTTTTACGGGGTTGACCGTCAGGCTCAGGATAGTCGTGCTGTCGCAGCCGTTGCTGCCGGTAGTGGTAAACCTGGCCGCATTATTGCCGCCCTGTGTGACGGTAATGCCGTTCCAGGTATAAGGCAGGCTATCGGCACATAACTGGCGGCTGACGGTAACGGTGGTCGTATTTCTGACGGTCAGGTTGAGGGTCACAATGCTGTCGCACCGGTTGGGCCTGCTGAAAGTGTCCTTTATATTGCTGACAGGGGTTTTGTAGTAGGTATTGTTGAACAGGAAAGAGTCTCCCTGGCAGATGCCGGCAGCCAGGGTATGATACGTGTAGTCCGTTACCAGCACGTATAAAGGCCGCTTGCCAGACTCGCAGCTGTCTATGGTCTGCGTGACGTAATAGGTGGTCAGGCCGGGCGTACTGGTCGCTGGGGTAGGTGGTGTGGCGCTGCCCTGTGTCTGGCTGGGTGACGTGTACCACAGCAGGTTGGTGCCGCCGGCTGTCAGGGGCACTGCCGGCTCATTGATGCAGTAGCGCGTGGTATCGTTGACCGTGGGATACGGTGTGGTCGTTCTTTGTAATATGACGGAATCCAGTACGGCGAGTGTAGACCCGGAACAGGGCATATAGTTGGCTCTCACATAGAACTTCCTGGAGGTCTCATTGCCGCTCAGGCAGAGCTGTGCGGTGAAGTTGGCGTGTATAACGCCGTTGCTGCCGGGTGGGGGATTGACCGTCTGGATCAGCACATTATTCTGATCGAGCAGGCTGACCTGGTTATTGACCAGCAGGGGAGCGCCATTGGGAATGAACCGCCAGCCTTCGCTGTTAGCCGTGGTAATCGTAAAGACAGAGGTATTCCTGTTAGGCGGACTGATGGACTGGCTGCCGTCATCGTTCTGCAGTCCTATGGCCGCTACGCCGCAGTTCCATCTGCCGCAAACGGGCTTCTCCTTTATAAAAACGTCTATCACATTGGTATTCTCATATAATACGCACTGGAAAGTGGATTTAAGATTGGTGCAGTCGTACTGGGAGATGTCCACCCAGTTGATGATGATCCGCCGGCAGGGCGCTGTCCCGGTTACCTGCCATTCGATCTTTTTGGTACCGTTCTGTACGGCCGGGTTAATATCATGGAACAGGGCGTAGATGGCGTTCAGCGGAAAGCTGGGCCGGTTGGGCTGCGGTAATGTATAGTGTGTATTATTGCCGGTATTGCACAGGGCAAACCCGCTGTTCGTATTGGCATAGCTGGTATTGAACGAAATGGTGCCGTTGGCTCCGATGACCAGGCTGTTGTACGAAGCGCCGTAAAAGCAGAAGGTGAACGGCAGGCTGATGATCCCGGAATACCGGTCATCTATGTTTACGAATATGGTATTGGGGTTGGTCAGCGTGAAAGGCTGGGCCGCGCTGAAAGGTACAGGTTCCACGATGTAGGCGTTATTGCCGTTGATGGTCTGCCTGATGTCCGGTAGGGTGGCTGTAAGGGTGGTGCAGGACTGGGTGCAGGCAAACCTGACCGTGTCCGCTCCTCCCATTATCTCTATTTCAGGACAGTTAAAGGATTGCGCATAAGCAGCATCGTTACGGTATGCTGCCAAAAGCAGCATCAGGCAGCAATATAAAAGAAAACCTTTCTTCACTATATATATGGGAGGATAATAGCAGTAAAGTTAAAATTTTGCTTGTAAATGCTGCGTTAAATAAAGTTAAGTTATCTGCTGATGTTATTACAGCCTCAATTCGCTGAACGCTCTTCCCGGATCAGGGAAGAGCGTTCGCATACCGGTATCACCCCGGGTGGGGTGCGGGAATCTCTTATGCCGGTTTACAGCTTATGAATAGCGCCTGCTACACCTTTTATATGATAACTTACTGTTTTTTATATAGTTTACCAGTTAAAGCTAAGAGATATTATGCTTCAGCAGCTCATAGCCGGATTTGCTGACCGGCAGCTTGGTGCCGTTCTTCAGGATGGCCAGGCTGGTGCTCTGGTAGGGCTCGATCGCGTTGAGATAATTGAAGTTCATAAGGTAAGAGCGGTGTATCCGTATGAACGGGATCTTGGACAGTATCTCCTCGAAGTGGCTCATCCTGCCGTGCTTGACATAGAACTTTTCCGCAGTATATATTTTTACATAATCGCCCGCGGCTTCCAGGTACATCACCTGGTCTGTCGGGATGATCTTGATGAGGCCGTTCTCCTTGATGACGATCCGCTGGGAGCTCTCAGGTGTGCTGATCTGTATATCGTTGTTCCTGGAGCTGAGCCTGTATTTTTCCTTTATCTTGGTTACCGCGCTGGCGATACGGTTATTATCATAAGGCTTTAAAAGGTAATCTACCGCGTTCATTTCGAACGCTTTGACGGCGTACTGGTCATAGGCTGTAGAGAATACGATCAGCGGTTTCTCATCTACCAGCTCTATCATTTCCACCCCTGTGATCTTGGGCATCTGGATATCCACGAAAATCAGGTCGGGCTTGAGCGCCTGGATCTGTTTCAGGCCTTCGAACCCGTCGTGGCATTGTCCTATGATCTCTATTTCCGGGTGGGCGGACAGCATATCCTGCAACAGCATACATGCCAGCGGCTCGTCGTCTATGATAAGGGTCTTGATGGTCATAATTAATTTTTTGTAGCGGTTAGCGGAATGCTTAAAAAGGCTTTAAAGGTGCTGGTCTGCTCATCCGTCTGCAGGACGTGGGTCCTGAAAAGATTGTGGGTAGCGAACAGCAGGTACATTCTTCGTTTGATGTTATCCAGGCCAAAGCCGGTACCCTGCGCTTTGGTAGCGGTGGTATGGTCGAACGGGTTATCTATCTGGAACGTGATAAACTGCTTCCCGGAGCTGGATCGTGTGATATATACGCTGATGATGATCCTGATCTCGCCGATGGTCCCGTACAGCCCGTGCTTAATGGCATTCTCCACCAGCGGCTGGTACAGGAGCGGCGGGACGGAGTACTGCTTCAGCTCATCGGGGCAGGCGATCTCCAGCTGCAGCCGGTGCCCGAAGCGTATCTTTTCGATATTGAAATACAGTATAATATCATCCAGCTCCTGCTCTATGGTGTGCCACTCCTGCTCGTTGATATTGATGGTATTGCGGTAATACTGGGACAGGTTGACGATCATATTGCGGGCCTTTTCCTTATCGAACTGTATCAGCGCGTTGATGGAATTAAGCGCGTTGAACAGGAAATGCGGGTTGATCTGCTGGCGGAGCTTATACAGCTCAGCATCTTTGTTATTGCTTTCGTAAATGATCTGCGGCTCGCTTTCAGCGGTCTGGAGCTCCGCGGATTTGGAAGTATAGTGCAGTACGGCCAGCAGGTTGGATGTAATGCCTATCAGGAATATCCTGACCTTGAAATACTGGTCGTACCAGTCCAGGTACAGGCTGTCGTTGCTGAGCTTGTGTATATAGAGTGAGGACAAGGACAGGAAAAGACCGGTGATGATATTCAGCAGCAGGAAGCTGGTAATAGCGCCCTTGGTGGTGGTGATCCGCTTCTGTACAAGATTGCCCCTGCTGAATATGAGAAACATGAAAAACAATGTCAGCAGGGCGTCCCATTCCAGGTTTCTGCTGCCGATATCCAGATGTCTCTTTATCTGGTAATATCCCACTGTTACGCCGAAAGTAAGCAGGGTGTAAACAATGAATTTATATATCCTGGTGTGCTGCACTGCTGTCTAAAAGTTTTTAATATTGACGCTTCCCATTATGACCTGTCCTCTTAAGACCAAATTCTTATCATTATTCGTTTCCGTCATAAAGTTACGCTTATCTTCCACTGATCCCAGCAGGGAGGGCGTATTATTGATGATATTGAAATCAGCGGGCACGATGATATTGATCTCTCCCATAAGCGTGAAAATATCCAGGTAGGCGGTGCCGTTGATATCGGCTTTGCTCAGGATCAGGTTCGTGGAACCCATGATGCTGCTGACATTGCCGCCCTGGAAGTTCTTGGAGATCACTACCTTGGAGTTGCTGCCCAGTACGGTATCGACCCTTACATAATCATTGGCGGCATCATAGCTGCTACCCGTATGATGATGGTGCCGGCTATGGTTTGCTGTCTGCTCCTCCTGGTGGTGATAATGCTGCTCAGCTCCCGGTATGCCGGCATCATCTATAGGGAGCTGGGGAATGTCATTGACCTCGGTGTAAGGCTGTGCCGCGTTTTTGGCAATGGATTTGTTTTTACGGCTGAGTATGATCCTGGCGCCGACTATCACGAGCACGGCAGGAAAAAGGACGCCCCACAAGGTATATCTTACCAGGTCCAGGTGTGCCAGCCACAGGAATGCGGCTATGATCATGATGATCCACCAGTCATTTCCCCTGAAATTTTTATTGATCCCTCTTATGATGCCTAAAATAAAAATAAGCAGGTAGACGTTGAGGTAGGACGCTATGATCATCTTGGTAAACGGAAACAGGTTGTAGATAAGCAGCCCGATCCCGAAAAGTACCAGGCCAACGCCGAATTCGGATATATAGCTATTATTGTTTTTAGGATGCATTTCGGATAATGTTTTAATTTAATACTGCTAAAATAGGACGCATTCTTTAATTGTGGCGGCGGATTTCGTTAAATACGGCAATATTATCGTTGAGCGTGCGGAATGAAAGGTGGACGGAAGGATGAGCTGTGAGGTACAGACCGGTGAGGATGATGCGGCTGTCAGGTAATTATAGCTGTCAGGGAAGCAATAAATAAAAAATGGTAGTAATTTTGAGGACCTTTCGGCACAGCAGGGAGACCGGGCGCTTTTTCCGGGGGTGTCCCGCGCTGTTATTTAATTAAGATCACTAAATCGGATATATGGAGCATTCTGTGCAGCGGCTGAAAAGCTTTTTTGAAAATAAAAGAGTGGTATTGACAGGGCATACAGGGTTTAAGGGCGCCTGGATGCTGCAGGTATTGAGCTGCCTGGGCGCGGAGGTAAAGGGCATTGCCCTGGAGCCGGAAAGCGGCGCGGACCTTATCAGCCGGCTCAACGTGGAAGCATTGTGTTACAGCAGCGTGACAGGAGATATCAGGGATGCCAACTTGGTCAATGGTGAGATCAGCCGGTTCCAGCCGGATATCGTCATCCACTTTGCCGCCCAGTCGCTGGTGCGGAGAAGCTATGCGGCGCCCGTAGAGACCTTCGCGACCAATGTGATGGGTACGGTGCATGTGCTCGAGGCTATCCGCCATCTTAAAAAGGATTGCCTGGGCCTGATGATCACCACGGATAAGGTATATGAGAATAACGAAGCGGGCCGGGCGTTTACGGAAACGGACAAGCTGGGCGGGTATGATCCCTATTCTGCCAGCAAGGCGGCCTGCGAGATCGCCATAGGCAGCTACAGGAATTCCTTTATGAACCCTGAAGCATATGAGCAGCACGGGAAGGTCATTACATCGGTCAGGGCCGGTAATGTCATCGGCGGCGGCGATTTTTCCGCGGACAGGATCATTCCTGATATTGTCCGCGCCATACAGAAGAACGAGCCGGTAGTGCTGAGGAATCCCGAAGCGGTGAGGCCCTGGCAGCATGTGCTGGAGCCGGTATTCGCCTACCTGTACCTGC
The DNA here is from genome assembly GCA_037190225.1 of Edaphocola sp. Taxonomy (GTDB): domain Bacteria; phylum Bacteroidota; class Bacteroidia; order Chitinophagales; family Chitinophagaceae; genus MKSF01. The sequence continues at coordinate 220,499 of JBBCJL010000003.1, read as the reverse complement.
TCATGGAGATGGCTGCAAGGCCACGGGAGCTGGCAACCGCCTTTAATATCGGGCCGGAGCCGGCAGATACCCTGACGGTGGAAACGGTCACACAAATGTTTATCCGGGCATTCGGGAAAGGTAGCTATACCATACTCCGGCAGGCCGGGCAGCCTCATGAGGCCGGGTTGCTGACGCTGGATAACAGTAAGCTGAAAGCGGCTATTGCCTGGCAGCCGAAATGGAGCGCCGAACAGGCCATCAGCTACACTGCCGAATGGTATGCCCGGGCAGGGGAGCTGCCCGCTGGCGACCTGTGTAAAAGCCAGATAGAAGCCTATCTCGGGGAAAGTTTATAATATCTATAATCAATAAAGCCGGGTTGCCGGGGGAAATATGATACTGCTTATTCCGATCCTTGTAATTGCGGTCCTGGCAATCCTGATGTGCCTGCAGGAAAGCCGGAGAAGAAAGATATCTTTTCCGCTGGCGCTGCTTGCCTGTATCGTTGCCACACCTTTGGCAGGCTACCTTATCATCGTTTCCAGGCCGCTCCGGCAGCCGCCGGGCTGCAGCTGGTGCGGGAACGGGGATAATGAAGCCGCCTATTGCGGGCTTTGTGGCAAAAATGTGCAGGGAATGGCCAGGCCCGCCGGAAAATGACCGGCAGTAAGATAAAGCATTAATAATTGTACGCATGTCATCATCAGAAAATACCATACTGGGCTTGAAAATGGCCACCGACCCCCGCTGGGCGGATGTAGCCTCCCTGTCCTTAGAGCATATACTCACCGACCATGCTTTCTGTGAGCAGAAAGCGGCTACCCAATGTATATCCCTTATACAGCAATTCTCCGACTATCCTGCCATCGTGGAAGCGCTGGCGCCGATCGTTACGGAAGAGTGGGGACACTTCAGGATGGTGCTGGCGGAAATGAAAAAGAGAGGCTTCCGGCTGGGCAGCCAGCGCAGGGATGCCTATGTCAATAAGCTGCTGGAGCATACACCCAAAGGCGGTACGCGGGAGAGCCGCCTGCTGCATAAGCTGCTGATCTGCGCCCTGATAGAGGCCCGGAGCTGCGAGCGTTTCCGTATTCTGTATGAAAACCTGGAAGACCAGGAATTAAGTAAGTTCTACTATAAATTTATGATCAGTGAAGCCGGGCATTACCGCCTGTTCCTGGACCTGGCCAGGGAATATTTCGATCATGACCTGGTCCGGCAGGAGTGGCTGAACTGGCTGCAGGTGGAAAAGAACATATTGGCGGATATGCCGGCCCGTTCCGACAGGATGCATTAATTGATGTGATATGAAAAGACCGTTATCATTGCTTAAATACGCGCTTTGGGGCATAGCGCTATGGTTGGGCGTACATACGCTGCTGGTTGTCAGGGACGGGTTGTCCGATGCGGGGGACCATGCCGACCTGGCGGTCGTTTTGGGCAATAAGGTGCATGAGGACGGCAGCCTGTCCGCCCGGTTGCAGGCCCGGCTGGATAAAAGCGTGGAGCTGTTCAGGGACGGCAGGGTACAATGGATCCTGGTGAGCGGCGGGCTGGGAAAAGAGGGCTTCTGGGAGGGTGATAAAATGAAGGATTACCTGCTGGCCAAGGGCATTCCCTCCGGCAGCATCCTGGTGGATAATTACGGCGATAATACGGAAAAGACCATAGAGCATACGCTGCAGGTCGCGGATAGCCTGGACCTGAGGTCGGTCATTGCAGTATCGCAGTATTTTCATATTACACGGATAAAGCTGCTCTTTAAAAAGCAAGGAGACCTTTCGGTTGAAGGGGCCGCTCCCCGGTATTTTGAGTGGCGGGACGGGTATGCCCTGTTCCGGGAATTTGTGGCGTACTATGCGGTATGGTTGGACCGGTAATACGTTTATAAATAGGAAAATACCGCTCTGCAGCTGACCGCTTTTTTATCAAATGATAATTGTAAAGACATTTTAATCAGCTAACTTTGCGCATTCGTCAACTATACCAAGCATAAAAATATACATATATTATGAGTAAAGGTCCTATTTCTCAGTTTATAGAGCATCACTACAGGCATTTCAACGCTGCGGCGCTGGTAGATGCCGCGAAAGGCTACGAGGTCCACCTGGCAGAAGGCGGCAAGATGCTGGTCTCCCTGGCCGGCGCGATGAGCACGGCGGAGCTGGGCATCTCCCTGGCAGAGATGATCCGCCGGGATAAGGTGGCTATCATTTCCTGTACCGGGGCCAACCTGGAAGAAGATGTGATGAACCTCGTGGCGCACTCCCATTACAAGCGGGTACCCAATTACAGGGACCTGACCCCGCAGGATGAATGGGATTTGCTGGAAAATCACTATAACCGTGTTACGGATACCTGTATTCCCGAAGAAGAAGCGTTCCGCCGCCTGCAGGCGCACCTGGAAAAAGTATGGAAGGATGCCGAGGCCAAAGGTGAAAGATACTTCCCGCACGAATTTTTATACCAGGTCGTGAAGAGCGGTGTGCTGGAGCAATACTATGAAATAGACCCTAAAGATTCCTGGATCCTGGCGGCTGCCGAAAAGAATATCCCTATTGTCTGCCCGGGCTGGGAAGACAGCACTACCGGTAATATCTTTGCCAGCTACTGTATCAAGGGTGAGCTGAAACCAAGTACGGTGAAAAGCGGTATTGAATATATGATGTACCTGACAGAATGGTACAGGGCCAACTCCGGTGGCAAAGGCGTGGGCTTCTTCCAGATAGGCGGCGGTATCGCCGGCGATTTCCCGATCTGTGTGGTGCCGATGATGTACCAGGACCTGGAATGGCATGACGTGCCTTTCTGGTCTTACTTTTGCCAGATATCAGACTCCACCACCTCTTACGGATCTTACTCCGGTGCCGTGCCGAATGAAAAGATCACCTGGGGCAAGCTGGATATCCATACGCCGAAATTCATCGTGGAATCGGATGCGACGATCGTGGCGCCGCTGATCTTCGCCTATATTCTCGGCCAGTAAAAAATAACGGAAAATAAATTTTTCTATAAAAAAATAAGTCTATAACTTTGCCATCCTGAATTTACCCTGGGTTGTGTAAATGAGGTGGTTTTTATAATCATGAGTACTCTTGCAGAGGGCTTTAATTAGTCAGCCGGGCTATAAATATGACAATCCACGCCGCGTAGTGCGCCCGGTTTAAGGAAGTATGCAGGAAGTGCATGTATTATTAAAGACATTCGTACCGTAAAAGGTACAAAGGCAGGGTAGCAACCCGCAGAAATTTATGGTTACGGCATGGACGCGATGCTGTTACGGTAAAGGGAAGCCGGATGAGACACTGCTGTTGTCGGTAATATGATTGCCGATATTAAAACAGAATTTTTTAATTTGAGCAAAATTTAAATCATGTTTGCAATTGTAACAATAGCAGGTCAACAATTTAGAGTTCAGGCGAACGATGAAGTATTTGTACACCGTTTGACAGGTAATGTAGGAGATACTGTTGAATTCTCAACTGTTTCTATGCTGTCCAATGATGGCAACGTTACTTTGGGTGATGCTGTCAAAGCTGTAGTAAAAGCTGAGATAGTAGAGCACCTGAAAGGTGATAAAGTGCTTGTATTCAAGAAAAAACGCCGTAAAGGCTATCAGAAGCTGAACGGTCATCGTCAGGCGCTGACTAAAATCAAGATCAGCAGCATCGCTTAATAAGGCGGCTGTTGAGCTGGTCTTCATGACTCTATACAAAAATATATTTACTTAACTTTGTAGTTGCTACAAAATAATAATATTAAATCATGGCACATAAAAAAGGTGAAGGTAGTGTAAAGAACGGCCGGGACTCAAGAAGTAAGCGTCTTGGTGTTAAAATATTTGGTGGTCAGGCCGCTATTTCCGGCAATATTATCATCCGCCAGAGAGGTACCAAATTCCATCCCGGTACTAACGTGGGCATAGGTAAAGACTATACGATCTATGCGCTGAAAGACGGTATCGTTGAGTTCAGGAAAACACGTCTGAAAACTTTCGTTTCCGTAGTGGAGCCGGTGGCTGCAGTAGAAGCGTAAGCCTAATATAACTTTATCCTAAAAAGAGGCTGTCCATTGGACAGCCTCTTTTTTTTTCACTATGCTGTTGCCGGTGGCGTATCCTGCCGGCAGCCGATATCAGGGACAGGTTACGGAAGTATGAATATTGCTCTCTCTAAAGAGAAAATGCCCTGTTCCATAGGAACAGGGCATTTTCTCTTTTATATCGTGAAGTGTCAGCGTTCTTAATAGGCTCTTGCGAATAAGACGCGCTGGGTGGAAGGGTTGCCGGTCAGGATACACTTGCCTGCTTCCTGCGGGTTATCCAGGGGAATGCACCTGATGGTCGCTTTGGACAGCTCTTTTATCTTCTCCTCGGTCTCCGGTGTACCGTCCCAGTGCGCGGCGATAAAGCCGGTCTTCTGCTCCAGGGTTTCCATAAATTCCTCCCAGGTATCTACCCGTGTAATATGGCTGTCCCGGAAAGACCTGGCGCGGTTGTACATAGATTGCTGGATGTCTTCCAGCAGGTTGGCCACATAGTCTCCTATGCCTTCGATGTTCACCTGTTGCTTTTCTTTGGTATCCCGGCGGGCGATCTCCACCACGCCGTTTTCCATATCGCGCATACCCATAGCCATACGCACGGGCACACCTTTCATCTCGTATTCGGCGAATTTCCAGCCGGGTCTGGCATTGTCATCATTGTCATATTTTACCGAGATGCCTTTGCTGCGCAGCTCCTGCATGATCTCCTGCACTTTCGCGTCAATGACAGGGACGCTGTCAGCGCCTTTGTAGATCGGTACAATGACCACCTGCAAAGGGGCGATGCGCGGCGGCATCATCAGGCCGTCATCATCGCTGTGCGCCATAACGAGCGCTCCTATCAGGCGGGTGGATACGCCCCAGGAGGTAGCCCATACATAATCCAGCTGGTTGTCCTTATCCGCGAACTTCACGTCAAAGGCTTTGGCGAAATTCTGTCCCAGGAAGTGGGAGGTGCCTGCCTGCAGGGCCTTGCCGTCCTGCATGAGCGCCTCGATGCAATACGTATCTTCTGCGCCCGCAAAGCGCTCATTGGCTGATTTTACGCCTTTTACCACCGGCAGGGCCATGAAATTCTCCGCGAAGTCGGCATATACTTCCAGCATCTTTTTGGTTTCTTCCACGGCTTCCTCCCTGGACGCGTGCGCGGTATGTCCTTCCTGCCATAAGAATTCGGCGGTACGTAAGAACAGGCGCGTGCGCATTTCCCAGCGTACCACGTTGGCCCACTGGTTGATAAGGATGGGAAGATCCCTGTAAGACTGGATCCAGTTCTTATAAGTGCTCCAGATGATGGCCTCGGAAGTAGGACGTACCACCAGCTCCTCTTCCAGCCTGGCCTCGGGGTCTACTATGAGCTTTCCTTTATTATTTTCATCGGTCTTGAGCCTGTAATGGGTCACTACGGCGCATTCCTTGGCAAACCCTTCCGCATTCTTTTCCTCGGCTTCAAAGAGGCTTTTCGGGACAAAGATGGGGAAATAGGCGTTCTGGTGTCCTGTTTCCTTGAATTTCCTGTCTAATACGTCCCTCATGTTCTCCCACAGGGAGTAGCCGTAGGGCTTGATCACCATACAGCCTCTGACAGCAGAATAATCTGCTAAGCCTCCTTTGATTATCAGGTCATTATACCATTGGGAATAGTCTTCCGACCGTGATGTGATTACTTTGCTCATAATTTTATAGCCTGAAAAAATTTTCTTAATAAAAAAGAAAGAAATGTTTTAAACTTCCTAATCCCGTACCAGTCTAATATCCAAGATTAGATAAATTGATGCAAAAGTAGTATTTTTGATATCAAAGAGCTAATTAAATTAGTAATTCTCCTTTTAAACTTAGAGATATGAAAAGGTTATTGTTGATAACACTGATGGCCGGTGGCTTTTTGGCGGCAAATGCACAGAATTATGATGATGTGTATTACAGGGGCAGTGATGCGTCCAGGCAGGCCAAAGAGGAAGCGCAGGCGAAAAAATCAAATGCTTCGAGCTATTCTTCATCCGGCTATGAAAATGATTATAACAGTTATAGCCAGGATGGCTATTACGAGGATGATTCCTACATAGATTATGATGATGATTCCTATACCGCGAGAATACGTCGCTTTAACTATCCTATGTACAGCGTAGGGTATTGGGGCGGTATGTACTCGCCTTACTGGATGTACTCCATGTATAACCCGTATTGGGGCTGGGGCGGACCTGGATGGTTCCGTCCGGGCATTTCCGTGAGCTTTGGCGCCGGTCCTTACTGGTCCAATGCCTGGGCCTGCAATGCATGGTATGGCTACGGTGGCTGGGGATATCCCGGCTGGGGCTATCCTTATAACGGGTTCTATGGCGGTGGCTTTTATGGCGGCTTCCATTCTTACGGTGCCGGGTACTGGAACGGCTACTATGCCGGAATGTACAACAGCAGCAGGTATAACAGGTATAGCCCTGCGCGCAATGTCAACTATGGTCCCCGTGGCAACCGTATGGCCGGTTCCTATTCTTCCGAAAGAAGGGTAAGGGATAATGGCAATGGTATGGTAACTCCGCCGCGAGGCGGCAGGGATGCCGGTGTTAACGGCCGTACTATGGATATGCGCTCCGGTAACAGCGCTGCTCCACGTACAATGGAAAGCAGGGTGAACAGGAACGGTGGCGTGACAATGCCTGATAACGGCGCAAGAAGAGGCCGTGAAATGAACGGCTCTGCTGCTCCCGGCAGGGATATGAATATGCCTTCACGTGATATGCGTATGAACGGCGGTGATTCCAGGAGAATGAATAGCAGTCCTTCGGTTGACGGTATGCGTATGAGCGCTCCCAGGAATGTGCCTTCCAATAATGGCGGTACCAGGATGAGCCCTCCTGCTTCACGCGGCAGCTCTATGGGCGCGCCTTCCGGCTCTCCCCGTATGAGCGCACCGTCCGGCGGTGGCTCCAGGATGAGCGCACCATCCGGTGGTAGCTCCAGAGGCGGCGGTGGCGGAAGCTTTGGCGGCGGATCCCGCGGTGGCGGTGGTGGCAGCAGGCGCTAATACCCTGTAATTTCATATCTCTCCATATTATTAAGGCAGCCCTGAAAGGGCTGCCTTAATGTTTATAATAAGCCTGCATTTCCCGGCAGGGCTGCTAAAGGATAGAAGATATGATGTTAAACTTTCCGGTCCGGCCGTTATGATAATGCCGGCAGGAGTGTGAAAATATATTGCCTGATCACTTCAGGGCTCAGTATCTGGCTGAAGGTCAGCTTCGGAAACGTGTGAGAGGCACCGCCCACGAACAGCAGGGCACAGCTGATCGTAATGTTGCATACAAAATAGCCGAAGTAGATCTTTTTATGGCGTTTAAATATTTTCATAAGCGGAAGGATCAGGCTTTGGAGAATATCAGGGACGAGCAATTCCCCCCGAAACCGAAAGAATTGCTCAGAACGTGACGGATAGTGGTCCGTAATAAGGTGGTATTGGGTGTCCAGCCGTTGCCGCTTTCGGGATGGACCAGGTTGATCTGTGGCCAGGCTGCCTGCTCCTGTATGCTCAGGCAGGCGTACACGGCTTCGATAGCGCCCGCAGCGCCCAGCGTATGGCCGGTGAATACCTTGGTAGTGCCGGCAGGCGGCACCCCGGTTGTAAAGATATCGGCTACCGCCTTTCCTTCAGACGCGTCATTATTGACCGTACCGGTGCCGTGCAGGTTGATATAGTGGATATCCCCCGGCCTGAGTCCGGCTTGCTGCAGGGCCCCTTCCATCGCCAGGCGATTGCCGGTCCCTTCGGGCGATGTGGCCGTCTGGTGGTGGGCGTCATTGGCATTCGCGTAGCCTGATACAAAGCAGGCGGGATGAAGCTGCCACTGGTCTGCCGCCTTTTGATTGGCGAGGACAAGGTAAGCCGCTCCCTCACCGATATTGAGGCCTTTACGTTCCGTATCATAGGGCCTGCAGTGCTCCTTATCCAGTATCATCAGCGCATTGAAGCCGTTGACGGTGAATTTAGACAGGGCGTCCGCGCCGCCTGCTATCACCACGTCAAACCGGTCGTGCGCGATCAGCCGGGAACCCATCATAATGGTGTTGGCGCTGGAAGAGCAGGCCGTGGAGAGGGTGGAGACAAAGCAGTCCAGCCCCAGGTAGCGGGCTGTCAGCTCGCCGGTGACACCGCATTCATGATACCGGAAAGCGTTGAAGCCGCTGAAACCAGGATCTTCGCTGAAGGCGCCGAAAACGGCTTCGGAAAGGTCCATGCCCCCGACCGTATTGGCGGTCAGCAAAGCGATCCTTAACCCTTCTGAGCGGTCCTTAAAGGGCTGCCAGGCCTCTGCTGCGGCAATGCAGCTCAGCTTGGCCGTGCGGGGCCATTCCCCGGGAATGCCGTATATTTCCGAAAGCTCCTGATTGCTGTACTTTATTTCTCCTACCGGTAAGCGGTGCCTGGTGGGCAGTATTTCCGGCAGGCTGATGCCGTGACGGGCGGCCTTCAGGGCATCCAGGTTTCCAGGCGTATCATTGCCGATAGCTGATATGATACCTGTATTGCAGACAAAAGCTTTCATGGGAGGATGTGTATTAAGGTTGAAGAAGGGTATGGATGTCATTATAAATGCTATCTTCAAACCGCTCCACGATACGGCCTTTCTCTTCCCCGCTTTTCTTATCTATGAACAGGATGGTAGGCACGAATTCAATATTATAGGTATCTTCCCATTGGTCGCTGCTGAGCTTGGTCTCATCCAGGCCGTAGTAGGTGATGTTGTTTTGAGGGATTTCCAGCTTCCGGAAATAGGCATATACTTCGGGAAGCAGTTCCCTGGAATCACCGCACCAGGTGCCAAGGAACACGATGATATTGTACTGCTTCAGCAGTTCCCGGTTCTCCCGGTCTGTTGCGGCCGGGCTTTCCGGTACCGGTGCCGTAAAATCAAAATCGCTGTGCTCCAGCAATTGCGCTGCGGTAATTTTATTGGTAAGGATGTTATGTTCCTGGGCAGACATAGTAAAGCAGGATAAAAGGATTAAGCTTAAGCTGATAAGGTATTTCATGTTATAATTTTTTTTGAATGCCCACAAGCAGGGATTTCAGCTCCTTCAGGTTGTCTTTCAGGTCTATCTTCTCCACTACTTTCTTTTTCTGTGTCTGCAGTATCTCACGGGCGCCCTTGATAGTATGCTTTTTCACCTTTACCAGCTCGTGTATCCACCTTAGCTTCTCAATATCATTTGGCGTGTACATGCGGTCGCCTTTACGGGTGGTACGGAGCTTTAAACTGAATTCCTTGGACCAGAACCTGATATGGGAAGTGTTGACATCGAACAGCCTGGCGACTTCCCCGATGGTATAATATTTTTTACTGAGCTCCCATTCCGGCAGGCTTTGCACCTCATTTCCAGGCGCTGCCGGAGAGGCGGACGCTTCCGGTCCCTGTGCAACAGCTGGCTCCGGGCCGGGATCAGCTGCCTGCTCCTCCAGGGAGAGGAACATCGAATAGTCGGTCGAAACGATCTCCCCGATGTAATAGGCGTTCATATCGGTATCTTCTGAGGCATCCCGGGTATTGCCGCGTTCTCCGGGTCCTGCCGGTGATATGGATATATCATTAAGGGAGGCTGCCCTTGCTGCGGGAGCAGCCTGCGATTTTCCTGGATCAGCAGTGTGTTCCTGTGCTGCTGCGGGATCGCCGGCTGCTGCGGGCATATCATTCTTATCTGCAGATGCGGTCGCGTCTCCATGCTGCTCCCTGCCTGTTATTCCGGTATCTATATCCGGTTCAGGGATGCTTTCGGGCTTGTCCGTCAGGAGCGTATCTGCCGTATGCCCGGGTATTGTGTCCTCAGGGGTATCCATGACCGTGCTGCTATCCGTACCGGGGTCAATGCCGGTATCTTCCGTAAGGGTATCTCCGGGACCGCCGGTATGTTCATTGCTGTCGTTATCCGGCTGTATATCCCGGGCTTCGGCTTCGCCGGTCGTGCCAAACAGGTCACGCTCTGGCGCTGCCGGTTTTGGGGCGGGAAAATGGTCCGGGATAACGGCAGGCGCATCTGCTGTCAGGTCAGGGGCTTCCGCTTTCCCTGTATCGCCAGGCGCAGGGGCCGCGTCATCCTCCCGGCCGGAGAACATATCCGGGCTTTCCTGTTCTGCCTCAGTTGCTTCGGGGAGCGTTGTGTCCTGTGCCGGCTCTGTATCGAACAAAAAAAGGTTGCTGTTGCCTGGTGAATTTGGGGACGTTGTCTTTTTCCTGGGAGCCTTGCTCTTTTTAGCGTTACCGGCCTGCTCTTCCTGCTCAGGAATATCGTCAAATAGTGAAAATAAGTTATTATCCATCGCCCGATTCTTAATTAAATTCAACTTACAAACTTAATTTTTTTTATCCTAAATAACCGGAATAACGGTAACAATTATCATCACAATTTGTTATTTTAGTAAAATAACGGAATGAATACTTGTTCATTCTGAAAAAAAATATATCTTAGAGAAGCGGAAGGTACTGCTATTAAAACTGTAACTTATGGAAAGACTATTTGATATTGTAAGGGAGAAGTCCGAAAAAGCGCCCAATAATATTATGCTGGCCGCGAAAAAGAACGGCGCCTGGATCACTTACGATAACAGGGAGGTGTACACTAAGGCCCAATCCATTGCCTGCGGCCTGATCGGCAACGGGCTATACAGCAGGCAGACAGACAATGCGGAATCGCAGGTGAAAGTAGCGCTGGTATCTCCCAACAGGCCGGAATGGATCATGCTGGACCTTGCCGTCCAGATGACGGGCGCTATACTGACGCCTATCTATCCTACGATATCCAATAGTGAGTTTGAATATGTGCTCAACCAGGCGGCGGTAAAGGCTGTCTTCTTTGCCAATGCGGAGCTGTACCATAAGTTTAAGGATTGTATTCCCAATATACCTTCCCTGGAGTTTGTGTACAGCATTGATGTGATTCCCGGTGTGGCCCATTACGAATCGCTGATCAGTCACGACGGGGAGCATACCCGGCTGCTGTATGAAATAACATCCGCCATACAGCCGGAGGATATCGCTACCATCATTTATACATCCGGTACGACCGGCAAGCCTAAAGGCGTGATGCTGTCGCATGCCAATATCATGAGCAATGTAAGGGATACGGAGCCGGTGTTCTATTTTGCCGAGGCAGGCGAAAAGGCCCTGAGCTTCCTGCCGCTCAACCATATTTTTGAAAGGACCATTACATATATCTACCTGAACGCCGGGGTCAGCATCTATTACGCGGAGAGCCTGGATACCATAGGCGATAACCTGAAGGAAGTGAAGCCGATCGTATTCACCTGTGTGCCGCGCCTGCTGGAAAAGGTGTATGATAAGATCATGGCAAAGGGCTACGAGCAGAAAGGCATTAAAAGGATGCTGTTCTTCTGGGCGGTACGGACCGGCGATGCCTTTGATGATTCCAGGCCGCAATCCTGGTGGTACCGGCTGAAGCTGCGCATCGCCAACCAGATCGTCTTCAGTAAGTGGCGGGAAGCCCTGGGCGGTAAGATCCGGGCAGTGGTGAGCGGCGCTGCGGCCTTGAATCCCAAGCTGGCACGTATCTTTACAGCCGGTGGCATTACGGTGATGGAAGGCTACGGCTTAACGGAAACCTCACCCGTTATCAGCGTGAACCTGCTCCAGCAGGAGGGTCGCAGGATCGGCACGGTGGGATTGCCTATCCGCAATGTAACGGTGAAGATAGCGGAAGACGGGGAGATCCTGGTAAAAGGACCGAATGTTATGGTAGGCTATTATAAGAACCCCGAGCAGACCGCTGAGGTCATAGACCGGGATGGGTGGCTGGCCACGGGCGATATCGGTACGATGGTGGACGGTAAGTTCCTCAAGATCACGGACCGGAAGAAAGAGATCTTTAAAACATCGGGCGGCAAGTACGTGGCGCCCCAGGCCATAGAAGGCACGTTAAGGGAAAGCAAGTATATAGAGCAGGTGATCGTTATCGGCCCTGACCGGAAGTTTGTTTCGGCGCTTATTTACCCCGATTATGCAAAAGTGGTGGCCAAATTAAGGGCAACCGGTATACAGCTGCCCTCCACTGATAAGAAGGAGCTTGCCGGGAATAGGGATGTCATTGCCCTGATACAGCAGCAGCTGGATTATTATAATCCCAGGTTCAACCATGTAGAGCAGATCAAGAAATTTACCCTGATCAGCGAGGAGATGAGCGTGGATAACGGTCTGCTTACGCCCAAGCTGAGCATGAGAAGAAAGCAGATCTATGAACATTTTGAGCAGGAGATAGAAGGTATGTATAAGGAAGTGTAACGTTTTTCTATCTCTTTAAAAAGAACGGCCCCCTTACAGTATGACTGAAGGGGGGTGTTTACCTATCACATTTCGATAATGGTAATTTAAGCTTTATTTACATTTTTGTAGTACAGCCTGAGATTATCCTGAGGGAAGGCTGGACAAACTGTTTCCCAACAGTAAAAAGCAGGTAATGAATAAATTTTATCATCAATATGGAGATTATTATAAATATAAGTGATATTTGTACCACTATAGTCGCTCTATTTTGCGATTACTAAATTTAAAAAACAATATTAAAAGCGTTGGTGATGCTAATCGGTAAAGTTTTACGTTTTCACCGAAGCAGGGTTTGGACTTACTGTAATAATACGTAAAACTCCCGCGAAGATGTGATAAGTAACAATTCGATTCTTGGGTAATAGTTGCTAAGAATTAGAGGCCATTTGATTCTGATGTTGGAGTTCAATTATCTGGGAATAGAATTGATTATAAAGTAAAAGGTTTCACAGCAATGTGAGACCTTTTTGTTCCTAAAAGGGATATATACTGTGAATTTCTAAATAGCTTTCTGAAATCATCATTGCAATATTTTTAAACCATTTCGAGGAAGGAAATGTCTTAATTTGTTTACATTCTATATCGCTTATTTGTTGGCTATAACCATTCTTTACCAAGATGACATTGTCAAAAAACTCATACAATGTGCCCCCAGCGCCTATAGTATAAGCAGACAATGGGTATCCCAACTTGTTTATATTGAAATTAACCGCTTTTAAAGCAGTATATCCTTTATATTCAAATCCATTTCTTTCGTCATCTTGTAAGTTGCTATGATATATTTTGCCATCCTCAGTTACAACGAACGATTTAGTTAGTGAGTTAAATGAATAAATTATATGTTGATCAGCTACTGCATTCTGAATTTTTTGTGTTAAGTTTCTTTGCTCAACACCAATAGTGGTAATCTTTCGATTAGAATTACTGCCATCTTCTATACTAAAATTTCTTGCTTCTGTAGTGTTATCTTCCTCTGTTTTATTTATAAAAAAGTTAGCTTCTGTAGATGATTTATAGTTAATGAAATCATAATTTGCCCACCCTGTTCTTACTGATTGAGATTCTATCGGTTTTTCCTCAATATGAACACCCCCAGAATAAGACATAGAGCCGGCAAAGAGACCGTCTTCTTTAGTACTTACTAGCAGTCTTCCCACACGTGGGTTTATATTAATTGACTTACTATCAAAAATTTTATTAAATTTTCTATTTATTGCTGTTACTTTATCTCCCTCAATAATCATTTTACATTCATATAATCCATCTCTATTTCCTATAAATGCTCTTTCAGAATATATAATAAAATCTAAAGCCTCCTTATCAGGAAGTTTACATATTGTTATGAAATCATCCGTGTTTATTTCGAACTCGAAAAATTTGTCCGATGATTTTTTCCAAAGAGAATTAAAGTCTTCTCTTAAATCTCTTTTATTTCTCATTGTATATTGAGAATATAATTGATCGTTATTAAATAAGACTTTATCCAAAAAAGCATTTTTTTCAACGTCTGTACTATATAAATATTTCTGAAAGATTTGCTTATGAGTTATCATCTTAAGATGCCTGTCTTCTGTTAAAATAAATAACTTACCCATATAGTAATAGGCATCAGAAACGGCAATGGGTATTCGAAGACTAATAGGTTTCAAAATTTCCTCCTTTCTATTCTATTGCGCGTAGTTTTAGAAATTATTTTTTTCTCTAGCATTCTATCCAACACCTTATCACTAGGGGTATTATGATTTTGATTGCACTTAATTGGATAACCATGCCAAGTATCTGACAAGTTTGATGGTCTAGGAAATTTTGCTACACGTTCGCCTGTCTGTCCTAATAAAATTTTACCATCATTAACTATAGAAAAGTAACAGTTATTCTCAAAACAAAATAGTTCTTCTTTATATCTTTCGACTATATTAAAAACTGATAACTCTTGATTTTCAGATATACACCACTTTGTTTTGTTCTTATTAATGGAATTTATACCGTGAGCGGGATTGGATTGATAATATTTACCATTCGCTGTCGGCCCATACGTTCCGTCTGTGTTTTTTGTATGAGATGTTAACATTTAATGGGATTTAATCGATTAAGGTATGATTTTTTTATTGACTTAAAGATTTGTTCTGTAGAATGAAGTTAATAAACCCTAAATCTCTATTAATAATCAAATTTCTATCTAGATAAAGATTTGATAATTCACAAGTGGTTTCAGGTGTCAATGTACAAGAGTGACAAGCAGCTAAGTTAAGTTGTCCAACACCTTGTCCTTCGGATTCAATACAGATTGGGTCAGAAGAACAGTCTGTCGCTCTTGAAATAGCACTATTAATAATAGTGTTTAAATTTTCTAAGTCATTACACAAGTTAGAAAGTCCACCTAAATAGCCGTCTGTTCCGTCAAATGCAGAAACTAAAAAACCATTCATTGTTTCGCTTACATACAGTCTTTCAGATAGAGAAGATGCGGGATAGCCACAAACATATTGTAATTCTCGCATCAACAAATGAGATAGCGTATGTATCAAAACTTTTCTTGGTGTCAAAGTTTTCGCAATTATTTGATGTGATTTCCAATCAGCATTTTGAGCATTCGCTTTTATTTTTTCTGTTCGCTCGATTACTGTTTGTTGTTGTTCCCAATTTTCTAATTTCTGTCTGTCCAATAAAAACAAAATTCCTTCGCCATAACTTTCTAATGCTGGCAAAGTTTTCGTATCAAAGTTGTTTTTAGATACTGATTGTCTTTGTACAGTATATTCATATTCGTTTTGGTCTTGTAAGATGGAATCAATATCTATGGGTTCATTTCTTGTAAATGAAGTTTGAACAGTTGTGCGTTTAAGTTTGTCAATTTTTACCAATTTTGAAAAACCATATATCTGTTCGCTACAGTCAATTACTCGGAATTTAATTTGCTTATTTTCGGGTTGTTCTTTCTCTAAAAAGTAATCATATTCCGCTTGGCGATAAACATTGTCGGGGATATATTTAATATCTCCATTTTCTAAATACTGTTCAACAAGTTCTTTTTGTACACCTTTCAAATCACAAATCAATTCTACAATTTGTTCTGTAGAATATTTTTGCTTTGAAACCATATTGTCAATGTCAATCCGTATTTCAGAAGAAAGGGGATTTTGCATTTCAGGAATATACAAACTACTCAACGTATTGGCATAATAAACGCTATTACTCGTTTTTAGCTTTACACTTGTTTTTTCTCTACAATCTTCCTCGTGAAATTTTCCGTTGGTTTGACCTAACCAATATTTTTTGCCATTACATATCTGTTCATAGTTGAAAATACCCTTTAGGTTTGCTTTCTTTTTGCAATTTTTGCATTCTATCCAAATTCCTGATAATTCTGTGTTTTCCCTACTTATTTTGTAAATTAGGTCTTGCTGTTCGCAGCATTTTTTTGAAAAATCAATTTGTGGACCTGTCGGCTTCTCGTTTTTATTATCATCTTCTTTTTCCTCTTCATTGGTGCGGTCTGTTGCTAAACGATTGTTCCAAAATTCCCAGGGCAAATCGTGGATATGCCCATTTTTACAAGTCATAACAAAACGAATTTGCTCCAAATGGTTTTCTTTACAGTCTTTCTTACTGCATTTTGGCGGGCTGAAAAAATCTCTCTTTTTTCCGGAAGCTAACCATCGTTTGAGCCACTCTTCATATTTAGCAAAACTATTACAATGCGTGCAATAAAGCCATTTAGGGAAATAACTTGCTTTAGGTCTGACTTGATGCAAAAACGAATCTCTGTCGGTTGGAATAGCTACCAAATGCTTTAGATTTTGAAATCTGTTTTTCAGTCGTTGTAATAGACGGTCGTCTTTTATGATATAATGAGCTAATTTTTCGTTCAAATCAGCATACCCCCAATTGTCAAAAGTTTCTATAATTATAGAACTGTCGGTGGTTTCAATTAAAGAACCAACTCCGCCATAATTTGAAATATGTTTGCTTCTTCCGTGTTTTATTTTATCAAATGCCATATTTCTAATATTGTCTGATTAATATTTCCGCACTCGGCTCTACGCTTCTCATTGATTGCATAGCCGTTAATATTTCATCATCATTCCTCTTCTCTTGTAAGGGCACAATCAACGATTCTTTCGGGCGGTCTTTCCAAAAATATTTCAAATCTTTTTGGGCTTCAATTTTGTATTTCCAATCTCTCAAAATATCGTCTAATTTTTCTATGATTAGTTGCAAGTCATTTTGAGCAAACTGATGATTTTGGAAAAGCGTTATTAAATTACTTCGTAATTCATTTTTTATTTTATCATCAATCAAAGCTTTTGCCATATCATTAGCTGTGTATGGTGTTGTATGCCTGAAATATGCAAGAATGAGTGTGAATAACATTTTATCCAAAGCATTTTCGGCAAAAGGAGTAACACTTAAAGGTTCAACTTGCTTGTAAAATGTTTTATGAAACTGTACAAAATCTTCATAGTAGGATAAATCCCGACTATTGAAAGGGTCGTAAAGCGTAATTACCAAACCCTCATTTTTTCTGGCAACACGGCTACTTGCCTGAATATATTCGGCTGTGTTTGGAGGCATTCCGTTCATTACCATTACCCCTAATCGTCCGACATCAAGTCCAACGCTAATCATATTGGTTGCTAATACTAAATCATAGGCTTTATGTTCTTTTATGTTGCCTTCAAATTGAATATCTAATTTGTCTAAATTCTTTTTGATTTTTTCATTGGGAATACGACTTGTCAATTCAATATTTCGGTACGAAAGCTTGTTGTAATTGTTTGCCGCAATGAAATCATCATTCAAATAGCGAACTTGTAATTGCTTGATAATTGGTTTTAGTTCCGAATTGATTTTATTGGAAAATCTGCCTATTTCTTTCAAACTTTTGAAGTAAGAAAGAATTGTCCAAAAGTTGTCGGCATCTATTTTGTTTGTTGAGTTTTTCCAGATTTCCAATCTTGCATAGAGTAGGGAAGCCAATAATTGCAAATTGGTAACTACCGTAGTTTTTCCTGTTGGTAAGATGCCAATGTATTTACGTTTGCTTTCTTCTATAACTTTCGAGAAAAAAGTATCATCCGCATTGGTGGCATATTGTGGAAATACTCTTGCTTCCCGACCGTATAAGCCTTGAATTTGTTTATCTACATTTTTTACAGTTGCAGTAGAAGCAATAATTTTGGGATTATCACAAAGTTGTAAAAGAGCATTTTCAAACAAACCAACTAAACTTCCCAATGTCCCATTTAACAAGTGTAACTCGTCTTGAATTATCAATTCGGGCTTTCTGTTAGAACCGTTGTTGAAAAACTTTGTTGCTTCGCCTTTCCAAGCTAATGTTGCAAATTTATCAACCGTTGCAAAAAGAATAGTCGGTGGTTTTGAGTAAATATCATCATCAATTAAAACAATTGGCAAACCACCGTTTTGTTCAGAAAAATGGCAGGTTTGATTTAAACAATGACTATGTAATTGCTTATTGGTTCTGTGTCCTATTTGATAAGTTGTATCTCTTTCTGATAATCGGGAAATGATTTTTGTATTGCACCATTGACAATTTGACAATTGAAATGGATTGACTACATAACCATCGCCTTTATTTAATTTTTTCTGAACGGCTTCTAATTTCTTTTTTGCGTCATCTAAAAAATTGGGAATGGTTTGCTTTCCAACCCAAAAACCAATAGAAATAGACTTGTCTCCCAAATCTTTATAATTGCTTCGGATAAATTCACAAGCTAAAATCATTTTTGAAGCACGTTCAAACTGCTGTGCAGAGAGCAAACGCAAAGTGTAACGAATAATAATATTTACACCGTCATAACCATTGGGATATTGTATTCTTCGCCAAAAAATCAAGAAAGCTGAAACCGCTAAATAGGCTTCAGTTTTACCACCACCTGTAGGGAAATAAAGCAAATCAATCAATTCCTTTTCTGTGCTATTTTCATCAACAAACGAAGCTAAACATTGTAGGATAAAAGCCAATTGAAACGGTCGCCATTCAGGTATTCTGTCTGACGGAAAATTTAAAGTTGCGTATTCTTCAAATTTGTGTTGCAAAACTTCGTTTCGTTCCCATACTTCAAAACCTTCTTTTTTCTTGTTGAAATGTTGTGCGGTTTGAAACATTTGCAAATAGATTGATGTGTTCGCTAATTGAAATGCTCTTAATGCTTTCTCATTTTCTGAAAGTAAGTTTATTCCGTTGCTAATTCTGCTGTAAATCTGCTCGCACTTGATAATATTTTTCAAACCTAATTCATCTCCGTTGGCAGATTTTCGTTCATCTTTAATCCAAAGTTTATAAGCATCTGCAACTTTCGTAAGATTTGAAATGATATTAGCTTTATGAGTATTGTAAACCGACAAGTTTTTAATGTTCAGAATTTCCCCTTTTATTTTATCTGTTTCTGAACTTTGGCTTTTTACATCATAATCAGGAAGAAATGTCGATTTTATCCATTGTGGTTGTGGTGTGTTTGGCGATTGTGCATTTTCCCAAGTACAAGCAGTATTATGTCCAATTCCAAAAGCTAATTTTTCCCGATAGAGATAATCCAACATTTTATCTTCATCGGTTTTGTACAAATGATTTTTGTAATCTCTAAAAGGCAATAATTTTTCACTCTCAATTTCTATTTGTGTTTGAAAACAACTTACTTGATTTACCTTTTCTTTAGAAAGTGAAAATTTGTCTTTTGTTATCTGTACCTTATTTTCTATTACTGTTTTGATGTAATATTTATCAGAATAATTGGTGTATAGTTTTAAGTGAAAGTGAAGGTTCTCAATTAAATCCTTATTCCAATTTTCAGAATTTACATTTGGTTGTTCAGATAGTCTTAATTCAAGATGTTGGTTTTCTGTATTTAGAATATCGGCAATGCTTATTTCAAGTTCGATACGATTTTCATTTCGCTTGTATTTATCCTTGAAAAAGAGTTTTGAAATGACTTTGTATAAAGCAAAATCATTTGAAGTATTTTGTCTTAACGATTTAAGGCTATCCTGAAAACTAAGATATTCTGGTGTTAAACTTCCGTTTTTAGTACGTTGGATTTTATGGGTCTGTACAAGAACTTTATTTTCCGCTTCGTAATTGACATAATGACTTAATCCGTGTTCTGCTAAAAGATGAACACCTTCTCCGTTGTATGGTATCTTTATTTCTGTATGACTTGCCTTTTTGTAGTTTCCAAAACTTATGATGGCTTTAAATTTCTCACAAGACTTATGTACAGAGAATGTTATTCCAAAGTGTGAAGGAAAAAAAGTATTTGAAGTATATTTCGGTTGTGTGCTTGTTTTGTCGGTTTCGTCTTCATCTTCCTCGAAAATTTCCTTTTCTTTATTTTCAGGCTCGACAAAATCAGAAGATAAATCTGTAGTATCCTCTGCATCTTCGTCTTTCATTTCTTGTTCTCCATTATCACTTGCGTTTGGTTGCAATTGTTTTGGAAACAAAATGCCCGAAAAATAGCGTTGTAATGGTTTTCCTTCAATAATTTCATCGCTAAAATCTTCTTTGCATTGAAAAATATCAGAACCTGGACCGATTATTTCTTTGCGGACACGTTCGATAACTATATTCCTGTTTTCTGCTACACTCATAATTCAATTAATTCTAAAGCTGAATGCTCTAAATGTTCCATTTCAATTTCAAGAGCTTCTTTGCTGGTTATGGTATGTATGGGCATATTTTCCTGAATGAAAGTTTGTAAAGTTGTAGTGTTCAGATTTCTCTTTTGAAGAATTTCGCCAACTTTGTTTTCTTTCAAAAACAATCTTAATTCTTGTTTCAGCCCACGACCAAGTACAATCATTGTACTATTGTAAGTCGTTTTTGATTTAAGAATAGGTTTTAAAATTGCATCAATTTCTGTTTCTTCTTTGTCGTTATAAAATAATCTAAAAATTGCCCTTATGTCATTATAGTACATTGGGAATTTACGCAAACTTCTTTCTCCACCGTAGGTGTCAAGTGTGTTTTGTTGCACTCTTAATCCTTTCTCCTTTAGTTTCTTATACAGCAAATCATTGCCAAATTTTCTTCTTAATTCGCTGATTATTTGTTTCCAAAATTTTGAATGTTCTTCGACCTTCCCGAAAATTTCAGGTTCGGTTTCAATAGCAACCTGATACAAATTTTCTGCTAATTCTTCTTTTGGGTAAATTCTAATTTTGTCGCCTGTTTTAATTTTATAGCATTTAACTAATTCTCCTTTATCTGTAAAAAGCGTGTCGTTGCTTTCTAAAATGAAAGTTGTTCTGTCGGATGTGATTTTGTACAATAACTTTTCTTCAATCTCATTCAGTAGTAAATCGCATTCGTTTTTGTAACCTTCATAAGCCCTATTGCTCATTT
This sequence comes from Edaphocola sp., assembly GCA_037190225.1. Classification (GTDB taxonomy): domain Bacteria; phylum Bacteroidota; class Bacteroidia; order Chitinophagales; family Chitinophagaceae; genus MKSF01. The sequence continues at coordinate 199,778 of JBBCJL010000003.1, read as the reverse complement.
CGTCCAAACGGGACACAATTCCGTTAATAGTGGTACTTATATCTGTAACATTATCCCTGACTTCCTTGTACTCAATGCCACAAATCGAAAATCTATCTGTTGATTTAATTTCTTGCTCTATAAGTTTTTTTCTTTGGTCAAGATACTTGTGGTATAAGTTTTTCTCTTGCTTGTAAACCACGAGCCGTATTTCATTATCCAAATTGTACAGATAATCAAAGTCCTTTTGTCCATTAAATGTATGAAGGACTAATGTTTTGTTTTGAAGTTCTGTTCGCTTTAAATCCGAATATGAAATAATCTCAATTTTTCTGTTTCTTATTTTCGGTTTTATGAAGTCAATGTCATTGTTGTCAAATACCGCAACTACACGTTTTTCCGTTTCATTAAGATACTTTAAAATCGTTTTTTGTTTTGGAGCATTTTCTTTCAAATAATCAAGGATGTTTATCAAATTCTCTTTGGGGTTCTTGTCTTCAAGAAAATCAACGGTGTAACCTCCGGCATTGTCAAGGCCTCTTTCTAATTCTCTGTTTATGGATATTCGTTCAATAAGGTTTTCAATAGCTTCATTTTGAATGGCATTAATGGCAATCCTTAAAATGTTTCCATAAGATTTGAGTTCAATTCCAAATTCAGATTGGACGTAAGTGATTTTCTCATCAAGTTCTTTGATGAGTTCGTCTAATTCATTACTCGGTATGTTTCGGAAATTAATCATAAAGCGTTCAAAATTTCTGTTTCTTCCTTGAACCAATTCCAACAAGGAATTTCATCGTTTTTCAAAGGTGTGAAGCTGTTGGAAAGTACAATCAGATTAAAACCAAACTTTGCTTTGTCTTGTAGCATTTGTTGAATTTTATCTGCTTCTGTATCAAAAACAATAATGGTTTTTATTTTTTCTCCTTTCAAGAGAATATTTTGATAACAAACTTCATATTTGGGCGTGAAATAAATTAAACAATCCGATAAAGCTGGTATTGATTTCTGGACATTCACATCATTTCCATCGTTAGGATTGGGCAAATATATAGATGGTATCTTTGACTTTTCCGTTAGGTAGTCCCACAAAGGCCTTTTTGCAATAAAAGCGGATTTCTTTTCAAAATGAGTTTTAGGGAAATCACTTTTTTGATTGTTCAACTTTTCAAAAAAATCAAAATAGTTTTTAATAGTTTTTTCGCTGATACCTTTTCCTGCGTCAATTTTCACAAAGTTCTTGGTAAGTCTGTCGTAATTAATATTTGGAAGAAAGCTTGGTGAAATTTCTGTCTTTTGTTTTCGCAAAATCTGTTTTAAGCTAAAAGTGTTATCCTCGGATTTTACGATTTCGTAGTATTGGTTATCTCGTATTCTTTTTAGTTTGTCTCCAACATTATAGCTGCCGGGCAAGTCGTAATGATTTAGATAAATGTCATTTGCAAATTCTATAAATAGGTGCTTTCCTATTTCAAATAAGTTTTCCTTTGAGTTCTGAAAGTTTATATGTATTGGTTGATTTTTGCGGTAAAACTCTAAAATGAGCTTTGTTGTTAAGCATGAAGTTTTACTGTTGAAAACGTTTAGTGTTTTTGTATTTTCAAACTTTCTCCAAAGATTTGTATAATATTCTTCGTTTAGTATCATAATTGATTGTCTTAAATAGTATTATAAACAATCATCTGATTGAGGTTTAGATATTGGGGTTAGGTATAAATTACCGGAAGAAATTATAAGTGGGTTAAAATAATTATTCATGGATGGTAAGGTTGGTTGCTAGATAACAAATATATAATTAAAACTACATTTTAGAAAAATATTTATTAGTCTATTGGCAAATTTTTTGCCAAAAATTGAGCGGGCTGTCATGGGGGAGTGGCATCAAAAGCTAGGGATGGGACAGCGGTAATGGAGATTTGGAATGTATCATCCAACGCCGGAAAAGTATAGGATAAGACAATGCACAATAACGAAAGCGCTCGTTACGCACCGCCTTAGTTATAAGAGAAGATAAGATACCCAACTCCAATGAGAAGCAGGAAGGGGTTAAGCTGAATAAGTATTTAATGTGATCCGGGGTGAGCGTTACTTTTTATCATCCAGCAGCTGCTTCATTAAAGCGATCTGCTCTTTCAGGGATGCTATCGTAGCTTCATATTGCTCTATCAGCTTTTCAGGGATGTTATTATTGACAACATAACCATTTTGTCCACCCGCATTATTGGAATTATAAAAAGTGTTATGTTCTCCCGACAGCAGTTCTGTAACAGGTATATTGAAATAGGATGATACCCGTTCCAGTACCAGTATATCCGGCAGGGTAGCACCGCCTTCGTAATTGGAAACAGATGACTGGGAAATGCCCAGCTCAAAAGCCAGGTCCTCCTGTGACAACCCCTTACTTTTACGGAGCTCCGACAATTTTTTACCGAACGACATAGTAGTGAAAACGCTTATTAAGTATTTGGTAAAAATACCATTTTATTGGTTGGCTGCAAGAGAAAAGCTGTTTTATTTCGGGTATTATTAACAATTAAATCTTTTTATTATGAAAAAAATCATTAATTTGTTGGTTGTATTGGTGATGGTCTCACTGATGGCATCCTGTAAGAAAAATGAAGCATCGTTGTACTCCTGCGATCCTGTAGTACACCAGTTTGTGGCCGGAACATCATGGGAAGGGATCAATCGTGAAGAGCTGTCAAATTACCAGATTGATACCCTGATAGCCATTTTCAGGTCGGTCTCTTCCGAAAATAAAGCGGCTATATGGAGAGAAAAGATGGACCTGCTGCTGGCTACGGAGCCGTTCAGTGATGATGAGGCAGCGTTTATCCAAAGCATCCGGGATGCGATAACACCAGAGCTGTATGTCAATACTCCTGATAATCACGCTATCCTGGATTCAATGGAAAACAGCGTAAAGCAGCGGGCTGTGGTTTATTCCTGGTCAGAGGAGGATGTGCTTTATTATTTTGCATTGCCGCATAGCAGGACCCAGCTGATCGGCTATATACAAAAATCCAATAAAGAAGGAGGCGGTACATCTGCAGGTGCCAATGACTGTAGCTGTAATTTTTCTATGAACAGGTGTCGGATGCTGGATTACAGGATTTGCGCTAATTATGGTTGTAATGTGCTTCCATCTGGATGCGGCTTCTTATTTCGGGGAAGTTGTGACGGCAATTGTTTTTAATAACAGCAGCTACCCGGTCCGGCCATCCGGCCGGGTAGCTTTAAACTTTAACCGGCTATGAGCTATGCAAAACATCCCTTTAAAGTATTTATAGAAGTGTGGCTGTACTTCCTGTTATTTATTTTACTGCAGCTGATGGTCCTGGGACCAGGCAGGGGGTATTTGTGGTATGTACCGGCGGATTGCTATTTCCAGCTCCTGCTGTTCTTTATGTTTACGCTGCTTATTTACCACAGGTACAACAGCTCTTTCAGGGCATACCGGTATTTTATGAATATAATGGTAACCCTGTTACTGGTGTATTGCTTTAAGGTGTTATTTCTGGACAGCGGGAATATAAACGACCTGGCTATTCCCAATATCTTTTGCCTGGCATTGGGCTATTGGGCAGGGCTGCTGTGGAACCGGCAGTATAAAAAATGGAGCATAGTCCTGCTGCTGGCAGGACTGGGCATTGGAACGGTCTATGTAACGCAGTTCCGGTATTTTTCCCATTTTTACTCCTACCGGACATTTACCGGCAGGGTGGATGAGGCTATCGGTACGGACAGCCTGGTAATGACGGACCGTAACGGGGATACGTTCCGGTGGGAGCCGGATGTATATTATGTGATGGACTTCTGGCATACCAGCTGTTATGCCTGTTTCCGGAAGATGCCTGACTTCAATGCTTACCATGAACGAAATACCTATAAAAATGTCCGGTATATGCTGGTCAACCATCCTTTAAGCCGCGATACGCTTATGATGGCCTTTAATATTCTGGATGAAAAGGGCGTCACTGTCCCGGGATATACAGGTACGCCCGACCTGAGCAGCCAGCTGGGTGTGGTGACCTATCCCGCCATTATCGTACTCCACAATAATAAGATACTGTTCAGGGGCAACCCAGAACCCTTTGCAGATGGCAATATTATAGAAAAGCTGGCCGGGAAATAAGGTGTTCTGTAACCCTCCCTGAATCAGGACGTCCTATTAAACCGGCTTGCCAGGATATTTCTTTTTTCCAAAAAACTGCCTGTTAGCTGCCGTTTTATATTCCTTCCGGAAAGCGGATGTAAAGGTATTCAACCTCACTTTCAACTTCTTTTAATAGAATCCCGTAATCCGTTTTCAGAATTGCTTCAAGTCTGGAAAAGTTTCCGTTAGGTACCTGCATATTAAAAGCCTTAGATAGTCCGTTATCGCTTTCGAAACGTTTTTTATAAGCATTACCAAGTGCTTTGGCTACCTGGTCAAGAGTTGTATTTTCAAACTTGATATTCCTTGATGAAACTGAAGTGTACACATTCTTCATTGCACCATTCGATTGAGATGAATGTTTAAAAAGCTTCAGGCTGTCCTCCACATAAAGCAGGTAAACTTTTTGCCTGCTTCGTTTCAGTTCAGTCCTGAATGAATAAACGTTACTTAAATGCTCAAGAATTATAGTGTCTTTATTTAAACTTTCCGAGGACTTGTTTTTAAAGCTTAAAGTTATTTTTTTGCTTAACAAATCCTCATTGTTACTAATTATCAGATCAACATCCTTTTTTGTAAGTGTTGAAATAATATTTTTAAAATCTGTTCCTGTAAAGATGATTGAATCCTGATTGTAATTATTAATATATGAGGTGTTGGTTCGTTTAACTTCTTCAATTTTTAGTGAATATTCATCAGTGATTATGTTTAGTTTTTGTTTCGAAGGCTCTTTATTTACAGAAAGTAATGCGATTGTAATAAAAACAGCATTATGCAGCGCATGCAATAAATAACCTGTCATAAAATTATAACGGACTCTCAGGTATCCGGTAAAAAGTCCCGTAATAAACTGCGGGAGCACTAAAATCGGAAAAAGGTAAGGTATAGTACTGCCTGAGTCAAAGTTTGTGATATGTATCAATGCAAAGCCGAGAGCAGATAAGTAGAATATATAACCGAAGTTTTTATTCCAAAAATTTAAAATGTATGTTTTTGTTTGGGGGAAAGCGGAGATGATCATTTGTAGTAAATAATTCCTTTTGAACCGAAGGAAAAGCCTGAAAATGATTTCCTCGATAAATGGTATGATTATGACTACTAAAAGTAATACCAGCCACACGGGAGCAAGATCTAAAAGTAAGGCTACCTGATGATTTTCTGCTTTAACCCAACCAAGTTTGTCGAAATTGCCTATTAGTACGGAAAGCGGCATCATAATGGGAATGCCTATGGCCAAAAGAGAAGATAATATTCTTATTTTTTCTTGCTTTGACTGTACTGTTGCCTGCTGGTCTGACGGGCTTTTCAGAAAACCCCAAACATCTTTTATTGTTCTTTTGATTGTCTTTAACATTGAGTTCTTTAATGATAGCTGAAAGTGAGGGGGCCGAGCTCATCGGAAAAGGTCTCGGGAAGTTTAAAGGCGGGGCATCAGTCCGTATAGTGTCCCCGGCTCCTGGTGGCAGCTGTTTACAAATGTAATGAAAAAAAACCGGGCAAACATTTGTTTTGCCTGGCCTTTAATCAATGCTTTCAACCGTTTACTGTCAGCGTGCGTTCCGTCATCTTTGCTACTGTTGTCGGTGATACCAGCTTGCCGAAGGATCGTCAGGCTCATCATGACCTGCGCTTTGGAGTAGCATTATACTAAAAGACCCACCTGCAGTGCTGATATGCAGATGGGTACTTCATTTTGTTATCTTTTCTTATCTCCTGGTCAGGTCATTGGCCTCCTGTTCCAGGTGGATGATACTGACCTGTACGCCATACTTGCTTTCCAGGTGCTTTTTGGTCTGCTCCGCGGCATAGACCGACCTGTGCTGGCCGCCGGTGCAGCCGAAGGAGATCTGCAGGTTGTCAAATCCCCGGATGATATAATCTTCCACGCTGATGTCCACTACGCTGAATACACCTTCCAGGAATTTAGGCATGTCCGTCTGCGTCTCCAGGTAGGTCTGAACGGACATATCCTTACCGGTCTGGGCTTTATAGCTTGCTTCCCTGCCCGGGTTCAGGATGCCCCGGCAGTCGAACACAAAGCCTCCGCCATGTATATTGGCTGCCGGTAGTCCCTTTTTGTAGCTGAAGCTGTATATATCCACCTGTAGCTTCCGGACGTTCTCAGTATCCAGCTGCCGGGGCTCAAACCGGGCTATTATCTCGGGTTTGATAAGCTGCAGCAGCAATTTCCGCAGCTCGTTGGAGGCGGGCAGGTGCGGCCAGGTGTTCAGAAAGCTCTTCAGCTGCAGGAGAGCAGGATATATGCTGCTCAGGAAATGGGGCTTTTTCTCGTAGAGTCCCCTGAATCCATAAGCGCCCAGTGTCTGCATGATGCGGAGCAGCACACAGTCCAGGTACACGCGCCTGAAGGTGGTCTCATCGAAATTGGGCCTTTCTGGCAGCAATTTCAGCGCTTCAAAATAGTAGTTCAGCAGGTCGTTCTTCCATTCGTCCGGTAGCTGTGCCTTGGCCTGCCACAGCATGGATGCGATGTCGTATTGCGGTAAGCCCTGCATGCCGCCCTGGAAATCTATAAAGTGTACCTCTTCGTCCCTGACCAGGATATTCCTGGACTGGAAATCTCGGTACATGAACGCCTGGGGCTTCTGGGAAGCCAGGTTCTTGGAGGCCTCATTGAACTCTTCCAGCAACAGGTTCTTGTCGTATTCTACCTTGAGCAGGTCGGCAAAATAATATTTGAAGTAGAGCACATCGCTGAAAATGGCATTGCGGTCAAACTGGGAGGACCCGTGGCATAAGGTATAGTCTATCTCCTTGCTGGCCTGCCAGTGGAACCTTACCAGCCCGTCAATGGCTTTTTTGTACAGGTTCTTAACGCGTTCCGTATAGCCTTCCTGCTGCAATATTTCCAGCAGGCTGACGGCGCCCACATCTTCCTGTATATAGTATTTCTTATCGCCGGAGGTAACATATATCTCGGGTACAGCCAGCTGGTGCTTTTTAAAGACCCTGGAGAAGTATAGAAAAGAATTGGTTTCGTTACGGTCTGTGCTGTAAGTTCCTATCGAGGTTTTTCCTTTTTCGTCTGTCAGCCGGAAATATTTCCTGTCCGATCCTGAAAGCGGCAGGGAATGGATATCGGTCAGATCGAGATCAAATGTTTTGCTGTAAAGTATCCTGAACTGTTCAAAATGTTTATGTATGTCTTTCACGGTATCCGTATATTATTTGTTTGGTTTTTCTATGCTTAGCAATTGTGCCTTGTATGTATCATACAGGTCTGCCCAGGACCTGATATTCAGTGATATTACAGCCATTTCACAGGTAGAGAGGTTATAGTACAGGCTGCCGGGCAGGATCTGGTTGTAAAAATCGGAAAGACCGCTGTTGTGGCCTACAAGGATCACGGTATGATCGGTATCCTTAGCATGGGCTACCAGCTCATCCAGGATTTTTGACGACGGGCAAAGGTACAAATTCGGTGTGGAAAATACACGCATATTTTCACCTTGTATATATTCCTTTATGATACCGGCCGTTTCAGTGGTCCTGGACGCGCTGCTGTGCAGCAGCAGGTCGGGATGTATGTGCCGCTGCCGTAGGGTGCTGCCGTTGTGGTGCGCCTGCCGGATTCCCCGTGATGTGAGCCTGCGGTCGATATCCTTTTTGTCAAAGCCATCTTCAGCTTTACCGTGCCGTATGATAATAAGTGTTTTTGACATATCGTATAAGTGAGGTTAGAAAGGTTGGCGGTAGGGTAAATTGTCCGGGTAGGATCTCAGCACGGTCTTTTCACCATCGAATACGGCGTAGGTGTTATAGGACAGCCAGTCGCCCAGGTTGATATAGGTAGCGTTGCCGCCGAGGTCCAGCGTCAGGGCGAGGTGTCGGTGCCCGAAGATAAAATAATCAAAGTGCTCCTGTTGCAGTATGTTCCTGGCGTGAAGCACAAGCCATTCCTTATCTTCTCCCAGGAAGATATTGTCGCCGGACAGGTGCTTGGGGCCCTTCTTGCTGAAATAGTCCGCTATCTTTATGCCGGTATCGGGATGTATCCTCCTGTACAGCCATTGGGAAAAGCGGTTGGCCATGACCTTTTTCAGGAATTTATACCCCTGATCTCCCGGTCCCAGGCCATCGCCGTGGGCGATGTAGAATTTTTTTCCGTTGAAGGTGGCGGTCAGCGGGCTGGTATGCACCTGTATATCCAGCTCCTGCCGGAAGTAATCCCGCATCCACAGGTCGTGGTTGCCGGTAAATATTTCTATGGTAATGCCCTTGTCGGACAGCTCGGCCAGCTTGCCCAGGAAGCGCGTATATCCTTTCGGTATGACATTCTTATATTCGAACCAGACATCAAAGAGGTCGCCCACCAGGAAGATCGTATGCGCTGTTTCCTTTATCTCATCCAGCCATTTGCAGATAAAGCGTTCTCTTTCGATGCTGGCCTTGTAATCCGGCAGGCCCAGGTGAAAGTCTGAAGCGAAATAGATATATTTTCCTTGGGGTACATTCATATGCTAAACGGCGTCTTGCTAATATAAAAAGCTCAAAATGGTCTACACTTTGAGCTTTCTGCTGATAATGATATGAAAGGAACAGGCCGGCTTTAGTTAGCTGCCTGCTGGTTATTCTGATTCTGCGGTTGCTGTGTCTGCTCCTGTGGGGCCGTCTGCTTAGGACGCTCCGCTTTAGGGATGAACATAGTAGAAGCAATACATAATGCCGCTATGACGCTCATCAGGATCCAGGTACCTTTTTCAAAGGTATCGCCGGATTTCTGTACCCCCATCACCTGGGCGCCCAGTGATCCGAACGAGCCGGATAAGCCACTGCCTTTGGGCTTTTGTACCAGTACGAAAAAGCCTAAGACAAAACATAAGATTAAGATCAGTATGATGATGAATTCTACCATAGTATTATATTATATTTCTTTTTTTATTTTTTCAATCTTTGATGCAAAATAAGTACTTTTTTCTGGATACAACAAACTTAATTTTTGGTATATTTCAATGGCTTTCGCGTACTTGTGCTGCCGCACATATACCTCTGCCATGGACTCGTTCATGATGTCTTCAGGGGCATTCAGGGAGTTGACGGCCATATTGAATACCGTTTCGGGGATCTCATCGGTCTCATCTTCCATGGCCTTGGCCAGCTTTTCCTTCTGCCACATCGCTTTGAGATGCCGCCGGCTTTCCTCTTCCGCTTTTTCCTTTTTGTTCTTGTGGGACAGGAAGCTGAGCCATTCCGCAAATGACATGACACGCATCAGCGCCATATGCTCCTCGTCCTCTGCTGTCGCCTGTTCCGGGTCGGCGGCGTGCAGCACCATCGGGATGTCCTCCGGGATATCTTCGGATACCTCCGAGGGAGGGAAGTAATCGGGCGTATGGCTGCCGGAGAATAATATTTCGTCTACGGGATCGTTGAATTTTGCAGCCGCTTCCCCGGTATCTGCTGCCGCTGTTTCCGGGATGCTTACATCCTTATAATGGTAGCTGCTGCTGCTGTTCTGCTTCAGCAGGTACAGCAGCACAGGGTGTGCCGGGTATAATTGCCTGAGCGTGGCAAGATCCGCGGACGGGTCTGTCTTCAGGGCCCGGATATACTGGAACAGGCTGAAAAAAGGATATTCTTTTACCCATTTCTCTACAGCAACGCTGTCATACCCGTGGATGCCGGCAGGATGCTGGAGCAGGGCCGATAATTTTGAAGCGGTTATCAAGGTACTATGAGTTTATAACAAAAAATGAGGTTCGTAAAAATAGCCTAAAAGTTACCAATTCACAAATGCTTTGTTGAAAATATCTTCTGAAAGCTGGTTGCATATCTCTTCGATCAGGGTATTTTCCACGCTCTGGAGCTGCTGCGAGGCCTGGAAGTCCGCGAACCTGGAAAAGGTCTGCCTGAAATTCTGCTTCTCATCCAGCTTATTGATAAATTCCACTTCCAGGCTGATCGTAAGCCGGTTCTGCGAGGCCTGGGTAGCGCCCTGCATACCGGATATGGTCACGTTGTAGCCGGTAATGGCGGACTTTATAATATAGTCCACATCGTCCGTATTCTTGGGAGCGAGCCCGGTCTGTGACAGTATCTTGTTCCTTACCTTTTCGGAAATGGTGGGTGCCAGCGTTGGTACAATGTTGGGTGCCCGGTTCTCAAAAGTATAGATATTGATGGTCTTGCCCTGTATGCTGGCGCCGGTGAAGCTGTACGGGAAACGGCAGCCCGATGCCGGCAGCAAAAGCAGCAGCAGCAATAAGGGGAACAGGTATTTGGATAGTTTCATAAACCGCTCAGAATTAGAAAGGGACAAGGTACAAAGTTATAGTAAATAAAGCTTACCCTGCCGCACACCGGTTTTTTTTCATCTTTTTAAGGGAAGGATTATTACTATGGTGATTTTTTTGTATTTTCATCGCTTTTACTGTTAAAAGAATAATAACATGAGCAGAAATTTAGCCATTGATTTCGGGAATACCGCCATTAAGATAGGCGTGTTCGAAAATGAAAGATTATTGCAGGACTGGAGGATAGCGTATGATGAATCCCCGGATATCCTCCGGATCATTGAGGACTATAATGTGACCATGTCGATTATTTGCAGTGTAGTGGACAGGGGCAGCGCCATAAAGCAGCACCTGCAGGAGCATACCCGGTGCATGGTGCTGAGGCCGGAAACGCCGGTGCCGTTCCTGAATGCCTACCTGACCTCCGCCTCCCTGGGTATGGATCGTCTGGCCCTGGTGGCCGCCGCATTTCAGGCCTACCCTCACAATAATAATTTAGTTATCAGCGTTGGTACTGCTGTGACCTATAACGTGCTGACAAGCAACCGTACTTTCAGGGGCGGTAATATTACCCCGGGTATCGGGCTGCGCCTCAGGGCCCTGAACGAATTTACCGATAAGCTGCCGCTGGTGGACGCTCCCGGTGATACCACGCTGCTGGGCTATGATACGGAAAGCAGCATCCGTTCCGGTGTCATTAACGGGGTTGCATTTGAGATAGACGGCTTCATCAATGCCTATAAGGAACAGTTCAAAGATATTAATGTGTTCTTAACAGGGGGGGATGCAAGTATTTTGGGTAGGAAATTAAAAAACACGACCTTTGCCGATGCTAATTTGCAACTGAAAGGGCTCAATTCAATATTATTATATAATGCTAAATAAAATTCGGATAGCAATACTTCTGGCCGCGGTATCTACTGCGGGATTCAACAATGTTCTTGCACAGCCTTCCCGGGTGATCATCGGGGAGAATGGTCCTAAGACGGGACTGGCAAACAGCCCTTTATCCAGGATCGGGGTCGGGAACTGGCTGGACCCGTCCAATAGTATGATCAAAGGTATGGGAGGCATTGCTACCGCATATAATAATCCTTACGCTATCAATAAGATGAACCCCGCCACCTACGGGTTTACAAAGATCACCACCTTTGATCTGAGCGTGCAGGCCTATTCCAATAATATATTCCTGAATGATAATTCCCTGAAGTCCAGCACGTACACCATCAACAGCATCGCATTCGCCATTCCTGCCGGCAAGTATTTCGGTCTCAGCTTCGGGTACCATCCCAAGAGCACGGTATATTATGATGCCGCGCAGCGGGACGTCATTGCCGGGCTGGATACGGTCAACCGGATGTATTACGGCTACGGGGCCCTTCATGATCTGTATCTGGGAGGCGCTTTTAAGTACAAGGGATTCGCTCTGGGGCTGAATGCCAATTATATTTTTGGCAGCATCCTGAACAGCTCTGCCATAGAGAGCGTGTACCTGATCAACCCGAGCTATACCAATTCTGAATTTTACAGCGTCAATACCATCAGGGGCTTACAGTTCCAGCTGGGCGCCCTTTATCAGCATACTTTCAAAGACCGCTATTACCTGCAGCTCGGCGCCGCCTATGACCTGAAGACCAACCTGAATACTTACAGGGATTTTTATGCGATGCAGTACCAATATGCGGCCAGCGGCAGCAGCGTGACCACGGATCCTGTAGATACCATGCATTCGCTGAGCGTCAGGGATGCCAAAGGAAAGCTCACCTTACCATCCGAGCTGAGCCTGGGTGTGCATGTGGGACGATCCGGACACTGGAACGCCGGGGTGGATTTCAGGACCACCAAATGGAGCGAATACTCCTTTAATAATGACCGGTCAGGCGTAGCGGCCAGCACATACAGGCTGGGTATAGGGGGAGAGATGATGGCTAACCCGGAGGCTACGGAGAATATCTTTTTAAATAATATCGTGTTCCGCCTGGGCGCTTATTACGGTACTGATTACGCGGTGCTGGGGAACCAGGTCTATTACTACGGGGGGACTTTCTCTATTGGATTGCCCTTATTCAGATCGTATGGTAACTATGGTACAGGGCTGCTCAATACGACCTTTGATATAGGTACCGCCAGCAACGGCTCTCCCGCCAATGCAGTAGCCTACACCAACCGGTATTTCAAATTCACCCTCGGCTTCAACTTTAATGATCTGTGGTTCAAGAAACGCAAATTCGAATAATGCACGTCCGGGGATAAGGAGTAACTGACAATAATGTTCCGATCTTTAACCATAAGCCTGTCGCAGCCACTGAAGCTATGTTTAGCTTCAGTGGCTGCGCTGTTACAGTTTTCCTGTTCCAATAAGATGGAGGACCTGCCCGATACCGATGATACCGATTTCAATAAGGAACGGGCCTTCGGCGTGACCTTTTATGTCAGCCAGTCCGGGCATACCAAAGCGATGCTGTACAGCAATATTTTCGAACGTTACCAGGACAGGGCCGTGAATTATGTTGATTTCCTGGATAGCGTGTACGTGGAGTTTTACAATGACGCGCTCGTGGTGGAAAATGTGCTCACCGCGGAGCGGGCGCGGTATTATCCCGAGACGGGCGATATCGTGGTCAAGAATAATGTCAGGGTCATCACCAAGGAGCAGGATACGCTGTACACCCAGGAACTGTTCTATAACGAGCGGCTGGAAAAGATCTATACTACCACACCTGTCCGTATTCAGAACGGTCCGCAGGTAACCACGGGCGAATACCTGGAGGCTACGAAAGATTTCAGCTGGGTAAGGATCTATAAGCAGAAAGGCACCATACCTGTCAAGGACAGCGAGCTGAATAGTGAGTTGGAATAGTAGGGGATGAAAGAAATGCCGCGCTCCGGTATCAGAGCGTGACGATACCGTGCTTAACGGCAAAAAGCACCAGACCCACTCTTGTTTTCACTTCGAACTTTTCAAACAGCGTATCCCTGTAGCCGTCAATGGTACGAGGGCTCAGGTTCATCTCCTTTGCGATCTCCGCATAGCTCATTTCCGTACAGGCCAGGTGAATGAACTGCTTTTCGTTCTCATTCAATTGCAGCAGGGTGGCAACGGTCGAGTTGTTATTCAGGATGCCCTGCAGAGAGCTGATGACCTTTTGGGATACCTGCTCATTGAAGTAGAAGCCCTTTTCCAGCACATCGCTCACCGCCCGCTTTAATTCTTCCGTAGCTACATTTTTAAGCACATAGCCCTTGGCGCCGTTCTGGATCATTTTGATAATGGAGGTTTCCTCGTCCATAGTGCTCAGTGCCAGGATCTTAATATCCGGCTTGTGCTGTGTTAGCCAGGCGGCTGTCTCGTAGCCGTCCATTTCAGGCATGCGGACATCCAGCAGCACAACGTCAACCGGGACGGCAGTGGTCCCGGAGAGCTTGTCAGCCAGCTCCCTGCCATTGCTGCATTCCAGTACCACGGTATAGCCCGGGATCATCTGGATAAGCATTTTAATGCCTTCCCGTATCAGGGTATGGTCGTCTACCAAAGCTACATTTATATTCTGTGGTTTCATAAGCGCTGCATCTGGTTTATAAAGGTGTGGTAATGAAGATCTGGGTGCCCTCCGAAGGCCTGGACCGGAAATCAATGGTGCCATTCAGGGATTCAATGCGTTTTTGCATATTGGAAAGTCCCAGGCCGTTCCTGAGCTCTGCTTTCTTTACGTCAAAGCCTACGCCGTTATCAATAATGGTGATCTTTAAGATCTGTCCGCTGGAGCTGTCTATCGTAACGCGGAGCAGGGAAGCCCTGGCATGCTTCACGATGTTCTGTATGGCTTCCTGGAGTACCCTTATCAGGATGATCTTTTTAGGTATCGCAAGGGTATATCTTTCGCCTATCTGCTCTATCTGGAAATCTATGGTCTCGGTCCCGTCCAGCTGGTTCTTGATGTTCTGCAGGAATTCTGCAATGGAGAACTGCTGGATGTATTCCCCGTTGAGGCTTTTGGAAATATTTCTCAGGTCGCCCAGGGCCGTATCAATGTTCTGCTTGATCTTTTCCAGGGGAATGGGCTGGTTCTGGGCCATGCCCAGCTGGAGGCTTGCCAGGCTCAGCAGCTGGCCTACATTGTCATGCAGCTCTTTGCTGATCTCTGTAAAGGTCTGCTCCTGGATCTCCAGCTTGGAATGCAGCAGCTGCAGGTGGAAATTCTCCTTCATCTGCTCTTTTTCCTCCAGGTGCCGTTTTTTACGCGTATTGAACAGGCGGACATAGGAAATGATAAATCCTACGACCACCAGGCTCATTACCGTAAGCAATAAGACGATGATTATGATATTTTCTGTTGATACTTGCATAAAAAGGCATAGGACCAGGAGCCGTACAGGAACCCGTTAAGGAACAGCATGATGATCTGGCGTAACGGAAGCTGCATGGTCTGGTAAATAGTATTGAGCAATCCCATGAACAGCCAGACCGTTATACTTCCGAAAGAGTACACCAATATTCCCACAACGATCCAAAACTCCGGCAATTTAAGTATATTAATGCTTAAATTATCACTCATCAGCCTGTACAGGTAGATCAGGCAGAGGATGCTGAATATAAAGTTGGACGTTACCAGTATCTCGCTCAGCAGCTTGGAGATGCCGAACCGGTAAAATATGAACACGTAGAACAGCACGATGCAGGACAGCAGGAGGTACTTGTATCGTAATAGCTTTTGCGCCTTTAGTATATATAGCAATATCAGTGAAAAAGTGTACAGGTATATAGGCATGAAGATATTATAGACATAGCTGTTGAATATGCCGCTGAGCCTCAGGTAAGCCCCGTAACTTTCTGTTAGGAGCACTATGAGCAGGTATGGAAAGAATATCTTCCACACCTGCCGCTCTTTCAATATCAGTAGGGAAAACAGCAGCGCTGCTGTTACAAATATCAGGTTAAGAGATATGGTTAATAAGGCCATTCATTGCCAAAATTGTAAACATTATCCGTAAATGTTGAATTGGAAGGTTCGGTCCTGAAATCCTTTATATAGCTTTCCGGTATTTTTTCTCCTTTGCTCAGGGCAAGATATTGACTTTTTTCCATAACTACAGGCGCGTAATACAGCCGGATGGAGTTGGTGAGACAATTATAGGCCGGGTACACGCCTACCAGCAGCGTATCGTTATCCGTATTGGATAAACGGGCTTGCTGCGCGATGAATGCGTCCAGCATGGCTATCATTTTAGTTGCATCGAACAGGACGCCTTTCGTATAGGTTTTGGTCAGCATACAGCTATCCGATTCTTCCATTTTCGTTTTGAACTCGCTGAAGTCAACAGGGTAAGGGCCGCTGCCGACCTCAAGGACCCCGCCGGGAGTGGTCTGGGTCAGCGCCAGTGATGTATTGAAGGATGCCGCGTTCACAGTGTGGTGTTCCGCTGAAGCTGATTTGTAAAGGTACATACAGCCCGCACCTAAAACGATGCCTGTGATTCCTGAAATAAAGATGTTTTTTATCATTGTGCTTAAAGTTTAAAATTGAAGAATAAGAGCCCCTAAAAGTACTATGGTGATTTGCTTTTTGCAAATGTTAACACTTTAAATTTTTAATTTTTTTCCTTTTCTTATGTATAAATTTAAGATTGTTAGCCGCTTAGTGGACTTTGAATTTAAAGTTAATTCCAGGAGTAAAAATGACCGCTTACAGGAAGGGTGTTTTTCCCGTATAAAATAGGGTGATTTTCACGTTGTAAGATCTGGAATAGGCGTGTATCTTTGCTTTATCATAATCACACAGAACACTTGGTTTATTTTTTACAAAGTTCTTTTACCTTATCTACTATGCAATTTTATGCCTTATCACCATGTTTATATTAAATAATGTACCTACCCCCATTTGAAACGTATACTATTGCGATGTACAAGAAAATCTGAAAATATCCAAGTGTTAAAGAGGTTGCCTCCCCCCGGCAGCCTCTTTGTTATTTCAGGCATGTTTGTTTTTTGCAAGTGGTAAGCCATTTCAATATGTTTTACTGCCCGGGGGAAAACGCGTCCGGGTGTCGCTGACCGGTAACGGGAAAAGAACAGGCATACCGGAATTCTGTTAAGCTGAACAAAGGCTGCATATCTCGTATGCAGCCTTTGTCTTCGGGTATTAGTTACCGAACTCGCTTATGAATTTCATCCTCATCAGCTTTATATGTTCCATGGAAATATCCAGGTCCCTGAATTCCTGGTAGGCAGCCTGGATATCGTCTGATTGCGTATTCCTGAAAAACTCATAGATATCATCCTGATCGCTGGTGTCAAGATCTTCTTCCAGGCAATAGCCTATATTCAGCTTGGTGCCTCCCGCTACGATAGCTTCCATCGTCTCCAGCAGCTCGTCAATGCTGAGGTCCTTGGAGCTGGCAATATTCTCCAGCGGTATCTTCTTATCTATATTCTGGATGATAAATACCTTTAGGCCGGATTTATTGGCCACTGACTTCATAACGAAATCATCAGGCTTTATAATGTCATGTTCCGCCACATATGCCGCGATCAGCTCAATGAATTTCTTGCCGAATTTTATGGCCTTTCCCCTGGATACGCCCTGTATCTTTTCCAGCTCCTCCATAGTGGTAGGGTAATTAAGGGTCATATCTTCCAGCGAGGATTCCTGGAAAACGACATAGGGAGGCAGGTTCTTTTCCCTGGCCACTTTCTTACGGAGGTCTATCAGCATCTCCAGGAGCACAGGGTCCACTGCGCCGCCGCTTGCCGGGTTGATGGGCTCGTCATCCTCATCTCCATGGTCCATTTCCCTGTATTCATTGCGAAGCGCTACCTTGATAGAATAGGGCGCTTTGAGGAATTCGTGTCCCAGGTCATTGATCTTCAGCAGCCCGTATTCCTCTATATCTTTCCTGATAAAATCTTCCAGCATCATCTGGCGGATCAGCGAATGCCAGAAGGTATCATCCATTTCCATTATCTTGCCTGAGCCGTAGCAGGGCAGCCTGTCGTGCCTGAAAGTGGTGATCTGGGGATTCTTTTTGCCCAGCACAACGTCCACGATATAATCAATGCCGAATCTTTCGTCCAGGGCGTCTATCGTGTCCAGCACGATCTTTACGCTGTCCTTTACGTCCAGCTTTTCCTTGGGATTGCAGCAGTTATCGCACTTGCCGCAATTCTCCTCGTTGCTGAACTCCCCGAAATAGTACAGCAGCTGCCTTCTCCTGCAGGTACCGCTTTCCACATAGGCAACGGTCTCGGTGATGAGCTGAGCGCCCATTTCGCGCTCGCTTAAGGGCTTATCCCGGAGCAGGTGCTCCAGCTTCTGAACGTCCTTGTAAGAATAGTAAAGGATACACCTGGACTCCATTCCGTCACGCCCGGCCCTTCCTGTTTCCTGGTAATAATTTTCAAGGGATTTCGGGATGTTGTAGTGCATGACAAAGCGTACATCCGGCTTGTCTATGCCCATACCAAAGGCAATGGTCGCCACAATGACCTGCACTTCATCCTTGAGGAACAGGTCCTGGCGCTGGGCCCGGGTGCCGGCATCCAGCCCGGCATGGTAGGCCACTGCCTGTATGCCGTTGGCGCAGAGCGTCTGGGCCAGCTCTTCCGTGCTTTTCCTGTTCAGGGTATAGATGATGCCGGATTTCCTGCCCTGGGATTGTATGAACCGTACCATATGCTTGAGCACCTTGGGCTTGGTCGTCTTGGGGATGATCTCATAGTACAGGTTGGCCCGGTTGAACGAGGATATGAATATGTTGGGAGCATCCAGGTCGAGATTTTTAATGATATCGTCCTGGACCTTGGGTGTGGCCGTGGCAGTGAGAGCGATGATAGGCAGGTCAGGATTGATCTCCCTGATGATCTCTCTCAGCTTCCGGTATTCGGGGCGGAAATCGTGTCCCCATTCCGAGATACAGTGCGCTTCATCCACCGCTACAAAGGCGATCTCTATACCATGGAAAAAATCAATATTTTCCTGCTTGGTCAGCGTTTCCGGGGCAACGTACAGCAATTTGGTCTTGCCTTCCAGGAGGTCGGCCTTTACCTTCTTCTGCTGGGCCTTGGTCAGGCTGGAATTGAGGAAATGCGCGACATTATCATTGTCGCTGTAGCCACGGATCAGGTCCACCTGGTTCTTCATCAGGGCGATCAGTGGCGATATGATAAGTGTAACGCCTTCACTCAGCAGGGCCGGCAGCTGGTAGCAGAGGGATTTTCCCCCTCCGGTAGGCATGATCACAAAGGTATCCTTGCCAGAAAGGACGCTTTGTATGATGTGTTCCTGTTCCCCTTTGAATTTGTCAAAACCGAAGTATTTCTGAAGAGCTGCTTTTAAATGAGTGGAAGTTGTTTTTTTCTCTTTCGCTACTGTTGTCATTCTTGAGTGTTTAATGCTGTTGATTGCTATAAAGATAACAAATTGCTTTAATAAATTAAAATTATTGTTTGTGAAGTCAGCAATTACTTCAACTTTAATTTATAAAGGTTTGCGAATTTATAAAAAAGTATCTTTAATTTGCCCCTGTTTACACTGTCTTTGGATAAGCAGAAGTTAAACAGAAGGTTTTAAAATGATGCCGCTAAATACCAGATATGAAACATATTCCTAATATTTTTACTTTGTGCAATCTGCTGCTGGGTTGCCTGTCTGTAGTGTTTACCCTCAGTGAAGCGCCCTTCCTGAATACGGTAGATTACCAGAATTACTACCCGATACTGGGTATCAGGCAAATGGAGTGGGGCGCTGTATGCATACTGCTGGCTGCGGTATGCGATATGCTGGATGGCCTGGCGGCAAGGTTGCTGAATGCTTACAGTCCTATCGGAAAGGACCTGGATTCCCTGGCCGATCTCGTTTCTTTCGGCGTAGCGCCCAGCGTCATCATCTACCAGTTCCTGTGGTGTGCCTATATGGCGGAGCCCGGCGCTATGGATACGCCCTTATGGGTGCTGATCCCGGCTTTTTCCATAGCCGTTTTCGCGGCATTGCGCCTGGCCAGGTTCAATATCACTTCTGCGGCGCAAAAAAGCCATTTTATAGGCCTGCCGGTACCTACCACCGGTATCCTGGTGGCCTGCCTGCCGTTGGTGGCTATGTACCAGCGGCATTTCCAGGAGATATTGCTGAACCGGACCTACCTGTATATTTTTGTGGCTGTGTTGAGCTTCCTGATGGTGAGCAAGGTACGCTTTTTCAAATGGCAGGGAAGAGGCGGCATCCGCGGGTGGCTGCCGCAGCTGACCGTAGCGGCGGTGCTGATAGCGTCCTGTATCATATTCGGGCTTATCGGGGTGTATATCGCCTTTGTGGCCTACCTGCTGCTCTCCTTGTTTTACAAGGCACCGGGCACGGCGGAAGCGCAGGCTTAAGGGAAACGGCGGGAGAACATCCGGGAGCCTGATGTTATTTATATGTTTAGTTGTGCCATATGAAATTATTTGTAGTGCCTACCCCGGTAGGCAACCTGGAGGACATCACTTTCCGGGCGGTCAGTGTACTGAAAGCCGCAGATATCATACTGTGTGAGGATACCCGTACGAGCGGTATCCTGCTGAAGCATTACGATATACAAAAGACCATGTGGTCCTACCACCAGCATAATGAGCATAAGGTGGTGGATCAGCTGGTGGAGCACATCAGGAACGGCAAGACCATGGCGCTTATTACCGATGCCGGTACCCCTGCTATCTCAGATCCCGGCTACCTGCTGGTAAGGGCCTGCATAGAGCAGGGTGTGGAAGTGGATTGCCTGCCCGGCGCCACAGCTTTTGTCCCGGCGCTGGTGCAGAGCGGACTGGTAGCCAATACATTTGTTTTCGAGGGATTCCTGCCGCTTAAAAAAGGCCGTAAAACCAGATTGGAGCAGCTCGCGCAGGAGGAGCGGACGGTCATTTTTTATGAGTCGCCGCACCGTATCCTGAAGACGGTGGAGGAATGCGGCGCGTATTTCAGTACGGACAGAAGGATCGCCGTGGTAAGGGAAATTTCCAAAAAATTCGGGGAAACCATAAGGGGCAGCATTGCGGAAGTGCTGGATAGCATCAGCAGGGTGCCGGTGAAAGGGGAGATCGTAGTGGTGCTGGAAGGGAAGGATGAATATGAAAGGCGGCTGAAGCAGGCCTTAAAAGATACCGGAGCGGCTTAAATGATACTGTCGGCTTTTCCTGCTTTTGTGCTGGAATAATAGTAAAGTATTATTCACTTTATATCTTATTAAATTAAGTGTCTTACCTTACTGCAGGGAAACAACTTTATTACGGATACGCTTCGCTGGGCAGGCCCTTTTTGCAGGTGGGCTATAAAGTACTATGGCACCGGTCATTCCGAACGGAGGTGAGGCAGCTCTTATGATCATTTGTGGACTTATAGTGGCTTTGTTTCCTATAGGTAGATAGTCAGTTCTATTAAATTGTGTTCCTTACCTGCTTATTCGGGTATATGCCCGGGTTTCAGATAAGGGTAATCTTGTACCTCCTGCTCCCTAAACCCCCAAATGTTTAAAGTGTATTTAAGTTTTTGCTTTGTAAATTTTGGTACATTATAGTGTAATTTTTGGGCTAAAATAGCTAAATTTGTACACTAAAATGTACTGAATAATGTTCGGGAATATAACCATGAAGGACATCCGGAAAGAATTAGGGAACCTTTTCAGGCAAAAAAGGACAGCTCATAAGCTTTCCCAACAGGAGCTGGGAGAGCTGCTGGATATGTCCAAGACAACTATACATAAGCTTGAAAGCGGGCAAAATGCTACTTTGGACACAGTGCTGAAAGTTGCAAATCATTTTAACCTGCTTGATAAGCTGCTGGAAGGCATAAAAGAGCTTCAGGCAGATACGAACATAGATCCCTTGTATTAATTATGTCAAAGAATAATCTCATAACCGTCAAATTATTCGATGTAGAATTAGGTCGATTGGGATTTGATCCTGATAAAAGCATATCCTTTTTCCAGTATAATCCCCGATACCTGCAATCCGGGATATATAGCCGGGCTATCCCTTTTGTGATCAAACGAACCGAGACTACACAGGTATTTAAAACCTATGGAAATGAAACATTCCGGGGGCTGCCGCCTCCTATAGCAGACTCACTGCCCGATATGTTTGGCAATAAAATCTTTAATGAGTGGTTAGCAGCGACTAACAGGAATCTGTCAGCAATAACACCGCTTGAGCAACTGGCCTATGTTGCTAACCGCGGAATGGGGGCTTTGGAATATGAACCTGCTAAAAAGCTTCCTAAAAACAGCGCGATAGACATCCAGGGCATAATTAATGTTCTGGAGCAGGTGCTTAATGACAAGAGCCAGGCCGGCGGACCTGCATTAAATTCTTCGGAATTGCTTAATATCTTTAAGATCGGCACATCGGCTGGTGGCGCACGACCTAAGATATTGGTATCGGAAAACAAGGTGACCGGAGAACTTATACCCGGAGATCTTGCAGTCACAGATGAGTATGCACATTATCTTGTCAAGCTGTACCTGCCTGAAGAAGGATATGGTTATAATAAGGAAAAAGTCGAATTTGCCTACTATCAGCTTGCTATACGTGCAGGTATCAATATGATGAGCAGTAAGCTGATTGATGACAAACATTTTGCTACATTACGTTTTGACCGGCAGAATGGAGAAAAGCTGCATACGCTCACTGCTACAGGCCTGACAGGCTGGGATTTTAAAAGCCCGGAACACTCAAGTTATGAGCATTTATTTGAACTGGCAACAGGACTCAGGGTCCCCCACAAGGATATACAGGAGCTATTCCGGCGTATGGTCTTCAATATTGTATTTGCGAATACCGATGATCATCTGAAAAACCACAGCTTTATTTATAATAAGGATGAGAACTCCTGGTATCTCGCTCCTGCTTATGACATTACTTACCCTCTTAATATTAATCTGAAATATACCCATTTGAACAGGGCGCTTTCTATCAATAATAAAAGATTAAATATAGGTATAGAGGATATCCTTAAGATTGCTGATCTGTTTACGATCAAGAATCCCAATGGCATAATAGAAAAAGTAACAGCAACCGTTAGTGATTGGGAGCAGGTGGCAAATGACCTTGGCTTGCCTGGCAAGGTTATATCCGGTATCGGATCAGCTCTTATTATGCTCTAAAGTCATACCTGCCAGTTTATTCTTAGCGTTTTTTACAGATTCCCTGAGCTTTATATAGTAGCTATCTGCTTATAGGAAATAACTTCTTATTGCATTACAGGCAGGGTTCGTTGAGCTGTGTCCTCTCTGCGGGTCAGGGGCCGCTTTGACTACAAACGGATGTGAGGTATCTCTTATGATCATTTGACTTATATATAGATAGTCAGTTTAATGTGAATTTTGGTACATTATAATGTGATTTTTGGGTCAAAATTGCTAAATCAGCAATGTAATAATTACTATTCCTGAGATAATGGGTCATATAACAGCGGCTTTCTGAGAATCTTCTTTATTGTCCCTGAGCTTGTCGTGTCACATTGAGCCTGTCGAAATGTGCGCACTTTATGATGGCCTTGTTGCTTATATATGGCTTAAAAACATCAATCCCGGGCTGACGAGCCCGGGATTGATGTTTAAATATGATGTTATAAGAGGCTATGATTTTCTGAATACCCATTTTCCTACTTCCTTCAGGGTGATCTTCTTGCCGTTGAGCAATATGCCGGTACGGTATATCTTGGCGGCCAGCCAGGTGGTGCCCAGGAAGCCTATGATCATACATAATACGGAGGCCGTCATTTCCCACCAGGTAGGCGCATTGAAAGGAATGCGCGCCATCATCACGATCGGGGAGGTCAGCGGGAAGATGCTGCCGAAGATAGCCACGCCGCTTGCAGGATCATCCAGTGTTTTGACCATCATTACAAATGCTATGATAATAGGCATGGTAATAGGCATGGTCAGCGAGTTGGAATCCGAGGTCTCATCATCTATCAGGCTGCCTACTGCGGCAAAGAGGGAGGCGTACAGGAAGTATCCGCCCAGGAAGTAGAACAGGAACCAGCCCAGGATGCGCAGCCAGTTGATGTTCACAATGGTCTGGGTCATGCTCAGCATATCGGGGTCGATATTGATAGTGCCCATATTGACCTGTCCCTGCTGCTGGGCTTCCGCTATTTGCTTCAGCACTTCGGGGTTGCTCAGTACAGCGCCGAGGTCCATGGCCACGAAAGCTACGACCACCGTGATGCCGATCAGTATGATCCATAAAAGGAACTGGGTAAGGCCCACCAGGGCTACTCCCACGATCTTGCCCATCATCAGCTCAAAAGGCTTTACCGAGCTGATAATGATCTCCGCGATCCGGCTGGTCTTTTCCTCCATTACGGATTTCATGACGCTCATACCGTAAATGATCATCAGCATATAAAGCAGTATACCGCAGGCATATGCAATGCCGTTGGCTATCCTGTTGTCCGATTCCTTATTGTCCGTGCCTATCTGCTGGGTGATGCCTACCGCGTTTTTCCTGATATGCGCCAGCGTGGCCTGGGATATGCCGGCGTCTTCCAGGCGCCTGGCTTCCACCAGGTTGTTCATATCCTTTTCAATATGATTCTGGGTGCTCATGCCTACCTGCTTCAGTCCCCAGATGGTGACGGGGGTCTTGACGCTGTCCCGGATATTGATAGGCGGGATGATCAGCAGCCCATCGTATTTCAAGGCTTCAAAATGCTGCTTTATGGAGTCTATAGGACTATCCGTATAATGGTAAGTAATACTTTGGGAAGGAGTGAGCTTACCGGTGAACAAGCCGGACTGGTCCACGACTGCGATATGCTTTTCTGATTTGGAAGAAGCGGAAATATAAGCGAATATGCCCAGGGTGACTATTAAGATCAGCGGTACCAGTATGGTAGTGATCAGGAATTGTTTGGTCTTTACCCTTGTAATGTATTCCCTCCTAATGATAAGTCCTGTATTCATAATTGAAATAATATGTATGCAAAAGTAATTGTTTTCGTTGTGAAATGCTTTATGATTTTAATGTATCTCTGAACTGGAGGTAGGCCAGCGCCGCTTTGATCTCTGTATAGCTGTAGCCATCTCCCAGCTCATTCTTGAGCTGCGAGATACCGAGTCCTGGCTGCTGCTCGATATGCCGGGTGACGGTACGGAGCTTATCGGGCCCGATAAATAATTCGGCATTCAGCTGTCCTATGGCGACATACTTCAGCAGGTGGGATTCGACCGTCGCGGGAACCAGGTTCCTTTCTCTCGCGATGTCCGCGATGGACTTTCCGTCAACATACATCTGGTAGCTTATCTCGTGCGTGCTCAGCTTATCCGATGGTACCGGCGGCATGGCCGTATCCCTGTACTGCGCTGCAAATTCAGCGAAGTTGAACAGCTTATGCGCCTCCCGGAGCAGGGTATCCGGGTCCATCCCGTTCAGCAGGCCGTTGATGTACAGCAGGCTTTGATCGGAGAGCTGTATCTTATAGCGGATGTCGCGCTTCAGGTACTGCAGGTCCTTAAAGAATTTTTTAGACTTGGTCAGCTGCTGCGCCTCGTTGTGGAATGTTTCCAATGCGGGCAGCAGGCTGCCGGTGATCTTTTGCAGGAACCATTGCGCCGCTTTTTCAAGGCGCTCCTTCACCGCAGGGTAGCTGCTTTTTCCTTTAGCTACCAGCGATTGCACCTGGCGCTGGAACTGCAGTCCCGTCTGCACCAGCTCGAACAGCTGTTCCTGGAAGGCCAGCCTTTTGACGGTGAGCTGCGCTTCGTTATAGAAGGCCAGGGGATTGTAGGAATTATCTATATGCCGGTAGCTTTCCAGTATATTATTATAATTGTAGGCTTCCGCCATCTGCTTTTCTATGTAATCGGCCTGCGCGAATTTCAGCACCCTGATCAGCTCCTCCATAGGCAACTGATCCTGGCTGTATGCCTGCACCAGGGGATCGGTGGCGATACCGGAGGCGCTGATCCTGGATTTGAGTATCAGCCCGTCCAGGGACCGTAGGCGGCTGAGTGCCACATATACCTGCCCGGGGGCAAAGGCCCGCCCGGCGTCTATGATCGCTTTGTCAAAGGTCAGCCCCTGGCTTTTATGGATGGTCACCGCCCAGGCCAGCTTGAGCGGGAATTGTGTGAAGGTCCCGATGACCTCCTCCTCCACCGTATTCTTTTCCTCGTCAAACCGGTACCGTATATTGCTCCAGACCTCGGGCTCCAGCACAAAGGTTTCTTTCTCGTTTTCGAACGATACGACTATCTGGTTGTGCCCGGTATCTATGGCCTCAATGGTAGCCAGCTTGCCGTTGAAATACCGCCTGTTCTCACCCTTGTCGTTCTTAATGAACATGACCTGCGCGCTGACCTTGAACTGCAGGCTGGTATCAATAGGATAGAGCTGTTCCGGGAATTCACCTTCGATCCGGGCCTCCAGGGTATGGGCGGGAAAGGCTATCCCGGACAATTCCCTGGAATTGATATCATCCGCAATGGCATTATGCGTGGTCAGGGTAATGATCTTTTCTGCCGGGTAGGGTGTGTACACCGGGTCGTAACGGGTCTCCAGCATGAACAGGTCGGCATCGGTGCAGGTGCCGTTACGGATATTGTTCAGCAGGTGAATGAAGTCTTCATCGCGCTGCCGGTAGATGTGCTGCAGGGCGATGCACAGCGGCTGCTCGTTCCGGAATGCCATTGCGTCGAAGAAGTAGCAGCTCCGGTAGTGTTCGGTCATGATGCGTCTCTCGTCCTCCCGCACAACGGGCGGCAGCTGGTACAGGTCGCCGATGAACAGCATCTGTATGCCCCCGAACGGCACACCCGGCTTTTTGCGGACGTGCTGCAGGATGGTATCTATGGCATCGATCACATCTGCCCTTACCATGGATATCTCGTCTATGACAATAAGCTCCAGCTCGTTGATGATCTTTCTTTTATTGCTGTTGAATTTGAGCCGGTTCAGCAGTTGCTGCGTATTGATGACCGCGGTGCCCTGCTCTCCCCACTGGGTATGGTAATGGGGGATGAACAGCCCGAAATGGAGCTGGAAAAAAGAATGGATCGTTACGCCTCCCGCGTTAATGGCTGCCACGCCTGTAGGGGCCAGCACGATCATTTTTTTAGGCTCATCGGCTTTCAGTTGCTGCAAAAAGGTGGTCTTTCCCGTACCGGCCTTACCGGTCAGGAAGATATGCTGCTGTGTGTATTGTATGAATTTTCTGGCTACTTCTATATGCTCCATGCGCTCATTTCCTGGTGTCTGCCTGTGATAATTGTTGCTTGAGTGTCTGGTATGTATGGCGGTAATGGCCGAACTGCTCTTCCGAAACCGGGTATTCGCCGAAATATACATACTCAAATCTATTGATTAATTTCCTGAGTTCACTGTGATAAGGTAAGGAACGTGTCATCCGGAGTATTTCCGAGTTGGTGGTTTCCTGCCGTATCTTTATAATATTGCGTTGCTGCATTAAAAGGATAATATGCTGGTACATATAGCTGACCGCATCGGCGATCCGGTGCTCTGAGAGGCTCCGGGCCAGCAGCGTCTCAATGTCTTCGGCAGGACGGGCTGTATCGGGAGCTGTGGCTGCTGCCGGCTTCAGGATATTTTCCCGCCCCAGGTTGAGATAGGACAGTATCTTATACAGCACAAAAATGATGATGCCGCCCGCCAGGATCCATATGATCCAGCTGCCTTCCCGGGACAGGAACTGCATCAGTCCCTGGAACATCTTTCCCAATCCTGATGCTTCTGCAGGCGCTTCCTCCGGTGCTGTCTCCTGGCGGATATAATGGAACGCCGCATCGTCCGTGAGCGCGTTCCAGGCTTTCTGGTCTATTGTAACGGGTTCAGATACCGCGGCGGAATCCGGGTAGAGCAGGACCTCATAACTGTAATCCTCGCTGTCTTCATTATAGTGTTCTGTTACCCCGGTCATACCATCCGCTGGTGTTCCGTCAATGTAATACACCGGTATGTTCTCCCGCACAGTATCTCCGGCCTGTTGGGCATAGCTGCAGCAGGAAAGCCATAGTAGCAGGTAAGTAAGTAAAGTACGGAGTGTCATCGTTGTTGAATAGCTGGTCGCCGCGGTTGAATTTTTGTAAAAATAGACAATTGGCGGCAATTTCCGAAAGCGGAAAGGGTAAGTGACATTGCGTTGCCTGTATAAGCTGCTATCAGCCGGGAATCTGTGCGGCCGGGACTTGACAAGCCCCGTAAAATAACCTGGCCGGCATAATGATTTGCCGGCCGGGTTATCGTATTTTTCAATAGTATGTTTATCCTTCTGCAGTATTCTCCGATTGCTGCTGCTCCCTGATAAGCGCTGCTTTTTTGGCCAGGAGCTCTTCCAGCTGCTGCTCCACATCCTGTATCTTCTGCGCCCTTTGGGGAGATTTGCTTTCCAGGCTGGCTATCAGGTGCTCCAGGTGCTTCTGAAGCTCAGCATCCTTCTGGTTGGCAGTGTTCAGCTGGCTGAGGCTTTCTGTAAATTCCGCGATCTTTGCTTTGTCATCTTCCAGCTCTGACTGCAGCTTGCCGAGGAAGTCACGGGTCTGCTCTATCCTGTTGTCGATCCTGTCATAGAATTGCTTTTTGCGGTTTTCCCTGTCAGCATCCTTCCTGCCCAGGAAAAAATTCCGGGCGCCGATAAATTGCTCCCATAATTCATTGCTGAGCTCCTTTGATGGAACGGTGCCGATGGTCTTCCACTCCTCCATCAGGCTGCTGATCTCTGCCGTGGTCTCCCGCCATTGGGTGGAGTGCTTTATTTTTTCGATCCTGTTGATCAGGGCCTGCTTTTTCGCGAGATTATCTTCCTGGTACAGCCTTACCTGTTCCGAATGCTTGCGCTTGGCGTCAAAGAACCGGTTCTTGGCTTCCTGGAACCGTTGCCAGATGCTGTCGGAATGCTCTTTGGGCACCCTGCCCGTATTTTTCCATTCTTCAGATAGCGCTGCTATCTTATCGGTCTCGTTCCGCCAGTTGCAGTCCTCTGTATTGATGGCTTCAATGGCTTCCACGATAGCTGTCTTTTTGCTGTAATTCTCTTCCTGCTCCGCATTGATCTGCTCAAAATGGAGGCGTTTCTGGTCAAAGAAGGCGTTCTGGGCCCCGATAAAGCGGTTCCACAGCTCCTCGTTCTTTTCAGCAGATACGACCCGGCCTATGCCTTTCCATTGTTCCGTGAGCGCTTTATACGTCTCGGTAGTGGCTTTCCAGTCGGTGCTGTTGCTCAGGGCTTCCGCTTTTTCCACCAGCTCCAGCTTCAGGTCCAGGTTTTCCAGTAGCTGCTTTTCCATATCTTCCTGGTGCTGCCGCTTACGGTTGAAAAAATGGGTCCGTGCGCTCTCTATGCGCTGCCATAGCTGGTCCAGCTTATGCTTTTCGATGGCCGGGGCCTGCTTCCAGGCTTCCAGGAGGTCCTTAAACTCCTGGTTGGCCGCTCTGAGATCTTCATGGTCTTTCAGCAGCTCGGCTTTCTCCACCAATGCGATCCTTATGTTGTAATGCTCCTGGAATAGCTGCTGTATAAGACCGATCCTGGTATCCACCTCCTTTAACAGCTCCCCGATATTTCCTATTACTTTGGCTCTCAGCAGGTAATCTCTTGTCTTGTCCAGTTTTCCGTATAATTTTGTTTTATCTTCCATATGGTCCCACTCATCCTGCAGGCTGCTGATATTATCTTTTATTTCCCGGAATTTTTGCTGTAACGTTTCTATGGTCGTATGAAAAGTATCTGCCGACAGCCTGCAGATGGTAACATCCGGGCCGCTGCCTGTGGAAAGGATCAGTTCGTCATTGTCATTCAGCCGGTACAGGTGCTTTTCCTGGATGACTGCCTGATTCCATAAATCAGATACGGTAACCACTTCGTTGTTGTTAGCTTCCATAATAGTACGATTTAGTGCATTGATGAGTAAGTCTTATACAGTAGTTTTAAAATGAACCCTTGAATTTAATCAAATTTTATATATTATAATAGGAATTTCCCGATTATTTTAAATATTCAGCGGGATCATTATTTAAAAAGTCATAAGCCTTGACCATATCATCGTGCAGCACCCGGTCGCTTGCATTGAAGGAGACCACTTTCCTGAAATCTTCGTGTAATTGCAGCAGGACGGGAGCGGTTCGCTCCTTTTTCCTGAAATCCAGGCCCTGCGCGGCAGTCATCAGCTCTATGGCAAGCACCTTTTGTACATTTTCGATCACTTTTTTCAGCTTGGTGGCGGCGTTGGCGCCCATGCTTACATGGTCTTCCTGGCCATTGCTGCTGACAATGCTGTCCACGGAAGCCGGCGTGCAGAGCTGCTTGTTCTGGCTGACGATAGAGGCAGCGGTGTATTGGGCGATCATAAACCCGCTGTTCAGTCCCGGCTGACTGACCAGGAAGGCCGGCAGGTTCCTGGTGCCGCCGATCAGGAGATAGGTCCGCCGCTCGGAGATATTGGCAAGCTCCGCCATAGCAATGGCCAGGTAGTCAAGATTGATGGCCAGCGGCTGCCCGTGGAAGTTGCCGCCGCTCAGGATAACATCCTCCTCCTCGAATACGGTAGGATTGTCCGTAACGGCATTGATCTCTATTTCCACTACTTTTTCTATGTGGGCAACGGCATCTTTGGTTGCTCCGTGAACCTGCGGCACGCAGCGGAAGGAGTACGGGTCCTGCACCTGCTCTTTAGGCTGCTCCTGCAGCAGGCTGCCGGCAAGGAGGGTACGGAGGTTGGCCGCTGTCTGTATCTGCCCTGCGTGGGGGCGGATGGCGTGTAAGGCCGGGTGATAAGGCTCAGCTTTGGCCTCAAATGCCTCCACGCTCAGCGCGGTGATGATGTCTGCCCATTTCAGTAATCTTTTGGCCTGTATAAGGGACCAGGTAGCGTAGCTGCTCATGAATTGCGTGCCGTTGAGGAGGGCCAGTCCTTCCTTGGCGTGCAGCCGGACGGAGGGTATGGTGCCGGGCGGCAGGCTGGACGTGTTCTGTACCCGGCCGTTTATTTTCACCCGGCCTTTGGAGATAAGCGGCAGGACCAGGTGGGCCAGCGGCGCCAGGTCGCCGGACGCTCCGAGTGAGCCCTGCTCATATACTACCGGGAGTATATTGTTATTGTAAAGGTGCACCAGTCCCTGCACCGTATCCGTATGCGTGCCGCTGTATCCTTTGGACAGGTTCTTGATCTTGAGCAGCAGCATGAGCTTCACCAGCTCGTCATCTACGGTATCGCCCATCCCGCAGGCATGGGAGCAGACCAGGTTTTCCTGCAGCTGCTGGATGTCCTTTTCCGGGATAATGATATTGCATAAGGAGCCGAAGCCGGTATTGATGCCGTAATAGGTAGTGCCTTTGCTGACCTTTTGCTGCAGGAACTCAAAATTCCGCTCTATGACCTTTATCTCTTCCGGGGTGAGGGTGATGGTCTGGTTCAATAATTCCCCGATATGGTCTATGGTTAAATGGTCTGAAATATTCATGTCTGTCTGATTTAATAAATGGAACAACAATATTAAATGATTTTGGTGTAATAAATAATAAAAGCATTGCCCGGTCGGTGCCGCGCCTGCAAGGCGGCACCGACACGGGAGCCGGTCGGAAAGGCCGCCTGCAGGTACCGGAGTATCAGCACACCAACGGCCCCGGGATATGCCTGCCCGGGAAGCAGGGTGTCTTTTTTAACATCCGGTAACAGCAGGCACGATACTGATTTGAAGTAATAATTAGCTAAATTTGTGCTTCCATGATAGCACCAGCATCCATACAGCAAGTAATCCAGAGGGCCGATATCGTAGAGGTGGTAGGGCAGTTTGTGCGCCTTAAGAAGAGAGGGGTCAATTATATCGGTAATTGCCCGTTCCACAATGAGAAAACGCCTTCCTTCAATGTGAATCCTTCCAAGGGTATCTTTAAATGTTTCGGGTGCGGAAAGGGCGGTGATGTGGTCTCTTTTGTGGAAGAATACGAAAAGTTTACCTTTTACGAAACGATCCGTTGGCTGGCCAATTATTACCAGATCGAGCTGGAAGAGACGGAGACCTCTGAAGATTATAAGCAGCAGCAGCAGGTAGAGGAAAGCCTGAGGATCATCAATGAATTTGCTGCCGGCTATTTCGAGTCCGTCCTGTGGAATGAGGAGGAAGGCCGCCTGATAGGCTTGTCCTATTTCAAGGAGCGCGGGTTCTCAGACCAGACCATCAGGCAGTTCCGCTTAGGCTACAGCCATGAGCAGTGGGACCGTTTTTTCTCTCATGCCCGTTCGCAGGGCTTTACACAGGAATTGCTGGCCAAAGCCGGGCTGATCCGGGTGCGGGAAAACGGCCAGGCCTATGATAATTACCGCGGCAGGGTGATCTTCCCTATTTTTTCTCCTACCGGAAAAGTGCTGGGCTTCGGTGCCCGTGTGCTGAAAACGGACGGCAAGCAGCCAAAGTATGTCAATACGCAGGAGAACGAGATCTATATCAAGAATAAGGTGCTGTATGGCCTCTACCAGTCCCGCCAGCATATCAATAAGGAAGATGAGTGCCTGCTGGTGGAAGGATATACGGATGTCATTTCACTGCACCAGGCAGGCGTGATGAACGTGGTGGCGTCCAGCGGCACCTCGCTTACGGAAGGCCAGCTGAAGCTGATCAGCAATCTTACCCGCAACCTGACCATCATTTATGACGGTGATGCGGCCGGTATCAAGGCGGCCCTCCGGGGGCTGGATAAGGCGCTTGCGGAGAGCTTTAACGTCAAGCTGTTATTGCTGCCGGAAGGAGAGGACCCGGACAGCTATATACAGCGTATCGGGGAGAAGCAATTCAGGGCCTACCTGCTGGAGAACAAGCAGGATATCATCAGCTTCCGGCTGGAGGTAGGCATGAAGGAGGTAGGCAATGATCCTGTGAAGAAGTCACAGCTGGTCAATGAGATCGCCGAGACCATTTCAAGAATAGACAAGCTGGAGGATTTTGCCCTCCGGTCGTATTATATCCAGGAGTCGGCCCAGAAGCTGGGTGTGGAAGAGCAGGGGCTCATCAACCTGGTGAATAAGTATATCAGGGATCACGTCAGGCAGGCGCAGCGGCAGCCGCTCCGGGATACGCTTGCTCCCGGCTCTGCCGAACCGTCACCGGATGAGCTGGCTTTGCTGGAAGCCCGGATGTACGGCTCGGATATTTCGGAGATGCCGGGAGTGCCTGCTGCCGCGGTGGCGGCGGAACATCCCCTGGAATGGGCCCTGCTGCGGAACCTGATAGAGTACGGGGACCGACCGTATAAGGAATCGGGCAGTGTGGCGGAGATGATCTTCGAGACCATTGATTTCGAGCTTATCGAGCATCCTTTGGCGCAGCAGATCCTGCTGATGGCCTATACCGCCTACCGGGAGCAGGGCGCTATGCCTCCTGTTGCTTATTTTGTCAGCCATGAGCAAAAAGCTGTCCGGGAAAAAGTGGCCGCCCTGCTCAACGATGAATTCACGCCCAGCAAAGGATGGCGCGATATTGTAAAAATAGATGTCCCTTACGGTGAAGCTATCTATGAGAGCGACCTGGATAGTATTTTTACGTATTTTGAATTGCGATTGGTGCGGCTGAACATTGATAAGAACTTAGAGAATATGAAGCTTGAAAAAGACGCCGAAAAGCTGTTGCACCATATGCTGGTCCACCAGAAGCTCAAAGAGCAGGAAAAAGAATTACAGAAATTTGTGATCCTTAAATAATGACCCGGCAGCAGCTATCCCGGCTGCTGCTTTTTTATATGGCTGAGCAGGACTGACCGCTTGTTTTCAAAAAAAAATTCCATCGCCTGAAATACAGGACGGTTGTTCCTAACTTTATAGCCTCAAACTTTTAACCTGATAGTATGATGGACGATCTGATCCTGCTGCACGGCGCGCTGGGGCATCCCGGATATTTTGACTGGTATGTCGGCCAGCTATCCCGTTTCTTTAATGTGCATACGCCTGCATTTGCGGGCCATGCCCAGACGGCTTTCCCGTCCTCCCCGCTGACAATAGGCATTTATACAGAGCAGCTGCGGGCTTATTGCAACGCAAATCAATTACATAAGGTGCACCTTTTCGGGTACAGTATGGGCGGCTATGTTGCCCTGGCATACGCGGCGCAATATCCTGATCAGGTAAGGTCGGTGCTGACGCTGGCTACCAAGCTGGAATGGTCGCCGGATGTGGCTGCGAGGGAGATGTCCCTGCTGCAGGCTGATATTGTGGAGCAAAAGGTACCCGGGTTTGCCGCTGCGCTGGCCCAGGCGCACGGGCCGGCGCAATGGAAAGGGCTGATGACTGCCGTCAGCGGTATGCTGGAGCACCTGGGAGCGCACCCGGAGCTGACGGACGAAGCGCTGCAGGCCATACAGGCGAGGGTACAGCTGATGGTAGGAGACAGGGATAGTATGGTAACGGTAGCGGAAACGCACCGCGCTGCCGGCAAAATAAAGCAGGCGGGGCTGGCCGTATTACCTGATACCGTGCATCCTTTTGAAAAGGTGGACAGGGACCTGCTCCTGCTGCTGATGATGCGCTTCTTCAATAAGCGGTAAATGCAATAATATAGTGTCGTACCCTGTACCGCAAGATGAGGCTGAACAGCGATGGTACATCTACATATAACACCACAGGCTGCCGGATGTATCGGGCAGCCTGTGACGTAAGGAGATATGATGTGTAATATATACTTATCTGACTAATGTAACATTAACGGCATTCATTCCTTTACGACCTTGTTGTAATTCAAATTCAACTTCGTCGTTTTCTTTGACTTCGTCCACCAAACCTGTAGCGTGTACAAAAATGTCTTCACCACCGTTCGCGTTTTTGATGAAACCAAAACCTTTTTCTGAGTTAAAGAACTTTACGGTTCCTTGTAATTTTTCTGCTTGCACTGTAATAAAAATTATGTTATTATAAAAAACAAAGATAATGTATTTAGTTTGAAAATATTATAATTTGTCTGTTTTATTATTTTTATTTCCAGGTTAATAAAAATTGGTCAGGTACGGATAGCGTTCTTCATACAGCTTCCTGATCCTGTCCAGCAGCTCTTCCCGGAACCTTTCGATGTTCATTTTTTCTGTAGCGGATATGAATATGGCATTGCCGTGGGTCAGGTTATCCCATTTGCGGTAAAGCTGGTTCAGCAGGTCTTTTTTGGTGCTCTCATCCAGCCATTCGTCAAATGTCTGCTCAATATACTTATCCATTTTATTAAATATCAGCAGCGTAGGCTTATCAAAAGCGTCCAGCTCCTGCAGGGTCTTATTCACCACTGCTATCTGGTCCTCGTACTGCGGATGGGAAATGTCTATGACGTGCAGGAGGATATCGGCTTCCCTGACCTCATCCAGGGTGCTTTTAAAGCTTTCCACCAGGTGATGCGGCAGCTTCCTGATAAACCCGACGGTATCGCTCAGCAGGAAAGGTGTCCTGTCGAACACTACTTTCCGGGTAGTGGTATCCAGTGTGGCGAACAGCTTATTCTCCGCGAAGACGTCCGCCTTGCTGAGGATGCGCATGATAGAGCTTTTGCCGACGTTGGTATAGCCTACCAGCGAGGCGCGTATGAACTCTCCGCGCTCCTTGCGTTGGGTGGTGGCCTGCTTGTCTATTTCCGCGAGACGTTTCCGGAGCAGGGAAATTTTATCCTTTACGATCCTCCGGTCCGTTTCTATCTCTGTTTCTCCCGGTCCCCTGCTGCCTATCCCGCCGCCCTGGCGTTCCAGGTGGGTCCACATACCCCGGAGGCGGGGCAGTATATACTGGTATTGCGCCAGCTCGACCTGTGTTTTGGCCTGCGCCGTTTTGGCCCTTCTGGCAAAGATATCCAGTATCAGGTCGGAGCGGTCGATGGTCTTAACGCCGGTCTCCTTTTCGATATTGCTTAGCTGGGAGCCGCTCAGCTCGTCATCAAAAATAATAAGCTCTATCTGGTGTATTGTGCAATAGGTCCTTATCTCTTCCAGCTTGCCCTTACCGACATAAGTACGCTTATCCGGGTGCGGAAGCTTCTGGAAAAATATCTTTTCGGTGGTGGCTCCCGCGGTGAGCGCCAGGAACGACAGCTCGTCCAGGAATTCCATCAGCTGGGTCTCTGTCTGGTTCTTCTGTATCAATCCTACCAATACGGCCCTGACATCCTTCTGGATTATGTTCTTGTTTTCTATCATGTACTGTTGCTATATAGTTACAAAATTAAATTTAATTCGGCTATTTCCTGCATTTTAGTTATATCCTTAAGAGCCGTGCCTTTCTGCGGGTTTGGCCCTCAGGATGCCGGGTCCGGAAGGACAGGATGATATTTTAATTTTTTTGATAGAATTTTCACACCCTGTCTATGCTATTGTATAAATAAAAAATATCTTTGCTGCTGATAGTTTTAAGCATAGAGAACAATGGCGGAAAATACCAATATACATCCGAGATCCATACTGGTCAGGGCTTTGTTTGTGGTCATGGCACTCGTGATCATTGTGAGGTTGTTCACACTGCAGATCATGGATGATAAGTACAAGATACTCGCGGATGACCAGGCTATATATAAGAAGATCGTATATCCGGCCAGGGGAGAAATGCTGGACAGGAAGGGCCGCAATCTGCTTATCAATGATATCGCCTATGACCTGCAGGTCACGCCCAATAAATTAAAGGACCTGGACACGGCGCTTTTCTGCAGGGTGATGAACATGACCAGGGATGATTTTCTCAAATCGATTGCCAAGATCATCAAGAAGAACGGCGACAGGAGGCCGAGCGTCTTCATCGCTTCTCTCAGTCCTGAGCAGAATACCCGTATCCAGGAGAATCTCTATCTTTTTAACGGCTTTGAAATTATCCAGCGCACCCAGAGGCGGTATCCTATGGGTATAGGCGGCCATATCTTCGGGTATGTCAATGAAATTTCGCCTGCCCGCCTGGAAATGGAGCGCTATGCATCATACCGGCAGGGAGATTATGTGGGCATCAACGGCCTGGAAGGTGTGTACGAGGAGGTGCTGAGAGGCCAGCGGGGCATTGAGTACTGGGTGCGGGACGTTTATAACCGGCCGCAGGACCCCTATAAGAACGGCCAGCTGGATACCCCGGCCATCGCGGGAAAAACACTGGAATTATACCTGGATGCGGAACTGCAGGCATACGGAGAGAAGCTGATGCAGGGAAAGATAGGCAGCGTGGTGGCCATTGATCCCCAGACGGGGGGCATACTCACCATGGTGTCCTCGCCTTCCTATGATCCCAATCTGCTGACAGGGGCCGAGCTGTCCAGGAATTACAGCAAGCTGTACCAGGAATACACGCGTCCTTTGTTCAATAAGGCCACACAGGCCACCTATCCTCCCGGATCCACCTTTAAGCCCATTACGGGGCTGGTGGCGCTCGATCTGGGGGTGATCACGCCGGCTTTCGGCCTGGGATGTGCCGGGGGCTATTATCAGTGTGGTAAAAGAATAGGCTGTACGCACAGCAATCCCGGGCACGCTGCCAATATGAGGGTGGCGCTGGCCAATTCCTGCAACTCCTATTTCTGTCACCTCCAGCGGCTGATCGTGGATTCGAAGCAGTTCGGGAATGTCAAGAACGGCCTGCAGCACTGGCACGATTATATGAACAACTTCGGATTTGGCGTGACGCTGGGTATTGATATTACCGGCGAATACCCGGGCGTGATCCCTGACTCTGTCTTTTTCAATAAGCTGTATAACAATCACTGGAACAGCTGCCAGCTGACATATATGGGAATGGGGCAGGGAGAGGTGACGGTGACACCGATCCAGATGGCGAATGCCATGTGTATGATCGCCAACCGGGGGTATTACTATATCCCTCACTTTGTAAAAAGCATCGGCGGTGATAAGAATCACGGGATGCTGAAAAAATATAACCAGCGCATTGATGCCCTGACGCACGTTTCCAAAGAGGCCTATGACGCCATTATCAACGGGATGGTTGACGTAACAGTGAGCGGTACGGGAAGGGTGGCGAAGCTGGACGGCTTCAATGTGGCTTCCAAAACGGGGACAGCCGAGAACTATGCCAGCATACACGGGCAGCGGGTAAAGCTGGATAACCATTCCGTATTCGTATGCTTCGCCCCGGCGGACGATCCCAAGATAGCGATAGCCGTGATCGTACAGAACTCCGGTTACGGCGCTACCTGGGCAGGGCCGGTAGCCAGCCTGCTGATGGAAAAATACCTGACGGATACCGTGAAAAGAAAGCCGCTGGAAGACCGGATGGTGAACGGGAATACCATCAAGAAATATATCTATACAATTGATTCCCTGAACCGTGTCAGGGACAGGATAAGGGACCTGCTGAGAACAGCGGACCAGCGGACCAGGGACAGCATGAGAAGGGTGCAGGATACCGTGATCGTGGAAAGGATCCTCAATAAGTATTACCACCTGGATACCCGTAAGAAATATTATGATCTGAAACGACCTGAATATTTAGACTAAAAAATAAAGATATATATGAGCTTAGCCAGAAAATCATTGGGCAGCAGGTTGGACTGGACTACCTTTTTCCTGTATATTTTCATCGTCCTGATCGGTGTGATGGCTGTGTACACTTCCGAGTACAGCAGCTTCAGCGATCCGTTCTTCGATGCCTCCAAGAGCCATATGAAGCAGCTTACCTGGCTGGGCATTTCCCTGTTCCTGGGTATGATCATCGTATTTACAGATAGCAAGTTCTTTTACGCGGTGTCCTATTTCAGCTACCTGCTGGGCATTATATTATTGCTGCTGACCTTTGTCTTCGCCTCGGAAGTGAAGGGGTCGCACAGCTTTATCAAGTTCGGCAGCTTTACTTTCCAGCCGGGGGAAATCTGTAAGATATTTACGGCTCTGGCTTTAAGCCGCTTCCTTTCGGCAGGTGATACCAAGTTTGACACGCTGAAGGACCGGATAATAGCTGCTGCCCTCGTGCTGCTGCCCTGTATGCTCATTATCCTGCAGAATGAAACTGGGCTGGCGCTTGTGTACTTCGCGTTCTTTTTGCCAATGTACCGGGAAGGGCTGCCCAATATCATCCTGGTGCTGGCTTTTTCAATGGTCGGGCTGGTATTAGGTACCCTGCTGATCGAGCAGCTGCCGCTGTTTATCATTATCACCGTTGTCTTTATCCTGGTGGGGCTGCTGTACAGGCGCACCATCATACGGCAGCGTATCGTATTGATCTTCGTGATCGGCGGGTGGCTGTTTTCCGTGCTCTTCAGCAATGTGCTGGTGCCTTACGTTTTTACAAAGGTCATGCAGCCTTACCAGGTGGAAAGGATCTATTCCATGCTGGGGCAGGATGTGCCGCAGGAGTTCCAGCGACCGGGCCGGAAAGCGAAGAAGGATGCGGATTATAATGTAAGGCAGAGTAAGATAGCCATCGGGTCGGGCGGGTTTATAGGTAAGGGTATCCTGAATGGCACCCAGACCAAGTATTCCTATGTGCCTGAGCAGCATACGGATTTTATCTTTTGCGGGATAGGAGAGCAGTTCGGGTTTGTTGGGAGCGCCGTGCTGGTGCTGCTGTACCTGGCGCTGATGATGCGGATCATACACCTGGCGGAGCGGCAGCGGTCCGGCTTCAGCAGGATATACGCCTATTGTGTGGCTTCCGTGCTGTTCTTCCACTTTGCCATTAACCTCTCTATGACCATGGGTCTGGCGCCCGTGATCGGCATCACCTTGCCGATGCTGAGCTATGGCGGTACCTCCCTGTTGTCGT
Organism: Edaphocola sp.; assembly: GCA_037190225.1. Taxonomy (GTDB): domain Bacteria; phylum Bacteroidota; class Bacteroidia; order Chitinophagales; family Chitinophagaceae; genus MKSF01. The sequence goes on along the minus strand of JBBCJL010000003.1, from coordinate 160,697 downwards.
TCAGCATCTTTATATTTATCCTGCTGAGACTGGATGCGGACAGGCATGTGCTGCTGCGATGATCGTTCAGTGCAGCAGTGGAAGGTATATACGCGAAAAATTATGTAACTTTATCAGGAACGCATTTTTGGAAAAATATATCATGCTCAAATCGGATTCGTGTATGAAGCATAAACTTTTATTTACCTGTCTCGGGATCCTATTGTCGTGCTGCCTGCTTTCCTGTACCAAATACCGCCTGGACAGAAAGGAAGAAAAGCTGGCGGGCACCTGGGTTTTTGACGAAGTGCTCAAAGGTCCCTGGACAGGCAGGCAGAGCGTTATCCACAGGTGGAAGATGTATGCCGTTACCTTCTATGAGAACGGACATACTACCTGGCATAATAATGAAACGGGAGAAGACCTGACCGGCAGCTGGAGCCTGAGCGAGGTGAATGATTCGGGCCATATGGTCACCCTGCTGAACATAGCTTTAAGGGATACGGCAGATAACATGCATATGTACACCTGGGAGATCCACAGGCTGACGAGGGAGCGGCTCAGGGTCTATGAGCCTGCCGCTAAGCCCAGGGACCAGATGTATTATCATATGCGGAAAAGATAGTTCCTGAGCTATCAGGATTTATGATATATAAAAAGACCGGGAGTATATCTCCCGGTCTTTTTAGTTTTATGGTTAGCTGCTTCCAGGTGCGCCCCGCTGAGAAGCGCCAGCTTTGTGTGAGCTATAAAATGCTTTCGTCACCAGGGTATTCCGGGCGGATTCCGGGCGGATGTGCATCTCTTATACCGGTTTGCCGCTTAGCTGCAGCATCTCCTTCCTTCGCGCAGGATGGCTTTGTTCCACATGCAGGGGGGGTGTCCGTTGTTCTTCCTATTCATCATAATAATCCCCATCTTCTTCCGGCTGCTCTTTACCGGGGTCTTTCCGGGGCGTGTTGGCCGGCGGCTGTAGCTGGGGATTGGGTATGCTGCCGGCACGGGGAGGCTCCTGCGCTCTTAAAAAGTCCATATAGCTGCCGAACTGGTTCATAAGGTCGAAGCCGGCCTTGGACAGGCTTACCTTACCGTTGTTGCCAAAGCCAATGCTCGGCTTTACAAACCCCGAATTGGTAATGATGTCCCAATAGGATTCCAGGCTTTGTTCGTTTGAAAATTTTATCTTGTTCGGAGTCAGGATATCTTCTACTAGCCTGAGCTCTCTTTTGTCCCCTTGATTGTACAGTTCTTTCATGGATATGTCGATGAGTATATTGGAGATATCCTTCTGTGTCAGCTGCACCGCCTGCTTGTCATTCGGAGTACCGGATTCAGTATTGCAGTAGGACGAATTCAGATGGCGTTCAGAGCATCTGACCAGGCGCCTGAGCGTATGCTTATTTTTAGTCTGGGTTGTTTTCTTCTTAAATCTGGGAAATGTCATAGTTTCTTTCTTTATGCTTCAGGTTAGAATACAAATATAATCATTACCCGTTTATAACGGTAGCAACGGATTGTAAAGATACGCCCGTCAGCTTGTTTGAAATGTTAATGACTGATATTGTTTTACCGGGTTTTCCGGGGTGGAAAAGCTACAGGCCTGCGGTCTGTACCGGGTATATCGCAGGCCTGTTACAATTAAAACTTATAAAGGTTACCGTACCAGCGTAACATCGCCGGTTTTAACGTGCCGCTCTGCTGAGAACGGATCGGTATAGGTGACCCTGTAAAAATATACCCCTATATCCGCGGGGCGGCCGAGGTAGGTACCATCCCAGCCGAAATTGTTATTGTTGGCGGATTTGTACACAAGCTGACCGTACCTGTCAAAAACTTCAAAGGTATTGACCAGGGCATATCCTATGATCTCCGGTTTCAGGATGTCATTCAGGCCGTCCCCGTTGGGAGAAAAAGCGTTAGGCAAGAACATATGCGGATATAATGATACCCGGATCACGACCGTATCAACATCCTCGCATCCTGAGGCAGTATTGCCGTGAAGATAATATACATAGGTTCCGGAATCGGGGAATATGGCCGTTGGCCGGGGGCTGAAAGGATCGCTGAGGTATGTTTGAGGCTCCCACCGGTAGCTTTCTGCGCCCCTGCCATTGAAGCGGTAGGGATAATTCTTTACCAGTACCGTATCTGACCCCGCATATACCTCGATATGATCTATGGGCAATATCTTGGAGACGGTGTCCACACACCCGAGATGGGATTCCGTCACAAGCGTCACCTGCTTCTCTCCCCCGGGAGCCGGGAAGGTGAAGGTAGCGGACGGAGCACCTGAGAATGTCCCTGCCCTGTCGAAGAACCAGTTATATGTTTTAATCGAATCTCCCCTGGCAGACACCTCCGATCGGAAGTGCAGCGGTATGCCGGGGCATAGATTACCGTCTGTTGTAAAATCCACATCCAGGGAAGGATTGATATACACCCATTTTTTGATGCTGTCCACGCAGGTAGTGCCGGGGTTGACTATGAGGGTTACCTCATAGATACCCTTATCGGGGTAGGTATGGGTAGGCTCGAATTCCGTGGAGGTGGCATTCTCATACCCGAATTTCCATAAGTAAGAGAAGCCTCCGTAGCTGGTGTTTCTGAAGGCCACGGTATTGGAGTGGCATTCAATGGTGTAAATATCCGCCTTGTCCCCCGTTCCCCAGCTGGGCATGTCGGCGTAGGTGGTCCTGGAGCAGTTGGTGATGGTCAGCTGTATATCACGGGATATGGTATTGATGACCACGCCATTCCTCCACTCGTCCACGCATACGGTCACTACATAGCGGCCGGCTTCGGAAGGCGTGCCGCTGAGTATGCCGGTTGCCGGGTGAATGGTAATGCCTGGATTGCCGGTAACAGGATTGTCAGCGGAATAGGGAGGCATATAGTCAATAGGGTTTTGCGGGACTTCCATCTGGTGTCCTTCAGGGATGGGACGTTGCGGTGATGCGCCGGGATAGGCATCGCATAGCCTGTAGCTAAGGGAATCGCCGTCCGGGTCTGCTGCTGAGAAATCATACCGGAAAGGGTTGTTCAGGCAAATGATCTGCGGCGGGAAGTTCCTGAATACCGCGCTGCTATTGACACAATTCCCGGATGGGGCTGGCGGGATATCCACAAAGCAGGATACGCCTACATTTCCCGAAAAGATGATATTGGTGATGTTCTGGTTCCTGCAGCATCTCTGGTAGATGACGCGGTAGCCGGTATTGTTCGGCGGCAGCGTGACGATGGTCTTGAAGGATTGCTGCTGCAGGCAGGTAGCCGGGAGATTGCTGATGCACTCATTGGTAAATTCACTGACGATAGACTCTTCTGTGTAATCGTAAATAGCGCCTTCATGGAAGAAAAGGCTTTTGTCCGAGCCGGTAAAGATGCCGAATTTCAGGGGCGCATCCTGTCCGATGGCCGACTGTTGCTCCCAGGTCAGGCAGTCCTGGTACAGCACGAAGGTCAGCTCATATTGGTCATTGCCCAGGCATTTGTAGATAATATCGGCGCCTACCAGGTGGGAAGCCTGTACTTCCGGCACAAGCAACCATACCATGCAGCAAAAGAGTGTTGTAAAGTACTTTTTAAACATATGCAGTTATTGATTGACCGCAAAAGTAAACAAATATCATTCAAGCCTTCCATTGTTTTTATTTATCCGGATCGCTGGAGAGGCCATGCAGAAATACGCCGTTGTTCCTGTAGAGGGATTGTGGTAAAAGCGTTCGTTATCCTTAATAAGGGTTTTGATGCGTCACAGCAGACTGCGGACAGCCTGTTTGCATATACGGCCTCATATGGGGCCTTACAAAATGCCGCGTATCGTTGAATTTGCCCAAGACCACCAGCGGAAAGATCAGGCGGGGTGGATCTGAGGGCCGGGGAAGCGGAAAGAAAGGCGCAGCGCATTGTTATTGACCAAGAATATCATTTCAGGAAATAAACCTTAAGGCTGATAAGGCTGTATAACAAACGCCCGCTGTCAAGCGGGCGTCTATATCGTATAAGATTTGTATCTATTTCCTGCCTTCCATGAACCAGGTCAGGCAATGGCTGAGCTCTGTCTTCAGGTTTTTGCGGTGTACCACAAAATCCAGGAATCCATGTTCCAGCAGGAATTCTGAACGCTGGAAGCCCGGAGGCAGGTCCTTTTTAAGCGTTTCCTTAATGACCCTCGGACCCGCAAAGCCGATCAGGGCCTTAGGCTCAGCGATGTTAATATCGCCCAGCATGGCAAAAGATGCCGTTACGCCGCCGGTAGTGGGATCTGTCATAAAGGAGATATAAGGCAGCCCGGCTTTGGATAGCTGCGTAAGCTTGGCTGAGGTTTTGGCCATCTGCATCAGGGAGAATGCAGATTCCATCATACGCGCGCCCCCCGACTTGGAGATGATCATAAAGGGCAGCTTGTGCTGTATGGCATAGTCTATGCCACGGGCTATCTTTTCACCTACCACGGAACCCATAGACCCGCCGATGAAATTGAAGTTCATACAGGCGATCACCAGGTCGCGGCCGTCCAGCTTACCGGCACCTACCGTCATGGCATCACCGAGGCCTGTTGACTTTTGCGCCGCTACCAGCCTGTCCTTATAGGGCTTCACATCTACGAAGCCCAGCTTATCAATGGCTTTGATGTTTTCAAATAACGCGGTGAAGGCCCCATCGTCAAATAATATCTCAAAATATTCTTTAGCATTGATCCTGTTGTGGTAGTCGCATTTGGGACAGATATACATATTGTCCGCCAGCTCCTGCTGTGTAATGGTGGTACGGCATTCCGAGCATTTATGCCATAACCCATCGGGGGTTTCTTTTTTCTCCTTGGTATCGGTCTGGATACCCTTATTGCTTCTTCTGAACCAAAGTGTCGACATAATATTTTATTTTAAAACCCTGCTCCGCCCTGAACGTACAGGTCAAAACAGGGTAACAAAGATAATAATTTTATTAACTTACGTTATGTTATAACAAGATAAAGTTTGTTAAATACAGCTCAGCAGCATATCCGGAAGAATGCCCAGAACGAACACCAGCGCTACGCATACGCCCAGCAGGACCTTGTCCGCTACGGTCACAGGATGGGCCAGCTCAGGGGTGCCTTCCCTGAAGTACATCGCCATGATCACCTTGAAGTAGTAATACACGCTCACTGCGGCCATCAGCAGGCCGAGGATGACCAGCCACATGAAATAGCCATCCTCTACCAGGGCGGCTATCATATAATATTTGGCCATGAATCCCGCGGTTGCCGGGATGCCGGCCAGGGATAGCAGGAAGACGGCGGCGGTGGCGGCCAGGTAAGGGTGGCTTCTGGCAAGGCCGTTAAAGCCATCGTAGGTATAATCCTTCATTTTGGCCAGCACGGCAAAGAGGCCCAGTGTCGCCACCGAATAGGCCACCGCATAGATCAGGATGCCTTTGGAAGCCATGGCATTGCTGGCTATCACGGCAAACAGCATGAATCCCGCCTGCGCTATGGAGGAATACGCCAGCATCCGCTTCACGCTTTGCTGGAATACGGCGGTCAGGTTGCCGATGATCAGGGTGAGCGCGGTTATGATGCCCAGCACCAGCGCCCAGGTGCCCTGCAGGGTATAGAACGCGTTCTTGAAAATGGACAGGAAACCGAAGAAGATAGCTACTTTCACTATAGTGGCCATAAAGGCCGTGAAGGGCGTGGGTGCGCCATCATACACATCTGGGGTCCAGAAGTGCATGGGAGCAGCCGAAACCTTGAAGCCGAAGGATATGATCAGCAGGATGATACCTGCAACGGCCAGTATGGTATTGGAGCCCAGCAGGGAAAAGTTGAACTGCTCGATATTGAAGGTCCGGAGCGCTGCGTATAATAATGCCATACCCATCAGGAGGATGCCGGTGGAGAAAGCGCCCATCAGGAAGTATTTCAGGGAGGCTTCCGAAGATTTAAGGTTCCGCTTGTCGCTGCCCGCGAGGATATACTGGGGAATAGACATCAGCTCTATGCCCAGGAAGAGGATCAGCAGGTTGTTGAAGGTGCTCATCAGGTAGATGCCGGAGAGGATAAAGAAGATCAGGGCGTAGTATTCTCCCACGTGCAGGCCTACCTTTTCTATATTCCTGTGCATCAGCGCCACATACAGCAGCGTCAACGCGGACATCAGGGTATTGAACCAGAGATTGAAGGCATCCACCTTAACCATATTTTTAAAGAAATACACCCCGCCCATATTATTGGAGCTGAGCGCCTGCCGGGTCTCTGCCAGCTCCCAGATATTAATGCCTGTCAGCAATACCAGCAGCACCAGCGCAAATACACTGAAAGAACGCCTTTCTTTTACGGTCAGTGCGGCAAACATCATTAAAATACCGAATAATGCAGAAGCAATAAGTGGTTTCATACGCTATTTATATACAACCCTGCTGAAGGGCCTGTTTTTTCTTTTACAATTTAGTTTCCAAATATTTACCGGGCATCCTGTCAGGCAGGTAAAAATCCGTAGATCAGCCCGGGATAAACACCCAATGTAATGATCAGAACGATAACGGCCACCAGGGCGATCCATTCATTACCGGTAACATCCTGCACACCCTCGGTATGCTTATCCCCGTAAGCGACTTTCTGCACCATATTCAGGGTATATACAGCGCCCAGTATCACACCGAGACCGGCAATGACCATATAGGCGATGTGGTGCGGGTTGGCGCTCTGGAAAATGCCGTGGAACAGCATAAACTCTCCTACGAACCCGTTGGTGAGCGGTAGTGCGATATTGGCAAAGGCAATGATCACCAGGGCTATGGTCAGCTTCGGGGCATTATTAGCCAGGCCTCCCAGCTCTTTCAGGTTACGGGTTCCGTAACGTTTTTCGATCATATGCACGATCAGCCATAATCCCGTGATGTTGATGCCGTGGTTGAACATCTGTACCACCAGGCCGTTCAGCGCGATGTCCGTATGCGCGAAGATACCTACGCTCATCAGGGCTATATGCGCTATGGAAGAATAGGCTATCAGGCGCTTGATATCTGTCTGGACAGTGGCCAGCAAAGAAGCATAGACCAGCCCGACCAGGCTCAGGATGATGACCGTATCCGTCCAGAAGGCCACACCCTGAGGGAATACCGGGATCACCCATTTGACCGTGGCGAAAAGCCCCATTTTGACCATCAGGGCGCTTAGTACGATCGTGGTGGGCGTGGATGACTGCTCATAGGTGTCCGGCTGCCAGGTATGAAAAGGAAAGACGGGCATTTTGATGGCGAAAGCGATAAAGAACGCCCAGAACAGGATCTGCTGCGTGCAGGCGCTCAGCCCGTTGCCCGTAGTCATCATGCTGGTCAGGTCGAATGACCTGCTGGGATTGAGCGTGTACAGGTAGATGATGCCCCCCAACATGAACAGGCTGCCCAGGAATGTATAGATGAAAAATTTGAAAGTGACCCTGATCCTTTTTTCACCGCCCCATTGAGAACAAAGAAAATATACGGGTATCAGTGCCAGCTCCCAGAAGAAATAGAACAGCAGCAGGTCATCCGCCAGGAAAACACCGGCCAGTCCCGCCTGGGCCCATTGCATCAGGCCGTAAAAGCGGTGCTCATTTTCAACGGGCTTATTACGTTGCGACAAAAAGATCAGCACAAATACAATGGCAGTCAGCAATACCATCAGGACAGCGGTGCCATTGGCATTCAACGCGAATTTAGCGCCCAGTCCCGGCATCCAGTTCGCCGAGAAATCCTGGGCTGACCCGTTCAGGTAATTGCTGGCAACGACCCCCGACAGGATCAGGCTGATGAATGAGGAGAACAGGCCTGCATTCCTGGCGACCCCTTCGGCTCTGGCCGTAAAGGTAAGGGCTCCTAATAAGACAGGTACTATAATGAGTAATACTAATAACATTGTTATGTATTTGTCTATTGAATATTTTTAAATGTTTCTTTGCTTCCCGGTATATAACCGTGCGTTGCCTATAAAAGCAGTAATCCTACTATCAGCAGCAGTATGATGCCCAGCACCATACCAAAGATGTACACGCCCACCTGGCCGTTCTGCAGCAGCCTGAGCTTACCACCGCTCCATTGTACCAGCTTACCTACACCGTTGACCACGCCGTCTATGCCGCAACGCTCCACATACCTGTCAAGGAGCAGGGAGATGTGTTTCAGCGGCTTTACGATCAGCGCATTATAAAGCTCATCCACATACCATTTGTTGGCCAGCACCTTGCCTAAGCCGGAAGGTTCCTTAAAGGTACCTTTTCTGGTGGCGCTGTAGGCCAGGAAGATCATCAGAGCCACCGCAGCTACCGATATGCCCATCAATACCCATTCCGTGCTGTGCGACAGGTGCCCGGAAGCCAGGTTATTGCTGACAACAGGGGACAGGTAGCGGCCCAGCAGGTGATTTTCGGTAACGACAGCAGGTAGGCCGACATACCCGCCGATTACGGACAGTACTGCCAGTACGATCAGCGGAATGGTCATGGCGGAAGGGCTTTCATGAAGGTGATGCCCCTGCTCGTGAGTGCCCCTGAAGGATCCTGTAAACGTAAGGAAGTAGGCCCTGAACATATAGAAGGCGGTCATCATCGCTCCCGCGATGCCCAGCGCATACAGCACCGGTGATTTCATATAGGCGGCCGCAAGTATCTCGTCTTTGGAAAAGAAGCCGGAGAACATCGGCACACCTGCAATGGCAAGGCAGCCGATCAGGAATGTGAATTGTGTGATCCTCATTTTCCTGCCCAGGCCTCCCATGAATTTCATATCCTGCTCACCGCCCATCGCGTGGATAACGGAGCCGCTGCCCAGGAACAGCAGCGCCTTGAAGAAAGCGTGCGTCATTACGTGGAAGATGGCGCCTACATAGGCGCCCACGCCCAGCGCGAGGAACATATAGCCGAGCTGGCTTACCGTGGAGTAGGCCAGCACTTTTTTGATGTCGTTCTGCTTAATAGCTATGGAAGCCGCCAGCAGGACAGTGGCGATACCGATGATCGCTATCATATTCTGTGCCAGCGGGGCCAGGTTATACATAATATTGCTGCGGGCTATCATATAGATGCCGGCCGTTACCATTGTGGCGGCATGTATCAGGGCTGATACAGGGGTAGGGCCTGCCATAGCGTCCGGCAGCCAGGTGTATAAAGGGATCTGGGCAGACTTACCGATAGCGCCTATAAAGAAGCAGATACAGATAGCATTGATAACACCCTGCGATACATTGGCAGGTACACCATCAGCAAACTGCATAAACAGGTCGTTGTAGGCCAGGGTACCGAAATGATAGATCACGAGGAACATACCGACCAGGAACCCGAGGTCGCCTACACGGTTCATAATAAACGCTTTCTTGGAGGCATTGGTATAATCCTTATTCCTGAACCAGAATCCTATCAATAAATAAGAAGCCAGTCCGACGCCTTCCCACCCGATGAACATGATCACGTAATTGGCGCCCAGCACCAGCAGCAGCATGGAGAAGACGAAAAAATTGAGGTAGGCAAAATATTTCACATAGCCTGGATCATCATGCATATAGGCCGTAGAATACAGGTGGATCAGGAAACCGATGCCTGTAATGATCAGCAGGAATAAAGAGGACAGCTCGTCTACCTGGAACGCGAAGGGGAGAGAGAGAGAGCCTGATTGTATGAAGTCAAACAATGTAACCACAGCCCCATAACCCGGGTTGTTCCTTACTTCGAAAAATATGCCCACAGACAAGCCAAAGGCCAGGAGCATCACTCCGCTGGCCAGGATGCCGGCTGCTTTCCGGGGCATACTTTTCCAAAACAGACCGTTGATCAGGAAACCGATCAGGGGTAATAATGGAACTAAGTAAACTAATTGTGTCATATATTATTCAATGAGTAAATAAAAACGTTTAAATGATTAATTCTTCAGCCTGTTAAGGATATTAATATCCACGGATTGTATTTTCCTGTACACCATGACTATGATAGAGAGGCCGATAGCGACTTCCGCGGCAGCTACCACCATAATGAAAAATACAAAGACCTGCGCATCGGCCACCCCGAACATTTTGCTCAATGCTACCATTAAAAGGTTGACGGCGTTCAGCATCAGCTCAATGCACATAAATACTATAATGGCATTCCTGCGCATCAGCACACCCGTAACCCCGATACAAAAGAGGGCGAGACTTAAAAATAAATAATATTGGAACGGCATATATGAATGTTTAATCGTTTTAGGAATTACTGTGGAGTGTCTATTACCTGTTTGTCCTCTCTTCTGCCCAGCACCATCGCGCCGACCATAGCGCTCAGGAAGAGCACGCTGCTGATCTCGAAAGGCAGTACGTATTCATTGAAGAGCACTTTGCCCAGGTGCTGCACCAGGCCTATATTGCCGCCTGATTCCACTACGCCGGTATAATTGACGGAAGCTGTTTTCAGGGCGGCTATGAATACCAGGAACAAAGCGCCCCCGCTTAAGACGGCAGCGAATTGTATCAGCCTGCTTTTCTGCGGTTCCGTATCGGAATTGAGATTCATCAGCATGATCACGAACAGGAAAAGCACCATAATGGCGCCTGCGTACACGATGATGTTCACAATGGCCAGGAACTGGGCGTTCATAAGTATGTAATGACCGCTGATGGTGAAAAAGGTGGCGATCAGGAATAGTACGCTATTTACCGGATTCCTGCTGAATATGACCCCCAAAGCACAGGAGAGGGCAAGAACCGAGAGTATCCAGAATAATATTTCGTTGACAGACATTATTAATTAAGTTGTATTTAAAAGATAGAAAGCACCGGTGATGGCAATTACCGGTGTTGTTGTTTGGCTTTTCTTTCGTCAATCTGTTCCTGGCTTATCAGGAGATCTTCTTTCTTATAGATGAAAAAGTCCCTTTTGTAAGAGGCCGGCATCACCGTTTCCGTTAAATAGATGGCATCCTTGGGGCAGGCTTCCTCACAGTAGCCGCAGAAGATGCAGCGCAGCATATTGATCTCGTACCTGGCAGCATATTTCTCCTCCCTGTACAGGTGCTCTTCGCCTTTCTTTCTTTCAGCCGCTTCCATCGTTATGGCTTCTGCCGGGCAGGCGAGGGCGCATAGCCCGCAGGCAGTGCAGCGCTCCCTGCCTTCCTCATCCCTGTTCAGGATATGCAATCCCCTGAAAACGGGGCTGAAGGGTCTTTTTTCTTTCGGGTAATTGGTGGTAGGAGCACCTTTAAAAATAGTTTTTACAGCGTGTCCCAATGTAATTTTCAAACCACCCAGCACCGCGGGAAGGTATATCCGCTCCCGGAGCGTCATCGGGCTCCTGTCTACAGCTACAGAACGGTTGGTCAATTGCATAATCTAAGTCTTTTATAAGTCACAGCCCGGGGACTGTTGCCTGTTATTAATTTAAAAATACGATAATGGCGCCGGTGATAAGCAGGTTGATCAAAGCCAGCGGGATCAGCCCGGTCCACCCCAGCCTCAGTACCTGGTCGAAACGGAATCTCGGCAGGGTCCACCTGAGGGCCATGATAAATAATATGAATCCTACGGCTTTGGTCATCAGGGCGCCAAAGCAGATCAGCGAAAATACCCAGCCCGGTACGGCGGCTGCTACCATATCCATGAACGGGAAGTTATACCCGCCGAAATACAGGGTGGACAGCAGCACGGAAGTAAAGAACAGGTTGATATATTCAGCGAACATGAACATCCCCTGCTTCATGGAAGAGTATTCCAGCAGGTAGCCGGTGTTCAGCTCACTTTCGGATTCCGGCATGTCAAAGGGGGCGCGGTTCAGCTCCGCCAGCGCGCATACAAAGAAGATCACGAAGCCGAGCGGCTGCTTAAAGACATTCCAGGTAAAGTAATTGCCGTCCCAGAAGCCTTTCTGCGCCTCAACTATTTCTTTCAGGCTCAGCGTGCCGGACATCATCACCAGGGCTATCAGGCTCAGGCCCAATGCCAGCTCGTAGGAGATGGCCTGGGAAGCCGCCCGGATGGCCGCCAGCAGGGAGAATTTGTTATTGGAAGCCCATCCGCCCAGCATAATGCCGTACAGCCCGACGCTGACAATGGCAAAGACCAGCAGCACACCCACATTGATATCCGCCACATGAAGGTCGATGGTACGGATCGTACCGCCGATGTTCATCGTGAAGCTCGGACCCCATGGCGTGATCACACAGGCCATCAGCGCCACGACCATAAAGGCGGCAGGAGCCAGCATAAATATCCATTTGGTAGAGCGGTCGGGATTGATCTCTTCCTTGAAAAAAAGCTTGCCGCCGTCTGCCAGCGGCTGCAACAGGCCAAAGGGACCTGCCCTCAGCGGACCGATACGGTCCTGCATGATCGCGGCGACCTTACGTTCCGCCCAGGTGGCATATGCGGCTACCCCGAATGCAACAAGTACCAGTATAAGTACCAGTACGACTTTTTCAATGATAAAAAAAGTATCTATATTTAATAAGTGCATTGTTTATAATCTTCTTCTTTTATTTATGGTATGATGCTGTTGCCGCCGGAACTTTATTTTTTATCAAAATCATCAGAATGCGCCGGTCCGGGTATCCTGCTGAATTCCTTATCCTCGGGATTGACCCCGCTTATATCGTGAATATCCAGCAAATATTTCGGCTTCCGGCCTATGATAGCCTCTATCAGGGTGGGCTGGCCCTGCTGCGTACCGACATTGCCGGCATACTGGCCCTGTGATATCACGCTGTGCCGGTTTACCATTGTCGGGCCTTCTATAACCCAGTCGCTTACGTTCTTCTTTTCAAACCTGCACTCGTTACAGATCCATCCCGTTTCGCCGTTGGAAGCGGTGGCTACTTCGCCCCATTCATCCTTACGGGCCGTAACACGATACACTTCTTCTCCCCGCATCCAGAGCCTTACCTCTCCGCAGCATTTGGGATTGGAGCAGCTGCGGTGCGCATCCACAGGCTTGGTGAACCATACACGGTTTTTGAAGCGGAAGGTCTTGTCGGTCAGGGCGCCCACAGGGCATACGTCAATCACATTGCCGATAAAGTCATTGGTCAATGCCTTGCTGATGCAGGTAGATATCCTTGCATGATCACCCCTGTCCAGGACGCCATGCTCCCGTTGCTGTGTCAGCTGCTCCGCGGTATATACGCAGCGGTAGCACAGTATGCAACGGTTCATATGCAGCTGGATATAAGGACCGATATCTTCGGGTTCAAATGTTCTGCGTGTAAATTCGGTACGGGTGCCTTCCCTGCCATGCTCATAGCTCAGGTCCTGCAAATGGCATTCCCCGGCCTGGTCACATACGGGGCAGTCCAGGGGGTGGTTCAGCAGCAGGAATTCTGTAACGCCGGCACGGGCATCTTTCACGCGATCCGAAGTACAGGACCTCACTTCCATACCATCCATGACTGTCGTGCGGCAGCTGGCCACCAGCTTAGGCATGGGACGCGGGTCCTTCTCAGAGCCTTTGGATACTTCCACCAGACAGGTCCTGCACTTACCGCCGCTGCCTTCCAGCTTACTATAGTAGCACATGGTAGGAGGAGCTACTTCCCCGCCTATCCGGCGTGCTGCCTGCAGGATCGTGGTACCGGCAGGAACTTCTATAGTAATATTGTCTATGGTAACTTTAAAATTATCAGCCATTGTTATCTGATTAACTATTTCAACGGATAGCTTACGACAAAAGTAAGGTATCTCTTTACAAAACTTAAAAGTTTATTAAATAATAAATGTGTTACTTTATACAGCAGGCACATGTATAGGGTCGGCATAATGCGCCAGCCCGTAATTCCTGGTCTGGGCTTCTTCCGGGTGGGTGATATGCCACTCGAATTCATCCCTGAAATGACGGATCGCGGCTGCTACCGGCCAGGCCGCGGCGTCTCCCAGCGGACAGATGGTATTGCCTTCTATCCGTCTCTGGATATCCCACAGCAGGTCTATATCCTGCATCGAGCCGTTACCGTATTCTATTTTCTTTAATATCTTGTACATCCATCCGGTACCTTCGCGGCAAGGGCTGCATTGCCCGCAGGATTCGTGGTTGTAGAACCGGGCAAGGGACATCGTGTGGCGTACCACGCATTGATCCTCATCCAGTACGATGAATCCGCCGGAGCCGAGCATGGTGCCGGTCTCAAAGCCGCCGTCAGCCAGGCTTTCATAGTTCATCAGGCGGGTTTCCCCTTTGGCTGTCTTCAGCAGCAGGCTGGCCGGTACGATAGGTACTGACGAACCGCCGGGAATACAGGCTTTCAGCCGTTTGCCGTTGGGTATGCCCCCGCAATACTCGTCTGAATAGATAAACTCTTCAACGGAGAGGTCAAATCCTATTTCATATACGCCGGGCCTGTTGATATTGCCACAGGCCGAGATCAGCTTGGTGCCCGTGCTCCTGCCTACACCCATTTGCCCGTATGCTTCACCACCCATCATAATAATAGGTGAAACGGTCGCAATGGTCTCTACATTGTTCACCACTGTAGGACGCATCCACAGGCCCTGTATGGCCGGGAAGGGAGGCTTGATCCTCGGATTGCCTCTTTTGCCTTCCAGCGATTCTATGAGCGCGGTCTCTTCACCGCATATATAAGCTCCCCCGCCTCTCTGCACATAGATCTCCAGGTCGTATCCGGTACCCTTGATATTCCTGCCCAGCCAGCCGTTGGCTTTGGCTTCCGCTATGGCCTCCTCCAGGATGTCAGGGATCCAGGCATATTCTCCCCTTATATAGATATAGGAAAGATTGGAGCCCAGGGCGTAGCTGGAAATGATCATGCCCTCAATAAATAAATGCGGGAGGAATTCCATCAGGTACCTGTCCTTGAAAGTGCCCGGCTCCGATTCGTCCGCATTGCAGACCAGGTGACGGGGAACGCCTTCCGGCTTGGCCAGGAAGCTCCATTTCATACCTGTAGGAAAGCCCGCGCCGCCCCTGCCCCTCAGGCCGCTCTTCTTGACCTCTTCCACGATCTCATCGGGCGTCATCTTCAGCGCTTTTTCCACACTCTGATAACCGCCGTTCCTGATCCAGGTGTCGTAGTAGCGTATGCCTTCTATATGTGCTTTATCTAATAGTAATTTCATCTTTATTGTTTTACCTGACAAGTTTAAGACTTGATAAATTTACCCGTAAATTTAAGACCCTTATGTTCAATTTCTATGAAATATACACCGGGTTGCAGCGTGCTGACATCCAGGCTTTGGTCCGTGTTTACAGGAATACCCGGTAACCGCTGCCCTGAAATATTGTATATGCTTATAATTGATTTTGAAAAGCTCTCATTGCCGTGCAGGTAGAGCCTGTCCGATACGGGGTTGGGGCTTATATGCAGCCGGTGGGACAGGGGATCGGCTATAGACGAAGGCGTGAAATCCAGGTCGTCAGAGCTGTTGCTACAGCCGCCGGTATTAGTGACCATCACCTTGTATATACCTGCCGTGCCGGCCTCATAGAATTGCTGAGTGGCCCCTGGAATGGGGGTGCCATTCAGCAGCCATTGGTAGCTTACATTGCTGATGCTGCAACTGAGCCTATTGCCGTCCACGGTAATGGATGGCTTGGCTGGCAGCGGGCTGATTTGCAGCGGCTCTTTATAAGGCAGGGATTTATAATGTGCCGCCGTGACCTTTAACCTGAATTGTGCGGGAGCAGACAGCGTTCTTTCCGGCTTTATATAAAAAGTATCCAGTCCTCCCGCTTTATAGGGTCTTGTGCCCAGTATATGCGGGTTGATAAATACCCCGTTGGCATCAGACATTTGTAAGGTAAAGATAGTTGCAGGGGCAAACAGGGTATCCTGGTATTGAAAGACCACACTGATGCTGTCCCCGTTGCAGATATCCGGGGAGGAGACGTGCAGGATGTCGATGGCGGGAGCGGTCTGTAATTTCACTATATAGCCGTCCTGGTCCCCTTTGGAGTAATAGGTGCTGTCTCCCAGGATAACAGCCGTATTGCCCAGGTCGTTATTGTCTGTCATATACCTTCCGCCGATATACACATTGCCGCTGCCGTCACATGCCAGGCTGTTGCCCCATGACGCCGCCTGTGTGATATAGCCTGTTGTCCTATAGCCTTTATAAAGGCCTGTGCTGTCCAGTTGCAGTACTGTGAGCAGGTTCTTATAGTTTGGGTTGGAGGTGATCGTATCTGACTGGACGAATAAACGGCCGTTGAATTGCACGGTGAAATACACGTTTTTACTTTCATCTGTCGTCAGGGCAGATGAAGGGTAGGTCACGTGATTGTAATTGAAAATTTCTTTCCACCGCGTGGTGCCATCCGGGTTCAGCGCTACAATGAATGAGGCATCCAGGTTTTCTGCTCTCCGGCTGTTGACCAGGTAATCCTGTCCCAGGATGCGGAGCGTGTCGGCTCCGTTGGCAAAGGCGCCGCAGGCATAGATATTATTATCCCTGTCAGTTTGCAGGGAACTCAGTGCCGGTCCGGGGGAAAAGCAGTTGCCCCATATGAACGTAGCATTGCTGTCGAGCTTTACCAGTATCCGTGAGCTGACCGAGGTGGCATAGATATTCTGAAAGGCACCGTTCAGGTCAAACCCGTTGCCCTGGTAGCTCAGGTAGATATTATTATCGTTGTCCACCACCAGCTGGTTCAGGGTGCTGTGGGAACCATAATAGGAGTTTTTGCACCAGGCCACTGCGCCCGTACGCCTGTTCAGCTTGGCGAGGTAAAAGACATCCTGGTTGCTGATACTGTTGGTAGTGATAGGAAAATTAGGGAACCCGATGTTAGAACTGTAATAGCTGGCTATGGTATTGGCAAATACGTACAGGTGGTTATGATTATCCAAAGCCAGCAGGGAAGGTTCATCCATCAGGGTATTGCTGGTCCTGGCGATCTGCTTCCAAAGCAGTGTATTCGTCTTATCTACTTTTATGATGAAGTGCTTATAACCCTGTAAAGCAGTGTCTATGATTACCGTATTGTTCAACCGGACCTTTGGATACATGGTTCGCCCGGAAATGTAGATGTTCTCTTCCCGGTCCACCACGAAATCACCAATATCCAGGTAAGCATCTGAACCGGCGGTATCTGGTACGGGGAGATGCAGATGTAATTGCTGTACCACCGTTCCCTGTGGATCGTATTTGGTGAGGATCATCCTGTACCGGTTCCGGTATGCCAGCTGAGGGTAAACCAGGGGGCCGGAAGTAATGCTGTCCCTGCCGGCTATCGTC
This sequence comes from Edaphocola sp., assembly GCA_037190225.1. Lineage (GTDB taxonomy): Bacteria > Bacteroidota > Bacteroidia > Chitinophagales > Chitinophagaceae > MKSF01. The sequence goes on along the minus strand of JBBCJL010000003.1, from coordinate 143,554 downwards.
CAGGCATATACATTGCCATTGTCGTCTGTAAGGACCTTCCTGACTATTTCGTCGCCTTTGCCGTTGAAGGGATGCGACCAGTCCCACCGGGCGTTAAACGCATTGCTTTGTGCGGCAGGCAGGATATACAGCAGTATAGCTAATATGTAAACAGGCTTTAACATTTTCATTTCACTCTTTTAAACTGTACAACGAGGTCTACAGCTTCATCATAAATATGCAGTGTATTTTTATCTTTCAGCTTAAAGTTGCTTTTCACATCACCGATCACTAACTTGTCGCCTTCCACATGGTAAGGAAATTGCGTGAGCGTATCGCCGTTAGGCATTACAGAACCTGCCAGTGAGTCCGAAAAATACATGACATTGTTATTGTTTTCCTGCAGCATCGCCTTTGCTTCCTGCAATACGGCCTTGTCTGCTTCCGATTCCTTTTCAATGATATAATCATCAATAGCCCATACGCCTCTGATGTCAGCGTTGCCGGGGTTGCTGTTACAGGACAGGACCGTAATGGCAGCAAGTAATATGCAGGTTATGTATTTCATGTTCATTGTTCAGCTCCGGGATGATCTGCCGGATGTATTAGTTTTGTATGTTGTTTCCCCATTCCCGGAATGAGAGGCGGTCACAATTTTTTATGTACCGTCCTGTTATCCGTATCGACCTTTCTCTTAGCGCCTGCCGTTTGCTCTCAGCTCATCCAGCAAGGCGTCTACTTTCTCTATGGTCAGGTGCTCCTTGTAAAATTTACCCAATTGCATCATAGGCGCATAGCCGCAGGCCCCGAGGCATTCTGCCGGCTTCAGCGTGAACAGGCCGTCTGCCGTGGTTTCGCCCTCTTTAATGCCTAATTTATTTTTGATATGCTCTATGATCTGGTCGCTGCCGCACAGCATACAGGGGCCTGTCCTGCAGACTTCCAGCACATACTTCCCGACAGGCTTCAGGTTGAACATCGTATAGAATGATGCTACCTCATACACTTCAATAGGCTTGATGTCCAATAAGGAAGCCACATAATCCATTGCCGGAACATCGAGCCAGCCGCCAAACTCTTCCTGTGCTATATGCAATACGGGGATCAGGGCGCTCTTCTGCTTCCCTTCGGGATAGCGCGCTATGATTTCCTGTACTTTATTGAATCTTTCCGGAGAAAATTGTACCATTTCTCTATTTATTTTTTTCTTTTTTGATAAAATATATTCAATTTATCCATTATCATTCGCAGGGATCTTTATCAGCAAGCAGCTACAGGCCTGCCTAAGCATCCAGCTCACCGGCTATCACATTGATAGAGCTTAGGGTGATAATGGCATCACTGAACATCCCGCCGGCTACCAGCTCATTAAAGGCCTGGTAATAGATAAAGCAGGGGCGGCGGAAGTGCAGCCTGTAAGGTGTGCGTCCCCCGTCGCTGATCAGGTAATAGCCCAGCTCGCCATTGGCGCCTTCCACGGCATGGTACACCTCGCCTGCCGGCAGGTCCGTTTCTCCCATAACGATCTTGAAATGGTAGATAAGCGCTTCCATTTTAGTATAGACATCTGCTTTCTCCGGCAGGTAAAAGTCCGGAACATCCGCGTGAAAGATGTTGCTATCCAGCCCTTTCAGCTTGTCCAGCGCCTGGCGGACAATGCTGAGGCTTTCCCACATTTCCTTATTCCGCACCAGGTATCGGTCATATACATCGCCGGTAGTGCCTACGGGTATTTCAAAACTGAATTCATTATATCTTGAGTAAGGCGTATGTACCCTTACGTCATAATCCACGCCCGCAGCCCTGAGATTAGGGCCGGTGAAGCTATAGCTTAAAGCCTTTTCCGCCGATATGGGACCCGCGCCGATGCAACGGTCCATAAAGATTCGGTTCCTTGTCAGCAGGGCCTCGAATTCCTTCAGCATAGCCGGGAACTCCTCCACGAATTTGTGGATCTTGGCCCAGGTCACATCAGTAAAATTCCTTTCAAACCCGCCTATACGACCGATATTGGTGGTCAGCCTGGACCCGCAGATGCTTTCATATATCTCGTATATCTTTTCCCGCCACTGGAATACATAGGTAAAGGGGGTCAGCGCGCCGGTATCCACGCCTATAACCGAATTGCAGACCAGGTGATCGGCTATCCGCGCCAGCTCCATGATGATGACCCTCAGATAGTCCACGCGCGGCGGGATCTCTATGCCTGCCAGCTTCTCTACGGTCATATGCCAGCCGAAATTATTGATGGGAGCGGAGCAGTAGTTCAGCCGGTCTGTAAGCGGTGTTACCTGGTAGTAGGGGCGTCTTTCCGCAATCTTTTCAAATGCGCGGTGGATATAGCCTACGGTCATTTCCGTGCTGATGACCTTCTCACCGTCTATTTTCATCACATTCTGGAAGATACCGTGGGTCGCGGGGTGCGTAGGTCCCAGGTTGATCGTGGTATATTCCTTGTCGAGCGTTTCTTCGGGTAATATGATTTGCTTGTCAGCCATATCTTATTGTATTGAGAAAGCTGCTGTGCAGCCTGTCAGTTTGTGGGTAATGATTGGTTGATTATCTGCCGAACATTTCATCATCCTTGTCCATACGGGTAGGGTCTTCCATCGGGTATTCCTTACGCATCGGGTGATAATCCATTTCATCCGCGTTCAGGATACGTGTAAGGTTAGGGTGTCCCAGGAAGTTAATGCCGTAAAAGTCATAGGTCTCTCTTTCCATCCAGTTGGCGCCGGCAAACTGAGGCACCAGGGAGTAGGTGTCCGGCTGCTCAACAGGCACATACGCTTTCATTTTAAGCCTTACATTGGCCTGCAGATTGTGCAGGTGGGTAACGATGCAGAGCTCTTCCCCTTTCCTGTCCGGGAAATGCACGCCTGTAATATCTGTAAGGAACCGGAAGCCCAGGTCCGCTTCTGAAAAGAGATGGTTCACTACTTCCAGGTTCTTTAAAGGCGCCACCCTGAAGCTGATGATGCCGAATTGCTCATCCCATTCTGATACATCCTGTCCAAACCTGGCGGTGAGCTTCTCCTGTATATAATCCTTGTTTAAAATCATTGTCTTGATAATAGTAAAATGCTATTAAAAGTATTATTCTATCCCGTAGCTGTTCAGCAGCGCCTTGTAATGGTCGGAATTTCGTCTTCTCAGGCTTTCATTCTTTACGATCTCCTGCAGCTTCATCACGCCGTCCAGTATGCCTTCCGGCCTTGGCGGGCATCCCGGCACATATACGTCCACCGGTATCACCTGGTCTATGCCCTGCAATACGGAATAGGAATCAAAGATACCCCCGCTGCTGGCGCAGGCACCGATGGCAATGACCCAGCGGGGCTCCGCCATCTGCAGGTACACCTGGCGCAATACCGGTGCCAGCTTCTTGGCAATAGTGCCGGCTACCAGCAGCATATCGCACTGGCGGGGCGTGAAGGCCATCCGCTCCGACCCGAAACGGGCCAGGTCATAGTTGGCGCCCATGGTAGCCATGAACTCAATGCCGCAGCAGGATGTTGCGAAAGGTAAAGGCCACATTGAATTTGCCCTGGCAAGCCCTATCACCTTATCCAGGCTGGTGGCCATAAAGCCCTCTCCGAAGTAGCCTTCCGGTATTTCCTGGGTTTGTGTAACTTTTGAATTTTGATTATATTGAATGGAACGGGGCATAAGTCTGTTCTCCTTTAAAATAATTCGTTTTTATATCTAAATGAAAAATGGGAAAGCTGTGCTTAGTCTTCCCATTTTAAAGCGCCTTTTTTAAGAACGTATATGAAACCACATATGAAAAATGCGACAAACATCAATACAGCAAAGAATCCCTCCTGCCCGAGCTCCCTGATATTCGTGGCATACGGGTAGAAAAAGATCACTTCCACATCGAACAGGATAAACAGGATCGCTACCAGGAAATATTTTACGCCCATCGGCTGCCGTGCGTTCCCGATCTGCTCAATGCCGCTTTCAAAGTTGATGAGCTTATCGCTGGTCTTTCTTTTGGGCCCCAGCAGGTGGGTCAGGGCCATTAGCAGTGCAACAAATGTAACCGCAACGATCAGATGAATAACTACCGGTACAAACGCTGAAACTTCCTGGTTGCCTGAGATATTTAACAATATCGGATGCATGATAAAATACGATTTAAAAAGTAATGCACTAACTCGCAAAAATAGGCTTTAGTTTAAGAAATTACAAGAATATGACAGTATAAATATTCATATTACAAAAGAAAATACTTATGTGATAACAGGTGTTCGTGCCGGGAAAAGCAGGCGTGCCGGAACCTCTTTTTTTACCTGCTCCGGAGCTGTAAAATGGGTCGCAAACCATCAGCCAGCACAGGGAATAGCCTTTTCCCCGCAGGCCGGGACGGGTGGCTGTAAAAATTATCTGAGAAAAATTTGGCAAATTGGGGAAGCAATACTTATCTTTGCCACCCACTCAAACGGTACCATGGCCGAGAGGTTAGGCATCGGTCTGCAAAACCGCGTACATCGGTTCGAATCCGGTTGGTACCTCTGAAAATCCTGCATAAGTTTATGTGGGATTTTTTAATTTTGTGTGAATTAATAGCGTGTTATGTCGAGTCATAAGAAGTCAAATAATAATGTATATATCAAGAACAGGCCTGCTACGTTTGAATATGCGATTGAAGATGAATTAGTTGCTGGTATTGTGCTGATGGGATCGGAGATCAAGTCCGTGCGGGCCGGAAAAGTGAGCTTTAATGACTCTTACTGTATTTTTCATAAAGGAGAGATGTGGATCAAAAGCCTGCATATCGCGGAATATGTGAATGCCGGCTACCTGGGTCATGATCCTACGAGGGAAAGGAAGCTGCTGCTGAAAAAGAAGGAGCTCAAGCGCTGGCAGCAGAAGATCAAGGAAAAAGGATATACGATCGTGCCGCTGGCCTGCTTTATCAACGAGAACGGCTTTGCCAAGCTGAAGATAGGGCTGGGTCGGGGTAAGAAGCTGCACGATAAACGTAATACCATTAAAGAGAGAGAGGCCCAGAGAAGCCTGAAAGCTAAAGACTGGTAGTAAGCATAGCAATATACAGCCCGCAAGCGATGACCGCTTGCGGGCTGTTCATTAAAAAAGATTTTTCCTGATACAATAAAGATCGCAATTCCGGTGTTCTTAGAGCAGGATTGTGTTAATGAGATATTAATATCCTGTGTGGGTCTTGATGGTGCGTGAAGGTAATCTTAAGCAAAAAAAGAAAATGAAAGATTTTACAACTGTCCTGAAAGTGAGCAGTGCGCTGGCCATAGCGATCCTGGTAGGCATCTGGCCGGCTTTATACAATGCTTTTCCTTTGCTGAACCCTGATTCGGGCGCATATATTGCCCATGCTTTCATCTCCCGGCCGCCGATAGACAGGTCTGTCTTTTATTCCTACTTTATCAGGGCGAGCAGCCTGATGATGTCCCCGATGTGGTGTGTCGTGGTGCAGAGCGGTATTGGCACGTCCCTGGTATTCCTGTTGCTGCGGCAGCATTTTCCGGCGGTAAAGGCAGGTGTGCTGAGCCTTGTGAGCATATTGATCCTGAGTGGACTGACCCCTTACGCCTGGTTTGTCAGCCAGCTGAATCCTGATATCTTTATGGCTTATTTTGTACTGGCCGTCCTGGGATTGATGAGGTACACCCGCAATAGCAAAGGCGTGAACGCTTATTTTATCCTTATTATATTTATCGCTGCAAGTATTCATAACTCTATCCTGCTGCTTTGCCTGCTCTGGTGCCTGGCAGGTATCATCTATGCCTTTTGGAAAAGAGCGCGCCCCCTGCGTAACCGGCTGTTGTTAATACTGACTGGCACGATAGCCATATATTGCCTAGCTGCCAATATCAATTACAATGTATTCAGGGTATTCAGCCCTAATCCGTCCGGCCATGTCTTCCTGATGAGCAGGATCGCGGAGATGGGGCTGCTGAAGGAGGTATTAAAGGAAGAATGTGCCGTAAAAAACTATGAAATCTGCAAAAGCGATACCGGCTTTAACGGGCGCCAGTGGGACTTTATGTGGCAGGATGGCTGGCCGCACAGTGGCGGCAGGTGGCTGGAGCCCGCTGTGAAAAAGGAATATGAAAGTATTGTCAGCACTACGCTGACCTCCGGGAAATACCTGAAAAGGTATATGGCGGCCAATATTAAAGATGCGTTCTTTACGCTATTTGAAACCAATGTGGACGATGGTATCCACCGGTTCGGGGAAAATACCAGTCCCTGGAATAATGTCCGGGCATTTTACCCGCAAAGCTTCCCTGCATTCCAGGCGGCCGGGCAGCAAAAAGGAGCCATTGACTTTCCTCTCATCAATCAGGTGACCCGGTGGGGCATGCTGGTATTGCTGGTCGTCACTGCCTGTATGTACCTGGCGAAAGACAGGCAGAACGGGTTCCGGAACAGTTACATTATATTGGCAGCTACAGCCTGCTGCTGCCTGAATATATTTATAACCACCTCTTTAAGCACTTACCTGGGCCGGTTCAATGCGAGGGTGATCTGGGTGCTGCCTTTCAGCTTTTTCCTGGCTTACCTGCAGGCACGGGATGCTGTCAGCAGGAAGCGGCAGCTACAGTGATGCGTGACTGTCAAAATATGCGCGTTCCGCTTCCAGGTCCACATAGGGATATTCCTGTATCAGCAGGGCTGCTTTGCGGCTATAGGAGCTCAGGAACTGCCGGTGCGCCCGGGTGTCGGGGAAACGTGTGCGGTGCTGGAAAGCGGTGGTAATATCCTTCATCTGCACCATTATTTCCCGGGCCTTCTCTGACATACAGGCATCTGTAAATTGCTCCCAGATATATTGGGTGCAGGCATAATTGGGATGCACCATATCAATATCATAAAAGCGGTAATCCCGGAGCACATCTATCGCCAGCTCGTAGGCGGGGAAGTAAAAGCAGGCCTCATTCTGTTCCGTCAGCGTATGCACGGCTTCCAGCAGGCGCGCCTTGCTCCGGTTATTCTCAATGATCCCGTCCCTGATATGCCTTACCGGGCTGATAGTGAATATGATTTTCAGGGATGGGTTGAACTGCCTTAATGATTCTATCGTTTTTTGCAGGGTCTGGATGATGATATGCGTACCCAGCAGGCGTTTTTCAAACCACTGTCCCGGTGCCCTGTGGCAGTTGGCTACAGGGATTTCCCTGTTGTCCGTGTGCCGGTCAAAATACTGGTAAGCCGATCCCAGGGTAATGATAAGCCAGTCCGCGGATTCCAGGAACCGGTGCGCGCTGCTGATGCTTCGGTTCATATCTTCCAGTGCCGTTGCCTTGTCCACATTGGAGAACCGGGAGTGAAAATCCCAGTGCTGCCACAGCTCGTTCAGGTAGAACAGGCTATCCTCCGTGTAGGTCCGGTGCTCTATATAGCTCACCAGGGCATCGGCCACGCTTAGGGGATTGAACAGGATGCCGTTGGGATTGGCGAGCGTCTGCCATTTGGCCTGTGCCAGCCTGCCGCTCATATGCTCGGTAAAGCAGGATCCTGTAAGCAGTATCCTGTCCCGGTGCTCGATGAGAGGCGTAGGGGAGGGTATCTGGATGGGCAGTTGTAATTGCATGTTTCGGGAAAGCTTATGGCTGCAAAAATACGATCTCCTTCGTGTAAATCCTTTGAATAAGTTATCTTTGCTGCCATTATATGTTCAATACTATTTTATTCCTGTTATGAAAATAGCTACTTATCTCAACAACGGAGCTGAGCAGTCCGCGCTGCTGATCAGCGATAGGTTATATAATTTAAACGAAGCCTCTGACCGCCTGCCGCGTACCCTGACGGAAATGCTGCAGAGCTGGGAGCAGCTCGCAGAGATCGCGAAAGAAGCGGATAAGCATATTAAAAACAATCCTGAGGCTGTTCCTTCGGTTGCGCTGTCCGATGTGCAACTGATAGCGCCTGTGCCGAGGCCTGCGTCCTGCAGGGACGGCTATGCCTTCCGCCAGCACGTATTTGCCGCACGCAGGAACAGGGGAGTGGAAATGATCCCGGAATTCGATGAATATCCTATCTTCTATTTTACCAATCATAATGCCATCCAGGGGCCCGGTGCCGTAGAGTGTATGCCGGATCATTTCAGGAACCTGGACTTTGAGCTGGAGATCGCCTGTGTGCTGGGTAAGAAAGGCCGGAACTTTACCGCCGCGGAAGCAGACAGGTATATAGCGGGCTTCTGTATTATGAACGATATGAGCGCACGGGTCTTGCAAATGGAAGAGATGAAGCTGAATCTCGGGCCTGCCAAGGGTAAGGACTTTTCGACCGTTATCGGTCCGTGGCTGGTCACCCCTGATGAGCTGGAGCCTTATAAGGTGCCTGCCAAGGAAAATCATACGGGCAATAATTACAACCTGAAAATGACCTGCAAGGTAAATGGCATCCAGGTCAGCGAAGGTAATGTGGCGGATATGGACTGGACCTTTGCGGAGATCATTGAGCGTTGCGCCTATGGTGTGGATGTATATCCCGGGGATGTGATCGGTTCCGGTACAGTGGGCACAGGTTGCTTCCTGGAGCTGAACGGAACGGCAAAGCTGGAAAACCCGCAGGCAGTACCGCAATGGCTGCAGCCCGGCGATGTGGTGGAAATGGAGATTGACGGACTGGGTACACTGACCAACCATATGGTGAAGGCAGATACGGACTGGTCGCTGCTGGCGATCAAAAAGACGCATTAATACCTGCAGATTAAGATATCCCAAAAAGGTTCCCGAATATGACCGGGAACCTTTTTGATTACAGCAGCCAGGTGATATAAAGCACTATGATAAGCAGCGCTGCGAGACCGCTCCGGAGGAGGGTCGTCCCTTTTTTGCCCCGCCGGCTAAAATGGCTGTATAAGCCTATGATGATCAATAAGGGGATCGCTATGAAAGGATTTAAAAGCTGCAGGACGCATCCTGGCGGTGTTTATTTTATTTCTTCTTTACAAACCTGGAGCAATCTGCCCGCTTGGCGAATTTATCCGGGTAAGGTGCGGTAGCTCCCGGGAAATGCCTTTCTATAATGATCGTATCCCGGTTGCTTTCAATAAAATCCGAAATAACGCTCCTGTCCACATTACAGAACTCTTTATGTTCCGTATAGGAGCTGTCACGCTCCCTGTTGACGGTGGTCCATTCATAATTCTGGTAGCTTACGGTACAGCTGAAGCAATCCGAAAGCGGGGTGCAGGACTGGAAAGCGGGTAATAGCGCCAGCGCTGCTGCGATGATCCTGTATTTTACGGGCATTTTCTTTAAATTTTTACCGGAAAATGCAATAATATGTATAAATTCATAGCCGGGGCCGGAATAGCGCAGCTTGCAGAAATATTTAACGTATATATGGGATTTTTATTGAGCCACGGCAGGTCTTTTATAAATTTGTAAGCGCGTTATTTTTAGGATGTAAAAAGATATTCCGGGTAATAGCCGGTCTGCATTTTAAGCGGACAGGGTACCTTTTGGGGCGGTTGCTGTATTTTATGGCAGAACGGCGGTGTTTTTATCTTTTTAATGACCCTGATTGTTTTTTGATTTTTTTTTGTATCTTTGCAGACCCATATTTACATTGGGTAAAAATGCATTTAAAAATCTTTGGCCAGATTTATATAAAATAATTGAGTTTTCCTGTCTTGAAAGAATCGTATTTTTCGAGATGGGTGTTTTTTGTATATACATTTTATTGTTATAGTATATTATGTCAAACATCACTAAGCGTACAGAATCAGGGCGTCTTAATTTTGCTAAAATCCATGATGTAGCAGATACACCGGATTTATTAGCAGTCCAGTTGCAGTCTTTCCAGGACTTTTTCCAACTGGAAACCACTCCGGATAAGAGAAATAACGAAGGCTTGTTCCGCGTATTCCAGGAAAACTTCCCGATCAGCGATACGAGAAACATCTTTGTACTGGAGTTCCTGGATTATTTCATTGATCCGCCCCGCTACACTATTGAAGAGTGTATGGAAAGGGGACTGACCTACTCTGTTCCTTTGAAAGCAAAGTTACGCTTGAGCTGTAATGATGAAGAGCACGTAGATTTTGAAACAATCGTACAGGATGTATTCCTCGGAAATATACCTTATATGACCCCCCGCGGTACTTTCGTGATCAACGGAGCGGAGCGCGTGGTGGTATCTCAGCTGCACCGCTCACCCGGTGTATTCTTCGGTCAGAGCACACACCCTAACGGCACCAAAATATACTCCGCGCGGGTGATCCCTTTCAAAGGTGCCTGGATGGAGTTTGCTACCGACATCAATAACGTGATGTACGCTTACATTGACCGTAAGAAAAAATTCCCCGTGACCACCTTGCTGCGTGCTATCGGCTTTGAAACGGATAAGGATATCCTGGAGCTGTTCGGTATGGCAGATGAGGTAAAAGGAGATAAAAAGACCTTATCCAAATATGAAGGCCGCCGCCTGGCTGCCCGTGTTTTAAGAAGCTGGACGGAAGATTTCGTGGATGAGGATACAGGTGAAGTGGTTTCTATTGAGCGTAATGAAGTGATCCTGGAGCGTGACAGCATCCTGAATGAAGATAATATTGATATTATCTCTGATCTGGGCATTGAAACCGTTTTTGTACAGAAAGAAGAGGTAAGTGGTGATTATTCTATCATCTACAATACTTTAAATAAAGATACTTCCAACTCTGAGCTGGAAGCGGTACAGCATATCTACCGCCAGCTCCGTGGTTCGGATGCGCCGGATGATGAGACCGCACGCGGCATCATTGATAAGCTGTTCTTCTCGGACAAGCGCTATGATCTGGGTGAGGTGGGTCGTTACAAGATCAACCGTAAGCTGGAGATAGACATGAGCAACACGAAAAAAGTGCTGACCCGTGAAGACATCATCGCGATCATCAAATACCTGGTGCGCTTATCCAACGGTAAGGCGGAGATCGATGATATCGATCACCTGTCCAATCGTCGTGTGAGAACGGTAGGCGAGCAGCTGTATGCGCAATTCGGCGTGGGTCTGGCCCGTATGGCCCGTACCATCCGTGAGCGTATGAATGTCCGTGACAACGAGGTATTCACACCTATCGACCTGATCAATGCCAGGACCTTATCATCCGTAATCAACTCCTTCTTCGGAACTTCACAGCTGTCCCAGTTCCTGGATCAGACCAATCCTTTGTCAGAGATCACGCACAAGCGTCGTATCTCCGCGCTGGGACCGGGAGGCCTTTCCCGTGAAAGGGCCGGCTTCGAGGTGCGTGACGTGCACTACTCCCACTACGGGCGCCTGTGTACCATTGAAACGCCTGAAGGTCCGAATATCGGTCTGATCTCTACACTTTGCGTACACGCGAAGATCAATGATATGGGCTTTATCGAAACGCCTTATCACAAGGTGGAGAACGGTAAAGTGAACCTGAAAAAAGCAGAATTCCTGTCCGCTGAAGAGGAAGATGAGCTGAAGATCGCACAGGCCAACGCCGAGCTGAACGACAAGGGCGAGTTTGTGGAAGACAAGGTGAAATCCCGCCAGACAGGTGACTTCCCGATCCTGGAAAAGGATGAGGTGGAATATATGGACGTGGCTCCCAACCAGATCGTGGGGCTGTCGGCTTCCCTGATCCCTTTCCTGGAGCATGACGATGCCAACCGTGCCCTGATGGGTTCTAACATGCAGCGCCAGGCGGTTCCCTTACTGCGTCCGCAGGCACCTATCGTAGGTACGGGTCTTGAAGGCAAAGCGGCGCGCGATGCCCGTATCCAGATCCATGCCGAAGGTAAAGGTGTCGTGGAATATGTGGATGGTAACGAGATCCATGTACGCTATGAAAGAAGTGAAAAAGATCGCCTGGTCTCTTTTGAAGACGATCTGAAAGTATATTACCTTACCAAGTACACCAAAACAAACCAGTCCACTTCCATCAACTTGAGCCCTGCCGTTAAGAAAGGCCAGAAAGTGAAAGAAGGCGACTTCCTGACGCAGGGATATGCTACGCAGGGTGGTGAGCTGGCGCTGGGCCGTAACCTGCAGGTGGCCTTCATGCCATGGAAAGGTTACAACTTCGAGGATGCGATCGTGATCAACGAAAAAGTGATCCGCGAAGACTGGTTCACTTCCGTGCATATTGATGAATATGAGCTGGAGGTGCGTGATACAAAGCTGGGAGAAGAAGAACTGACGCCGGATATCCCTAACGTATCTGAAGAAGCGACCAAAGACCTGGACGAGAACGGTATCATCCGCATCGGTGCGCACATCAAGGAAGGCGATATCATGATCGGTAAGATCACTCCTAAGGGAGAATCGGACCCGACCCCTGAAGAAAAATTATTACGCGCCATCTTCGGTGATAAGGCCGGTGATGCCAAAGATGCATCCCTGAAGGCTTCTCCGTCCGTGGAAGGTGTGATCATTGATAAAAAGCTGTTCCAACGCGTTAAGAAAGATAAGAATGCCAAGCTGAGAGAGAAAACGGAGCTGGAAAAAATAGAGAAAGTACATCAGACCAACGAGGAAGCCCTGAAAAAGCTTTTGATCGAAAAATTACAGGTGCTGCTGGAAGATAAGGCATCCGCAGGTGTTACCAATACTTACGGCGAGCCGGTGATATCCAAAGGCGGCAGGTTCTCCTCCAAAGTGCTGAACTCGGTAGACTTCCAGAGCGTGAATCCGCTGGGATGGACCGGTGAAGCTGAAACGGATGACCTGGTCAACAAATTATTGCACAATTACAATATCAAGTATAACGAAGAGCTGGGAAGATACAAGCGTGAGAAGTTCAACCTGTCTATCGGTGATGAGCTGCCCGCAGGTGTGCTGAAGCTGGCTAAAGTATATCTTGCCGTTAAGCGTAAGCTGAAGGTAGGCGATAAAATGGCGGGCCGTCACGGTAATAAAGGGATCGTTGCCAAGATCGTTCGTGCTGAGGATATGCCTTTCCTGGAAGACGGTACGCCGGTTGATATCGTGCTGAACCCGTTAGGGGTACCTTCCCGTATGAACCTTGGCCAGATCTATGAGACCATTCTTGGATGGGCTGGCCTGAAATTAGGTATGAAATTCGCTACGCCGATCTTTGACGGTGCTACGCCTGACCAGATCAGCGACCTGATAGAAGAAGCGGGCTTACCTAAGTTCGGACACACTTACCTGTATGACGGTGAGACCGGTGTTCGTTTTGACCAGAAAGCCACTGTTGGTGTGATCTATATGATCAAGCTGCACCACATGGTGGATGACAAAATGCACGCCCGTTCTATCGGACCATACTCCCTGATCACACAACAGCCGTTAGGTGGTAAAGCCCAGTTCGGTGGTCAGCGTTTCGGTGAGATGGAGGTATGGGCACTGGAAGCCTATGGAGCTTCCAATATCCTGCAGGAATTACTGACCATCAAATCGGATGATATCGTAGGCCGTGCCAAAGCATATGAAGCCATTGTTCACGGGGATAATATTCCGAGGGCAGGTATACCGGAATCCTTCAATGTACTGGTGCACGAGCTGAGAGGCTTAGGTCTGGACCTGACATTTGAAACTGATAAGTAAAACTGAAAGCATATAATAGAGTTATAAAAAAACCGGCCTGAATGGCCGGTTTTTTATGTTTATGCTGTAACACAGCTTTGTGTGAAGTTCCTCATAGATATTATAAAGGCAAAGGGTATATGCGGTGACTGGTTACGGTCAGTGAATGTGTCTTCTCCGGAGCGTGAGCTTCTTTACAGGCTGGTAAACGATAGGTATGTGCTCGATCAGCACATCACTTTTATCCAGTCCGAATGCCTGCACATCTTTCAGCGCAAATTGTTTGAGGAAGAAATAGGCTTTCAGGATAAATCCATGGGTAAAGGCAAACTCATTCTCTGCTGAAATGTACTTTTCAAATACCACGAATTTGAAATCTATGCTGGGATTATATACGGTAGAGCCATTATCTTTCAGGTGCAGGTTCAGCTCCTTATTGGCGATCAGCTCATTGATGATCTTGAAAAAGTACAGCTCTGTACGGGGCTGTATTCGGAAGCCTATATTGACGACCACCCGTATCATCTTATCGTCCATGATCTCGTGCACCTCATAATCCAGCGTATAGGGGTGGTTGGTCCTGTTGATGTGGAAGAACCAGTACACATCCGCTCTTTTAGGCTTTTTGTCCAGGATGGACTGGATGATCTTTTCTTCGATGTCAAAGGTCCTGTCTGCTTTGGTAAGATAGATAAGGTGCGTGGTATATTTGGGAATACTGGTGTCTTCGCTGAGTGTATTGATCAGCGGAGTGTGATTCCTGATATCAACGAATTTGATATATTTATTATTGATCTTCCGGCCATAATAGGAGATGTACATGACAAAGAAAAAGAGGATCGCTGCGAGCAATGTGATGTAGCCTCCGTCCTTGAACTTGACGATATTGGCAATAAAGAAGGACATTTCAATCGTAAAGAACACGGCGAGTATGGCTGCTACAAGCCAGATATTCCATTTGAGCTTATACTTCATGAAATAATACAGCAGGTAGGTGGTGCTCAGCATGGCTAAAGTGATGGCAAGGCCGTACGCGGCTTCCATGGCGGTAGAGCTTTTGAAGTAATACACCACGAATATGCAGCCCAGCCACAGCGTCAGGTTAACGCTGGGAATATATATCTGTCCCTTGGTCTCGGAAGGCTGCTTTACTTTGACTTTCTGCCAGAAGTTCAGGTTGATCGCCTCATTAATGAGCGTAAAGGAACCCGTGATCAGCGCCTGGGAGGCTACTACGGCGGCAATGGTCGATAAAATGATGCCCGGCAGCAGGAACCACTGCGGCATGACCTCGAAGAACGGGTTTTTGTTATGCAGGTGAGCGGAGCCCTGGTGCATCAGCCAGGCAGATTGTCCCAGGTAATTGATAACAAGGCTTGTTTTGACAAAGATCCAGGTGTACCTGATATTCTTCCTGCCGCAATGCCCGAGGTCGGAATAAAGGGCTTCGGCCCCTGTTGTACAGAGAAAGACCCCGCCGAGTATCCAGAATCCATGAGGGTAGGCAGCCAGCAGCTCATAAGCATATTTAGGATGCAATGCCTTTATAACATCAGGGTAGCGGAATATTTGGCTCAGTCCTAATACCAGCAGTACGGAAAACCATATCAGCATAATAGGGCCGAACGCTTTCCCCACTTTTTCCGTCCCGAAACGTTGCATAAAGAAGACGACCGATAGGATGATCAGCACAATGGGGATGATGCGTATCTCCTTCAGCCCGGGTATGAGGGCAAGGCCTTCCACGGCTGAGGTTACTGATACCGCAGGGGTGATGATCCCGTCCGCCAGCAGGGCGGAGGCGCCGATCATCGTTGGCAGGATGATCTTTTTGCCGTATCGCTTGACCAGGCTGTAAAGGGAGAATACGCCCCCCTCGCCGTCATTATCTGCTTTCAGCGTGATCCATACATACTTGATGGTGGTTTGAAAAAGGAGTGTCCAGAAGATACAGGAAACGCCGCCGTAAACCAGCATTTCTGAGATTTTTCTTTCGCCTATGATGGCCTTGAAGGTGTAAAGGGGACTGGTACCGATATCTCCGTATATAATACCTAATGCAATTAGCAGTGTTGCTACCGTAACTTTGGAAAAGTTACTACTTGTAGAGGAGTCCATTTTGTTTTCCCAATGAAAATAACAAACAAGAATTTAAAAGGTCAAAAGTATAACATTCCTGATACTAAAAAGATGCATGCGGCGTAAATTCTTTTTTTAACAACCTGGCGGCAATAAAAAAGCTCCCCGGAACCGATGTTCCGGGGAGCTTTGGGGATATGGATAAGATTAAGGGAAAATACCCAGCTCTTCATATGCTACCCCTACTTTATTGATAGCGCAGATGAACGCTGCGGTTCTCATATCTTCCACTCCTTCCGTATTTTTATAGATCTCCCTGATCTCCTGGTAGGAGCCGATCATCGTATCTTCCAGCCCGGAATAGATCAGGTCTACCTCATCAGGTCCTTTCAGCATAATGTTACGCTCCATTTCGGTGATGCGCTTATTGGTGAGCGATTCAATGATATTGACGATCTCCGCATAGGTATTCTCACTGAACCTTTTCTCCAGCCTTCCGTACCGTACGTGGCTCAGGTTTTTCAGCCATTCAAAATAAGATACTGTTACACCGCCTGCATTCAGGTAGATATCAGGGATGACCAGCACGCCTTTTTTATTGAGGATCTCGTCAGCTTCGGGCGTTAAAGGTCCGTTCGCCGCTTCGCCGATGATCTTAGCCCTGACATTAGGCGCATTCTCTCCGGTGATCACTGCTTCCAGCGCCGCGGGGATCAGGATATCGCATTCCAGCTCCAGCACTTTGCCTGCTGCTTCCAGGTTGCTGGCGCCCGGGAAATTCAGGATGGATCCTGTCGCTTTCCGGTGGGCCATCACGGCTTCCAGGTCAAGCCCTTCGGGATTATAAATAGCGCCTTCATATTCTGCCAGGCCCACCAGCACGGCACCTCCGCCCTGGAAGTACTTGGCGGCATGGTAGCCTACATTTCCGAGACCCTGTACGACCACCGTCTTGCCTTTTAAGCCTGTAGACAGGCCCAGCTTGTCCATATCTTCGGCAAAGCTGCAGGCTTCCCGGATACCATAATATACACCCAGGCCGGTTGCTTCGGTCCTTCCTCTTACACCTCCCTGCGAAACGGGCTTACCGGTAACACAGGCCAGCGCATTCAGCTCTCCCGGATTTAAGGAGGCGTAGGTGTCGGCGATCCAGCTCATTTCCCTGGCACCGGTACCGTAATCAGGGGCCGGAACGTCAATGCCGGGGCCTATGAAATTCTTCTTTGCCAGCTCGGAGGTATATCTTCTTGTGATCTTTTCCAGCTCGAAAGGCGTGTATTTTTTTCCGTCTATTTTAATACCACCCTTACCGCCGCCGAACGGAACATTAACGATAGCGCATTTATATGTCATCAGAGCAGCCAGCGCCATCACCTCATCCTGGTTAACATCCATGCTGAAACGGATACCGCCTTTGCAGGGAGTCTTGTGATGGGAGTGCTGTACCCTGTATGCTTCTATAACTTCAATAGTATCCCCGATGCGTACCGGGAATTTCATTCTTAAAACAGAATTACAGGCTTTGATCTGTTCTAATATCCCTTTTTCAAACCTTGTGAATTTAGAGGCTTTGTCAAAATTTCTTTCCACCCCCTGAAAGAAACTGTACTCGTTGCTATGATTTGCGGACATAAATTTGTGGTTTAAATTAATTGATGCATAAAGCTATAAAAAAAATGGATTAAACATTCTTGGGTTTCTATTTTTTTTGCCATAAATCTTACACTGCTATCCGCATCACTGTACCTGCCGGCAGGCTATCAGCAACAGGCAGCGGATCAGTGCTCCATCCAGCTTTTATCATAGCCTTCCATTTCTATCTCAATAGCGGTCTGTGTCATATAAAGCGGGCGGAAGGTATCTACCATTACGGCCAGCTCGGGTGTGCTTTTCTGGCCGATGGATTTCTCCACGGCCCCGGGATGAGGACCGTGAGGAATGCCCCCGGGATGCAGCGTGATCATACCTCTTTCCACGTGCTTCCTGCTCATGAATTCACCATCCACATAATAGAGCACCTCATCGGAATCAATGTTGCTGTGATTGTAGGGCGCCGGTATGGACTGGGGATGATAGTCATAGAGCCTGGGAACGAATGAGCAGATGACGAAGTTATGTGCATCAAAATGCTGGTGCACGGGTGGCGGCTGATGTACCCGTCCCGTGATCGGCTCGAAATCGTGGATGCTGATAGCATAGGGATATTCGTAGCCGTCCCAGCCGATCACATCGAATGGGTGGGTGCCGTACCATATGGAATAGAGCTTCCCGTTCTTCTTCATTTTGATCTCATATTCACCCTTCTCATCTATTGTTTCCAGGTTTTCAGGCTTCTTGATATCCCTTTCACAGTAAGGTGCGTGCTCCAGTAATTGCCCGTACTTGCTTAAATATCTTTTGGGAAAGGTAACAGGACTGAAAGAGTCTATAATGAACAGGCGGTTATTTTCCGTATCAAACTGGATCTGGTAGATCGTTCCGCGGGGAACGACCAGGTAATCACCATACTCAAAACGTATCTGCCCGTACTGGGTCTTCAGTACGCCGGTGCCTTCATGTATAAAGATCACCTCATCGCAGTCAGCGTTCTTATAGAACAGGTTGCCGGACAGTCCCCGGGTGGGGGCTGAGAGCGACAAGTGTACGTCATTGTTGAAAAGCACGGTCTTTTTGGCCTTGATAAAGTCACTTTCCGGCTTAACATTAAATCCCCGGTAGCACCTGTGCTTCAGGATATTGTCGGTGGCAGGCTGCGGACTGATGTCTACAGGCTCTTCCGAACGTACGATCTGTGTCGGCGGGTGAATATGATAAAGCAGGGAGTAATTCGAGGAAAAGCCTTCTGTGCTGAAGAGCTGTTCCGAATACAATCCTCCATCCGGTTTCCGGAATTGCGTATGTCTTTTTCTGGGTATCTGACCTAAGGTATGATAGTGTGCCATAATGAATGTATTGCTTATGGTAAAATTAAGTATTAATCATCAGACGGGAAATGATATTTCTCATTTTATTGATACCTGAGAGGATTGCAGGATGCAGTGAGAAAGGGTGCGGAAAGCAGCTTATAGCCGTTGGTGCCGTATGAAAAACTGACTATCTACCTGTAAGCAGCAATGATCGGCTGCAAAGCAGGACAGAGATTCCTCACAGCCCGGGCACGCTATGGAATATATGGGCAACGAAAACGCTCCCTGACTCATAGAGCGGACACTTTTTCAGTGAAACGTATCTGTAATAACAAGTTGTTGGCTATAAGCAGATAGTCGTTTAAAAAAACAGCGACCGGTTGAAAGACCGGTCGCTGTTTTTTTATAAGGATTTCCTTAGTGTAAGATCTCTACTTTTTTGCTGGCTATACCTTTAGAAGTATGTAGCACCACGTTATACAGACCGGAAGCTATATCGGATACATCAATAAGATCGGTAGCCGATTCCGAGAACAGAACAGTCTGGCCGGTAGTATTAATAAGGCTCACGCTGTACACCTCTACTAAATTTTTAGGATAGGTGATATTTAAATAGGAGGTAGCGGGATTTGGATAGAAGTTAATGGCGTTTATCAGCTCTTTGACATTCTTAATGCTGGTAACGTTTTGCACATGTATCACCTGGGAAATAACCACCTGGCCACATTCGTTTTCCAGGGTGATCTCAACGGTATAGTCGCCTTCATTGGCATAGGTATGTGTTTTATTCCCTGTACCCGTCTCTGCCGGAGAACCGTCTCCGAAGTTCCAGGTAACATCGGTAACATTCACCGGGTTGCTCAGCATAAAGTTGAACTTAAGGTCGCCCAGGTCTGTAATGCCCAGGTTGGTGATGGCAGGCTCGCCTATTTCTGTGACCATAAATGTATCGAATGCCTGGCATCCCTGGTTGTTATAGGCCCATACCCAGTAGCGTCCGGGTTGAGTGATGGTATTCAATTGCGCCTGTGTTCCGTTGCTCCAGGTATAATCTGTATAGGCGGAATAGCCGGCATCCAGGGTCAGGCTGCTGTTGTAGCACATAAAAGTATCGTTCAGCTCGTTCAGCTGTATGCCCGGATCCGTAGCGTCCAGAACGATGGTAAAGGTATCATTTGTTTTCCTGGAATCGGGATTGCCGTTGGGGTCTGAAGTCCAGACCTTCAGCTGGGTAGGGGTGTTGTATGGTAAATAGAACATCCCGAGGTTGATATTGATGGTAGAATTAGGCTGGTTATATGTATTCAGGTTGGAAGAAACACTCCTGGTTCCCTGAACTACATTATCCAGTGACCAGGTAAGGTTGAAGCTGCTTACCATATTGGTACCATAATTGGATACCTTAACAATCAGGTCGTTATAGCCGGTACATATATTGCCGTTGATATTAGGGCTGATGATGGTATTAACACCTACATCATCTGTTTGTGCATTCACAACAGCGGGTACGGTAGCGGATAATAACAGAGAAGCAAGTAAAGATTTTAATTTCATATAATTTTATTTGTAATTGCCTATAGCTTGATCATTTCAAGATGTGAATATAGTAAAATTATATAACAAAATCTTTACTTGCGGAAAAAAATATTTAAAATTTACTAAAACGGAAGATCGTCATCTGTCGTTTCTGAATTACAGGCCGGGATTGCTTCCGGGGTGGGAACGGAAGCGCCGTTACGCGCGCTTCCTGCGTTCAGCAGCATGAGGGTGTCCGGGGTGATTTCCGTTATGAACCGTTCTGTATTATTGCTGTCCGTATATTTTCTGTACCGGATCTTTCCCGTCAGCAGCAGGTGACTGCCTTTCCTGACCTGCAGCTCCGCGCGCTCCGCGAGGGCTTCCCAGCAGGAAATGTTATGCCAGGTCGTTTCATTATGCCATTGACCGCTTGCGTCCCTGTAGCTGTCTGTTGTAGCCATGCTGAATTTAGCTACTTTTTTGCCTGTTACGGTGTTTCTTACTTCCGGGTCCTGGCCTACAAATCCTAATAATTGTACGTGATTGCGAATGGTGCTCATGACTTAAAGATTTAATTATTTGAAAAAAAACTAATAACAACCCGAAGGTAATATGATGTATATTTGTTATGCGAATATTAATCGTTTCTTTTCGAATATAAATGTTTTTAAACAATTAAAAACGGCTGTATTATAGATAAAGTTTTGAGGATGTGTGAGTTGTGTGGAAAGAGGCTTACCGGCAGGTCAGATAAGAAATTTTGTGATGATCATTGCCGCAACCAGTTTAACAACGCCAGGAACCTGAAGGAGACGCTCCGGATGAAACAGATCAATACCATCCTGAAAAAAAACCGGAAGATAATGTCCTCCCTGCTGGGAACGGAAGCGAAACAGAGAATACCAGGGGAAAAAATGAGATTGCTGAACTATGATTTCAATTTTCATACGCACCTGCACCATACCCAAAACGGGAAAACATACTATTTCTGCTATGAATTCGGTTACCTGTTGCTTGATAATGATATGGTGCTGCTGGTAAGACGAGATCCCTGAGCTGCCCCCGGCTGTACTGTTACTGTAAAGGTGCCGCCATATTTTATGCCCGCTATCCTTTGTAAATCATCAGGTGCGCTTATTTTTGCAGGAAGATGGAAGATGTGATCATAATCGGCGGTGGGCCCGCGGGACTGATGGCAGCCCAGGGGCTGGCCGAAAGGGGATACAGGGTAACGGTCTATGAGCAGAAAGCCGCACCGGCGCGGAAGTTCCTCGTTGCGGGTCATGGAGGCTTTAACCTGACGCACAGTATGTCTTATGAGACCATGCTGAGCGAGTACACGCCGCCTCATGTCCTCCGTTATATCCGTGACTTTACCAATAAAGATACGGTGGACTGGCTGCAGCGCATTGGTATAGCAACTTATACCGGGAGCTCCGGAAAGGTATTCCCGGCTGGCAATATCAAGCCTGTCCAGGTCCTGCAGGCCTGGCTGCGTTACCTCGGTCAGCTGGGCGTTACCATCCGTTACCGGCACGAATTGCTGGATTTTGATGCTGCTGTATTGAAGCTGCAGCATAAAGGCCAGGCCTTCGAAATACCCTACCGTAAAGCTATATTCGCGCTGGGCGGTGCCTCCTAGCCTCAAACGGGGGCTACGGGTTCCTGGGTGCCGCTGCTGCAGGCGAAGCATATCCGGATCGAGCCTCTGGTCCCGTCTAACAGCGGGCTTGATACCTCAGATGATTTTTCCGGGATGGCCGGCTGTGTCCTTAAGAATATTGCCCTGAAGGCGGGAAGCGTCTCCAGGAAGGGAGAGCTGGTATTCACTGATTACGGGCTGGAAGGGGCGCCGGTGTATTACCTGAACAGGGAATTGCGAAGGTCAGGATTACCGGCAGCCGTCTGTATAGACCTGAAGCCGCACCTGGAAGAGGACAGCCTGCTGCAGGTGCTGCAGCAGGGCCATAAGCATATTACGGACAGCTTAAAGAAGCAACTGAACATACAGGGAACGGCATTGCAATTACTGAAGCGGCTTCCGAAGCAGGTCTTTACTTCCCCGGAGCTGCTGACCCGGCATATCAAGAATTATCCTGTATCGGTTACGGCATTCAGGCCTTTAACGGAAGCGATTTCAACGGCAGGAGGCTTGTCCTGGAAGGCCCTGAATGATGACCTGAGCCTGAAGGAGTATGACAATATCCATTGTATCGGCGAGATGCTTGATTGGGACGCCCCTACAGGCGGGTTCCTGCTGCAGGCCTGCTTTGCAATGGGGGATTATATCGGGAAGAGCCTGCATATGCCGGGACGGGCAGTCCTCCGGTAATATACGGGGGCTAAAAAGTAAACAACCCTGTCCTATGGGACTAAGCCGCAGTATTGACAGGGTTGTTCATCCATTTATAGTATATTTGGAAAAGATACATATGGCCCTACAGAGGCTTTTCAGGCAGTCCCGTTGTTTTTGCTAAAATACTAATATGGGAAGGTCTGACCGGTAAGCCAGGTCGCTGGTGACGCTGCCTTTCAGCAGCAGCTCCCAGAAGCTGTGCTCTTTTGTTACGGTGCATATCCAGGAAGTGCCCTGCCCGTGGGCGTGTTCCAGTAAGGTATTAACGATATTGGAGCCGTCCAGGATATTATACACAGGCTGCAGGTGTGCCCACCGGTCTACCAGTTCCTGCTGCTCTGTCAGCGTGACGACAAGGTCTGCTACCTTCTGATCTACGTGTACGGAGGCGATCTCCAGTTTGAAATTGAAATCCCGGACAACTTTCTCAATAGCTGCCAGAGGCAGGGTACGGGCCAGGTTCGCCTGGTAAGGAATGGCCAGCATCAGGCGCTCCAGCGGCTTCCACGTACAGTTCTCAGGTATGATCAGCACGGGGACATCCAGGGATTCCGCTACGATCAGTGTATTGCTGCCTATTAATTTCTGGTTGAGCTTTCCTTTACCATTGATACCCATAATGACCAGGTCGGCATTGAATGTCGTAACAAGGTCTCTTGTGCCGTCCGTAATGCCCTTTTTATTGATCTCTGTAGAAAAAGTAGCCTGGGGATGCTCAGCTTTGATGCTGTCAGCAAAGGCGTCCATATCTGCCTGAACCGTCTCGATCTCGGTAACGCTGTAATGGGAATGATAAAATATATACCGGACGTCTTCAAACTGCTGCGAAAGACTGACTGCATAACGTGCTGCCTGAATGGAGACGGGAGAAAAATCCACGGGAACCACAATTACCATAATGAAAGAATTTAGAGGTTAAAAAGAATACGATTGTGAACTGGTTGTAGCAAAGTTACTGATACCGGTTCTTATAACTAATGATAAATATCAGTAAAGCTATATTTAATATATATTTAATGCTGTGCGCTGACTGTTTGCGGGCCGTAGTAAAGCATATCGTGCCTATCGTAGTAGCGTGAAGTCGCCTTTATAGTAGAATTCCTTGCCCGTATAGCTGTCCCTGAACAGGAACTGGTAATAATAGACGCCTTCCGGCATTTGCTTGTTGTTGAGGGAGCCGTCCCACCCTGGCTCGTTCTCGCTGTACGATATATAGACCAGGGAGCCGTACCTGTCATATATTCTCAGTATGTATTGTTCCGGGACACACCCGTTAAGGGTAACGGGCTTAAAATGATCATTCAGGCCGTCACCGTTTGGAGAAAACGCATTGGGAGCAAACAGATCGCACGGGCACTTCTCCTGCTTCACCTGGATATGGGCTGTGGTGGTGCAGTTTTTCTGGAACAGCAGTATGGGGTATTGTCCTGCGCCGGTAATATCAATCCGGTTATCCTCTACTGTATAATTATCAATCCTTATAGAATCCACTATATCGGGATAGGCTAGCTGAAGTGGCAGATGTTGTTCGCATATGAGGGTATCAATATTCCTGACAGGAATATCCTCGAATATATCTTCCACATAGAAAGAATCTACCAGTACGATACACTTATGGGGATAGCGTACCCAGTAGGTGCCGGGCGCGTGTACGGTTCTTTCCTGTCCGGTGCTGCCGTTATCCCATTCAAAGCCGCTGTCTCCCCTGGAGGGCCTGAGTGTGATATCCTGCGGCTCGTTGAAGCAATGGGTGCTTACATGTACCGCGTTGGTGAATATCTGCTGGTAAGGCAGGGGATAGATAATCTCATAGGAAAAGAAATTATTATTGAGATATATCGGCTCATTAAGGAAATTGGGAAGCGCTTCCTCTTCATTGAAGCCCATCGGGGTGGGAGGCTGGTCCTTTTCAGCTTCCTCGAATGAAAGGGCGCTCAATGTGCCGTAAATGGTAAAATAGGTCGGGTCCGGCGGTTCATTCTTGCGGATGCGCGGGTTGAGCATATAAAGATGGTTGCGGTACTTCTTATACTCCGCGAAATGCCTGGAAGGGTTGGTATTGTTCAGTGTTTTCAGGTGATCCAGGATATATTGAGCATTGTATTCCTTCAGGTCTATAAGGATCACCTGGGTGTTGAACTTGGTAAGGCTGTTGAGCGAATAAATGATCTGGTTATGGTTCAGGAATTCGTAATTGGTGAAGGGCACATATAAGGACCTGTAACCGGTTTTGACGACAAGCTGGTCGGAAACTCTGCCGTCATCCACATTGAACTTCCAGAAATAAAGGTACTGGAGGTAAGCGCCCAGGGACGGATCTTCCGTAGGGGTATTGGCCGTGGAGCTCATGAATAGCGTCTGCCTGTCGGGAGCAATTTTAAAAACGGGGTTGTCCGACTGCTCGAAATGGCTGCGCAGCGCAATATCGGAAACGATGGGAGTGGAATCAATGCCGTTGGAGCGTATCTCGTATGTGTAGATCTTCTGGTCCTTTTCACTCAGGAACAGGGTCCATATATTACAGTCATTGCCGGGGATAACCCCTCTCTGGAACTGCCTGATCAGGTTCCTTTGCAGGACATTATCTTTTGAAATGACCCTGCCGTCACCATTGTCAGCCTTCATATCAAGCACGGCATAGCATAAATCAAAAACGGTGCCCCAGCGATCGGCATTCTTATAATAAAAGATATAAAACAGGTAATCGTTATCAAATGCCGGCGCGATAATGCTGAAATGCATCATTTCGGTAATGGCCCGGGTATAATTGAATACGGCGCCATCTATGACCTCATGCCTGCTGTTATAGATCTTGGTGGTATAAAAATTGACAGAGTCAGGGTTCTGGTACGTGAGCGTATAATAGAGCAGCGAGCCGTTCGCCGGATCCGAGATCATAAAATTGGTTTCGGTCACCAGTCCTGACGTTCCGAACCTGTTGATGCTGTAATCCAGCTGCTTATCCCCTTTTATCTCGAAAGAATAGGCCCCTCCGTACACACCGATATGCCTGTTGGCGTTCAGGTACTTTTCGATCGTATTATAATATTGCCCGTAAGCGCTTCCGGTGGTACAGAAGTACATAGATACAAGGAGCAATATTATATGGAAGATACCTCTCATGTCGGATATGGAAAATGGCTGAAAATTCAACAGGCTGAAAGCTTTCTGCAATTTACTGAATTTGTGTGTATTAACGGCATGTTAGGTTTTTTTTGGCATGGCCGTTTCGCTGTAAGAAATAGTTTTGGAAGGCTGTTCTACATGATAGAATTTAATTAACTTTGTTCCTTTTAGATAAGAAAAATAATATAAAAAACGTAATAAATGATAAAAGTAACGTTACCGGATGGTGCGGTCAGGGAGTACAACGAAGGTGTTTCTGCGCTGGATGTTGCCCTTTCTATCAGCGAAGGTCTGGCCAGGAAAGTTCTGGCTGCGGAGATTGACGGACAGGTGGTGGATGCCTTTCGTCCTATACATAAAGACGTCAACCTGAAATTGCTGACGTGGGACAATGACGGGGGAAAATCAACGTTCTGGCACTCTTCGGCGCACCTGATGGCGGAAGCGGTACAATCATTTTATCCCGATGCCAAATTTGCCATAGGTCCGCCCATTGAAAGAGGGTTCTATTATGATATAGATTTCGGCGAGGAGAAGATCACGGAAGAGGATATTGCCCGGATAGAAAAGAAAATGAAGGAGCTGGCCGGCAAAAAATCACGTTTTGCAAGGCAGGAAGTGCCCAAGGCCGAAGCTATCCGTTACTTTACCGAAAAGGGAGACCCGTACAAGCTGGAGCTCATAGACGGCCTGGAAGACGGCCAGATCACTTTTTATACGCAGGGCGACTTTACCGACCTGTGCCGAGGTCCTCATATTCCCAATACCGGATTTATAAAGGCTATTAAGATCACTAATATCGCAGGTGCCTATTGGCGCGGTGATGAAAAGAATAAAATGCTTACCCGCTTATATGGTGTCACTTTCCCTTCCGCGAAAGAGCTGGAGGAATACAATGCCATGATCGAGGAGGCTAAAAAACGGGATCACCGTAAGCTGGGTAAGGAGCTGGAGCTGTTTACCTTCTCCGAAAGGGTGGGACAGGGATTGCCTATGTGGCTGCCTAAGGGAGCTATGCTGCGCCAGCGTCTGCAGGACTTCCTGCAGAAAGCCCAGATGGAAACAGGTTACCTGCCTGTGGTGACACCGCATATCGGTAATATCAACCTGTATAAGACCTCGGGGCACTATGAAAAATATGGTGCCGACAGCTTCCAGTCTATCAAGACACCGCACGAAGGGGAGGAATTCATGCTGAAGCCTATGAACTGCCCGCATCACTGCGAATTGTACAAGGCCTCGCCCAAATCCTATAAAGACCTGCCGGTCCGTTTTGCGGAATTCGGTACAGTGTACCGGTATGAGCAGGCGGGAGAGCTGCACGGGCTGACGCGTGTGCGTGGCTTTACGCAGGATGACGCCCACCTTTTCTGCCGTCCCGACCAGGTGAAGGAGGAATTTAAAAAGGTGATAGACCTGGTACTGTATGTATTCAACTCTTTGGGATTTACCGACTATACCGCCCAGGTATCCCTGCGCGATCCTGAGAACAAAACCAAATACATCGGTACGGATGAGAACTGGGAGATCGCCGAAAATGCTATCCGGGAAGCGGCCGCGGAAAAAGGGCTGAAGACTGTTGAAGAGCTGGGAGAAGCGGCCTTTTACGGTCCCAAGCTGGACTTCATGGTGCGGGATGCTATTGGTCGCAGGTGGCAGCTGGGCACGATCCAGGTGGACTATAACCTCCCGGAGCGCTTTGAGCTGGAATATGTGGACAGTGACAACACCCGTAAGCGTCCCGTTATGATACACCGCGCGCCTTTTGGCAGCCTGGAGCGCTTTGTGGCCGTGCTGCTGGAGCATTGTGCCGGCAAACTGCCTTTATGGCTGGCGCCGACACAGGTTAAGGTGCTGCCCATATCCGACAAATACCACGACTACGCCGAGCAGGTGATACATAGCTTAAAATCGCTGGATATACGTGCCGAAATGGATGACCGCCAGGAGAAGATAGGTAAAAAGATCCGTGATACCGAGCTGGAAAAGATCCCTTACATGCTGATAGTGGGCGAGAAAGAGCAGGAGGAAGGAAAGGTATCTGTAAGAAAGCAGGGTGAGGGCGACCTGGGCAGCGTGGATATTGTAGCGTTCGCTACTGATATCAACAGGCAGGTGGCGGATAAGATCGCTAAATAAACTAAACGACCGGAATCCCGGTGGTCTGAATAAAGATAAGGGCCTGACAGCATATTCGTGTCAGGCCCTTATTATATACAGTTGCCGGTAACACTTACGTTATTGCAGCTTATCATTCTCCCGGTGCCGGTCGGCATCACGGATGTTCTTCTTTTCAAAATTCTTCCTGAGCGCATCGGTCAGGTCGATATTGCACTGGTTGGCGAGGCACATCAGGACCCAGAGCACATCGGCCATTTCATCGCCAAGCTCTTTATTTTTATCACTTTCTTTGAAGGACTGCTCTCCGTAGGTACGGACCATAAGCCTGGAAAGCTCCCCGACTTCCTCCATCAATATGCCCAGGTTGGTCAGTTCGTTGAAATAGCGTACGCCAACTGTCCTGATCCAGTGGTCGATCTGGTCCTGCGCTGCTCTTATGGTCAGTGGTTCCGGGTGCATAATATAATTTTATTTTTCTTCGGTCAGTAAATAATTGATATCCTTGATCAGCCTTCCTACGGATTCCTCATTAGTGCCGTCATATCCCTGGTTCATGCCTTCCTTATCCACGCTCATCCGTATCCGGCCGTACTTATCCACGAGTATAAAAAGATTGGAGTGGATGAACTCTTCCTCTATATTATCAGGGCGTTCTTCCATAGCGTTGAGGAAATAGCTGTAATAGGCCTGGTCGTACAGCTCTTTTTTATCCCCGGTGAGGAATTTCCATTTCCTGTCGTCAATATCATATCGCTGGCTGTAAGCCTTGAGCGCCGCCACCGTGTCCCGTTTGGGGTCTACGGTATGGGAAAGGATGATGACATGGTCGTTGGTACGGAAAGCGTTGTGCACTTTGGTCATATTCTCGTTCATGGTGGGGCAGATCCCTTTACAGGTGGTAAAGAAATACTCTACCACTACCACCTTGCCTTCAATATCCTTGTTCGTGACATAATTCCCGTTCTGGTCAAGGAATTTAAAAGGCCGGATGTTGTTGCCGTTGGGTGTAACTATGCCCACTTTAGGCTGCTTGATCTCTTTACTCACTTTATAGTAGTAAAATGAAAAGCCTGTACTCATTGCGATAAGAAATACAGTGAGGAAAATAGCCGTCTTATTGAATTTCATAAAAAACGATATAAGCGTTGATTGGTAAAATTACAAACCGGCGGGCTATAATACAACGAACAAGCTGTTAATCTCTGTGAATTATCCTGACGGATGTATTATCTTTGAATACAAACTGATTATAATGCGGACCCGGCTATATTTACTGGTGGTGCTGGCAGGGCTCAGTACCTGCCCGATGGCTGCACAGCCGCCGCAGCTGCTGCGACAGCTGCCCGGCAAGGATATCCGGCGGTTCAGCGTGGATGAATTGAACAATGTGTATCTGGCGGACAAAAAGAACGGCATTACAAAATACAATGCCGAAGGGGATTCCGTCTGCTTTTTCCAGCATATCTCCCTGGGACCGGTAGGCGCTATGGACGTTACGGACCCGATGAGGGTATTGGTATATTACCCCAACTTCCTGCAGGTGGTCATGCTGGACAGGATGATGGCACCGCTGAACCAGGTGGACCTTAAAACGCTGGGCATCCGGCAGCCTACAGCTGTTGCGGTATCCAGGGACGGGGGATTCTGGGTGTACGACTACCTGCAGGTGAAGCTGATCAAGCTGGACCGGCAATATAAAAATGTGGCGCAGAGCAATGACCTGAGAATATTGCTGAACGAGGTGCCTAAGTTTGAGATAATGTTTGAAAAGGACAATGAGTTATGGGCATACGATCAAGAAAAGGGATTGTTCATATTCAACCGGTTCGGCGATTTCCTGAACAAAATAACGTTGCCGTCCGCAACGGCGGTGCTGAACATCCGGAAAGAGCAGGACCAGGTCATTTACACCTCGGCCGGACTTATTTCGGTTTACAACCTGCAAGACCTTACCCTGAAGACGCTGGATGTCATGCAGGTGACGGGAGAAAAGCCGCGGGCAGTATGGATAACAAAGGACCATTTGTACGTGCTTGCTCCGGGCGGATTGAATATTTATAATGTCACTTATTAAAATGATGATCGCGGATCAATAATAAGCTATATGAGAAACTTACTGCGACAACTGTGCTGCTGCTCCTGGCTGGCAGCGTTGCTCCTGGCAGCCTCCTGTAATAATGCCCCAAAAGATAAGGTCAGGGTAACGCAGCGCCTGAAAGTACTGATCCTGGGTAATTCCATTACCTACAGCGCACCGATGGAAGCTATCGGGTGGTACGGTACCTGGGGCATGGCGGCCTCTTCGGAAAAGACCGATTTTGTGCACGTGCTCCGGGAATACCTGGAAAAGGACGGCAGGTATGATCCTGTCAGCATTGTATCGCATAATATTAACGGGTGGGAACGCACCTTCACGATGGACTCGCTCCGGTTCGCGGATATCTATACGCAGGATTATGACGTGGTGATCTTAAGGCTGGGTGAAAATGTGGATCAGGAGGCCCCATCGTTTGAAAATTATGAATCGGCGCTGACCGGGCTCATTGACGGGTTAAGGGGCGAGGCAAAAGTGATCATAACAGGGACCGTATGGCAGGCGCATCAGCCTAAGGACGCTATCCAGGAAAAGGTGGCTGAGGCACACCGGTACACTTATGTGTCTTTTGATGATATGAAAACGGAGGGCTCTTATTTTGCTTATGGCCTTTACGATCATCCGGGTGTGGCGGCGCATCCGTCCGACAGGGGAATGGCGAGGATAGCTGCGGACCTGTACCGCCGGATAGCTGAATAGGCGGAAATCCCGTAAAGCATATTTCCCGGGAACACATAAAGGGGCGGTATATCAGGAAATGTTACAATATTCCGGTAAAAATTGCGTTTACACTTGAATATTAAAATAATTACCTTTGTGGGCTATGATTAAGAAGATTGCATTAGTACTTTCCGGAATATTAACGGCTTATGGTATACAGGCGCAGACCCGTAACCTGGATAAGATCGCGGGCAGGGTGGGAAACAGTATTATCTTGAACTCTGAGTTGAACGTCCTGTATAACCAGGAGAAAGAAAATAATTACTACCTGGAAAACTATTCCGTTTGCGATGCATTGTACGAAATGATGGTAAGGCAGATACTGGTGGCACAGGCGGAAAGGGATAGCGTGATCGTATCGGATGCGGAAGTGGAGCAGAAAATACAGGAGCGGATCAATTACTTCCTCTCTATGGCCGGCAGCCGCGAGGAGCTGGAGCGTAAATCCGGGAAAACCATCTACCAGATGCGGGAAGAGAACCGCCTGTTCTTTAAGGAGCAGCTCACTGCGCAGGAAATGCAGCGGAAGCTGGTGTCTGCTATTAAAGTGACACCTTTTGAAGTGGAGCAATTCTATAAAACGCTCAACCCCGATAGTCTTACACCTATCCCGGCTACGGTAGAAGTGGGGCAGATCATTTTCCAGCCCAAGCCCTCACAGGAGATGGAAGACTATGCCAAGGAAAAGCTGGAAGGCATCCGTAAAGATATCGTGGAAAAAGGCAAAAGCTTCGCTACTATGGCCAGTCTTTACGGTATGGATCGTACCAAGCTGGACGGCGGTAACCTGCTCCTGGAAAAAGATAAGATGGATCCCACATTTGTATCGGCAGCCATGAAGCTGCAGCCTGGTGAGATATCGCCGGTATTCCGCAGTAAATTCGGGTATCATATAGTACAAATGGTTTCCAAGACTTCCAATACGACAGCGAAAGTAAAGCACATTGTCATTATTCCCGAAGTAACCACCACAGACTTTGAAAAAACGAAAGTGCTGGCAGACTCCGTAGCCAGGCTGCTCAAGGACGGGAAAATAACTTTTGGTGAAGCCGTCAACAAATATACTACCGATGAGAACGCAAAAATGACCGGTGGTATGATAATGAATATGCAGACCGGAACAACGAATATGCAGATGGACGAGCTGGACCCTTATGCAGCTACCAATATACAGAAGATGCAGGTAGGTGAATATTCAGAGGCGCACTATTATGCGGACCCTTACACGGAACAGCGATCCGTACGCATCATCTATCTCCAGAGCAGGGTAGATCCCCACCTGCTCAATCTTAAGGATGACTATGCGCTCCTCCAGCAGAAAGCGCTGAGCCTGAAGCAGGCCCGTTACCTGGAGAAATATATAGACCAGAAAATTCCTAACTTCTACATCAACGTGGATGAAGAATACAGGAATTGCGGAAAATTGCAGCCCTGGCTCCAGTACAGCAAAAAATAATAGGCAGGGTGCTGTGGAAATACGAAAGAAAAATTTTGTAAATTGATTTTAATCAGTATTTTTGCAACCCATAAACGGAGGGTGTAGCTCAGTTGGTTAGAGCGTCGGATTGTGGTTCCGAAGGTCGTGGGTTCGAGACCCATTATCCTCCCAGGAGAAGTTTTTTATTGTTTATGGAGGGTGTAGCTCAGTTGGTTAGAGCGTCGGATTGTGGTTCCGAAGGTCGTGGGTTCGAGACCCATCATCCTCCCCATTCAAAGCTACTGGATCTCAGTAGCTTTTTTTATTGTACCGCATTATGATAGTACAATCTGAAGGGATTATACTGAAAACCACCAGGTATGGTGAAACGAGCCTGATCTGCCAGGGATTTACCCGGGTATACGGACTGAAAAGCTTTATTGTAAAAGGTGTCCGGACAGCACGTTCCCATTCCATGAAGGCCAATATCTTTCAGCCGGGCAATATTGTTACACTGGATTTTTACAACACGCCGCATAAAAGCCTTCAGCTGGTCAGGGAAGCGCAATTGGCCTATACCTATAAGGCCCTGAGAGAAGATATTCCCGCGAACTGCGTGCAGCTGTTTATGCTGGAAGTGCTGCACAATATACTGCAGCAGGATTTTCCGCAGGAAGAGCTGTATGATACCGTCAGGCATATGTTTGTCAGGCTGGATGACGGTACCGCACCGCTGGCCTTGCTGCCCGCTTTCTTCCTGCTCACGCTCAACAGGCTTTCAGGATATACGATAGACAATAACCATTCATCCCAGGCGCCCTACCTGAACATCTGGGAAGGCCGTTTCCTGCCTGTAATGCCGGATGTGCCGCCGTTCCTGGATGCAACGGCATCCGGTATCATCGCCGAAATGAACGGTATAGCTGATATGGAAGCGTTGCGCACCATCGGTCACCGGCAGCGGCAGCATGATATACTGCAGGGCTTGCTGGTCTTTATGGAACACCATTACCCCAACTTTAAGCCTTTGCGCTCCCTCCCTGTCCTGGCCGCTATCTTAAGCTGATCCGCTTGGCGGTTCATATGGTGCAATCATATATGTACACGCCTGATTAAAAATATACCGGAGACTGTACCTTTGCAGCATGAACACAATTCAGGATATCAACATTGCCATTACAGAAGAAAGGAACCTCCTGCTGACACATCCTCTCTACGCGCGTATCCGTATGCTGGACCACCTGCGTACCTTTACCGAATTTCATGTGTACGCGGTATGGGATTTTATGTCCTTGCTGAAAGCCCTGCAGGGAGCGTTGACCTGTACGCAGGTGCCCTGGTTCGCCACACCCGATCCCAATACCCGCTACCTGATCAATGAGATCGTGCTGGCGGAAGAATCTGATGAATACATAGATGGCCGCAGGCTGAGCCACTTTGAAATGTACCTGGATGCTATGGAGCATATAGGGGCGGATACTACCGGTATCTGCAGCCTGGTTGCAGACCTGCGGTCGGGCCGGGAGATCGCTCCGGCAATAGCAGCTATGGAGGCCGACAGTAGGGTAAAGGATTTCCTCTCCTATACATTCGATGTTATAAAAGAAGGACAGCCGCATAAGATCGCTGCCGCCTTTACTTTCGGGCGGGAAGACCTGATCCCGGATATGTTCGGAGCCATCCTGCAGGAGATACAGGTGGCTTTTCCCGGTGCGGACCTCTCAAAGCTGGTGTACTATTTTCAAAGACATATAGAGCTGGACGGAGATGAGCATGGCCCGCTGGCTATGATGATGATCCGGGAGCTTGCGGGAGAGGACCCTGTCAAATGGCAGGAAATAGCGGATACGGCAAAAGAAGCCCTGCAGAAGCGGAAAGGCCTCTGGGATGCTATCCTGGAGAATATCTCTCTGTAGCTTGCCGTTTTATGGCTTGGTCATTGCATAACAGCCATACCAAGTGGTGACCCTGACTGCCGGATAAACGGTTTCACCAGCTCATAAAGGACGTTGACCCAGTGGTCAGGCAAAATGTAAGGCCGGGAATATACTTTTGAAGTAAAATATAAAGCCCGATGAAAAACATATGCTTACTACTGTGGATGGTATTGCCTGGTTGGGAGCAGCAACAGGTATACCCTCCTGCTAAAGTGAATTACGGGGACTATGAAGCCCTGGTCAGTGAAGTGAGAGACTACAGGACGGAAAGGCTGGTTTACCTGGATGACTTCCTGCAAAAAGCGAAAGACCCGCATACTATTATCCTGGATTCGCGTTCCAGGGCAATGTATGATTATAAGCACGTGAAAGGTGCGGTACACCTGAACTTTTCTGACTTCACGCAGGCAGCCCTGGATGAGCTGATGGAGCAATACAACGGCACCGCCACCCGGATATTGATATATTGCAATAATAACTTTTCAGACCGCACACAGCCATCGGGAATGGACAGGGCCTTTATCACCAAAGCAGCAGCTCCCACACCCCGCACATCTCCCACGGCTATTACGGAGGAGCGCAGGCCGGGTAAGGGTCCTGTGACACTGGCCCTCAATATTCCCACATTTATCAATCTCTACGGTTATGGTTACCGGAATATATACGAGCTGGCGGAATTGGTGGATGTAAACGATCCGAGGATTGAATTTGAAGGGACATCTGTACCCGGGAAAGAATAGCTACAGCCGGGGTGCAGGGGACGACAATAAGATACCGGATGATGAGACCTAATAAGGATCCACGTTGATATTGATCTGCACGGAGGAATTTCCCCGCTGGCGCTGCACCTCGTTGCAGCAGGATGCGATACTGAACTTCAGCTCCTGTAGCTGGCGTCCCTGCTTGGGGAGCTTGATCCAGATCTCTTCTATATACATATTCTGGATGCGGGGTATAAGGCCGGATGTCGGGCCTTTGGTCTCAAAATGGGGTATGGCCTGCAGCCTAGCTACCAGGTCTGCGGCGGCTTTCTGTACCTTATCCTTATCCCTGTGCTTGCAGACTATCCTGATCATCCGGACATAGGGCGGATAGCCGAACTGTCCTCTCTGCATCACTTCCTGGGTATAGAACTGCTTGTAATTATGCGCTTTCAACAGCGACAGCAGCGGATGGTTGAGGTTATTGGTCTGTATGACCACCAGGCCGTCCCCGTACACCCGGCCGGCTCTGCCGCTCACCTGCTCCATCAATTGATAGGCGCGCTCATTGGTCCGGAAATCCGGGAAATTCAGCAGGCTGTCGGCGCTCAGTATGCCCACCAGCCCCACGTTGCCGAAGTCAAGCCCTTTGGTCACCATCTGCGTACCTACCAGTATATCTATTCTCCCGGCTTCAAAATCTTTAAGCAGCTTTTCCTGTACGCCTTTTCCCTTCATATTATCCCAGTCCATCCGGGCGATCTTCTTCTGCGGAAATATCCGCTGCAGGTCCTCTTCTGCCTTTTCGGTACCGAAGTTCCTGGAGACGATACGGTTATTGCCGCAATTGAGACAATGCTGGATGGGATTGGACCTGGTGCCGCAATAATGACAATGCAGCTTATCGGAATGCTTATGATAGGTCATGGATACATCGCAATTCTTACAATGCGGGATCCAGCCGCACATGCTGCACATCAGGAAAGGCGCATAGCCGCGTTTGTTCTGGAACAGGATCACCTGCTGGCCCTTCTCCAGGGTCTGCTGTATGCTTTCCAGGAGCGGTACGGTCAGGAACTGTGACAGGGCGGGCTGGGTCTGCCGGGCATGCACCAGGGAGATATCCGGCAACCGGACGTCATTATATCGTGTGGCTAAGCTGACATAGCCGTACTTTTTCTGCTGTACATTATAAAGGGTCTCAACGGAAGGAGTAGCAGAGCCGAGCAGCACCCTGGCATCGTGGAGCTGTGCCAGCACCAGCGCGCTGTCCCTGGCCTGGAACCGGGGTGCGGGGTCCTGCTGCTTATAGCTGAAATCGTGCTCCTCATCAATGATGATAAGTCCCAGCCGGCTGAAAGGAAGCCATACCGCGCTCCTGGCGCCCAGTACGATCTTGTATGTATTATCCTGTACCTTCTTCCATATCTCCACACGCTCATCAGGGGAAAAATGAGAATGGTACACGCCCAGCTCTTCCCCGAAATAGGACCTCAGCCTGGCGATCATCTGCGTAGTGAGCGCTATTTCCGGCAGCAGGAAAAGGGCCTGCTTTCCTTCGGCTATGCACTCCCTGATCAGGTCGATATATACCAGTGTCTTACCGCTGCCTGTAACGCCATGGAGCAATACCTGCTGCTGTTGCTGCCACGATTTCCTGATCTCATCCGCTGCCTGCTGCTGGGCAACGCTGAGGCTAAAGGAGCTGTGGGCATCCGATCCCCACTGGGGAACACGGTCCACGGGCAGCATCCGGGTATACAGGATATTTTTTTCGGTCAGGGCATTAAGGATAGCTGCGGAGAGGCCGGATACCTCCAGCAGCTTTCTGGCCGGTACTTCCTTATCCTGCTGCCGTATCTGGTAGAAGGCCAGGAGCATTTTCTGCTGTTTGGCGCTTCTGGTCAGCTGCTCAAAGACCTCATTCATTGCCTCGTCCGAATCCAGCGTTTCCCGGAGAAAGACATACTTTTCATACTTCGGTCTGTACTTTTCTTCCAGCTGGTCCTGCACCAGCGCCAGGCCCTGCTCCAGTATCTCGTTGATAGCATGATGCGTATGCCCGGACACGATATTCCTGGCTTCTTCGAGGGTCAGCCTTTTCCTGATGGACAGGGCTTCGGCCAGCATGAAAGCGTCATCTGAAAGATCCTGCGGGATCGTATCTGCCAGGTCGTTCCAGAGGAGCAGGTTCTCGCTCATCAGCTTCAGGTGGGCCGGGAGGGCGGCATGCATCACATCCCCTAAAGATGCCAGGTAATAATTGGCGATCCATTCCCAGAATTGCAGCTGCCGGGTGCCCACAACAGGATGCTCGTCTATGATGCCGGAAATAGGCTTGCAATCATAGCCTAAAGGCTTCAGGTCGTGGATACGGAAGATAATGGCTGCGTAATGCTTATTCTTCCCTAAGCTTACATCGGCGCGTTTACCTATGGCCAGTTGGTCCTGCCATTCCAGGGGAACGCTGTAGGTAAGGGTTTGAGGTAAATGAAGGGGAATAATGACATCAACGAATTGCATAAAGGAAAACTGCTTCTGGGAAAGGTAAAATTATGGAATGTTTACCACTAAAACGGTAATAAATATTACGTCCTGCCTGTGGCTGGAGCTGTAAGGGCCGGCGATCAGAAGAAAATAATGCGCTTCTCCCTGCTGTGCTGCGCTTCTTAGGAAAACTTTAAAAAATGGTTTTCCCCGGAAATTGTTTAACTTAGCACCTGACTTTAGGGGTGTCTGTTATCATACAGGCTGAGATTTTACCCTTGGAACCTGATCCGGATCATACCGGCGGAGGGAAAAGTAAAATGTCTTCACAAGTGCGGTCCGCACTGTCGCAGCCATTCCTGAAGTTATCATCTGTTAAAACTTATAAGGAATGGAACTGACAATCAATCACAACAAAAAGTCTTTTGCCCAGCCGCTTCCTTCCCTGGAAGCCCTGATGCTTCTGGAGGTCCCGGGAAAGACCAAAGGGATCGCTGTTGCTCTTAATGACCGGGTGGTTCCGCGCCGGGAATGGGCTGATACGGTCCTTCGTGACAACGATACCATTCTCATCATCACCGCAGCCCAGGGAGGCTGATCTTTCATTAATCCAAACTACGTAGCTATGATGACACACACGATTACCAGGACTCCTTTTCCCAGCTCGCGAAAGGTATATATTGACGGGACGCTTTTTCCCGTTAAGGTGGCCATGAGAGAAATTACCCTGCATCCCACCAGGCTCAGCAACGGCCAGGTGGAACATAATCCGCCCGTTACGGTCTATGATACTTCCGGTCCGTACACGGACGGGCATATGGACACCGATGTGCGCAGGGGGCTGCCCCGTATCCGGGAATCCTGGATATCGGGCAGGGGAGATGTGGAGATGCTGGATACCATTACCTCGGAATACGGCCGGAAAAGGCTGGAAGATAAAAGTCTGGACCACCTGCGTTTTGAATACAGTCATCGGCCGATGGTGGCCCGGCCGGGCCGGAATGTAAGCCAGCTGCACTACGCCAAGAGAGGCATTATTACGGCAGAGATGGAATATGTAGCTATCCGGGAGAACCAGCGGATAGAGCAATTGGATGCCGTTGGGTCGGAGATGCGGCAGCAGCACCCGGGCGACAGCTTCGGGGCTAATACTCCCAGATCGCGTATAACGCCCGAATTTGTGCGGGATGAGATCGCGGCCGGCAGGGCTATCATTCCATGTAATATCAATCATCCTGAATGCGAGCCGATGATCATCGGGAGGAACTTCCTGGTCAAGATCAATGCCAATATCGGGAACAGCGCCGTGACCTCCGGGATAGAGGAAGAGGTCGAGAAGGCCGTGTGGGCCTGCCGGTGGGGAGCTGATACGATCATGGACCTTTCCACGGGTAAGCATATTCATGAAACAAGGGAATGGATCATCAGGAACTCCCCCGTTCCTATCGGTACCGTACCTATTTACCAGGCCCTGGAAAAAGTAAAGGGCATACCGGAAAACCTGACCTGGGAGATCTTCCGGGATACCCTGATAGAGCAGGCGGAACAGGGCGTTTCTTACTTTACCATTCACGCGGGCGTGCTCTTACGCTACATTCACCTGACCGCCAGCCGTGTAACGGGTATCGTATCCCGGGGAGGCTCCATCATGGCCAAGTGGTGCCTGTACCATCATCAGGAGAACTTCCTCTATACGCATTTCGAGGAAATATGCGAGATCATGAAGCGCTATGATGTATCCTTTTCCCTGGGAGACGGCCTGAGGCCCGGCTCTATCGCTGATGCCAATGATGCCGCGCAGTTTGCGGAGCTGGAAACCCTGGGAGAGCTGACCCGCATAGCCTGGAAGCATGACGTGCAGGTAATGATAGAAGGTCCCGGGCATGTGCCGATGCATATGATCAGGGAAAATATGGAGAAACAGCTTGAGGTCTGTAAGGAAGCGCCGTTCTATACCCTGGGTCCCCTGACCACTGATATCGCGCCGGGCTATGACCATATCACATCGGCCATCGGGGCAGCGATGATCGGATGGTACGGCTGTGCGATGCTGTGCTATGTAACACCTAAGGAGCACCTGGGACTCCCGGATCGGAAAGATGTGAAGGACGGGGTGATCACCTACAAGCTGGCGGCGCACGCCGCAGACCTGGCCAAGGGTCATCCCGGCGCGCAATACAGGGATAACGCCCTCAGCAAGGCACGCTTTGAATTCCGCTGGGAAGACCAGTTCAATCTTTCCCTGGACCCTGACACCGCCAGGCAGTTCCACGATGAAACGCTGCCGGCGGAAGGCGCGAAGATCGCGCACTTCTGCTCTATGTGCGGCCCTAAATTCTGCTCTATGAAGATCACCCAGGAGA
Source organism: Edaphocola sp. (assembly GCA_037190225.1). Classification (GTDB taxonomy): domain Bacteria; phylum Bacteroidota; class Bacteroidia; order Chitinophagales; family Chitinophagaceae; genus MKSF01. The sequence goes on along the minus strand of JBBCJL010000003.1, from coordinate 104,252 downwards.
TCAGGGACGCCGCTGCGCAGGGTATGCATCATAAATCGGAGGAATTTAAGCAGCTGGGCAAAGAGATTTATTTATGATCCTGATAATAACCCCTGAGCAGGAAGTAGCCAATGAGGTTGTGCTGGCCGGTGAAATGCTGGCTGCAGGCGCCGCATTGCTCCATATAAGGAAGTACCGGCTGGATGACGCGGCTCTCGGGAATTATGTTGAGGCTATTGATGCGGTGTACAGGGATCGCCTGGTACTGCACTCGCATTTTCACCTGGCGCGGGAGCTGGGCGTTTCCAGGCTGCACTTCAGGGAGGAAGACAGGCGTAAGGGGCTTTACCGGGCATTCCGGGAGGAGTACCTGCTTTCCACCTCCGTACATACCATCGAAGCGTTTAACCGGTTGGGTACGGAATGGGCCTATGCTTTTCTTTCGCCTGTATTCCCGAGCATTTCCAAGCCCGGCTATGGTAAGGACACAAGGGTATTGCAGGATTTAGGCAAACGTAACAATCTTATGGTACAACTCATAGGACTGGGTGGTATAGATACAACAAATTTCAAACAGGTGCTTGATGCCGGTGCGGATGGTGTGGCGCTGCTGGGCGGCATATGGCAGAACCCTGACCCTTTAAATATATTGCAGCAATGTCTGAAAAGCGGACTTTAGTATTAAGTATTGCAGGATATGACCCTACGGGAGGTGCCGGTGTGCTGGCAGATATCAAAACGCTGGAACAGTTCGGCGTGCAGGGAATGGCTGTCCTGACAGCGCATACCTTACAGACGGCCGATACTTTCCTCGATATTGCCTGGTTGCCGGCAGCAACTGTTACGAAAGCTATTAAAACACTGATGACCGCTTATCCGTTCCCGGTAGTGAAGATCGGTATTGTACCGGACAGTGAATTCTTAGCTGCCGTCTTACAAGCCGTCCGGGCGTGTAATCCTGCGGCTTTCGTCATCTGGGACCCTGTCATCAGGAGCTCTTCGGGGTTCCCGTTTTTCAGGGAAGAAAGCCTGGCAGCGCTCACGCCGCTGCTCAGGGATATCGAGCTTATCACGCCTAACTACCCGGAATATGAGATACTGCAGCAATACAGCCTGCCGGATCCTGAGGATATGGAATACTGTGCCGTTTTGCTCAAAGGAGGACATTGCGCTGACTGGACAGGTACGGATATACTCATGGAAAGCGGGGAAACGACCGTTTTCCCTCCCGGAACAACGGTTCTGTATCCCAAGCACGGTTCCGGCTGCATCCTTTCGGCGGCCATTGCGGGTGGTATAGCCCGGGGCGCCTCGCTGCAGGACGCTATACGTGCGGGAAAGACCTATGTGGAAAAAGTATTGAACAGTAACAGTTCCCTGTTGGGGTATCATCATGCATATGAAAACTAAATTGCAATATATATCGCAGGGCAACGGCCTGCAGGAACAGGAACGGAATATTCTCCGCGCGTTACAGGCAGGGGTTGACTGGGTGCAGGTGCGCTGGAAGCAGGCGCCGGAACAGGAGCTGCTGCAGCTGTGCCTTAACGTAAAGAGATACTGCGCGGCCTATAACGCGGTCTGCATCATCAATGATCATGTCCTGCTGGCTAAGGAAGTATCGGCCGATGGTGTGCACCTGGGGCTGGAAGACGGCGCCGTAGCCGATGCCCGCCGACTGCTGGGTCCGGGTAAGATCATTGGCGGTACGGCCAATACCTTGCAGGATGTACGGCAGCGCGTTGCAGAGCAATGTACCTATATAGGGCTGGGACCCTTTGCCTTTACCACTACGAAGGATAAGCTGAGCCCTGTACTGGGCCTGGATGGCTACCGGGATATATGCCGGTATTTTTCGGAACGGCAGGAGACCATCCCGCCTGTATATGCCATCGGCGGTATCGGGCCGGAAGATATCCCGGCTTTGATGCAGACTGGCATTTACGGTATCGCTGTATCCGGTCTTATCACCCGGCGCCCGGAATTGACTTCACATATCAAAACGATTTTACAATGAGTACATTACAAATAGCAGACCGGCACTTCAGCTCCAGGCTGTTCCTGGGCACCGGCAAATTCGGCAGCCTTGGTACCATGCGCGAGGCTATCAAAGCGTCTGGCTCAGAGCTGGTGACCATGGCGCTTAAGCGTGTAGATCACCGGTCAGCGGAAGACGAGCTGCTGGAAGCACTCAAGCTGCCGCAGGTATCCTTGCTGCCCAATACCTCCGGTGCAAGGGATGCCCGGGAGGCGGTGCTGGCCGCCCAGCTGGCCCGGGAAGCGATGGAAACCAACTGGGTAAAGCTGGAAATACATCCTGATCCCCGTTACCTGCTGCCTGACCCTGTTGAAACGCTCAGGGCTACAGAAGAGCTGGCAAAAATGGGCTTTGTGGTCCTGCCGTATATTCATGCCGATCCGGTACTGTGCAAACGGCTGGAAGATGCCGGAACCGCCGCAGTGATGCCTTTGGGCGCTCCTATCGGCAGCAATAAGGGACTGCGTACTGTTGATTTCCTGGAGATCATCATAGAGCAGAGCCGGGTGCCTGTCATAGTGGATGCGGGCATCGGGGCACCTTCCGATGCTGCCAGGGCGCTGGAGATGGGCGCCGATGCCGTGCTGGTCAATACGGCTATTGCGGTGGCGGGAGACCCTGTAAGTATGGCTGCGGCATTCAAAGAAGCAGTAACAGCGGGACGTAAGGCTTATGAGGCCGGGCTGGGCGCGGTCCAGAGCCGTGCGCAGGCTTCCAGCCCGCTCACTTCCTTCCTGACAGATCAGAAACCGGTACATAATGAAAACCTTTAAAGATATTTTTGAGCAGTATAGCTGGGAAACCGTTAAGAGCAGGATCTATAAGGCTACTCCCGCAGCCGTACGCAGCAGCCTGCAAAAGCGAAAGCGGACACTGGAAGACTTCCTGGTATTGCTCTCTCCCGCGGCTGCCGCGGAGCTGGAAACAATGGCCGCGATGGCGCAGCAGATCTCCCGCCGGCGTTTCGGAAAGACCATACAGCTGTATGCGCCGCTGTACCTGAGCAATGAATGCCAGAACATCTGTACGTATTGTGGTTTCAGCGTTGATAACAGGATCAGGCGTAAAACGCTGTCAGGTGCGGAAATGATGATAGAAGCAGCAGCGCTGAAGGAAATGGGGGTGGAGCATGTCCTGTTGGTCAGCGGGGAGGCGCATAAGACCGTCAATACGCAGTACTTCCTGGATGCGGTAAAATTGCTGAAGCCGCATTTTACCAATATATCACTGGAAGTGCAGCCCCTGTCGGCGGCAGATTACGAGGTACTGCACGAAGCGGGCGTGCATGCCGTCCTGGTGTACCAGGAGACCTACCATAAGGAGGTTTATAAGCAGTACCATCCCAAGGGTAAAAAATCCAATTTTGATTTCAGGCTGGACACGCCCGACAGGATAGGGCAGGCCGGGCTGCATAAAATAGGACTGGGCGTATTGCTGGGGCTGGAAGACTGGCGGGTGGACAGCTTTTTTAATGGGCTGCATATCCATTACCTGCAGCAACGCTACTGGAAAACCCGGTATTCCGTCTCCTTTCCGCGTCTCCGCCCGGCAGAGGGTGTTATAGAGCCTAACTTTATCATGGAAGACAGGGACCTGCTGCAGCTGATATGCGCGTACCGGATATGGAATGAAGACCTGGAAATCTCTGTGTCAACACGGGAAAGCGGGCATTTCAGGGATCATATCATCACGCTGGGAGCTACTACCATGAGCGCCGGCTCTAAAACCAACCCCGGGGGCTATGCCGTAGCGCCCATGTCGCTGGAGCAATTTGAGACCAGCGATGAGCGCAGTATGAGCGAGATCCGGGAACGCATCAGGAAAGCGGGATATGAGCCGGTGATGAAGGATTGGGACCATGCCTTTAATTAGACTATATACTGCTGATAAAACATTGTAATGGAACAGGATATTATATTCATGCGGTACAGCCGGCAGATATTCATAGAGGAAATAGGTGTGGCGGGTCAGCGTAAGATCATGGCTGCCAGGGTATTGGTGGTGGGAGCCGGCGGACTCGGCTCACCTGTGATACAGGCCCTGGCCTCGGCCGGTGTGGGGAGAATAGGAATAGCGGATGTTGATAAGGTAGAACTGCATAACCTCAACCGCCAGTTCATCCATAACGAAAGCAGTATAGGAAGCCTCAAGGTGGAGAGCGCCGCGGCCTTCGTGAAAAAGCTGAACAGCCAGGTCTGCGTGGTTCCGATGGCGGAACGCATTGCTGCGGATAATGTGGCGGAGATCATCAATGATTACGATATAGTGGTGGACGGCTCAGATAATTTCAGCACCAGGTACCTGGTGAACGATGCCTGTGTCCGGTTGCGTAAACCGCTGATCTATGGCAGCATCCGGGCTTTTGAAGGCCAGATGGCCGTGCTGAATTATAACGGAAGCAGGCAACTGAGAGACCTGTTTCCCGAACCGCCTAATGCCGGGGATATACCGGATTGCGATACGAATGGCGTATTGGGTCCTTTGCCGGGTATTATCGGCTCGCTTATGGCTATGCAGGTATTGAAGATCATCACCGGGCTGCCTGTGGATATCAATAAGCTGACGCTGGTGGATACGATGCACTGGCGGTTTACAACGGTCGCTTTTTAGAGCTCATATGCATGGAAGCATGAGCAGATTATAGCTACCAAGATGCAATAGCATACCTTACAATTTCCTTAGTGGCCGTCTGCTTACAGGCAACAACCTTTTATTAAGGATACGCTTTGCTGATCAGTGTCCTCTCTGCGGGTCAGAGACCGCTTTTGCTGTAAAGGCACTGAGGGTGTATCCCGGACGGATGTGAGGAATCTCTTATAATTTAGATAGTCAGCATTTCCTTTTATTTTCCTGAGAAGATTGTATTCAGTTGTGCGGCAGCAGGCCGATCATGCCCGGTTTTTCCAGGGGTGATGCTGACAAATTTGTTAGGTCCGGTGGGTGCTTTGGTACAAAATGTACGTGGAAAGCGGAAATTGCTGACAGTATCAGCGGTGATTACAGGGTAATTATATAGTATTGTCATAAAATATGACAAGATTGCATCTATAAGGGGAATGGCATAAAACTTGGAGTATGTAAATCAGAAAATACAATGAATTAACGAAGTAAATAATATAATTAAAATACATAAAAATGGGAAAAATAATCGGAATTGACTTAGGTACAACAAACTCATGTGTTGCAGTAATGGAAGGTAATGAGCCGGTAGTTATTGCAAATGATGAAGGTAGAAGAACCACACCTTCTATCGTGGCTTTCCTGAAAGGCGGCGAAAGAAAAGTAGGTGATCCGGCTAAACGTCAAGCTATTACCAATCCTCAGAATACCATCATGTCCATTAAGCGTTTTATGGGCAGCAGGTTTGACGAGGTGGCCAGCGAGGTAGCCCACAATTCCTATAAAGTAGTAAAAGGCGATAATAATACCCCAAGGGTGGATATAGACGGCCGTCTGTACACGCCCCAGGAAATTTCTGCGATGATCCTGCAGAAAATGAAGAAAACGGCAGAAGACTTTTTAGGACAGGACGTGACAGAAGCCGTTATCACTGTACCGGCCTATTTTAATGATGCCCAGCGCCAGGCCACCAAGGAAGCGGGTGAGATCGCCGGACTGACCGTTCGCCGGATTATCAACGAGCCTACGGCTGCGGCACTGGCCTACGGCCTGGATAAGCAGGACAAAGACCGTAAGATAGCTGTATTCGACCTGGGTGGCGGTACATTCGATATCTCTATCCTGGAATTGGGGGATGGCGTATTTGAAGTGAAATCCACTAATGGTGACACGCACCTGGGTGGTGATGACTTTGATAAGGTGATCATGGACTGGCTGGCGGCAGAATTCAGGAATGATATGCCTACCATTGACCTCTCCAAGGACCCGATGGCCTGGCAGCGTTTGAAAGAGGCTGCCGAAAAAGCCAAGATAGAATTATCTTCCTCACAGGAAACAGAGATCAACCTGCCCTATATCACCGCGGTGGATGGTGTGCCTCAGCACTTGGTAAGGAAGCTGACACGCGCTAAATTCGAGCAGCTGGCGGATACGTTGGTTGAGCGTACGCTGGAGCCTTGCCGTAAAGCATTGCAGGATGCCGGTTACACTACCAATGATATTGACGAGGTGATCCTGGTAGGTGGTTCTACCCGTATTCCCAAGATACAGGAAGTGGTGGAGAAATTCTTTGGTAAGAAACCTAACAGGGGCGTGAACCCGGATGAAGTGGTAGCCGTAGGTGCTGCTATCCAGGGTGGCGTACTGACCGGTGATGTAAAAGATGTATTGCTGCTGGACGTTACGCCTTTATCGCTGGGTATTGAAACTATGGGTGGCGTAATGACCCGCCTGATCGAATCCAATACTACGATCCCTACTACCAAATCAGAAGTATTCTCTACTGCTGCGGAAAACCAGCCAAGTGTTGAGATCAATGTGCTGCAGGGTGAACGTCCTATGGCTAACCAGAACAAATCCTTAGGCCGCTTTATCCTGGATGGAATTCCACCGGCCCCGAGAGGCGTTCCTCAGATCGAAGTGACATTCGATATTGATGCCAACGGTATTCTGAGCGTAACTGCAAAAGATAAAGGAACCGGTAAGCAACAAAATATCCGTATCGAAGCGGGCAGCGGACTGAGCAAGGAAGAGATCGAAAAAATGAAGAATGAGGCTAAAGCCAATGAAGATGCGGATAAGCAGCTGAGGGAGCGTATCGAAAAGCTGAACCAGGCAGACGGTCTGATCTTTAATTCTGAAAAACAATTGAAAGAGTATGGAGATAAGATATCCGCTGATAAAAAAGCTACCATCGAAAGCGCCCTGAACACTCTGAAAGAAGCGCATAAAAACGAAGACCTTGCTGCCCTGGACGGTGCTATTGAAGCATTGAACGCAGCCTGGACGGCAGCTTCCGAAGAAATGTATGCAGCACAGCAGCAAGGCGGTAACGCGGAAGGCAATGCTGCCGCTGATAATAATACAGACGGAGCTTCTGATGTAGAATATGAAGAAGTGAAATAATAAACGCTTTCTTTGATACAGATAAAAAGGCAATGGCTGTCTCATAACAGAGACAGCCATTGCCTTTTTAGTGCCGCTTATAGGAAACCGCCTTTTATTACGGATACGCTTTGCTGAGAAGTGTCCTCGTTACAGGTCATAAAGGAACTGAGAGTATCGGTCATTCCGATGTGAGGAATCTCCTGTTCCCTATATATAGATAGTTAGTAAATCTTATCATATTCTTTCATCAATTTTAACAGGAAGATCTTACAGGTAGCGCCAGGGCTTATTATTTTAGCCTCAACAAAATATTCATTATGAAAAAAGTATTGATTGTAAATTTCCTGTTGCTGGCGGGGGTATCAGGCAATGTATATGCGCAGAAAATAAAGCTGAATGATAAATCGGTAGGTGCGGTTGCCAAAGGTACCAAAGCGCTTACTTTCAGTGATGCGGATGCCGCTGCATTGGCCAGTAAGGCTGTGGCCTGGATGGATGCCAATAACCCTGTAGCTGCAGCGAATGATCCCTATGCTGTCAGGCTGAATAAGCTGGTAGCAAAGCATTTCAATGAGGACGGGCTGAAGCTGAACTTTAAGGTTTATAAGGTAGTTGATATCAATGCCTTCGCCTGTGCTGACGGCAGCGTCAGGGTATTTGCCGGGCTGATGGACCTGATGACGGATGAGGAGATCCTGGGTGTGATCGGCCACGAGATAGGGCACGTTAAAAATCATGACACCAGGGACGCTATCAGGGATGCCTACAAAAGAGCTGCGATTGCTGATGCTGCCAGCTCACAGAGCAATGCCGCCCGGACGCTTACCCAGTCGGAGCTGGGCGACCTGGCTAATGCTTTGCTCACTTCGAGCTACAGCAGGAAGCAGGAGTCTGACGCGGACGCCTACGCCTACGGGTTTATGAAAAAGCACGGCTACAGCGTTATGGCGCTTGCCAGCGCTTTTGATAAGCTGGCGGGGCTGAGTGCGGGAGCACCGGAACAAAGTAAAGCGCAGAAAATGTTCAATTCGCATCCTGATTCGGGGAAAAGGGCGGCTACTATAAGGGAAAAGGCTCAAAAGGACGGCGTAAAATAGCCTGTCAGCGTAGGTATTTAAGGCTGTAAAACCATATGCAATGGTTCATTAAGGGGAATACTTTTAATGGGCCGTTCTTATTTCGCAGAGGCGGGCGAGGACACGGAAGGTTTTTGGTGACATCATAGTTATCAATGCCAGCTTATAGGGCATATATTTACCCTTCAGCAGGCCCAGGAAGACAACTCTATATATAGACCGCCGGGTATAGCAGGAGCAGCCTGGTATATACCTTAAAAAAAGAAAAGGTCATTGCAATAAGCAATGACCTTTTCTTAAGTATTAAATTTTCCTTGGAGGAATTATTTAACGATTTCAGTAACCTGACCTGCACCTACTGTACGGCCACCTTCACGGATCGCAAATTTCAAACCTTTTTCCATTGCGATTGGAGCGATCAGCGTAACGTGTAAGTTAACGTTATCACCAGGCATTACCATTTCAGTACCTTCTGGTAATTTACACTCACCGGTTACGTCGGTAGTCCTGAAGTAGAACTGAGGACGGTATTTGTTAAAGAATGGAGTGTGACGACCGCCTTCTTCTTTAGACAGTACGTAAACTTCACCTTTGAACTCAGTGTGAGGAGTGATAGATTTAGGAGCACAGATTACCATACCACGACGGATATCTTTTTTATCGATACCACGTAATAACAGACCTGCGTTATCACCTGCTTCACCACGATCCAGTAATTTTTTGAACATTTCCACACCTGTACAGGTAGAAGTCAGGGGCTCATCGTTGAAACCTACGATCTCTACGTTGTCACCAACTGTGATAACACCACGCTCGATACGACCTGTAGCAACAGTACCACGACCAGTGATAGTGAATACGTCCTCTACAGACATCAGGAACGGTTGATCAACGGCACGTGGAGGCAGCGGAATGTATTCGTCAACTGCAGCCATTAATTCCTCGATCTGGGCAACACCTGTAGCTTCACCGTTCAGGCCTGATAAAGCAGAACCTTTGATGATTGGAGTGTTATCTCCGTCATAATCGTATTTGGATAATAATTCGCGGATTTCTAATTCTACTAATTCTAAGATCTCAGGATCGTCAACCAGGTCAACTTTGTTCATGAACACAACGATACGTGGAACACCTACCTGGCGAGCCAGCAGGATGTGCTCTTTAGTTTGCGGCATAGGACCATCAGTAGCAGCAACCACCAGAATAGCACCGTCCATCTGAGCAGCACCGGTGATCATGTTTTTCACATAGTCAGCGTGACCCGGACAGTCCACGTGTGCATAGTGACGATTCTCAGTTTGATATTCTACGTGTGCAGTATTGATTGTGATACCACGCTCTCTTTCTTCAGGCGCACCATCAATTTCATCATAACCTTTTTTTGCAGCCATACCTTTGTTAGCTAATACAGAAGTGATAGCGGCAGTTAAGGTTGTTTTACCGTGGTCAACGTGACCGATAGTACCAATGTTTACGTGGGGTTTCTCCCTGTTAAAGGTCTCTTTAGCCATTTTTATTTGTTTTAAAGAAATTTGTTTATTAATAATTGTATATACGACAAATTTGGAAATGCAAAGTTATACACTTTTTTCCAAATATGCAAAATCCGTGAGCTGTTGAGCAGGATTGAACTGCCGACCTCTTCCTTACCAAGGAAGTGCTCTACCACTGAGCTACAACAGCAATTGAACTGTTATTTGGTGCCATGCTATTGATAATCAATAACTTATTACCATATAACAATTCAATACATCCATTGAGCGGAAGACGGGTCTCGAACCCGCAACCTATAGCTTGGAAGGCTATCGCTCTACCAATTGAGCTACTTCCGCTGGTGTGATATTTTGACGAAGATTCGTCGAATTCGTGTGGGCAGTGAAGGATTCGAACCTCCGTACACAAACGTGAGCAGATTTACAGTCTGCCGCCTTTAACCACTCGGCCAACTACCCGTTTCGGATTGCAAATATATAAGCTCATATATTCACTTCCAAATTATTTTTCAGAGCCGCCTATAAGACTCGAACTTACGACCTGCTGATTACAAATCAGCTGCTCTACCAACTGAGCTAAGGCGGCTTTTGAATTCCTTTTATAATTGAAAGAGCTTCTTTTTCCCTCTGATGTTCAGTGCTTTGACCTTTTTAGCCAGGCACCGGACGTTTTGGGATTGCAAAGGTAGCGGTTTTATTGAAAGGAACAAATTTTTCTTTATTTTTTTTCCGGAATTTTCAGCGCTTAGTTCAAAAAGCCTTTCCTGTCGCAATCCAGCTTCTGCTCCCAGTCCCAGGCGGTCTGCATCATCTGGATAATATCGTAGCGGGTTTCCCAGTCCAGCAGGGTCTTGGCCTTGGTATTATCCGCATAGACGGCAATGACATCTCCGGGTCTGCGGTCGGTGATCTTATAATTGAGCTTTACGCCTGCCACGGCTTCAAAGGCGCGGATCAGCTCCAGCACGCTGACGCCTTTACCGGTGCCCAGGTTGAATATCTCGCAGTTGGAAGGAAGGGCATTAGCGATGGATTTGGTTACGGCTTTGGTATGGGCGGCGGCTATATCCATCACGTGGATATAATCCCTGATGCACGAGCCATCACGGGTATCGTAATCGTTGCCGAATACCTGCATGGATTCCCGTAAGCCTATGGCTGTCTGCGTGATGACAGGCACCAGGTTCTCCGGCTTCTCATTGAGCTCACCTATCAGGCTGCTGGGATGCGCGCCCACGGGGTTGAAATATCTCAGCAGGATGATATTGAACTCGGGATTGGCCTTTACGAAATCAGAGCAGATCTGCTCTCCCATGACCTTGGTCCGGGCATAAGGCGATTCCGGCTCTTTCAGCGGGGTGGTCTCGCTTACCGGCAGGCTGTCCGCGTTGCCGTACACGGAGCAGGAAGATGAAAATACGATATTATGGATGCTGTACTCTTTGGCGCATTTCAGCACATTCAGCAGGGAAGTGATATTGTTCCGGAAATACAGGATAGGCTTGGATACGGATTCAGGCACTGATTTGTAAGCCGCGAAATGGATGATGCCTGCTATATCGGGGTTCTCCTCGAATACGGCCCTGGTATCTTCCAGGTTACAAAGATCTACCTTGTAATTCTTTATATTTTTATTGCATATTCTTGATGCGCCGTAAATAAGGCTTTCATGCCCCCTGGATATATCATCAATGGAAATGACCTCATAGCCATTCTGCACCAGGTCCACGATTGTATGGCTCCCAATATACCCGCAGCCGCCGGTTACCAAAATCTTTTGCATAGTTAGGTTTTTAATTGGGCAAAGGTAACAAAAAATAGTATTGTACTACGGTTGCTTTTGGGCGCAGATGCCGTCATATGAATACGGTATGAACAACGCGTACCGGGCGGCCGTTGTTTTATTATCTGGTATTTAATTAGTATTTTGCATAGCAAAACTAGTCTCAAACATTAATAACTGACATTGTGCAACAAAGTGAACCCATTTCGGTATTTGATATATTCAAGATAGGTGTAGGTCCCAGCAGCTCCCATACCTTAGGTCCCTGGAAGGCGGCACTGATCTTCCTGCAAGCGTTAAAGGAGCGGAAAGGCAGTCTGGATACCGTGGAAAAAGTGCAGGTATTGCTCTATGGTTCACTGGCCAAAACAGGCGTGGGTCATGGCACCGATGTAGCCTGCATACTGGGCCTGCTCGGAGCGGATCCTGTCACGTTCGATGTCAATAAGATCACCCCGACCATTGAAGGCATAAAGGCTGACAGGGTATTATCGCTGGGCGGCATTCAGGATATCCGGTTCGACCCGGGTACGGACGTGATCTTCTATATGAATGAGTCCCTGCCTTACCATCCCAATGCGCTGACATTCCTTTGCCGTTTTAAGGACGGTGAGGAGATCGCGGAGACCTATTATTCCGTAGGCGGTGGGTTTGTGGAGAAAGAAGGCGTAAAGCTGGGCGGCAGCGAGGTCGCCGATCTGCAGTTCCCCGTTGACAACGCGCAGCAACTGCTGCACTGGTGCATCAAGACCGGTCTCAGCATATCGGAGATCGTGGCGGAAAATGAGCATGCCTGGCGCAGTGATGCCGCCACCCGGGAGGGTGTATTGCGTATCGTTAAGGTCATGAAGGAATGTGTGTACAGGGGATGCCATATAGAAGGTGTGCTGCCGGGCGGGCTGAACGTGGTAAGAAGGGCGGGCATGCTCAATAAAAGGCTGCTGAAAGGCGCTGCGTACCATGATTTTGATTCCTGGATGTCTGCTATACGGGCCGGCGGAAATGACTTTAAATATATCCTGGACTGGGTCAGCTGTTTCGCGCTGGCGGTAAATGAGGAGAACGCCTCTTTCAGCAGGGTTGTGACAGCGCCGACCAACGGGGCTGCCGGCGTGATACCGGCGGTGCTGATGTACTTTATGGTATTCTGTGATGGCTACGAGGAAGATAAGATCTTACAATATGTGCTCTGTGCTTCTGAAATAGGCAGCATCTTTAAGAAAGGAGCTACCATTTCTGCGGCTATGGGCGGCTGCCAGGCCGAGATCGGGGTCTCTTCCGCTATGGCTGCTGCCGGCCTGACGGAATGCCTGGGTGGCAGTGCCAGGCAGTGCATGATGGCGGCGGAGATAGCGATGGAGCATCACCTGGGCCTTACCTGTGACCCCGTGGCAGGACTGGTGCAGGTACCGTGTATCGAGCGCAATACCATGGGGGCCATTAAGGCCATCACAGCCTGTCAGCTGGCTTTGCAGAGCAACCCTGATAAAGCGAGGGTGTCCCTGGATGTGGTGGTGAAAACGATGTGGGAAACAGCCCTGGATATGAACCATAAATATAAGGAAACGGCCGATGGCGGTCTTGCCATCCATATCCCTTTGGGACTGAAAGAGTGTTAATATACTATAATATGATAGTTATGAAAGAGACTGTGCTGAAAAGGCCGGTCTCTTTATTTTTCTGTAAGCTGCCGGATTTGTAATTCCCGGAGGTTACAGTTGTCTTTGAGCGTATTATTTTTCCGGGTGACCTGCCGGATTTGGGTTACCGGTGTTGATCGCAGGAATGGTAAAAAAAATGATATAAATATTTTATTTGAAACAAATATTCATAATTTTATATTTATAAATATAAAATTATGAATATAAGATCAAAGCTATCCATATCATTGTTCCTTGCCGGTACTATTTGCTTGTCTTCCTGTTACTCCATATCTGTAATTACCCACGACGGACAGGGTGAAGCGGGTTATGATGTTAGGGTAAGGGATCCTTTGCTGAGAGGAATGCAGGTAAGAACATTAGATACAGTCATCAGGTCAAAACTCTTCACCAAAGAAGTTCTTAAGCTTGATATGTGTGAAGAAAGTGCTGTCTATATTCTTGAATACAGGCAATCATTCGGGGCTTTACTGCATCATATGGTTACTTTGGGCACCAGAAAGCAGGTACGTTTTATATATGTTTGTTCTCAACCACAAAATTGATGAATCATGGCTACTACCCATACTACCCGTAATTGGAAATGGTTTACCTACCATAGCGTTGGAAACAAATATGTGAAGACACTGCTGGATACAAAGTTGATAAAGAACAGTAGCTACACTGCTATAGATAAGTATAATGATGCCACCGGGGAGATAAGAAGACTGATCAAGTACTGTGATGACAACAATGAAAGATTCCGGGCCATAGGAGCTTCCTGGTCTATGAACAATATAACCTACTGTAATGATAATGTTCATATTAATAGCAATATGAACGTACGGTGGCGCATTCAGCCACAGGATCTGCATGAGAGCAGTGAACTGGATGCGTCCGATCTGTTCTTCTTTCAATGTGGTAATAAGATAAAATCTATTTCGAACTATCTGCGTCAGTTTAATAAAGCCCTTAAAACATCAGGTGCGAGTAATGGCCAGAGTATTGCAGGGGCTGTTTCCACAGGTGTACATTGTTCAGCTATAGATGTAGGGGCTATCCAGGATGCGGTTGTGGGTTTACAGTTGATAATTGGTCCGGGAACAGATGATGTTATTTATGTGGAGCGCGCATCGGTTCCGGCTTTAAATGATATGTATATTGCACAACTGCATGCCAGGGTTATAAGAGATGATCAGGTGTTCAATGCAGCATTGGTTGGATTAGGCGCTTTCGGCTTTATTCATGGCGTATTGATTGAGACAGAGGATCTATACCTGCTGAAACGATATACCCGGCTTGTTGCGAAAGAGCAGGTCAGTAAATTTGTGAAACTTTTGGACCGTTCTGCTTCGGAACGGGTGTTTCTGACAGGTATACAGGATATAGATGAGGCCGAAGGCGGCATTAAGCCCTTCCATTACAAGTTGTATATCAATCCCTACAATAGCCAGGAAGATTACTGTATGGAAATAATGTATAAAAAGCCTTACCGGTCCGAGAATCGGGCTGGCAATACGGTGCAACACCTTGTTTATACTGAGCTTATTGATGTTGTGGGTAGCCTGGCATCCAGGTACAGCCGGCAAATACCTTTGCTGCTCAAGGCCATGAAAAAAAGTATATTTCCTCTTGCAGGGCAGGTTACGGAAGGCACACATGGTGAGATATTCTCTGATACCAAATATACCGGTCCTGCTTTTGGGATTGCTTTCGGAGTGGCTTTGGAACATTACGAAAGAGGAGTGGAAACGATGATACGTATAGCGAACCAGTACGGACCTGTTCCGGGTGCCCTGGGTATTCGTTTTGTAAAAGCATCAGCCGCTACACTCGGGTTTACTAAATTTCCCCTAACCTGTATTGTTGAGATGGATGGTTTGAGGTGGGACGATACGCGGAATATGGTAAGCCTGGAAGATTTTGAAGCAGCGCTTTTCCGGGACCTCCAGCGCCAGGGTATTCCTTTTACCCTGCACTGGGGCAAAAATACGGCCTGGTCAATGCCGGGTCTGACGGAGTATATGTACGGGACCAGGGATGATGAATGGATAGCTGTAAGAAGCAGGTTATTGGGTAAAAAAATGTGTGATATCTTCAGCAATGAATTCTTGGACAAAGCCCGTTTGTCAGGATACAGTAATCCCGAAATTCTTGCATAAGAATAAATTGGCTGGGAACTGAACTTTACGGGTAAAAATTAAGCACACCTTTCCTGTTGAGGGGTAAAGGTTACCGCATTATCTTCCTCCTGTTTTTTATATGCCGTATTCTATGTTTTCTGAGGCTTCTTTTTGGCAGCCGGGAAAAGTACATTGTTCAATATCAGCCTGTAGCCCGGTGAGGTGGGGTGTAGCTCCAGGTCGGTAGGTGGGTCGCCGACCATATGCTGGTAATCCTCCGGGTCATGCCCGCCATAAAAGGTAAAGGTGCCCTTACCGTAATTGCCGTGTATATACCTGGCCTCGTTCAGCAGCTTGTTCTCGCCCATCACGATCACGCTGCTTTTGAGCGTTTCTTTCCGGAAAGCCGTGGTCTGTCCCATAAACCCCTTCACGGTCGTGGTATGGTTCTGGGTCAGCATCGCCGGTACGGGGTCGAACTTGGCGGAAAAGGTGAACAGGGTGAAATAATCTGCCTGCATATCTATTTTCCTGTTGGTATAGGCGCTGTTATCAATATCGCTGAACTCGTATATCTGGGGCGGTGTCATCAGGTTGAAATTCTTGAACGCAAAGCACCTGGTATAATCCAGAGACTGCTGCGCGTTCGGGGAGGCGGGGTCGCCGTCAAAGGGCTCTTCACAGATATCGGTGCCCTCCGCCGCCAATGCTATATCATAGGAATCCGTAGCGGTGCACATGGCAAAAAGATAACCGCCGCCCAGCACAAAATCCCTGATCTTTTTAGCTACTGCGAGCTTCAGCTGGGACACTTTGCTGAACCCGTGCTTGCGGGCCATAGCGGTCTGCGCCGCCACATCCTCTATATACCAGGGAGCATTCCTGAAGGAGCCCCAGAATTTGCCGTACTGTCCCGTAAAATCTTCGTGGTGCAGGTGCAGCCAGTCGTACTCCGCCAGCTTATCTGACAGGAGCTCGTCATCATACACCTTATCGTAAGGTATTTCCGCAAAGGTCAGCGCCATGGTCACTGCATCGTCCCAGGGCAGCTTATTGGGCGGTGTGTAAACGGCTATCTTGGGCGGTTTCTCCAGGCGGATGATATCCCCGTTGAAATCGGGCTCGCTGATATCGGCCAGTACCCTGGTGTACTCCGCATCTGAAACGACCCTGTAATCTACGCCCTTCAGCCTGCACATCTTCTCCAGCTCGGCAATATGCACGAAGGCAAACGCGCCGCCCTCGTAATTGAGCAGCCAGTCTACCGGTATGCCGGAAGCCAGCACATGATAGGCCACGCCATAGGCTTTCAGATGCTGTCCTTGGTGATCCGCATCCATAGGAATGATGATCTGCGCGGCTGAAGCGCTGAGCTGCAGGCCGGACAGCAGCAGGATAAAAAATATATTTCTGAACCAGTTCAGCATTTGTTACGGTTTATTGATGTAGAAAGCTGCAGTCTTGTCTGTCAGTTTCACAATACGCAGTACGTTCCCGTTGAGCGTGGCATATTCGGGCAGCTGGTAATACGCTTTTCGCTGGTCGCACTTGCCGCCGGGCTCCACTACACTGAAATAATCAGGCTGGTACGCTATATCGGTGATCCGGAACGTATCTTCCTTCTGTGGTAAGACCACCATATAATCGGATTTGTGGGCGATATGGAAAATGACGGTGGAGGTATCATGGACCACCGGGTATTGTGCCATCTTGGTATAAGAATCCTTGCGCACAAAATTCCGGAAGTCCGTGCCTTTTTCATACTGGTACAGATCCACTGCATTGATCTCGTAATCATAATAGCCCACAAAAGAAACGCCTACAGGCAAGGGTTTATTGTAATAGGTGCACTCCTTGGATTTATCTTTCTGGCAGGAGGCCAGGGCTATAAGGCTTACGGAGAAAAGTGTCAATATCTTTTTCATTATTGAATGTTTTTGAATGAAAGACCTGTTGAAACTTTAAATGTATAACATATTTGTGATATAAGCAAGCCCGGGATATAACGCATGCAGGGTTTTTGAAAACCTTTGGGTGTATCCCGGCAGCCGGAAGCTAAATTTCGTATAACTTTACGGTCTTAAATGCAGCTTATGATAATCTACAATGTAACGATCAAGGTAGCCAATGCCATCGTGACCGATTGGGAAGCCTGGATGAAGACCGTGCACTTGCCGGATATGCTGAATACCGGCAAATTCTCGGGCTACAGGATGTGCGCGCTGGAGGATGTTACGGATGATGATGACAGCCGGACCTTTGTGGTGCAGTATGAATGTGAAAGTATAGAAGCCTATCAGTCTTATATAGCGGAGCATAGCGAAATCATGCGGCAGGATGGCATCCAACGGTTCGGGAATCAGTTTATTGCTTTCAGGACCATTATGGAAGTGATTCATAAAGGATAGCAGCTATGAAACGGTACAAGCATTTATTCTTCGACCTGGATCATACGCTCTGGGATTTTAATGCCAATTCAAAAGCTACCCTGCAGCATTTATACCGGGAATTTGAGCTGGATAAAAAGGGTATTGAAGACTTTGAAGCGTTCAGCGACCGCTATGAGCAGCACAATGAAATGCTGTGGGCGCAGCTGCGCAGCGGCACCATCACGCGGGAAGAGCTGCGCTGGAGACGTATGGAGCTGACACTGTCCGACTATAAGATCAATAACAGGCCGCTGGTGAATGAGCTGAGCGTACTGTACCTTGAAAAGCTGCCCAGGCAGGGCCTGCTGCTGGATGGCGCTAAGGCATTGCTGGATTATTGCGTTGTCAAAGGCTATGTCCTGCATATCATTACCAACGGCTTTGAGACCACACAGCAGGAAAAGCTCCGGACCGCTGCCCTGGACTCTTATTTCAGTAATATCTTTACTTCCGAGAATGCCGGGAGCATGAAGCCTCACAGGCCTATCTTTGAATACGCATTGCGTACTACCGGTGCCGTTCCGGAGGAAAGCGTCATGATCGGTGACTGCCTGGAAGCAGACATCCGCGGCGCCCGGAATATTGGTATGGACCAGATATTTTACAACCCGCTGCAACTACAGCACGAGGATCCTGTTACTTATGAAGTGCGTCACCTGAACGAGATAAAAGATATCCTGTAATTAAATCTGCACGGCCGGGGACGCAGCCGGGCCGGCGCTCCTTTCCCTTGCTCCTGAGCGTGCTTGTTCCTCTCGTCCATTGCCGCTCACAGAATATCATTTTCTTCCCTGCCTGGGATTTCTGCAGGTATAGCTGCATAATGCTAAAAAAGGTGTTTCCTGTAGTGATACGCTATAATACGGGTTAATATTTAATGACTACCTGCTTACAGGAAATAACCTGTTGTTACAGATACGTTTCGTTAAGAAGTGCCCGCTCTGTGAGTCAGGTACGCTTTCGCTGCCAAAAGACCTGCAGCGTGCTTGGTAATCATTCCGAACGGATGTGAGGGATCCCTGTCCTGCTTTATAGTTTATCCTTACAGCTTCCATATAGATAATATTTTTATAATACACAGGTAATATTGGGTTAATATAAATTAGGTTGTTTTGCCGTGGAATTCCAATAGTATTCCTTGTATTATTAAAGCATCCGTGTATAGTGAAGAAGACCTACTTTCTCTTAGCTGCAGCTTTCCTGGTATTGAGCGCCTTTAAGGCAACTGCGCCCTTATTGAAATATGAGCATTTTAAATCCATAAACGTACCTGAGCCGTCTGATATAGCTTTTGACGGCAGCGGCAGCGTGCTGTACGTAGTAAGTGACAATGGTGTACTGTACGAATGTAGCCCTGAAGGTAAGGTGCTGCGGCGTGCGGCTTTTGAAGGCATGGACTTTGAAGGTGTGGAGGTCGTGGGTGATTATGTATATGTGGCGGATGAATCATTGCGCCAGATCCATCGTTTTGACAGGGCGCACCTGAAGAAGGATAAGACCTGGTATGTGCCTTACAGCGGCGGCAGGAACAAAGGGTATGAGTCGCTTGCGTTTAACCGGACCACTGAACAGTTCGTGGTCATTACGGAAAAGGACCCTATTGTGATCAAAGAGCTTAACAGAGACTTTATACCGGTGAATGAATATGCCTTTACGGCGGCGCGGGACATATCCGGCGCAAGGTATCATAATGGCTATATGTATCTGCTGAGCGATGAGGACCGCAAGGTATTTATGTGCCACCCGGAAACGTATGAAGTGATCAGGTCATGGAAAATTGAAGTGCTCAATCCGGAAGGTATAGCCTTTGATAAGGACGGAAAACTGGTCATTGCGTCAGATGACCTGGAGCGCCTGTATTTTTTCGCTGCCCTCCCTCAATAACAAAACGGCAACGGCCTTTGCGAAAAGGCCATCAACTTATTTATGAATAGATATTTTACATTGCTCTCCCTATGCGCGGGCGCTGTGATGTCCGGCAGCGTTCCGGCAGCAGCCCAGCATACCTTTACAAATGGTAACCATAGCCTGCAGCTGTCAGGATTCGTTTCGGCCTATTATAATCACCGTTTCTTGAAAGAAGGCGAGCTGAACCGTAAGAACAACAGGTTTCGCTTACGGGATATGCAGCTCGGACTGAACGGCCGTGTAGGTAAGCAATGGTCGTATAAGGTAAGGGTGGATATGGCGGACCTTGCGGAAGCTGCTATGAAGGATGGCCAGACGCTGGATCCGGAAAATCCAGGGCTGATGAGCGCCTTTATTGAATATACCGGCCTGCCGGTGGATATCAGGGTGGGCTATGATAAGCTGCCGTACTCGCAGGGCTCTATGCTGTCTTTTGACGGGTCGGCATTCTGGCAGCGGGGACAGCTGCTGCGGGGGGATTTCTTCTCACGCAGGGACATCGGGATCACCCTGACACACAGTATGTGGAAGCAGCGCATCAACCTGTATGCGGGCGTATATACGGGCCTGGGTGAAAATATTATCGGCAATAATGATAACGACCCCAGCGGGCGGCTGGAATATATAGGACGTGCGGATGTGGCCTATCCATCCAGGTACCGGTACGTGGAAGCGGATATATTGCATGTGCCTATCCCGATGGTAAGGGCTGGTATCAATGCCAGGTACACGAACAAGACACAGCCATCAGGTGAACAGCTGCCGTCCAATATTGGCGGCGAGTACGGCCTGCGGGTGATAGACGGCAAAAGGTTTGCATACGGATGGGATGCCAGCTTCCAGTACAGGGGATTCTCCGCGCAGTTCGAGGCGCAGGTGCTTCGCCTGGAGCCATCCCAGGCCGGCAGCGACTTGTTTTACAATACCGGTGCTGAGGTCAATAAAGGGATCGTAAGGGCCGGGGGATGGCAGGCGCAGGTCAATTACTGTGCATTACCGGCAAGATCGGTGCTGTCTGTAAGGTATGAGAATTATAACCTGAACGACCTGGTAGCAGGTGAGACCCAACGCCTGGGTATCGGCTATGCCTACCTGATCGATGGATACAGGGCCGTGGTGAAATTGCATTATTACCGCATTATGAAAGAGGATGTAAAGCTGGAACCTTTAAAATGGACCGACCAGGTCAGGGTGGGCATGAGCTATGCTTTCTGATAAGAAATATATTCCCGGACCGAATAATATATCAGCTAACTTATAAAATGTTTTAAAATGAAAAAGATCTTATCAATGACCTTATCAGCGGTGATGGGGATGACAGGGTTAAAGGCACAGACCTGGCCCGCGATCCCGCACGATCTTGCCGCTTCGGATTTTAGCTTTACCTCCTGGCCTGCTGCCAGCGCTGCCAATACCTATCCTGCCTCTATGAGATTCTATTTCCTGGGCAATACAGGAGATCCGCTGGCTGCAGATACGATAGCGGAAGATTATGCCGGGGCATATAACCTGACAAGCGGTACCCGTATGAATGGTGTGAGTACAGACGGGTTCTCCTTTATCAATACAGGCAGCTCTGCCCTCAGCGCCAACGGCTACAAGCTGGGTGCCGCCGTACTGGCCCTGAATACTACAGGAAGGGCCGGCGTACAGGTAAGCTGGACCGGTAAGACCATCGTGCCGAATAACAGGACCTTCCTGGTGCGCTTATATTACAGAATAGGAGATACCGGTGCCTGGAGTCCCGTAATGGACGGTACCAATTACGTGGAATATGCACGCAATAATACGGCCGGCCATACACAGAACATCAGCGCCGTTACACTTCCTGCAGCGGTGAACAACCAATCCCTGGTACAGCTGGAATGGAAGTATTTTATGGCAGACACCAATACCGCTACCGGAGCCAGGCCGCAGCTCGCGGTTACCAATATCAATGTGACCTCCATATCGCTCAGCGCTGTAAGCCGCATTCATACAAACGTCACGGCGCTGGACTTCCACAGCCGGGTGGGCGCTTCCTCTTCCGTTGATTCTGTAATGATCTCCGGTGGCAATATCGCTACAGCTATTGATATCCTGGCCGCTACACCTTTTGAAATATCAGAAACCTATGCCGGTACTTACGGTACGGCTATCAGCGTACCATCCGTAGCGGATACGGTGACGCCACGCTATATATATGTGAAATATACACCGGCCGCCGCAGGAACGGATAACGGCACCATCAGCCTGAGCTCGGGTCTTGCGGTGCAGAATGTGGCTTTGGCCGGTACGGCCTATGCCTCTTCTGATCCTGCGCCTGTAGCGCTCAAAACCAATACCTATACCTTTACGGAGTGGGATCCTGCAGCGCCTGCCGCCACTTACCCCGCGCATACCGTTTTCCATTATACTACGGCAAGCAACCCTAAGCCTACGTACTTACCTCTGGCAGGTGACTGGCATTGCGGGTATGACCTTACCAGCCGTCCGCGCTTTAACGGCCTGGAAGATAACGGCATTTCCTTTATCAATACCGGCAGCGCGCAATATGATGATTGTGTGTCCGGGAGCAATAACAACAATGTGTATGTGGGTGGTATCGTTGTAGGGCTGAATACACAGGAAGTGGACAGCGTGGTGCTGGACTATACCTTACAGTTGCTGACAAGAGGAGACGGAGCGGTAGCCAGGGAATACGAAGTGAGGCTGCAATACAGGACCGGAACGGATGCAGACTTTGAAGACTTTGCCGTACCCGTTGTCTTTTCTTCCGAAAACAGGTCGGCGCTGGACAGCGTACGTGTATCCTTCAGCCTGGATGCCGCTTTGCTGAACCGGCCTGATATGCAGCTGCGCTGGCTGTATTGCGAGCTGGACGTACCGGGTGCCGGAGGTTCCAGGCCTGCTTTCAGGCTGGATGACGTACAGGTGAAAGGATATATCCGTCCTGTTTCCGTGTCTGAGCTGAACAATAAAGGCGTGACTTTTTATCCCAATCCCGTTAAGGCCGGGCAGGAGCTGATATTTGATATGCCGGTTTCGGGTAAGGTATATGACCTGACCGGGAGAGCGCTGAAAACCTTCACTGATACCACTACCTTAGCTACAGCGGACCTGCATACAGGTATGTATATCATCAGGACAACTGATGGCGGTACAGCCCGGTTCATTGTAGAATAAGCCTTAAAAGATGGTTCCATCAAATCACTGACGGTAGTATAAGCATGCGGGTACTTGTCAATGCTTATGCTATCGTTTTTAATAAGACAGCTCATGAGACGTTTATTACAACAGGTATGTTTACCGTTCCTCTTACTGGCAGGATTGACAGGATGTGTCAAGGACAGGGTGTCTGACGCGTCCGTTATTATTCCCGTTGACCCGATAGACCCGGGCGACAGGGAGCTGATACACTACTGGGATTTCAACAGCGGCCCGCTGCTGCAACCCGGCTTTACCATAGGAGCGGGCCAGATCGTTACCGGCGACACTTATGATGATACAGAAGGTACGCTTCTGAACAGCCGCCGGGGCAGTGACTCAGGCAAGGCGTTGCGTGTCAGGAATCCGTCCACCTATATGGTCATTAAAGCTCCTACCAAAGGTTATAAATCGCCTTTGCTGACGTTCGCGGTCATGCGGACCAGCAACGGCGCCCGGGAAAATATCATTGAATATACCACCGATGGCGCTACGTTTACAAGTGACGGCATTACCGGTAAGGTTGTGAACGTATCTACGGAATGGATCGTTTACAGCGTGGATTTCGCGGGGATAGCGGCTGCGAATGATAATCCTGATTTTTCCATACGCTTTACGTTTAACGTGGGCAATACGAGCGCCAGCGGTAACAACAGGTATGATAACATTTCCATTGATGCGTTGAGGGCTGATTCCGTTCCGGGAGAGCCTGTGGATACGCTGACCGCTGATGACAGCCTTATCCACTACTGGAATTTCAACGGAGCTGCTATTATGGACCCTGCTTTCACGATTGGTGGAGCGGCTATGTCATATGCTGCTGCTTTCGACCCGGTAAATGAAGGCGCTGTGTTGAACGCCCGTTATAATGATGCCGCGGGTAATGCGCTGCGCCTGCGGAATCCTGCTGCTGATCTCTTTGTGAAAATACCTACCACTGGTTTTAAGGATATCAGGGTGAAATATGTGGTGATGCGTACAGGAAACGGCGCGCAGACCAATAATATCTATTACACGCTGGACGGCAGTAATTATATCAATACAGGGCTGGAGCGGACCAGCTATGGTGTTACCGAAAATTTTGTATTGCAGGAGCTGGACTTTTCTGCTATACCGGGTGCCGGGAATAATCCTCACTTCGGAATAAAGATCGTGTTCAGTGACGGCCACGATAATACTTCCGGCAATAACAGGTATGATAACTGGACCGTGGAAGGTAAATTATTATAGGCCGCATAATATGGCTAATATCAGAACGCCCCCTTAGAGCAAGGGGGCGTTCTGGTTAACTCTTTCAGTATAGCGATAAGTTTTATCTGATCAGGTGTATTTCTCCTTTTTTGACTGTTTTATTGCCACCGGCGCAGGTAGCTTCAATATAATAATAATACACTCCCGGTTCAACCTGCCTGCCGAGGTGCGAACCGTCCCATTGGACATTGGCATTAAAGCTCTGGAAAACTTCCTTGCCCCACCTGTCAAATATTAACAGGACAAAGCTTGCGGGATTGCCGTTCTGGATGACGTAGAAAAAATCGTTCAGGCCATCATTATTGGGGGAGAATGCGTTGGGAATGGCCATATCGCAGCATTCATCCGCCAGGATGGTAAAGGTCTTGGTACCGGTACAATTCAATTCATTAGTCCCTCTGACGGTCAGGAGGTTCAGGCCTTCGTATAGGTAATACCTGCCTTTGCTGAAATCGGGCAGCGGCCGGATGGCGCGCCAGTCGTAGGATATCGCCCCGCTGAAGGATAGCGAGATGGTATCTCCTATACAGTAGGGAGCCGGGGTTTCCGGGGTCATTGTGATATCAGGCGAGGGATGTACGGTCAGGTCCAGAGTGGTAATACTGTCGCAGCCGGTAAGGACGGAAGGACGGGTATCTTTCAGCGTATAGCGGCCCGGGGCCTGTATGCTCTGCTCGTTCCATACAAAGCCGGTAGGAGACTCGCATATAGTGTCTGTTAAATATACCCTGGGATTTGGGTTGACCGTTAGCGTCAGGGTGGTAGTGCTGTCGCAGCCGGATATTTCCGAGGGCCGGATATCGGTCAGGGTATGCGTGCCTGTAGCCGTTACCGACTGGCCATTCCATTGAAAAGGCAGGTCCTGCTCGCAGATGGTTTCCTCCAGGCTCTGTTGCGGGTTGGTATGCACGGTCAATGTCAGGGTGGTGGTGCTGTCGCAGCCTGCTATGGAAGACGCGCGGACATCGGTCAGCGTATGGGTGCCTGTTGTGTGTACCGTTCTGCCGTTCCAGGTAAAGGGAAGGTCTGACTGGCATATGCTCTGGCTGATCTTGACATCAGGACATCCCAGGGAGAAGCAGTCCAGGAGATTCATGATAGAGCCGTTCAGCATACCATTATGGGTAACGGTATATTGTGTGGCAGGCATGCTGTTGTTAATGATGACATAGGTACCCGCTGCTGGAGAAGGGGTGACCCCGAAGCAGGTAAGGGCATTACCGGTGGAGGTGAAATTACCGGTGCAATAGCCGGAAAGTGTAATGGTACCGGTATTGGCATTGAAGTAAAACTCCTCTCCGCCATCCGTAGCTGATATCACCATGACCAGCCTGGAAACGGGCTGGCTGAAGGTCAGCGTCCAGGATTGGTTGGTGGCATTCAGCCAGATGCTGTTGGCCCTAGTGCCGTAAGCCTGTCCCCCGCAGTTCGACGACCAGGCCGCCGGATATACAAGGGCATTGATATAGCTGGATGTTATGGTGATGCCACCTGCGGAAGTATAGGGATAGTCTGGTTCGTTAATGACATAGGCAGCCGGGAAATTGGTAGTATCACAGCTCATTTGCGCCTGGGTGGGCATATACAAAGCCACCTGTAAGAACGTTAAAACAGGAAGTATAAATTTTGATTTCATGAACGCAGTGTTATGATCTTAGTGTGAATGATTGTATTGTCATATATATAGTCTCGTACGCTGGTATTTAATGCAATGCAATAGCTCTGCTACACTATCCGGACACTGCTTCCTCACTGTTTGCTCCCCGGTACACTCTGGCAATGCCTGCTCATAATATCCTGCATGCTGCTGAAACAAAAATGGCGGCAGCTGTAAGCGCGCTGTGATCTTCTCCGGTTGATAGACATATAAAACAAATATAAAGTTGGCTTATGAAAAATAATCGTTAAATTTTAACATTTAATTGTGATTTTGCAATTATTCGATATTAAGCTATGTTTACGTTATTCAGTAACAGTAAGATATAAGGCAAGTGACATGGGGCCTGAGAGGAAGAGAGCCGGCAGCTTTGCCGGTGACGTTTCAGGAATAGGAAGATGCCCTGAGCTGGAATAAAAAAAGGTTGTCCGGGAAGGACAACCTTTTTTTATGTTTGGTAGAACAGCAAAGAGACTATTTGAAATATACTCCCGGGATCTTACCGTTGGCTTTGACACTACTGTACTGGTAGGTGGATTTACGGCCATCGGCATCTTCCTCAATGGTATGAGGCACTTTATAGCCATTGGCGCCCTTTACCTCCTTGTAGTTTTTGTAAACGCGGGTGGTGATCGATTCCTGGTTGTTTACTTTTACGATCTCCTCATCTTTCAGCAATAAGCCGGTATTCACGTCATAATACTGCCTGGTCAGGGCTTTACCGTTATCGGAATACTTATTGATAAGATAGACATCTGTACCGTTCAGCTTGGTCAGGCTTTCCAGCTCATAGCTTACACCCAGGGAGTCCTTTTGCAGGATAGACTGGAGGTTTGCTTTCAGCTTGTACACAGCCACGTATGCTGGCGGCATAGTGGTGCGGGAGCCCTGCTGCTCGATAGCGCCTTTTTCCCCGTTCACCATAGTGGAATAGGCAGTCTGCATTGCGTTGCCCACTTTGGTGGAGATGCCGAAATAATATTTATCAGGACTGGATACTTTCTCTTCAAAGTCGGCTTTGGTACCGTAAATTTCCGTAGTGCCCCTGGCGTCAAGGGAAGTAAGTCCCTTGATCGCGGCTTCCCCGCCGATGGCCTGGATATACTTGGCTACGATGGCATCTGCGGTCTGGCCGTTAATGACCTTGTTCTCAATGGCTGCCGCAGGCTGGCCGTACTTATCGTAGAAGCGTATCTCACCGTTGGTTGCAAATCTTTTTAGCTTCTCTACTTCCGTACGGTTGCCCACTACGATAATATTCGTCTGTGCAGGTGTCAGGAACTTATTGGCAGCATTCTTAACATCCGAGATCGTTACGCTGGATGTTTTCTGCATATAGGTCTTATAGTAATCTTTCGGCAGGTTGTAGCGGTCTATATTAATAGCATAGGAAGCGATGGTCTGAGGGTTTCTTAAGCCCAGCGCGAATACACCGTTGATATAGTTTTTAGCGCCCTGCAATACCTTTTCGTCCACGGGCTGGTTACGGATGCTGTTCATTTCCTGCAGCATCTCGTGAATGGAGCTGTCCGTCACCTCATTGCGACAGTCTGCGGACAATTCTACATAGCCTATTACCTTATCCTGGCTCAGCGAGGAATAGGCGCCGTAGGTCCACGCCTTGCTTTCACGTAAATTGGTGAAGAGCCTGGAAGAGCTACCGCCACCCAGGATATAGTTCATGACCCTGGCGCTTTGCAGGTCAGGATCGGTATGCTTTAATTCAACAGGGTTACCGATAGCGATCTTGGATTGTACGGCACCGCGCCTGTCAGCAAAGTGAACTACCCGTCCGGATGGCTGCGGCGTTGCCGGGTACGTGGCTTTGGGAACATCTCCTTTTTGCCAGCTGTTGAAGTATTTGGAGACCAGCTTTTTAGCTTCTTCTACTGTGATATCTCCCACAATGGCCATATAGGCAACATTAGGTTTGAAATACGTCCGGTAGTACTTACTGATATCCGACAGGTTGACATTCCTGATCGTTTGTTCCGTCATTACCTCGCTGTAAGGGTGGTTAGCGCCATAGAAAACAATGCTCTGAACATTGTTCATCATATAATCGGCGCTGTTTTCATTGGCCTGGAGTCCGGATTCGGCCTGCTTCCTGATCTTGATCAGTTCCTCATTGTTGAAGTTGGGATTCAGGATACAGTCGGAAAAAATGTCCAGCAGCTTATCCTGGTGCTTGGTCAGTGCGGAGGCATAGGCAAAATTATGCGATACACCTATTGTTGAGCCGATGGCATCCTGCTCATCAATGAATTGCTCTTTGCTCCTTTTTTTGGTACCGGCGGTCATCATACTTCCGAAAAAGTCCTTGATACCTGCTTTGTCCATATCATTGGGTGCGTCAATATCAAACTGGATGGTATAAGTGACCAGGGGTAATTTGTGATTTTCCACCACATATACTTTCAGGCCGTTGTCCAAAGTAAATGTTTTGGCATCAGCAATATTGATCTGCGGTGCAGGACCGGGCAAAGGTCTTACATTCCTGCTGGAGCCCTGGGTATAAGCTGCATTGATGCAGCCTAAAGCGAATATAGTGAACAATAATTTTTTCATCTTATTGAAATATAGTTGTGTATGATTTGATTTTTAGAAAATGCTTGAATAACTATTTCTTGGGTAAATACTGCAATATCAGGCTCTTGGAAGGATCCAGGTACTTTTGGGCTGCATTATTTACGTCCTGCAAGGTCAGCTTTTTATACTTTTCAAAGGTCGTATTGATAAGGTTGGTGTTCTTAAAATACATGTAATTGGTAGCCAGCTGCTCTGCTACGTTTTCAGTATTGTTCAGGGAATTGATATACTGGCTTTCCATATTGTTTAGCGCTTTCTGGAACTCTTCCTGGGTGATGCCGTCCTTTTTGACCCTTTCGATCTCGCTCTTGAGATTTTTTTCGATGGTAGAGGCTTCCTGTCCTATAGCGCCAATGGCCTGTACCATGATGATGCCGGTATGTTCCAGGCTCATATTGCCGGACCCTGCCTGTACTGCTATTTCATCCTTATCCACCAGCTTTTTATACAATCTTGAGTTGCGGCCGCCGCCGAGCACCTGGGTCAGGATATCCACCGCGTAGGCATCCTCGCTTTCTATCTCGGGAGCAGGATAAGCTATGATCACAGCGGGGAGCTTGATGTTCTCGTCAAAGTGGGTAGCTCTTTTTTCCTTGGTTCTCAGCGGTTCGTTATTCTCGGGGCGAGGGATAGGCTGACCTCCTTTTTTAATGTCCCCGAAGTATTTTTTTACCAGCGTTCTGGCTTCCTCGGGATTGAAATCACCTGCGATGACCAGCACGGCATTTTCCGGAACATAGAACGTTTTAAAGAAGCTGTAGAATTCGTCATATTTAGCTTCATCTATATATTGCTCCGTACCGATAGGCATCCACCTGTAGGGGTGCTTGGAATACATATTGGAGAACAGGACATTGGTCAGCTGACCATAAGGCCGGTTATCGTAGGATTGCTTCTTCTCCTCTTTTACTACCTTTCTTTGCGTCTCAATGCCTATGGAGTCTATTTTGGGATGTATCAGCCTTTCAGACTCCATCCATAATCCCAGCGCCAGCTGGTTGGAAGGCAGGATCTGGAAATAATAGGTCCTGTCGAAAGAGGTATTGGCATTCAGGACGCCACCGTTCTCCTGGATGATTTTCATGTATTCACCACGTCCGATATTCTGGGTGCCCTCGAACAATAAATGCTCGAAAAAGTGTGCGAATCCGGTACGTTTGGGATCCTCGTTCTTGGAGCCCACATGGTACATGATGGAGACGGAAACTACGGGAGCCGATTTGTCCTGATGTAAGATAACGTGTAAGCCATTATCTAAATCATACTCTTCAAATTGAATACGGCCTTGTTGAGCAAAAGTGGCAAATGATAAAAATGCCAGTGCCCCACTTAAGATGAAACGTTTCATGTATGTTTTATTTTTTTTAATGATTATAAGCAAAGATAATTAAGTTATAGAATAAAACCATTCCCCCTAACCGGGGGGATAGCTTTCCGGGATGCCGGGATACCGGCAGTTCTTACAGGAGAGATGCCCGGCGGATGCGTCCCCGGCAAGATCATTATGATTTTGTATATTTAGAGGTTGAATTCTTGGTGGCATCCGGTGAAGGATGCTGTTTATATGGAAACTATGGATACAGGAAATGAGATAGTGCTGATCACCGGGGCGACCGGTCTGGTCGGCTCTGCGCTGCTGCGGCAGCTGGAATTGAAAGGCTATGGCGTACGTGTGCTCACTACCGGTAAGCAGGCTGCCGGGTCCGGCAATTATTATTACTGGGACCCCGGTTCCGGGCAGGTAGACACCGAAGCATTCCGGGATGTCAGTGTGATCGTGCACCTGGCGGGAGCGGGTATCGCGGATAAAAGATGGACGACCCGGCGCAAGCAGCTCATCCTGGAGAGCAGGGTGGGCAGCCTCCGGCTTATTTATGATATTTTAAGGCAGCGTAACCATCGGGTACGGCAGCTGATCTGTGCCGGCGCTATAGGTTGGTATGGTGATGACCCGTCCGGTCAGCAGGTGTTTGATGAAGACGCGCCGCCTGACGAGGGCTCCTTTTTAGGACGGGTCTGTAAGGAATGGGAAGCGGCGGCCTTCAAAATGGAGCAGCTGGGCATTCCCGTAGCGGTGCTCAGGACCGGTATGGTGCTGGCCGCGCAGGGCGGCGCGCTTCGTCCTATTGCGCGATCTATGTTCTCCCCTTTGGTGCCGGTATTTGGAAATGGCAGGCAGCTGGTCAGCTGGATCCACCTGGAAGACCTGGCCGCTATGTATATCCATATCATGGAGCAGCGGCTGTCCGGTGCCTATAATGCGGTGGCGGATGAGGTAATGCGTCACAGGGAGATGATACGGCGTATCGCCCGGTTCAGGAAAGGCAATGCTTACCTGTGCATCCCTGTGCCGGGTCCGGTGCTTAGGATCGTATTGGGACAGATGGCTGGTGAGCTGCTGCTTTCCGGGGCTTACGTGGCCAATGATAAGATCAGGGCCGCGGGGTTCTCTTTCCGGTATCCGGATCTGGATGACCGTACGCTGGCAACCCTCCTGTAAGCTGCAGTTTTTAATTAATTCCTAAGAAATGCGTTTTAAAATGGTGATGAATTATGATTATGGGCTATATTAATTAAATTTGCACCACTATGACAATTGAACAATTAAAAGAATTAAAGGACAGGACCAGGCACCTGTTCAAATTTCTGAAAATAGCGGAGCGGAAAGATAAGATGGAAAACGACAGGACTTTATCCCTGTCTCCGGGGTTCTGGGATGATAATGCCAGGGCTACGGGCATTCTGAAAGAGATCCAGGTGAACAAAATGTGGTGTGACCTGTATGATAATATAGCTAAAAATGTAGATGACTGCGGTGTATTGTTTGACTTCTGGAAAGAGCAGGAAGCCACGGAAGAAGAGGTGGCTGAGCAGTACAGGCACACATTGCAGCTGCTGGAGGAAGGTGAATTCAAGTCGACGCTGAATAAGCCGGAAGACGAAATGCCGGCTATCATAGAGATCAACTCCGGGGCCGGTGGCACGGAGAGCCAGGACTGGGCGGAAATGCTGGCACGTATGTATAAAATGTACGGTCAGAAGAAAGGCTGGAGCATTACGGAAGTGGATTGGCAGTGGGGAGACGGCGCCGGTATCAAGACCTGTACCCTCCAGTTTGACGGTGATTTCGCATACGGCCTGCTAAAAGCGGAAAGCGGGGTGCACAGGCTGGTCAGGATATCGCCCTTTGACAGCAATGCCAGGCGGCACACTTCTTTTGCCTCTGTATATGTCTATCCCCTGGTGGATGACAGCATAGAGATCGAAGTGAAGGACAGCGAGGTAAAGATGGAGACTTCCCGGAGCGGCGGTGCGGGCGGACAGAATGTGAATAAGGTGGAGACCAAGGTCATGCTGACGCATATCCCTACCGGTATCGTTGTGATATGCCAGACCGAGCGTACCCAGCTGGGCAACAGGGAAAAGGCCATGCAGATGCTGAAATCTCGTCTGTATGAGGAGGAAATGCGGAAAAGGGAGGCGCTGAAGGACGAAGTGAACAGCAGTAAGAAAAAGATAGAATGGGGCTCCCAGATACGCTCGTACGTTTTTCATCCCTATAAGATGATCAAGGACCACCGTACCGATTACGAGGTAGGGAACGTAGGCCCGGTGATGGACGGGGAGATAGATGAATTTATAAAAGCTTACTTAATGATGGAACAGGGATAGCATATGAGTGAATTCCTTAAATATTTCAGGCAGATCACGTTCAGGAATGTACTGTACTTCCTCGCGAAAATAGGAGTGATCATCCTATGCAGGTACCTGCTGGATGAGCCGCCTACCGATATTTTCAGATCCAGGATAGCGGTAGACCTGCTCAACGGGATACTGTTTTTCCTGATCTTCAATGTAGTGATATCTGTCCTTTCCCTGTTCGTGATCTCTATTTACGCGGTCAATAAGCATGTGGCCAATATCCGGGATAACAATTTTATCCTGGGTGTCAAAAGGATCGTGACGATGTTCAACGTCATACTGGCGATCGTGGCCATTATGAAAACGGTCAGCATCAATCCCCTGGAGTTTGTAACGTCCATATCCATCGCTGCCGCGGCGTTCGCCTTATTATCCAAGGACTATATCACCAATATGATCAACGGCCTGATCATTATGTTCTCTGACAAATTATCGCTGGGCAACTATATTGTAGTGGATAAGAATAAAGGCAAGATCATAGATATTACTTTCCTGAATGTGGTGATACTGGATGATGAAGGGGATATTCACTATATTCCCAACACGACCATGCTGACGCAAGTGGTGATCAACCATTCCCACCTGCTGTACAAAAAAGTGTACTTTGAATTTGATATTGATAACAGGCTGGGCCTGGACATGGATTTCCTCTATGATAAATTATGGATCGAAATGGCATCCTATACCGATTTTATAGAGCCGAACAGCTTCCTGCTGCGTCCTAAGGAAATTGAGAAGGATTATATCAGGTACCGGCTCGTATTCCATATCAGGACCCAGGAGATATACCGCGAAAGGATCATCAAGAAGCAGCTGCTTCAGACCATTATAACTTTAATAACACAACACAGTAAAGGAATCAAACAATATGCTAAAGATTAAGTTCGGAACCGATGGCTGGAGAGCTATCATTGCACAGGAATATACTACGGATAATGTCGCAAGGGTCAGTATGGGACTGGCAAAATGGCTGTTGCAGCGCAATGCCGCGCCCACGGTGGTGATCGGTCACGACTGCCGCTTCGGAGGGGAGCTGTTCGCTGTAACGGCTGCCAAAGTGCTGGCATCGCAGGGCATAAAGGTATTGATGGCCAGGGGATTTGTAAGCACCCCGATGGTATCGCTGGGGTGCACTACTTACCGGGCCGACCAGGGCGTGGTCATCACGGCCTCCCATAACCCGCCGTCCTACAACGGCTATAAGCTGAAAGGGGCGCACGGCGGACCTACCAACCCGAGCGAGGTGGCAGAGGTCGAGGCTTTGATCCCTGATGCTGCCGTCACGATCCCGGAAGTGTCCCTGGAAGCGCTGGAGCAGGAAGGCAGGCTGCAGTTCGTTGACCTGGAAGCGGATTATATCAGCTATTTGCAAAAGCAGTTCGACTTTGAAAAGCTCAATAATGCGCCTTATAAGCTGGCCTATGATGCGATGTTCGGTGCGGGCCAGCGTGTAGTGAGAAAAATACTGCCTTCCGCGAGGCTGCTGCATGCAGAATACAATCCTTCCTTTAACGGCACGGCGCCCGAGCCGCTGCATAAGAACCTGCTGGAGCTGTCAGAGACCATCGCCAGGTCGCCGGAGCTTAAGGTGGGGCTTGCTACTGACGGCGATGCCGACCGGATAGCCCTGTATGATGAGGACGGGAACTATGTGGATGCGCATCATATCATCCTGCTGCTGATCCATTATCTGCATAAGTATAAGAAGCTGACGGGTAAGGTGGTGATCGCCTTTTCCGTGACCGACAGGGTGAAAAGAATGTGCGAGGCCTATGGGCTGGAAGTAGAGGTAACGCCTATCGGGTTTAAATACATCAGTGAAAAGATGGTGACGGAAGATGTGCTGGTAGGCGGAGAGGAATCCGGGGGAATAGCAGTCAAAGGGCATATCCCGGAAAGGGACGGGGTATATGACGGCCTGTTGCTGTACAACTTCATGATAGAGACCGGCAAAACGCTGAAAGAGCTCTGCAGGGAAGTCTATGATGTTGTAGGGACCTTCGTATATGAGCGGAACGACCTGACCCTGGAAGATAAAAAGAAAGTACAGATCATTGAAAATGCCCGGAACGGAGTATACATCGCGTTCGGTAAATATGCCGTCACCCGTGTAGAGACCATAGATGGTATCAAGTACCACCTGGAGAACGGCGGATGGGTCATGCTGAGAGCTTCGGGCACAGAGCCTTTGCTCCGTATCTACGCGGAGGGGAATAGCAGGGAAGAGACGCTGGACATCCTTGAAAGCGTGAAGCAGACCATATTATAAAAAGAATATAGCTGTAATGCCGGTAAGCGGCGGGGTGCCAACGCTTTACCGGCAGGCATTCAGGGTGATGCGAGCCTGCATACAGCGCTTCCGGCTGCCCGCACCTGTATAAAATGAGATATCAGTATGATTGAATATTTAAAATTTGGCAAAGCTCCCTATAAGATCGTGCTCATCCATGGCTTTCCCAGCAATTACACGGTATGGGATAATATCATACCTGCGCTGGCGGAAGTGTCCGGCGGTATCGCGGTCAATATGCCGGGTATAGGCAACAGCCCTGCCGTGGCAGAGCTGAGCCTTGACTGCATTGCGGACAGTATCCTGGAGGTCATAGCGTATGAGGGGATGGAGCGCGTGCACCTGGTAGGGCACAGCATGGGCGGCTATACGGCGCTCAGCCTGATGAAGAAATTCAATAATGTGGCAGGTCTGACGCTTGTTCATTCCGGTGCCAATGCCGACAGCGAGGAACGGCGGAAGAACAGGATCAAATCCATTGCGCTCATGGAAAAGGGAGAGCGGGAAGTGAAGGTCTTTATAACTGCCATGTTCAAAAACTTCTTCTCGCGCCGGTTCACCCTTGCCCATCCTGAGATTATCAATAAATATATACAGATCGGCACAGATATACCGGCATCGGTGGTTATCGGTCTTTTCAGGTCCATACTGGACAGGAGCGACAGCTTTGACCTTATCCGCAGCGCAGGCATTCCGGTACAATATATACTCGGTACGGAAGATACGGCCACGCCGCTGAAAGAGATACTGCCGCAGGCCGCGCTGCCGGCAGCCTGCCTGGTAAATATCTATACGGGTTGCGGGCATGGGGCATTTGAGGAGATGCCTCAACAATTAGCGGCGGATATTGTTAAATTCCATAATTATATTCACGGATAATTAATGGTACGCACCTTATTTGTATTTTTAAAGAGAATTTAAGCAGTTTGGATGTATAATAAACTACTCACGTATTCAATCATTACCATCATTTCACTGCTGGCATTGAGCAGCTGCAGCAATACCCGCTATCTTGCTGATGAAGAGAGCCTTTTCGTGGGAGGAGAAATAAAGGTAATGGACACGACGCTTTCCAGGAAAGAGAAGAACAACATCAAGAATTACCTCTCCTCTTCGATACGTCCTAAGCCTAATGCGACTTTCCTGGGGTTGCGATGGAAATTATATTTATACAATATTGTGGGAGAGCCCAAACGGGAAACGGGAGGCTTCAGGAACTGGGTGCGTGACAAGGTAGGAGAGCCGCCTGTGCTGGCCTCGACCATGAACCTGACCACCAATAACCAGATATTTATAAACCAGCTTCAGAATATAGGCTATTTCAATGCCGATGTCACCAGCACCAGGGAGACCCGGAACCAAAGGACCAAGGCTTACTTTAATGTCTGGGCGCGGGAGCAATATAAGATCAACGAAGTGAAATTCCCGCTGGATGACGGTGATATTACCCGCATTGCGCAAGATATTGAGCAGGCGAAGGACAAGACCCTGCTGAAAAAAGATAACCCTTACAACCTGGAGGTCATTAAGAATGAACGGGTCAGGATTGACGCGGAGCTGAAGAATAACGGCTATTACTTTTTCAACCCTGAATACTTCCTCGTGAGAGTAGATACCGGGGTAGGACAGGCAAGGGTAAATCTTACCGTGCAATTAAAATGGGATGATATGCCTCGGAACGCCTATGAGCGCTTCACGGTAAAGGATGTTATCATCATACCCAACTACAGGCTGCAGACCGGCAGAGATACCAGTACTTACAGGAGAGTGCCGAAAGCTTCCGATACGCTCATTATATTCAATGATATTAAAATGGTAGAGCCTCTGAGGCTTACCAGCAGGAAGTCCAAAAGGCCGAAAAGAAGCTACCGGCCCCAGACCTTCTACCAGGCCATGCAGCTAAAGCCGGGTGCCATCTATAACCAGCGGGACCACAACCTATCCCTGAACAGGCTGGTCAATATGGGAACCTTTAAATTTGTAAAGAGTGATATTGTCCAGATCAGGAATGTTTCCGTCTCTAATGATAGCGTGTCCGATACGGCCGTACGCTTCAGGTACGACCCTGTGAATATGAGCGATGAGCCTGATGCGGCGCTGCGTATCTCTTACTTTCTCACACCTTATCCAAAAAAATCCCTGGACGGGGATGTGAGCGGGTTTACGCAGAATGACAGCCGCGCCGGGAGCCGGGCCAGCATTTCCTGGAGAAACAGGAATACGCTGCGGGGCGGCGAGCTTTTTACCATTAAGGCGTCAGGAGGCTTCGAGATACAATACGGCAACAGCGGGCAGACCAGGAGACCCAATACCTATAATGCAGGCCTGGGTGTCGGGCTTAATATCCCCCGCTTTTTAGTGCCTGTCATTAAGGTCAGGCCTTCCGGAACCTTTGTGCCCAGGACACTGATCAACCTGGATTATAACTATTCAAGAAGGGGAAACCTTTATACTATTAACTCCCTTACGATGGGATGGGGATATAACTGGAAAGAAGATATCCTGAGGGATCATAAGCTATTCCCCGTCAGTATAGGGATCGTCAGGACGGATACGCTGAGCAAGCTCTCCAGCACTGACTATAACCTGAGCAACCTGGTGTTCAACGGCATTATCCTGGGAAGCACCTATGAATATATATTCAACAGCAAGGCCAACGGCAATACCCGTAAGAATAACTATTTCGTATCCGTGAATGCGGATGTAGCCGGTAATCTCCTGGGACTGATCAACGGAACGACCTCCCTGCAGCAGGAAAGTAAAACAATATTTGGCTCACCTTATGCCCAATATGGTAAGCTGCAGACCGACTTCAGGTTTTACCACAGGATCAATCCCAAGCTGGAGCTGGCTACGCGCGTTATCGTAGGTATGGGGCTGCCTTATGGCAACTCTTATACCTT
Source organism: Edaphocola sp. (assembly GCA_037190225.1). Lineage (GTDB taxonomy): Bacteria > Bacteroidota > Bacteroidia > Chitinophagales > Chitinophagaceae > MKSF01. Next base: position 67,198 of record JBBCJL010000003.1, on the reverse strand, counting down.
GCCCAATGTCAAGCAGTTCTTCAGCGGTGGCTCTAATTCCCTGAGGGGTTTCCCTTCCCGCCTGGTGGGACCCGGAACCTATGATTTCAGGACAGGTAATTATATTGAAACGCTGGGTGACCTGAAATTCGAATGGAGCCTGGAGGCCAGGCAAAAGCTGTACCGCTTCATTGACCTGGGTATATTTGTCGATGCGGGTAATATATGGCTGCTCAGGGAGAATGAGAGCTTCCCGGGCGGTAAGATCTCGGGTGATTTCTACAAGGAGCTCGCTATAAGCGCGGGGCTTGGGCTGCGGCTTGATTTCAGCATCCTGATACTACGGCTTGATTTTGCCGGTCCTCTACGGAAACCTTATATGCCGGAAAAAGAAAGATGGCAATTCTCCCAGTTCAACCTGCTGGATGGTAAATGGAGAAATGAAAATATATTTTTCAACCTGGCTATAGGATTGCCGTTCTAAGGCATCGCTGCCGGCTTTAAAAGCCATAATACAGGCTCCCGGGAGCTGTGTGGATATTATTGCTGCTATTCCCGGCCCTGGTATTACAGATGGCTGGAAGGTTGGAGGCTATGCCGGTAGCTTTATATCCGGTCAAATTTTATGCTGTAAATTATGATTTATTCGTTTAAGGGTTTTATACCGGTAGTGCATCCCTCTTCCTTTGTTCATCCCCAGGCCTGCGTGACGGGGAATGTGATTATAGGTGCTGATGTGTATATAGGCCCGGGCTGTGCGCTTAGAGGCGACTGGGGAAGCATTGTGATCGGTAACGGGTGCAATGTCCAGGAGAACTGCACCATACATATGTTCCCGGGAGCATCCGCCTTGCTGGAGGACAGCGCCCATATCGGTCACGGGGCGATCATTCACGGCGCAAGGATAGGCCGTAACAGCATGATAGGCATGAACAGCGTGATCATGGATGATGTGGAGATAGGGGAGGAATGTATCGTAGGCGCTTTATCCTTTGTGCCCGCCGCTGTAAAGATACCCGCAAGAAGCCTGGTAGTGGGCAACCCGGGGAAAATAATAAAGGAGGTCAGTGATGATATGATCGCGTGGAAGACCAGGGGAACAGCTTTATACCAGTCCCTGCCCTATGATATGCAGCATTGCTGGCAGGCCTGCGAGCCGCTTACGGAAATGCCCGGGAACAGGCCTGCCCAGGAAACGCTTTATGAAACGTGGAATAAGATAAAGGACGGTAAATAATCGTCAGCCCCGGAAGAAAGCTCAGGTCAGGGAACAGGATCGTGCCCATGCCCGCCCCAGGGATTGCAGGATAGGATCCGTTTAAAGGTGAGCCAGCCCCCTTTAATAGCCCCGTATTTGCTGATAGCTTCCATCCCGTATTGCGAGCAGGTAGGAGTGTACCTGCATGACGCAGGCAGCAGGGGTGATATGAACTTCTGGTAAAACCGGATAATTGCCAAAAAAATAAACTTCATAAGAAAGATGTCAAGCCGTTAAAGCAGGTATTGCAATCTATAGGACCCGGGCCGCTATAGCGGTTATCCTGTGTGGATGCAAGTTACTAAATTAAAGCCATAAGAGAGGCCCGGGGAAATCCGGGACGTCAGCGGGAAGGAGAGCTTTTCCGTAGCCGGGGCTCAGGATTCCCTGATAAGCTGCGCCAGCCTGCTGATGCCGTTTTGAATGCATCTTTCTGCCTGGCTGAAAGCCGGTGGAACGGTATGGGTATAGATAATGAAGATAAAAAGCGTCTTTCCGTCAGCGATCTGCTCTTTCAGGCTGTGCCGGTGGAGTCTCCATGCTTCCCTGACGCGTCGTTTGCAGGTATTCCGGTCGTGCGCCTTCCGGATCTTCTTTTTGGGCACGCTGACACCGAATTTTATTTTACTGTCGTCAGTAGCAGCTCCTAACATCCATATGAAACGAAAATGCTCAAATTGAGACGCTTTTCCATTCCGGAAAAGCGTCTCAATTTGTTTTTTTAGCTTTATTTTTTCCGATTTAGGAAAGCTGAAGGCTTTTCTGTTTTCGGATATGGGCATGCTCAGGATTTTTGCTGTAAAGTGATTATTTCAAACGTCTTTCGTCAGAAACAGTCAGTTTTTTACGTCCTTTTTTACGACGTGCAGCTAATACTTTTCTACCGTTCGCAGTTTCCATACGTTTGCGGAACCCATGTACTGATTTACGACGACGACGGTGTGGTTGGAATGTACGTTTCATAATTATATCTTTATTACTATATTATACAATGTAAATAATTTCCCACTTGCATTTTTCCCCTGCTTACATAATTTTACAAGTAAAACGTTCAATAAACGCAAACGGAACGCAAAGGTATATAATACTTTGTTTATAACCAAAAAATATTCGGCACTTTTATTTACCGCAAGGCTTGGCAGGCCTCTTCACCGCAACTGGTCATAAAAGGCTGTTGGGTGCTCCCGGCTGCCGGCGCCTACATAGCTGTTCCGGGAATGAAAAGCCATATAGGATGCTGACCGGGGAGCGGTCTTAATGCCTGAAATGCCTGTTGCCTGTCATTACCAGAGCCAGGCCGTTATCCTTGCAATACGCTACCGTATCATTGTCACGGATGGACCCGCCGGGCTGGATGATCGCGCTGATACCTTCCTTGTGGGCCATTTCAGCGCAATCGGCGAACGGGAAAAAGGCATCTGATGCCAGTACGGCGCCGGTCAGGTCAAAATTGAACTGGTGCGCTTTTTCTATAGCATGACGTAAAGCGTCCACGCGGCTGGTCTGCCCGCAGCCTTTTCCCAGTAGCTGCTTGTTTTTGACCAGAGCGATCGCGTTGGATTTTAAATGCTTGCATACCAGGTTGGCAAATACCAGGTCTTCTCTCTGGGTCGCGGTCGTTTCCTGCGCGCCTGCTTCCTCCCACTTTTCGTAATTGGTGGTATCCGCTTCCTGGGTCAGCGTACCGTTCAGCACGTTCTTGAAGATCGTTTTGGCTGTGGCCGGCGCTTTCTGGGCCAGCAGGATACGGTTTTTCTTGCTCTTCAGTATGGTCAGCGCTTCTTCTGAAAAGGAGGGTGCTACCAGTATCTCGAAGAACAGCTCATTGATCTTTTGTGCCGTAGCCGCATCTACCTGCTTATTGGTGGCCAGGACGCCCCCGAAGGCGGATTCCGGGTCACCTGCCAGTGCGGCGTCCCAGGCTTCGGCAAGCGTGGTGCGCTGCGCGATGCCACATACATTGGTATGCTTAATAATAGCAAATACGGCCTCTTCCTGTCCGGAGAACTCTTCGATGAGCTGTACGGCCGCATCCGTATCTACAAGGTTATTGTAAGAAAGCTCCTTGCCGTTGAGCTTTTCGAACACTTCATCCAGGTCGCCGTAAAATACGCCGTCCTGGTGCGGGTTTTCCCCATATCTTAATACCTGCCGGCTGCTCAGGGTGGGATAGACCTGCCCGTTAAACCAGTTATTGATGGCAATATCATAATTCATGACCACGTGAAAGGCCTTGGCCGCGGCCTGCCTGCGTTCCTCCAGTGTGGTGACGCCTTTCCGTTCCCTTAATATCTCTTCCAGCCAGCTGTAATCGTCCTTTGCTGCAATGACCATCAGGTCCCTGTGGTTCTTGGCTGCCGCGCGGATCATAGAGGGTCCCCCGATATCTATCTTTTCGATGATGGCCGCCTCTTCGGAAGTGCTTTTGACGGTTTCCTCAAAAGGATACAGGTCAACGATGACCAGGTCGATCTGCGGTATATTGTATGCCTGCATCTCCGTTATATCCGTTTCCAGGTGGCGACGTCCCAGGATGCCCCCGAAAATGCCCGGGTGCAGCGTTTTAACGCGGCCTCCGAGTATGGAAGGGTAGGTAGTTACCTGTTCCACCGGTATGCAGGTCGCGCCGAGGTCCTCTATGAACTTCTGGGTGCCCCCCGTAGAGTAAATAGTGATACCCAGGCGTTGCATTTCTTTAATGACCGGCTCAAGGCCGTCTTTGTAAAAAACAGAGATTAAAGCGGAGCTGATTTGCTTTTGAGACATTGTTGTTGTTGATTTATTTTGATATAAGTATGATCAGGATAAGGAATGTGCAAAATTACTGTTTATTAAGGATATGGAAAAATACGCAGCCTGCCTGCACCGGCTGCCGGCGTGGGATAAGGTACGTGACAGCGGGAAATAATGGCGTATGAAAGCCTGTAAAAATCCCCTGCCGGGAAACCTCCGGCAGGGGATGCAAAAGACCTTAGAGCGGTCATCAGACCAGCTCTGCTTCCAGGTCGTAATCGTATGCCCTGGTGATCTTGACGGTAACGAAATCACCGGGATATAATTTTTCGGAAGTGTGGATGATCACTTCATTGTCCACTTCCACGCTGTCGAATTCTGTTCTTGCCAGGTAACGCCCGGCTTCCTGCTTATCTACTATGACCCGGAACGTTTTTCCTACCAGCTCCTGGTTCTTTTCAAAGGAGATCTCCTGCTGCACTTCCATAATGCTTTGTGCGCGCCGTTCTTTTTCTTCCGCGGGAATCGTATCGGGAAGGTCATATGCGGAGGTATTCTCTTCGTGAGAATAGGTGAAAATGCCCACACGTTCAAACCTTACCTCTTCCAGGAACGCTTTCAGGTCTTCCACATCAGCTTCCGTCTCCCCGGGAAACCCGGTGATGAGCGTGGTGCGGAGCGCGATGCCCGGTACCCTGGCCCTGATATCCTGTATCAGCTGCAGCATCTCCGCGCGGGTGATCTGCCTTTTCATCGCTTTGAGCATATTGTCGCTGCAGTGCTGCAGCGGCATATCCAGGTATTTGCAGATATTGGGTCTTTCGTTCATGACGTCCAGGATATCCATAGGGAATTTGGAAGGATAGGCATAATGCAGCCGTATCCACTCTACGCCCGGCACATCGGACACGGCACGCAGCAGGTCTGCCAGGCGGCGCTGCTTATAGATATCCAGCCCGTAATAGGTCAGCTCCTGCGCTATCAGCATGATCTCCTTCACGCCTTTCCTGACCAGGGCATGGGTTTCTTCCACGATCGCTTCGATCGTTTTTGAGACGTGCTGGCCCCTCATTAAAGGGATGGCGCAGAAGGAGCAGGTCCTGTTGCAGCCCTCGGATATTTTAAGATAGGCATAGTGCCTGGGGGTGCTCAGCATACGTTCTCCCAGGAGCTCCTTTTTAAAGTCTGCGTTCAGCTCTTTCAGGATCAGCGGTAATTCCAGGGTGCCGAACCATGCGTCCACCTCCGGTATCTCTGCCGCCAGGTCGCCCCTGTAGCGCTCACTGAGACAGCCGGTGACATATACCTTATCCAGCTTACCGGCTTCTTTAAGCGCGGTCTGCTCCAGTATGGTATTGATGGATTCTTCCTTGGCCTTATCAATAAAGCCGCAGGTATTGACAATGACTATATTGTGATCGGATTGCTCATTCTCGTGGGCAACGGCAATTTCGTTGGCGACCAGCTGGCCGCTCAGGACCTCGCTGTCCACCATGTTTTTGGAACAACCCAGTGTGATGATATTAACCTTGTTTTGCTTGAGCGTTTTATTCTTCATTTATATGTATGCGTGAAAGCCAAACTGCAAAGGTACAAAGGAATGCCGTAATTCCGGTTTTTAAAAAGTGAAGGACATTTTAAAGTGCTTTGAGGGAATACGGTATGTTTAATGAGGGACATCCGGTAGAAAGCCGCTGCAAGCGGCAATCCTTAAATAATGTAAGGTTGTAGGCGGGAAGCAGGATCAGCACTACTGGTACAGTATGACCCATAGGAGCCTCACGCTCGCCCTGGTTGACCAGCCCGCTGCAGCCCTTTGCTGCGAAAGAGCTTTGATGGCGCGAACTCCGGGAAACTATTCAGGCGCCTGTATTAAAAAAAGAGCCGCTGTGAAGCGGCTCTTTCGGATATTGATCCGGTAGTATTGCATATTTATCTTATGATATCCAGCTTTTTCCGTGCAGGACCGTCACTGGTCTCTATCAGCAGGTGGTACATACCTGATGCCAGTTTTTCCGTATTGAGCTTTAAGGTCGCGGAACGATTGCCATTGATGACCTCTACAGTTCTGCCGGTAGCGTCCACAATGTGCACCTTCTGTATGATGCTGTTGTTCTCGGCAGCCACGGTAACAAAATCAGACGCCGGGTTCGGGTAGATATTGATGGCATTGTTGAGCGCCAGGTCTTCTGCTCCGAGTCCCTTGATATGTACGGTAGTGGTATCAATGCCGGCGCCACAGGAGCTGTAGGTGGTAATGGTTACAATGTAGTTCCCGTTGGTGTTATAAGTGTGCACAGGATTCATCTGGTAGGAGTAAGGAGAACCGTCTCCGAAATCCCAGCGTACAGCGCCTATATTCTGAGGGTTGTACAGGGAGAAGTTAAAGGTATTCGGGTTGATGTTCCTTATTCTTATGCCGTCCTGGGTCGGGCGCAGGCCCCGCTGGGTAACATTGACCGTATCCTGTGTGATACAGCCGTTCTGAGCGGTGATAATTACAAAATACTGTCCGCCCTGGTTCACTGTAATGGATCTCGTAGTAGCGCCGGTATTCCAGTAGTATTGTATGCCGTTGCCGCCGGCATCCAGGGTCAGCGGTGTATTCAGGCAAAGCGTAGTATCGTTGCCCAGCTCTGATACCGGGTTGTATTTAAATGTTACATTGATCGTGTCTGAGCTGGTACAGCCGGCAGGATTGGTTACGGTTACCCAGTAGGTGCCGCTACGGTCAACGGCCCTTACCTGTCCGTTGTAATTGTTGTCCCAGCTGTAGTCAGCGCCGGAGTTGCGCGCATTCAGGAATTCCATATGACCTTCATCCACGCAGGTATTGATATCCGCACCGAGGTCTACTTCAGGTATCTCCTTGATCAGGACCTCAACAGGCACCCTTGCGCTTTCACATTTGTCCATTATCTTAAAGATAAACTTAGGCCTTGAAGTGAGCGTGCTGCCGCCGCTGGCAAAGCCGCACATCGTGGCGGGAGCCACATTGTCCGCGTAATAGTAGTGTGTGGAGGCATAGGAGGTGCCATCCTGCTTCACATAGGAATAGGGAGCGGAAGAGGCATTATTGCTCCAGCAGGTCTGGATAAGGAGGTTGCCGCCGTTATATACATAAGGTACATCAAAGTCGAAAACATTATTACCAACGCTGACAGATACATTCTGCGGGTTCTTCACTATCGTTGCGCCTGTCTGGAAGGTGGTCGTCAGCGCGGTAGCGGCAGTAGTACCCATGCTTATCTGGAGGCTGCTGTAGCTTCCGGAGCCTGAATAAACGTCTACGCCCCATCCTCTTATTTCCGTGCCGGGATAGATGCCGAATGCGCCAAGCTCAGCCTGAGTGATCAGGTATTCATGCTTGTAGCCTCCGTATAGTCCATAGAAAGGTGTTGCCTGGTTGGATGTCTGGCTGGCGCCGTTGCCTACCACTTTGTTCTCCATCGTGGGCGGAAGTCCCGCAGCTACATAAAAAGTAGTGGAGTTGGAGAGGAATGTTGTAACGTTATTACCGGTAAATAATGGTGTGGTAGCGGCCAGGCTGCCATACCATATAGGGGTCGCATTGGTATTGGCGGTCAGGGTAACATTGCCCGGGCCGCATCTTGAAATATTGCTGGCAGTAGGTGTGGTAGGACTTGCAACAAATACGCCTGCAGGTGTAGACGCGAGGGATGCAGGAGTGCCGCTGCACAATACCTGTATCCTGTAAAAGGTCAGCGTGCCGGGTGTTACTACGAAGGTAGAGCTGGTTGATGGCGTACCGGCATTGGTCCATGGACCGGTAGCGGACGGGCCGGATTGTAACTGGTAGGTGATACCTGTTACAACAGGCATAGCCGACCCGGGAACAAAGCTTACGCTTGTGCTTTTGCCCACACAGATGGAGTCCTTGTCCAATATGGTGCTTGCGGTAGCCGGGAATACGGTGCCGGCATTACATGGGGTCGGTGGAGCAAAGCGATATACCTGTCCTGTAGCCGGTCTTACATCAAGGTTGGCTGTAAAGACGGTGGGGGACGCGGTAGGGCTTGCGCTGGTATTGTTCAGGGACAGATAAGTGGGTGTTCCAAGGTTATCGCAGATGCCTATACTTGCGCCGCTGGAGCCGGATGTATTACCGGTACCCGCTTCCTGCCGGTAGACATACTCAATGATGTTAGTGGTCTCATACAACTTTATCTGTACGGAAATAGTGGCGGCGTAAGAGCTGTTGTAGTTCCAGCGCCAGTTGAGCATCTGGATCGTCAGCACCCGGTTGGGAGCAGTGCCGGTCACTACATAAGATGCCGTACCGACAGCGCCGCTCAGGTCATCCCAGAGCCACATCAGGGCCGGCTTGATACTGTTGAGCTCAGCCTGGCTGTTGGTCAGGTAAGAGCTGCTTACTGATGTGTTGAATGTTAAAAAGCCGTTGGAGCTGATCCTGAATTGCGTATAGTTGGTTCCGCAGTAATTGAATGTAAAGCCGATGTTGGTGGCTGCAGAGATCGCATCATCTGACTGTATAGCAGATAGAGACGTGGCACCCGTGACCGGCGTGAATGTTCCGGATAAGGCCTGGAACCCGTACTGGCTTGCATTTTGGGAGAACCCGGTCAGCGGCAGTAAGCAAAGCCCGGCCAGCAGGCTGCATATTGTGTAAAATATTCTGTTCATATAAGGTGATTGTTTAGCGTTAGGATAACAAATATTATTTTTTGATAAAGTTATTGTTTTTTTTATAAGACAGATAATCCTGAATTCATATTTTTTTTATAAAATGGGTGTTTAAGCATATATATATCAGGTTTGGTTGGCTGTAAATTTTATGTTAAATTTTACTTGCCAGAGCCGGTAATAAAGCGGCAGGCACCTCCAGGTGCCTGCCGCTTTATTATGATGCTATACAGGTAAGCCTTATGGATGCTTGCCTATGATATCCAGCTTTTTCTGTACCTGGCCGGTATTGGTATTGATGATAATGTAATACATGCCGGAAGACAGCTTTTCCGTATTAACGCGTACGGAAGCCGTATTCAGGTCCGTGATCGCGTCAACTACCCGGCCTGTGGCATCCACGATATGGATGCTTTGTATCATTGCCTTGTCTGCTTCGACGGTTACAACATCGGATGCGGGATTTGGATACAGCTTCACCAGCTGCTGTGTGCTGATATCGCTTATATCCAGGCCTTTGATATGGATAGCGGTAGTATCCAGGGCGGACCCGCAGCTGCTGTAGGAAACGATCCTTACTACATAATGCCCGTTGCTGTTATAGGTATGTGTAGGATTCATCTGGAAGGAGTAAGGGCTGCCGTCACCGAAATCCCAGCGTACGGATCCTATATTCTGGGGATTGGTCAGGGTGAAGTTAAAGGTGTTGGGATTGATATTCCGCACCCAGATGCCGTTGTGGGAAGGTGTATTGCCGCGCTGTGTGATATTGATGGTATCCTGCGTGGTACAGCCGTTCTCCGCCGTGATGAACACAATGTACTGACCGCCCTGGTTCACGTTGATGGAGCGTGTCGTAGCTCCTGTATTCCAGAAGTATTGTATGCCATTGCCGCCGGCATCCAGGGTCAGTGAGGTACGGAGACAGGTGGTGGTGTCGTTGCCCAGCTCTGATATCGGGTTATAGTTGAATTGCACGGCTACAGTGTCGGAGCCGGAACAGCCGCTGGAATTGGTGACGGTCACCCAATAGGTACCGCTGCTGTCTATCGCCCTGACCTGTCCGTTATAATTATTGTCCCAGGTATAATTAGCTCCTGCATTGCGCGCATTTAAGAATTCCAGGTGCCCGGGATCCACGCATTTGTTGATATCGCCGCCCAGGTTGACCTCGGGAATTTCAAGAATGGTAGCGTCCACGGGTACCCTGGTACCTTTACAGCCGCTTTCTATCACCAGCTTCAGGTTAGGTAATAAGTTGCTGGTGGATGAGCCGGTGGAAGGGCACATATTAGACACATCGCTCCAGTTATAGAGCATCCTGTTGGAAATGCTGGTGTATTGATGTGTACCGCCGGTGCTGCTGTAGGAGGGTACCATATCCCAGCATACGTTGATAACGATATTATCGCTTCCGTTCCAGGCAAAAGGCGTATTGAAGGTGATCGTCTGCCACCCGGTTCCCGGCATATAGCTGGCATTGGTGTACACCTGTGTAAAGTTGGCGGCTGGCTGCCAGGTCAGGGTGGTCATAGCAGAGGGTACGGTCGCTATCCTGAGCGTGTAATTCGGCAGGCTGTATTCAGGAGGCTGTATGCAATTGAAGGCCATGGACATGATATTGCCCGCCTGTCCGCCTGCGGCAATGATCTCAGCGGCAGTGTACATCATCTGTATGGTGGAGCTCTTGTAATAAATATTGAATGGTCCGGCGGATGTGCTTCCCGAGGTGCTGGTGCCATTTCCTACCTGGAGGCTGTTCAGTGAAGCCCCTACGCTTGGCTGTGCATAGTAGGTGGTGTTATTCGACAGGTAAGGGGTGGTAAATACATTGCCTGTAAATACAGGTGTTGCAGCAGACTGGGATTCGAACCACAGGACGGATTCTCCCGGATTGCCGTAAGCCTCCAGCTGTACGGTGCCCGGTCCGCAGTTAGTGCCGTTGACCGTGCTGGTAATGGTCGGGTTCGCTACATAAATGGTTTTATTGATGGTATCACAGCTCTGGTTATTGCTGTTCCTTACCACTATCCTGTAATATTTATGAGTGGTTAGCATAGCGGTATTGAACGGCAGCGAAGGAGTCGCCATGCTGGTATAGGTGGTGCCGTTATCTGACTGGTACCAGGTGTAAAAGCCGGGTTTTAAATACGCGGCATTGGATACATTGATGGAGGATATGCCGCTCTGGCAAAGGGTATCCTTGTCACCGGTGATGGCAAAGGTCCCGGCATCGGGATTTACAAATAGCCGGAAAGTGTCCGATGTGGCACAGCCGGTGGTAGGGTTATTGCCGTTAATGACCACCCTGTGCAGGCCCGGAACGGAGCTTTTGAAGTAGAGGGTAGTGAGGCTGCTTCCCGAATAGGGGGTGCTGGCCTGGGCGTCTGTGTATAAGGTGCCAGATCCTGCGCCTATATAGGACCAGCTATAGGTTGTATAGTTGCTGAGGTTGGAAGTGATATTAAGGGGTGTGATGGCGCTGTTGCAGACAACGCTGTCATACGCTACAGTAATATCCGGTGAGTTATTGACCGTTGCGGTCACGGCTGTACGGGCACCTTCGCAGCTTACATTGATGCCAAAACGGATATTGGGCACATCAGTGGAAGTGGAAGTTCCGGTTTCGCCGCAGGATGTTCCGGCGCCGTCTGTCCAGGTATAAAGGAACCGCCCGGATTTAGTCGTGAACTGGTGATTGCCGGTAGAGGTGTAGCTGGGCTGTGACTGATCCCAGCAAAGGTAAATGACGATATTGTCCACGCCGTTCCAGGGGAAAGGTGTTCCGAAATTGATCGTCTGCCATCCTGTGGTGGGCATATAGGAAGCGTTGTTGTAAACCTGGGTGAAGCTGGCCATAGGCTGCCACGTCAGCGTTGTCATGGTGGAGGGTGCCGTTGCTATACGGATAGTATAGTTCGGAATGGCATATGCGGGCACGCTTGTACAGTTGAAGGCAAGGGATGTTATATTGCCCCTGGCGCCGCCTGCAGCGGTGATCTCAGCAGCGGTGTACAGCAGCTGCATGGACGTACGGCGGTAATACAGGCTGAAAGGTCCGGGAACATAGCTGGTTCCGCCGGTAGATCCCGTACCTGTCCCGATGGTTGCGTTCGTCTGGGTCGGGGGGCTGCCGGCAGAAGCATAGTAGGTGGTGGTTGCTGCCAGGAAAGGTGTAGTGAAATTGCTGCCCGTATAAACTGGCTGCCCCCCGGTCGGGCTGGTGTACCAGTTGACCACATTGCTGCCTGAAGCGGTGGCATTCAGGGATAATGTGCCGGGACCGCACCGCGTGGCGCCGGCAGTACCGGTCAGTTGCGGGTTATCGACCGTGACATTGACGCCCGAGCTGGCCAGGGAGGTAGGCGTGCTGCCGCACAAGACCTGTATCCTGTAGTAGCCGCTATTGACAGGTGCATAATTGACCGTTGCGGTGGAGCTTACGGCACCCGCAACATTGGAGTAGGGGCCGGCAAGCGCAGTCGCATACTGGAGCTGGTAGGTCAGCCCGGATACGTTGGGCATCGCGGAAACAGGGTTCAACGTAAAGGCTACATTGGTCCCGAAGCAGGAGCTGCCGGGAGTGGCTGTCGTAGTGGCGCTGGCAGGATAGACGGTGCTGGCACTGCATGGTGCCACGAAATTGAACTGTATATTAGGCCTGTTGTAAGAGCGGCCGGATGCCGAAGGCGGAGATGCCGGGTTAGGATTGGTACCGTCACTGTAATAATAAATGGCCCTGTAGTTGGAGGAAGTGCTGGTAGCGGTCCACTGCATGGTGCAGTCGTATCCGGGCACTTCTTCGTGAATGGCTACCACGATATTGCTGGTGCCGTTCCAGGCCAGCTGGGTTTGTAAAGGAATGTCCAGCCAGTTGCCGTTGGCCGGGAAGTTCAGCACGCCGGAATATACCTGTGTCAGGCTCGCCAGGGGCACCCAGTTGGTGTTGGACGTAAAGGTTGCCTGAGCCACAAATCCGATATACACTTTCCAGTTATTGAAATTGGAGGTGCCGGAATGATAGGACGCAGTATTGATGTGAAACCGGAGGTTGTTAATGGTGCCCACAGGGGTTGCATTCCCGTTAGCGGCAATGATCTCTGCTGCGGTATAGATCTGCTGCGTATAGTTATAAACATAGCAGGAGTTGATGGGGCTGGTGCCTGAATAGGTAGTGCCCGTACCGACTTGTATCAATTGTGCGCTTGCTTTAAAGCCTAATGACGGCGATAGAAAGAGCATGAGCAGGACGCCCAGCTTTAAGTAGAAATTTTTAATCATACCCTTTGAGTTGTTAGTGATGAATTGATTTATTTCCGTTTAATTTGAAATAAATGTATTAATTTAAATGTTAATTTTTAATTTTTGATTAAAAATTTTTAGGGTATTGTTTATGTTGGAATTATGTCGTATGGGTTTAAGAAGAGTATATATAATTTTTTATTTAATATTTTTGCTATTCCGGGAGCTTCTGCAAAAAAAACAGGCTGCCTTCTATCGTGATCCCTCAACGTTTTACCGTCGGCGGGACCAGATATCCGGTAGCCTGTAACACTAACACTAAACAAAAAAAAGACTGATTATGAAATCCGGCAGGCAATTTTCATCACCTGTCACTACGAAAAACTTATTGCTTTATATACTTATTCCAGCCGTGATCTTCCGTGGCATGCTCTGAAGGGTAAGGGAAGGTTTCTGCTTCGGACCTGCCGTCCTTACATTCACGCTTATATACGCTTACAGATCGGTCCGTAATATCTTTGAAGAATAATACGAACCATACGCCATCCTTGGAAATGCTGCCGCCCCTGCCGGTGCCGATCCACCGCCGTTCCCCGTTCCTGTCCGTATAGGCCTCCGGCAGCATCACGTAATCTGTGGTATAGGCAGGACCTTTCATAGCATATCCTATGGAATCTTTGTAAAAGAACAGCCGGGAACGCTGGGCGCCGATATTAGGGATATCAAAGTCCCAGACATATTCTCCCCTGAGATCGAAGACGTCCGTTCCCGGTTCTTCCTTTTTTTCCTCCTGCGTTGACGGTTGGGAAGGGGCATCTTTTTTGCAGGATATCCATACTGCGGTATGTAAAAGCAAAAAGGCTGTCAGTATCTTATATTTCATTATGTTGAATTGAAGGGATTACAGATTTTTTATGATGATGGATATACGGTGGGCCGTCTGTCAGAAAGTACGGCTGCCATTGGTCTGTGTAGCGTAACGGAAGGTGAAATAACCGAACGCAGGGCGGGTATTCAGGTCCGCGAATCCGGCGCTGCTGGTATTGGGATTGCCCTGGTACAGGCTGACCATCTGGAGCTTGCTGTACTTGCCGTCCGCCGTTCTGATCACGATGGTCATACCGGGCTTGGGCAGTACCGCGTGCTTGGGCTCGTTGGCGCCGGTATAGCTGCTCCATTTAAGGAAATCGCCGGTGGCTTCCTTGCCTGGCAGATAGCCCGACTCCGGAGCTTCTTTCAGGTCTTCAAAGCCGGTGGCCACCAGCTGTGCGCCCGCGGTACCATTCCCTTCATCCCCGCTGTTCACGCCTACTGTGATATTCCTGTCCTTCGCGTAAAAGGAGATGTCCCAGTTGGTGCTGGTCAGCTCGCTGGCCGCCACGGTATTCCCGGTGGTCAGGTTGAGGTACACCTTTTCATTGGCCTCCAGGCTGGTGATGGTCCTCACTTCAATACCGGATGGCTGCTGCGTGTTATTGGGTTCCGGAGTGTCTTTCTTGGTACAGGAGGCAGTGGCAAGGATCAGGCTTGCGCAGGCTGTAAGCAGTCCCAGGGAAATAATGTTTCGTTTCATTGTCTGATAAAGATATTTTGGAGGTTAAGCAATATTAATTAAACTTATAGCTGATGCCGGCATACCAGTTCAGCCCGGGTGTGGTAGGGTCGTAGGGTGTATGAACGGAAAAGATATTATTGACCCCGGCTTCAAGGCCCAGCTTTTTAACGAACTTCCTGACGGAAAGATTCCATAGCTGGTAGCCCGAGGCATACTCCCGGTCATCATCCAGGATGCCGTTGCCATTGACATCAAGCCCGGTCCCGAAGCGGCTTCTGAAAACGGACCTTAATGCAATATCAAAGTCGTACCTGGTATTGCTGTAATGTATCTTGATATTGCCGGTAAACCTGGAACGGTTGTACAGTCCGCCGTAATCTGATGAGACCACTTTATGGTCCAGGTTATTATCGTCCCTGTAATACACTTTGCCGGCTTTGACAGCATTCCAGACCGCAGCATCTTTGGCGTCAAGATATTGCAGGCCCGCGCTGACCTCAAGATCATACGGGAGCTTCAGCGAAGTATTCACTTCCACACCCTGTGTAAATACCTTGTTCCGGTTGAAATAGGAATAGATAGCGCCCTGGTTGGTCTTGATGGCCACGGTGTTGAAATCTATCATATCGGTAATATTGTTCCGGAACAGGTTGGCCTGGAAGAGCAGCCGCCTGCCCGGCTGGAACTTAAATCCCACATTATAGGCCAGGGAGCTTTCCGCACTGATCGCCCCGATAGTGGCGGGATCTATCAGTATCTGCTGTATCTGGCCCTCTTCTTCCAGCTTGCGTATGGCGCGGGCGGCCACATTGGTGCCTACTACGGTATAGCCTACCGTGGGATTGGTGAAGTTCAGCAGCAGCTGCTCAAAAGTGGGGGCCTTATACCCGCCCGCTACACTGGCCTGGATGCTCCAGGTCCTGCTGATGTTCCATCCGGCTGCCAGCTTGGGGCTGAACCTGTCCGCATACTGGTTATGCTTGTCATACCGGAAGCCGCCCGTTATATTGATGTGCTGCAACAGCTGCCACTGGTGCTGGGCAAACCCATAGAACTGGTTGAAGGTATTGCTGCTCTCATACCTGGTAGCGTCCACACCTTCCAGGATATTGCCCACACCCAGGGTGGTGGTATGCCGGGTATTGAACCGGTGATCGTACTGAATCTCGGACCTGTTGAAGAACTGGCTGAAATAGCTGTCATCATATACCTCATTGTTATGCTGGTACTCGTACAGGCTTCTGGTGCGGAAGCTGGTGATATAATTCCGTATCTGGAACCTTTTACCCGGCGCAAGCGTCCAGTAAAGTGTCGGTGTAAGGCTCAGGTCTTTGCGGTTGGTCTGCTCACGGATCAGGTGGGACGCGGCATTGACCTCCACCTGCTTCCTGTTGTGCTGGTCTTCGTTGAAAAAGCGCGCGTTCACTATCAGCTCCAGGGATGGAGAGAACCGGTAGCTTAACTTGCCGCTGGCAGTATAGCCGGTAAAAGGCGCGATCGTCTTAGTGATGCTGCTCGTGGCGCCTTTCGCAAAATAGCCGTCACTGCTCATACGGTTCCCGAAGACATACCAGCCCAGCTTACGGTGCTGCCTGCCGGCTTCAGCGGACAGGTCCAGGGTATTGTACCGCCGGTACCGGGCCCTCAGGCTTCCGGAGAGCGTTTCACCGCCTTTTTTAGTAATGATATTGATGACACCGCCCATGGCCTCGCTTCCGAACAGGGAAGAGGAGGGTCCCTTTACGATCTCTATCCTGTCAATATTGCCGACTACCAGCCTGGTAAGGTCGATATTCCCTTTGGTGCGTCCTATTACGGGCTCTCCGTCTATCAATATCAGGACATAATCCGTGCTCAGTCCCTGCATCTGCACGCCGGAGCCATGGTCCTGGATGACCTGGATACCGGTCTGTTCCGCCAGCACCTCGTTAAGCCGGAGCGCACCCATGCGCTGGATGTCCGTGCCTTTGATAACAGTGACCGGCATCGGCACATTTTTAAGGGCTTGCTCTGTCCGGGTTGCCGTAGTTACGATCTCTTCCAGGGTACCTGTTTCCAGGTATTCGGAGGAGAGAGAATCCTTAAGCTGGCCATATCCCTGAAGCGTACAGGCTATCAGTCCTATGGCACCAAGACAGGTTTTGATTTGAAACTGCATCCAAAAGGGTATTAAAACGGTTGAATAATTTTAATACAATTTGCTCACAGCCTTGATAATAATGTTTGTTGTTGTCAGTTGTTGCAGCTAAGCATCGGCTGCTTATTTACAAGTGCAAAGGTATTTGAATCGGGTCGGGATACTGTCACGGTCACGTCAAAGTATTGTCAGCTTACTGTCATTCCGGGCGGCTTAACACGTGGTACAACCGGTATAAAAAAAGCAAGCGATACCGGGAGGTATCGCTTGCCGTATATGGACCCTTTTCTGGTCTGCTATTTTAGCTCAAAGCTTTCAATGAATTTGGTGGTGAAATTACCGTTGCGGAAATCTTCATTCTTCATTAATTGCAGGTGGAAAGGGATCGTGGTCTTAACGCCGTCTATCACGTATTCGCTGAGCGCTCTTTCCATGGTCTGGATCGCTTCCTCCCTGGTCTGTGCCACGGCTATCAGCTTGGCGATCATGGAATCGTAATACGGGGGGATGGTATAACCGGCATAGATATGCGAATCCACGCGAACGCCGTGTCCGCCGGGTGTATGTAATACCTTGATGACGCCGGGGCTCGGGCGGAAGTCATTATATGGGTCTTCCGCGTTGATACGGCACTCTATCACGTGCATCTGCGGTTCGTAGTTCTTACCGCTTATGGGAATGCCCGCAGCTATCTTGATCTGCTCCTTGATAAGATCGAAATTGATGGTCTCTTCCGTTACACCATGCTCTACCTGGATACGGGTATTCATTTCCATAAAGTAGAAATTACGGTGCTTATCCACCAGGAACTCAATGGTTCCCACAGACTCGTAATTGATGGCTTTGGCGGCATTGATGGCCGCTTCGCCCATTTTCTGGCGTAATTCAGGGGTCATGAAAGGAGAGGGAGACTCTTCCACCAGCTTCTGGTGACGGCGCTGGATAGAGCAGTCGCGTTCGCTCATATGGCAAACGGTACCGAACTGGTCGCCGGCTACCTGGATCTCGATATGGCGGGGCTCTTCCACAAACTTCTCCATATAAATGCCATCGTTCTTGAAGGCAGCGGCCGCTTCGGCCTTGGCGGTATCATATGCCTTTTCCAGCTCATCCTCGTGCCATACCACACGCATACCTTTTCCGCCACCGCCGGCAGTAGCCTTAAGGATAACGGGCAGCCCCATCTCTTTAGCTAATTTCCTGGCTTCTTCCACGCTTTCCAGGAGGCCTTCGGAACCCGGGATCACGGGTACACCGGCGGCTATCATGGTTTCCTTTGCGGTCATTTTATCACCCATCTTCCTGATCATCTCGGGAGTGGGGCCGATGAATTTGATACCGTATTTGGCACATATCTCGGAAAAGCCGGCATTTTCTGCAAGAAAGCCGTAGCCGGGGTGAATAGCATCCGCATTGGTGATCTCTGCCGCCGCCATGATATTGGGGATGTTCAGGTAGGATTCCGATCCCTGGGGCTTACCAATACATACGGCCTCATCGGCAAAACGGACATGCAGGCTGTCTTTATCCGCAGTGGAATAGACTGCCACAGTTTTAATGCCCATTTCTCTACAGGTTCTGATAATACGAAGTGCTATTTCGCCTCTGTTGGCTATTAATATTTTTTTGAACATACAGGTATATAATAAAATGCTGTAAATACTTGAAGCGGTACCCTGGGATGACGGTACGGCGCTCTGATAAGTTATTTATGAAAACAGGCGACTTGTAAAAGAGCAGGTTCTCCATTTACAAGTCGCGGATATCTTTGTGCTGTCCTGTTATTAAACCGGCTCTACCAGGAATAAAGGCTGGTCGTATTCCACAGGAGAGGCATCATCGATCAGTACCTTAACGATGCGGCCGCTTACCTCACTTTCTATTTCATTGAATAATTTCATCGCTTCAACTATGCACAGCACCTGTCCTACCTTGATCTCATCGCCTACGGATACAAAAGGAGCCTTGTCAGGTCCGGATGCCCTGTAGAAAGTGCCGATCATCGGGGATTTTACAGTGATGGCATTGCTGCTGTCCGCTGCAGGAGCGCTTGCAGCCGGAGCGGCAGGTGCCGCCTGTACCGGAGCAGGAGCAGCAGGCTGGGCTATCTGTACCGGCTGAGCCTGGTAGATGGGGGCCGCGATGACCTGGGCTTCCGTTTCGGCACTTTGCTGCTTGATAGTGATCTCAAAATCACCGTCCTTTATTTTTAATACGCTGATATTCGACTTGTTTACTGCTTTCAGTAATTCCTGAATCTGTTTAAATTCCATATTGAGTTTTTTAAAAAATAATTTGGTTGATGGTACAATAAAGGTAGCAAGGGATCGTTTTATCCTTTGACTCTTTCCATATATTCACCGGTCGAGGTATTGATCTTGATCAGCTCATCCGTATCCACGAACAGCGGAACATTGATGCTGGCGCCGGTTTCCAGTGTCGCCGGCTTCAGCGTCCTGGTAGCGGTATCACCTCTCAGGCCGGGTTCTGTATAAGTGACCCTCAATACAACAGATGCGGGCAGCTCCACGCTCATGGGCAGTTCCGTCTCGGTATTGACCATAACGAAGCAATCCTGGCCATCCTTGTAAAGTCCCGGCTTATCTATCAGGTTTTCCTGTACCGTGATCTGTTCGAATGTTTCGGTATCCATCAGGTTAAAACCGTTCTCATCCTTATATAAAAACTGATAGTTCCTTTTTTCCACTCTTACCGGGAAGAGGGTATCTCCTGAATTCCATGTATGTTCTATGCTCCTGTTGTTATCTACACCTTTCAGCTTTGCCCACACCTTTGCCGCAGAACGGGCAGTTTTATTTTGTCCGAACTCTACTACGCTGTATAAAGCTCCATCAAGCTTCAGAATCATTCCGTTACGAATATCTGCTGTAGTTGCCATATCAATTTTTTTGAATAATTTTTAAATAGTTTAAGGTGCAAATGTAAATAATAACTCTTTACATCGGAAATATTATGTTTTTTTTCTAAACGGCCGGCGCGCTGCTTTTTTACGGCCCGGAACATATTTTCTGACTTATTATAGTATTTTTGGTGCTGTTTTTACACTTAAGACCAAGCATGCAACAGACAGAACAAAAAAATAGCGGTACATTGTTTGACCGGGATGATATAAAGGTGATAGACGCGCTGGACAGGGCGCAGCTCATAGCCTTCGCTCCCTATGTATGGGAGGCCAGCAGGCTGCTGGTGGACCAGGGGATATTGAAGCTGGTGGAAGCAGGCAGGCAGGAGGGTATGACCATCAGGCAGGTAGCCGCACAGGTGGATATGTCCTATTATGGTGTCAGGATACTGATGGAGGCCGGGCTGGGCATAGGCCTTTTGTACCGGAAAGAGGACCGTTATTTCCTTGCCAAAACAGGCCATATATTATTGAATAATGAAATGACCCGGGTGAATTTTGAATTCATGAGGGACGTCTGCGCCGGCGGTGCAGGGGAGCTGGAAGGATCCATCAGGACATCCCGGCCGGAAGGGCTGAAGAGCATCGGCGAATGGCCGACCATTTACCAGGGCCTGTCGCAGTTTCCCCCTCGGGCATTGGAAAGCTGGCTGAACTTTGATCACTTTTACTCGGACATCGTATTTCCTGTGGCGCTCCCCGTTATCTTTGAATCCCGTCCTGCCAGGGTGCTGGATATAGGCGGCAACACCGGGAAATGGACGCTTAAATGCCTGGAATATGACCCGGATGTTGAAATGGGCATCGCGGACCTCCCCGGCCAGATCGGGATGGCGCGTGAAAATATCAATAAGGCAGGCTTTGAAGGCCGGGTGCAGTATTACCCGCAGGATATCCTGGAGGAAGAAAACCTGCTGCCGGAAGGCTACGATGTGATCTGGATGAGCCAGTTCCTGGATTGCTTCTCGGATGCCGAAATTGTAACCATACTCAAAAAATGCCATGAAGTAGCGGGAGATCATACCCGTATATTTATCAATGAGACCTTCTGGGACAGGCAGCGCTTTGTCACCTCTGCTTTCACGCTCCAGATGACCTCCCTGTATTTTACCACTATGGCGAACGGGAACAGCCAGATGTATGACAGCAGGGTATTTTCGGACCTTATAGCACAGGCCGGGTTTGAAGTGGTGCATATAAAGGACGGAGTAGGCCTGAGCCATACGATCCTGGAATTAAAAAAGAAATAAAGAAATGATGAAGAGAATTATTGCGCTTGCGCTCCTGCTGAGCTTCGGGATCGTGTCGCTGCCCGCTGTGGCGCAGCAGCGAAAAAGACAGGCCGCTGCCTCCGGGCAGGCGCCTTTCCAGATCCGTAATGCCAACATATGGAAGGTATCAGGGAAGGGACTGAAAAGTCCTTCCTACGTGATGGGGACCATCCACCTGATCTGTACGGAAAAGTATGACTGGTCTTCCCGGCTGGAAAAAGCTTACGGCCAGACCCGGCAGGTATGCGTAGAGCTGGATATAACCGATCCTGCGGTGCAGATGGAGATCTTCAAGGGCATGAAAGCACCGGAAGGAAAAGGCCTGTCCACTTATTTTACACCGGAGGAATACCGTCACCTGGATACGCTGGTGCAGGAAAAGATGGGAGTTTCGCTGAAGGCGCTGGAGGGCTTGTCACCGGGCATACTCTCTTCCATATTTGCGCTGCAGTCGTTTTCCTGTCCCAATACCCAGTCCTATGATATGGATATCATCAATATGGCTAAAAAGGACGGTAAAAAGGTGCATAGCCTGGAAACCGCTGCCCAGCAGGTGGCTGTGCTGGAAAAGATGACCGAAGGTGAAGAGCTGGACAGGATAAAATTATACCTGAATGATAACAGCAGGGACAGCATCGGCAGGCTGATGACACAGGAAATAGAGCAGCTTATGCAGTACTATGTGACCGAAGACCTGGCCGGGCTGGAGCAATATTTCATGAATCCGGACCATATCAGCGAAGCGGCGCGCCCGGCGCTGACAGATGACCGTAACCAGGCCTGGATTCCACAGATGGAAGTCCTGATGAAGGAGCAGCCTACCTTTTTTGCGGTGGGTATCGCGCACCTGGTGGGTCCTCAAGGCGTGCTGCAGCTGCTGCACCAGTTGGGGTACACGGTGGAGCCGGTATTGTAAAGTACTTTTGCCGGTATCAATCCTTGGAGGCTGCCCCTGAAAAGCGAGCAGCCTCCTTTGCTTTTTCGATGTTCCGTTGCTGGTTGCTTCACCAACGACCCGGCACCAACCAGGCTATCGCCTACATGCCCGGGCTGTAGCTGCGGCGCGTGGCAGTCCGGCGTTTTTCCGTTATCTTGCAGCTTTATAAGCTAATTCCTAAAAACTACTGTGCTTTAATGACGCTCAAAGAACGCTATCAATATGTGATCAGTTATTTTTCCGAGCACCTGCCGGAGCCGGAAACCGAATTGATGTATGATAATCCCTTTCAGTTACTGATAGCCGTTGTGCTTTCGGCCCAGTGTACCGACAAGCGGGTGAATATGGTGACGCCGGAGCTGTTCAAGCAGTTCCCGACGCCCGAAAAGCTGGCGGATGCTGAGGTGGCGGAAGTATTTGAATATATCAAAAGTATCAGCTATCCCAATAACAAGGCCAGGCACCTGGTGGGACTGGGCACGATGCTGGTGCGGGATTTTGAAGGCCGGGTCCCTATGACGGTGGAAGCATTGATCAGGCTGCCGGGCGTAGGGCGGAAGACCGCCAATGTGATCACTTCCGTTCTGGACAACCAGCCCAATATGGCAGTGGATACCCATGTATTCAGGGTCAGCAGGAGGATCGGCCTGGTGCCACTGACGGCCAATACGCCGGTCAAGGTCGAGAAAATACTCATTACCCATTTTCCGAAAGAGCTGATACATAAAGCGCATCACTGGCTCATCCTGCATGGCAGGTATACCTGCCTGGCCCGTACGCCGAAGTGCCAGGTATGCCCCCTTACCGCCGCCTGCAGGTATTACCGGAAAAATAAAATCGCTTCCTGACGGCTTCCTTGAAATAATCATCTTAAAACTACTGTATGCATCACCTGTGGGAAAGAATAGCAACGTGGCCCTGGCTGGAGATAGCCGGTGTCTTTTTCAGCGCACTGCAGGTATTATATGCCAGGAAGAACAACCCTGTCAATTACATCTTCGGGATCATAGGGGTCGCCGTGACCATTTATATTTTTTACGGGGCATCCCTTTACGCGGAAGCTTACCTCAATCTTTACTACCTGGTCATGAGCGTGTACGGTCTCTATATCTGGCAGTTCAAAAGGAAAAACGACCGGCCGGTACCGATTACATCGGCTACCGGGAAGGAGCTTGCAGGAGCCGGGGGGATTGTGGTAGCGGCCTTCATCGTCCTCTATACGGTCATCAGCACGTACACGGACAGCCCGGACGTGTTCTGGGACGCCACGGTCGCGGCTTTTGCCTGGGCAGGGATGTGGCTGATGGCCAAAAGGAAGGTAGAGAACTGGATCCTGCTGAATATCAGTAATTTCATTGCCGTTCCGCTGCAGATCCACAAAGCATTGTATCTCTATGCCGCCCTGACAACGTTCCTGTTTGGCGTGGCTGCTGTCAGCTATTTTGAATGGCGGAAGATGCTGCAGGCCCGAAAGCAGGGGACAGGTATATAGAAACCGGACCGGAAATGCTTTCCAGGACCTGGTCCCGGAAATGCCGCGGGCAGTTTCGTTGGTTTACCTTCCGAAGATTTATTATTTTTATGGTCTTTTATATATACAGAGCTCAGTAAATATCCTATGCCTATTCAGTTGTATGTATCTAACCAGTTGGATGGTCTGTTCCGGCAGCTACGCTCAGGGATGCAGTCCCGGGTGCCCCCGGTATTCCAGCCTTATCATATTGTGTCCCAGACGGAAGGGATGAATATCTGGTTGAAGCACCAGCTGGCCGCCGCATGGGGCATTGCTTCCAATATCAGGTTCTCCAGGCCCAATGATATTCTCTTCGTGGTCTATCTGGCGCTGGGGGGCGCCTACCAGGTGACGCTGAACCGGCAGAGCTATGTATGGATGCTGTATAATATACTTGGGACGGAGGAATTTAAAACGCGCTTCCCCGAGCAGGCGGATTATCTGCTGGATGCCACGCATGATACGGACGTGAAGCGCCTGCTGCTGGCGGAAAAGGTAGCAGACCTCTTCGACCAGTACCAGATATACCGGCAGGAGTTCATAGAAGAATGGAGCGCTATGAGCCCGGACAGCGCGCCGCACTGGCAGGCTTACCTGTGGAGCAAGATAGAAGCCCGTCACCGGCAGGAATCCTCCGAATACCATAATATCAATTATGTCAGGAACTATATCCTGCAGCATATAGATGATCCTGAAAAGCATAAGCGGCTTCGGGAGCAGCTGCCTGTCATCTACCTTTTCGGACTGTCCGTATTTACCAAATATCACCTGGAGGTCTTTTACCGGATTGCAAAATATATGGATATCTGCTTTTACCTTATCAATCCTTCCCCGTTCATTTACTGGGGGGATGATAACAGTGAGAGGGATATTGCCTTGTGGAAAGCCAAAGGCTATGTGATCAATGAGCATTATACGATCGGTAATGAGCTGCTGGTAAGCTGGGGTAAGATGATACAGCAGACCATCCGCCTGCTCTTCCGGAACGAAGAGCTGATCAATGCTTACGAGCCGGTGGCTGTGAGCGAGCCTTCCAATACGACCCTGCTGTCCAGGGTCCAGTTTGAGATATTTCACAATATGACCCTTGCGG
Source organism: Edaphocola sp. (assembly GCA_037190225.1). GTDB lineage: Bacteria > Bacteroidota > Bacteroidia > Chitinophagales > Chitinophagaceae > MKSF01. The sequence continues at coordinate 42,892 of JBBCJL010000003.1, read as the reverse complement.
AAAGGGATATGATCCCTTATGATTTTTTAAGGGACGGCACCATCCAGATACACCGGCATTATACCCCTCAGCGGGAAGTAGAGGGCCTATATAATTATCTTATTCGACTTGTGACAGAGGAGCAGCCGGATATCCGTGCCAGGGATATATTGGTGGTGTGCAGCGATGTGAATATATATGCGGCTTTTATAGAAGGTGTATTCTCCAATGCGCCGGTACCTTTCCGGTATAAGATCGCCGACACCTATGTATCGGAAGGCGATACGCTCCCGGGAGCGCTGCTGGAAATACTGAGCCTGAAAGAGGACAGTTGCTCGGCAGAGCAGGTGCTGGGCCTGCTGGAATTCAGGGCGATCAGGGAAAAAACGGGCATCCGGGATATCGGCCTCATCCGTAGGATAGTGCAGGAGGTGAATATCCGCAGCGGGTGGCGGGGACAGACCGGGGACCAGACCTATACGATGAGCTGGTGGAACGGGGTGCGGAGAATGATGTACGGCATCTGTATGAGCGGAGAGGACCTGGTATTAACGGAGGACGGTAGCGATTTTTATCCTATGGATGCCGTGGAAGGCATGGCCGCGCAGGATGTGATACTGTTCTCCGGTTTTGTGACGCAACTGATGAAAAGCGTGGAGCAGCGCTATAAGGCCCGTACAGTGACGGAATGGCTGGAGTATGTGAAAGGAGTGACGGCTGCCTTCCTGCGGCAGGATGAGGAGGTAATGGGAGAGGATATGAAATATCTCCATAGCCTGATGAATGAATATGCCGAATCGTCCCGGTTCTTCCAGGAACCGCTGGCATACGATATTTTCCAGCGCAGCTTTGTGCAGCAACTGTCGGGAGACGTAAGGTCCGGGCTGTTCTATAACGGCGGTATTACCTTCTGTTCCGTGGTCCCGATGCGGAGCATCCCCTTTAAGGTGGTGGCGATGCTGGGTATGGATGACGACAAGTTCCCCAGGAAGGAAAAACGGCTTAATTTTAACCTGATGCAGGACAGGCACCAGCTGGGGGACAGGAATCTGAAGGACAGCGATAAGCACCTGTTCCTGGAAACGGTACTGTCCGCGCAGAGCCGGCTCTATATCAGCTATAATGCACGGTCCCCCAAAGATAATACGCTCAAGAATCCGTCCGTGCTGATCAATGATCTCCTGGTGTACCTGCAGCAGCGGGTACCGGCCGGGGTGAACGTGGAAGAGGCGCTTTGCATACAGCATCCCCTGCACAGCTTCAGCGCCCGTTATAATGACCCGGCGTTTCCCGCCCTGTATTATTATAATAAGCCGGCAGGCACGGCGGTCAAAAGAATAGCGCAGGCCCCGGCCGGACGTGAAGCACCTGCGCCGCCGCCTGAGCTGAACCTCGCTGTATTGGTGCAGTTCGTCAGCTCCCCTTTGAAATATTTTTACCGGCAGGTGCTGGGTATCCGACTGGAGCAGGCACCTGATGCCATAGAGGACCAGGAGATGTTCGTTTTTACAGGTGAGGATGGCCTGGCCCGCTTCCGGCTGCATCATGAAATATACCAGTCTGTCTTTGAAGGAAAGGATAAGGAGGGCTTTGTACGGCAGGGCCAGCTGAAAGGGCTGCTGCCGCTTAAGAATGTGGGTGCGTATTATGTGGACAGGTACTGGACGGATATGGAGCAGAAGCTGGGAACGCTGATACCGGAAGCCGGCGGGGAGCTCAGCAGGACCCGCTGGAGCATAGCGGCCGGCGTAACGACCTTGCATACCGAGACGCTTACCCTCGGACGGACGATGTACCGGGTGGTCTTTTCGTCCAATTACGATAAGCACCTGGTGGGCTGCTACCTGGATGCGGTTGCGGGGAGGGCGCTGGATGCCATAGATACGGTCTGCATTGTGAAGTACAGGGAAAAGGATGAAGAAAAATCCCTGGCCAGGATAGATATGACCGGCATCACGCCTGCAGCGGCCCGGGAATACCTGGAAGCCGTGCTGCGGTACTGGCTTGCGGGCAGTGAGCATCCCCTGGAAATGGATGTGCTGTTCTACCCGTATCTTACGGACACGGAGACCGGGGATATGGCCTTATCCCCCGGAGCGCTGGATAAGGAAAAGATCATCCGGCAGGTGGATGATCCTTACTGGAATATGTACTACCGGCAGACAGCGCAGGAAGAGGGCAGTGCCGGCTGGAACAGTGAAGCATTTTATAAAGATATAATTTTACCCCTCAGAGAATTTATAGCACATAAGCATGATACCGAATAAAGATGAATATTTTATGCGGAAAGCCCTGCAGCAGGCCCGTCTGGCGATGGATAACAATGAAGTCCCTATCGGGGCTATTGTGGTGCATGGCGATACGGTCATTGCCAGCGGTTACAACCAGGTGGAGCTGCTGAAGGACAGCACGGCGCATGCGGAGATCATCGCGCTGACCGCAGCTTACAGCGGATTGGGTGCTAAATACCTTATGGATGCCACCTTGTACGTGACGGTAGAGCCATGCATGATGTGCACCGGCGCTTTGTACTGGAGCAAAATAGGCAGGATCGTATTTGGCGCTTCCGATAACCGGAATGGCATCAGCAGGTTTTTCGATCTCCGGGATGTCGAAGCCTTAAAGCAACGGCAGCAATGGCCTTTTCACCCGAAAACTATCCTGGAGAAAGGCGTATTGGCTACGGAATGTGCGGCATTAATGCAGGACTTTTTTAAATCATTAAGATAATGAACTGGAGTATAGCAATTATTACGGGTATAGCAGCAGCGGGCATCATGTTCTGGTGGGTATATAAAAATGACAAGCGGAAGCTGACCCGTTACCGGTTTTTGCCGGCCTCCCTGAGGGCATTGAGCACACTGCTGCTCGTATTGCTGCTGTGCGCGCCGTTCATTGTTACCAAAACGGTCAGGGAGATCAGGCCGTCCCTGATGATACTGACGGACAGGAGCACTTCCATGCAACCGTATTTTGAAAGTGACGATGCTTACCGCGAGGCTGTTGAGGATATGGCCCGGCAGCTGTCCGCACGGTATGATGTTGAAATAGCCGGCTGGGGCGATGCCCTGATAACGGACCGGGACAGCCTGTGGCATACCTGGCAGCATTCCACCCAGATGGGCAGCGCCCTGTACCAGCTGGGTGAACGGCATAAGATGCAGCCGGTACAAAGTGTCCTGGTGATCTCGGACGGTATCAATAATATGGGGGGAGACCCGGCTGCGCTGGCGCACCAGCTGCCCTTCCCGGTGCATACGATGGTGCTGGGGGACAGCACTATGCCTGTGGATGTGGGTATCCAGAATGTGCTGGTCAATAAGACCGTCAGCCTGAATGCGAAGTTCGAGATGCTGATAGATGTGTTTGCGCACAAGGTGCAGGGAAAGGACGTGGTGCTGCAGGTGCTCCATAACGGGCAGCCGGTATTCAGCCAGACGGTCCGGGCCGCGCAGCAGCAGCAGGTATTGGGTTACTCTTTGCAGCTTCAGGCCAGGCAGCAGGGATTGCAGAAGTACACCGTAAGCATAACACCGGTAGACGGAGAAAAAAATGTGATCAATAACCGCCAGGATATATTTGTGGATGTTATAGATGAAAAAATAAAGGTGCTGGTGCTGGCCAGAAGTCCGCATCCTGATATCGTAGCCGTAAGAAGCGCCCTGCAGGGGCTGGAGCAGTTTGACGTGCAGGTGGTAAAAGCACTGCTGCCGTCCGACCTGCAGCAGAGTGATATCGTGATTGCCCATGCGCCGGATGCGAACGATTGCAACCAGCTGAAAATGTCGGACAAGCCCGTATGGTATATACTGGGAGCCGGTACCGGCGTGCAGGTATTCGCGGCGCTGGAGCTGCTGGATGGCGGTAGCGGCGCCAGCGGTAACGTGGAAGTGCTGCCGGTGCTAAACCCGCAGTTCGCCGTATTCCAGCTGCCGGAGAATATTGCCGATGCTGCGGCCAGGTATCCGCCGCTCCAGGGCGCGCTGATGTCCTTCAAAGCGCAGGATGACGTCCTGTTCTATCAAAGGATAGGTAATGTCGTGACCCGGCAGCCCCTGTGGTTCTTTAAGCAGTACGGTCATACGGCGGCTGTGATCCTGGCGGGAGAGGGATTATGGAAATGGCGGATGCAGGAGCATAAGCATTATGGCAAGACCGAGACCTTCCAGGCGCTGGTGAAGCAAAGCCTCTTAAAAATACATTCCAGGCAGGATAAGCGTCCTTTTGTATTATATACTGATAAGCAGGTGTATAATGCCTATGAAAAGGTATATGTGTACGCTATGTTCAAGAACGCGCTGGGAGAATTGAATAATATCCCGGATGTAAGGCTGCAGGTGAACGGTACTCCTGCATCCAGGCCTATGGAAAGAATGGGCAATACTTATAAGGAGGACCTGGGAATATTTGAAGAGGGCAGCTATACCGTGACCGGTGTGCTCCGGGAAGATGGCAGGGAACATACAGCCAGCGTGAGCTTTGAAGTGGCGCCATTTGACCTGGAGGCTGTACGCACGCATGCGGACTATACGCTGATGAGCAACCTCGCGGCATACTCCGGCGGCCTTTTCGGTACCTATGCGGACCGGAATAATATTATAAAAGGAATGCTGCAGCACACCTCGGCGGCTGCCAGGCTTAAGGAAGAGACCCGCGAGCATAAGCTGGTGGATTTCAAATGGCTGTTCTTCCTGCTGCTGGCATTAATGGCCGGAGAGTGGCTGTTCCGCAAAAACTATAATATTTAGGAGGAAGAATAATATGATTATAATTATATTTGTAGTTTTGTTACAAATATAAAGTATTATGAAAAAAATCTATGTTATTGTTTTCGGGCTACTGATGGCAGCCCGTTTACAGGGTCAGGTGATCCTGAACCCCGGTTTTGAAGGTGGTTTCCGCGCTGTGGTCGTGACCAGCTCTTTGCCTCCTGTCAATCTTAATTCCGTAGCGCCGGCCAACTGGTACTGTGCCGATTCCCTGATCGCCAGCCTTGCACCGGGATTAATGGCTATGGGCTTTATCAACGCTAATTTTAACCAGCAGTGCTTTGAAGATACGATACGTACTTCGGGAGATTTTGCGGTGGGTATCAAATCATCTAACCTGGTGGATACTATCCAGATCCCCGGTATATTGAGCAATGCAAAGATGTCCTTTAATATTACGGAGTTCATGCAGAACCAGGATATAGAAAGCGCGTTCTCTTATTCCGGTGGTACACCTGCGCTGGGTAAAAAAGTGGATGAAGTAAAGGCCAAGGTGTTCCTGGATACGCTGTACAAGAAAGACGGCAGTATGATGGTAACGGCTTATGCCAAGCACCCTGCTACTAACGAATATGCCGCTATCGGTGAAGGGTATGTAAGCATTACCCCTGATACCGTTTACCAGGATGTTTCCGTTACTGTGGACTATTTTGATGCCAACTTTACTGCTACCGATACATTTGTCATCGTTTTCTTCAGCTCCAATGACTATGAAGTGACCAGCGATCCCCTGAACTATATGCTGATCGATGATGTGGAAGCTTCCTACAGTGAAGGCTCCAGGCCATCTTCCGTACGTTCGCTGTACACTGCGGCCGATGTAAAGCTGTACCCGGTACCTGCTGAAGACAGGCTGCACATTACCTTTAATGCTTATAAGCCCGGTACAGAGTATTCCATTAATATCGTAGGTGTGGATGGCAAGCTGCTCCGTTCTGCTGCGCTGACCGCTAATACCGCAGTTGTGGATATGTCCGCTTTCGTACCCGGTATGTACGTGGTAGAGCTGGTAGAAAACAATGCTACCGTTTACCGCCAGAAAGTTACCAAAAAATAATCTTTCGGATTACATTAAAGAGCATGCAGCGCTGACCGGCGCTGCATGCTCTTTTTTTAATAGGTACAAAGGTTGAATCCCCTTACAACTGTATATGCTGTAAGACCGGATGGTGATGCTTATGCTTATGTTGCCCGGCCTTTAACAGCTTATCAATGCAGCCTTTTATCGCAGCGGCATAGGCATCCTGTACCTTTCTTCCGTGGCTATGGACCTCCCAGATACCGGAATCATGCCACCGGTCCGGGAAATCCCAGTCCGGCCTGTTGAGCACAGGATAAATGCAGATACCCCATAATTCCAGGCCCTGGTGTATCATTTGCATGCACTCTTCCGTGATCAGCTGCAACCATAAGCTTTTGTCCGCTCCTTCGTGGCTTGTTTCCGTGATCACTACAGGTCGCCCGTATCTTTCAGCTACTTCCCGGCATAATTCAGACAGGCGCTTGTAGCCCCGGGTTGCTGAGCCACAGCGCCAGTCCAGGTGCTTTTCCGAGGGGTAAAACCATTGATTGTTGTGATAATAATTGCAGCCCACTATATCCGCCAGGCCGGGGCTTCCTTCCAGCTCCGGACAGATGACCCCGGACAGCATATCCAGCATTTGAAATTGCTCCCCGTTCTTTTGCCGGGCCATTTCCGCCATATGCGGATTGTCAGGATCCTCAGGGATAATGTTGATCAGCGGCTCCGTTGTAAGGATAATAAGCCGGTCGTCCAGGCGTTTCATCGCCCTGACTGCCTGAATATAAGCCCGCATCAGGCTGTACTTGACCTGCCACCCGTAATTCTTGGTATAAGGAGCGGTGGCGCCCACTTCGCCTCCCAGCCAGGAGATGAAATTCACTTCGTTGATGGGCGTGACAATGAGGGGGCCGTCCGGACGGATGCTGCGGTACAGCTGTACGAAAGCCAGCGCGAATGCCACGAAACGGCTGGTGAAATGCGGGTGCAAAGGACTGAGATCCGCGGGATAGCCGAAATGGCACAGATCCCAGAGCACCTGTATGCGCTCCTGCCCGGCAGCCTGTATGATCTTCCGGACCCGCGACCAGTCATAGCAGTAAGGAGCCTGTTCCACCCGGCTCCATTGCACACCTTCGCGTACCGTAGCGATGTCGAAATCTTTGAGCAGCCGGTAATCCGATTCCAGATGCCCGGGATGCCCGGTGGCGCCCAGCAAATCTACGCGGTCGCCGAAATAGTTCAGCTGGTCGCTGCATTCATAGCCTGCCATCCAGAAAGATGCAAAAGGGTTTGTCATAACATAATCAGCTTTTTAAAAGAACGGTTATTGCTGCACATATTCCAGCGAAATCTTTTCTCCGGTAATTTTTTTGTGCAGCGCCAGTGACTGGGCTACTACCTGGTCCATGTTGTAATATTTGTAAGTGCCCAGCCTTCCGGTGAAGAATACATCCGGAAGCTCTTCGGCCAATGCCTTGTACTGGTTGTAGATCGCCTGGTTCTCCTGTCTGGGGATAGGATAATAAGGGTCTCCATCGGCAACCGGATATTCAAAGACAATAGTGGTCTTTGCATGTGTCTGCCCGGTCAGCTTCTTAAACTCCGTAATACGTGTGTAAAGGTTGCTCATCGGGAAATTAACGGTGCCGCAGCTCTGGTAGGCTTCCTGGTCCAGTGTCTGGAACCTGAAGTCAATGGACCGGTAAGGCAGCTTCCCGAAACGATAGTTAAAGAACGCATCTACTGGCCCCGTGTAAATAATATTTTTAAACGGAATATTATTCCTGATATCCTCAAAATCTGTATTGAGCATGATATGGATATTAGGATGTGACAGCATCTGCTCAAACATTTTCGTATAGCCATGCAGGGGCATGGCCTGATAGGTATCCGTGAAATACCGGTTATCCTTATTGGTCCTTGTAGGTACGCGTGCCGTTACGGAAGCATCCAGCTCCGAAGGGTCCAGGTCCCATTGCTTGATCGTATAGCCTTTAAAGAATTTTTCATAAAGCTCTTTGCCGATGACGCTTAATACCACATCTTCCGATGTACGTATCGGGGCTATTTTCTCCGCCCTGGATGCCAGGTATTCTTCAAAAGCCGATGAGGAGAGGTTCAGGCCATACAGCGTGTTGATGGTATTGAGATTGATCGGGATGGGTACCAGCTGGCCGTCCACGCTTGCCAGCACGTGGTGCTCATAAGGTCTCCATTGCGTAAACCGGCTGAGATATTCGAACACCTTTTTTGAATTGGTATGGAATATATGCGGTCCGTATTTATGGACCAGTATGCCGTGCTCATTATAATGATCGAACGCGTTCCCTCCGATATGGTTCCTCTTATCAATGATCAGCACCTTTTTATTGCTGACTGATGCCAAACGCTCGGCCATTACAGCTCCCGCAAAGCCACAACCTACTATCAGATAGTCATACATAGATTTAAACCTTTTCTTGTTTTGTTGCTATAACGCTTTGTAAACATTTATTCATTTTCGTGACCAGCCCGTCCCAGGACATTTTACTTAAAAAGTCGTCCACACGGGCCAGCCATTGATCACCGTTTTGCTGCAACAGATTTTCACCGGTTGCTATGAACCTGTCCGCGTTGTCAACAACGGACACCAGCTTTTGCTCCCCGTAAGTCCGTACAACATCTTTTACAGGCGTTGATATGACAGGCTTACCTGCCGCCAGGTATTCCGGCGTTTTGGTAGGGCTGATGAACCTTGTGGCCTCATTGATGGCAAAGGGCAGCATGGCTATCTGCCAGCTTCTTAAATAGGAAGGCAGCACTTCGTAGCTTTTCATACCCAGGTAATGGATGTTGGGTAAGCGGGGCAGGTCTTTCGCATCTATCTTGACCACCGGGCCAATGATGATAAAATGCCATTCAGGCTTCCGGGTCGCTACTTCTTTAAGCAGCTCGATATCAAACCTTTCATCAATGACACCGAAGAAGCCGAAGCGCGGAGAGGGTATATCCGCCTGGTCGGCCGGCTCTTCACCGGGATATCTCGCTTTTGCAAAGTGCGCTTTATCAATGCTGCTGGGCATACAGAATACGGCAGGATGCCGGTCCTTCTTTGCTTCATACAGGCTGATACCTCCCGTAAATACGATATCCGCTGCTTTTAACAGGGCGGCTTCATTCCGGATCAGCTCGGGAGGTGCGAATAAAAAGGCCGATAATTCATCCATGCAGTCATAGATGATGGCTTGCGGACGTAAATGGTCCGAAAAAGCATAGGCCATTGGTGTATAATACCAGGCAGCATAACCGGTGATCTCGAATTCGCTCATAAGCGTGTCTACTATGTCCCGCTTTCTTGCCGTTACATCGCCATTGTGACCATTTTGCAAGTGCGGATGGATTACCCAGATATTATCGGCGGCAAAAGAGATGTTGTAGCCATCGGTCTCGTCTGAATATATTTCTTCCTCTATAAATATGACGCGGCAGGTCTTCGCGAATCTCGACATTATGTGTTGCGGTCTCTGATAAACAAAATTCCAGCGCAAGTGTGAAAATACTATGATGTCTTTCATTAAACGGTTCTCCTTTTTTAATTGGTTTACATAATACAGCTGATCTATTCTTCTTCTTCGCCCTCATCCTCATCTTCGTCCCACTCTTCCTCGTCATCACCTTCATCTTCATGCTCGTTCTCTTCTGCAGCTTCATAGTTGATCTCGTTCTCGGCAATCCCGGTGAGCAGCTGGTCTGCTTCCTTTTCTTCGCTGAGCGTCTGCTCTAAAATGCCTGCCACCTCCTCTTCGCCGAGGGTCAATGCCAGCTGCCTTAAGCTGCCATAGGCCGATATTTCATAATGCTCCACCTTTTGCGCCGAAATGATGATGCCTGCATCCCTGGTTGCGCTTCCGTCATCCGTTTCTTCTATGACGCTTTCGCCTTCCCTGGTCAGGCCCTCCATGCCATCGCATTTCTTGGCTACTGCTTTTTCTCCCAGCAGGCTGAATATCTCTTCCAGGCGCTCCACATGCACTTTGGTCGTTTCCAGATGTTCGCTGATAGCATTGGATAATGCTTCGGAGCTGGCATGCTTTTTCATTTTGGGTAAAGCTTTGGTCAGATGCTTTTCTGCCCAATAGATGTCCTTCAGCTCATCAAGGAATAATTTTCTTAATGCCGGTTCTGTATTGGTTCCTGATTTTTTGGGCGCCGCTTTTTTGGCGGACCCTCCGGTGCTTTTTTTAGCGGCTGCTTTCTTTGCCATGATCTAAAAATTTAATGGGTGATAGAAATAATGTGAGTATTGATGACTGCAACTGATCCGAAGCCCGGGAATCAGCAGGGGTAATGCCTGGAGTCCTGAGATTCCGGGATACGCAGGATGAGATCGTGACCGGGTATAAGATAAAATACAAATACTTTGCCAGTCCCTAGAAAGCATATCCGATGCTTATGGCCGGGATCAGGATAATTATAAATCAGCCTGAGGAGAAACGGCACTGTAATTGCGCATCTTTAATATAAACAGGCTTTGTAATCAATGTTACCACGGGATGGCCTGCTGCAATGTGCTTACCTGATGTATGCTGTCCGGGGCCTTTAAAAAAGCAGCAATAATATTTAATGGGCCGGGAAATATCTTTCCTGCCGCAATGGGAATGAGCAAAAAATTACCCACTTAGAGTAAGATGGGCAACTCCCGCTGCTATTACTCGGAGATAATTTTCTCAATAATTAATCAAGACTTATAGGAAACAACCTGTTATTGCAGCTACGTTTCGCTGACAAGTGTGTTCTCTGTGAGCCAGGTAACGCTTTCGCTGCCAAAAGGTACTATAGCGTGCCCGGGTATTCATAGCTATATCTACAGCTTTTATATGAAAGCTTTGTTGCTTGATTATTTTGCCGGATTTTATCAGGAGACACTGTTTTAGATCGCCGGTAAAAAATAGCTGAGAAACGCTAAGGTCGAATCTGAAATGACCGTTTATATTCATGAAGATGTTTGAAGCAGTAGCCGCTGCCGGCAGATATGCTTATTTCCTAACTCCTTAATTTTTGCTTTAATGAATGTACGTGCCATTTCCCTGCTTTTGCTGATGACCATCAGCATATTATCCTGCCGTAAACGTATTACTGAGCACCCTTCCGGCAATGACCCTGCTCAAAAGTACCTGGTGAGTAAAGTGTATGACTACCGGCACCGCCTGCTGGCGCAGTATGAATATAATGACAGCAACCAGCTGCTCAGACGAAGCACTGCCGATCCCGAAACACAGAACCGTACGGAATATGTGTTTGAATATGAAAACGGCAGGATCAGCAATATTATCTTTTCAGATTTTGCTTTTCCGCAGTTCAACCACAATATTGTGCTTCAATATAACGATGCCGGCCAGATTGTGCATGATGAGACCTATCAATATGGGAGGCACCTGAGATCTGGGAACTACAGGTATCATCCTGATGGGAACATAAAAAGCCTGGTGGATGAGAACGGGTTTGAGTATTTTACCATTGATTATAAGCAGACCGCCAATGCGCTACAAGGCAAGCTGATGGTCAGGGATGGTGACGGCTGGATCGGCAATGGTTACCGGGAAGTGACCAGAAGCTTTACTTATGACGATCATCCAAAGCCCGATTTTGGCTTAGGGCGGGTATTCCAGATCGAGCCTCTGCCCGGTTTCGGTACGGAGGCCACTTTTGAAAAGAGCATTTCCCGGAACAATATGACCGGTATGGTGGACGGAACTACCTGGATCTATACCTATAATGACAACGGTCTGCCGGTCACCATTGAAACCAAATGGAAAGATGTCATTACGGAGCCTATAATGCTGCGTATCGAATATAAAGAAGCCAAATAGCTTCTGCACGAGATGGAAAGTATAAAATAATGCCTGTATATTACCTGCCAGCAGTTGACGGTAGGAAGCATATACAGGCATACCTATCTCAGGCATACTGTTCAGGCCGGAAATTATTCATATAATTCCCACCGGTAATATGCATGGTCTTTGTGATTATACTTTTCAGTGAGGAAACCCTGCTGGTCGTAAAGGAACAGCAGAAAGGTGTTTAAAACCAAACGATCGGAATGTGTTCAAAGATATTTTGATGATCTTTACAGGCAAATTACTGAAGTCTGCCGGTATATCCCAAGTATATATAGCTTATACTATTGTATTGATACTTTGGTCAAGCAATTGCCCGTTCAGCGGGTAAGTACCGCTTTCCCATATGGCTTTACTGAAAGGCGGCAACGTTCCTGCTTCCTTAAAATATTGGCCTGATGTTTTGAAGCTTATAAATTCATCACTGCCGGTGCACCGGATAAATTCAAACGCTGTATTGGGAAAAGTACCTTCTTCCAGTTCGTCCAGGTACTGGCCCCACAGGTATAAGGTTTTGGATTGTCCGTTGTGGGTAACGTCAAGATAATAGGCTATACCAAAGTCTTCAAAATCTTCTCTTTTAATGGCTTTGGAGGTCTGTACACGGACTGCTTCCACTTCCAGTGTAACTAATTCCGGTTTTTTCTGCCGGCAAAGCTTGTTTTGATACTTCCTGATTAGCCAGGTAACAAGAGCTGTTGCGGTAATAATAATGACAATACAGAAAATTGCCTGGACGTGCGAAGCAATAGGACAAAAATTATTGTAAATCAGAAAAGGTGCAAGGAGCAATAGTAACACCGCTATCAACATCATCACAAAATTTTCTGTCCGTTGATAAAGCCCCGGTTGCCGTTGCTGTTGCAGCACTATTTCTGTTTCTGTAATCTGTCTGGTTGTTATTGTCATCATACCTTCTTAGCTCCGTTGGTATAGATTGTTGTTGATGTTGAGATTTCGTAAATAATCTGCCATTAATGGGACTTGTGTTTTTGCTTGTTGCGTTTTTCCTGGTCTTTTTCGATCTTATCAAGGAAGTTCTTAGGTATAATATTCAATTGTTCTGCTTCGCAACTCCATATGTTCAAATATTTTGAAGAAACAACACTGTGCATTTTCCATTTGGTAAATTTCTGGTAAAGCATCAAAGTACAGATATCCGTAGCTGTAATAAAGTCGCCTGTTTCCGGCAAATGGCTATGCATGGTCATGGCAGCTTCTTCACCATCTTCAGGATTACCGTACTCAATGGGAATAATATTGTTATGAAGCCGTTTTTTGGTTATAAGCCTGTTGTTTTTGTCAAATGTGAGCAGATAGTCATTCCCGAAAATCACAATTCCGCTTTGTTGCGGTCCTGTCAGAATATAAACTTTCTTTTCCTGTCCCTTAATTAAGGGAATGATATTAGGGTTGGTGTTTTCATAAAATTTGAAAAGCCCGTCTGTATTTGTTTGCAGCTCTATTAATGCAGCTTTCCTGATTTGATAGAGGTCGTATTCATTACTGGTAAAGTTTCTTTCGGTCAGGTCTGCCGGGCCGTTTTTACATTGTAAGTGCTGTCAAAGGAGATTGTACCGATCACTTTTGGATTTTCTCCCTTTGAGAAGAAAACACATTTTGCCGTGTCATTTTCAATGTATGAAAAATAGCCGCCAATATTTTCCCTGTCCTTATATTTTTCTAAGAACAGGTCTGTACCGTACCACGAAGCCATTTCCGACCTGTACAGCAGCTTGCCTTCCGCAACTATGGGTTGCGCTTCTTCGGTGGGATTCTTTTTCCCGAATACACTTACAGCTATAAGTGTCAGAATAATTGTCAATGTCTTGTTCATTTTTATATGTGTTATAGGTGCTGTCAATATTTATCGGTTTGCTGCAATGGCAAAGCTTTTAAGGCCTAGGCCGAAACTTTGAGGCTTAAATTTAGTAAAATATTTCCTGGTATTTATATTTCACCTGTCAGTTACCGATGTATATCAGCGGCTGGCATTTTGTAGTTTCCTGATCCTTGCATTTAAAGAGGGTATGTTTTCTTTCCCGATTTCAGAAAGTATCAGATTAAAGTCCTGCACTAAACCGGGGTCTTGCTGCAACAGGTTGAATAGTCCCTGGATGGAGTTTATCCTTACTATTTTACTCTCTTTGGGAGCAGTTGCCCATTGGGCCAGTAAGATCCGGGCAACTCCTGATTCCTGCATGGTTAAGCTTAGCCGCGAAACAAGCAATGCCAGATGCCATTATATAGTAAGTTATTACAGACGCCCAATTCGTTTTTTGTTTTGTTGCAGTAATGTCCATTGTGGGTCCGGAATTTCAGTTTAATGAGAGTTTTTTGCCTTAATTGCAGCCAACGTTGAAGCATATCGATATTTCAGCGCTGCCTTTGATATAAAGCGCACGGTTTAAATTTAGCAATAAGGTTTATACGCAGCCATTCACCCGTTATTGTGCCGAGTCCTTATTAGTTGCTATACTTTTTAATTTACATTTAAATTATTATACCAATTTTCAAACTCTACAGCAGCATTTAATTCGTCTATATAAAGTTCACTGTTATAATTAGATTTCAATGCTATTTCAACTCTTTTTAACCAAGCAGAGTATGTATCATAAATTTTTTTTCTAATCGCATTTCCAAGAATTGTTTGTCGTCCAAAGGTGAAAATTTGTTCGGCACCAGAGAGTTTTCTGTTTGAGAAGGCAATTATATATTTTCCTGCCGAACCAATATATTCGATGTTGTAAGTATTACCCTGTTTGGTTGTTCTTGAAGTAGAATGAGGGTTTTGTCGTTCCTTATCAGAATAAATTTCTGTAAATATTTTATAATATTTATAAGTGTTGAAGTATTCTGTAAGATTGGCGCAAAAAAAGTTTACTACATCCTTTTTACTTAAAGCAGTTTGATTGGTTGTTATTTCTGACATAACAACTTCGTTTTGTGGGTTTGCTGTCGTAGTATAACTTGTAGTCGATATGCCAATAATTGTTATAGTTATAAGATTGAATAAGGGTATCAAGAATTTATTCTTTTTATTTAATTTTTGATTTGACATAATTAAATCTTAGTGTTTGCCTACTTTATATTGATTTTGAAACTTGTTAATTCTGTAAATGTAACAGAGACTAATGGAAATTATTCCTGCAGTAGCTATTTTATTAAAATGGAATTACGGTACGAAAAAAGAAATTGCTCATAATTGTTGAAATAAATGTATCATAATCATTAAAAACTTTGGTCACTTTATGAAATGTATCAGGCGTTGGTTTGATAATATGTTCGATTGCTTTTGGATGTATCAACTTATCTCTAAGGCTTCTTAACTCTTTTAGGTCGGCAAGTTTTGTGGTAAAATAATTTTGTTGCAATTCTTGTCTGTTCCAAGTCGTACAAATTTGTTTAAATGTCTTTTTAAACTTGTCAAAAAAGTTTTCTTTGTCGCTATAACCTACATATGCATCGAATAAATTATAGTAATAAATGTCTGCTTCTATTAAAGAAAATAAACTCTTAATACAAGTTCGACAAAGAGTTTCAAATTTTTCAGTATCGGCTTTAAGTTCTTCTGTCATCTTTAAAAGCAATAAGAAGTCATCCCTAATTGTATTATGGAGCCTTGGGAATTTCTGTATCAATTGTAGTAGTTTCCTGAACTCATTTGGGTCTGATATGAATTTATCGTTAGTTTCCATATAAATTTACTGGTAACGTGCAATAGAATGAATTTTTATAAATCTGGTCTACTTCTTCAATATATCATTTATACCACTAGGGGCAACAGATTAAAGGTTACATCACAACTGAATAAACTTGCCCTGCCATTTCACTGATCCCTTGTTACCAGCCGTTTTTTATTTTCTCCTTATTAATTTCTTCTGGGATGTCATTCTTGGAGGTTAGCTTCTACACTATTTAAAAGTTCGTAACCCCTCTTTAGATGCTTTTTGGTCCGCCTGGCGCCCAACCTTTATCAGGTGCTGTTTTTTATCTTTCACTTTGTTTATCTTCCGGAATATTTACAATTCCGCAACCGTCAACGAGCCATCTATCATCTTCTGCAATCACTTTAATAGTCAATTTAAAGTCAGCCCAATTTCTGCCTTTAACTACTATGAAATTTGTTTTGCTATCAAATGCTTCCAACTCAAACCCTTCGTCAGGGAAGTCCTGACCGTCAAATATCGGGTCAAAGCCAGGTCCCGATTCAGGGTCTTCTTTATACGCTGCTTCGATTATCGTTTTTACTTCGGTCTTAAAGCGATTTGTTGTCAGGTTGTTTGCATTAACCCACTCAATAATGCCAGTTGATCCTTTCATTTTATTGCAGTTGTCAACATACGAATTAATGAATGTCAGTGCAATGTCAGCAGGCGTATTATCCTTACCAATTTTGGTTGCTGTTGTGCTTGCTGATTGCTCATTTGTATCAGTTTGCCCGTAATTATTGTTGTCAATATTTGTTGGATTTTTTGTTGTTTCCGTGTTTGGACCTTGTCCGCACGAAACGAATAAAAAAAGTGCCGTTATGAAAATGATCTGTTTCAAGATTGTCTTTCTAAAATGTCATTTATAATTTTTGCGGGTCGTCCAGAAATAGTGCCCGGCTAAAGCTTGGTGCTTTTTCATAGCACTTGTAATGTTTACAAACAATAGGATGTTCCTGGATACTATGTAAAATACCCGGTAACCAAATTTATAACAAAAAAGCATAAAACGTTAATGTAATAAAAAAAATATTAATATAAAAATTACCAGGACGTATGGTAGCGTAACAAAAAAGGCGAATACACTTCTTGCCCCACCGTCAGCTTATCGCTGTGGGACAGGGGATTCCTGATACAAATCGAAACGTTCTTACCGGTATCAGACCCAACCATTGGCAAATAAAGTACGTCTGTATATAGAAAATGATGTATGTGTATATGCGGCTATTATTTATTATATGGTGCGGTTGCTTGATATTATCAACACCGGGAAATGCCCAAAGCCTGCATCTATTCCAGGTTGATACAGCCAATACCTGGTTCGGAGGACCTGACTATTATAATGCCGTAACGCTGAGCGGGGATAGGATCATCCATAGTTTTGAAGCAGAAAGTCGTTATCAATCCAGCCTGCTGCCTTACGGTGATGTGAACATTAAAACTTATGATGCGAACGGCTATGTCCTGGAGCAGGAGAAGAGCAGTGGAGATTCCTTGTTTATCAGGAAAACCATCCTGAGCGCCAGTGGTGAAAAAATAATCCTTGGCGATGCCTTTCATCAACTGGCATTGTATGATGTGGATACCTCCCTTGCGTTGGATACAGGAAACTATGCGAAATCTTTCATCCTGCATCTTGATAATACGAATCATGCCGTTTCCTTTAATGCCTATTTCCCTGTAAAGGATATGGCTATAGATGAGCGCATTGGCAAATTATATTTTATTGAACAATATGATTACGAGGCTGCCAGGTTGTATGTGTATGATTTGAATACAGGCGCTAAGGATATCCTGGCAACGATCTCAGGCCCAAGGCTCAACTCAAGGATTATCAAAACAAAAGATTATATCTACTTTAGCGGCTCTTCTATCACGTTCTATGTTGATGTAAACGGGCATCACGAAACTACCGGGTTCCCCTATGCTGACTTCGTGGTGCAGCTAGACAATTCCGGGCAGTTTAAGTGGATAAAAATGATTAAAAATGTAACCACCCCTCATATAGGCCTGGCGGAGGCTCCCGGCCAGGGCGTATATATGTGCGCCGATTTATCCGGCGCTACTGTTATCGGTGCAGATACGCTGCTCGGACCTAGCTGGGGCGGAGACTTTTTTCTTACGCGTATAGATAGTAACGGACGTTTTTTATGGGCAACAGAAACGCCCAACAATACCTTATGCGGCTTTGCCCTGGGCAATGGATACTGCTTAGGCAGCGATGATAGCGGTAATGCTTATATTGCAGGAGCTTCCCGTGCTCTTATCCGTTGGGATGATTCCACCGTTATCGGGAGAGACAGCAACATTGATGTTCCCACTGTTCTGATATACAACAGGGATGGGCATATATACGGCCATATTATTGCTTCGGCAGGAGAGACAGGGCGTTTGAGCAGCATAGATGTTGCGGGCAATGGTGATTTTGCTGTCACCGGTCGGATAGATACATTCCTGACTTATGACGGTATTACCCGCTCCGTCCCATCAGGCTATCATCCGTATTTTCTTTATTATAAAAACAGTACAACGACTTCTATAAAGGAAGCGGCTTCCGAAGGACAAGGCTTTGATCTGTATCCTAACCCGGTTACCGCTAACGGTGTATTGACTATTGAGCGGTCACAACCCGGTAAAGCTGCTCTTGAAATATGGAACCTTCTCGGGCAAAAAATATGGAGCGGCTATATTTATGATAAAGTTTGCAAAGTGCAATTACCTTATTTAAACGGCGGACTCTACTTCATACAGGTTGACCAGGGTGCGGTAAAGAAATTGATCGTACAATAGACAGTTGATGAAAACCGCACATGAATGCATTAGTTTGCGGCTTGCCTGATATCTGAAAGATAAAAAATACAAAACATTAAAAAATGGCAGGACACTTTACCCCACCGTCAGCTTATCACTGTGCGATAAAGTATTCATATCCAGGATATGATCGGCAGCGGGGTATTCCCGCGGATCGTTGGAGGCGATGATAAGGGTCCTTTCGGCGGCTGTAGCAGTAAGCGCCAGCAGGTGCTGGTAGAGGTCGATGCCTTTCTTGTCGAGGTTGGTGCAGGGTTCATCCAGGAAAATGACGGGCGTGTTGCTGAACAACGCCTGACCGAGCTTGACCCTTTGCTTCATACCCGAGCTGAAATTGCGGATCTGCTGCCCGGCAAAATGCTTCAGCTCTATCTCCTTGATGACATCGGTCACCGTATAGTCTGCCAGGGCAGGCTTAAAGGAGAAATGGAACTTCAGGAACTCTTCCAGCGTCATTTCCTCTATGATATCCATACCCGGAGCGCAAAAGCTGTAATGCGGGTAAAAATTTTCGGGAGTGACGGCCCGGCCCTTGATGTTATAGGTGATGCTGCCTTTGTTCACGGCATGGATGCCGGCGATGCAGCGCAGCAGGGTGGACTTGCCCGAACCGTTATTGCCCAGTACGGCATAGCGGTTGCCGGCAGCAAAGCTGTAGGATATATTCTTAAAGATCCAGCTGTTTTCGAAGCGTTTGGAGATGTTATCAAGCGTGATCATGCGGTATAATTATTCGTCCACCAGTATCTTCCGAGTAAATCCTTTCATGATACCGCGGGTGGATTTCCGGATAAAATCCACGATCTCGTCCCGCTCCTCGCTGACGGGTATCTCCGCCTCGATGATGCTGAGTGCTTTGGAGGTGTTGTAGCCTTTTACGAACAGGATTCGGTAGATGTCCTGTATATGATTGATGGTATCTATATGGAAGCCTCTTCTTTTCAGGCCCACGGAATTGACGCCCACATAGGACAGCGGTTCGCGCGCGGCCTTGGTGTAAGGCGGTACGTCCTTCCTCACCAGGGAGCCGCCGGTCACAAAGGCATGAGAGCCGATCCGGCTGAACTGCTGCACGGCTACCAGTCCGGCCAGGATCACGTTATTGCCGATCTCTATATGCCCTGCCAGGGTGGTGGCGTTGGAGAATACGCAGTTATCACCGATGATGCAGTCGTGCGCGATATGGCAGTAGGCCATGATCAGGCAGTTTTTGCCGATGCGGGTCACTTCCTTGTCGCTGGTGCCCCTGTTGATGGTCACGTATTCCCTGATGGTACATCCGTCCCCTATGATCACGCTGGTATCCTCGCCGTTATACTTCAGGTCCTGGGGAACGGCAGAGATCACGGCACCGGGGAAGATCTTGCAGTTTTTACCTATCCGGGCCCCTTCCATGATCGTTACATTGGATGCGATCCAGGTACCTTCTCCTATCTCGACATTTTTATGAATGACGCTGAAAGGTGAAATGGTAACATTATCTGCAACTTTGGCTTCCGGGTGAACGTAAGTAAGAGGATGTATCATATAAATTTTAGGCTCTGAACGTAAAGCCTGTTGGTTTTATTATTTTTTATTGTTTGTTTTCCGACTCTTTGGGCACCAGCTGGGCGACCAGCTCCGCCTCCGTTACGATCCTGTTACCCACGTATGCGGTGCCTTTCATCTCGCAGATTCCCCTGCGGATAGGGCTCAGCAGCTCCAGCTTCAGGATCAGCGTATCGCCGGGCAGCACGTTCTGGCGGAACTTCACCTTATCTATTTTCAGGAAATAAGTATTGTACTTTTCCGGGTCCGGGTATTTTTTCAGCGCCAGGATGCCGCCCACCTGCGCCATGCTCTCTATCTGCAGCACGCCGGGCATTACCGGGTTGCCGGGGAAATGTCCTTGGAAGAACTCTTCATTCCGGGTCACGTTCTTGATGCCCACGATATAATTATCAGACACTTCGATGATCTTGTCTACCAGCAGGAAGGGGTATTTGTGCGGTAAGGCCTTTTCTATATAATGTATGTCGTGTACCGGCGGTATGTTAGGATCGTACCTGGGTACGGCAATGGCTTTGTTCTGCCTGATATATTGCTTGATCTTTTTGGCGAATGCTATATTGGCGGCATGCCCGGGCCTGCTGGTGATGATATGCGCGTTGATGGCATAGCCGGTCAGGGCCAGGTCGCCTACGATATCCAGCAGCTTATGCCTGGCCTGCTCATTGGGGTAATGCAGGTCCACATTGTTCAGGATGCCTTCGCTCTTTACCTCTACGTTGGGCTTGTTGAATATTTTGGACAGCTGCTGCAGTTCTTCTGCTCCTATGGCCCTGTCCACTACTACGATCGCGTTGCTCAGGTCGCCGCCTTTGATGAGGTTATTGTCTACCAGCGCCTGCAGCTCGTGCAGGAAGCAGAAGGTCCTGGCGGGCGCTATTTCGGATTTGAACTCGGACAGGCTGCGCAGCGTGGCATGCTGGGTGCCCAGTACCGGTGAATTGAAATCTATCATCGTGGTCACCTGGAACTCTTTGGCCGGTACCGCCATGATATTGACATTCTTGCTATCGTCAAAATACTCCAGGTTAGTGTCAATATCAATATAGATCTTCTTTACATCTTGCTCCTTAAGTCCTGCTTTTTCAATGGCTTTGATAAAACCAATGGAACTGCCGTCCAGGATGGGCACTTCCGGCGCGTCCATTTCTATCAGGGCGTTATCTACACCGGAACCTACCAGTGCTGCCATTAAATGCTCTATGGTGTGGACCTTTACGCCTTTCAGCTCCAGTGTTGTACCCCGGGATGTATCTGAGACGTAATCTACGTCCGCTTTTATGATTGGTTGCCCCTCAACGTCTGTTCTTTTAAATCTGATGCCAAAGTCCGTATCTGCAGGTTTCAGTGTTAAATTGGTCGTCACACCGGTATGTAAACCTACGCCTTTTATTTCTACAACGTCCCGTAGCGTATGTTGAAATTCATTCATCATTGTTAGTGTCTTTTTGTATCAAGTGGGGCTAAATGCTCAACTGTCGGATAAATATAGTTTTATTTTTTAAAATTAGACCAACAAAATTACTAATATTTATGTGAATTCAAGCTATTTATATTGTCATCAGACTGCAGCCGCGCAGCGCCGAGGCGTCCAGGCGTCCCATAACTTCAAACGTACCGTCATCGTGAACAATGCCGATGTCTTCCGTGGCAATAAAGCAGCAGGAATATATATTGGAAAGGTCTATGATATTCAGGGGGCCCCGTCCTGCCGGAACGGTCAGCAGCGGGTCGTATTCGTCCCTGACCAGCGCCTTCATGGTGGCAATGGGGTGGAACTGTTCCCCGCCGGTGCTGTAAGCCTGGGAGGACAGCTCCGTCATACCGTATTCCGAGCAGATATGCGGTACCTGCCACTGCTGTTTCAGGTAATCGTGCACCTGCCTGCGCGTCCATTCCTCCTTTTTGCCTTTCATGCCGCCCGTCTCTATGATGATCACATCCCGCAGGTCCATGGGGAATTGTTCCGCGAAGTCGATCAGCGCGAAGGTCACTCCCAGGAGTATGATCTTCCGGTTTTCCGCTTGTAAGACGGCGATGGTCTGGCGTAGCTGCTCCAGGTCATAAAGGTAAAACCCGCTCTCCGGCTGCCGGCTGCGATCAATTAAATGCTGCGCCATATATACTAAAGAGGAATTTTTACGTTCTAAATAGGAAGGCAGCAGGCACAGGAACACGTACGATCCGGCAGGACCGAAGCGGGCCTCGAACCCTTTCAGGCAGGTGTCCAGGTACAGGGGGAGGGAAGGTATGTAATGCTTGCTGTTAATGGTCTGTGTGGTGCCGCTGCTTTCGAAGACCGCGTCAAAATGCTGCGGGCTGCCTGTAGCAACGGTATGGGTCTTGAAAAAATGTATGGGCAGGAACGGGATATCGCTGATATCCAGTACCCTTTCAGGTACTGTATGGATCAGGTCGCAATAGGACCTGTACAGGGCATTGTTCCGGTACTGGTGGTTAAATGCGGCAAGCGCTGCCTGGTCAAAATCCTGTGCCCGGATATGATCATACCATCCCGTTGTTGAAATAATAATGTCTAAATTCCGATACATTTATTAAATTTGGATTTTGCAGCCTTACAATGGAGGTCATCGAAAAATGACGGATGCAAAGGTAGATTTTAAACCTGTTAAAAATTTCAAATGAGAAGTATAAAGTTTTTAGGCTGGCTGGTGCTGATCATGGTTGCTTCCTGCAGGAAAACGGGCGAGAGTACTTACAGCAAAATACCGTATTTATCGCTCATCAGCCAGAATACGGACGTTATCCGGTATATGGATACTGCTTCCGTGCTGAGTTTGAAATTCAACTTTACGGATGGTGACGGCAATATTGCCAAGAGGGATGCAGGTATTGATTCGTCTATCGTGGTGCTGGTGCTGCGGGAAGGAGATACTTCCAGCCAGCGCCATGTGTTCCCGATGCCTATGGTAGAATCCAATTATTTCCAGAAGAATGGCGGTATCAAAGCCACCATGGTGCTGGATATGCCCTATTATTTCTTTTATCCCAGGCAGGACTCCCTGCACAGCAGCGGGCTGGATACGATGCGCCTGGGCATCTATATACAGGATTATGACGGAAACAGGAGCGATACGGTGATCGTAGGCCCGATATATTCAGAACCCTGACAGCACAACTGACAAGCAGGTATAGCGCATTATGAAATTGTACGAGGACTTAATTGATAAATTAGACCTGTTCATCAGGAAATATTATTTCAACCAGCTATTGAAAGGGGCCTTGCTGTTCCTTATTATCGGGTTGGTACTGTTCCTGGTTACCGCCATGGGAGAATATTATTTATACTTTCCCGTTGCGGTAAAGCTCCCCCTCGTGGTCCTGCTGGCGGCTGCGGGTGTCTGGGGGCTGGTCCGCTATGTCATAACGCCGCTCTTCCGGATGCAGAAAATAGGCAGGCGCATTACCCATGAGCAGGCCGCAGTGATCATCGGGCAGCATTTTAAGGAAGTAGATGACAAGATACTGAACGTTATACAGCTCCGGGGACAAGCCGCGGTAGCGGCCGATATGAGCCTCCTGGAAGCCGGCATCGGGCAGAAAACCGCCCAGCTGGCCCATGTGCCTTTTACGCAGGCGGTAGATCTCCGGCGGAACAGGAAATACCTTCCCTGGTTTGCAGGCGTGGTGATGATCCTGGCAGTGGTGGGGTGGTGGATGCCCCAGCTGCTGAAGGACTCCACCAGCCGGCTGCTGCAGCCGGCCACCGCTTTCGAGCCGCCGGCGCCTTTCACCTTCCGGGTGGATGCCCATGCGCTCCGCGCTACCCTGTGGCAGTCTCATGATATCGTGGTGCGGCTGGAAGGCGATAAGCTGCCGGAAGCTGTGTATATTCATATAGACGGGGAAGCCCTCCTGATGACACCCCTTGGTGACCATACATTCAAATATAGCATTGCGAGGGTTAACAATACCCACGGCTTTTACTTCTCCGCAGTGGGGTATCAGTCGGAAAGCTACCGGCTGGTAGTGGACTTCCTGCCGGTGATAGATGCGGTGGAGGTGGTGTTGCGATACCCCCGCCACACGGGTAAGGCTGCGGAAACGCTGATGGTGTTCAGCGACCTGCAGGTACCCGAAGGTACTATCATCACCTGGAAGATACAGGCGCAGCATACGCATAATATTACCGTACTGATGGATTCCGTGCAGGTCCTGCAGACCGATCAGAAAGGCGGCGCCTGGAGCTGGGAAAAGCAGGTGCTGGACCAGGCTGCTTTCCGCGTGCTGATACAGGGCAAGGAGGCCAGGCTTACGGATACCTTTGCTTACACCATATCGGTGATCAAGGATAACCCGCCTGTGCTGGAAGTGCAGACAAAGCGGGACACTGTTATCGGCGACCAGATGGTCTTTACCGGCCTGGCCTCCGATGATTACGGCCTGCAGAGCCTCACCTTCCATTATGAAGTGGTCGACGCATCGGGGAAGGTAGTAACGCAGAAAAGTGCCAGGCTGCCTGTAGGGTCGCCGCTCACGGCGCAGATCAGCCATTACTTTGATGCGGGCGTGATAGACCGGCTGCCGGACCAGAATATAAGAATGTATATACAGGCCTGCGACAATGATATCGTCAACGGCGGCAAATGTGTCCGCAGCGCATATGTTTACCTGAAGGAAAAAGGTGCTGCCAGCGCCCTGAACGAGCAAAACGCCCTGGAACGGAATGCGGAACGGCTGCAGGAAACGCTGGACGCTTCCCGGAAGCAGCAGCAATCCATGCAGAAAGATATGCAGGACCTGAAAAACAAGATGCTGGACTCCAGGACGATGGACTGGCAGCAGGAACAGCAGCTGGAAGAAATGGTACGGGAGCAGGAGCAGCTGAAGAAGCAGATGGAAGCGGTGAGAAAGCGCCTGGAAGAGCAGCAGAAGCAGACCGCACAGATGGAAATGAGCCTCTCTCTTATGGAAAAGCAGGAAGAGGTAAAAAAGCAGCTCAACCAGATCATAGATAAGGAGCTACAGGAGCAATTACAGCGGCTGCAGGAATTGCGTCAGCAGAAGAACCCGCAGCAGGCCTTTGAAAAGATGCAGCAGATGGAGCAGCAGAACAAGCTGTTCCAGATGAATATGGAACGGGTCCAGGAGCTGATAAAGCAGCTGGAGCTGCAGCTGGCCATGGAAATGGCCGCGCAGAAGATAGATGAATTTGTGGCCAGGGAGCAGGATATACTGGAAAAGACCGAACGGGGCGACCTGTCCGGGGAGCTGAAAAAAGAACAGGAGCAGGTCCGGAAGGATTTTGAAAAGATGGTGCAGGAAGTGACCAAAGACCTGAACACTAAAGAGCAGCAGGCTAAAAAGGAAAGCACGACCGGTGTGGAAATGAAAGAAGATGCGGCGGATGTATCGGAGCATATGGAAGAAAGCGGTGATAACCTGGGTAAGAAAGACCAGGAAGGTGCCCGCAGGCAGCAGCAGCAATCCATCAGCAAGATGCAGCAGATGTCCAAGCAAATGAAGGAGAAAGCCGGGGGAATGGATATGCAGCAGCTGGACCTGGATATCAAGGCCACGCGTCAGCTGCTGAGCAACCTGCTACGGTTCTCCTTTGACCAGGAAAAGCTCATTGAAAAGGTGAAGGTCACACCGGTGCACAGCAACAGTTTTGTTGACCTTAACAAGGAACAGGCAAGGCTGGCCGCCAATGCCAGGATGATCCGGGACAGCCTGTTCAGCCTGAGCAAAAGGGTCTTCCAGATAGCTGCCACCGTCAATAAGGAAACAACAGAGCTGGAGATGAATATCCAGCAGTCCTTAAAATTCCTGCAGGACAGGCAGACGTCCCTGGCCCAGGTCAGGCAGCAGCATGCTATGACCAATGCCAACAGCCTGGCCCTCATCCTGAATGAGCTTTTGGAAAACCTTATGGGCGAAATGCAGTCTTCAGGAGAGCAAAGCGGCGGTCAGAGCGGCAACCAGCGTGGCAGCGCCAAAGGTAAATCCGGCGAAGGCGGTGAAGGAGCCGGCGACCAGCTGAAAGATATCATTACAAAACAGCAGCAGCTGGGTAAAGGTATGCAGCAGGGCCAGGGCCGCCAGGGGCAGGGTGGTCAGCAGGGACAGGGCACGCAGGGTAGCGGTGGTTCCGGAGATAATGGCCAGGGCAGCTCCGGTGGCGGCGGCAGCAATGGTCCTGATGGTGAATACGGGGACGCAAAGGAGCTGGCAAAAATGGCGAGAGAGCAGGCGCAATTACGCCAGCAGCTCAACCAGCTGAATTCCATACTGAACAGCAAAGGCATTAAAGGGGTGGGTAAGCAGATGAATGAGCTGCAGCAACTGATGGACAGGAATGAGACCGACCTGGTGAACAGGCGGCTGACGCGCGACTTGCTGCTGCGGCAGCAGGAGATCATGACCCGCCTGCTGGAAGCGGAGAAGGCGGTAAGAGAGCAGGAGCAGGATGATAAAAGGCAGGGAAATACCGCGAAAGAAACAGAAAGACCTGTTCCGCCGGATCTTAGAGATTATATGAAGCAGCAACAGGTGCTGTTCGAGCAATACAGGACACAATCCCCTGTATTGAAGCCTTATTATAAAAAAGTAAATGACAATTACCTGCAAAAAGTAAAATAGTTGAAACCTAAAGAGCCCATAAGCTGTTCCCTGCTGCCGTATTTCCAGAAAGAGCTGGTGGAAGCAGGATGTGATGAAGCCGGCAGGGGATGCATTGCGGGACCGGTAATGGCTGCCGCAGTGATCCTCCCGGCAGACTTCTATCACCCCTTGCTGAACGACAGCAAGCAGATCACGGAAGCGCAGCGGGATCTGCTGAGGCCGGTCATCGAGCAGGAAGCCATGGCTTGGGCGGTAGCTGCGGTAGACCATAAGGAAATAGACGAGATCAATATCCTGCAGGCCTCCTTTAAGGCTATGCACCTGGCGATAGACCAGCTGCACCTGCGCCCCGGCCTGTTGCTGATAGACGGTAACCGCTTTAAGCCCTACTGGCAGATACCGCACCGGTGCATTGTTAAAGGTGATAGTAAGTATGCTGCCATCGCGGCGGCAAGCATTCTGGCCAAAACACACCGGGACGCTTTCATGACGCAGCTGGACAGGGAATTTCCCGACTACGACTGGAAGACCAATAAGGGCTACCCGACACCCCGGCATAAAAAGGTGGTCAGGGAAAAAGGCTATGCGGCTTACCATAGGCTGAGCTATAAGATAAAGTTATAAGCAGGTCAGTGACCTGCCTTTCCGGCCCGGAACACTTTTTGTTGATATGCTGCTCCGGCAGTCCCGACCACATATAGCTTTCGTTGCGGTATGCTTCACTGACAACCCATTTAAAGAATATACCATCCTCCGTTGTTGGTTCTTCATCAATAACCTGATAAAAAACGGCATATATGACTATTGAGGAATTAAAAGACCATCTTACCATACCCGTGATCGCAGCGCCGATGTTCCTGGTATCGGGCACAGCGCTGTTGGTAGCCTGCAGCAGGAACGGTATCCTGGGCACGATGCCCGCACTGAATGCCAGGACAACGGCGCTGCTGGAAGAGCAGCTCATCGTTGTCAGGCAGCAACTGGAGCAGGATGACGCCGGCCTGCCTTATGGTATCAATCTTATCGTGCATAAGACCAATCAAAGGCTGCAGGCAGACCTGGAAGTCTGCATACGGCACCGCGTCCCGGTGGTGATCACTTCCCTGGGCGCCGTAAAGGAAGTGGTGGATGCCGTACATAGCTATGGCGGGCTGGTGTTCCATGATATCGTGAACAGCAGGCATGCGCGCAAGGCGATAGCGGCGGGCGTGGATGGTCTGATAGCCGTAACTGCGGGCGCGGGCGGGCATGCGGGCGCCATCAATCCCTTTGCGCTGATGCAGGAAATACGAAGCTTTTATGACGGACCGGTAGCGCTTGCAGGTTGTATCAACAACGGCAGGCAGGTCAGGGCGGCGGAGTTGCTGGGCGCTGATTTCGCCTATATGGGCACCCGCTTTATAGCAACGGCGGAAAGCCAGGCGCAGGATGCCTATAAGCAAATGATCCTCCGGAGCAGCATTGAGGATATCCTGTACACGGATGCTGTCAGCGGGGTACCCGCCAATTTTATGAAAGAAAGCATAGCCCAGGCCGGTGTGGACCTGGCGCATAAGAATGAAGAGGATTTTTCCAAGCTCGGGGGAGAGGGCTCAAAAGCCTGGAAGGACATATGGTCGGCAGGGCAGGGTGTCAGCGGGATAACGGATATTCCTTCCGTCGCGCAGCTGGTGGCCAGGATGACAGCGGAATATGCAGGCTGATACAGGACAGGGTAAATATGTATGATCCCGGTTTGGCAGCAAGTAAAGAATGATGTATATTTAGCTCAAATAAAAAGACAACACTATGAAAAGGTACTTTTATATTACGTTTCAGTATATCAATAATAACAATACCGGTTATTATGAGCTGGACTTTATCAGTGATGCCGAAACGCCTTTTAATTTAGCGGTGATCAAGAAGAAGGCCATAGACCAGATCTTCAAGCTGAGAAGCTATAAGCTATTGCCACGGCAGATCATCATTAATTACATCCATGAATTTGCTTCAGAGGCAGATTTCAATAGCTTTTTCCAGAAGCCTGATCACAAATAGCAGGCATGTGGTCATCTCAGATGGCATCCTGCGGTCAGAGTTCAGATAAAATAATCATTCAATTGAATGCACTGAGCCCGGTATCATGCCGGGCTCAGTGTATTCGGATCAGGTTTCCCCGTCTTTATTTACTTGTTGGTGAAGAACACTAACAAGGGAGAAAATGATCATCTGCTTATAGGGAACTATCTCTCATAAGCTACTTTTTATTACAAGTACACTTTAGTTAAGATATGCTCTCTCTGCGGCTCAGGAACCGATTTACTATAAGGGCATTGTAGCGTACAGGTCATTCCGAACGGATGTGAGGAATCATTATACGGGTTAGCAAGCATCCTGGACCTTCCATATGACAGCTTTGTTGCTTATATACAGATAGCCAGCTAAAATAAGTATTCATCGTATTCAGATCAGGTATAGAGACTTGTTGATGAAGAACACCAACAAGGGAGGAAAATAATCATTCAATTGAATACAATGAATCCGGTTATCATATTTGTCTCCATTGCATTAGGGTCAGGTTTCCCCCGTCTTTATATAGAGGTTTTGTTGGTGAAGAACACTAACAAGGGAGGAACAGGGGAGGAACAAGGGAGTAATATCCCCAGAGTTCGTTATATCTCCTATTGTGCTTATGGTATCTTCCTGAAAAGTGTGTACTGCAGCAGTATGGACAGCATGAGCAGCGTCAGGCCGGATAAGACAAAAATATGGAACCTTTCCTTATGCTGCTTATAGGTGCTGATCTGTACGGTAGTCTTTTCCAGTCGGTCGATCTCCGCATAAATGGTTTCCAGTGAGGTATTGTCCGTAGCGCGGAAATACCTGCCGCCTGTTTCCCGGGATATCTTTTGCAGCAGCGCTTCGTCTATTTTCACATCCATCAGCTGCTTTTGTATGCCCAGGTGTGTTTTGACAGGGAACAGGGCTTTTCCTTCCGTACCTACGCCTATCGTATATACCTTCACATTATAGGCTTTGGCCAGCTCCAGGGCTGTTTCCGGGTAAATGAGGCCGGTCGTATTGACACCGTCCGTCAGCAGCACAAGAATGCGGCTTTTGCCTTTGGTATCTTTCAGCCGGTCTATGGCGGTGGCCATGCCCATGCCTATAGCGGTGCCTTCTTCCAGCAGGCCGTTGGTGATCCTGCTGAGCTGCTCTATCACCACGTTATGATCTATGGTAATGGGGCATTGCGTAAAGCTCTCTCCTGCGAATATGACCACGCCGAACCTGTCGCCGCGCCTGCTTTTGACAAAGGAAACAGCGGTAGCCTTCGCGGCTTCCAGCCTGTTGGGCTGGAAATCCTCGGCCAGCATGCTGCCGGAAATGTCCATGCTCAGCACGATATCCACGCCTTCGCTTTCAATATTTTCCTTGATATTTGTTTCCTGCATGCGGGCCAGTCCTGCAATAAAGCAGATAACGGCGGCCAGGTTAAGAATATGTATGAGCGGACGGAGCCGGGCTTTCCAGGGCACTGCCATCCTGGCAATGCCGCCGGTGGTGGAAACCGTCAGGCTGGTCCTGCGCTTTTTGTGAATACGGTATATGCAGTAGATCAGCACCGGCAAAAGGATCAGCAGAAAGAAGAATGCAGGGCTTCCGAATTCCAGGTTATATTTATCCAGTAGATTAAACATCTGATGCTGCGCTTCCGTTTTTAGAGGTGGATTGAATAAAATCGGCAACCAGCTTCATATCCGTTGAGGCGGAGGTTTCGTTAGCCTGTGCCTTAGCGAATTTTGCCATATCCGCCATCATTAATACCGCTTTGATATCCGCCCGGTAACGTTTAAGCACCGCTACTCTCTTGGAGCGTTTCAGCAATTCCTGTGTGGTCAGCTCAGGGGCCGGTATTTCAAACTTCTCACTGATGTAGCTCCTGAGAATATCTGAAAGTTCACTGTAGTATTCTTTATACAGTCCGGCTTCAATATAGTTCCGTTCCTGTAGCCTGAGCAGCGCGTCCCGGTATTTTTCCGAAAGGGTCTGCCGCCTGGCCGGTGGCGGAGCGGCGGTTGCCGGACGCTTACGGAACAGGTTCCGCAGCGTTTTCCGCTTCCATACCGCTATCGTGGCCGCGAGAAGGAGCAATAGCGCTGCTATGGCATACTGTAGCCAGTAAGAGGATGTGGCGGGTATAATATCCTTAATATCTTTTATGGCCTGCGTAGTATCTACCTCAACGGTGGCAACCGTAAGACGGATGCTGTCCGACCGGAGCAATGTCCAGGTACCATTGGCTTCCTGCACCTGGAATTCCATAGCCGGTATCCAGTAAGTGCCTGCTTCATAGGCCGACAGGCCGATCTGCTGCCTGATGCTGTAGGAGCCCGGTCCGCTGATGGTATCTGACGCGATGATATTGACAAATTCCGGACCGGTGCGGAGCACGGATTCGTAATCCGGCAATACGGCCAGGGCATTATCCGGTATATTGCTGAGCGTTACCTGCAGCGTGATGAGATCACCGATAAGAATGCTGCCGGTATCTATACTGTACTGCAGTTCCGGTACCACCGTCTGGCTGCGGGCCGTTAAGGCCTGCAGCCAGAGCAGCGCACCTGTGCATA
This sequence comes from Edaphocola sp., assembly GCA_037190225.1. Classification (GTDB taxonomy): domain Bacteria; phylum Bacteroidota; class Bacteroidia; order Chitinophagales; family Chitinophagaceae; genus MKSF01. The sequence continues at coordinate 11,977 of JBBCJL010000003.1, read as the reverse complement.
TCATATATAAAACGGACCTTTTCGTCATGCTTGTTATTCCTATCTGTTATTAAAAAATCCTTTCAGCTTTTTTACATAATCCTGGTCTGTCCGCATAGAAATAAGGTTGGCGCCATTCTTATGGAACTGGTCTATGCAATATTTCTGATGCCGGTCAAACAATGCGGTATAGGCGCTCCTGGCTTTTTTGCTGCCGGTATCCACCCAGTGCAGGGCTTTGGTCTCGCTGTCCACCACCTCTATGACCCCTACGTCCGGCAGCTCCCTGTCCATTTTATCATATATATTCACGCCGATAAAATCATGTTTCCGAGCGGCCAGGCGCAGCGGCTTTTCAAACGGCGGGCTCAGGAAATCGCTTATCAGGAAGCAGATGGTCTTCTGCCTGATCACATTGTTGAAAAAAGACAGGGCCTCGGTAATGTCGGTTCCGGTCTTATCGGAGGCTTCCGTGGTGAGCAGCTCCCGGATGATCCGCAGGATATGGGACCTGCCCTTCTGGGGCGGGATGAACTTTTCCACCTTGTTGCTGAACAGCAGGAGACCTACCTTGTCATTATTGGCGTTGGCGGAAAATGCCAGTACGGCGCACAGTTCCGTGATGATATGCTTTTTGGTCGTCCGGGTGCTGCCGAAGATCGAGCTGTTGCTGATGTCTGCCAGCAGCATGAGGGTCTGCTCCCGCTCCTCTTCAAAGACCTTGATATAGGGCGTAGAAAGCCTTGCCGTTACATTCCAGTCTATGGCCCTGACGTCATCTCCCGGTATATATTCTCTCACTTCGCTGAAGGACATCCCTTTACCTTTAAAGGCAGCGTGGTAATCCCCGGAGAAAATATGATTGCTCAGGCCTTTCGTTTTGATCTCTATCTTTCTAACCTTTGATAATATTTCGGCAGTGGTCATGGCTGTGCTGGTGGTGTTGACAAATGCAGTGAAGAATGCCCCAATACTACTATGGAACTTCCACGGCGTTCAGTATCTCGGTAATGATATTCTCGGAAGTGATGTTTTCAGCTTCGGCCTCATAGGTAACGCCTATGCGGTGCCGTAAGACATCATAGCATACCGCTCTTACATCTTCGGGGATCACATAGCCTCTTCTCCTGATGAAGGCATAGGCTTTGGCAGCCGTAGCCAGGCTGATCGATGCCCTTGGTGATCCGCCGTAGCTGATAAGGGGCTGCAGGCGGGACAGCTTATAGTTCTCAGGGAAACGCGTTGCGAATACAATATCCAGGATGTATTGCTCGATCTTTTCATCCATATATACCTCTTTTACCAGCCCGCGCGCTTCCAGTATCTCTTCCGAGGACACCACCTTCCTGACAGATGGCATGCCGCCCGGGTTCATATGGTTGCGGATGATGATGCGCTCCTCTTCCATCTGCGGGTAGGAGATGACCACTTTGAGCAGGAAACGGTCTACCTGGGCTTCGGGGAGGGTATAGGTACCCTCCTGCTCGATAGGATTTTGCGTTGCAAGCACCAGGAAGGGCTCTTCCAGGGTATAGGTCTTTTCACCGATGGTCACCTGCTTTTCCTGCATGGCTTCCAGTAAGGCGCTCTGCACCTTGGCGGGCGCACGGTTGATCTCATCCGCCAGCACGAAATTGGCAAAGATAGGACCGTGCTTCACATCAAAGGTGTGATCTTTAGGATTGTATATCATGGTGCCTACCACATCCGCAGGCAGCAGGTCCGGTGTAAATTGCAGCCTGCTGAATTTCCCTGCAACGGCAGCAGCAAGCGATTTTATAGCCAGCGTTTTGGCCAGGCCGGGCACGCCTTCAAGTAGAATGTGGCTTTGTGTCAGTAAACCTATCAGGAGCCTTTCCGTCATATGCTTTTGTCCTATGACCACTTTATCCAGTTCTGCGAGCAGCGTATCTATAAAAGCGCTTTTCAGATGTATCTGCTGGTTGAGCTGCTGTATGTCCGGGGTTGAGCTGTAATTACTCGTTGGTTCCATAAAAATCTAATTCAATCAAACTCTAAAAATAGGTATTTTACAATTAAAATCTGCTACTCCAACGCTGCAAAATATATTTTAATACCCAATAAAAGCTTAAATAACGCACCGTTTAGACCGGCGCGGCGCAATGCCGGCCAGCCACAGGGACTTGGCAGCAGCCTGTATAAAGCATTGGCCCGAAACGGGATTTATAATGCCCATAAAAAAGCGGGCAGATAAGGCCCGCTTTAAAGAATATATGATCTGTTATTGCTTTCGTTTGAGCTTACCGGTACGCCAGGCATTCAGGAATTCCGGCACCCGCAGGAGGTTGACGGTAGGCATGATATTATTATAGCCGCTCCTGTTGCTCATATTGTTGAGGTAGGCGGATTGTGCCTCAGCCCCGGAACGCGGCAGCACGTATTGCTGGTACTCCATCTGGTTGGTCGAGGTATTGCGTTTGGCCACGATGATGAGGTCATCATCGAAATCCCAGTACCGGAAGGCATATTCAAAATCACGGCCGTAAGGTATCTCCTGCCTGAAGATCACTTCCGGTAAATAGAAGGTATCCTGGTTCATGAACTGCACCATGGAATAATGCGCACCTTTCAGGCTCTTGGGAATCACAAAGGATTTCTGCTCATAGCCCATACCGGAAAAGTTCAGGGTATCGCCCCGTCTGCATACCAGTGAAAACACGCCATTATAGTTGGAACGTTCGGTATAGTCAGCGCTGTTGATCCTGATGGTGATATAGGGAACGATATCCAGGCTGTCGGAGGTCATAGTTACACCGGTAACCTGTACAAGGTCCTGTGCGGCTGCCCATCTTATGCTGAACAGGATAAAAGTAATGAGAAATGCTAGGTGTTTCATTAACCACAAATATAAATTATAAAATCGTAAATGCCTTAACTTTGCGTCAAATAAGGGAAAGTTTGACAAGTCCTTAAACGCAGCAAATATAAAAATAGTATCAATGATAACAGAGTTTCAAATATTAGAGGCATTAAAAAACGTGGATGATCCGGACCTGGGCAAGGATATTGTGACATTGAATATGGTGAAGGATATCCGTGTGGAAGGTAAGAAAGTAGCATTTACGGTAGAGCTGACCACCCCGGCCTGTCCTATGAAGGATATGATCAGGAAGGCCTGTGAAAGCTCCATCAAGATATTTGTGGATAAGGACGCAGAAGTAGAGGTGAATATGACCGCACGCGTCAACAGCAACCGGAAAGACGGCGGGCTGGTGCTGCCGGGCGTTAAGAATATCATTGCCGTAGCATCCGGCAAGGGCGGGGTAGGTAAGTCTACCGTTGCCGCCAACCTGTCGCTGGCGCTGGCCCGGGAGGGTGCAAAGGTAGGCCTGCTGGACGCCGATATTTACGGACCGTCCGCGCCTATTATGTTTGGTATCCAGGGTGAGCGGCCTATGATGACCACGGTCAATGAAAAGCCGATGATAGTACCTATCGAGAAATACGGGGTAAAGGTGATGAGCATCGGCCTGCTGGTCGATGAAAAGCAGGCGGTCATCTGGCGCGGCCCTATGGCTACTTCGGCCCTGAGGCAATTTATCACGGACGTGCACTGGGAAGACCTGGATTACCTGATCCTGGACCTGCCGCCCGGCACCGGGGATATTCACCTGACCCTGGTGCAGACCATACCCGTTACAGGCGCTGTTGTGGTGACCACTCCGCAGGCTGTAGCGCTGGCGGACGCGAAAAAAGGGCTGATGATGTTCAGGCAGGGCCAGATCAATGTGCCCATTATCGGCATCATTGAGAATATGGCTTATTTTACACCGGCCGAGCTGCCGGATAATAAATATTATATCTTTGGCAAAGACGGAGGCAAGCAGCTGGCAGAGCAATTTGAGGTGCCGTTCCTGGGAGAGGTGCCGCTGGTACAAAGCATCCGTGAAGGCGGTGACAAGGGTATCCCTGCGGTCATAGATGATGAGGCGGTGAGTAAAGCGGCATTTGAGCATATCGCTCAGGCGGTGGCACGGAATGTGGCCATACGGAACGCCAACCTGGATCCGACCAAGGTATTGACCATTAAGGCATAGGCTTTAACAGGAAATAAACAGGTCCCTACCCAAGGAATACATCGGTAAATCCGTTTGGTTAAGGATAACAGCAAGAGGCTTGGAAAAGCCTGGAAATCTTAAAATATTCTTTATATTTTTTAGTTATTTAAACTTTGTTGTTATTTTTGCATTCTATTACCTATATTTGGCATATTAATTGCTTTTATTTTGTTGGAATTATTTTAAATCAATAACGTAAACATTTTAATTAATTAAATAAAACATTTATTTTATGAAAAAAGCGCGTATAATATTATCGGCTTCCCTGATTGCTTTGACAGCTTCTACCACTATTATTTCCTGTGGTAAGGATGAAGCTTGTAACGCAGGTTATGAAGGTAAAAACTGTGATGTGGAGATCCGCGAACAGCTGATCGGTACTTTTGATGCTGTAGATGTTACAACATCCACTAACGAAACTAAAACCTACACTCCGATCATCACCAAAAATGCGACTGTAACTGTAGTGAATATTCAGGAGTTCGGTGGTTTCTACTCTGGTAGCGCAGAATTGGTTACTTCCAATATTACCAAAGCAGGTAATACCATTACTTTTGATATCCCTAGCCAGAAACCTGATGGAGAGTACGCTGTAAGCGGTAAAGGTACTTATGATATCTCTTCCAAAAAAGTAGCTATCACTTATACCCTGACTGAGCCTGAGTCTGAAGGTGGCCGTATCATCAACAGAACAGGTAACTGGACTAAAAAATAATTCCTGACAGGATTATAAATATGCCAAGAGGAGGCTGCCCACATCGGGCAGCCTTTCTTCTTTTTACTGACAAAGCTATCCTATGGAAGGGTACGGGAAGATCAGTTATTTCCTCCGAACGTATGAAAGGGATTCCTCACAGCCGTTCGGAATGACCAGGCATGTCCATGGCATCGTTTTGCAGCGGAAGTGCTCCCACAGAGAGGACGTTTTTCAACGAAACATATCTGTAATAGCAAGTTGTTTCCTGTAAGCAGCCAGTCACTTTCTTTTTTGTCTTTGAGTGAAATACGGAATTGTAAAATTTTCTGCTCCTCTGCTGTTGGTTATCCTTCACCAGATAACAGCCGGTAAGCATGCACACAAAAATCCCGCATTGATGCTCAACGCGGGATTTTTTTTAAATATTTAAAAGGCTGAATAAGCGCTCTAAATTACTTATCGAACTCAGCAGCTTTTTTGGATTTCTTTTGCTCTTCTACTTTTTGTTTTGCATCGGCATCACCGAATTCAGCTTTCTTCTGGTTGGCCCTATCCTGCTTCAGTCGTTCCTGTGCAGCCTGGTCTCCGAATTCTGCTTTTTTCTTATCCCTGTTGATATCTTCCTGGGTCCTTTTAGGAGGAGTGGAAGTGGAAGGAGCTGTTACCTCAGGTTGTGTAACAGGCTTATTGGTAGCAGGCGGCGTAGTTTTCTTTGGTGGTGGCGGCGTATATTTTTTTCCGGCTTTAACGGCAGCGAGAGAATCTATGGCTCTTGCTGTGGAATCAGCTATGCGTACCTGTTCCAGGGAGTCATTGATACGTGCCATTTCCAGAGAATCCGCGATGCGTACAGCTTCCAGGGAATCTGCAAGGTTTTTTGCAGCAATGGAATCTAATTGTTCCTGGGTTAAAGTACCGGAACCTCCGCCACAGGATGCAAATATAGCTGCAGATGCTGCGGTAACTATTAAAAGACTTTTTTTCATAACTAGAGAATTGTATTTTTTGATTATTACCGTTTAAAATTAAATATCATCAAATTTCATACCATTTGCCGTGGCAGCAAACTAGCCTGTTATGATGTATCATACAAAGGTATAAAATAACTGATTATCACGAATGTTTTTTGAAATTTATTTAGTTATATAATAGTTAAATTAATATATGCTAATAAGTTATGAATCTAAAAAGCGGGGGAAGGTGCCGCAGACCTGCAGAAACCAGGCATATGGACCTTATAGGCTTACAGGAGATGCAGTCACAAGAAATATTAATAAAAAATCTTGGGTATTTGCAATTTATTTGTAACTTAACCTTAAATTTGAAAGTTATTTAACTTAAAAAGCAGCTATTACATATTCAGTACAATTCTCCATATAATATGAAAAGACTTAAATCTACTTTAATTGCGGCATTTTCTGTATTCACCTTATCGGGTACGCTCTTATCTTCCTGTACCACAGATCCATGCAATTCACTGAACTGCCAGAACGGGGCTTCCTGTTCTGACGGGCACTGCGTATGTCCCGCAGGCTATGAGGGTGCTGAATGTGACTTACTGACAGTAGATAAATTTACCGGTAAATACCAGGGTGCGCTCAGGTGTGACCAGTTTCCGATAGATTTTAAAGAGGTGGAGATCGTTGTAGCTGAAAAGCCCAACGTGATCACGTTAAAGATGGGAGCGGGCAATACTTCGGTACTGGATATGACCGGTGTGGCTGAAACGCCTGAAACCCACATCCAGACTTACGTGGAAGAGCTGGAAGCTACCATTCACGCCTATATCCGTGTTGATGGAGACGTTATTTCCATCTACCTGGAGTCTATTTCACTGAACACTACCAACAGGCAGGTCTGCCGGTTTAACGGTCTGCGGGTGAAATAAGGATTACAGCAGGAATTATTCAGATAGCTACCATTTAGCCGGTATATATTGAAATATATTAAATAAAAGACGTGATCATTCACGTCTTTTATTATTTACCAGGTTGGCAGAGAGCTTATCAATAAATTGCCTGAGTTTTCATGACGATCTTTCCAGCATACTGATTGATGGTTTTTATATAGCGTTTTTTCTTCCTTCTTTTCTTGTTTTTCGGGTTGGGGTCCAATGAAAATGTGCCGTACTGTATTTTTCGTTTTGATGTTTGCAGGCAGATACGGCTCAGAATATTTTATTAAAATATTGAGTGTCTTTTTAATGAAATTATTTCTGTTATTCAGATATAATTAAATAATAATTATCCAGATCCCTTAAAATAAATTGATTTTTAAGCGAATTTTCATTGTAATGTATATCTTTCTCAATATTTGCATTTAGTTGTTTAGCATTTTTCAATATATGGTCTAAATTATCAACCCGGAAGAAAAGAATTAAACCGTTTCCGGCTTCCTTTTCTGAATTTAACATTGTTGGGTGTTCATGTTCTCCCCATTTGTGCAAACAAAGAACAACAGTTTTATCACTCTTCAGGATATCAAAAGTATCTCCGCCGTGCTCACTTTTACAACCTAACAGGTCTTGATAAAACTTGGAACTTCTTTGAACATTCTTGACTGCAATTATAGTTTCAGTTCTTACCATTTTTTGGAAAATTAAATTTATCAACTGCTAAAATATTTTCTTTAACTGCTTTGCTGGCTTTGGAGTTGTGAACAAAAGAGCGTTCCAGCGCTTTAAATCTGTGCGATACCTTTCATATCCATAGATCTTAATCCAGAATCATCGTTTCAATAGTGTATTTTACCGTTTGTTCATCTCCTATGCACCCACTGCAAACCTGGATTCTCTCGTTGCAGCTTTCCAGCATACGCAATATCATGCGCTGTCTGTCAGAAAGAGTGAGTCCATTGGCTTCCGGTCTTTTAAGAGCTTCATACGCATACACTTTTTTTTCATAATACGGACTGGATAGCCATTGATTCAACATAGCAGTATCAGCTGCTTTTACGGCTTCTTCTATACTGAGCCTTTCAGGTGATTGTAGGCCGTTCATTCCGCACTCTTTGCCATAGATGAAGACTTCACCTGCCACCAGCTCTGATAAAGACAGCGAGGCCGGGTAAAAGTTGCTATGCGCTTCCATCAGGGCAGCCATAGCCCGGGTGTTATAAAAGCTATCCACAGTTAAGATCTGTATCGGGAAGCGTATAATAAATAATTTCATCTCCTTTTCTTATGAGATCAACCGAAAATGAGCTGGGATAGTCATAATTCCGGTTGAAATCTTTCTTTATTGCAATGCCGGTAGAGTGAAATTTATAATTGTCCGGGAGCTGCAGCGCTCTTTCGTAATGCAGAAGATTGATATTGAAATATTTATTTTTTAGCAGCCTGACCTCTTCAAAGCTTTTATGGTGTAGGGCCTGCTTAATTTCATTGAAAACTATAGTTTCCAGGCTGTCATTTTCCCTGTGGCTGAAGCTATATCCATGAACTGCAGCCAGCATATAAATGAGCAGCAATAATAGTCTTGTTATCATGATCTGTAATGTATCTGTAGGGAGTGCTTACCTTTTACCGTAAGCGTTGATTAATTATCCCGATTGATCATAGTTGCGGCTATTTAAGTATAAAAATTAAAGGTTACCCGGACTGTATAGTATACGGGTAGCCTTTAATCTTTGGGAGGGCAGTGTGACAGGGCATCGGGTAACCGAAAGCGTCACCTGTTTTATTTACCCTGGAATACAGCGGGTCTTTTTTCCAGGAAGGCTGCAGCGCCTTCTTTCTTATCTTCCGTATCAAAGCAGGCCCCGAACATATGGATCTCTTCCCTGAAGCCGTCCTTCGAAACGGTAGCCGCGGTGTTGACGAGCTTAATGATCGCGGAGACTGCCAGCGGCGCTTTGGCTGCTATCCTGGTCAGTATCTCTGTAGCTTTGGGCAGCAGCTCCTCTGCACTCACTACATGGTTGACCAGCCCCAGCGTCCTGGCCTCATCAGCTTTGATCATATCGGCGGTCATCAACAATTCCATTGCTTTGCCTTTTCCTATCAGCTGTACCAGCCGCTGCGTGCCGCCGTAGCCGGGGATCAGCCCGAGATTTACTTCCGGCTGGCCGAAACGGGCATTTTCACTTGCTATCCGGAAATGACATGCCATGGCCAGCTCACAGCCGCCGCCCAGCGCGAAGCCGTTAACGGCCGCGATGATCGGTTTGGGCGCGTTCTCTATCTTGTCAAACACCAATTGCGCACCTCTTTGCGCAAGTTCCTGTCCGCCTGTTCCGTCAAGATCGGTGAATTCAGATATGTCCGCGCCGGCAACAAATGCCTTGTTCCCGGCACCTGTAATGATGGCGCTTTTGATCTCCGGGTTGCTGATCACTTCATCCACGGCCTGGCCGAGGCCTGTGATAACATCTTTATTCAAAGCGTTCATTTTATCCGGCCTGTTGATGGTGATGGTCAGTATACCGTTCTCTAGTTGGGTCAGAATAATTGGATCCATAAGTATATTAGTTGTTGAAATTGAAATGTGGATGAATAAGGCTCAAATTTAAAAATATTTGCGGTAATCCCTGCGCTCTTTCCTGAAAATACGGGTTTTGACGGCCGGATGTGCCGGATAAGTACGGCGCTTGTCTGCCCGGCAGCAGCATAACCCTGCCTGGGATGCTGCCGGGACCTGTATTGGTAACCTTAAATTAACCGTCCCTTTATGACCAGTTAACGGCCCGGGGGTAATATTGCACCTGTCCTTAAACTCACAAATATGCTGACACAGACCGAAACTTTGGATGACTGCCAGGTTGTACACTATATCCATCGCAGTAACTGGCTGAGGGCCGCCGTCCTGGGCGCCAATGACGGTATCTTATCTACTGCGAGCATCGCTATAGGGGTTGCGGCTGCCAGTGGTGCCCGGGAATCCATAGTGCTGGCTGCCCTGGCGGGTATGGTAGCGGGGGCTTTGTCCATGGCTGCCGGGGAATATGTATCCGTAAGCTCCCAGACAGATATTGAGCGGGCGGATATTGCCCGGGAAGAGCAGGAGCTGGCTGAAAGGCCGGAGCAGGAATTAAGAAAGCTGGCCCGCGTATATGAAGAACGCGGTCTTAGTAAAGATACGGCCATGCAGGTGGCTAGGGAGCTGACGGCGCATGATGCTTTGGGCGCGCACGTCAGAGACGAGCTGGGTATCACGGAGATCACCAGGGCCAACCCCGTGCAGGCAGCGCTGGCGTCAGGGGCTGCTTTCACTGCCGGAGGTATCCTGCCCCTGATGGTTACGCTGTTCCTGCCGCTGCATACTATGGAATATTCCCTGTATGCTTTCGCTATACTATTCCTTGGTCTCCTGGGCGGCGTAGCGGCAAAAGCGGGTGGTGCCGGTGTGAAGCGCGCGGTAACGCGTATCACGCTGTGGGGTTCGGTGGCGATGATCCTTACTGCGTTGGTAGGTTACTGGTTTGGTATCAATTTATAAAAGCGATAAAAATTTTGACTATAGGGGAGACCGGTATTGTAGGAAGGCTTACGATACCGGTCTCCCTGCTTTATACAAAGCGATGCCCTTGCGTGAAAATGGCATTTTTTTAACGTGTTATTGACACTGTTTTTGAAAATAGGTATTTATACCGATATAAAATCGGTTGCCAGGCTGTACTTTTGCGACACAAAATATTGCCAATTCTAATTAAAACCGCGCTAATTATGAATAATTTTTATAAATTCTTTTTAATTCTGATGAGCAGCAGCTTCTTTACCGGGGCGCTGAGTGCTCAGATCAGTATTTCACCAGCTTTCTACTATGATTGCCAGGATTCTGTAAAGCTGAATGTACAGTTGTTCCAGAACTTACCGGGCAATCTTCAGAATGATGATGTGTTCAGTGGTGTAGTAGATATCGGGTTCCCTTTTCAATATTATGGCGTTACGCGGACCCAATGTGTGATATCTTCCAACGGGTACATATCCTTTAATGTAAGCAGGGCCAACGGTGGCTCTCCATACCGGAGAAACAACCTCCCGGCCAGTGATGACGCAATTTTTTTTACGTTTCATGATATCATGCCCAGTCCGGCCAATGTGCAGAACATCAGGTTCCAGACCTATGGCGACCCGGGAAGCCGCAAATTCATCCTGGAGTTTTGTGGGATCAGCTTGTACGATCTGCCCAATAATGTCTATACAGGACAGCTGGTGCTCTATGAAGGATCCAATAATATTGAGATCCATATAGGTACCAAAATGCAGGAAGCGTTTAATAATAACTCTTTTATTGGACTGCAAAATGGCTCGAACTGGCTTATCCACCCTACCTATAATACAAGCTCTGCACAGTGGACGCTGAGCAATACCTCGTTCCGGTATACGCCCAATGGCGGCACCTATACATTATCCGGTATTCCATACAGCCCTTTACCGGTGCTCAGGGGAATCAATACCAGTAATGTAAAATGGTACGCTTCCACTAACCTGACCACCCCGATAGCTACAGGGCAGCTTCTGAATGTAAGGAATAACCCCTCAGTGGATTATTATATCGTTACCTACCAGGGTACCGATAATACCTGTACCGGCAGCTTTACCTATAACTACCGTGATACTGTATACAAGCAGGTGCGGGTGCTTGATACGGTCAAATCTGCAGATACGGTTTGCCTTTATCAACTGCCGTATCAGTACCTTAACCATTCTATCAATAGCTGGGGTGCCTCTAATGTATTCAATGTGTACCGCGACAGGATAGGGTGCGATAGTGTAAGACAGCATAATATCTATTTAAAAAGGATTATTCCCAATGCGATTTCCGGAACGATCTGCCAGCAGGATCTTCCTTTTACCTGGAACGGTAAAACGGTGAACAGCGTGGGTAATCATACCTTATGGGACACAACAGCTTCTGTGATAACCGGCTGCGACAGCATTACGACCCTGACCCTGACGGTGAACCCAACGCTGACGCGTAGTATTACCCAGGTGATCTGCCAGCAGACGCTTCCTTTTACGTGGAACGGTAAAATGGTCAATAGTGTAGGTAATCATACTCTGGTAGACACTACTGCTTCGACTATAACGGGCTGTGACAGTATCACGACCCTGAGCCTGACAGTGAACCCAACGCTGACGCGCAGTGTTACGCAGGTGATCTGCCAGCAGACGCTTCCTTTTACGTGGAACGGTAAAACGGTAAACAGTGTGGGCAGTCATACCTTAGTGGATACTACTGCTTCGACTATAACCGGCTGTGACAGTATCACGACCTTAACG
>JBBCJL010000002.1:0-86092 GCA_037190225.1 Edaphocola sp. | reverse complement strand
TAGCATTATAGAACCACGATGTGGTGACATTTTTGTTGTAGATTATAAGGTGTCACCCCTTTCGGGGTTGATGATCTAATTTGAAATTTCTATAATTGTTTCACTCTTTCAGGGTTAGTTAGGTTGGTGTTTTGTTATAATCATTTCACCGCTTTGCGGTTTTGTAATATAAGCCGGAAGGCGATGGTATTATTATGGAAATTGCATGTCATTATAATAACCAATTTTTTATCCTCCGGTTGTATAATATAAGCCCGTAGGGCTGCTATGATTATAGAATTGGTGTAATTAATTATAGAACCACGAAGTGGTGTTATTTTATTGATATGAATTTCGAACCTCACCATCTTTCTATTATTGGCGTTCTTTTTTATGATGAATTAAAAACCTCCGCAATTATTGCGGAGGTTTTTAAAGAATGTCCCGGATGATGATACGGTTTAATAACCGAAGATCTCCTCAAGGCTTAATATCTTTACTTCACCCAGCTTCCTGGCGCTTTCCATATCAAACTTTTCCTGGTTGGCCACTATACAATAGGTATATGGCTTACCGCTGAATTCATTTTTATGGAATGTATTGATATCGTTGAATGTCAGACTGGGGATCGTGTTGTAGATATCTTTGCGGATATCGAAATCCCTGCCTAATTTTTTAGCGCTCAGATAGCTGAAGATAATGCCTTCCTGCGTGGTACGCTGGGTAGCCAGTGATTTTCTCAGGCTTTCCTTGGCTGTATTGAGCGCTTTTTCAGACTGCGGCAGTGTCGTTAATAATTCATTCATCGCAGCAACGGATTCATTGAACTTGTCGGCCTGTGTGCCTACATAGGCAGTGATGGTATTCCTGTAATCCTTGTTGCTGGGCGTGCTGAAGAACGCGTAAGTGGAATAAGCCAGCGCTTTGGTCTCCCTGATGGTCTGGAATACTACAGAGCCCATACCGCCACCGAAATATTCATTGAATAAAGAGATCCTGGGCAGTAATTTGGCATCATATACCTCACTGTTCCTTACCCACCTGATATCGGCCTGAACCATATCGTAATTGGCGAATAGCACGGATGTGCTGGTCTGGGGTACCTGTGTATATTTGATATTGTTTTTGATAGGCTGCAGGCCATCGCTTGGATAAGGATGCGCTTTGATGACCTGTGTGGCCACGGTCCTGATATCTTTAGGACCATAATACAATACCTGGTGCTCCTTGTTGAGCAAAGAGGTAATAGCGTTGATCAGGTCCTGCGCTTTCAGGTTTTTCAGTTCTTCATTGGTCAGCACATTGTTATACGGATTCTTAGCCCCGTATAGAGCATAGTTCTGCACACCGCTCATTATGGCATTCTTATTCTTCTTATTGTTGACCCTTGCCTGCATCAGGCGCGCTTTATACGCGTTGAGGGCATCTTCATCCGCCAGCGCGTTTCGCAGCATCTTTTCAACCAGCGCTACGGTAGCGTCAAATTTTTCGTACAGGCCGTCAATGCTGATCCTGGTAGTTTCTGATCCGACGTTGATAGAGAACGAAGCTGCCAGCGCATACATTTTTTCACTGAACTCGGAAGCGCTCATATCCCTGGTGCCTACATAATTGATATAGTCTGCGGCCAGTGACAGCAGCTTGTTGTCCCAGCTTCCGGTTTCAAAGTTGTAATACAGGCGGAACAGGTCATTATCTTTATTCTCCACGCTCAGGAATTCATAACCGCCTTGCTGGTGTCTGGCCATATCGGTATTATAATCCAGCCATTTTGGTGCAATGGTATTTTCCGGGATATTTTTAACGCTTCTGGAAAAATCAGATTCTGATTCGGTATTGATCTTTAAAGGAGTGATGCTTGGCTTATCTACTTTTGTGATATTCTTATCGGTACCCTGGCGTTTATATACCGCTACGTAATTATTGCCGAAATATTTATTGGCAAAAGCTATGATATCCTTTTTGGTGATCCTGGAAAGTATCTGCGTGTAATTCACCCGGTCTGCCCAGTTTTCTTCCGAGGTAAAGCAGCTCACCAGATTACTTGCGGTAGCGCTGTAATTCTCGTAAGTTTCTATCATGCTTTTTTTCTCGTTGTTGACAATGGCCTGTAAAAGTTCATCAGAGAACTGACCTTTTTTCAGCTTCTCGATTTCGCCCAGCATCAGGTTCTTAACATCATCCAGGGATTGTCCTTCTACCGGGCGGCCCTGCAGGATCAGCATACTGTAATCTTTGAGCGTATAGGCAAAGGCATAGGCGCCCAGCAATTTCTGGTCCAGTACCAGGTTCAGGTCCATCAGCCCTGCGGAACCGTTGGTCAGTATCTTGCCTACCAGCTCCAGTATCTTGGCATCGGGATGGCTGACGCCCGGTAAGCGGTAGCCCAGCATGATATTCTCTGCTTCAGGGCCGGTAACGTCAACATTGATGGGTGATGTAATGGGTGCTTCCGGCTGGAAAGTGTATGGTTTGACCGTTTTGGAGGTCATATAGCCGAAATCCTTGTCGATCTGTTTTATTACTTCGTCAGGGTTGAAATCTCCCACCATGATGATACCCATATTATTGGGTACATAATAATTCTGGAAGTACCTGCGGATCTCTATCAGGGAGGGGTTTTTCAGGTGCTCTACGGTACCGATGGTGGTTTGCAGGCCGTAATTGTGCTTTTTGAACAGGTTGGCGGTCATGGCTTCAAACTGTTTGCTGCCGTCCCTGTCCATGCTCATGTTCTTCTCTTCATATACCGCTTCCAGCTCCGTATGGAAGATCCTCAGGATCGGGTTACGGAAACGTTCCGCCTGTACGGCGAGATATTTATTGATGGCATTGGAAGGCACATCTTCGGTGTAAACCGTTTCTTCAAAAGAGGTCCAGGCATTGGTGCCTTTTGCTCCCATGGTGGTCATCATCTTATCGTATTCGTTGGGAATGGCATATTGCACGGCTACGCCCGAAACGCTGTCGATCTGCCTGTAGATAGCCTTTCTTCTGGTTTCGTCCTTCGTTTTATTGTATTGCTCATAGAGCCCGTCAATAGCATCCAGCAGCGGCTTTTCCTTTGTCCAGTCCGAGGTGCCGAACTTGTCCGTGCCTTTGAACAGCATATGCTCCAGGTAGTGCGCAAGCCCCGTATTGGTGGCCGGGTCGGTTTTGCTGCCTGCCTTTACAGCGATGTAGGTCTGTACACGGGGCTCTTTCTCATTCTTGCTTAAAATAACGGTCAGGCCGTTCTTTAAGGTGTAAAAACGGGAATTGGTAGGGTCATTGGGAAGATACTTATAGGAATATCCGCCGGAGGCGCCCTGTTTCCAGTCGCCCTGCTGCGCTGCGGCATACCATGGCAGCAATGCAACAATGACCAGAGCTTTGAATAAATTTCTGATATTCATTTTTGAATTGTTTTTGATACACGAAAATAACGTTTTTGTAGTGTTGAATTGTAAATTATTTATTATTCATATCGCGTGTTCGGCTTTTGGTCGTAATTTTACCTCAATCATAACTTCTTCAAATGAAACAAAGTGTTTTAATCTTCGCGATCTCCTGTCTGCTGGCCTCCTGCGGCAGCAATGACCCTGCCGGCCATCAGCATCCTGCCGGCCAGACAAGCAATGTCAATAAGGCGGTGCTGGAAGCAGATGTAAAGGATGGCAGGCAGGTAGTGGTACTGCTGGCTGACGATAATATGAAATTCAATGCCAAAGAGGTGAGAGTTAAAGCAGGTATGCCGGTGGAGCTGACCCTGAAGCATACGGGTAAAGCGCCGAAAGCGACTATGGGGCATAACGTGGTGATCCTTCAGCCGGACGTGGTGGTGTCTGATTTTGTGGACCGTGCCAATGCGGCGTCTGCAACCGATTATATCCCCGGAGAGCTGACCGGCCAGATCGTAGTGCATACCAGGATGCTGGGTGGCGGCGAAACAGATACCCAAACCTTTACATTTGAAAAGCCGGGCACTTATACGTTCCTGTGTACGTTTCCCGGTCATTCCATGATCATGAAGGGTAAATTTGTGGTGGAGTAGGGCCTGAGGGCCGGATTTACTTTTTTTGTAATTTTGGACAGGTTCCTAACAATTTTTCATGACATTTATTAAAAAGCATATCAGTATCATACTGATAGTCTGCCTGGGCTTTATACTGAGAATAGGATCAATATTTGTTGATCCTTTTTTGCATTCATGGGATGAGCGCTTTCATGCGCTGGTTGCCAGGAATATGATGGATGATCCCTGGATACCGATGCTGAAAAAGGTCATGTATATAGCTTATGACCCTTACCAGTGGTGCTGTAATCATATCTGGCTGCATAAGCCCCCGCTGTTCCTGTGGCAGATGGCGCTGAGCATGAAGGTATTTGGGGTATCAGAATGGGCCATGAGATTACCCAGCGCGCTTATGGGCACCCTGATGATACTGATGCTTTACCGGATAGCGCTGCTGGTTACCGGGAAAAAGCATATTGCCTTGTGGGCCGCGCTGTTACTGGCCCTGTCCAATTATCATTTGCAAATGATTGCCGGCATACGGGGTATGGATCATAATGATGTGGCCCATGGATTTTATATACTGGCCGGTTTCTGGGCATATGCTGAATACCAGCGGCAATACAAATGGTACTGGGCCGTGCTGGCAGGTGTCTTTGCGGGCGCGGCGATCCTGGTGAAATGGCTGACCGGTCTCCTGGTATTTTTAGGATGGGGCCTGCAGATAGCGGTCTCTTTTATCAGGAAAGAGCGGAAAAGACCGCCGCCGGGCCACTTTATCCTTGCATTGACAGTATGCTGTATCATTTTTATGCCATGGCAATGGTATATATTATCCAGGTTCCCGGAGCTGGCACGTTATGAATATGAATTTAACAGGCGGCATATTACCGAGGTACTGGAGGACAATGGCGGAGGGATATGGTATTACGTAGAGGCATTCCCTTTCCTGTTAGGCAGCGGTATCGCAGTGCTGCTGATCCCGGGCATATGGATATTATACAAGGACCGTGCAGCCAACCGTGCACTCCTGGGACACTTTTTAATAGCTGTTATTTTCGTGTTTTCCTTCTTTTCCTTCCTGGTCCGGACAAAAGTGGTGACCTATTTGTTTATTGTAGTACCCCTCGCACTGATATTTATAGCGGCCGGCTATGAATGGATACAACGGAAGATACCGTTCCGCTGGGCAAGGTATGTGTTGGCTGTAACGGTCGTACTGCTGACGCTCAATCCTTTCAGTATCGCTACCTATATGTCGGAGAAGAACATCCTGCGCCAACAGCGTATAGCCAATGCCAGTATTTACAGGAGTCTTTCAGAGACCCTGCCTCCGGATATACAGGTCGTTATGAACGTCAATTCTTTTGAAGATGTGGATGTGATGTTCTACAATAACCACATTACTGCCTATCACTGGTGCCCGGATAAGCAGTCGATGGAACAGCTGGCCGCGCAACAGGTACGCATCGCGGTATTTGAAGCGCATGGTGCATACCAGCTGCCGGATTATGTCTTGAGCTACCCCTATTTATATATTATTAAAAGGCAGTTATACAGCTATTGATGCCAGTCGCCGGCGGGTGTGCCGGGAACAGCGGAAGAGCGGCTGAGGGGACATTAAATAAGTTTATATTTTCCCACGCCAAACATTTGGATTAAATTCGCAAGGTTATTTTCAAAGAAGCTATGGCACTAATAAAATCGATTTCAGGAATCAGGGGTACAATCGGGGGAGCCCCGGACAAGGGGCTGACGCCTGTGGATATAGTCAAATATACCAGTGCGTTTGCCGGTATATTGTTAAAGGATACGACCCACCCTAATAAAACGGTAGTAATAGGCAGGGATGGCCGTATTTCGGGCGAAATGGTACGCAACCTGGTAGTAGCTACCCTTCAGGGTATGGGCGTGGATGTGGTGGACCTGGGCCTCAGCACGACCCCCTCTGTGGAAATGGCGGTTAAATTTAAGGAAGCGCTGGGAGGTATCATTCTTACCGCCAGCCATAACCCCAAGGAATGGAACGCACTGAAGCTGCTGAACAAGGAAGGTGAGTTTATCAGTGCCGAAACAGGGCAGGAGCTGCTGTCTGCAGGCGATGCCGGGGATTTTGAATATGCCTCCGTCAATAACCTCGGAACGGTCACTGTTGCTGCCGATGAATTGCACCAGCGTCATCTGGATGCTATATTGAGCCATCCGCTGGTGGATGCGGAAGCGATCACAAAACGTAATTTTAAAATAGTAGTGGACGGCATCAACTCAACCGGGGCTGTTTTCGTCCCTATGCTGCTGAAAGCGTTGGGCGTGGAGCATATTACGGTTATCAATGGCGAGGTCAACGGCAGGTTCGCGCACAATCCCGAGCCTCTGCCGGAGCACCTGAGAGAGCTGTGCAGCACCGTGGAAAAAAATAATGCCGACCTGGGTATAGCGGTAGACCCGGACGTGGACAGACTTTGCTTTGTCAATGAGGACGGTTCTCTTTTCGGCGAGGAATATACGCTCGTGGCGGTAGCGGATTATGTCCTGGGCCATACGCCCGGCAATACGGTAAGCAATATGTCCTCTACCCGTGCGCTCAAGGATATTACCGTGAAGCATGGCGGGACCTATTACCCCAGTGCCGTGGGAGAGGTAAACGTGGTCAGGAAGATGAAGGAAGTGAATGCCGTTATAGGCGGGGAAGGCAATGGCGGCATTATCGACCCGCAGCTGCATTACGGCAGGGATGCCCTGGTAGGTATTGCGCTGTTCCTGACCCATCTTGCGAAATTCGGCAAGCCTATTTCCAGCCTGCGGAGCAAATATCCCAACTATTACATTTCAAAGAACAAAATAGAGCTGAACGAAAAAATAAATGTGCCGGAAGTCTTCAATGCCATAAAGGAGCAATATAAAAAGCATCCTATCAATACAGAGGACGGGCTGAAGATCGAATTTGAGAATGACTGGGTGCATTTAAGGACGTCCAATACGGAGCCGATCATACGGATCTATTCCGAGAGCAACAGCATCACTACCGCGGATAATATTGCCAAAAAAATGATCTCCGATATCAATGAAATCATCAAATCTTTATAAACCATTTAATTTTTAAGATATCTTATGAAAGTTGCTGTAGTAGGTGCAACAGGATTGGTGGGCTCCACTATTATACAGACCCTGGCAGACAGAAACTTCCCGGTAACGGAACTGATACCCGTAGCGTCCGAAAGGTCGGTAGGCAAGACCATCACATTCAGGGATAAGAGCTACCCGGTGGTCTCTCTTGCCACGGCTGTGGCGATGAAGCCGGATGTGGCCCTGTTCTCCGCGGGAGGCCAGACGTCCCTGGAATGGGCGGAACAATTTGCCGGTGCCGGAACCTATGTGGTGGATAACTCCTCCGCCTGGCGTATGGACCCATCCAAGAAGCTGGTGGTGCCGGAAGTAAACGGCGCCGTCCTGGCACCTGAGGACAGGATCATTGCCAATCCCAATTGCTCTACCATACAGATGGTGATGGTGCTGAAGCCTTTGCATGATATCTTCCGCATCAGCCGTGTGGTGGTAAGCACTTACCAGAGCGTTACCGGCAGCGGTCAGAAAGGAGTGGATCACCTGGTGAGCGAGCAGCAGGGACAGCAGGAATTCTCCATGTTCTATCCCCATCCTATTTATATGAATGTATTGCCTCATATTGATGTATTCACGGATGACGGCTACACCAGGGAAGAGATTAAGATGGTCAGGGAAACCCAGAAGATCATGGGTGATGATACGATCCGGGTCACGGCCACGACCGTACGGGTGCCTGTGATGGGAGGTCATAGCGAAAGCGTGAATATCGAATTTGAGAAGCCGTTCGAGATGGAGCAGGTGCTGGATGCGCTTAAAGCAGCGCCCGGTGTGGTCGTACAGGATGATGTTATCAATAATTTATACCCGATGCCTATCGCCGCTTCCGGGAAGGATGAGGTATTTGTGGGCCGTATCCGGAGAGATTACTCGCTGCCCAATGCCATCAACTGCTGGATCGTTGCGGATAACCTGAAAAAAGGTGCGGCAACCAATGCGGTGCAGATAGCGGAATACCTGCACCGGCAGGGATGGATATAAGTATCGCATATATGTAACAGCATATAAGCCGTATAAATCAGGCCGGAAATTTTCCGGCCTGATTTATACGGCTTATTGTTTTAGATTTGCAGCGTGAAACGGTGGTACCTTATACTTTTTATTTTGATGTCCGGCACAACGCTGACGGCCCAGCTGCCTGAAGCGGATACGCTTGCGGGCATAAGTGTGCAGGAGCAGCTGCTGCAGCATTCCAAAGAGCGCCTGCTGCCCGGGGCGGTTACCATCACCTTTGACGCCGAGGCCATTGCCAATAACCGTAACCTGAGCCTGGATAGATTCCTGCAGCGTCATACTTCCGTTTTTATCCGTTCCGGCGGCATTAACAGCAATGCTACCCTGAATATCAGGGGATCCTCTGCTGCGCAGAACAGCGTTTTATGGAATGGCATCAATATCAATAACGCTGCTTTGGGCGCTACGGACCTTTCCCTGATCCCTATGGGGCTGTTCAGCCGGGTCAGCCTGATCACCGGCAGCAATACCACGGTGTTCGGTAACGGCAGTACGGGCGGCACATTATTGCTGTCCAATGATATTGCTTTCGGCAAGCAGCAGGGTGCGGAAGCCTACCTGCATGCCAATACGCTGCGGAATACGGATGCCCAGCTGCAATTGAAGCGGGGAGGCAAAAGATGGTTGCTCAGCGGGGGAGCGGATGGCAGGTACCAGCAGCAGGCTTTTACCTATGACAATAACGGCGTGGCGGAACGGATGACCAATGCGCTGCTGAAAATGGGCAATATCCAGGCGGATATGGCCTACCTGCTTAAAGAATCGGGTGAAAGCCGGCAGTATATCAGCGCGCATATATGGGTGCAGGGTACTTACCGGGAGATCCCGAAAGCCTTGTTTGAGCCGGTTTCCGTAAAGCAGCAGCGAAACGGGAGCGGTAAATATCTGCTGCGTTATGCCGGTAAGTCCGTTAAGGCTGCCTGGAATGCCAGGATGGCCTATCTCCATGACCGGTTCCTATACGATGATGAGGCCGTGCTACTGCACAATGAATATACGACACGCCAGTATCATGGAAGCGTTGATCTCCGGTATGTCCGGGACCTTCCTTTCCTGCAGCAATGGGAACAGACCTTTTACGGTGAGCTGCCTTTTAACTACCAGCACCTGTATGATCATAAGCGTAAAGAAGCGCATAGCCTGGTACGCCTGGCCGGTGTACTGTCCTATGGGCTTCGGCACAAGCGCCATAAGCACCAGGTAGTGATGAACCTGCGCCAGGAATGGAACGACTTTGGTCCGGTGCCTTTCCTGCCCCAGCTGCAGGCCAGGTTCCGGCTGGCCGGAAGCAGGCATCACCTGCTATATGTGCTGGGCAGCGTCCAGAGAACCTACAGGTTGCCCACCCTGAACGAATGGTATTACTTCCCCGGCGGTAACCCGGCATTGCGGCCCGAGCAGGGCTGGGGCAGCGAAGCGGGACTGGACTATCAATGGGTCATGCCGAAATGGGTGCTGATGGTCAAGCCGGTGCTGTTCGACCGTACCGTCCGCGACTGGATCTACTGGCTGGGAGGCGCTATATGGACCCCTCACAATATTGCGGCTGTCAACAGCCGGGGCGCTGAGCTGTATATCGCGCCCCATTACCAGTTCACTGAAAAATTCAGCCTGGGAGGCTCCTGGAGCAGCACGCTGACCCGTGCTGTCACCAGGGAGTCCTACCTGCCGAATGATAAGAGCATCGGGAAGCAGATCCCTTACAGCCCGAGAATCGTGCACCAGGGGAGCGTGCAGGTACGTTACGGCAGCTGGACGGCTACAGGCAGCGGGCAGTATATCGGTTACAGGTTCATTACTACAGATGAGTCGGACTATATAAATGATTATTTCCTTGCGCAATGCAGCGTGCAGAAGCA
The DNA here is from genome assembly GCA_037190225.1 of Edaphocola sp. Classification (GTDB taxonomy): domain Bacteria; phylum Bacteroidota; class Bacteroidia; order Chitinophagales; family Chitinophagaceae; genus MKSF01. Next base: position 76,123 of record JBBCJL010000002.1, on the reverse strand, counting down.
ATGGCAGTTGAGATCCTGCGTGATCCATACCACCTTATACATAGATAACCTGACCGATAACAGGACCTACCGGGTTGTTAAGGGGCGTCCCATGCCTCCCTTGCATGCAGGACTGTCAATATCCTGCCGCTGGTGACCCGGAAGTCGCGGAACGGCGGTACACTGATGGGGTGAAATAGAGCTATCCCGGCCATACAGAATTACTTTTATATTATAAAAATGTTATTACGAATTGTTATTAGTGAATGAAAAACAACTAATCCTAAAAAATAGCGTACCTTTGCCAATTCTTAATACAAGATTTTATATATAAGATGCTAACATTTGAGCAATTTGGATTGAAACAGGAATTGATAGAAGCCGTGGAAGCTTTAGGATTTGTTTCTCCAAGCCCTATTCAGGCGAAAGCCATTCCACTCCTGATCAGTCAGACTACAGATATTACAGCTTTAGCCCAGACAGGTACCGGTAAAACGGCAGCGTTCGGTTTACCTTTATTACATAAAATAGACATAACCGACCAGCAGGTTCAGGCACTGGTGCTGAGCCCCACCCGTGAATTATGTATGCAGATCCAGGCAGAGCTGGAGAAGTACGGACGGTTTATGAAAAAGTTCAGATCAGTGGCCGTGTACGGCGGTACGCCTATCGGTGGCCAGATCCGTGATCTGAAAAGAACACCTCAGGTGGTGGTAGCTACCCCGGGCAGGCTGATAGACCTGATAGAAAAAGGTGTGGTAGCCCTGGAAGCTGTTAAGACGGTGGTGCTGGATGAAGCGGACGAGATGCTTAATATGGGTTTCCGTGATGACATTGACACCATCCTGAAAGAAACCACCGCACGGGAGCAGACATGGCTGTTTTCCGCTACTATGAACAATGATGTGCGCCGCATTGCCAAAAGGTATATGAAGCAGCCTATAGAAGTGGCTGTTGCGCGCGAGAACATAGGTAATGCCAATATTGAGAACCAGTATTATGTCACCAATGCCCATCAGCGTTATGATGTTCTGAAAAGATTGCTGGACTATGCGCCGGATATTTACGGTATCATATTTACCCGTACCAAGCAGGATGCCCAGGATGTTTCGGAAAAGCTGATGCGTGAAGGGTATGACGTAAGTCCCCTGCATGGCGATATGGACCAGAAGATGCGGACCAAGGTGATGGACCGTTTCAAGAAACGTCAGCTCCAGGCGATAGTGGCCACAGATGTGGCGGCGCGTGGTATTGATGTGTCTGATATCACCCACGTTATCAATTATGAGCTGCCGGATGATACGGAAGTCTATACGCACAGGAGCGGCCGGACCGCCCGTGCCGGTAAATCGGGTATCTGTATGTCCATCGTTTCCCCGAGAGAGATCGGGAAGATCAGGCAGATAGAGCGTATCATCAAAAGCAAGATAGAAAGAAAGGATATTCCTGCCGCGGCAGATATCATTACCAAGCGCCTGGACTTTTTCCTGGAAAAAGTGCACAATACCCAGCCTAATGCCCAGTTCGAGGAAAACTACAAGGACGTGCTGGCAGAAAAGCTGGATTCGCTTTCCAAGGACGAGCTGATAGACAGGCTGGTGTACCTGCAGCTGGAAAATACGCTGAATGCCTATGATAATGCACCGGACCTGAACGTGGCGCTGAAAGGTAAGCCGATGATGGAAAGCGCGGGCAGCAGCAAGGGGTCTTCCAGGCTGTATATCAACCTGGGTACCAAGGACGGGGTCACCACTTCCGGCCTGATCTCCTTTATTGCTGAAGTGACCGATCTGGATACCAAGATGTTCAACCGTGTTACGGTGCGGGAACTGAGCAGCTTCTTCAATGTGCCTTCTGATGCGGCGGACTATATCATTCAGAATCTTTCCCAGCAAAAATACAAGAGCAGGAAGCTTCGCGTGGAGAAAGCGGATGACAAGCCGGGCTATGCTTCGGACCGTTCCGGGAAGTCCTCGTATGGTGGCAGAGGCCGTTACGGAGATGACAGGCAGGACGGCTGGAAAGGCGGTGATCATAAGAAAAAGTCCAGGTTTGCCAGAAGTTAATATTGAGATTTTAACACTTATATATATGAGTTTTAGTTAAGTTTGTACTTTGTTCACCAAATAAAGAAATTATGTTAAGGAATTTATTAGTGACTTTGTGCGTTATGTTTTGTGGTTTAGTATATTCTACAGATGTTCTTGCCCAGCAAAAAACTGAGGAGCATAAAACGGGAACGGCAAGTTTTTATCATTCAAAATTTGAAGGAAGGAAAACAGCAACAGGAGAGATCTTTGATAACCAGTTGTACACTTGTGCAAGCAATCACTATACTATGGGTACCTATCTTAAGGTAACCAATATTGCCAACAAAAAGGTGATATATGTGAAGGTCAATGACCGTATGGGACATCCCGGAAGGGTAGTGGACCTTACGGAAAGGGCCGCGAGAGACCTGGGCTTTCACGCCAAGGGCATCACTAAAGTGAAAATAGAAACTGTTCCCAGCCATGAAGGCAGGAGCAAGGTGCTGGCACAAATGGATGGCAGCTCTGCTGGTGGTCAGAAAGCCAACGAACTGTAACATCATCGTAAAAAGTGTTTTAAAAATAAGATCCCGGTTATTGAAATATAGCCGGGATTTTTTTATTTTTAAAGATGCGTTACATCCTGGGATTCTGCCTGCTGCTGTCGGGATACCTGTCCCCGGCACAGGTTTTTGATACATGCTATATACATTTCGGTATCGGTGTCCATACGCCGGATAAGGCGGCCGCCGCTGCTTTAAAGCGGGTTGCGGACTCGCTGTCAGGGCCTTTTGCCGGGAATAAGATACTCATATACGGTTATGCGGATTACCTGGGGAGCCAGGTGCCCAACAAGATGCTTTCACAGCAGCGTGCAGATGCCGTGGCCGCTTTTCTTAAGAGATCAGGAGTGGCAACTGACCGCTTCCTCGTAGTCAAGGGACTGGGACGGCAGGAAGGGAAAGGAATAGCGGATGAGGTCGGTAATGCCGGTAACCGGAAAGCTATGATCCTTATCGCGCGCCGTAAGTCCTTACAGGTCACGGATACGCCGCCACGGCGCCCGCAGGCGGTTCCCGCTTCGGGTTATACCCTGCCACACATCCCGGGAACGGATACGCTGCAGCCGGAAACACGTGAAAATATGGAATACCTGCTGGATCGCATTGATCATACCCCGGAAGATTCTGCCTTTGTCCTGGAGCACATCTACTTTGAGCTGCATAAGGATGTGATCCTGCCTAAAAGCATCCATGCCATGCAGGGACTGCTGCTGATCATGCAGCACTATCCGGATCTTAAGATAGTGATAGAAGGGCATATCTGCTGCAACGAGATAGACGGCAACACTCCCGGTACCGCCGCGTACCAGCTGTCTGTGCTGAGGGCCAAAAGGATCTATACCTACCTGACCAGCAACCGGATTGCAGCGGAACGGCTGCATTACAAGGGCTTCGGAAGGACCCGGCCGGTATTCGCGGAAGAAAAGAATGTCACGGAGATGGAAGCCAACAGGCGTGTGGAGATCAGGATCAAATCCAAATGATCAGTGTTTCCTGCTGATGACGTAGGCTACCAGCTCCAGCATCGCTTCCTTGGCTTCGCTTTCGGGAAACTGCTCCAGGATATGCTTAGCGGCTTCGTGGTATTCCATCATTTTCTGCTGCGCATAGGCTATGCCACCGTTTTGCCGGACCAGCTCTATGACCTCGTTCACTTTGGCCTTATCGTTGCTCTGGTTCCTGACAATATAGATGATCTTCCTTCGGGTGGCGCCGTCTACCGTATTCAGCGTATGGATCAGCGGAAGGGTCATCTTCTTTTCCTTGATATCAATGCCCAGCGGCTTGCCGATATTTTCGTGGCCGTAATCAAACAGGTCGTCCTTGATCTGAAAGCAGATGCCGAGGTACTCACCGAACAGCCTCAGCTGCCCTGTCAGCTGCGGGTCCTGTGAGGCGGAAAAGGCGCCGCTGGCACAGGAGGAGGCCAGGAGCGAAGCGGTTTTATTCCTGATGATCTCAAAGTACACATCTTCCCGGATATTGAGCTTGCGTGTCTTCTCGATCTGCAGGAGCTCTCCCTCGCTCATTGCCCTTACCGCTTCCGAAACGATCTCCAGGATGGCATAATCCTTATGCTGTACGGCCAGCAGCAGTCCCTTGGACAGGAGGTAATCGCCCACCAGTACGGCTACCTTATTCTTGAACAGGGCATTGATGGAAAAAAATCCCCGGCGCTGGTTGGCATCATCCACAATATCGTCATGTACAAGGGTAGCGGTATGGAGCAGCTCTATCATAGAGGCGGCCCTGTAGGTCTGCTCGGTGACCTGCCCGGCTATCCTGGCGGAGAGAAAAACGAACATGGGGCGCATCTGCTTTCCTTTACGCTTGATAATGAAGCGCATAATACGGTCAACCAGGGGAACTTTCCCCGCTATATTGTTTCTGAATTTCTGCTCAAAAATATCGAGATCCCGGGCTAATAGTGCTGTGGCTTTTTTCATTTAAAAATATACGGATGCTGATGATATTGCGAAAATAATATAATCACGGCTAAGAATTTTAAATTTTTATTTACTTCCGGGAGAACCCGTTTGGCAAGGTATTTGCAGCAATTATAGAGAGCAAAGGAATTGAAATTCATATTATAAGCGTTTGGGTGTCAGAGAAAAATTAGCGAATATTTAATGAATGTTTATTGAACAAATCAATCTGAATATTGTAGTTTTGGCAGGAAGTTGAGCGGCTGCGCTGGGCGGATGAAGATCTTTTTTAAAAGTGGAAAAATAGGATGATGACAGAAGATTCCGGTGGGTGTGATAGTGTGATAGAACAGATAAGCGTATCTTTCTGAAACCTCTATCTATTATTTATTTTTGAAATAATATATTAGCAAAATATTTACAAAATATTTGTATTGAAATTTTTTTTTTAATTCATGTAAATATACCTTTGCGCATTATACATATAATACTTAATAACTTAGGAAATACCATCTATTAATAAATACAATTTTGTTATGATCAACAAAAAGTACATTTTATTAGCAGGTTTAACAGCCGCTATTACTACAAGTACGGTACTGGCACAGCAAGAGTCTTCGAGTCAATGGACAAGCAGAGATCTTACTTACCGTGGTCAGGTATATGATGCATTAGATACTGCTTATATCCCTAAAAGACGCCAGGAGCAACAGACACAATACCTGAACCATCAATACAACTTCCCTGCGAAGCCTCGTAACATGTGGGAATTAGGTATTAATGTGGGACAAACAAATATTTTTGGTGATATCCCAAGCAAGGGTATCTGGAATGCTCCTCAATTCTACAACGCCATGTCTTTCGGTGCTTCCCTGCGTAAGGCACTTGGATATTCTACCTCCATAAGGCTGGATTATAAGTTCATGAACGCTTCCGGTTTCGAATACCGTGCCCGCGAGGTAGCTCATGACAGGATCTGGGATGCTTACGGACAGAATAACAAGTATTATGCGAACTATAAGTTCAGCGCGCATAAAATAGCGGCTCACTTTATGGTGAACACCAACAATATCAAATTCCACAAAGCTAAGAACAGCGTAAGCGCCTATGCGTTTATGGGTGGTGGTCTGATGTTGTGGAACACCAAAGTATCCACTGTTGATGCTAACGGCAACCTGTACAACTTCAATGAGTTTGACGGTAAAAGCAATAAAGACATCAATAAGACCTATAAAGGCTGGTTGAAAGACGGAGACTATAATGTTGACTTCAGCCGTGATGGCTATACCGGTGGCGGTAGCCTGATGACCGTAGGTAAGAATGCTGCATCCCTGGTACTGGACGGTGGAGTAGGGTTACAATTCAAATTAGGTAACCGCGTATCCCTGTCTGTTGAAAATGCTGTTACCTGGAGCGGTCTGGACGGTCTGGATGCTATCCACCTGGATCCTACCCCTAACGGCGGCTTATCTCCTGATAAAGACTGGGTAAACAACATCTCTGTAGGTCTGGGCTTCAACCTGGGTAACAAAAAACGTTCCGTATTGCCTTTATGGTGGGTGAATCCTCTGGATCACGCATACTGGGAACTGTCCAATCCTCGTCATATGGAGATTCCTGCACCTATTCTGCCTGATACTGACGGCGATGGTGTAACTGACCAGTTCGATAAATGTCCTGATACACCTGCAGGCGTACCTGTGGATGTTAATGGTTGTCCTCTGGATACAGACGGTGACGGTGTTCCTGACTACAGGGATAAGCAACTGATCACACCTACAGACTGCCAGCCGGTAGATGCTGATGGTGTTGGTAAATGTCCTTGTGATCCTGATTGCGGCGGTCCTAAATCAACTTGTAATATCGCTCCTATCGGGTTGTCATTCAAAGCTAACTCCGCTGCTTTATCCAACGAGGTGAAAAGCCAGCTGGCTGTGGTAGCTGCCAACCTGAAAGCAGATCCAAAATGTAGGATCGTTGTTATCGGTAATCCCGGTTCTTCCAAATTGCAGCAGCAACGTTCCTGGGATAGGGTGAACGCCGTAATTGAATACCTGGCCAATAACTTACAGATCAGCCGTGATCAGGTTATCTTCCAGTATCAAGGTGTTGAAGCTGATGCAAATACGGTAATCATCCGTTCTGCTCAGCAAGGTGAAGAAGGTCCTTCCAACTTACCTCCTCCACACCCTCATCTGGGTACAAGAAAATAATAAGGTACCATAATAGATACCTTTAGATAATAAAAAGCTGCTTCCATCCGGGAGCAGCTTTTTTCATACCTTTAATTAAACAATGAAAATTATAATCATGTATGAAGACAAACCACGAAATTGACTACCGGATATATGGTGAGGAAATGCAGTATGTGGAAGTGGAGCTGGATCCCCGGGAAACAGCCATAGCGGAGGCCGGCAGCTTTATGATGATGGATGACGGTATTGAAATGAATACTATTTTCGGAGACGGCAGCAACCAGGACAGCACCGGCTTCCTGGGCAAGCTGTGGGGAGCGGGTAAGCGGCTGCTTACGGGTGAAAGCCTGTTTATGACCGCTTATACGAATGTCGGCTCAGGGAAGAAAAAGGTGTCCTTTGCCTCTCCGTATCCCGGCAAGATCATCGCTATGGACCTGCACGTGCTGGGAGGTAAGATCATTTGCCAGAAGGATGCCTTCCTGTGCGCCGCCAAAGGGGTGAGCATCGGCATCGAATTCCAGAAAAAGCTGGGCACGGGGCTGTTTGGCGGTGAAGGATTTATCATGCAGAAGATAGAAGGCGATGGTATGGCTTTCATTCATGCCGGCGGACACGTCACCTATAAGGACCTGCAGCCTGGAGAAAAGATCAAGATAGATACGGGATGTATTGTCGGCTTCACGAAAAATGTGCATTATGATATTGAATTCGTAGGAGGTATCAAGAATACGATCTTCGGGGGTGAAGGTGTCTTCTTCGCGACACTGACCGGTCCGGGCAGGATCTGGCTGCAGACCCTGCCTATCAGCAGGCTGGCTTCCAGGATATTGCAGTATGGCAGCAGGTCGGGCGCCGGCAGAAAGGAGGAGGGAAGCATACTTGGAAGATTAGGTAATTTATTGGATGGCGATGGACGCTGATCCGTATTTTGGTCTAAATTTGCCCTATGTTTGTAGAACCATATAAGGGAGATAAAACGGGATGGATAGAGGTAATATGCGGCTCAATGTTCTCAGGGAAGACGGAAGAGCTGCTGAGACGGCTGAAAAGGGCGCAGATCGCCCACCTGAAAGTAGAAATATTTAAGCCGGAAACAGATACGCGTTATGACCCGACAGATGTGATCTCGCATGACAGGAACAGGATACCCTCTACACCGGTGGCCTATTCAGGCAATATATTGCTGCTTTCGGCAGAGGATGCGGATGTGGTGGCCATTGATGAGGTGCAGTTTATGGATCATAATATAGTAGAGGTCGCGGAGACCCTGGCATTGCAGGGTAAGCGGGTGATCGTTGCGGGGCTGGATATGGATTACAGGGGGCAGCCCTTCGGACCGGTGCCCGCACTGCTGGCCAAAGCCGATTATATCACCAAGCTGCATGCTATCTGCGTGGTCTGTGGCAATATTGCCAATTACAGCTACAGGAAGACCGCAGATGATGCTACCATATTGCTGGGCGAGCAGGAAATGTATGAGCCCAGATGCAGAAAATGCTACCAGCTGTAAGCCGGTAGCATTTTTATATGATGAATAGACATCCCGGGGCTATCAGAGCTTGAAGCCCAGGGATAATGCGATAAAATTATTATTATTGTTGATCTTGCCCAGTCCTACGGGTATGCCGCTGTACACTATAGGGTAGCCGTACTCGCTGTATGACCTCATGGAGTAAACATATGCGAGATTAATGCTGAAGCCCTGCAGGTTGACACCGCCGCCCACGGAAAAATCGGTCCTGGCGCCGCCGAATGTGCTGCGCTCTTTGAACGGGCTGGTATGATGTGCCACACCGGCTCTCACAAAGAGATTATCAAACCGGCCTTCAGCGCCTACCCGTATCACATGCCCGCCGGTAAACGTATTTTGTATCTGCCTGTTCACATTGTCTGCGCCGCTCTGGAAGCCGGGAAAGCTATAGCTCATAGTATTGTAGGCAATATATTCATAATCCGCGCTTATAAATCCTCTATTGCCCAGGTAGGTCATGGCATTGACGCCTACTTTCCAGGGCGTTCTCAGCGAATATTCAAAATAATAGGGCTTATCGGGACGTACTACCCGCGTACCGGACAGCGATTCGGTCTCAGTCCTGATCTCGTAGTCGGCTTCGTCATTCATAGCCGACCAGGTGGGCGTGCTGATATGGCCGCCGACACGGACATCCGTGCTGATATTGTACAGCATACCGAATTTGGCATTGAATCCCACCCCGCGGGTATCAAGGTATTCGTTATAGCTCAGGTAATCAAAATTGTTATTGGGATTGGTGGAGGCGTCTTCCTCATAGTAATTTACAGTGGAATTGTACCTGTAGGATAATATATTGAGGCTACCGCCTATCATCAGCTTTTCTCTGTAATTGCCTCCGAATACCAGGCCCCATTCCTGTACATTGCCCCGCTTTTTCCAGGATTTCTCCTGGTTGACGCTGCCGCCATTCAGCAGGATGTCGTTATATACATAGGAATGGTTATTCTCATCAATCAGGAAGCCTTCCCAGGCCAGCGCTCCGTAGGGAGGGGCCATCTGCCAGGAGGTGCCGTAGCGGTCCGCGTCTACAGCGAATACTTCTGTAATGGAGCTTTCCTTATTGTTGCCCCTGTAACGGCCTTCTTCATTGAAATCCTGCAGCTTATTGAACGTGATCCCGAAGGCCACGGATTTCCAGTTCTTCTTCTCGTAATCCGCGCCCCGTGCGGGTGTGGAGAATACGGCGCCGAAGTTGTTGATGGAAAACCGGCTGAAGCCCGTGGAGGTATTCGTATTCAGATAATCGGCGCTGTTGTTGCCGAATTTGAGTGTTGGAGTAATGATGAACTCCGAGGTCCGGTAAATACCCAGGGAAGCGGGGTTGATGCTGCTGGCGCTCATATCGCCTCCAACGGCTCCCATGGCCCCGCCAACGGCAAGGCTCCGCGCGGTACCGGTAACGGATGTCTGTCCAAATCGCAGGGCGTCTGTTTCGGTCTGTGCCATTACCGGCACGCTCCCGCCTAAAATACCAAGAGCAAGTACGGATTTGTATATACGATTCATAAGTAGTAAAGTATGTGTATGGGTTACCTGATATAAATAATTGACAGATTTTGCAGCTGAAAGTTTAAACGCCAGCTCCATATTATGTAAAAATAGCGATTATAGCCTGATAGCAGCCTTATGAATGCGTTAATGCCGTCAGGTACCTGCGCTGCCTGAAATGATGAGCGTGGAAGGAATATCCGTGAGCCACCTGTTCCGCTGGGTCACCAGGTACTGCCAGCTTTCCAGGCTGATGATGACCAGGTCATGGTGCTGCACCTGCTCCGGGCTGATGTGGTCTTCCGCCTGATAGGTGAACCGGTCGCGGACCTTATCATCCAGCTCCTGCAGCTGCCGGCGGATGCGTTCTGCGCGGGCTCCCCCGATATCGGTGATGGTGACCTGGCTGCCGGCATTCTTCGCCAGCAGATACCCGTAATGTATCAGCCCTGTATCGCGGCTGCTGAAAACAGGAATAAAGACCTTTTGAAGATGGCTGAACCTGTTATCAATAAAGATACCTACCGGTATTTCAGCTTTGGCTATCAGGTTGTGCAACTGCTCGTCAAAGATCTCCTTATTCAGGAACTTCTCCCTGCCGATGATCTTATTGACCAGTCTTTCAGGGTCGATGAAAGAGGTAGTGAAGCCGAGGATATTGCCTAATATGGAGCCTGTATAGATGGAGTGCTGCATACCGATCAGCAGCAGGTCGAAATGGCCTTCTTCCGTCATCTCCAGGATGTCGCTGTTGATATTGCTGGAGGCCTTGGATAAAGTGATCACTTTCTGGTTGAGCTCCCTGGCTTCAGAAATAATGGGCTGGAGGTATTCCTTTTCATAAGTGCCCGTCAGGTAGTCGTGGATCTTATCAGAGGAGGAAATGTGCATAGCGGTGATGACCTGCTCCGCGCCTGATTTCCGGACAAAGGCATTGGCCAGCTGCAGCAGCACCTTGCCTTTCTGGGGCGAGGTAAAAGAAAGCAGTATCCTGTAGCTGCTGGCAGGGGGCGTCACCTGCTGCTCGGGGGAAGGCACCTGCTGTTTCCTGAACAGCCGGTTGATGGCATCCAGGGCCGGTCCGGTCATAAACGTGGTGACCAGCGCCATGATGACCATCATGGAGAATATCTCAGGAGACAGTACCCCGAGATCATAGCCGATATTCAGCACCACCAGCTCCATCAATCCCCGGGTATTCATCAGCGCGCCGATGGTCAGGCTGTCCTTCCAGCTTTGTCCTACGAACCGGGCTGCTATGGCGCTGCCGGCAAATTTTCCCGTTACGGCTACCAGGATGATCCAGCCGGTGACCTTCCAGAGCTCGATATCATTGATAAGCCCTATCTCCGTCCGTAAGCCGGTAAACACGAAAAAGAGCGGCAGGAAAAGGATCATGGCCACATCCTCTACCTTTTCGATAAAGATCTCGCGGAATCTGATATTATCCGGCATAATGGCTCCCGCCATAAAGGCGCCGAACAGGGCATGGATGCCGATGATCTCCGTAAGATAGGAGGACAGGATCAGCACCAGCAGGAAGACGGCTATAATGGGCTTGCTGAGCGTCTCCCTGTTAGGGTACAGCTCGCTGATCCTCCTGAGAAAAGGACGCACCAGCTTTATCATCAGGAATACATAGGCCATCGCCAATACGATCACGTAGAGAGAGCTGGCGAAAGAGCCTGCCTTGACAATAGCGATCACCGCCGCCAGTATGCACCAGGCAGTGATGTCGTCTGCCGCCGCGCAGGTGATCACGATGGTACCCAGCTTTGTCTTCTGTATGCCGCGTTCCTGCACGATCCTTGCCAGTACCGGGAAGGCGGTAATGCTCATGGCGATACCTATGAAAAGACTGAAGGAAATGAATTCCACATTGGCGGGCGCCAGCGAGGAGTAGATGAAATAGGCCAGGCCGAATCCCAGCGCGAACGGGAAAATAATGCTGGCATGGCTGATGACCACCGCATCGTGTGCCTGCTTCTGCAGTATCTTCAGGTCCACCTCCATGCCTACAATATACATAAAAAGGATCAGGCCTACCTGGCTGAGGAATTTAAGGTTATCCATGGAATGACCGGGAAACAGGGTAGCGGAGAATTCCGGGAAATGCAGCCCTATAAAGGAAGGTCCCAGGATAATGCCCGCTATCATTTCGCCTATCACGGCCGGCTGCCCGATCTTGACGCAAAGCCACCCGAAAAAGCGCGCTACCAGCACAATGGTGATGATCTGCGCCAGCAGGAGGGCCAGGGGGTGCTGCAGGTTATGAGAAAAGGAATCCAGGAATGCTGCCCATTGTGATTGGCCTGATGTGGCTGTGATGATATGCTTGCCGTCTTCCAGCTTCCTGCCCAGTGTTATGATCCAGTAGATAAGCGCCGAACAGGCTGTAATGGTAGCAATATAAAAAACTAAATTCCTGTATTTCCTCATAAGCGATCCTTTTCTCGTTTTACGGCTGTCTGAAAGCCTCCTGTATTGTCACGTGGAGCTTGCAGCAATGTGAATGGATAAACAATTCTGTAAATATTCCGGCTTAGCTCCATATGGCGGGTTGTTTACTTTTTAGACAGCCCCGTCTTTTCAGACAAAGTGAACAGCTATTGTCTTATCTGTTACGGAGATAATAACAGTGTTTTAAGCTTACGAAAATAAGCAATTCTGAAAAAACGGATGTTAAGGAATAATAACCTGTTGGTAAAGCGGTGTCTGAAAGCCGCAGGAACAGGGGGATTGAGGACTTGTTTAGCGGGCGGATACGGTGGTGCGGGACAGGCTGTCGGAAGGGGCAGCCGGTGGCTGGCTGCTGCTTTTTACTTCGCTGATGATGCGGGCAGGTTGCCAGTCAAACCCTATGATACGATGCTCCGGGCTGATGATGACCGTGCGGGGCACCGTATTCACCCGGAACTGCCGGGCAATGCTGCAGTTCCAGCCCTGCAGGCTGCTGACCTGGGGCCACATGATATTATCTTCTGTAAGCGCTTTTGAAAAATCCTTGTCATTATCTTCGATATAGACGGATAATAATTGCACGGGATAGCCGGGTAGCTGTGCGCGGACCTGCTGAAGCTCTTTATTGGCGGCGCGGCTTTTCGCATTCCAGGAGCCTAAGAACTGTATCACGATGTATTGACCGGTATAGGTCGCTGTATTCACGGAGATACCCTCAATATCTTTCAGGGCAAAGTCTTTGAAAGGCTGGCCGACCAGGCGGCCGGCAGCGCTGCTGTCCTGTCCTATTTTATTGTCATTGACATAGCCGTTATAGGTGTTGAAAAAAGAGGCCTGGAAATTGCTGACGATATCCGGCTCTGAAGCGAAACGCCGGCTTAGGCCGGTGGTAAATTGCCTCAGGTAGGAAGCCTCTTCTTCGAGAGGCAGGAAATTGGCATAGAACAGCGCCAGCGGTAAAAGGGTAGTGGTATCAGCATTCGCCTTTATAAAGGTGTACAGCTTCTGCCTTTGTGATAAAGGGTTTGCTGTGGCCGCGGATAAGGAATCTTCCGGCAGCCGGGCAGTGCTTTGCGAGCTGAATTCCTCTGCCACCATTGCTTTATTAAGCTCATATACATTTTGCAGGAAATGGCGCAGCTGGACGGATCGGGGACTGCCGCTTACCCTGTAATCGCGGGTATTGCCGGGATTGGCATCTATATGAATATCCTCCCGGTCTATGATCAGGAATATCTGTCCCCTGTTCTTAATGCTCAGCCTGTACAGCTGCGGTGTGTTAAATACGCCGTTCAGCACTGCATGGCCGTCCCTGTCTGTGGTTGCGGTTGCAATGAGCGTCACCCTGTTGATGCCCAGCTCTTCCAGGTGGATGGTGGTGTTGGGAAGATCTTTCAGCGTAACGTCAATATTGAATTGTGACTGCAGGTGCCTGCTGCAGGATGCCTGGCTCAGACAAAATGCCGATAGTAAGATCAACAAATAATATACATTCCTTTTCATAGACAGCCATTCTGCATCTAAATGCAAATATAATATTATAGGGTAAATGCCAGGATATAAACAAATACTAAAATCAGGCCTTACCGGAATATTTAAGATTTTGTTATGGATTTATGAAATTATGGATGGCTGTCGCGGCATTCAGCGATGCCGGCTTATCTTCCTGCAGTTTTTCCCACAGGAGCGTATAGTCGGTTTGCAGCTTGTCTATATAGTCTGCGTGGTGCAGGATGGCATCCAGCTCTTCCGCCAGCGTAGCCGGGTTGAAGTCCTGCTGTATCAGCTCTTTCAGGGCCGGCTTATCCAGGATCAGGTTGACAAGGGAGATGTATTTTACTTTGATGAGCTTTTTCGCCAGCCAGTAAGAAACCGCATTGCCTTTGTAGCATACTACCTGAGGCACACCGAACAGGGCAGTTTCCAGTGTAGCGGTGCCGCTGGTAACCAGCGCTGCTTTGGCCTGCCTGAGCAGGTCGTAGGTCTGCCCCTTTACCAGGAGCACATCTTTTCCCCTGGTATGGGGATGGTAGGTAGCTTCAGGCTGCCCCGGCGCCTGCGCTATCACAAACCGGTACTGCGGGAACCGGCTGGTCATCTCCAGCATGACAGGCAGGGCGGTATTGATCTCCTGCGTCCTGCTGCCCGGCAGCAGCGCAATCACGGGCTTGTCGCCGTAGGAAGCGGTTGCGGTATTATTCAATGCCTGGCCTACTACTTCCAGCAGGGGGTGGCCAACATAAGTGACAGGGTAATTATGCTTTTTATAAAATTCTTTTTCAAAGGGCAGTATCACCAGCATTTTATCCACGCTTTGCCTGATCTCCCGGATCCTGCTTTCTTTCCAGGCCCATATCTGGGGGGATATATAGTACACGACCTTAATGTTATGCTGCCTGGCCCATTTGGCGATCCGCAGGTTGAAGCCCGGGTAGTCTATCAGTATCAGGACATCGGGCTTAAAGGCCAGGATATCCTGTTTGCAGAACCTGATATTTTTTAAAATGGTATTGATATTCTTCAATACTTCCACGAAGCCCATGAACGCGAGATCCTTATAATGCCTGACTATGGTAGCTCCCTGCTGCTGCATCAAATCTCCGCCCCAGGCTCTTACGGTCAATTGAGGATCAAGGCTATGTAAGGCACTTATCAGGTTGCTTCCATGCAGATCGCCGCTGGCTTCTCCGGAAATGATGTAATATCGCATGCGGTAAGAATTATAAATTGGTAACTTTACCAAAGATACTGTATTGTATATAAATCAGTACAGTACGCTTCATAAATTGTATATAATTGTACGGCGCTGATGAAAAATGAATATATGCTTGACGGAGCTGCAGGTAAGCCTGTCAGCCTGGATGTGCATCTTGGCAAGGCAGAGGGCCCTGCGCCCTTGGTAGTATATGCCCATGGATTCAACGGGTTTAAGGACTGGGGCAACGGGGACCTGATGGCCCGGTATTTCACCGCTGCCGGCCTCCATTTTCTGAAGTTCAATTTCTCCCATAATGGCACTACGCCTGCGCAGCAGGAGGCGTTTGCGGATGCTGAAGCCTTCGGGCATAATAATTTTACCAGGCAGCTTTTTGACCTGAAGCAGGTAATAGACTGGGTCTGCTCTTCGCGGTTTCCTTTCCGTGACAAGGTGGATACCGGCAATATCATTCTCATAGGTCACAGTATGGGCGGAGGAACGGCCATCCTGTACGCATCGGAAGACAGCCGTATCAGCCAGCTGGTCACCTGGGCCGCCATTGGCGCTGCTACCACGCCCTGGGGTAAATGGGATGAAGAAAAGATGAGGCAGTGGAAGGAACAGGGTGTGGCCTATCATACCAACAGCAGGACAGGCCAGGACCTTCCGCTTTATTACCAGCTGTATGAAGATTTTTGCCGGCATGCTGACCGCCTCGATATACAAGGGGCAGCGAAAAAGATCCGGGTGCCCTGGCTGATCTGTCACGGGCGGGAAGATACGGCCGTGGCCTGCGAGGTGGCGGTACAGCTACATAGCTTATCCCCGGTATCCGAATTATACCTGGCGGATTCGGGCCACACGTTCGGCAGAACACATCCCTGGACAGCAGACCGCTTTAAGGAGGATACCAGCCAGCTGCTAGAGAAAACCATCCTTTACATAAAAGCCCATATACGTTAGGGCATATATGGGCTCCTGGTAGCATAAGCAGCAGGTCAGGGCAGCGACCGTATGAACCGGATCACGTCCTCAAGCGGCGCTTCATTGAAGGTCTCTTCCAGTATTTCGTATTCTTCCACGCTTCCGTTGACCGCGTATTGGAAAAGATGGTTGAGATAGGGATAGATCCTGACGGTTACATTTTTGTTACCGCCTTTTCGGATCCCGCTTAGGATAGCTGCGGTATTGAGCCGTGCGTCCACCTGTATATCCAGTTCCCCGTTCAGGATCAGCACGGGGCATTTGATGCGGGGCAGCAAAGGCGCGGGATCAAAGGATATAATATCTGTAACGGCCGGGTTGTTCAGCGAGGCGTTGTATTGCATGAATAGATCGCTGCTGCCGGCCAGCTTACGTTGCTCCTCCGGCAGTGCTTTCCACTGCTGTTCTGAATATGCCTCCAGTGCTCCGGCGATAGCGGCACTGTCCTTTTGACTCATAATGATACGATGCAGGGCCTGTGTTATACGCACCTGCTCATCAATGATGCTGTCCGGGAGGTGTTGCTCCCTGCCGATCTTTTTTGTCTGGTCTACGATCACTTCCGATCCTGAAAGTCCCGGCGCTGCCAGCAGGATCATAAAATCGACCGGTGACGGCTGGTCCGCGCCCAGGCGTATGGCTACGCTGCCGCCCTGGCTGTGCCCGATGACGCCGATGCGGCTAAAGCCTTTGTACTGCTGCCGGAGTGTCGCTATGGCGGCGGCCACGTCTTCAGCTATGGTAGCTGAAGTGGTCCGGGTAGGATCGCCTTTGGATTTGCCGGCGCCCCTGTCGTCAAAGCGGAATACGGCGATTCCCTGCCTCGTAAGGGCATCTGCAATGACCCAGAAGGGCTGATGGTGCATGACAGTGCTATTCAGGTCCTGGGTGCCGCTCCCGGAAATGAGCACGGCCAGCGGAAAGCTCTTTTTGTTTTCAGGACGCGTCAGCACGCCGTGCAGGGTTACCTTATCGGAAGGATTGGTGAAGTAAACGGTGTCAATGATATAATTGAAGGGCGGTTGCGGTGTCTGCGGCCTGTTATAGGTTATTTCTTTGACCGGCGGCGGTGTCTTGTAAAGCGATAATGCTTTACGGAATCCGCCCTGGCTGAAGGTCCCGGCAATGCTGTCGGCATACAGCTTGCCTGTATAGGTCATGCTGATATTTTCCGCCCGGATAATGATCCAGCCATCTTTTACGCTTGTGGAAGTGGTCGGCATGCCGGCTACGCCCTGGTCGGGACTATCCATGGTGGTAGTATATGCCTTCCCATCGTGGTCTACATGGAAAACAATGCGGAGCGCTGCGCTGCCGAGGTCAAGGTTTCCGTACCAGGTTTGTTCCTGGGCCCACAGACTGTCAGAAAAGGCGAGCAGGGTGGTAAGCAGGAAAATAAATTTGTTCATGGATATGCTTTTAATAGGAACGTAATATGGAAACGGTAATTATTTCTGTAAGGACCAATAAGAGGACGTATATGATGATGCTTTGCGTTTTCTTCAGGTTGAGATTGGTCTGAAAGGCCTGGAATGTCAGGTATATGAACCATATTGTGACGGCCAGCATCAGGAAAGAGGAAAGGAGCAGCTGCAGCATATACGGTCCGATCACCTTAGGTATCTCTATCAGCGGTGTATCAGTGATAAGGGGCAGGATGCCGCTGAGGCCGAAAATATACGCTATGGGTGGCGAAAGGATATTGGGAAAGAAAGCCACGGCGGTCATTCCCAGCATATCAATTAGCCTGAAAGGTCTTTTATACAGCAGGCCGGTGAAGCTGGCCAGCAGGGCAAATATGATCCAGTTGACAAAAGGATCCAGCAGGTATAAATAATCAGGTTCGGGTGTTGCATGGAAATCCAGGAACCCGTCGTAACGGAATTGTATGGAAAATGCCAGCAGTCCTGAAACGGCCAGGATAATAAGACCGGCTGCCAGGGCTTTGAATCCGTCTATATAACGGAAGGGGGTCAGGAGAAAATTTTTTTTGAGTATCATATTGAGGTCAGTTTTTACGGAGTTTTTCAATAATAGCGTCCAGGACGTTCCTTACGGTAGGATAGCTCAGCTTCATCTGTTCAGACATGTGTTTGATGCTGCCGCTGTTCAATACAAAGTGATAAACAAATGCCTGCTCTTCCTGGTTGAGTTGCAGCAAAGGGGGTAGTTCATAATGGCCCGTTATGGATGTCCGGCAATTGTCACAGCTCAGGGCGCTGACATGCAGCTGCTCATCGCAACTGGGACACTGTACAGGGAGCTTTATTTTACTTTTCATTGATCTGTTTTGTGTAAAATTAATTATTTAATAAATAAAATTGAATTTTTGTTTAATAAAATTAAATTTTGTTTCTTTTTATTGTTTTGACTTACTAATAATAACCGGCTATCTGTGTCTACAAAGCTGTCATAATGTAAGACGCAGAATATGTTATAGGGGAGTTGAAAATTATACTGATTATCTATATACAGGAAACAAAACCATTATAAGTTACCCATTATTATAAGAGATTCCTCACATCCGTTCGGCATGACCTACACCTTCAGCTCCTTTATACGCTAAACTGGTCTCTGAGCCGCAGATAGGGGACTGCTCAGCAAAGCGTATCTGTGATAAAAGGTTGTTGCCTGTAAGCAGATAGTCAATAAAATTATTATAATAGATGCCTCACATCCGTTCGGAATGACCAGCCTGCTGCAGTAACTTTATAGCAAAAGTGCGCTCTGACCGGTAGAGAGCGCTTATCAGCGAAGGTATTTGCCTATAGGCAGAATAGCCGATAATAATTAAAGGCCCGGACAAGATAGTGTCCGGGCCTTTAATGTTCCAGGCAGGCTTACGCTAATATATATTTCTGATGTTCATCCTGCAGCACCACCCGGAAAAATTCATCAGCATCTATCCGGAAGTCTTTGTTGTCCAGGAATGCTTCGTGTAAGAGCCTGAGGCGTATAGCCAGTTCCGTATAGCCTTGTTCTGCACAGAGCTGGTACAGTTCGGCATAGTGGGAGCCATCCCTGAAGAACGCTTCCCATTTGTCATTCAGTATGCTCAACTGCTCATCCTTGAGATCCTGCCGGATGCTTGCCTGCTCCGTTTTATAATGGTTGAACCATGTATTGGTAGCAAAAGGCTGCGCAAGTTGCATAGCCCTGTCCGCATAGCTCCTGGCGCCGGCCGTAATGTACACGGTACAGGTGAGCAGAAAGGCTTTCAGGGTAAATTCCAGGGTGCGCGGATGACTGATCATGCTAAAGTCCTGGTTATAGTGTTCTTTTATCAGCCTCAGGTAATACCGGGCTTCGCTGGCGCAATCGTCAAAATGCCCGAGGCTGCACAGCAGGTCTGCCAGGTACACTCTTACCGGGTAGAGAGAGTCAGGGAATAACTGCAGGAATGTCGTCATTTGTTCCGCGCAGGGGACCCTGTATTCATACAGGACGGAGATCAGCAGGGCGTTGAGCCGCTCATTTTCTTTTTCTTTCTCTAACGCGGTCTGTGCTATCTGCAAGGCCAGCAGGTTATTGCCGTCTGCGATAGCGGCATCTATATCCTTTGCATACCTGGATTGGGCTATATTCGTCTTCATGAGAGCATGATTCGTTTTTGAATTACCGAAGATAAATGAATCCGTTTAAATAACCATGAAGAAAATGTTGCATGAGCAGCGGCCATAAATAAGAAGAGGCTGCCTTTATAAAGGCAGCCTCTTCTTAAGTAAAAAGTGATATTTATTTTACAACTGATACTCTCTGTGCAAATGAATTGTTCTTGGAGTCAAAAATGATAATATTATAAGCTCCGCTTGGTAATTCATTGGTGTCAAAAGTTATCACATTGGTTCCTTTATTGAGTTGTACCTGCTGGTTTTTAACAACTTTTCCTGTTAAAGAAACAATAGAAGCATTGATCATATCGGCTTCCGACATCTGGAATCTGATATTGATATCGGACTGAGTAGGATTAGGATATACGCTTACAGATTGTACTGTATTGGATACATGGTCAATAGCAGTTGTTTCTTTGCTAAGGTTAGCAGCCTGATATACTTTTTTATCAGATCCCTGAACCCAGGCAACTACTTTTAAGTTATCGAAGCTTTCTACTGAGTGCTCGGTAGCGTGGTTGATCCTTTGGCTTACATATGGACCTGCGGAACCCGGGGGCAGACGGTATTCGCCTTCAAATTTGAATGAGAGAGCGGTGGTTGCCTCAGTATTCAATGCGGTAGAAGAAATGTCTGTACCCTGGTCATTGGGCAGCATTTTTTTCATTACATTGTAGAACTTGGTTTCACCATTGGTCATTTTATTTTTTTCTGTCTCAGACTCAATAATAGCTACAAACAGCCGTGCGTTTGTGCCTTGTTCCAGCGGTGTATATTTAACGTTTACATGCACGTCCTGACCTACTATTACATAAGTACCGGATAATTTGTAAGTTGCAGGAACGGCTTTGGCAGCGTTAAAGGTAGCTGTAGTAAAACCTCCCTGTGGGTGATCGTTATAATATGTACCATCTATTACCAAATTAGGTACGCCGTTTACGCCGTAATAGGCAGTTCTGTTAACAGACTCATCCGTACAGTATGGATCACCTACGCCGGGGTAGTACCATTGATATTTTATTTTTACATATTCTTCTTTTGGAATACCCTCCATTTGACCTTCAAAGTAAATGTTTCCCGGGCGACAAGGAGGACAGGTAGATGCTGACTCCATTTCCAGCAGGGGAATCCGTTGTTCTTGCGCAATTAAACCCAGTGTGGAGAAACCAGCTGCGGTTAATAATAAAATTTTTTTCATTTTGTCCTGTTTTTATTTAAGTGTTTTGTTAATCAGATATAAAGTTATAATTATTTTTTTATAAACAAAATACTTTTTCTTATTGGTTCTCTGCTGAAATATAGATTCTTATTATAAACAGCACTGCCTGTTAATTTTTCCAT
Organism: Edaphocola sp.; assembly: GCA_037190225.1. GTDB lineage: Bacteria > Bacteroidota > Bacteroidia > Chitinophagales > Chitinophagaceae > MKSF01. Next base: position 55,312 of record JBBCJL010000002.1, on the reverse strand, counting down.
TCTATCATTTTTCTGTCCCCCTCAGGAGCATCTGATCTTTTCAAAAAAAATTAGCTGGCTATCTGTATGCAGGAAGTAAAGCCATTATAAGTTACCAATTATGTTTCATCCGTTTGAAACCACTCTGAACCTTTATAATAAAAGGGTTCTCTGACCCGCAGATAGAACACTGCCCGGCGGAGCGTATCCGTAATAAAAGGTTGTTGCCTATAAAGCAGAGTCACTAAAAATTATATTTTCAAATGTTTTTCATTTTTTATATATTTTTTATATATTGTTAAAATTTTTTTAATTAAATTATAATGTATGAGAATAAATTTTATGCTTTATGCCTTTGTTCTGATAGCGTTTGGTCTATTAAACGTACAATCATCAAAGGCTCAGGCTGTAAAGGTGCCGGCATCTTACTGGCTACAGGAGATGCAGATGGAAGAGCAGAAGATATACGATTTCACACAGCGAAAAGTGAAGTCTGATGGAGATAGGGAATGGAAACGAATTCTTGACGCAGCGTTCGGGGAGGGTAAAATATGCAGTGAAAATAATATTGCAGGAGCAAAGGACAGGGTATTGGAAGCTTACTTTAGAGAGGCTTATTTCAGTATCTATCCGGAAGCGCTCGCAATTTATAATCCCGGCAGGGTACTGGTCTCTGAAACGCCTGATTTTACCGATAATAATCAGATACCGAGTGTATCTTGTACCAATGGTAATTTTGAGTCCGGTACTGCTGCGGGCTATAACGGGTACGTATCCCTTTATACCGGAGGGGTATGCGGCTTTGTCCCTGCGGGCAGCGTAGCTTATACCCTGGTAGGGTTTAGCAATCCTCAAAATTTCCTTATTACGAATAACGGACCGGACCCGTTGGTGCCTGCTCTGAATATGACCCATAATAATTCCAATCACGCTATACGTGTGAACGACCCCACCGGTGTCTATAGCGGTATCAATATGCTTCAAAAGCAGATACCCGTGACTACGAACGGACAGGTAAAGGTTAATTTCTCCTATGCCCTGGTTATGCAGGATCCTGGTCATATCAATGCAAATCCTTTTTTTGTAGCCAGGGTGCTGAATTCAGGAGGTACAGAAGTAGGCAACAGGATCTGCAGGGTAGCGGATTTACTGAATCCTGTCTACAATGTATATAATAATATGGTATGGCGTGACTGGTCTTGCGCGTCTATAATATTTGACGGACAGGCAGGCCAAACTTATACATTGGAATTTTTTATGGCAGATTGTGGTGTTGTGAATGGTCAGCATTTCGGGTATGCCTATATAGATGACATCTGTACAGAAATTGAGTGTTGTGGAAGACCGAAAAATCTCCGGTGTAAGGCATACGAAAATGGCGATAAGCAACTTTCCTGGAATAGTGTCACGAATGTGCTGTATTATCAGCTTTTCCTGGCGCAGGATGATCCGGCTTGCTGCGGTTCTTCTGACCCCGGATCACTGGTGTATGCCTGGAATGTTTATAGTGCGGATACCGTTGTTTCTGCATCTCTCGGCTGTTTTTCCTGGCGTGTCAGGGCTATCTGTAAAGATGATGTTATTTCGGAGTTTTCTGATTTGGAGTGTTCCTGTAATTATTGTCCGCCGCCTTCAGGCCTGAAATGTGAAGTTGTGGGAGGCCAGAACCAGCTATCCTGGACTGCAGTGCCTGGTGCGGCACATTACAGGGTCTTATTTTCCTATTATGATCCGGCTTGCTGCTACAGCATTGTTCCTCCTACAATGTTTTACTGGGATGTATTCGGTACGGATACAGTCGTGGCACCCTCTTACGGCTGTTTTTCCTGGAGCGTTGTAACCGTTTGCGAGGATAGCTCTGTATCAGATGCCCCTTCCTGGCTGTGCAGCTGTAAAAAATGTCCTGTGCCCTACGACCTTAATTGCGTAGCGGAGCCGGAAGGTCACAGGATATCATGGTCTCCTGTTCCCGGTGCAGCATTGTATAAAGTGGAATTTGAGATCAATGATACGCTTTGTTGTAATAATGGTATTCCCCCTATGCTGAATATCTGGGAAGTGTATGGTACAGACACACTGGTTCCTTATAATTTATACGGATGCTTTTCCTGGAGGGTGATCTCCGTGTGCGGAGATGGCAGCTACTCTGATCCTTCTCCCAAATCCTGCAGCTGTGCTCCTGACTGTGTTGCACCGGCTAATTTACGTTGTGAACCCGAGGATACCGGCAGTCACCTGTTCTGGGATATTGTGCCCGGTGCAATGTATTACAGGATTGAATTTGAGATCAATGATACGCTTTGTTGTAATAATGGTATTCCTCCTATGCTGAATATCTGGGAAGTATATGGTACGGACACACTGGTTCCTTATAATTTGTACGGATGCTTTTCCTGGAGGGTGATCTCCGTGTGTGGAGATGGGGTTTACTCCAGTCCTTCTCCTAAATCCTGCAGCTGTGCTCCTGACTGTGTTGCACCGGCTAATCTACGTTGTGAGCCCGAGGAAACCGGCAGTCACCTGTTCTGGGATATGGTGCCCGGTGCAATGTATTACAGGATTGAATTTGAGATCAATGATACGCTTTGCTGTGATAACGGGTTGCCTCCTATGCTGAATATCTGGGAAGTGTACGGTACGGACACAATAGTGCCTTATACGTTATATGAGTGTTTCTCCTGGAAAGTGATCTCCGTCTGCCAGGATGGTAGTGTTTCATCGCCTTCTCCCAAATCCTGCAGTTGTGCTCCGGATTGTGTTGCGCCGTCTGATCTGCGTTGTGAGCCCGAGGAAACCGGCAGTCACCTGTTCTGGGATATGGTGCCCGGTGCAATGTATTACAGGATTGAATTTGAGATCAATGATACGCTTTGTTGTAATAATGGTATTCCCCCTATGCTGAATATCTGGGAAGTGTACGGTACAGATACACTGGTTCCTTATAATTTGTATGGTTGCTTTTCCTGGAGAGTGATCTCCGTGTGTGGAGATGGGGTTTACTCCGATCCTTCTCCCAAATCCTGCAGCTGTGCTCCTGACTGTATTGCGCCGTCTGATCTGCGTTGTGAGCCCGATGAGACCGGCAGTCACCTGTTCTGGGATATGGTGCCCGGCGCAATGTATTACAGGATTGAATTTGAGATCAATGATACGCTTTGTTGTAATAATGGATTACCTCCTATGCTGAACATCTGGGAAGTATATGGTATGGACACAATAGTGCCTTATACGTTATATGAGTGTTTTTCCTGGAGAGTGATGTCTGTCTGCCAGGATGGGAGTGTTTCACCGCCTTCTCCTAAATCCTGCAGCTGTGCTCCGGAATTCGTATGTGACCCTCCTTATTTATTGGGGTGTGAGTCATTGGACTTTTTAAGCAGGCTCTATTGGAATGCAGTGCCCGGAGCTGCTTATTATAAGTTGTATATAGAATTGAATGATCCTCAGTGTTGTCCGGGGGGTATAGCTTCCTTACAGGTCTTTTCTGTTTACGGAACAGATACCATACTGTATAATACATTTAATGAATGCTACTCCTGGTGGGTACAAACTGTTTGTGTGGACAGCAGCACTTCCGTGGCTTCAAGTGTAGATTGCAGTTGTAGTATGATGATGAGCCGGACCCCTGCGGAAGAGATAAGAACTGAGGAGCTGCCTGACAGGTCGTCTTGTATCCTGGTTGCACCTAACCCTGCATCCAGTTATATTGATTTTGCGGTTCCTGAAGGTTGTCCGGATCAAGAACTCTTTAAGGCTGCTGTGCTGTACGTATATGATGTGAAAGGCAATCTTATTATCAAAAAGCCTATGGATGGCAAACCTGTTCAAAGGATCAGTGTTTCTGATTGCGTACCTGGAATATATTCTTATAAATTAACAGATAGCAGGGGAAGCGTATTGTACAGTGATAAATTCATAGTTGCAAAATAGCTACTCACTGGCAGGATCAGAGAGTATCTTAAAAAAGTATGGCAGGCCTGATCAGGCCTGCCATACTTTTTTAAGATATGTTGGTAATCATAGTAAGGAAATGATCTTTTACTGCATGCCGGTACCGCCCTGCATCTTTGTGCACTGCGCGCGGCTTACCTGCTCTATCCGGCCCAACACCTGGTGCAGCCCTTCCGCTATCTTACCCTGTCTGATATGGTCATCCAGCATGGACTTCCACTGATCTACCTCTGCGGCCGTAATGAACTTCCCGTTATGTGTGCCGGTAAAGATCCAGCTTCTGGCTTTTGTTTCATCAAAGAGAATGACAATATTATTCCTGATACGCGTTTCATTTTCCCATATGATATGGGATGCGTAAGTTTTCAGGTAGGCATCGCTGTAATCTTCAAAAGTATTATTCCCTATGTTCTGGATGGCTATCTCGGTATTGCATATCCTGTAGATGGCCTGGATGGATTGCTGAAGCACCGTTGCTTCCGACCCCGTTATGATATCGGCGGTAACCTGTGCAAATCCCATTTCGTAGGAAGCCGGCGCGGGTTCAGCTACTGCTTTGTCGGGTGTGGCCGGAGCAGCAGTAGCTTCGGTATCTCCCTCTTCGTCCGTTTCATTTTCAGGATCATCATCTTCTTCCGCCGCATCTATGGCTTCGTCCTCCTCTTCGCTGTCCTGGTCTGTTGCTTCGTCTGTATCTTCTTCCGGGATCGCTCTTAATACCAGGAGGTCCTCATTCAGGGAAAATTTATACTTTCCCGACATGCTGTAAAAATTCTTGCATTCCTTATTGACAGCGGCATCGGTACCGGCCAGGTGGAGCATATTGGCACCGGACAGGGTATAGCTGCCGGACTCTGCCTGCTGGCAGCCGGGAATGCTGATGATATTGGAGGCAAACCTGTTCTTATCGTCAAAGGCCACGTAATCCTTTTTAGGGTCGGGGCGCTCCGTGTACCTTATTTGCTGCAGGACGATGGCGCCGTTCTGGTTAAGTGAACGGATCTTCCAGAGTGTTTTTTCAAGCGGATGCTGCCCCAGGCAGTTCAGTGCTGCCAGGAAGCACAGCGATAAGAGGACAGGTTTCATAAATATGCCGGGATATTAATATATGATATTGTTGACTACATAAAGATAAATACTATTTGTATAGCATGATAAGAATAGTATGGGGTTTCTGCAGGGTATATAACGAGCAACGCGCCCGTACAGGCGCGTTGCTCGTTATATAAGAAATGTGATTGTGATTTATTGAGGCAGGTCCGGTGATGGCATTTTTTCCTTAGGATTGCCTGTCTTTAAGTAGGTATCGAACCATTGCATCATACGTAAATTGTAGTCATACCTGGAACCGGAGCGGGCGTTGCCGTGACCTTCACCGGGATAGTAGATGAGGCGTACCGGTAATTCGGGCTTACGTACTTTCAGGTGCCGGTACAGCTCCATGCTTTGCGCGGGGTGAACGCGTGGATCGTCCGCGCCATGCATAATGAGTATAGGCGTTTTGGCACGGTCCACATAATAGATAGGGCTGATCTCCAGCTGCTTTTGCCAGTTATCCCATACATTGCCCCGCTCATGCACCAGCTTCATCTCGGTGGGGATATCGCTGGTGCCGAATTTGGAGATGTTGTTGCTGATACCTACGAACATCACAGCGGCGGCAAAGCGGTCGGAATAATAGGTGCTCATCCAGGCAGAAGCATAGCCTCCGTAGGAGCCGCCGGTCACACCGATACGTTTTTTATCTGCTATGCCTTTATCTATAAGGTAATCCACGCCATCGACAATATCATCGAATTCCTTACCGGCAAGATCTCCCTGGCTGCTGTAAGTAAAATCAACACCTCTGCCTGTGCTGCCCCTGTAGTTGGGATAGAATACGGCATACCCTTTGGCGGCCGCCATCTGGCCGGGCATGGAATAGGCCGTCAGCCAGCCATTGGAATAGTGGGATTCCGGTCCTCCGTGCACGACAGTGATCAGAGGTACACGGGTGCCTTCCCGGTAGCCCAGGGGATAGATCAGCATACCCTGGATATCGTATTTGCCGTCCCGCGCCTTATAAGTGATGACCTCCTGTTTACCCAGCTGCAGCCCTATGAGCCATGGATTGCTTTCCGTACGCCTCTGGAGCGAAGCTCTTTTGGCTTCAGATAGGGTAAACAGCTCACCCGGATGCTGCGGCGTGCTGGCTGCAAAGGAAATGATACCCTTCTCAACAGAGAAAGAGGTGATATGATGTACGCTGCTTTGATAAATGAATTGCTTGTTGCGCCCGTCTTTCTGGATAGTACCTATGACGCTCCCGGTGCCTTCGCTTGCAAGGAAGTGCAGGTGCCTGCTGTCTTTCCAGGAAAGAGATTCATATTTACCTTTGAAATCTGCATCGATCACCTGTGGAATGCCACCATCGACACCCACGATGGAAATACAGCCGTTGGTCGGATCGTGAAGGTCATAGGCGCCCAGCAAGGCGATATGCCTGCTGTCCGGGCTCCATTCGATCTGCGATAATTTGCCCTGGTTATTGATGTGCGAGATAATATTGCCTGTATTGGCATTCACTACCTTTACCTTCTGGGCCATGTAGGAGTCGTCCACGGAAGAGGTGGGAGCTACGGAAACGGCCAGCTTGGTACCGTCCGGGCTCCACTGCAGCAGGTAAGCGGATCCGCCCTTGAGATCCATTTTCTGTGGTTTGGAGGCATTATTGCCCATCTGTACAATATAAGTATTATTGGTAGCGTATTCTTCTTCAAAGAAGGTTGGGCTATAGGTAAGGGTGGTCTGCGGCTTTTGCTCTTTCTCGGCGCTGATAAATGCGATCTTTTCCCCGTCCGGGCTCCAGGAATAGTTCTGGATGTTGGCGGTATAGGTGAAGATCTTCCTGGCCTCACCTCCCTTTACGCTGATCTCATACAGGGCGTTGATCTTGTCATTGCCGCTCCTGCTGAGGAATGTTATGGTACCTTTTGATGGCCTGAAAGTGACCTGAGAAGTGCTGGCGCTGGTATAGAAAGGTGTTGCCTGGTTGTTGAGGGTATTCAGCAGGTACAGGTGTGCCTGGCTGTAGGCATTTTCTTTTTTCGGATCAGCGGGGCTGCTGATCGTATAGGCTACGTACTGCCCGTTTTCAGATACAGTGCTGCTTATCACGGATTTCATCCGGGCAATCTGTTCCGGGGTGACCTGGGCATAGGATGTGGCAGCGGGAAAGGATGTTACAGTCGCTATACACACCAGTCCCGAAATGATTAAATTTCTTGTCATCTTGTTGCAATGAATTTTTTAATGTGAGTGAAAAAAGCTTTAATGTGTGCAGCCGGAAGCTACAACTTTTTATTGGTAATGAGCTGTAAAGAAAGGCGCCATTGGGTATCTTACGCTCCTGAAAATTATTTACGGCTGATGGCAGGTATCAGTTGCTGTGAGCAAGATTGTCCCGGATATACCGCATGGTTTCCTCCTGCCCGGACCATCCCGTCACCTGTGCGGCATCTGTATCGTAATTCAGGAACCAGGCAGCGATGATCTGCTTAATGGCCTCCATATTCCTGATCGTACCGGCCCGGGAAGAGCGTAAGACGTTGAGCTGTGCATCTGCCGGTACGGCCAGCACTTTAAAGTCTTCTTCCCCGTCATCTGTGAGCTGCAGCATAGCAATGGGTATAACCTGTATGACAGTGCCTGTCTGCATTGCTTCCCCGATCACTAAAATATCTATGGCATCGCCATCTCCTCCTTTTGTCTTATCCGAGAGCGTGCCGGGTATAAATCCGTAATTGGCCGGGTAAGGAAGGAACCGGATGATCCGATCCTGGCCATCGCGTTTGTCTGTCTCAAATGTATGCGTTGCAGTATTAAGCTCTGTTTTTTTATTGGTACCTGCCGGAATTTCTATGACGGCATTTATCGTACTGTCATTTACCAGCGCCGCCATTGCATAATGGCCGGTCTTATGCGGAGCGCAGGCCATTAAGTACCACGCAATGACAACAGACAGCGCATATTTTGCAGTTGGGGTAAGGGATAAATTCGGATGTATCATGAGTTTTCGTATGATAATATTACAATAGCCGGCTTCCTGCCTGGTGCGAAATTTTCTTCCCTGGATAATCCTATAGCCTGATCGTTGCGCTATGCTGCATGCTGTATTCCGGAACCGAACCCTGCTTAAAGATACTGGCGCTTGTCTGGGCCCGGGCAGACCGACAAATTGCATAAGATGGCTTATTGAATGCAATTATTTTTCTCCTCTGCGTTGTGTACAGCTAATTGAACCGGACACGACAAAAATAACATTTTTGGCTGAATACGGGCTATCGGCATTGTATGCGAACTGTTTTTTTTATAAAGCGCCGGGGATTTATCCGCTTTAAGGAACTGGTACCTGCAGACCGGCCCGTTACCGGCAAATATATCGTTGGCGGCACATTATGAGCCGCCAACGATCATATTGGTATCATCCGGGTATCTTTAGTAGCTGAGCAGGGACTCAATGGCCTTTTCTACTTTCGGAACGGTAGGGAGCATCTCTGCTTCCAGGCCCATATTCATAGGCACACAGGGCAGGTTAAGCGCTCCCATGGCCTGGACGGGCGCATCCAGGTAGCGGAAGCAATGCCGGCTTATCCTGCCGGTAAGCGCTTCAGCGAACGAATTGTTGAGCTGCTCTTCCGTAAGAACGAGGCATTTGCCATGCTTTTGTACGGTATCGTATATCAGCGCTTCGTCAAGTGGATATAATGTCCTGATATCTATCACCTCCACGCATCCCGGGAATTTTTTGGCGGCATTCATAGCCCAGTGTACGCCCATACCATAGGTAATGATGCACATGGATCCGCCGTTGTCCACGCTGGCCGGGTCTGCATGCAGCACGATATTCCCTTTTCCGAAAGGCAGGATATAATCTTCATCCGGTTCCGGCATTTTGGCCCATTCCGTACCGGGTACCTTCGACCAGTACAGCCCCTTATGCTCCAGCATCACTACCGGGTTCGGGTCATAGAAGGCGGCTTTCATAAGGCCTTTGAGATCTGCCGCGTTGGAAGGGTAGGCTATCTTGATGCCTTTAATGGTGGCCAGCGTGCTTTCTACGCTGCCGGAGTGGTAAGGACCTCCGCCCCCGTAAGCGCCGATCGGCACGCGGATAATATTGCTGACCGTATATTTACCCTGGCTTAAATAGCAGCATTTGGATATTTCCGTCACCAGCTGGTTGATGCCGGGATAGATATAATCTGCAAACTGCACTTCTACTATGGGCTTAAGTCCCAGGGCGCTCATACCTATGGTGGAACCTATGATATAAGCTTCCTGTATGGCCGTATTGAATACTCTTTTATCCCCGAACTTCTGCGCTAAGGTAGCGGCTTCCCTGAATACGCCCCCGATCCTGCCGCCTACGTCCTGGCCGTAAAAGAGCGCTTCGGGATGCTTGCGCATCAGCTCTTCAACCGCGTGGAGGGCTGCATCTACCATAACGACCTTCTCCTTGCCTGCAGGCGTTCGGCATCCCAGCTCTTCTGTTACGGGTGTCGGGGCGAATACGTGATCGCCTACTGTACCCGGTGCGGGCTCCGGTGCGCTGACCGCAGCCTCGAAATCCTTTGCGACCGCGATTTTTTCTTCCGCCTCTATGTCGCTTAATTCAGACTCGCTGATGCCTAATTCCAGCAGTCTTTTGTGCAGCTTTATAACGGGATCGTTCAGGGCATGTTTGGCAAGGTCCTCTTCTCCGCGGTACCATTCTTTCCGTACACCGGACGTATGGTGACCGAGCAGCGGTACCCTGGCATGCACCAGTATGGGCCGGCGCTCTTTTCTTACAAATTCAATGGCCTCGCTCATTACTTTATAGCTGTCCTCAAATACGCTGCCGTCCACGCGTACCCGCTCAATACCTTTAAATCCCGCTATGAATTCATAGGCGTCCATGGCCCTGGCCTCATCCGCGCTTACGGAGATGCCCCATTCATTGTCCTGCACCAGGTAAATGATGGGGAGCTGGTGGAGGGCCGCAAACTGCAGGGCCTCGCTCACTTCTCCTTCCGTCATGCTGCCGTCCCCTATGGAGCATATAGTGACAGGGGGCAGGTCAAACTGCCTGAGCTGCTGATCTTCCAGGTATTTAAAGCCCTGCGCCACACCTGTGGTGGGTATGGCCTGCATGCCGGTAGCGCTGCTCTGGAAAATGATCTTAGGCAGGTCCGGGCGGATGCTGTTCGGGTGGTTATAATACGCCCGGCCGCCGGTAAAGGGGTCATCCCCTTTTGCGAGCAGCTGCAGCATTAATTCATAGGGACGCCAGCCCATGCCCAGCATAAGGCTTTCGTCCCGGTAATAAGGACTTACATAATCGTCAGGATGCAGCAGCATACCGGTGGCCAGTTGTATAGCCTCGTGACCACGGGAGGTAGAGTGTACATATTTGCAGATAGAGCGATTATTTTCGTAGGTCTCTGCCATATATCGTACGTCCATCATCAGACGGTATGCTTTCAATAGTGTTGTAATATCTGTCATCTGTACGTGTCTAGGTAAATGAATGTGGATTTGCAAATATAGGTCATTCAGATTTTATCTGTATGTACCCAATGGCTGTTTGCTGTTTTACGTCTTACATTACAATTAAACGGATCGGTATGATGAAAAAAATAATTTATGTTTTAGGTAGTATAATGTTGCTCGGGGCAGCTACGGCCTGTCAGAAAGAACAGCCGTGTAATTGCCCTGTACCTCAATTTGAGGCGGAGCCCGATCTGAAGTTCGTGCTTCAGGTGGAGGAGGGCAGGACCGCTTATTTTTCCCAAAGGTATGACGCCTATTATATCCTGGGACCGGATACTGTCAGTGTTCCTATGAATGAACAGCATATCCCGTGGCACATAGGAACGGAGACCAGGGTCTATGACCAGGTAGCTCTGCTGACCTCCGATATCAGAAAGCAAAATATACAGAGGCTCCTGTTTGTTCCTAAGAATGTAAAAGAAAACAGGGGACTGGACTTTACGATACTGTTCAGCCAGGATACGCTTCAGCACGAGGTTGTATATAGCAGATCGCTGGTGTGCAACGGAGATACGCTTGCGTTGTATGAGGATAAATATCAGAATCCTAAGGTCTTTGTCATCCCGTATGATTGGGTGCATCCTTAGGCACCCCTAGCCCGGACGGATGGCTTAATAGCTGAGCCGGTCCTGTATGGGTTGCATAAAACCGTCAGCGCCCTGCCGGCTATTACCCGCAGGGCGCTGACGATTTGTTATGCTGTCATATTATGGAGCAGGAATTCGATGGTCCTGGGGAAGAAGTAATGCTCCAGCCTGTGTATCCTGCCGGCTAAAGTGTCCGGTGTATCCCCGGGTATTACCGGGCAATGTACCTGGCAGATGAGGTTGCCTTCATCATAGTGCTCATTGACATAATGGATCGTGATGCCCGATTCTTTTTCCTGCGCATCTATAACAGACCTATGTACGTGCTCGCCGTACATGCCTTTGCCCCCGTACCTGGGCAGCAGGGCAGGGTGAATATTGATGATCCTGTTCGGAAAGGCCTGTACCAGCGCATCCGGTATCTTCCATAAAAAGCCGGCCAGGATCAGCAGGGAAGGTTCCAGGGAAATTATTTTTTCCAGGAACTCAACGCTTTTAAAATTCTGGCGGTCTATTATAACATGGGGAATGCCATGGTCCCTGGCTATATCTATGGCGCCTATGTCGGGCTTGTTGCAGACAATAAGCCTGGGCACAAAGGCGGGATTATCCTTAAAGTAATCCAGGATAGCCCGGATATTGGATCCCCTGCCGGACGCGAAAAGAATTATATTATGATACTGCATATAAAGGATGGGTAAACAGGTTGGGATGAGCCAGCAAAATTAAGAGAAAGTTTAGGTTTATGGGAATAATGGACGATAAAAAGAGACAAAGAATGGATTTTTAAATAATTGCCGGGTATAAATTTGAATTTTAGAAGTTTTATCTTAATATTGTTGAATTGATTTAACTAAATCTTAGTTTTTTGATTTTAATTCGGACAGGAAATACATTATATTATCTTTTAGAAACCTTATAATAGTTTAGCCGTAAGGGATAAATTATTTTTTTGAAAAAAAATGATAAAAAAAGTGTGAATAATCAATTTTTTTTTGCACTTTTAACTCCCAAATAAGGAATATAAGATTTTTACAAGATATTATTATATTAATAATCTTACTTAACACACGAATTTATGAAGTGTAAAATTACGTTAGCCGGAGCAGGCCTGATAGCCGCAATGATGTTTAATACAAATACAGCGAAGGCACAGGATGTTCACTTTACGCAATTTGATGCTACCCCGTTAATTATTAACCCGGCATTTACCGGTGCTTTCAATGGTCAGTTACGTGCCTCTGCAATTTACAGGGATCAATGGCGTAGTGCTATGGGTAACAAAGCTGCTTTCAGAACGTATGCTGCCGGTGTGGATATGCCGATCGTGACTGATATATCTGTGGATGACTATCTGGCATTGGGTGTTCAGTTGTACAACGACAGAGCTGGTGATGCCAATCTGAATAATTTCTCAGCGTTCCTCTCTCTGGCCTACCATAAATTTTTAGGGACCAACGGAAGAAGCGTATTGTCTGCCGGTCTGCAGGGCGGCTATTCCAACAAGAACCTTGACATTGCCAAATTGTATTTCGGAGATGAATATTACAGCGGACAGTGGGTGCCCGGTACCTCTTCCCAGCATGGCATCCTCGGAAAAGGATTCCAGAGCTTCCTGGTGAACGGGGGGCTGAGCTACTCGCAGGCTGTAGGCGCCAGGTCCGGTTTCGTGCTTGGTGTGGGCGTTAATAACGTCAACTTTCCTGTAGAGTCCATTACTACTACTGATAATACAGCAGACATCAACCTGAAGATCCGGTACACTGGTCAGATAGGAGCCATTATCGGCGTGAACCAGTCCTTTTCCATCCGTCCCGCAGTGCTGATCCAAACACAGGCTACGGCAATGGAGGTGGTTGCAGGATCTGAGTTCAGGCTGAAATATGGCAACTATTCACATACGCCTGATGCCAGCGCCGTATTTGCCGGTCTGTGGTACCGTCATGGTGATGCCGTGATGGCAACTGCCGGTGTGGAATTCAAAAGATTCAGGATCGGCTTTGCATATGATATGAACATATCTACCCTGAAAGACTATGCCAAGAACAACGGCGGCTTTGAGGTTATGGTACGATATATCCTGCCGTCTTCCTTATCCTATCAGAATACAAGAGAATATCCTTGCGGAAGGTTCTAATACAGGCCTGCTTCAGGGAAGATCATAAATTTTAATAAAGCTGATTATTCAGATGCATCAACGCGGTTTTTAGACTTGAAACAAAAATGCGTTATGGTGTATTCAGACCAAAGGCTGAAGATTATTTTTACATATACATTCAACGTTGCATGCACATGAAACGCAAATCGTTACTTATTTTAATGACAGCATTGTTTACATCTGTCGCACAAGGTGATGCTTTAGCACAAGCGAGTAAATACAAGGATAAATCAAACGATCCTGTTGTTAAATTAGGATATGAAAAGAAATTACGCTGGGCAGACGGCCTCTTTAAGTCTGGTGCGTATTTCAGCGCAGTAGACTATTACAATCAGTTATTGGAAGAGCAATCGAGAAATCCATATTTACACTACCAGATAGCGGAATGTTACTGGTACCTGAGAGATTATCCCCTGTCAGCCAAGCACTATGGTTTCGCATATGACCTGGCTCCAAAGCTGTATCCCGAGTCTATCTACAAGCAGGGTCTCATGCTGAAAATGGACGGGAAGTATGACGAGGCGATCGCGGCATTTCGGCGTTTCATTAACGATAATCCCAAAGAATATAAGAAATTAAAGAAAAGGGCGCAGCTGGAGATAGACGGTTGTGAAATGGGTAAGAAATCTTACCTGGATCCGATCGATGCCAGCGTGTTCAACTTAGGTCCTAATGTGAATACGGCTTACACGGAGGCGGCTCCGCTCCCGCTGGGAGATACCGTATTACTGTTCGCTACCATGAAATCCAACCAGGTAGTAGACAGGGGCAGGATGGCCAGGGAAGATTATGTTTCCCGTTTTATGGTATCGCATAAATTTAAGAATAAGGAAGAAAAGGACACTTTCCAGTGGGCACTGAAGTTCAATGACGGTAACTTCAACGATCCGAGGTTCCACGTAGGTAACGGCGCTTACAGCCCCGGCGGTGACCGCTTCTTCTTTACGCGCTGCCTGGAAGCGGATTCCGGCAAAATGGACTGCCGCATCATGGTATCCGAGTTTACCGGGGACAGATGGAGCGAGCCTGCCGAGCTGGGATTTGAGATCAACCAGAAAGGATCTTCCAGCACGCATCCGCATTCAACAAAGATCGGTAAGAAAGAGGTCTTATTCTTCGTTTCTGACCGTAAGCTGCAAAGCCGTGGTGGAAATGATATCTGGTACACGGTATACGATCCTAAGCTGAAAACCTATCGCCGTCCTCAGAATGCCGGTAAGCAGGTGAATACGGAAGGTAATGAGATCACACCATACTATGACGAGAGGGAAGGCAAGTTATACTTCGCTTCCGATGGCTGGAAAACACTGGGTGGCTATGATATCTACTCTGCAAAAGGTGGTCCGTCCCGTTATACCAATGTTTCCAATCTCGGATATCCTATCAATACCTCAGCAGATGAGATGTATTATGTGCTGGATCCGTATGGTAAGCCTGATGCTTACGTGGTGTCTAACCGTGTGGGTTCCATAGCGCTTAAAAACCCGACCTGTTGTGATGATATCTGGAGAATACAGTATGAGCCTAAGCTGTACGTTTTAGGTAAGGTGCTGAAACAAAGCGACCAGTCCCCTGTTTCTGAAGTGGTGGTGAAAATGGTGGATGAGGCCGGTAATATCAAGACATTCAACTCTACGGAAGGCCAGTTCGAGTTCAGAACTCAAAGAGGCCATAATTATATCCTTACCGCAGACAAGCAGGGCTTTACCTCTACCCGTGGCGTAGTAAGCACTATGGATAAAAAACGTCACTCCCCGGATGATACCGTATATGTGACCTTATACGTAGATGAGATATCTTACGGACCATTCAGGCTGGATAACATCCATTATGAATTTGATGATGCCAATATCCTGCCTACCTCTGCCGCAGAGCTGGAAAAGCTGATCAACTACTTGCAGGATAATCCTTCGCTGGACGTAGAGATCCACTCACATACTGACGGAAAAGGTAAGCCCGAATATAATAAAGCATTATCTCAAAGGAGAGCGCAATCGGTAGTGAACTACCTGGTTCAGAACGGCATTGACCGCTCCCGCCTGACGGCCATCGGGTTCGGAATGGAAAAACCTGTTGCACCGAATACGCTTGAGAACGGAAAGGATAATCCCCAGGGACGTGCCCTGAACAGGAGAACGGAATTCAAGATCCTTACTGATGTGCCTACAAGAAGAAAAATATATGATTCCAATAAGCCCGGTACCATAGGTGAGCAATCTAAGAACCTGGATATTGATATAGAGAATATAGATGAGTCAGGCAGTGATGCAGAGTCCGGAGTAGGAGCTCCCGGATCCCGAGTGAACAAAAACTAATTATTATCTTGCTGTAAAAGGGTTGTTGCTGGTATAAAGCATCAACCCTTTTTTTTATAACGGAAGTGCCTGATACTCCCGGCTGCCGCAAAAGTGCCTGCATGTTGCTTAAAAAGCATAGGGAAAGCAGGCCGGTCATCAGATCAATGCAGCTTTAAAATGCCTGGTCTGTTATTATATTTATAGCGCTAACTTGACTATTTTTGTATTTTTTATAAATGTAAAATAGTATTCAATAAATACGGGAATTGTAACCAATGAATAGAGATGTAACCAATGTGATCCGTTATATGATGGATGAGCTGTTACCGCCGGTAATCAGGGATAATAAGTACTTTATGTACCCGTTCTTCTATTATGCCTTTAACGGGAAGAATATCAGGACCATGATGGAGTTCAAAAGCCTGGTGCCGTTCATGTCTGATGAGGAATACGAAACAGTGTACAGGGAGCTGGACCCTATCGGCAAATACCGCCCTACTGACCTGAACCGTAAATGCGTTTCCCATATTCTTAATGAAGTTACGGACGATATGGAAAGTGTGATCGACATAGGCTGCGGGAGAGGATATTTTTTAGAGCAGCTGGTTAAGAAAGGCGCCAAAAATATCTGGGGGTGCGATCTCTTTGATGCCGTGCCGGTACCGGGCACGCAGTACCAGAAGGGTAATATAGAGAACCTGCCCTTCCCTGATAATTCCTTTGATGTGGTTATCTGTAGCCATATCCTGGAGCACGTGAAAGATTTTGATAAAGCCGTATCGGAGATCAAGAGAATAGCCCGGAAAAAAGTGATCGTAACGGTACCGAAGCAGCGATACTATTATTATACGCTTGACCTTCATGTCAGGTTCTTTCATAAAGAGGCGGATCTTATAGCTGCCATGAAAATGGACAGGTACACTATTAAGGCCCTGAACGGTGATTTCGTATTTGTGGGGGAGAAATAACCCATTACAGGTCAGGACCATTGAGCCGGTTCTTTTAAACATTTTATATAACAATGAAATTATCAATTGTAATACCCTGTTATAACGAGCAGCAAAGGATCGGGATGCTTTTTGCAGCATTGAAGAATTTTGCGTCCAAATTTCCGCACGACTATGAGATCATCATTATTGATGATGGCAGTACTGATGATGTGGTTGCTACGATCAGGAATAACGATTTTCTGCAGGAGCAGGAAAAGCTGGGAAAGTTTACATTATACAGCCTGGAGCAGAACCAGGGCAAAGGCAATGCGCTTCGTAAAGGTGTTGAGCTGGCCACCGGTACGCATATTCTGACAATGGACGCGGATCTCAGCTATGATCCTATGCTGGTCATGGAATGGCTGAAGATCAAAAAGGAATTTGCCGATGATGAGATCCTGCTGGGCAGCAGGTTGCATAAAGCATCCGAAAACGTCTGGGAGGGAGAGCAGCCGGCCAATAAATCATTCAGGAAGGTAGCCGGCTATATTTTCAGCGGTATCACCAAGGTGCTGACCACTATTAAGGTGAGCGACAACCAGAGCGGCTTTAAGCTATACCCCGCAGCCCTGGCCAAATACCTGTTTGCCAATATGAAGATAAAAGGCTGGGCGCATGATGTGGAGCTGCTATACAGGGCTGATCTGAACCGGTTCAGGATCACGGAAATGCCGGTAAAATGCATCAACAGGGAAGGCAGCAAGATCAGCCTGGCAAAGGACGCCTTTAATATGCTGGGCCAGACGGTTATGCTGGGTATAAGGATGCGGTGGAACTATTACATTGCAGAGCCTTTAAAGCTGCTGTTCTCTAAGAACGACACATTATTGCCGCCGGTTCAGGATAGTGCGCGGTATAAAAGGGAATCCATATTCAGGCTGCTCTTTGTGACGGCTGCTTTGCTGATGTTCATTATTATGCCTGCTATAAGCGGGAAATACGGGCTTTCAGGGGACGAATGGATACAGAACCAATACGGGCATGAGATATACAATTACTTCGAGAACGGCGACAGCACCGCCTATTCGGAAATAGGAAGAAACCAGAATTATGACGCCATTATATACTATAGCGGCGGTTATGAGCTGTTACTGGTAAAAATATCCAAATGTTTTCCCCAGGTCTTCGAATATGATGTAAGACACTTTGTGAATGCTATAGTAGGCTGCCTGCTGTTCCTTTTCACAGGTCTTTTCGCCAAGCGTTTGGGAGGCTGGCGGGTCGGCTTTATAGCGCTGCTATTCGTATGGCTGTCACCGCGTTTGTTCGGTGAATCCATCAACAACTCCAAGGATATTCCCTTTGCCTTCGGTATGATATTTACTTTGTACCATTTCATTCCTTTCCTGAAAGCCTTGCCCAGGCCCTCATGGAGGTCTGTCATACTTATAACGTTAGGTATAGCCATTACCCTGAATATAAGGATCGGGGGCTTGATGCTGTACGCTTACCTGGGCCTTTTCACGGCAATTATTTATTTGTGGAAATTATATAATAAGGAGATCAGCGGTCTTTTCAGCAGCGACCTGTGGAGGCTGGCCGGTATGGGCGCCGTTATAGTAATTGTTTCCTACGCGTTGGGTATCTGTACCTGGCCATGGGCGCTCCAGGCTCCGTTGTCCAATCCATTGCTGTCAATGGAAAAAATGACCAAATTCCCCGTTACGGTCAGGGTGCTGTTCAACGGTGAGATGATCAACTCGGGTATGCCGCCATGGAACTATACCTTGCTATGGATACTCAGGACCTCTCCCGAGATCGTGCTGCTCCTGTTTGCTGCTTTCGTGATGCTGATATTCAGGCTTGCCAGGTACTATAAAACGGCGTTTGTCTACTTCCTGCTGTTCGTGACCGTGTTTCCCGTAGCTTATGCGGTCTATAAAGGGTCCGGTCTTTATGACGGCTGGAGGCACTTCCTGTTCATCTATCCCACTATGGTGATCGGCGCTGCGCTGACAGCCGGCTTTATCTTTGACATTGCCAGGTCGAAAATGGTGAAGACCTCCTTCGCTTTGGTGCTGGCAGCAGGCTTATTCCTGCCGGTAAGGAAGCTGTTCGCATTGCATCCCAACCAGTATGTATATTTTAATGACATGAGCGGCGGACTGGCAGGCAATTACAAAGTGTTTGAAACGGATTATTATATGAACTCCGCGAGGGAATGCTTTTTTACGCTGGCAGAAAAAGAGAACTTTGCAGCAGCCAAAGATACCGTTCTCCTTATAACCAATATGGTAAAGGAAGTGAATGAATATGCCAAAACAGTGTCTCCCTATATTAAGGTGATCTACTCCAAATTTGAAGGCCGTACGGATAAAGACTATGATTACGGCATCTTCATGTCCCGGTTTGTGGATTATGACCTGCTTAAGGCTGACGGATGGCCCGCTAAGGACAGACTGGTTACTATAGAAAGGGACGGTGTGCCGCTGTCTTTCGCGATCAGGAAAAAGCACGATGGAGATTACCTGGGCACCAGGGCTATGGAAGCCCAGGATTTTGCCACTGCCATCAGGGAATTTGAAGCTTATCTCCGTACAGATGAGACCAACGAGGCGGTCCTGGTCAAGCTGGGCCAGTGCTACCTGAATACCGGGGCATTCGCTAAAGCCGCCGATGTGCTGGAAAAAGCCGTTACCTATCATCCTGTTGATAACAACAAGCTGATGCTGGGTATGGCGTATGCCCAGAGCAACCGCCTCAAAGAAGCCGTGGATGTATTGAGCGCGGGAGCCAGGCATAATAAGGAAATGTTTGATAAGTACAGGGATATCTACCTCGAGGACAATGAGGATATGATGGCAGGAAATAATATGCAATATGCGGCGCAGATGCTGGGAGCGTATTATTACTACCTCAGTATGTGTTACCAGCAGATGGGAGATATGAACCAGGCACAATCTTATATGAATGAAGCCATTCGCTTTAACCCGAAACTGGGAGGCAGGTAACGGCTGTCCTTTCTGTAAAACAGCAGCGCTTTCGTCAGCAAACGGAAGCGCTGCTGTTGTAAGGAGGCTGCTAAGGCTGCTTTTATAAAAATCTTTCCCTGTAGACATCCCGGTAGCGGAGATCGCAGGATGGGTTATCGGAAGCCAGCAGTTTCCTGTATTTTGCTACTACCCGGTAAACGGCATCTGCCAGGAAGGAAGGCGTGATTTTCAAGATAAAGGACAGCCATTTATAACGGGGCAGCTGTTTCAGGATATGATATACTGCCCTGCTTTTATAATAAGCCTGTTGTAATGCAGGATCCCAGACGATCAGGCTTTGAGTGTAATCAGCAGGGAGCTGCAGCCTTTCCTTTACCGCTGTACCCGCCGCAGATTGCAGGGATGCGAATATAAATACCCCATGTGCATCCCTCGGCAGGATCCACCGGACGGAAGCATTGCAGAAGCCGCAGTCTCCGTCATAGAATATGATATGATGCTCCCGGAATACCTGGTCCATCTGGTGCCGTTTTTGCAAAAATAGCGAATAAATAATTGACTGACAGGATGCTCGCCGGAATGTCCTGTTCGAATTAATATCAAATTAACGCGTTCTTTTTATCATCATATGATGCAGAATAACTAATTTCGTCCTGGAAAATGAAAAATCGGATTATCAGATATCTTTTGCTGTTGGCTGCATTCCTGATCGGTAGCGTACATATGCTGTTTGCTGCCGTAAATACTACGGAAGCCGGCCGTGCTTCCGAACAGTGTGCGGTTAAAGGGCTGACACAACAGGTGGAAGTAGCGCTTGATGATCTGAACGATGTTTTTAAAGAGCACAAATCCGCACCATCTTTCAGGTGGCTGAGCTCCGAAGTGAATTTCGAGAAGGCAGAAACGGACGATGACTATGCGCCTGATGCCCTGGATCTGCCATCTGTTACCGGCAGTCTTATTCCCTGTCACTTTCATCCCCTTACTGTAATCGTTGCCGGCAATACATGCTCACGGCACTATACCTACCCTCATTATTCTGCTTATCTATACATCCGGTACCAGATATTCCGGATCTGATCATTACCAGTTTTTTGTGTACTGCCCGGAGGTAGCTGATACTTCTGCGCGGGTTGCATAATGGCCGCTTCCGTGGCCTTAAGAATTTATGGACGGTCAATCCCGGCAGGTATGCCGCATGATCTCTGTAAGTAACCATTCCCCATTTATTTTTTATTTATCAAGCTAAATCCCAAGCAAAGAAAGTATGAAAAAACAGCTCATGCTTGCAGGGCTGATTGTGCTCGTGTGCTTCACGGCATGCAAAGAGCATAAGGATAATAAGGAAACTGCGAAGTTCCTTGTTACCACACCCCTGCAGACCGATACGGTCATTGTAAAACAGTATGTAAGCCAGGTAAGATCTATCCGGCATATCGAGGTGAGATCCCAGGAGCGCGGCTACCTGGAAAAAGTATATGTAGATGAAGGGCAGTATGTAAGGAAAGGCCAGCTGCTTTTCCAGATCATGCCGCTTCTTTACAATGCGGAATACGATAAAGCCCAGGCAGAGGTAGAAGCCGCGAATATCGAACTGCAGAATACGAAGCTCCTGGCGGAAAAGAATGTGGTCTCTCCCAACGAGCTCGCAATGGCAAAGGCGAAGCTCAGCAAGGCAAAGGCAGAGCTGGCGCTGGCGCAGACGCACCTGCAGTTTACGAAGATCACGGCGCCTTTCGATGGATTTGTAGATCACCTGAACCTGAAGCTGGGCAGCCTTGTGGAAGAAGGCGACCTGATAACGACCTTATCTGATAACAGCCAGATGTGGGTGTACTTCAATGTTCCGGAAGCGGAATACCTGAATTATAAAGCGAACGCTTCCACACATAACCTTGCAACGGTGCAGCTGCTCATGGCCAACCAGCAGCTGTTCAACCAGAACGGTAAAGTAGAGACCATAGAAGCGGACTTCAACAACGAGACCGGTAATATAGCCTTCAGGGCCACTTTCCCCAACCCGGACAACCTGCTGAGAAACGGCCAGACAGGTAATATCCTGATGTCCGTACCGGTAAGGAATGCCGTCATTATCCCCCAGAAAGCCACTTTCGAGATCATGGACAGAAGATATGTATATGTGGTAGGCAAGGATAAGGTAGTGAAGCTGACCCCTGTTACGGTACAGGCAGAGCTGCCGGATTTATTCATTATCCGGGCCGGACTGAAAGGTAACGAGCATATACTGCTGGAAGGTATCCGTAAGGTACAGGATAATGATAAGATAGCGTATGAATACGAGGATATAAGGAAAGTATTAAGTTCATTGGAGCTTCCCAGTGAATAATGTGTATTGTATTTTAAAAAGTTAATCTGTTTATGTTTCAAAAATTCATAAAACGCCCTGTGCTGGCTATCGTCATGTCCATAGTGATCATCTTTATGGGCTTGCTGGCCATCACATCGTTACCCATATCTCAATTCCCGGATATCGCGCCGCCGGTAGTGGTGGTCAATATCGCTTATCCGGGAGCCAGCGCCAATATCCTTACGGAATCCGTACTGATCCCTATGGAAAAGGCCATTAACGGTACGCCGGGGATGAAATATATGACGTCTGACGCCACGAGCGCCGGTGAGGCCACCATTATGGTGTACTTTAACCTGGGCACAGATCCCAGCCAGGCCATGGTGAATGTCAAGACGCGTATTGAGCAGGTCACCAACAGGCTGCCTGAGCTGGTGCAGCGGGAAGGCCTGGTAGTAAGCTATACCTCTCCCAATATGCTGATGTATGTCAACCTGTACAGCACAGATAAGCATACCGATCAGAAATTCCTTTACAATTTTGCGAATGTGAACCTCATCCCCGAGATCAGCAGGCTGAACGGGGTGGGAAGTGCCAGGATACTGGGTAGCCGTATCTATGCTATGCGTATCTGGCTGAACCCTGACAGGATGAGGGCGTACAATGTATCTACCGATGAGGTGATGGAGGCCATGAGCCAGCAGAGCATTATCGGTACGCCCGGCAGGCTGGGACAAAGCACCGGTAAACGGTCTGAGGCCCTGGAATATGTGCTCACCTATAAAGGCCGGTACAATAAGCCGGAGGAATATGAAAATATCATCCTGCGCTCCAATCCTGAAGGGGAAATACTCCGGCTGAAGGATGTGGCTACAATAGAGCTTGGCAGTGAGTTCTATGATATCTATTCCAACCTTGACGGGCTGCCTTCCGCTTCCATTACCCTGAAGCAGAACTACGGCAGCAATGCGAACGAAGTGATCAAGGAAGTGAAGCAGAAGCTGGAGGAGATCAAGAGATCGTCTTTCCCGCCGGGAATGGATTACAAGATCACATACGATGTATCAAGCTTCCTGAACGCTTCCATTGATAAGGTGGTGCACACGCTGGTGGAGGCCTTTGTGCTGGTAGCCCTGGTGGTGTTCCTGTTCCTGGGCGACTGGCGTTCTACATTGATCCCTATCATTGCCGTCCCGGTTTCCCTTATAGGAGCCTTTATGTTCATGCAGCTGTTCGGCTTGTCAATCAACCTGATCACCTTATTCGCGCTGGTGCTGGCAATAGGAGTAGTGGTGGATGATGCGATCGTGGTGGTGGAAGCCGTGCATGCCAAGATGGCCGAAAAGCACCTTTCGCCTTACAAAGCGGTTGTGGAGGTGATCAGAGAGATCAGCGGTGCCGTTATCGCCATCACCCTCTTAATGACAGCGGTGTTTATACCGGTAGCGTTCATGTCCGGTCCGGTGGGCGTATTTTTCCGCCAGTTCTCCATTACCATGGCCTGCGCTATCGTGATCTCGGGATTTGTGGCGCTTACCCTTACGCCGGTATTATGTGCTATGATCCTGAAGCCGCACCAGGGCAGGAAAAAGCACAGATCGCTGCTGGAGAGGTTCCTGGATGCTTTCAATAAAAGATTTAACCGGCTCAATGTCCGGTATGCGCTGCTTTTAAAGCGGATCGTCAACCGGAGAATGATCACCTTTCTTATCCTGACGATTTTTGGCCTGGGTATACTGGGCATCAATAAAGTATTGCCTTCCGGCTTTATTCCCAACGAGGATCAGGGCATGATATATGCCATTGTCCAGACGCCTCCGGGTTCCACACTGGAGCGCACCAATGACATAGCCCGCCAGCTGCAGAAAGCATCGGAAGAGATTGAAGGCGTGGCTTCCGTTACCGCCCTGGCCGGGTACGAGATACTTACGGAGGGCCGCGGCTCCAATGCGGGTACCTGCCTGATCGAGCTGAAGGACTGGTCCGAACGCAGGCATAATGTCAACGAGATTATAGAAGAGCTGGAAGAGAAGGCAAAGGATATTCCGGGCGCTACCATAGAATTCTTCGGTCCGCCCGCGGTTCCGGGATACGGTGCGGCAGGCGGCTTTTCGATGCGCCTGCTGGATAAGACCAACAGCGATAATTATAAAGAGCTGGAAAAAGTGAATGATGATTTTATGGCGGCGCTTAGGAAGCGTAAGGAGCTGAAAGGATTATTTACATTCTTCAGCGCCAATTACCCGCAGTTCGAGCTGGTCATAGATAATGAAGCGGCTATGCAGAAAGGCGTGAATATAGAAAATGCCATGAACAACCTTTCCATACTGATCGGCAGCACTTATGAGCTGGGCTTTATACGCTTCGGAACGTTTTACAAAGTGTACGTTCAGGCGGGTCCGGAATACCGCGCGCTGCCTGATGACATTCTCAGGCTGTATGTAAAGAACGACAGGGATGAAATGGTGCCTTATTCCGCTTTTATGACCATGAAAAAAACGCATGGGCTTAATGAGGTGACCCGCTATAATATGTATCCGTCCTCAGCTATCAAAGGAGAGCCGGCGGAAGGATACAGCACCGGGGAGGCCATTGCGGCTATCCAGGAAGTAGCCGCCCAGGTGCTTCCCAGGGGATATGATATCGGCTGGGAAGGGCTTACCAAGGATGAGGCCGCAAGGGGAAATGAAGCCTTATATATCTTCCTGGTAGTGTTGGGCTTTGTTTACCTTGTACTGGCGGCACAGTATGAAAGCTTTATTATCCCGCTCTCTGTTATTCTGTCGTTGCCGGCCGGCATATTCGGCTCTTTCCTGCTGCTCAAGCTGATGGGGCTATCTAATGATGTATATGCCCAGGTCGGGCTGGTAATGCTGGTAGGCCTGTTAGGTAAGAATGCGGTGCTGATCGTGGAATTTGCCATGCAAAAACACGCGGAGGGTATGAGCGTGTACAAATCCGCCGTAGAAGGAGCAAGAGTAAGGTTCCGTCCTATCCTCATGACCTCCTTCGCCTTTATCGCGGGTATGCTGCCGCTGGTGGTAGCGCATGGACCCGGAGCCATCGGCAACAGGACCATCGGTGCGGCCTCCGCCGGAGGTATGCTGCTGGGTACGGTCTTCGGTGTGATCGTAGTGCCGGGCCTGTATTTTATCTTCGGAAGCCTGGCTTCCCGGAGAAAGCTGATCAAGCACGAAGAGGATCATCCTTTAATTGACGAAATGCTGTAGTTCATGAAAAAGAAACAAATAATATATTGCACAGCTTTGATCTGTGGCCTTACCGCGGGTTCCTGCGGTGTTCCGAAAGCTGTACAGAAAACAGCACACAATGAAATGCCCGGCAGCTATAATATAGCGGCAGATTCTGCTACTATCGCAACAATGTCCTGGCGTGATTATTTTAAGGACCCTTATCTGGCGGCCCTGATAGATACGGCATTGGCCAATAACCAGGAGCTGCATATTATGATGCAGGAGATAGAGGTCGCTAAAAATGAAGCGAAAGCCAGGAAAGGGGAATATCTGCCCTCCGTTGGATTCCGTGCGGGCGCCGGCGCTGAAAAGAGAAGCGGGAAAACGCTGCTGGGGCGCCTGGAGCGGGATACGGATATTGAGCCGGGAAAGAAAAATCCTGAGCCTTTACCGGATTTTATAGCGGGCTTTTCCGCCAACTGGGAGGTGGATATCTGGAAGAAGCTGCGGAATGCCCGGCAGGCAGCCGTATTAAGATACCTGGCAAGCGTGGAGGGCAAGAACTTTATGGTAACGCAGCTGGTCGGTGAGATAGCAGATACCTATTACGAGCTGCTGGCGCTTGATCAGCAGCTGGGTATTGTGAATGCCAATATAAAGATACAGACCGATGCGCTGGAGGTGGTAAAGCTCCAGAAATCAGCAGCCCGTACCACGGAGCTGGCTGTCCGCAAATTTGAGGCGGAAGTATTGAAAACCCGGAGCCTGCAGTATGAGCTCCGTCAGCAGCAGCTGGAAGCGGAAAATAAGCTGGGCTTCTTGCTCGGGAGATACCCTCATACCATTACCCGCACAGAGGAATCCTGGAACGGCGTTGCGCCGCCGCTGCAGGCAGGGTTGCCGTCCCAGCTGCTGGATAACCGCCCGGATATCCGGCAGGCAGAGCTGGAATTGAAAGCGGCACAGCTGGATATCAGGGTAGCCAAGGCGCGGTTTTATCCTTCGCTGGGGCTATCAGCCGGCATAGGCCTCCAGGCTTTCAACCCTGCCTACCTGATAAAAATGCCTGAATCCCTGGTGATGAATCTCGCGGGTGACCTGGCGGCGCCCCTGGTGAACAGGAATGCTATAAAGGCAGCCTACCTGACAGCCAATGCGCGCCAGGTGCAGGCGGCCTATAACTATGAGCAGAAGCTCCTGAACGCCTACATTGAGGTAGTCAACCACCTGAATAAGCTCCATAACCTGCAACAGAACATTGACCTGAAATCCAGGCAGGTGCAGGCGCTGAATCAGTCTGTTGAAATATCCAATGATCTTTTTATCTCCGCCCGGGCCGATTATATGGAAGTATTGATGACCCAGCGGGATGCCCTGGAATCCAAGTTTGAGCTTGTAGAAGCCAGGAAAGCCCAGAAGATGGCCCAGGTTGATATTTACAGGGCTTTGGGAGGTGGCTGGAAGTAAAGTTCTGGTGTGATAGTATAGAGGAATGCTGCCCCGGCAAAACCAAAGAGGGTGTCTCCTATGTTTGTATAGAGCAAACATGGGAAACACCCTCTTTAAATTGTGATGCTTCTTTACCGGTATATGCTACAATAGCAGGACCTTTTCAGGTTGCTCCGCTGTGCCAGGCTGCAGGTGCTATTCAATGACAAGCTTACTCAGGTCGATGGCCAGCTGGGAGCCAAGGGCCACACCCATGCCGCCCAGCCTGAAAGCGCCGGATATACGGTCGGAATGCTTATACAGCAAAGGGGTCTTGGAGCTGCTGCCGAATGCCATGATACCGGACCATTGCAGGTCTATTTCAAAATGATTACCGGGCAGGATGGCATGTTGAAGCTGGTATATAAGATTGTCCACTATTTTATCGTTGGCGCCCATCTGTGTCGTTCGTTCTCCTTCAAAATCCAGGTTGCGTCCTCCGCCCAGCAGTACCCTGCCGTCCAGCTCCCGGAAATAATAATAGCCTTTATCAAAATGATAGATACCTTTTAAACGAAGTCCTTCCACCGGTCGGGTAACGAGCACCTGGCCACGCCCCGGCTGAATATCCATACCCGGGAAGAAGTGACCTGTAAAGGCATTGGTGCAGATGACCAGCTTTTCGCAGCTGAAATTAATGACAGAGCCCCGTAAAGGATCTTCCGCATCCACACGCACCCCGTCTGCCTGCTCCTCGAAGCGGGTAACATTGACGCCTGTCTTGATGATGACACCTTTAGACAGGGCCAGCTGCATCAGCGCTTTCATCATTTTGCCGGTATCTATGCTTCCTTCCGTATGGGCAGCTATACAATACCGGAAATGGACGGAGGATAATCCTGCTTCGGCGATATGGTCGTGGGCTTCTGAAAAAATGATGCTTTTATCCAGGTCTCGAAGCAGGAGGTTCAGGTCGCCGATCGCATCCAGCACATCGGTCTCGTGCTCCTGTAGCAATTCATGGCTGCCGTCCTGCCGGAACCCGATGGCTGTATCGCCCAATCTTTTTCTTAGCAGGTCAATACCGTTCTTCCGTCTTTTGAAAAGCGAATATAATGCTTCCCGTGGTTCCGTACGGAGGTCGTCCACCAGCTCTGAAACACTGCCGAAGCAGGCGAAGCCGGCATTCCGGGTGCTGGCGCCTGTAGGCAGGATGCCTCTCTCGAATATCACGATCTCCTTATCCGGATATTGCTCCTTCAGGTTGATGGCGGTATTCAGGCCCACGATGCCTGAGCCGATAATGATTATGTCGTACCGTAATAAACTTGCTTGTTCCCAGTAGCTTAACACCTTGCGATTTTTAAATGATTTACTGATGGTAGATCCGTTGTTGCATGATGGCCGGCTATGCTGCTGCGGACCGTTATGAAGATCATGCTGTATGTGTCCGGCCGTGACAGGCTCTAAAAAAAGCTGCCTTTGGTAAGACAGCTTTTTGTTATTATTATGTCCGTATATCTATTTGATGACCTGTACTTTCTTCTGGACGCTTCCCTGAGGGGTAACTATGTAAAGCGTGTATAAGGAAGAAGGGAGCTGGCTGACATCAATCTTAATGCTTTTGCCGTTATGCTCTACGGGAACCATATCCATTTTTCTGCCGGTAATGTCATATAAGACTACCGTTTCTATGTCCAGCAGCTCTGATGTTACCATGAGGTATTGCTGGGCAGGATTAGGATACAGGCTGATCTTGTTGTCGATATCTGCTTCTTTCACGCTCAGCGCATCCAGGCGGTGACGGAAGGTGGCGGGGTCGCCATTGGGGCATTCGGGTGATAATGTGACCGTAACGTCATACAGGCCGCTTGTGTTATAGGTATGGGATACCTGGTTACCGGTCCTTCGGGGTGAATTATCACCGAAATCCCATTCCGCGCTGGTATAATACCGGGGGTTGAGCAGGGTAAAGATGTAGGTATTGCCAAACTGGTAGAACGCGTTGATGCCTTCCAGATGTGGTGTATCTTTGAAATTAAGCACGAACTTGTCGGTGCTGATGCAATTCCACTGGTTGGTGGCTTGTGCCGTATAGGTGCCTGCATCATATACTTTGATCTCCGGGCTGATGCTGCCTGTATTCCACAGGATGCTGTTGCCTTCATTGAGCGGGTCTGCATTCAGGGTAACGGTATCTCCCTTGCATATAGCGGTGTCAGGAGGAAGCATAACGGTAGGCAGCGGGTGCACGGTCACTTCTACTTCGTCTGAAGCGGTGCAGTTATTATTATCCGTGATCGTTACCTTGTAAAGCCCTGAGGAGTTGATATTGATGTTATTGGTAATACCGCCCACATTCCAGGAATAGGACGGGTAATTGCCCGGGACAGCTTTCAGGTTATAGACATTCCCGGCACAGAAAGCCGTATCATTGCCTAAGGTCACCGTAGGGACGGGGTAAATGGAGGCAGTGACGGTTACCCGGGGGCCAAAGCATTCCTGGTTATTGCCGTAAGGCCTGACCGGCACCGCGTAATAGGTGGTGGTAGCAGTCAGGACAGGGGTGGTAAATGCAGGTCCCCTGAACAGTTCATTATTGGCGGAATCCCGCCAGGAAATGATCGTTCCGTTCGGTGCCGTGGCGCTTAAGTTAATGGTTCCCGGTCCGCAGCTGCTGCCGGAGGTAGTGCTGCTGATGACGGCATTTAAGCAGGTGGTATTCAATGTCGGGTAGGTTATAGGCAGATCCTCCCAGTATTCCGTCTGGAAGATGTAGGTAGCGTTGGATTTGGTATTGTCCGTGGCTTTGAGTACCCATTCGTATTCCGTAAACTCACCGTCATATACAATGGTCTCGCTGCCGGCGTTCGGTAAGTTATTAATGATCTTTCCGGCTTTCCAGGTGCCTGCCGTACCGGTCAGTTGATTGGTGGTAGCGGCATTATGCGTTACATTGGCGCTGGTATGGTAGACAAACTCATCTGTTGGCGCATTGGTAATGGTTGTCCAGGTAGCCCCGTTATCTGATGAATATTGCAGCCAGCCGTCAGGATATTCTTCATATCCGGCGCCGTTGTCATTGTCCATGGCTATCCGTAACCGTAGCGGATCCGTGGTATTGCTTATCGTGATGGGTGCGCTCTGGGCTGCCCGCCAGGTAGCTGTGGTTTCGTTGCCATCGTCATTTCTCCACCTGTAGGAGGTCATCCGGAGCGACGCCGTTGCTTCTGCTGAGATCAGCAGCATAATGGTCAGAAAGTAAAGTATCTTATTCATTGAATAGGTCGTTTTTTTCGTGTTAAAAGATATAGGGTGACGGGATGCAATGTTAGTAATAAAATTAATAATTTTTTATTATCTAAATAAAAAGTGTTATATATTTTTTTATGAACTGAATAAGTAGCCAGATGCGCCGATGTATGACGGTGCTTATCCAGCACCTGTCCCTTGCCGCTGATATATCCGCAGTACCCCTGGTTGCTGTTGACGATGACCGGCCTGCCGCTTTCAACAGCTCTCAGCCGGGCATTTTTAAAGTGCATATTCATAAGCAGCCCGCTATTGCTGAACCAGCTGTCATTGCTGATATTAATAAGCAGATCCGCACCGGCATCGGCCATATCCAGGGCTGCGCCGGATACGTTGCTTTCATTACAGATCAGGGCGCCTATCCTGTGATCCTGAAGGTGGAACAGATGTATGTCCTCCCCGTTTTCGGCGCTGAAGCCTTCGGTCTGCAGGAAAGGGAGGCTGAAGCTGAACAGCGGCTTTTCAGCAAAGCTGAGCAGGTATATTTTATCCTGCCTTCCCGCTACCTGCCCGTCCCGGATAAAGTAGGCGGAGTTATAAACGCTTTCCGGCCCGGCCGCCGTGTTCATCCCTATAATGTGGGAGACCTTATAGGGCCGGCTGATCCTGATAAGGGAGTCCAGGAAGTCATCCTCCCCGGAATAGGTCCACGGTACAGCCGATTCTGTCCATACGACCAGGTCCGGCTGCGTTGCCAGCGCCTGCCTGCATAGGCTGAAATAAGTATCCACCAGGCTGTTGACGGAAGCTGCATCCCATCTGGTGGTGGCAGGCACATTTTCTGTGATCACCGCTATTTTAAGCCCAGGGTCCCCTGTCTCCGGGCCATTATCCTTTTCCAGCCTGTAGTACCCGAACAGGAGACCTGCCACAAGGAAGGCCAGGTAAAGGGGTACAGCCATCAGCCTCTTGTGCGCGTACCGGAATATGATAAATAGCAGCATATTGAAGTTCGCTATACAAAAGGAAATAAGGTACACACCGCCAATGCTGGCCCATTGCAATACGTAATCCTGATGTATGACACTGTAGGCGAGATGCAGGGTCAGCCATGGCATACCCGGCAGCAGGGCGGACATGGCCGCTTCCTGCAGGAACAGGGTGAATGCCAGCAGCGGCAGGGAAAAGCTGCTGGTCCGCCGTGCGCCTTTTACAGCCAGGTAGTATAGCCCGGTAAGCAGGTTGGAAATGACCAGGGCGATCAGTACGAATGCAGCGTAGCACAGGTAGGTTAGCAGGGTATTGCCGCCGGTATAGGCCTCCATTACGCCGGGAGCCCAGCCCAGTATGATAAGGTAAAGCAGTCCTGTATAGACAGTATTGGCCGTGAGCAGGCGCCTGAGGGATGCGCTGTTTTCAGAAAGCGTATATATCAGCGGTATAAGGCACAGGAACCCTGCAACAGGTATTTCATATAATATGGTCAGATAGAAAGCAATACTGCTGATGGCCGGGAACAGGAAGATTCCGGACCGGTTAAAAAAGGCTGTCATATGGTTGGGGTTCTGGGTGTGCTATCGGTGTTCGGTTTTGGTAATGATCTTGCGGTACTGGTTCCGGGACCTGGTATCATTGATCTGCAGGATATAATTGGCCGCGGGCAGGGCGCTGATATCCACGTCCGTATTATCCCTGTTGATATCCTGGCGCAGCAGCATAGCGCCGTTGATGCCATATATCACCAGCTCATAAGTGCTGTTGCCGGCCGGCTGGATATGAAGCAGGTCATAGCCGGGATTAGGATAGATGCTGAAGTGCCGGTCAATATCTGAAAATACTTCGGGGAGGCTTAATACCGTATCCAGAGTAAAATTGGTATTGCTGATATCAAAGAAGATATTATCCGCGCATTTTATTTTGATACGGTAGGTGCTGGCTACAGGCAGGGTATCAGGGAAAGTGTACCGGTAAGACCCGTTATTATAGATATTGATCCCTATGGTATCTGTAAAAGTAAGCCCGCCATCCCTTGAAAGGAATATATTGACATCCGAGCACACGATAGGCCAGTTGGGGGTATTGCCCGGCTCCCACTTGATATCCGTGCTCTGACCTTTTAAGATCGTGACTGGGTGATCGGGATGCAGTACCCGGAAAGGAGCGCCATTGCTTTGTACGTGAATGGAGAGCGTATCTTCCGAAGTACGGCTGTAGCCCCAGTTATTGTCCCTGGTGAGCGCGTCCAGGATGAAATGGAGCGTCCTGGTTACCGTAGGCAGCCGTTCGCCCGTATAGGAAAAATTATTGGCCAGCAGGTAACTGGTTTGCGGGAAGACCCTTATCCTTTCCTCAGCCGGGAAAAAGGACCGGAAAGTAGGTCCGTAAACGAAGGTGGCGCTGTTGGCCTGCGTATTCCTGAAATTGCCGAGATCCCACTGGTACCAGTTGTACAGGTCTGCTCCCAGATCAGGTGCTTCCAGCTCGAAAGGCGTATGGGCGGGAATGTTGTACTCCGTATTTCCCACATAGAATGGGGTGAGGGTGACGGCAGCGCCTATGCCCAGGCCGCAGGTGCTGTTTACGGGCGCATTCAGCCATTCGTTGATCTCATATTTGGAGAATGCGTGGAAATAATCATCTGTATTGCTCTGAAGGTTCTCATTGCCGCAAATGCCCGCATAGCCCATAATGGTAGAGCCGCTGCCGGGCTCGAACGCGGCGTGCATCTCCTCGTTTTCACATTTATTGAAGGTATGATCTGCTCCCAGCTGGTGTCCCATTTCGTGCGACACATAGTCTACATCAAAAGGATCGTCCTTGGGTTCGTCAGTGCCTGTAACGCCTTCGGCCTTGTCGGGAGTGCAGATGCCGGCAAGGGCGGCGAGGCCGCCTCCGCCTGTACTGAACACGTGTCCGATATCGTAGTTGCCGGTACCGATGCGGGCGTTAATGAGATTCCTGTTCTGGGTCAGCATCGCATACGCGTTATTATTGGTGAAGACCGAAGAGCTGTTGGTAACAAAGACCAGCGTATCATTATTGGGCACAAGCTCAAGCGTGACCCCCAGCTCTCTTTCGTAGATACCGTTCACACGGTTGATGGTGGTGGTCATAGCTGCCAGCACCTGGGCCTTGGTCGGTGTGGTCGTTCCGGTCACCGCAACGGCATATTCATATGTGCAGGACAGCGCCAGCCGGTATTTCCTGCGCTCGCTCCCGCTTTCCACCATCAGGCCCTGGGGAAGGGGCAGCGTTGCATCTGTTGCATGTACGGCATCCAGGCAGCGGAAGCTGTTCCGGGGCTGTACGTCCTTTTTATAGAATACGTTGTAGACATTGTCCCGGGATACTACCAGGTAGGACTTGCTGCCGTTAAAGACATAAACATTTAAAGTGTTGTTGAAGACGGTCATTTTCGCAGTGACCAGCTTGTCTGAGCCCAGTGTTCCGGTATAGGTACGTATTTCCGGGTATTTGTCGCCAAGCCCGGGCGACAGGACAGGTGTATTCCGGAAATGATAGACCGCGAAGCTGCCGTCCGGAAGGGGCAGGTCCATTTTGAATTCGGCAGCCGCAAGGAGATGCTGCATCGCCGCATCGTTCAGGCGGTATTGCTGCGGCCCTGATAATTCCCATAATGCAGCGACAGCATTGCTTGCATATAAAAGGCTGCTTAGGAACAGCATAAATAAACAGCGTACGGTATTGGTCAGTTTCATATAATCGTAAGGTTAATGCGGACAGATTAACTATAAAATTAAAGTAATTTTACAACAAATTAAGGAAAATATATGAATATAGGGGTAATAGGATTGGGATATGTGGGACTGACGCTGGCGGAGGCTTTTGCCCGGCATTTTAATGTGACCGGTTATGATATTGATCCTGTCAGGGTAGCGGAGCTGAACAGGCATTACGACAGCAATGGGGAAGTGAACGAAGAGCAGCTGAAAGCAGCGCTTAAGGGCACGGAGGAAGGAAAGCTGGTGGTTACCTCGGAAGCGTCACTGCTTCATACAATGGACGTATTTATCATTACGATCCCCACACCCGTAGATGCCCATAACATCCCGGATATTACGATGCTGAAAGCGGCCTGCAGGCTGACCGGAAAGTATATGCGGCCGGGAACATTGGTCGTCTTCGAATCTACGGTGTACCCGGGCCTTACGGAGGAGGAATGTGTCCCGATACTTGTCGGGGCATCGGGACTGGTTTACAATGAAGAATTCTTTGTGGGCTATTCCCCTGAACGGGTGAATCCCGGGGATAGGTCAAGACCGCTGTCTTCGATTAAGAAGATCATTTCCGGGTCGGATAAGACCGCTGTTGAGCGGATGGAATTGCTGTACGGCAGGATCATTACTGCGGGCCTGCACAAGGTATCCTGCATAAAGGTAGCGGAGGCTGCCAAGGTGATCGAGAACACGCAGCGTGATATCAATATCGCATTTGTCAATGAGCTGTCCAAGATCTTCAGCCTGCTCCATATAGATACCAGGGAAGTGCTGGAAGCGGCGGCTACCAAATGGAACTTTGCCCCTTACTATCCCGGCCTGGTGGGAGGGCATTGTATCGGGGTAGATCCTTACTATCTTGCCTATAAATCCCAGTTTCATGGCTATACGCCGGAAATGATACTGGCGGGCCGTAAGCTGAACGATGAAATGCATCTCTATGTGGCCGGTCGCATCATCAAGCTCGCCATCCAGCATAACCTGGACCTGAAGCTGTCGCGTGTCCTGGTGCTGGGCTGTACCTTTAAGGCCGACTGTCCCGATGTCAGGAACTCCAGGGTATTTCACCTGGTGGATGAGCTGCTGTCCTATGGCCTCTCCGTGGATGTGTATGACCCCGTAGCTGATGTAAGGGCTGTGCCTGAAAAGTACCGCGGGATGCTCAGGGGCAGCATAGAGGGGGCCTATCATATCGGGATACTGGCAGTGGCTCACAGGGGCTTTGGCCCGGTGATGGAAAAGCGCCGGGAATGGCTGCATACAGGCGGCTTTACCTTTGGTATACAGGTACTGCAGGGCGCTGAAACTCAATATGGTTTATAGCTGAATTCACAAAATATTATCAGAGGGGCATATAAAATATGACTATCTTTGTGCATCTTTTTTTTGTTTGAAAAATTATGAAAGGCATTATACTTGCAGGAGGGTCGGGAACACGGTTATATCCTTTGACCAGGGTAGTTTCCAAGCAACTGCTCCCTATATATGATAAACCCATGATATATTATCCCCTGTCTGTTTTAATGCTGGCGGGCATAAGGGAAATACTGATCATATCTACACCCCAGGACGTGCCTAATTTTCGCAGGTTGCTGGGAGACGGCAGCGATTACGGTCTGCAGCTCAGCTATGCGGAGCAGCCCAGCCCGGACGGTCTTGCCCAGGCCTTTATCATCGGTGAGGAATTTATAGGCAATGATAAGGTAGCCCTGATCTTAGGGGATAATATCATATACGGCTCAGGTCTCAGCAAGCTGATGCAGTCCAATATTGATGTGGACGGCGGATGTATTTTTGCCTATTCGGTGCATGACCCGGAACGCTACGGGGTCGTGACCTTCAATGAGCATAATGAAGCTACTTCCATAGAAGAAAAGCCGGAGCACCCGAAATCCAATCATGCGGTCATCGGCCTGTACTTTTATGATAATGATGTGGTGGAGATAGCGAAGCAGATACAGCCATCGGCAAGAGGCGAGCTGGAGATCACCGAAGTCAATAATGTCTACCTTAAAAGAGGTAAGCTGAAGGTTGAATTGCTGAACAGGGGAGTAGCCTGGCTGGATACCGGTACGGTGTCCTCGCTCATGCAGGCAGCCCAGTTTGTGCAGGTGATAGAAGAGCGCCAGGGACTGAAGGTGGGCTCTATTGAAGAGGTTGCTTTCAGGATGGGATATATTGATGAGGAGCAGCTGAAAAAGCTGGCACAGCCTTTATTGAAGTGCAATTACGGGAATTATTTATTAAAACTGATCGAATCGTGATGTCTCCCGGTGAGCCTTATGTATCAGTGGTAATACCGGTATATAATGCCGGGGAGTATATTTCAGATTGTCTCCAGAGCATACAGGCGGCCGGTTTTTCGTCTTTCGAGATCATATGTGTGGATGACGGCAGCAGCGATAACAGCGCGGGTATCATCAGGGAGCTCATTGGCAGGGATGGCCGCATACGGCTGATACAGCAGGAGAACGGGGGCGTAAGTGCGGCAAGGAATGCCGGTATGGCAGCTGCCTCCGGGCGATACCTGGCTTTTGTTGACGCGGATGATACGGTGACGCCTGGTTTCTTTGATGCTGTAAAGGACCAGGATGCTTCTGTAACTACTTATTTTTCAGATCAGTTTTTTAATAAGGCCTTGCTTTCAGGGGCTGATATAGATAAGTTTAACAGAAGTGAAATCCTGGATGCCGTTATTCCGTCTTACCTTCAGAATGAATTAGGCAACTCCGTAGCGGCTAAATTTTACGATACGGCTGTTATAAGATCACAGGCTGTTCAGTTTCCTGCGGGCATGCCATTGGGTGAAGACGGGTATTTTAATGTAGCGTACCTGCAATGTGTGGAGGAGCTGGTAGTGTTCAGGGGAACGATCTATTGTTACCGGGAAACGGAAGGCAGCGCTACCAGGAATCTTAAAAAGCATAATTACCTGGAGGCCTTTGTGAAAGATAAGGACAGGTACCGGCATCTTACGGGGCATTTATATGATAAGGATCTGATGGAGAGATGGAGCAGCGTTAAGATGATACGGAATATTTTAAGCATCCTGTCCGTTTATTTCAGGAACCAGCCCGGCATCAGCAGTGCCGGCCGCATGAAAATGGTACGGGACATGCTACAGGAAAAAGAAGTACGGAAAGCGCTGGATGCTTATTATAATGAAATCACTGATGGCGCCGGCAGGTTTGAAAGATTTATACTGGATGCTATGAAGCAAAGATCTTTATTCAGGCTGAAGCTGGCTTTTAAATATGTTCATTGGCGTAACGGAATTAAATAAAAAGGACAACATGAGAATATTAATGTTCTTCCACGGCGGAAGCGGCAACAGGGGATGTGAAGCGATCGTTCAGACGGCAGTGAAAATCATAAGGGCTAAATACGCTGACGCCTATATAGCCCTGGCTTCTTCGCAGCCTGAATCGGACAGGCATATCCCGGGGCTGGATGAGCTTGTTTATCATAACCAGGGCCGCAGCATAAAGCCCTATTCCTTATTGTTCTTCAAGAACTACCTGCAGGTAAGGCTCCGGGATTCGCAGGCTGTTTCCTACAGGCTGATACACCAGGACATTATTGATAATATAGACCGTTTTGATATATTCTTATCCATAGGAGGAGATAATTACTGCTACGGTAATATACCCGATTATTACGAGCTGAACCGTATTATCAAATCCCGTGGTAAAAAGCTGCTCCTGTGGGGCGCATCGCTGGGAAAGGAAGACCTGAATCCCGAAAAGATCAATGACCTGAATACCTATGACTTCCTGGTGATCCGGGAATCGGAATCTGTCGCGGCGCTCAAAGACAGCGGGCTGGAAAATGTAGTGCAGGTGGCTGACGGCGCGTTCCTGCTGGATAAGGAAGAGCTGCCCCTGCCGGCGGGCTGGCAGGAGCATAATACCATAGGATTTAACTACAGTCCGCTGGTAGAGCAGAAGGTCCCGGCAAGCCGGCAGGCCGTCCTTGACCTTCTGAGGCATATCCTTGATACTACATCCTTTACTATTGCATTTACACCACACGTCATACAGCCGGGCAATAATGACCATGAATGTATGCAGCGGCTTATTCATGACCTGGGCCCCCGGGCAGCGGACCGGACGCTGCTGCTGCCTGATGACCTCACGGCATCGCAGTACAAAGGATATATTGGGCGGATGGAAATGTTCATAGGAGCCAGGACCCATGCCACTATAGCGGCATATTCGCAGGGTGTGCCCACAATGGTGCTCGGCTACAGCGTGAAATCACTGGGGATAGCCCGTGACCTGTTCGGCTTTCCAAAGCTGGTGCTGGACAAATCTGAAATCAGCGATGCCGCATTGCTGAAAGAAAAATTTGAAGAACTGAAAAGAGATCGGGCGCTGCTGAAAGACCAGCTGGCTGCCGTGATACCGCATATTAAAGTATTGGCTATGTCGGCCAATGATTATTTGTAGCATACAGATGGCGCGTAAGCAAGAGATATTATTTGTAATTCCCGGCCTGGATGCAGGAGGTGGCGAAAAAGCATTGGTAAACCTGCTGCATACGCTTGCTCCGTCAGACTATAATATTGATCTGCTGCTGTTCAATACTTCCGGCTTATTTATGAGCCAGGTTCCTGCCTACGTAAATATTATGACTCCCGAAGGTTATTACGGACTTTTTACACGCCCTTTTCTCAAAGCGGTGACCGGCTTGCTGCAGCAGGGTCAATGGCGGCTGGCCCTTGATCGTTTCCTGTATGCCAGGACGCTTAAGAAAGCGCCGAACGCGGCGGTAGGAGAGCAGGATGGCTGGAAATACTGGTCCCGCAGCATGCAGGTGCTTCCAAAGGAGTATGACATTGCGGTGGCGTTCCTGGAAAAATCCTCCGTTTACTTTGTTGTGGATAAGGTAAAGGCGGCAAAGAAGATAGGCTGGATACATACCCTGTACTCCTCTTCCGGCTTACGGGCGGACTTTGATGCCCCCTATTTTGAGCGGCTCCATGCCATCGTGGGCGTCAGCGAAAAATGCGTGGAGGATATTACAGCAGTATTTCCGGCAGTCAGGAATAAAGTTGTTGAGATCCCTAATATGACCTCCGGTCTCCTGGTGAGGGCGATGGCGGAGGAGCCGCTGCCGGTTCCTTTACGCAAGAGCGCGCTGGATATTATTACAGTGGCCAGGCTGAGCGAGGAAAAAGGTATGGATCTGCTGGTAGAGACGGTAAAGCTGCTGAAGCGGGCAGGAAAGGATTTCGTATGGTACGTGATTGGAGAAGGCTCACAGAGGGGCTGGATGGAAGAGCAGATCAGGGCACACAGCCTGTCAGATTCCCTGGTATTGCTGGGGTTGCAGCAGAATCCCTATGCCTGCATCCGCTGGGCGGATATCTATTGCCAGACTTCCAGGTATGAAGGGAAGTCCATAGCTATAGACGAAGCCAGGCTGCTGGGCAAGCCGATAGTGACCACCAATTTCGCCACCGTCGGGGATCAGCTGCGGAACGGCTATGATGCCATCGTGGCTGAAATGGAGCCGGAAGCTATGGCCGCGGCCATAACCAATGTATCGGAAGATGCACGCTTGCGGGAAATGCTTGTTCAGAATTTATCAGATTTTTCATTGAACGAGACCCATATTAATGATAAGATAGGAGCGTTGCTTAAATGAGACAGAGATGAAAAAGAAAATTGCATTTTATATTGAATCCATGATAGTGGGCGGTGCAGAAAAGGTGCTGATCGACCTGGTGAACAATATAGACCCTGAAAAATTTGATATTACAGTGATCGCTCTGTTCAAAAAGAGTGTTTATTCCGATTACGAGTTTCATTTTAAGGAAGGATTTGCCGGTCATATCAGGTACCGGTATTTAATTGACAATACCAATACCCTGAAATACAGGTTTTTTAATTTCCTCTATAACAGGATGCCCAAGACCTGGATGTACCGCCGCCTGGTCAAGGAGCGCTTTGATATTGAAGTGGCCTTTTATGAAGGTGCGCCTACGGAATTTGTAAGCTATTCCGGCCAGCCAAGCAAGAAAATAGCCTGGCTGCACACCCACCAGGAACGTTTATATGAGGATCTTGATACCAGGAGCTTTGAAAAAAAGAGAACGGAATATGCACGCTACCAGCATATTATCGGAGTATCGGAAGATGTGTGCAGCTCTTTCAGGGCCATTTTTGACTATAAAACCGTAAAATGCCTGTACAACCCGGTGGATGAAAAGAAAATATTCCACAAGGTGCAGCAGGGGTCGGAGATACGGTATAGCTCTCCTTTGCTGAAGCTGGTGACGGTAGGCAGGCTGGTCCCCGTTAAATCCTATGACAGGCTGCTGAATGTGCTGGGGCTGCTAAAAGAGGAAGGTTTTGAGTTCCGGCTGATGATGGTAGGGGACGGAGAACAAAAAACGGACCTGGAAAACTTAATTTTTTCTAAAAATTTACAGGAAATAGTAACTTTGCTTGGACATTTGGATAATCCGTATCCTTTTATATGCCAGGCAGACTGTTTAGTGATGTCTTCGCTTTTCGAAGGATTGAGCACAGTAGTTATTGAATCGCTGATTTTGGAAACGCCGGTCATTACCACAGATTGCAGTGGTATGTCTGAGCTTATTGAAGATAAGCAGACCGGCCTGATTTGTGAAAACAGCGAGGAAGGATTGTATAGCGCATTGAAATATGTGTTAGAACATCCGGAGGTATTAGCTAAGTACAGGCGTAATATTCAGGCAACGAATACGGTCTTCTATATGTCAAACAGAATGCAGCAGATCGAAAAAGTCTTACTTAACTAAACTTATAACTGTAAAGTGCTATTTACTATTTTTACGCCTACTTTCAACAGGATGCACCTGCTGGAAAGAGCCTATCAGTCCATAAGAAGGCAGGATCATACAGGTTTCGAGTGGCTGATTGTAGATGACGGCAGCACGGACGATACGGAAGCGCTGGTGCAGGAATGGATAGCGAATGGTAATGATATTTTTGATATAAAATATATTAAAAAAAGTAACGGCGGCAAGCATACTGCGGTCAATGCAGGTGTCAGGGAGGCCCGTGGGGATTTTTTCGTGATCCTGGACAGTGACGACTTTTTCGTGGAAGGGGCATTTGATATCCTGCTGAATAATCTTATTGACCTTGAAAGTACGGACCTGGGCGGGCTGCTTTTTCTAAACAAATATTCTAATGGTAATATCATCGGAACACCATTCCCTCAAAACGGAATGGTGTCCGACTTTCCGGCCTTATACTACAGGCAGGCCATCAGGGGAGACAAATCCGTGGTATTCCGGACCCGCTGCCTCAAAGAATTCCCTTTCCCTGAACCCCGGGAGATCAGGCTTATATCGGAATCGGTGGTGTGGCATCCCGTCTCCGTGAAATACAAGCTCAAATGTATCAATGCGGTACTGGCGGAAGTGGAATACCAGCAAACCGGCCTGTCCAACAGCTTCTATAAGAAATGGTTCCTCGAAGGTCTGGCCTTTACCAACTTTTACCTGATACAGCATAATATTCACCCCTGGAAAGATTATCCCAGGGTAAGGAGTGGCGAATATATACATCTCATTATCAACTCCCTGCTGATAAATAAAAGCTATTTCAGCCAGCTACGGGGGTTGATGAACAAATGTCTTTATATTTTACATTATCCGAGGGCATATTACTCCTATCAAAACCTGAAAAAGTATGTTAAAGCGAATAATCAATAAGACCAGGCAGCTGATTGCGGGCAAGTCGAATGAGCAATTATCTGTGGAAGCCTGCATAGCGGCGGGTATGAAAGTAGGCCATAACGTGTACGGCCTGATCAATTGTACGATCGATTACGGCAGCTGCTGGCTGATAGAGATCGGGGATAATGTCATGTTCGGCCCGGAAGTTTACCTGCTGAGCCATGATACCAGCACCAAAAGGTTCGTGAATTATACCAGGGTGGGCAAAATTATCATCGGCAGGAACGTGTTCGTGGGCGCCAGGGTCTTTATTATGCCCAATGTCACGATCGGCGAGAACAGCATCATCGGTTCCTGCAGCGTGGTCACCAGGGATGTCCCCCCGAATGTGGTGGTGGCCGGTAATCCTGCGCGCGTCATTACGACAGTGGAGGCTTACAGGAAAAAGATAGAGGAAGAGTTTGAGCGGAGCCCGAAATTTGACAGCAGCTATACGCTTCCCGGTGGCATCACACCGGAGAAGGTCCGCCAGATGAACGAGGAGATCATTGAGAACGGCTATGTCCGGTAATATCTATTGTATAAAAGTCCAGCTTGCATGAGCATAGCATTAAAAGTATTCCTGAGAAATATCTTCAGGCTGAATATCATCGCTACCGTAAAAATGTCCCTGTTCATGGGTACCGGGTGGAAATTCCTGGTATTCCGGAACGGCCGGGTGTCCATAGATAGGCGGG
Organism: Edaphocola sp.; assembly: GCA_037190225.1. GTDB lineage: Bacteria > Bacteroidota > Bacteroidia > Chitinophagales > Chitinophagaceae > MKSF01. The sequence continues at coordinate 13,517 of JBBCJL010000002.1, read as the reverse complement.
CCAGCATAAGGATCGGTGAATCTTTCTGGTTCAACAGTAAATTCAACCACAGGGATCCCTTTCCGTCCTTCCTGTCCATGTATGAGCACAGCACGCTGCGGGTGGACAGGCACTTCAGCATCCATAGCAATGCCAGGGTGTCGGTAGCGGCGGGCGCCACATTATCCCTCGGGAGCGGCTATATCAACAGTAATGCCGCCATTGCCTGCTTTGAGAGTATTACGATCGGGTATGATGTAGCCATTGCCGAGAACGTGGTCATCAGGGACAGCGATAACCACGAGATAGCGGACGGGCGGCATATCAAGACCAGTCCCGTTACCATCGGCAATCATGTCTGGATCGGCATGAACAGCCTGATCCTGAAAGGTGTGACGATCGGCGATGGCTGTATCGTTGCCGCGGGAAGCGTGGTCAACAAAAGCTTTCCGGCGAATTGCCTTATAGGGGGTGTTCCGGCTAAAATACTTAAAGAGCATATACAATGGAAATTATAGTGATATATTTATTGGCGGCGGTTGTCCTGGTGATGGTCGGTACGGATGTCTTTTTTGCCGTACAGCTCTGGCTTTCCAGGATCAGGATCGGGAAGATACGGCAGGTGGATGCATATATGGCCCATATTACGGCCCTGTCGCAGCAATGGATCCGGCAAACGCCTACCGTGCGGCTCACAGACAATACCAGGCTGGTCATACTGGATATACTGAAAGGCAATTTCAAGAACGATACCATACAATTCTGGCAGAAAGCAGGATTGCTGATAGGCCTGGCTGAGCTGGGACAGGCGGCTGCCTATGATACCTTTTTAAAGGAGGAGGCGGGTAAAGAAACGCCCCCGGAGGCTGATTATGTCATCTACAGCTATGCTTTGCTGAAGCTGGCGGTCTTGCTGCATAAGGAGCAGGAATACGCATCTTACTTTCACCGGGTGTACCAGATGATACTCGAATTGAAAGGGTCGGATACTTCTGTAAGATATAAGACCTATACGGAGCATTACAGGTTCGTGGACACACTGGGCTTTATCTGTCCTTATCTCATGCTGTACGGCCAGGTGTTCAGGAACGATAGCGCTGTTGACCTGGCGATCGGGCAGCTGGAAGAATTCGATGCACACGGCTTATACCCCGGTTCCAGCCTGCCGGTACATGCCTATCACTATCATACACATATGTCGCTGGGCCTTTACGGTTGGGCGCGCGGTATGGGCTGGTATGCCATTGCGCTTGCTGATGTCCGTAACCTGATGGATCCCGCGCATCCTTACTACCAGGCGTTAACAGAACGTGTGGCCCGGTATGCGAGGCTGATAATAGATTGCCAGAGACCCGACGGCAGCTGGGGATGGCAGGTACTGGTCAGGGAAGTGCCTGCAGACAGCTCGGCTACTGTAATGTTATCCTGGCTGCTTGTAAATGCTTCGGACATCCCGGAGCTGTCAGCAGCCTGCAGGCAGTCCGTGCATAAAAGCGTTACTTATCTGATGTCTGTTACCCGGAGAAACGGGGCTATTGATTTTTGCCAGGGAGATACTAAGTCGATTGGCGTATATTCACGTATCTTTGATGTGCTGCCATTTGCACAGGGCTATGCCTTACGCTTGCTGAGCAGGGTTCAAAAATCAAAGCATGAATACGGATTCGAGGATTAAAAATTCATTTAAAAATATAGGTTTCGGTTTTGTTACCCAGGGTATTCAGATGCTGTTGGGATTTATCAGCCGTACCGTTTTTATCAATTACCTGGCTATAGAATACCTGGCTGCCCAGGGGCTCTTTTCAAATATCCTGGGTTTGCTGGCGCTGGCGGAGCTGGGCGTGGGCAACGCTTTGATGTACTCCCTGTACAAGCCTATTGCAGAAAAGGATCATGCCCTGCTGAATGATCTGATAGTCTTATTTAAGAAGATATATTTTTATATAGGATGTGCTGTAGCGGCAGCCGGCCTGGCGCTTGTACCTTTCCTGAAGGATATAGTGGCTACGGATCACGAAGTGCTGCTCCGGGATATTTACGTCATTTACCTGCTCTTCCTGGCCAATTCCGTGGCTTCTTATTTCTTCAGCCACCGCTATTCGATCCTGGTAGCGGATCAGCGTAATTACGTTGTGTCCAAATTAAGCATCATTGTTACCATTATCCAGACCACTATACAGATACTGTCGCTGGTATTGTTCCAGAACTTTATACTGTACCTTGTGATCCAGGTGGCAGGTACCTTTGTTTCCAACCTGCTGGTGTACCTGAAGACCAATAAGCAATACCCTTTCCTGAAATTGCCCGCCAGGCCTGTAAGCAGGGATATCAAGCACCAGCTGAAGGTAAATACCTTCTCCACGAGCCTTTTTAAATTCAGCGGCGCGATAGTGAATAATACAAGCAATATCATCATCAATGCGTTCGTAGGCCTTGTATTGCTGGGAAAATACTACAACTACCTGCTGCTGGTAAGTATGGCCACTTCCCTGGTGATACAGGTATTCCAGGGGCTGACCAGCAGCGTTGCCAACGTGAATGCAACTGCGGGCCTGGAAAAGAAAAGAGAAATATTCAATGTGCTGAATTTCATGAGCTTCATGCTCTATGGTCTTGGCGCCCTGGGACTGGCATTGTACTCTGATATCTTTATTGAGGTGTGGATAGGCGATGAGTTCCTGATACGGCCCTATGTTGCGATATTGATAGCGCTGAACTTTTATATCCTGGGTATGCAGAATGTGATATGGACGTTTAAAACAACCATGGGCTTTTTTAAAGAAGGCCGCTGGCTGACGGTTTTCAGCGCTTTTCTGAACCTTGGACTGTCCGTCCTGTTCGGTTACCTGTGGGGACTGGAGGGCATCCTATTCGCTCCGGTGCTTTCCAGGCTGCTGACCACGGCATGGTATGTGCCCAAAGTGGTATTCGAGATGGGCCTGCAGCTGAATTTCAGCGTATATATATGGCAGTACCTTTTATACGCGTCTATTTTAGCCGTTTGCTTTTTAGTATTCAAATACCTTTTCGTGTTCAATATTCACTCCTTCCTGATGCTGGGAGTGGCGGCGCTGTCGCTCTGTGTCTTCTTTATTGCGGTCAATTTTTTATTATTCCGCAATACCCGGGAAGTAAAATACCTGAAAAATATGTTTTATAGCCTTAAGGCAAGATTATTATCCAGATAGTGTCAGCAGGGAAAAAAGAATCAATTCATGAAGCTACTTTATATCACGAATGCGATCAATGGTTCCGGCGGGCTGGAACGTGTACTGTCAGTAAAGGCGTCTTACTTTGCGGATGTCTTGGGGTATAGGGTGACGATTGCCGTCCTGAATGAACAGCATCTAAGGCCTTTTTATACCTTTTCTGATAAGATAACATTCATCAGCGCCAATGTAGGAGGAGGAGCATTGTCGTATATCAGGCAGTACAGGCAGGCTATACGTTCTTTTGCAGACCGGTCGGACCCGGATATGATCCTTGTCTGCGATGATGGTCTGAAAGCTTTTTTCATCCCGGCTATCCTTAAACCCCGTATTCCTGTTATTTACGAGCGGCATGTATCCAAGCTGGTCGAATTGCCGCCCCGTGCCGGCTGGAAGCAAAAGGTCGTTACAAGGCTCAAATGGTCGCTGATGAACAGGCTGGCCCCGAAATTTGACGCTTTCGTGGTATTGACGCAGGGCAATGTCAATGAGTGGCGGCATCTGAGGAATATCAGGGTAATAGCCAATCCTGTGCCGTTTGAGCCGGATATAAGGGCGGATCTTTCCCGTAAAAGGATCATCTGCGTGGGAAAGGTGTCCTACCAGAAAGGCCAGGATATACTGGCGCGCGTCTGGAGGAAGATCACAGGCCGGTTCCCGGAATGGGAGCTGCACAACTTCGGGAAAGAAGATGAGCAGGTGCTTACCGGTCAGCAGCTGCCCCGCAATATGTTCTTACATCCCCCTGACAGGCATATACAGCAGCGATACCTGGATGCCGGCATCTATGTGCTGCCCTCCCGGTATGAAGGATTCGGTATGGTGCTTATCGAGGCTATGGCCTTCGGGCTTCCCTGTGTGGCTTTCGACTGCAATTACGGACCTGCTGATATCATTGACCACGAAAGGAACGGCCTGCTGGTGCCGCAGCTGGATGAAGAAGCCATGGCCCTGGCGCTTGCCCGCCTTATGGAAGATGAAGCCCTCAGGCGCAGCCTGTCCGACCAGGCTTTAACAGATGTCAAAAGATACCGTATGGCATCGGTAGCGCTTCTCTGGCAGGCATTATTTGAAGAACTGCAACGGAAATAAGCTATGGTTCCCGCAGCAGCCCGTTCAATATAGAAGAGAGCCTGGCAGCGCCTGAAACACTCAGGTGATCGGAATTGACAAAATCACTTTTGGTGAACCTGCTGTCTTCCATCAGGTCAATATACCTGACCGGGATGCTGTATGGCAGGGAGGTGATACTATCCATGATATGCCTGGCGCCGGTAAAATAACCGGTTCCTATATTCCGGTAATAGGAGGCATAATGAGGTGTGGTAATGAAATACAGGTTGCATTGGTGCTGCTCTGCAAAAGAGATGATATTGCTGAGATACTGAATATTGGATGCCAGCTCCCCGGGACGGATATACCGCTCATGCTTGGCTACTTTCTCCTTTCCCTCCTTTTCTATATCGTCAACGGTGTAATTGCGCGTGGACCAGCCCATGTACGCTTCCCGCTTACCGGAAGAGTCCTTATCCGGGGAGATGCCCCAGAGATGCTGCTGTATCGTGCTTATGTTCTTAGGGAACTTAACGCTTACCATTTCGAGGTTATATAATATATTCTCCTCCCGGAGGATCCCGAAATTGATCTTATAATATTTCAGCCTGAACTTATTGGTGCTGTTGCTTTCCAGGTTGTTATAAAGGCTGAAGTAGGAAATGGGGATAATGATGTTCCTGAGATGTACCAGGCGGTCGCCGTAATACTGCAGCAGCTCCCAGTCATATTTCAGCGTCTGGCCGGCAAATGCCAGGTTGTAGGCGTGGCCGTCCATATAGGCCGGGTTAATGCCGTTGAGCGCATGCGAATTGCCGAGTATCAGGGTCTCTACCTGGGGCGCGTGAACATCCATATACTCCTTTTTGGCGGTATATTCATTGGGCAGGGACCGGATATACAGCTCCATGACCAGCAGCAGGGTCAATACCGGCAGCATGAAAATAAGCACCCTGTAAACGAATCGTTTCATCATACTCTAAAATTGAAAATAGATAAACTCCTGCTCTTCACCGGCAAACCAGCATATCAGGACGATCAGGAGATAATACAGGGTCAGCCTGGCCATCCGCGGCCAGCGCTGTAAAATATGTTCCAGGGCGTAATTGCTTTTTCTGCCCGTCCATTCCGTAATGAAAAACAACCCTATCAGCAAGTATAGCAGGTGCGACACCGTAACGGTTTCCGACTGCCGGAAGCTGAAGATGCCGCCCAGGTATTCCAGCGCCTGGCTGAGGTTGTCGGCCCTGAAGAATATCCACGCGATGGTCGTAAGGGTGAACGTCAGCGCCATATGCCCCAGCTCTTTCAGGGAAGGCAGCAGGGTGTGCTCCGCTACGATATCCGTGTACTTCCGGTTCTGGCTTAAGAGCAGTGACGGCAGGTAATAGACCGCGTTAAGGCCGCCCCAGATGATGAACGTCCAGTTGGCGCCATGCCAGAAGCCGCTGACGAGGAAGATCACGAAAGTGTTCCTGACCTTTTTCAGAATGCCGCCTTTGCTGCCCCCTAAGGGTATATAGACATAATCCCTGAACCAGGAGGACAGTGAAATGTGCCAGCGCCGCCAGAACTCCGCGATATTCCTTGAAAAATAAGGGAAGGAGAAATTCCGGAGCAGCTCAAAGCCGAAAAGGCGGGCTGTGCCGAGCGCAATGTCCGAATACCCGGAAAAATCACAGTATATCTGCACCGCGAAGAGGACGGCTCCCAGTATCAGGGAAACGGTCCCGTAGCTGCTGTGGTTGGAAAAGATATCATTCACATACAGGGCGCAGTTATCCGCTATCACCACTTTCTTGAAAAATCCCCACAGCATCTGCCGCAGGCCGTCTATGGCTTTTGCATAATCAAACTGCCTGCGTTTTTTTATCTGTGGCAGCAGGTGGGTGGCCCTTTCAATGGGACCGGCTACCAGCAGGGGGAAAAAGCTCACAAACAGCGCATAATCTATAAAATTCCGCTCCGACCGGATCCGCTTATAATAGATATCCAGGATATAGGACAGCCCGTGAAAGGTATAGAACGAAATACCTACGGGCAGTATAAGCTGCAGTGTTTGGATATTGGGGTGATAGCCGACCGCGGCCAAGGCGTCCTTAAAGGAATCTATAAAGAAATTGTAATATTTGAAGACCATCAGGAAGCCCAGGTTTACCCCGATGCTGATCACCATCCAGGTCTTGCGCATCCGCTTCGAAGTACTGTTGTCTATTTTAATGCCGGTGTAATAATCCAGGCAGATGGAAAATAATAACAGGAACAGGAACCGCCAGTCCCAGCAGGCGTAAAAATAGAGGCTGGCTGCCAGCAATACGATATTCTGTGCTCTTATCCTGCCTGTTTTTAATAGCCAGTATATTGTGAAGACAACAGGCAGGAAGACCAGGAAAGCAAGCGAATTGAAAATCATAGAAATGATTATCCTGTTAAAAATAATACAAAATTAAGCTTTGTTATAATTATCTAAAATTTTACGGAAAATATATTTTTTTACATATGCAGCCGCATGGTGGGTCAGCCTGTTGTATGCCCGGGGTGTCAGCGCGGGCGTATTGCGATGTCCGGGCTAAAGTGTTACTTTTGCAAAGCGTGGTATTTGCTCCGTACACATTAATATGACATTATGCACCTTCATATAGCCTTTTCATCAGATGACAACTACATACAGCATCTTGGTGTTGCCATTATATCCTTACTGGAAAATAATAAAGGGTTTGATCAGATCACCATACATATACTGGATAACGGCATTTCGCCTGCCGGCAGATCGACATTAAGATCAATAGCGGCATCATACGACCGGGCGGTTATTTTCCACGAATTGCAGGAGCTGCTGCAGGGGCTGAAAGCGTATGGCATTCCCGGTACGATCTCTATTGCATCGTACAGCCGCCTGTTCTTACCTGTGCTGCTGGATGCATCTGTTGACCGCGTTATTTATGCTGACTGTGATGCCATATTTGAGGCATCCCTGGAAGAGCTTTACGCTATGGATATGGCCTCTCATACTGTTGCGGCCGTGGAAGATCATGTCGGCTTGTCCAATAAGACCAATATCGGTATCAGTGAGCAGGCCAGGTATATCAATGCAGGATTCTTAATGCTGGACCTGGGGAAAATGCGTGAAGCGGATGCGGTATCCGTCATGACCGCTTTTATCAGGAAGCATGACGGTAAGGTGCAGCACCACGACCAGGGCGTTATCAATGGGGTCTTTGCTGATGATATATTGATACTGCACCCGAAATATAACGCTATGACCAGCTTCTGGGAATTCCGGACGGTCCGTGATATAGAAGAATATTACGGGGCGTCACCCTACTATCCCGATGCTTTGATAGAGGAAGCCAGGCAGCAGCCGGTATTTGTGCATTTCACACCCTGCTTTTCCAACCGTCCCTGGTACACTAACAGCAGCCACCCGCTAAAGGACAGGTATTTGTATTACAAATCGCTTTCGCCCTGGAAGGATGCACCTCTTCAGAAGGATCAGCGTCCCCTGAAATTCAGGATGCTGGATATGATCTTCAGGGCAGTGGGACCTAAATACTATAAAATGCTGTTCAAATGAAAAAAGATATCATCATATCCACCCAGCTGATAGAGATAGGCGGGGTGGAGAAGAGCCTGCTCGGGCTGCTGGACAGTATAGACTATGAGCGCTACAATGTGGATGTGTTTATTTTCAACCATGACGGGGCACTAAAAAGCCTGATCAATAAAAATGCGCGGCTCTTGCCGGAGCTGCCGCAATATGCTGCGCTGTTCAGACCCATGCGCGCGCTGGTTACATCGGGCAACTGGCGGACAGCGGCTGTAAAAATAATGGCTACAATAAAAAGCAAATGGAAGTCGCTGTTCTATCCGCCTGAGAAGGGTAAGACCAGCAACCTCTATCATACTTACCTGATCGACTATGCCTCAAGGTTCCTGCCGACTGTTTCCGGTAAGACCTATGACGTCTGTATGAGCTTCCTGCATCCTAATTTCGTGGAGCGCAGGCGCATAAAGGCAGCCAGCTACTGGGCCTGGATACATACCGATTATTCCAACCTGGTCATTGATCCTGTTGCGGAAAATAAGATGTGGGCGCCTTTTAAGCATATCATTGCCGTTTCGGAAGAATGCCGGAATGCTTTTATATCGGTTTTGCCGCGCTTTGAAAAGCGGGTACGGGTGATCGAAAATATTATTTCCTATCCTTACATCAGGCAGGAGCTCCGGGACCGCCAGGACCCGGCACTGGAAGCCTACAGCGCATACAGTGGATACAGGATACTCACCATAGGCCGCTTTTCCTATGCCAAAAACCTGGAAGTGATACCGGAGGTGGTACGGGCAATGCTGCAGGGCGGTTATAAGGACTTTAAATGGTACATTATAGGGTTCGGAGGAGATGAGCACCTGGTGAAAGACCTTATAGAGCAGTACGGATTGCAGGATCATATCATCTTACTAGGCAAAAAGAAGAATCCGTACAGCTACCTGGAGCAGTGTGATGTCTATGTCCAGCCCTCCAGGTTTGAAGGGAAATCGGTATCTGTAAGGGAGGCCCAGCTGTTACAGCGCCCGGTTATCATTACCGATTATCCTACAGCGCCTTCACAGGTGCGGCATGGATATGACGGCCTGATCGTGCCCCTGGATCCTGCTGCTATAGCAGTGGCGCTTATGAACCTGCTTCGGGACAGCGCACTTCGGCAGCAGCTCTCTGATAACTGTGATCCTCACCGGTACACCAATGCCGGGGAGATCAAAAAAATCTACCGCTTGATCCATGAAAGTTAGCATTATCATACCCTGCTATAATACCGCGCACTACGTGGAGCAGTGTGTACGCTCCCTGGTGCCGTCCGCCACTATGGAATGGGAGTTCATCCTGATCAATGACGGTTCCCGCGACCATACCGCTGCCGTGCTGGATAAGCTGGAGGCCGCTTTCAGGCAGCAGACCGTGTTCAGGATCATACACCAGGAGAACCAGGGGCTGTCGGCTTCCAGGAATACAGGGATCGCGCTGGCCCGCGGCACGTATATCTGCTTTGTGGATAGCGATGACTGGGCAGAGCCCCGTTATGTTGATACATTGCTGCAGGCGGCGGAAGAAGGGCATGACCTCGCAATGGTCAGCTACACCCGCCGGTATGAAGGCGTATCAGAACCCCGGAAATTCCATATGGACGGTGTATATGAGTGCAGTGTGATCAAAAGAAGGCTGATAGGGCTTACCGGCGCAGAGCTGAGAGACCCGTCGCAGGCGGACAGCATCGTTACGCTGTGGGGAAAGATATACAGGAGCAGCATTATCAGGGAGCACCGTTTACAGATCCGCGATGTGCAGGAGACCGGGACAGCGGAAGACCTGCTGTTCAACCTGGACTATGTCCGGCATTGCAGGGCAACGGTCCGCGTGATAGATCAGCCCTTATACTGTTACCGGAAGACCAATGCAGGGTCCTTCACACAGCAATATAAGCCCGCGCTTTTTGATAAATGGCAGCGGCTGTTCAGCTATATCCGGGAGCATGTGCAGACGCCGGAAGAAGCAACTGCTTTCCGGAACAGGATTGCGCTCAGCATTATAGGGCTGGGCATCAATGAGATGGCTAATCCTGCCGGTGCCAGGGCACAGCGGGAGCAGCTCCGCTCTGTCCTTGGCGATCCCGCTTATAAGGACGCCCTGGTACAATTGGACACCAGGTACCTGCCGCTCCACTGGAAGCTCTATTTCCGCGCTGCGCGCAAAGGCCGTATCTTTATTTTCTTTTATCTGACAAAAACGATTGCCTGGTTGTTAAACAGGAAAAAATAATGGAGCACAGACCGATCAGGGTATTGCAGGTATTTACCATATTGAACATGGGTGGGGCGGAGACCAACCTGATGAACTATTTCCGTCACCTGGATACCCGTAAGCTGCAGTTTGATTTCCTGGTGCACAGGGAGGAAGAAGGCCATTTTGAAACGGAAATAAAAGCGAGGGGAAGTAAAATATACAGGCTGCCGCCGGTCCATCCCTTTTCACTGGGTACCTATAAAAAGGCTGTAGATGACTTTTTCCGGGAGCATGCCGGGTCGTATGATATCGTGCACGGACAGCTTTCCGAGCTGGGCGTCTATATTTACGAGGCTGCCAAAAAATATGGCGTACCGGTCCGGATCGCTCATGCGCATAACTCCCGGATGGACTGGGACATAAAAGCGCCGTTCCGGTTCTGGTGGAAGCACCGGATGCGGAAATCGGTCAATGGCTTCTTTTCCTGCGGGGAGGCCTCTTCGGTATGGCTGTTCGGTGCGGAAAATGCCGGGAAGGCCTTTATAATGCCCAATTCCGTGGAGGTGGACCGGTACGCGCCCGATCCCGGTACAGCAGCAGGCTACCGGGAAGAGTTGGGCATATCCACGCCTTTTTCCTTCCTGCATATCGGCCGGTTCGCGACGCAGAAAAACCACCGTTTCCTGGTAGCTGTCTTCGCAGAGATCGTTAAAGTGCTGCCGGAAGCCCGCCTGTTCCTTGTGGGAGAAGGGGAGCTGAAAGCAGAGATTATGGCACAGGTGCAGGCATTGCAGCTGCAGGATAATATATTATTCCTGGGTAAGAGAAACGATGTGAATGCGCTGATGCAGGCCTGCGATTACTTCCTTTTTCCCAGCCTGTTCGAGGGGTTCAGTGTAGCGTTTGTGGAAGCGCAGGCAAGCGGTATGTACAGCTTTATCTCTGACGGTATTCCCGGAGAGTCGATACTGCTTAAGGAAAATGTTATGGTCCTGTCCCTAAAAGACACTGCAGCAGCCTGGGCCGCCAGGATCACAGCACAGTTACGGTCGGGATATGCCAGGGATGCTACGGCAGGTCAGAAGATCAAAGCAGCGGGATATGATGTGCATGATAATACAGAAAAGCTGTACGAAGCATATAGAAGACTTTTGAATGCCTAAAAAAAGAACGTGATGCCTACCTTAACTATATTTACACCCGCCTATAACAGGGCCCATACCCTGCCCCGGCTGTATGACAGCCTGTTGCGGCAATCCTGCCATGATTTTGTATGGCTGGTGGTAGATGACGGGTCTGCCGATCATACCGCCACGCTGGTAAAGGAGTGGATGGCCCGGGAGAATCCGTTCAGCATACGGTATATCGCACAGGAGAACCAGGGTATGCATGGCGCGCATAATACGGCTTACCGGAATATTGATACGGTGCTTAACACCTGTATCGACTCGGACGATTATATGCCCCCCGATGCCGTAGCTGTCATTATCAGCACCTGGAACAGTATGGACCAGGAAAGATATGCGGGTATCATAGGCCTGGATGAAGATACATCCGGTAATATTATCGGCACTGAATTCGAAAAGCCCGTAACGACACTGGAAGATTTTTACCTCGAGGGCGGCTCCGGGGATAAAAAGATGGTGTACAGGACGGAGGTGATCAATGCCTACCCGGAATACCCGCTGTTTGAAGGAGAGCGGTATGTGGGACTGGGCTATAAATACCTGATGATAGATAAGGATTATGAGCTGGTGACGGTGAATAAGCCCCTGGTAACGGTAGAATATCAGCAGGACGGCTCCAGTCTCAATATGTTCAGCCAGTACAGGAAGCACCCCAAAGGATTTGCCTTTATCCGCAAATCTGCCATGGTGCTGAGCAAATCACCCAAACGCAGGTTTGTGGAGGCTGTGCACTATGTGTCTTCCAGCATCTTTTCCGGCAATGCGCGCTTTATCAGCGAGTCCCCTAAAAAGCTGCTGACCATTGCGGCGCTGCCTTTCGGCATGCTGCTCAACCTGTATATCCGGTACAGATCGGGGAAATAATGAAATACTGAAAAGAAAAAGCCCTTATATTGAACTGCACCCTAAAAGTTGGACAAAACTTTTAGGGTGTTTTTTATGAAGTATAATTATGAGACGAAACTGAGATCAGTTTTATTAGTTTTAAAATCGGGCTATTCTACCCATGAGGTTGCCCGAATGATAGGCAGCGAACATAAGCACATAAGACGGTGGGCTGCACATTATGAAGCTCATGGAGAAGAAGGTCTGCGCATCAAAAGGAGGAGTTACAGCGGAGATTTTAAGTTGTCTGTGATTACCTATATGGATGAGAATCATTTATCTTTGTTAGAGACAGCAGTGAAGTTTGGTATTCCCAGCGACAGTACTGTGCTACAATGGGAGCGCATATATCGTAAGGAAGGCCTTTCAGGGCTTTATCGAGATAACAGAGGAAAGATGAAGAAACCTAAACCCAAAAAGCCGAGATCATCGTCAGAAAATCCGCAGGAGGATCTACAGAAAGAACTGGAATATCTAAGAGCAGAAAACGCTTATTTAAAAAAATTGAGGGTCTTAGTCGAGGAACGCATCACCCGCGAGAAGGGGAACGCGCAAAAGCCATCCAAGGACTAAGACCGGAACACAGACTTCCGATATTATTGGAGGTTTCAGGGATGGCACGAAGCACTTTCTATTATCACGCATATAAGTCTAAGCTACCTGATAAGTATGCTGATGCAAAAAAAGAGATAACAAGTATTTATAGCATAAAGGTCGTTATGGTTACAGACGCATAACAATAGAGATGCAAAGTCGGGGATATATAATCAATCACAAAACTGTCCTAAAGCTGATGTCAGCTTGCGGGATAAAATGCCTGGTAAGGCTCCGTAAATACCGTTCCTATAAAGGAGAAACGGGTAAGGTCGCCCCTAATCTGTTAAAACGCAACTTCATAGCCGATAAACCCAACAAAAAATGGGTGACGGATCTGACTGAGTTTTCTCTGTTCGGCAAAAAAATGTACCTGTCTCCCATTATGGATCTATACAACAGGGAGATCATCAGTTACGATATATCTGAACGTGCTACTTTTGTTCAAACGATGAATATGCTTGAGAACGCAACAAAACATATTCCTGATAATCCTGACCTGATCCTTCACTCAGACCAGGGCTGGCAGTACCAGATGAAACGCTTTCAGCTTAAGCTAAAGGCAAAGGGCATAAGACAAAGCATGTCGCGAAAAGGAAACTGCTTAGATAATGCAGTCATGGAAAACTTCTTTGGCATATTAAAGTCTGAACTTCTATATTTACAGGAGTTCAGCTCTATTGAACATTTCCGGAAAGAACTCGAAGAATACATTGATTATTATAACAACAGACGGATAAAGACCGACTTAAACAATATGAGTCCAGTCATGTACCGAACTCATACTATTAAATAGATTGTTTACCTGCCCAAACTTTGGGGTTCACTTCA
>JBBCJL010000001.1:0-548456 GCA_037190225.1 Edaphocola sp. | reverse complement strand
GATTTTAAAACCATTCCGCCAAATTATTTTATTGCTTCTCATCCCTTTTAACCGTTCATAAAGATATCACCAGCCATACAACCATTCCGCTACCCCAAAACAGCAGAAAGCGATCATCAGGAGCCTATCTGCATGGTGATGAATTGACGAAGCAGGTACAGTCCCACCCAATACGAGAAGAACAGTACCGTAAAGGCAAACCAAAAGAAGCCGCCGCCGAAAGGCAGCAACATCAGTATATTAAAGATACCCATTCCTATACCCAGGTTATAAGCCGCGTGCACCGGTTTGGTATTCCATTGATGGTGCTCAAACTCATTATACAAGGACTGGGTCACCTTTTTATTCATTATAAAGTGGAAGACCAGGTTAATACCCGGGATAAGCAGGTACCAGACCTTCTTAGGAGACACCTCCAGGTTCCTTATATGCAGTAATTCCAGGGTCTTCTTAATATTAATCACAAATGCCAGACCGGCACACAGGTTCAGCAGCACGAACAATACCACCTCCCAACGCAACAACGCTACAAACATGCTCAAAACAAATTATTCAATTAATAATGCAGCTGCACCAACAATGCCCATATCCTGATGGGCGATCCCTGATACCTCTATTGAAACCGTATCTACAAAGTTACTCAATAATGTATCTTTATAGTATTTAAGTGTGGGCTGCAGGATAATTTCTCCTGCATACATCACCCCTCCGAACAAAATTATCTTTTCCGGGCTAAAGCAACAAACCAGGTTGGACAACAGCATCCCCAGTATTTCTCCCGTATGCCGGTACACTTCCAGCGCCAGCGCATCTTTCAGCAATGCCGCTTCGTAAATTTTCCTGGCATCTATGACCACACCCTCCTTATTCCATTCCACCAGCACAGACAACGGATAATCGCCTCTTATCTCCTGGTACGTCTCCTGGATACCTGTGGCAGAAATATATCTTTCATAACATCCCCTGCGCCCGCAGTTACAGGGCCTTCCTCCCGGCTCATAGATCATATGCCCCACTTCACCCGCCAGACCCGAATGCCCTACCACCAGCTGATCATTGACGATCAGTCCACCGCCGACACCGGTTCCAAGCGTTATCATCACCACATTCCTGCATCCGCGCGCCTTCCCGAACTTCCATTCCCCCAGCACTGCTATATTAGCGTCATTATTGGTCTGCACCGGAAGCCTGAAGATACGTTCCGTGATCTCCTTCACCCTGACGGGCTGCTCCCATACCAGGTTCGCGGCTCCGTCAATGATACCCGTTGCCGGGTGTATCATCGGCGCCCCGACCCCCACACCGGCCAGCCTGTCGAACAATTTTGCGCAATTAGCATTCAGGTATTTGTAGATGGCCTGTATCAGCGCCTCAAAAGAGGAGTACTCATTGGTCGTAAACTGGAACCTGCATTCGATCGTACCATCATATCGTATGATGCCAAAGGCGGTATTGGTGCCTCCTATGTCAATTCCGAGTAAGTATTGTTTCATCTATAGCGTATAAGACGGATAAGTTATCTTTTCCAAATATAATCCATTTCCGGTAACACTGAAATCTGCCCTGCTGCAGTCTTTTGCCTCAATGATAGTCCGGAAGTCCGCTGCTCCCAGGCCCGCCCTTGCTATTTTCAATTGCGTGCCTACCAATGCGCGGACCATACCCCGGAGAAACCTGTTAGCTTCGACCACATAATGCAGCTCATCCTCTCTGCTCTCCCAGCAGGATCTCATGATCTTACAGTTATTGGTGAAGGTCTGGGAATTCTTCTTGGAAAAAGACGTAAAGTCCGTATAATCTGCCAGTACGGCGGCGGTATCATGAAGCGTTTCCCGGTCCAGCTTAAAGGGATAGAACAGGGCCCTCCCGTATTTAAACGGATCTTTCCGGAAATAGATCCGGTACCTGTACGTCCGGCTCAACGCATCAAAACGTGCATTGGCATTGCCAGGGACACGATATAAGCCATTAAATCCCAAAGAAGGAGCTGTAACAGCGTTCAGCTTGTACAGCAACTGCTGCTCATCCAGCAATACCGGCACATCAAAATGATAGACGTTGCACAGCGCGTGCACACCCATATCCGTCCTGCTGGCCCCGAATGTTTCCACGGCTGTTCTTAAAATAGTAGCTAATGCTTCATTCACTGCGCCCTGGACCGTCCGCTGCCGCACCTGCACCTGGGAACCGGCAAAAGCAGTCCCGTCATAACTTACTTCCAGATAATACCTGTACATCTTAACCTTATTTGGACAACCCGTATTCTTTTCTCAGCTTCCTGTCAAAATAAAAAGGAACCAGCGGCAGCAGGGAGGCTACAAATAACAGCACAGTACGTTCATAGGTCCATTTATACTTGCTCCAGCAGGCCAGCAGCAATGCTATAAAGGCAAACACCAGACCGCCATGGATACGTCCGAAGAGCGCCACCCAGGTGGGATCATTACCGATATATTTCATCGGCATGGCAAATCCCAGCAGCAGCAGATAGGAAATGGCCTCAATGATAGCCACTATCAAAAAGCATCTTAATAAAGTATAGTACCCCGATTCCCTTTTAATGTGCGTTTCCATCAATATATAAAATTTAAAAAGTTGTGCAAAGATACGCCATAAATTAGGAATAGCGGGCACCGGATCTTAAAACAAAGAACAGGGGCTGGGCTACCATGCCGTTACCGGCTGCTGTTTCCTCCGGTACAGTATCATTTCCACCCTGCCTCTTTTCTCATATTTCAATTTTGTAAAATTCGCTTCAAAATAGTCCTTCTTTTTCAGCAGCCCGTTACAGACATTACTGTACCAGAGGAATGTTACCTTTTCAGGGTCCGTTTCATTTAAAGGTGCATATCTTAATGTATCAGAACTATAATCTATAACAGCTCCCGACTTCTGCATCGGGAATTCCGTCACTACCGATGAGCGGTCTATACCCTGCTGCTCCATATATTGCAGGAACTCCCGGCGAAGACCGTAATAAGGCAAATGCGCCAGCGTACAGTCCCAGCTCAAGGACAGGGTCGGTGGATAGATCCAGTAGCTGCCGGAGAGCTGCACTGCCAGCATAGCCGCCCACAGCGCCAGCTTCCCTGCTTCCCGTACCTGCCAGCGAACCAGCAGGCAGTAGCCAACGGCGATGAGCATAGTGGTAAAGAACAGCAGGTACCGCTGCGTCAGCAGACCTTCATATAAGGTCAGGGGCCAGGCAGTACCTATAAAAAGCAGCAGTAACAGCCCCAGCATCGACCTTAATTTCAGGCCCTGCCCTTCCCGGGACACAAAAAGCTTTCTTTTAAAGAGATATAATATAATCAACAGGACCGCAACCGATACAGACAGGATACTCCCTATATCCAGGATACGCCACAGTAAGACCGCCTGGTGTTTCAGCAGCTGCATGCCGTGCACCCTTTCAAAGGCATATCCCCACGGCGTATCGGGCGTAGGCGTGATCCAGCCTTTATGGATGTAGTGGTAAGTCAGGTACAGCAGCCCTATGATACCTCCGGGTAAAAACGGGATCAGTGCCTTAAGCCCCGTTTTCAATACCGGCCTGCCCCCACCTGTCCTGCTATCAGTAACGTGATCGTACCACCATTTCATTAAAAACATACATACAGCGACAGACATGCCGCGTATGCTGGTCAGGGCCACCAACAGCACCGCGAACGCCAGTGAGACAGGCGATCGCTTCCATATCGCATTAAGCATCCATACGCCCGCACCGTAAACGATGATATCGGGAGATACCAGCGTACTCTGGGCCAGCAGGGGAATCTGCGCCAGCAGCAGTATGGACAGGCCCCAGGCATTCCTGCGCTGTCCGGGGAACAGCAGGATGCTCATCCTGACCGTCTGGTAAACATTCAGGCACAGGAACGGCAGCATGGCCCCATGGCTGACTTCCAGCGTACGCCCGAAGACCTTCCACAGCAGCGCAAGGTAAAGCCCGAAACCGGGAGGATGGCCGCTGTCACAATAATCCGGCAGCAGGAAGTATTTAAAATCATTAAAATAATACCAGCTCGGCACTTCACCGGCGAATTGCGTAGTGTCGTAGAATAACGCGTTAGACCTGGTAAGGGTGAACAATAACAGGTAAGGCAGCAACAGGACTGCAGACCGGCGTAAAACAACTGTATCCATTCCTGATTCCTAAGGTGGCTAAATACTTTGAACCGGTAAAATAAATATTAATAGCCTGTAATTCCAAAGAAGCGCCGGTATTTCCGGCAGCATATTTCCCGGTCCGGTTCCACGTGGCTGCCGCGGGAGGGACCTATCAGTTGTTCAACCTGTTGATAGCAGCCTTTGCTTTCTGGTCCAGGGAGGATTTATAATCGTGATTTTTCATAGCCAGGCATTTTTTATAATAATCCAGCGCGGTGCTCTTTTGTCCTCTTGCTTCATACAGCTCCCCCAGCTCTATGCACGACCGCGCCGCATAGTGCTCCTGCCTGCCGTCGCCCAGCTCTATGGTCTTTTTATAATGCACAATGGCATTGTCATTTTTTTTCTGGATAACATATACTTTGGCAAACCGGTAATGGTATTCGGCCTTATGACCGATATCCGAGAGACTGCTTTCCTGTATCTTTTGCAGCACCTGCAGGCTCTTCTGGATATAGCCGCCATCCGAATACATACGTGCCAGCAGCAGCTCCCTATGCAAAGGGTTATCGCTGCCTGCAAACCGCTCCGCCTGCTTATCGCTTTCTATGAGGGTATTGCCCTTCTTCAATATATTTTCCTTATAGGACCGGTACAGGGATTCGTCATTATTCACATAGCTGTAAATGCTCAATTTATGGTAAGCATCCTTTACAAAGGCCTGTCCGCTGTAGTTTTTAAGGAAGGAATCAAACCGGGCCTTGCAGGCTTCGTTATTATTATAAAAATAAGCCACGCCCAGGTAATAATCCAGCAAAGGGACCTCCAGGTAGCTGCTGTTCCGGGTAATGCCTTTCAGCAGGTGCTCTGCTTCCGCCGCCTTGTTCATGCTTAAGGCTATATTGGATTTCAGGAAGGCAAACAGGTGATTTCCCCTGTAATCCAGCTCGGATTTCTGCAGGTAATCCCATACCGCTTCCTTTTCCGACAACAGGGTAAATTTCAGGTAAACATAATAAAAGATAGCTTCCGCCCGCAGGTGCCGGGTAGTGCCGTCCCTTGTGTTCAGGAAATCCACGATCTTGGCTGTGCCTTTTTTTACATCCCCTTTCATACCCAGCACAGCCGTGAGCCATTTATGCTTGTCCGGCACGCTGCCTACTATAGCTTCTTCCAGCCCATACACGATGTTGTTATATTTGAAATCAGGAAAGATGTCCTTATTCAGCCTGATAAGCTGGTAGGACCTCCTGAAATCATTGGCAGCGGCCATATAATCTCCAAACCTGATCTTGATAAGCGCCCATTGCAGGTAGAGATTGGCCCTGGTGAAATTAAGCCAGGGATCCTTGCTGCTTCCCTTATTCAGCTTCGTCAAACGGCTGTCCAGGTTTTTACGCCGCTTCTGATACTCCTGTGCATCACCATTGAACATCAGTACGATAAGGTCCTCGTAGTTTTCCAGGTAAACCGGCACCAGGTTATACGGATCGCTGCTGAGCTGCTCCTTTATGATACTCATACCCTCTTCCGTACGGAAGGACATGATCTTATCATAGGCCGCATCGCATTGATCGTTGAAGTCGAATTTATAAGTCTGCGCCTGCAGCAACGCTGAATATAGCAAGAATAAAAGACCACAGGAAACCCTCAGGATAGTATGCCGGTACGTTTTCATAATACAGTATGCAAATATACAGTAATATCTTACGCTCCTCCAGCTTTCGTTCCGGGCCGGGATTTATAAGATGTTAATTTCCGGCCGGCCAGCCCGGCAACTTTTTAATACATTTTAAATTTCGGGCTGTTTGCAATGTAACGAATGATAAAGTCGTACTTTTGCGCTAATTTTTCAATCCGCGCGGCGGCTATTTGTTAAAACGATCATGTATAAATATATAATTTTATTATTAGCTGTTGTAACAGCAGCAGGGTGCAGGGATGCCCGGATCGAAGAGCACCCTGAATGGGAACGGTTCTTTAAGGAGCATCAGGTGCATGGGGCCCTGGAGTATATTGACAATAACAAAGAAAGGGTGCTTTATTACAATAAGGAGTTTAATTCAACCCCTTTGACGGCGGGCAGCACTTACCAGATATTCGCGGCACTGGCAGCCATCGAAAGCGCAGTGGCGCCGACCGAGCAGTTCCGCATCCCCTGGGACGGGCAATATTACAGCTTTGTGAACGGGCAGGCTGCCGTGATTACGGACACCAGCGCGCCCGGCTACCAGGCAGACTGGAGCAGGGACCTGACGCTGTCAGAGGCTTTCCGGGTCAACGCTTTCCCTTATTTCAGACAGCTCACCCGGAAGATCACGCAGGCTGAGATGAAGCATTTTATAGATACCATCAAATACGGCAACCGTAAGTATGAAGGCGATCTCGTTAATTTCTGGAATAACGGCACCCTGCTGATCAGCCCGGATGAGCAGCTGGGACTGCTGAAACGGCTTTACCATGGCGAGCTGAAAGGCTTTACGGAGAGGAGCCAGCGGGTCACAAGAGGGCTGTTCGACAAAAAGGCAGAGCAGGACTACACGGTTTACAGTAAAAAGTTCACCATTCGTCATAATGATACCATTGTCGTCCAGTACCTGGGTTTTGTGGAAAAGATCAAAAACCTGAAAAACCCCAAGACCGGCAATATTGATCCTATTCCGCACCCCTACTTTTATGTCCTCAGCGTTTATGACACGGATACCTCGAAGGACCTGGATGCCATCGCGGACAAAATATTCGAGCAGGTATTTACCGAAACGGACCTTAAAAAGAGCTTTGATAACCTGAATGAGTAGAATAATGCGTATTATTAATTTATAATACACATCTTTTTATTACCTTTAGGTGATTTTTTACACATTATAGCTGCGGAGATACGATGTGATCTTCCTCTATCAGAAAGTACAATCAATATATCGTTTAACACTGATGAAGTTTACAGCACCTGTTGTAAATTTCCGGTGTATAATCATTTTAAACAGACTTAATATAAAATTCAGAATAAAAATATGGCTTGTGGAAATTGTGGATGTGGCTCTCAAGGCGATACAAAAGTAAAAGGATGTCAATCTAACGGCGGGTGCAGCAGCGGCGGGTGTAACAGGCTGAATGTTTTCAACTGGCTGGCCGATATTCCGCTCAGCGAGCTCGGTAAACCTTATCATATTGTTGAAATTTCTTTCAATAACGGCAGCAGAAAAGATTTTTTCAGGAACGATCATCGTATACATTTAGAAAAAGGCACCTATGTCACGGTAGAAGGCGCAAGCGGCTTCGATGTAGGCCAGGTAAGCCTGACCGGCGAGCTGGTAAAGCTCCAGATGAAAAAATACGGTGTCAATGAGAACTCCGAGATCAAAAAGCTCTTACGCGTGTCTACCACACACGACATAGAAGTGTTCCGTAACGCCAAAGCGAAAGAAAAAGACATTCTTATACTCAGCAGAGCAATAGCCAAATCGCTGAACCTCGAAATGAAGATCGCGGAAGCCGAGATACAGGCGGATTCCAAAAAGATATGCTTTTTCTATACCGCTGATTCCCGCGTGGATTTCAGGGAGCTGATCAAAGTATATGCCTCCGAATTCAAGGCTAAGATAGAAATGCGCCAGATAGGCGCCAGGCAGGAAAGCGCGAAAGTGGGCGGTATCGGGTCCTGCGGCAGGGAATTGTGCTGCAGCACCTGGCTGACGGACTTTAAGACCGTCAATACCACGACCGCTAGGTACCAGAACCTTTCTATCAACCAGGCTAAGCTCTCCGGCCAGTGCGGCAGGCTGAAATGCTGCCTTAACTATGAGCTGGATACCTATATGGACGCCCTGAAGGTGTTCCCCGACCGTGCGGACCACCTGGAGCTGGAATCCGGGAAAGCCTTCCTTATAAAAAAGGATATTTTCCGGAACCTGATGTGGTACGGCCTGGCCGGCAGCTCACGCCAGTATCCTTTAAGCATTGAACGGGTGAATACGATACTGGAAATGAACGCCAGGGGACAAAAGGCCGCAGAGCTGGAAGCCGTGGAGATCGTCAGCACCAGCAGGCGTAACGTGCAGAAAACAGTAGATGCAGGCTTCGTAAATGACGTAGGCCAGGTGACGCTGAGCGCGCTTAATAAATCCAGCAAAAAGAAAAAGCAGCAAAGCAGCGGCAACAATGAGCAGAGGAATAATGCTGCTTCCGGAGGCTCCAGGAACAGGCCCAAGAACAGGTCCGGCTCCGGCAAAGGGCAGGGAGAGAAAAACGCCAATGCAGCAGCTTCCCAGCAATCCAGGCCGCAGCATAATAATGCGCCGAAGGGAGAGAAAAACGCCAATACTACAGCTTCCCAGCAATCCAGGCCGCAGCATAACAATGCGCCGAAAGGAGAGAAAAATGCCAATGCTCCTAAAAACGTCTCCAGGGATAAAAAGCAGGGGCCACCCAGAAACCGTCCCGACAACCACCAGAAAAGAGAGCAGAAACCTAAAAATAATAATACAAATGAGAAGTCCTAGCACTTCTCATTTATTATCTGTAACAAATCATATGGTATTATAATGGGTATCGTAATCAGGCAATCCATTAAAACAGCGGTCGTGACCTTTGCCGGTGTCTTCCTTGGACTGATCATTAATTTACTATCCATAAGGGTGTTTGAAAAGACGGACCTGGGATTTACGCAAAACCTGATCAAAGCTTCCATGCTGCTTTGCTACTTCGCTATCCTGGGATTCAATTCCACACTCGTCATCTACGGGCAAAAATACCACAGGGAGCATCCCAAACGGGCCTCTTTCCTGACGATCAGCATAATTGTCCCCCTGATGAGCCTGACGGTCATCACCCTGCTGTACTTCATCTTCAAGGATAAGGTGATCCATATGTATCACTCCGGCGATGAATTGCTGATGGCCCGCTATTATATCCTTTTCCCCCTCCTGACCCTGCTTGTGTCCGTTATCCTGTGGATGGAAGGCTACCTGCAATCCATCTATAAAACGGCCATCCAGAGCTTTGCGAGGGAGATCCTCAACAGGCTGATCTACCTGGCGCTGATCTTCCTGTATGCCTATCACCTCATTAATTTCGATGCGTTCATCTGGTGGTATGTATTGCTTTACCTGGTCCCTATCGCATACTTAGGCTATTTTATCTACCGTTTCGATGGGTTTAAATTCGGTTATACCAGGGGAGATTTTACCAACAGGGAGATCCTGCGTATCATTTCCTTTGCCTTCAATCAGACCTTCGTGGTCATCTCCGCGGTGCTTATCATCCAGATAGATACGATACTGATAGGCCCGCTGGCCTACAACGGCCTGGAAGCCATTGCTATCTACGGTACTGCGGCCTTTGCCATCAGCGTGATCAAAAACCCCATACGCGCGCTCAGCCTTTCCGCCCTGCCCTCCTTATCAGACGCCTATCAAAAAGCGCAGCTGAAAAAGCTGCGTACCAATTTTATCAAAAGCGCTTCCGTGATGCAGCTGCTGGTGCTGTTCCTGTCCGTTGGTATTTTACTGTGCGCCGGTGAGATACAATACCTGATCAACCTCCTCAAGCCGGGCTATGAGACTGTCAGCCAGATCATGCTGATCCTGCTTATCGGGCACGTCATAGATGTGCTGGGAGGCCTGAGCCTGGAAGTCCTTACACTCAGCAAGTATTACCTGTATAATACCTTATTTTCCTTCTCCAGCCTTATCGTTATCGTTATCCTGATCTATAACTGGATAGACGTTTACGGCCTGCAGGGGGTGGCCTGGGCCAGCAGCATCGGCATGACCATGTACGCGGTGATGAAATCCGTATTCCTGTACAGGAAGATGGGTATCCAGCCTTATACGGTCAATACCCTCAAAATAGCCGGCGTCAGCATCGCGGCCCTGGGAGCATGCTACTTCCTGAACTTTTTTTCCAACCCTATCTATAATATGCTCCTGAAAGGAGGCATCTACAGCATACTCTTCCTGGGCCTGAGCACGAAGCTGAAGATCTCCGAAGAGTTCAACGAGCTGGTGAGGAAGTACCTGCCTTTTATCAAATAACCTCAGAGGACTTATACCGTAACCTGCTGTTCCTGTAGCCATAGGCAAAATACAGGACAAGCCCCAGCAGCAGCCATACTCCGAAGCCCAGCCAGTTGCTGACAGCCTCCTGGGCCATCAGGTAAAAGCAGCTTATCATACCCAGCACAGGTATCAGGGAGAAGGCATACCAGGCGCACAAGACGGTCATCATGCCTGCAACCAGCCAGAAGGCTATCATCGGGATATTATCCGTCCAGTCCGCCGCGCTGAACAGGTCGGTAAAATAAGCGGGATAATAATAGAGTGTCACTGCCACCGCTATCACCAATAACAGCGGCACGATATACCTGCTGTTCACAAAAGGTACCCTGAACCTGCTCTCCGGCCTGTCCGGACGCTTCTGCAGCACCAGTACCCCGGAGCATACTATTACAAAGGCAAATAAGGTCCCGATGCTGGTGAGCGAAATGACCAGGTCCAGGTTCATGAACAGGGCGGGAATACCTACGAGCAGTCCCGTTACAATGGTGGCAAAAGCCGGCGTCTGCCATTTGGGATGCAGGCTTGCAAACTTTTCCGGCAGCAGGCCGTCCCTGCCCATCGCCATCCAGATCCTGGGCTGGCCTATCTGGAAGACAAGCATTACTGATGCTGTGGCAATAATGGCGCTGAAGGCCACAATAGCACCGATAATATACAGGCCGTTCTGGTCAAACACCATGGCCAGCGGGTCTCCTACCTTCAGTTGGCTGTAGTGTACCATACCGGTCAGCACCAGCGCTACCAGCACATATAATACTGCACATATCAGCAAAGCGTACATCATAGCTCTCGGGAGGTCGCGCTGCGGGTTCCTGCACTCCTCGGCAGTAGTGGAAATGGCATCAAAGCCGATATAGGCAAAAAAAACGGCCGACACACCTTTCAGCACCCCTATCATACCATTGGGAGCGAAAGGAGACCAGTTTTCCGGCTGGATATAGAAAGAGCCTGCCACGATCACCAGGAAGACAACCGCCAGTTTCAGCAGGACAAATAAGTTATTGGCCCTCCTGGATTCCTGGATGCCTACGAAGACCACAGCGGTGATAATGACCACGATGATAAAGGCAGGGACATCGATGATCAGCTTCATACCTCCCCACTGCGGCGCCTGCAGCCAGGCAGTGTAAGCGCTCTGCACATTCTGCTCCAGCAGGTGAAAAGGTATGCCAAAGTTGGTCTGCAGGGCTACGGCTTTCTCATATCCCTCCATAGCGTTCCAGTAGTCGGAACAAAGCCATTCCGGGACAGCAAACCGTGTCCTGGAGAGCAGGCCGGTAAAATAGTCGCTCCAGGATATGGCACAGGCGATATTGCCGATGGCATATTCCATGATGAGGCACCACCCTATCATCCAGGCGATGATCTCCCCGAATGCCACGTAGGCGTAAGTATAAGCGCTCCCGGAGACCGGTATCACCGAAGCAAACTCCGCATAGCATATCGCGGCGAAACCACAGGCTATGGCTGTAAATATATACAGGAAGACCACGGCCGGCCCTCCTTCATAAGAGGCTTTTCCGATACTGCTGAAAATACCCGCCCCTATGATAGCGGCCACTCCCATAGCGGTCAGGTCCTTAACACCCAAAATTTTCTTTAAGCCCGGGCCCTCCCCGGCGCTATGGTAGCTGACAATATCCGAGATCTGCTTTTTCCTGAAAATATCTTTTAACATAAATCTGTACGTGTAGGCAATAATACAGGTTAAAAATAAAGCATATTATGCTAGCATTCATCAAATCGCTACTTAAATGTAAAATATTCTTTAACATAAAAAGGCTGCCCCGTCCGGGGCAGCCTTTTTATGTTCTGGAGGATTATCAGCTTATCTTATAAGCGTAATATCACCTTTATATTCTATATTCTTGGTCTCTTCTGTTGGTCCTGAGATCTGAATGTAATAGTAGTACACGTCAGACGGCAACGCTTTTCCTGCCTTATTGGTGCCATCCCAGCCCTTGTTCGGATCAATGGTCTCGAACACCAGTTCTCCCAGGCGGTTAAACACTTTGAAGGAAAGCAGCTTTTCATATGTTATGTTCTCAACCCTGAATACATCATTCAAGCCGTCACCATTAGGACTAAAAGCATTGGGAATGAAAAGTCTCGGCTGATGGTGCACTCTTACACGCGCCTCATCATCAGCAAAACAACCGTACTGATCCCAGGCTCTTACACTATAGACCATATCACGTTCCGGTTTCACGGTGATCACAGGCAGCATCGCATCCTGGATATAATCCAGCGGGCTCCAGGTCCACATGACCGCTTCCTCTCCGATAGCACGCAGCTGGATCTCATCTCCGTATCTTATCAGGGTATCCTTAGGCTCTATGCCACCCAGGGTCAGCGGCGGAACCACATTGATCATCATACTGTCGGTAGCGGAACATCCCGCGCCCGGCGTTTTTACGCTCATATATATCTTATATAGTCCTACCGGCGCGAAGAATTTCATACTAGCTCTGTCCGGAGTACCGATATACATGGACGGGCTCCACTCATAGATATAGCCTTCCAGTTCCGGCGTTACCTGCATCGTCAGCCCTATGGAATCCCGGTAGCACACTGTCAGGTAATCGTTCTCTACGCTTATCTCCGGGTAAGGCTCCACATAGGCCATATAGGTGGCCCTTCTGGGCGGACAGGTAGATGGCGCGCCCGGCTGGGAAGCTTCAATAGTAAAAAAGGTAGTAAGCACCGGAGAAGGTGTGATCGTCAGGCCGGTAGCATCAGGGATCAGGTTCGCCGGCGTCCAGAAAAAGTCCAGGGTCGGATCTATTTCAGCCTGGATAGTGATCTGGTCCCCGGGACAGGTCGTATCCAAAGGTGTCAGCACCTTTACATATACCGAATCCAGGATCAGCACCGTGTCGGAGGACATGATGTTGTCCCTGTTGCCGTCACAGGCGCAGGGCGCCATCGTATTGATAATAACCCTTCTCGGACCTGTGGCCGGGTTGGCCAGCAGGGCTTTTATTTCCAGGGTGGCAACGGTATCATTGGCCGGGATCACTAAGGAATCCGCCAGGAAAGCATAATCCACGCCGTTGATGGCATCGCCCAGGATCTCCAGCCTCAATACCAGGTCAAACGTATCCGCTTTACCTCTTTTATAGTGTAAATATGCTGATTTACAACCCCGTATAGCGTGGTTCTGGTTCACATTACCACCTTCCGGAGTCTCGCCCGTTACTTTTACGGAGAAGGCTTCAAAGTCAAATTTAAATGTTACGTTATCATTGGTAGTGCCGTTCAGCTTATCCGGGTGCACCGCATGCGGTGTACGGTTGGGCGCCCAGTTAGCTCCCGAGGTCGGGGAACAGACCGCGTGATAAATAACGCCGGCAGGATCTATACGGCAGATACCGGGATGGAAGTGATCCTGGTTGCCTGTTGATCCGAAATAGCTTCCGAACACCAGGTCTGAAAAATCAGGCGCAAAGGCCGCAAAGTAGAATGCCCTGGGAGTAGTTTCAAAGGCATCCGGCGTCAGCGGCATATTAAGCTGTGAAGTATTATTAACGATGGTAGCTACCAGGATATTACCACATACATCCACCATCATCGCAGAAGGCACTATGGAAGTATGGGCGGCACCCGTACGGGTGGAAGCCATAGAGCCTGTCAGGCCCGGGGTAAGTTTATCAATAAAGATAAAGCCGTTCGGCACCACAAAGCTCCCGGTCGCGGTTATAGGATAATTACCCTGCGTCCTTCCTGTCGCAAAGACATTGCCGGCACAGTCAAAAGCGATACGGGCCGCAAAGTCCTCGGCCGAAGTGCCCAGGTAAGTAGAGGCTACATAAGAAGAGCTGTTCACATCAAATAGTGCCAGCAGCCCGTCAACGCCCCCCCTTGCAGTGGTGTGATAAGCGCCCTGGGATGTAGGGAAGTTGGGACTGTTGGTAAAGCCGGAAATACCGATATAATTGCGGGTAGCATCAAATTCAACACTGGTTGCGCCGTCCCAGCCTGTTCCTCCCAGAAATGTAGAGTAAAGCAGCGTGGTCAGGTCGGGGCTCAGCTTGGTCAGGGTGACATCATGGCTGCCGGTCAGCGTTGACTGATAGGCATTGGATGTAACCGGGAAATTAGAGGACCCTGTATTGGAAGCCACCCAGACATTGCCATCTCCGTCAACAGCTATGTCTGTCGGGGTCAGGGATGTGGTCTGGCTGCCCAGGGCAGTAAAGGCGGTAGTAGTATTCATCTGGGACCCTTCGTGACTTGATCCGCCCAGGTAGGTGGAAGCCAGCAGTGTAGATCCGTCAGCGCTCAATAGTGCCAGGTAGATATCCGCACCACCGCCGATAGTGGCCTGATAGGCACCTGTAGTGATGGGTAAAGCGGCATTGGTAGTGGAACCGCCGAAATAAATACGGCCCTGCGCATCTGTCCTGATCGTGTTGGGCAGCATGCCCCCGCCGGTACCGGCACCGACATAGGTACCGAAAAGCAAGACGCTGCCGTCCACGTTGTATTTGTGGATGCACGCCGTATTGCCGGTCCCGAAAGTAGTATTATAGGCTCCCACCGTAGTAGGCCACCCTGCGCCATTGCTGGACAAGGCTCCGGTAATGGTATTGCCGTCCAGGTCGTAAGCTGTGGAGTGCGCATAAAAGGTGCCCGTAGAAGCACCGCTGAAATTCACAAAAAGCAGGTTGGGGTCAATGATCAAAGGCAGGCTTTTATCATAACCGCGGGGAAATTCAAAGCTCAGTATATTACCATTCAGCTTATAGCGGGAAGGCACCTCTACCTCACGGCCCTCTACGACCTGATAGGTATAGGGCGCTTTCTCCACCACCTCATTCACGGAAGTCCTGACGACCAGGTCCCCCTTGCCGTTCAAAACCGGCTTCACCCCTTCAAATTGCAGC
Organism: Edaphocola sp.; assembly: GCA_037190225.1. Lineage (GTDB taxonomy): Bacteria > Bacteroidota > Bacteroidia > Chitinophagales > Chitinophagaceae > MKSF01. The sequence continues at coordinate 533,404 of JBBCJL010000001.1, read as the reverse complement.
TTTACCAGGGAGGGGTCCGCCTGCGGTGCCACCACCACATCATATTTCAGGCTGTGCTCGCTGGAATATACCTTAATATCAATCCCGTTATACACATTCTGCTGGGTAACAGCGCCATACACGGCAGCGTTGCTGACCCATTTGGAAGGGTCGCTACCAATAAAATAGTTGAATTTCGTTACATTCTTTTCTGCAGGAACATAACGAACATCCGTGTTGGCGCCCAGGAAATTCACCTTATAGGCATGATTCCTGATAGGCATTCCGGAAACATCAACATCAGCCTTCTTTTCATCATGCAGTATCTTATCTATTTTCGCGTAATCCTCGCTACTGCTGAAATTATATACAAAGCCGCCGTCAGTCAGGTACATCGCACCGTAGCTGATCTCAGCCCTATACTTTGCCTGGGTCCCCCATTGTCCTTTATTCTCTATAATTTTAAGGTTTCCCGGTTGTGGATGACCATCTCCGTGGGTATGCGCGTAAGATACGCCCGTAAGCCCCTGAACGCCTATCCCCAAGACGGCCATAAATACAATTTTGTTCAACATAATCCGTTTGTAATTATTGGGTTAACTTCTACTATCTCCTAGGGGAGACAGCAAGAAGTGTGTTAACAGTTGGGTAAAACTACAAAAAAAACCGCAAACCGGCCCGGCTGTTCTGTAACCGGCCTATAAAAAAGAGCGTTCCGGCGCTGAAAACAGGACACTGAACCGGCAAGGCGCATAGGGAAAATACCACCTCTTTACTGCTTAAATACCCGGGGGCTAAGCCCCGGCCGACACCGCCAGACAAGGCAGCCCGGCGCTAAACCAAACTTTAACTAAACTATAACTATTTAAAAATCAACCGGTATCACTACCTTATTTTACCGATATATGCCTTCAAATAGAATTTACTTATTATCTTTACCCCGATAAAGAATAATTCTACAGGAAGCTATATAAATATTTTTAACCGGGATGCAAATAGTTAACGCAGAAGATCCGCACTACCTGATCATACAGCATATCGCCCAGTTCACCTGGCCAGACACGTTTAAAAGCATTTTATCTGACGACCAGATTGATTACATGCTTAAACTGATGTATAGCAGCCAATCGCTTCATAACCAGGTCACCAATCTTAAGCACCATTTCATTCTTGTCTGGGAAGACGGCACTTATCACGGCTTCGCCTCCTATGAATTGAATTACAACCATACAGATATGACCAAAGTGCATAAGCTGTATATCCTTCCCAAAAGCCAGGGCAAAGGAGCAGGAAGGCTGCTGCTGAACCATATAGAAGGGATCGCCCGGCAACATCATAACACCGGTATGGTGCTGAACGTCAATCGCAACAACGCTGCCGTGGCATTTTACCAGGCGCTCGGGTGGTCGATAGAGCAGGAAGAAGATCTGGATATCGGCAATGGCTTCCAGATGAATGATTACATCATGGCCAAAATGTTCTAAAATCTTTTGATCTGCCTGTAGGTACGGTAGATCCCCCACAAGGAGACCGGCGCCATCACCGCGAATGCCGTTGCCAGGCGTGGTATATAATGGAGGTCCGTCTGGTTGAGCACATACCAGAGACCGGCTGACAGGCCGGCAAAGACACCTGCCTGGATCATCCACGAACGTAAAGGCAGGATAGCCGTCCAGGAAGTATTCATGATCTTTCTAAGCGCATTGCCATAGTAAAAGTTCTGGCAATAGGTGCTGATAACCATGCTGAGCACGATGCCGCTAAGCCCCATACAATAATAAAGCGGGAATACCAGCGCCAGGGAGACCAGCGTATCCACCCATACCCCCTTATGAACGATATGCCCTTTTTCATAATATTGCAGCACCGCGCTGAACATAAAATTATAATTGGGCAATTTCAGGAGCGCCACCAGGAACAGCGCGATACCGCCCAGGTACTTTTCCGAGAATATCATCGTAATGATATCCGGCGCAAACATACCAATAAAAAATACTGACGGAAATATAAAATACCCCAGCAGTCTCCCGGCGGTCCTGAGATACCTGCCTATATGCCTTTCATTGCCTGCCGAATGTGCGAGATAAATGGAAGTGCTGGATTTGACGGAGGCAAAGACCAGCGCGAAGACCGGGATCTCTGTCGTCAGGTTGGTATAGGCAGCCAGCGCCTCCTTCCCTACCAGGAAGCTCAGTACGAACTTATCCAGATATTTGACCACGTTCTGGGACACATCATACAGCCCCGTGGACAGCCAGTGGCCTTTCAGGGACAACAGGCTGATATCGCTGCCGGGCTGCTGCGCCTTGAATACCTGCTTGCCGAGCAGGACCACCTTCAGGGTCGCGTTCACGGCGAGACCCGGCAGGAGCAGGTCCGGGCCGATCGTTCCGCGGTAATACAGCATATACAGGATGATATACCAGGCATTATAGCATACTGCAGTAAAGATCAGCCGCTGATAATACCCGTAAATAATAGACAACGCATCCAGCAGCAGGCCCATAGTGGTCACTGCGAAAAAAAGGGCCAGGCAGAGGAAGCTGGCAATATCAGGCGCAAAAAAGGAATTGCTGGTGAGCTGTACACCCGCAAATACGGCGCTGACTATACCTATCCAGCCGCTGAAATACAGCTTGTACGCCGGAGGCAGGGCTGCCAGCAATTCTCCCAGCTTCTGCCGGCTGTAGGTAAATACAAAAACAGGCAGCCCCAGGCCGGCAATGGTCACAGCCATTACCGTCTGCACCCAGAAGGAGGTAATGGTACCGAATTGCGCTACGGTAAGCTTATGCGACAGGAAATAGGTTAAAAATAAAGTGGCCGATACGCTTATGATACGTACCAGCATTATAGATAATGTATTCTTTGCGAACTGATTGTTTGCCAATGCTATCGGATGCTTTTATGATACAGGATGGGTACCGGGATGCAAAGTTAAATGTATTTATTCTGTTTTGCCTTCCGGATGGCATCCGCTTTTGAATGGACATTCAATTTAGCATAAATATTCTTCACGTGCGACTTTACGGTCTCCGCATCTATAAATAGCTCCTGGGCGATCATGGTCCTGGTCTTCCCCTGGCTGAGGAATTCCAGTATCTCCGTTTCCCTTTTGGTAAGCGGCGACTCCCTGTTCTTCTGGAAAGATGATACGATCATACGGGCGATATTGCTGGTCATAGGTCCGCCGCCCGTAAGCACCTCCTCTATGGCGCCTACGATCTTTTCAGGTCCGGCGTCCTTGGTAAGGTATCCCGATGCGCCGTTGGCGAGCGCGGTGAAAACATAATGAGGGCTGTCATATACGGACAGCATTATAATATAAACGTCGGCTACGAGTTCCTTAATGCGGGAAATGCCCTCCACCCCGTTCATGCCCTGCAATTCTATATCCAGGAATACCACGTGGGGGTCTAACGACCTCAGATGCGGCAGGGCGGCTTCCACTCCGGGATAGGCGCCCACCACCTTACAGGACGGCTGCTGCTCTATAAAAAACTGGTAGGCGTCCCTGATCACCTTATCATCCTCTATTATCACTACTCTAACATCCATATAACATTAGTTTTTTGAAATTATCCGTCCAAACAAAAATAAAAACGTTATTTTTATACATTAAATCAGGAACAGATGTCTAAAATTACAAAATAATTCAGGGTTTTTCAGCGTTTTACAGCTTAAAATACCCTGATTTAAAAATAGTAATTCAATAAACCGCCACTCAAGTATCTTATGTCATTAGCGAAAAAAAGCTTTACAGCAATTGTTTTCCTTTTTTCAAGTATATGTGTCCAGACCTCTTCCGTGTACAGCCAGGTATGGAACAAAGTAACGGGAGCTTTCAATAAAAACAATACCGTCCCCACTATGGGCGCCGATGAGATCGCCCTGATCAGGACGACCGTGGACTACCTCTGCAGCCCGGCGCTGCTGGGCAGGAAGTCCGGCACTAAAAGCGAAGAGCTCGCCGGGGTCTTCATCGAGCAGCGCATGGGCACGATAGGGCTGAAGCCGGCCATCAACAACGGCTTCAGGCAGCATTTCAAGTTCGAAAGCGATAAGCGGCTGTCCAAGGACTGCAAAATGCTCATCGGCGGCAGCTACCTGTTCATACCGGAGGACGCCATACCCATGGCATTCTCCAATATTGAAAAGAAAGAGGATAACTTCATGATGCCTAAAAGCGAAGAGCCCAACGCCCCCTGGGTCGTTCCCCTGTACCAGAACGCCCAGGAAGCCCGCAATCCTGAGTTCGACTGGGAAGAAACGGCTTACCTCATCGCGCTCAGGGCGCAGAAAAAAGGCGCCAGCTCTGTGATCCTGTATGATGAGTTCGGCGCTGTCAATAAGCCGGTATTCAAGCAATCCAGCGCTTACGACCCGCTTAACATACCGGTAGTGATCGTGCAAAAGCCGGCCTACGACAAGCATATCAGGTCTGTCAAGACAATTACGCCCGTTTCGCTGAGCATTGAGTTTACGGCAGAAAAGCTGATCGGTACCAATATCATAGGCATCATTAATAATAACGCAGCCCAAACCATTGTCATCGGCGCCCATTATGATCACCTGGGTGAAGACAAAATGGTAAACAGGGGCACTGCCGCCTATTTCCCCGGCGCCGACAATAACGCCAGCGGCGTGGGTGTGATGCTGGCCCTGGCAGCCCGCATCAAAAGGGCCGATTACAAGAACTATAATTTTGTCTTTGTGGCGTTCTCCGCCTACGAAAACGGCATGATGGGCTCCAAGGCCTTCCTTAAGAACCTGCCTGTCAGGCAGGAAAGCATTGCCTGTATGATCAGCATAGACCGTGTCGGGCTGCTGAAGAACAGTAAAAAATTCCAGATAGAAGGCATGGGGTCCTCCCTGGCCTGGAATGAGATCGTACAATCTATTCCCGTTACGGGCAACATAAGCGTTACCCAGCAGAACAAGATCACGATGAACTCCGAGCATATAGACTTCTATTCCGGCAATATCCCTTCCATACTCGTCACTACGGGCAAGAACGAAGCGCACAATACGCTCAATGACTTTCCCAATAAGCTCCATTATGACGGGATGACCGGCATTGCCAATTACGTGCTGCTGATGATAGACAAGATCAACAGCAACAATGTGAAGTTCACCTTCCAGAAGATCCGGAACCAGGACAGCAATAAGGTCAGCACCGTGCAATAACGGCATTCCGCAGGAGGCACATTGCACAGCCTTGCGTACGGCTTATGCCGCGCTGCCATATATAAAATCTATAGGCGCATAACGATACGTTCTCAGCAGAGTAAAATTATTGCCCTACATTTGCAGCACAGATTATTAACACTCAAACACAAATTTTTCATAATTATGTACCCAGCAGAATTAGTGAACCCGATGAAAGCCGAATTAACACAAAACGGTTTTCAAGAATTATTAACTCCCCAGGAAGTCCAGGATACTTTAAACCAGCCCGGCACTACCCTGGTGGTGATCAATTCCGTTTGCGGATGTTCCGCAGGCACCTGCCGCCCGGGCGTTTTACGCTCTGTTCAGGGAGCCGGTAAAAAGCCTGCCAGGCTCACCACTGCTTTCGCCGGCTTTGACAAGGATGCTGTTCAGGCTATCCGCCAGCAGTTCCTGATGCCTTACCCGCCGTCTTCACCCTGCATTGCGCTGCTGAAGGACGGCAAGCTGGTTCATATGATAGAGCGCCACCTGATAGAAGGCAGGACGGCAGATATGATAGCTGCCAACCTGCAGGCAGCCTATGAGGAATACTGCGATTAATCCAGCCATATTTATTGTAAAAAGCGCCTGCCCTGTAAAGAGCAGGCGCTTTTTTTGCACGCGGACGCCACATATCCCCGATGGGATGAACAATAACCTTATTTTCATCTTATTATGTCATCACAATCTGGTGGTATTCCATTAAATTTGAGCAGGAAGCATAAAATGCCGCATATCCTTGAATATACGTTATAAAATACAGTCCAGATTTTACAAGTGGAGCGAGGTCCTTGATGATCCTGTTTGGTATTGGGGGCTGCGCATTGCCATTGCCGTAACCGTCCCGTTATTGTTCGGCGAGCTGACAGGACGGCACGAAGCGGCCATATGGATAGCGATAGCGGCAGAAAGCACTGCCCTGATAGAGCTGAAAGGAGATGCTTTCCAAAGGATCCGGATACTATTCGGGTCTGTCTGCCTGAATGTGCTGTTCGCCATCCTGGGCGGCCTTATCGGGGGCATCTGGTGGCTGGCGGTATTTTTCATGTTCGGCGTAGGATTCCTGTCCGGGCTTTTTAAAAATCTCGGCGAGAAAGGCGCTGCGCTGGCCCTCAGCGTGTACGTGAGCGCCATCATCAATGTGGCCTTCCCCATCACCTCTTCCGAGGCCCTGGCCACCAGGACCCAGCTGTTCCTGCTCGGCGGAGCCTGGGCAGCCCTGGTCAATATTGCCGCGGTGCTCTTTATCAAGGAGGGATCCCCTTTCCGCAGGTCTATCGAAGCCATATGGGACAAGGTGGCGCTGCTGGCACAGGTGAGCGGTAAAGGCTGGGATAACAAGAGCAAGCGGGAAAGCCTGCGTACCCTTTACCTGACGGAAAAAGCCCTGAGAGATACCATTAACACCTCCCTGTCCTTCTTTGAGACCACCGTGGATAAGGTCAAGGATAACGGCTCCAAGCTCTACACGCTCACACAGTCCCGTAAAGTAGCCGTGCTGGTAGGCCTGCACGTGATACAGCTTACTGAATATGTGGACCAGCTGGACAAGCAGAGCATACCTTTCAAGACCCGACTGAAAATATTCAGCCTTTTCAGGATCGTGGAGCAGCTCAGCGAACGTATGGGGCACTTCATTGCCCATCTTAAAGAAGAAGAGCAGCTGGTGATCCGGATCAAAATAGAAAGATTGAGCAAGGTATTGCAGCAGATCCGTCTTGATGCGTCAGACGATACATATATGGCGGGTCATGTAAACGAAATAGATATTATCATCAACAGGATCATCAGGCTGTTCCGGAAAGCGCTCGACCTGCACAGCAAACACCGGGAAAAAATAAGCATCAGGAGCTATACTTTTATTGAAACCATTAATATTCTGCATCCCAGGTATCTCTGGACCAATATAAAGACGCTGCTCCGGAATGACAGCCTTACAGTACGCTACGCGCTGCGTGTGGGCATATCGGCGATGACCGGCTACCTGCTCCAGTACTTCATCTTCAGGGATCACGGTTACTGGATCCCGCTTACGGCCATCATCGTTTCCCAGCCTTTTGTCAATGCAACGCTCAAAAAGGGCTTACAGCGAAGCCTGGGCACCATGATCGGCGTGCTGGTCAGCTCCCTGCTGCTATTCATACCTTTTCCCACCATCGCTCAGTTCGGGCTGATCATCATCAGCTCGCTCTTCCTGGTCTACTTTTTAAAGACCCGGTATGCGATGGCGACTTTCTTTATCACGATGCTGCTGGTAGCGATGCTGTACGTGGAGAGCGGGTTTGATATGTCTCTGATGCTGGGCAGGATACTGTTCACTGCTATCGGGTGCGCCATTGCCATCCTGGCCGGCTTCCTTTTCTTCCCCACCTATGATAAAAAGCTGCTGCCGAAATTCCTCGCGGAAGCGGTGGAAGCCAATTTCAGGTATTTCAAGGAAACATTTTACAACAACGATACGGACCAGTCGCTCTGGACCACCTTTAAGCGGGACGCCGAAGTAAAGAACAGCAATGCCTTTGACAGCGTCAACCGCTATATACAGGAGACCATCGTCAGGCGTAAAAAAGGATTCGCCTCCTCATACTACCTTATTGTGCACAATATCCGGATCACCCGTGAGCTGAATGCCTATCACACCGATAACGAGTTCAACGATGAGCTGATGCCTGCTCATAATAAGGATCTCTTCTACCAGCTGCTGTACGAGATAGACGATCTGTTCAGGGATATCCTGCGGCTGGGCAGGTTGAAGGGCAATAAGTTCATCCGGGACAATATGATAGAGGATTACCCGGTAAGCGGCTTAAAAAACCTTACGCCAAGTGAACATCAAGTCATACATTTGCTGAAGATTTCAAACGAGCTCAGGGCGATCAGATCCTCTTTGAGCACGGAGACCGCTGCGTCACAGCCACTGCAGGCAAAAGGAGACGCCGCAGCAAATAGGGATCATACCAAGAACGAACCAAACGAGGAGATTGCAACATGAACATAGATATTTTCATCCCCTGCTTTGTGGACCAGATCAGCCCGGAGACCGGCATCCATATGACCAGGATACTGGAAAGGCTGGGATGTGATATACATTATAATGAGCAGCAGACCTGCTGCGGGCAGCCCGCCTATAACAGCGGCTTTGTAAAAGAGGCCAGGGGAATAGCCGTTAAGTTCCTGAAGGATTTTAAAGCGGAGCATCCCGTTGTATCTCCCAGCGGCTCCTGCACCGGGTATGTCCGTAATTACTACGGGAAGATGTTCAATAATACGCCGGATCACAGCACCTGCAAGCAGGTCAGGGATAATATCTACGAATTCTCCGAATTTGTGGTCGATCACCTGGATTACAGCCGGCTTAAAATGAGGAACCGGGTAAAGGTCACCTACCACGATGGCTGCGGGTCGCTCAGGGAATGCCATATAAAAGAACAGCCGCGCAAATTGCTGGAGCTGGTCGAGGGGCTGGAGCTGGTCGAAATGAAAGAGTGCGAAACCTGCTGCGGCTTCGGGGGCACCTTTGCCGTTAAGTTCGAGCCCATATCCACCGGTATGGCCTATACCAAAGTGCACAGCGCCATAGCAACGGGCGCCTCCTATATCATCTCCGGGGACTTCAGCTGCCTGCTCCATATCAATGCGTATATAGAGCGCCATCGGCTGCCCATCAAGACCATGCATATCGCCGACTTCTTATACGAAAGCCTGCTCTGAGAGCAGGCTTTACAGTTACCTGGGGATTAATTTATCCAATACCGACTGCTGGTCCGCCCGGCTTTTGATATACTGCTCCAAAGTTTCTTTCTCCTTTATCACATACCTTTTGATCCAGAAAATGGTACCGGTAGGTATGACATCCGTAAAAGGCAGCAGCTCTTCCGCAAACCCGAATGCGGATATCTTCGTGGATTTAAAAACGGCGTATAGCAGCACCGCGCTCACCGGGGCTATTACCAGGTCTCCCAGCTCACCGACCGCGGGAACCAGGTAGGAAAGCACCCCCAGGAGGTCAATAAAGATCACAGCGATCAGCTTCAGGTACTTCTCCCTGTTGAAGGCTGCCAGCATTTGATGTTGATTCATTTCCGATATATTTTAACCTGTTAGACCATTATTTGCCCTCCCGGTCACATCCCATAATTTAAAATATGTGTTAAATTCTATAGACGACCTGCGCAGGGCTGCTGTCGCCGGCCTTACCGTAATTGCTGCAGGCTGCCGTCCGGGCCTATCTTCACAATAGCGGAAGGCGCTACCGGCCTGTCATCGTCCTGCCTGTACCGTACCACATAGTCCACCATTCCTTTTACCGCTTCGTCTATTTCCGCAAAGGTGCGGGGGCTCTGGTGGCCGGATATATTGGCCGAGGTTGACACCAGGGGCTTTTTAAAGCGTTTCAGCAAGGTCCTGCAGAAGGGGTCCGCGGTAACGCGTATGCCGATGCTGCCGTCCGCCGCCGGCACATTTGCCGCAAAGCCTATCCCGTTCTCATACACAACGGTCGTGGGAACGGTAAAGGACCGGAGCATATCAATAATATCGGGATGCGGATCGGCCACATACTGCAGGACGGACTTTTCATCCGGCAGCAGCACGATCAGGCTCTTATTGGCGGCCCTTCGCTTTATGGCAAATATCCTGGCCACGGCTTCGGGATTGGTAGCATCGCACCCGAGTCCCCAGATGGTATCCGTGGGGTACAGGATGACCCCGCCGTTCTGCAATACGGTAACAATATCGTTGATCTCTTCAAACATAAAAAGGTTGTAAAAAAGCATATAGCCACTATGTATAACACAGTGACTATATGAATATCAAGCAAAGGATGTCTTTTTATTTGAAAGACTCCAGATGATCTTTTACTTTATCTTTATGGATAATAGCTTCCTTAAAGGTATAAGCACCGGTTTTCGGACTACGTACAGCTTTGATTACTTTAGTGTAGTTCTTTGCGTCCAAATCTTTAGAACCGTCTTTCTTGATCGCGGTTTTCGCTGCTTTTGCCATAACTAAATATTTTTAAATGCGATGAAATGATAGTTGAATAGTAATTGGTATGAATCAAGAAACTATTTGATCTCTTTATGAACAGTTACTTTTTTCATGATCGGATTGTACTTTTTCAGTTCAATACGCTCCGGTGTGTTCTTTTTATTCTTAGTGGTGATGTAGCGGCTTGTACCTGGTAAGCCTGAGTTTTTATGCTCAGTACATTCCAAAATCACCTGAACACGATTTCCTTTTTTAGCCATTTTTTTAAAAATTTATATAGACTTAAAAAATAATAAAATTGATATTTACCTGCAATTAGATAGCTTGACCCTGTGCACGCAATTCTTTTACTACCTCGTACAAACCTCTTTTATTGATAGTACGGATAGCGTCAGAAGACAATTTCAAAGTTACCCAACGGTCTTCTTCCACCAGGAAGAAACGTTTTGTTTGCAAATTTGGTAAAAAGCGACGTTTTGCTTTTTTGTTAGAGAAACATACTTTATGACCTGAAAGTGGTTTCTTTCCAGTTACCTGACATACTCTAGCCATGACTTAATTATTTTTGGACTGCAAAATTGCGTTAAATAATTTATATAACAAAATTTATTTTTCTTTTTATCCCTGAAGCGCTGCCGCACCACTTACGATCTCTGTGAGCTCGGTAGTGATAGCCGCCTGTCTTGCACGGTTATAAGAAATTTTCAAGTTGCGCAGCAGCTCGTTGGCATTCTCTGTTGCCTTATCCATAGCGGTCATACGGGCACCATGCTCGGAAGCGTGGGCATCCAGCACCGCTTTAAATACCTGGGTATTCAATATCTTCGGCATCAGCTCCGCTATCAGGGACTCTTTGGACGGCTCAAACAGAAAATCGTTCTGCTTGGTATCATCTTCTGCTTTTTCCACTTTAGGGATAGGCAGGTATTGCTCGCTTACGAACGCCTGTGTCGCTGCATTACGGAACTGGCTGTACACCAGCTCTACTCTGTCGTATTCGCCGTTCAGGAAAGCCTCCTGTGCGTACACGGCAACATTCCTGACGTTTTCAAAAGCCAGGTCAGAGAATAAAGACCAGAAATCTGCTACTACTTTATACTCGTGCTTTACAAAATACTCATAACCTTTTTTACCGATAGGCAGTATGGTCACCTTACCAGCCGCATGCTGCGCAGCATATTTCCGGGCAATAAGATGACGCGCTGCTTTGATAACATTCGTATTATAAGCACCACAAGTACCTCTGTCACTGGTAATAGGGATAATCAATACACGTTCTACGGGTCTCTCGGCGGCCAGGTCCATATTCATATCGTCACTCAGACCGCTCACAATGTTACTCAGCATTTCCTGAAGCTTCTGCGCGTATGGTCGCATCTGAAGTATGGCATCCTGTGCGCGGCGTAACTTCGCAGCACTGACCATTTTCATAGCTTTGGTAATTTGTTGGGTACTTGTTACCGATTGAATACGTAATCTAACCTCTTTAAGTTGACCAGACATATATTTATTATATATTACAGTAAAAATTGAGTGCAAAGGTACATTTTAATATTTATTTTCACAAATAAAAGCAACAGGGAAATTTGTGAAAAATCCACTAACGGCATCCCCTCGCTGGATAGCGCGTATTCCCGGCATACCACATCCTGCCCCTGCAATATTCGTGCACGGCGCACCAGACAGCTGCCGCCAGACAGCAAAAGGAGCTGCAGGCGTTGATCCGCTGCAGCTCCTTCGTAGCATATCTGTAGCCTGCCTTACAGTCCGGTAATGGTCAGTCCCACAGAATACGGGAATATCTTGGGCCCTTCGTTCAGCTTATATAATGTAGAAACGTTATACTGGGCAAATACCGAGAAGTTCCCCCAGCCTATACGCACCATTGGCGCCAGCCTCCAGGATTCGTTGAATTTTTTGGCGTGGATCTTATGATTAAGATAAGTTCCCGAAATAGGCTCGCTGTATTTGACATGCGAGTCCAGCAGCAGGCCGACCTTGGCCCCGATGGCCATTTTAAATCCTTTATTGCGGTTGGCGCTGTTCCCGAAAAAGCGCAGTTCCAGCGGCATTTCGATAAAGGCCGTGGTATATTTGTTCTTTTTCCAGGACGGGTCCGTATCTATAATGGCCAGGGTACCCGTGGACCTCAGGTTGGGAAGCTGACCTTTAAAATAAATATTATTGGCGCTCACCCCCGCACCGGCGGCAAAGCTGAAGTGTGTCTTTTCCTTATTATTGCCCAACGGGAAATCATACATCAGGTAAGCGCTGAATCCCCGCCCGATGCTTCCCATCTTCACATTTTCACCGCTTGCGATGTTCCACCCGTCATGATGCAGCTGGATCATTACAAAATCTCTTGACGGCTTTACCCATTCGTTCGCTTTTGCCTTTTTTTCTTCCTGTGCGGATACATGTAGCTGGGCCAGAGCTGCCAACGCGAGAATGCTGAATGCTTTTTTCATAAATAGATTTTCAAAATAATGTGCAAAGATAGGTATTTACACCTTATACTTACAGGTGCAATTACGATTTATATACGATTCAAGGCTTAAAACTATTATTTTTACATTTTTATTGTATTCAAAACCGTTTTTTCATGCTTCGTTTACAGTACGAAACGGCACGGTATGCCTTTGAGTATCCTTTCGAGACCTCGCACGGGCTCAAGACCCACCAGGATGCCTTGCTGGTAAAATTAGGCTTCGGCCCCCGGGCAGGACATGGGGAGTGCACGTCCATCCCCTACTACCAGGCAGACGTAGCGGCTTATTACCAGCTGCTGACCGACTATAAAAAAGCGGTGGAACAATACGCCTATAATGGTCCCGAAAGATTCTGGCATTTCCTGCACCACCTGTTCCCCGGCAAGAATTTCCTGATCGCGGCCCTGGATATTGCCGGCTGGGACCTGTTTGCCAGGATGAAGAATACCTCGCTGCACAGTGTCATCGGGCTGCAGTGGAAGCACCTGAAGCCTACCTGCTATACCATAGGGATACAGGATATTTCCACATTGGAACAGATCGTTTCCGCCAAAAGATCCCCTATCTACAAGCTGAAAGTGAACGGCCTGGACGACCTGGAGCATGTCAGGGCACTCAGGAAGCATACAACGGCCGACATATGGATAGATGCCAACGGGGCCTGGAAAGCGCATGATGCCAGAGCCATCCTGGGCGAGCTGGCACAGCTGGGCATCACGCTGATCGAACAGCCTTTTGCACCCGGCGAAGATGCGCAGGTGACGGAATGTAAAAGCCTGGCACCCGGTATTATATTCATGGCCGATGAGTCCTGTAAAACGGCTGCAGACCTGGACCTGGCGCTGCAGCATTATGACGGCGTCAATATCAAGCTCTCCAAATGCGGCGGTATGACCCCTGCATTGCAAATGATGCAGCGGCTGAAAAAGGAAGGCAAAAAGATCATGATAGGCAATATGTGCGAAAGCCAGGCTGGCGCCAATGCGCTGGCACATCTTATTCCCATCGCGGATTATGTGGATATAGATGGCCCCCTGCTATTGCAGACCAACCCGAGCCTGGTCTATAAGGAAGGCTTCATTTCCATACCGGACCCATCCGGTTCAGGCTACAGGGGGTAAGGAGGATCTATCATAACACCCCGGAGACGTCCAGCACCTTAGCCAGCTGGCGGCGTTGTATCCCGGCCGGCAGGTGACGGACCAGGAAGTTCCGTACAGGTATCAGGAGCCGGTTATCGAGCTGCGCGATCTTACCCATTTTTTGAGATGTGGCTACAATGGACCTGCACCGTTCCGTACGCCTGCGGGAAAATCCGGCCATAGCCTCCGCTACGGAAGACGCCTTATCCAGCTCCTGCAGGAGCACCACTGCATCCTCCACGCCCATACAGGCGCCCTGTCCCATATTGGGTGTCGTAGCATGAGCAGCATCTCCCAGCAGGACGATATGCCCTTTGTGATACACCGGCAGGGGCTTCAAATCAGCGATATCATTCTGTATCAGCTGCTGACCGGAAGTCAGCGCCAGGGCATTCACAACAGCAGGATGATAGTCCCTGAAATAACGTCTCAGGTCATCAATGGTAAAAGCGGTATAGTAAGGATCACGCGGCTTCGCACTGTTGATGCATGCATACCAGTACACCTGCCTGTTGATGAGCGGCGTGATACCGAACCTGCCGACCGGTCCCCAGGTCTCCTCGCTGGTATACGGGAAATGCTCCTTAAGGTCTATGACAGCCCGCCAGCACGTATAGCCTGCGTAACGCACCACGCTGTCCGGGAAGATGTATCGCCTGACAAACGAATGCAGGCCGTCAGCGCCCGCCAGGTATCTGCCCCGGAATACACTGCCGTCCTCACAGGTCAGGAAGTACCAGCCGTCCCGCTCCTCGATACGGCTACATTGCTTCCGGGTAAAGACGCGTTCCGCCGGAAGCTCGCGGAAGAGGCATTGATGCAGGTGAGACCGGTGCAGGGCATAATTGGTCAGGTCATATCCCGCTATCAGGCCGGGATCGCCGCTCACCAGCAATTTCCCTTTCCGGTCTACGATCCGTAAGGTATCAAGCGGGTTGGCCACAGCCTTTACCTTATCCGCCATATCTATATGCTCAAAGGCGGTGATGGCATTGGAAGTAATGCCCAGCCCGGCCCCTATACCATCCACAAGCTGCGACCGTTCCAGTATGACGAATTCCTTACCGCGCCGGTGCAGTCCTATACCCAGGCTGAGCCCTGAAATGCCCGCGCCGACAATTATATATTCTGTTGTTACCATAATGTGCACAAAGCTGCTCCGCTTCAGGCACCAAAGATACTGCATTGCATACATCCGTAACAGGGCACCGGGAATAAAACAGCCTGCCGTACAGCATAGCGTCAGAGATATTTAATAAAAGTTATTTTATTGTGAAAATAGTGGATCAAAAACATTATTTTTGCGAATGATTAATGATTAAATATTTATGAAAAAAATCTATTTATTACTATTTTCATTCATTGGCCTGTTAGGCGCTGACCTTAGCGCCCAGTCCTGCGGTACCGATTACCTGCATCAGCAACGGTACAACAACGATGCTAATTACAGGAACCAGGTAGATGCGATGACAGCCCAGTGGGCAGCCTTTAAAAGCAGGCCGCTTAATCTCAACGAGCTGATCGCATACGAGAACAATGACACGATCTACGAGATACCTGTCGTATTTCACGTTATGCACAGCGGGGAGGCGGTAGGAACGACCAATAATCCTTCGGAAGCTACGATCCTGGCCTACCTGGACTACCTGAACCAGACATTTGCCGCCACCTGGCCTTTATATGTCAATGAGCAGAACGGCGGTGTCCGGTTCCCCATCAGGTTCAAGATCGCCAAAAGGACACCCGGATGTAACCCGCAGCCCACTAATGGCATCAACCGTATAAAGGTCACTGACCACTACCCTGTTTATGCCAACTGGGGCATAAAGCTTGAAGGCAGCACAGGCGTATCGGATGCCGACCTGAAAGCATTGTCTATGTGGGACAGGGACTATTATTATAATATCTGGCTGGTCAATTATATTGACGGACCAGGCGGCGGGGTCGGAGGCTATGCTTACCTACCTCCCGCACCGGTGAACCAGGACGGTAACGTGATGCTGGTACGCTATACCACTCCTTACCCCAACGGCAGCTACTATTTTGCCTTCCCGCATGAGATAGGCCACAGCTTCGGCCTGCTGCATACTTTCCAGGGAAGCTCAGGACCCAACTCCTGCCCCCCTCTAATCAACTGCCAGAATACCGGCGACCTGATATGTGATACCGAGCCGCATGACCTGCAGTCCGGCGCCTGTCCCAGCGGTACCAACGGGTGCACAGGCCAGCCTTACAACAACGTGCAGTACAATATCATGAACTATACCAACTGCGCTAACAGGTTCACGCACGGACAGAAAGAACGCTTCCTGTTCCACCTGTTCAATTACAGGTCCACGCTGATCTACTCCCTGGGAGCCACGCCGCTGACGGAAGTGCCTAACCCCACCACAGCGGCGGTATGTACCCCTACCCTGAGAGCTTCCTACAACAATAACGACTGCGGACCCGTGTCCGTCAAGATAGCGGACCTGCATAATATTACAGGCACTTACAGCAGCGATGATATGGTCAACTACCAGAACTATGTCTGTAACTTTATGCCTACCAGGTTAAAGCAGGGTGAAACATACGCGCTGCAGGTAGGCACCAGGACCAACACGCAGCACGCGCGGGTATGGATAGATTATAATAATAACGGTACGTTTGAAGCCAGTGAGCTTGTTTTGTCTTCCACTGCTTCCACCTCCACCTTTACGCATACACAAAGCATTACCATACCATCTGCCGCCGGCGTAGCTACCTGTACACCGGTCAGGATGCGTGTCAGCGCGGATATCAGCTCCAACCCGATAGCGAATATCACCCCCTGCGCCGCACTGAATCTCGGGCAGCACGAAGACTATACCGTTATCATAGAACCCAATGTACCGGTACCCGTCGCTACCATCGCCGCCAGCACAGGCACAACGATCTGCGCCAACGCGAATGTCACTTTATCGGCCAATGTGACCAATCCCCACGCCACCTCACAATTCATGTGGTATAAGAACGGCGCTTACCTGGCTTCGGGTATGTCCTACAACACCACCGGCATCAACAATAATGATGTCTTCACATTCAGGGTGACCTATCCCGGCGCCTGCAATGCAACGGATACCATCACCAGCAATGCGCTGACCTTCCAGGTTGTCAGCACCGTAACGCCTGCCATCACTATCAATACATCACAAAGCCTTTCCATTTGTACAGGCCAGCTGATCACCTTTAATGCTACGGCCACCAATGCAGGCAGCACGCCTGTGTACCAGTGGAAAGTGAATGGCAGCAATGCGGGAACGAACAGCTCCACCTTTGCCAGCACCAGCCTGAACAATAATGATGTGGTGACCTGCGAGGTGACCTCAAACCTCACCTGCACCACTATACCTACCGCTGTCAGCAACGGGCTTACGGTGTCCGTATCGGCCAATGTACAGCCTGCGGTCAGCATCACTGCCAGCCAGACCAATTTATGTATAGCCTCATCGGTTACATTTACAGCCGTACCGGTGAACGGCGGCACGCCGCAGTACCAATGGAAAGTGAATGGTATCAACGCAGGCACCAACAGCGCCACCTTTACCACAGCTACGCTGCAGGCAGGCGATTTCGTAACCTGCGAGATGACCTCCGACCTGCCATGCGCTTCCCCGCTGAGCGCTACCAGCAATACCATCACAATGACCAATACACCCAACGTGGTACCGACAATCAGCATCGCCAGCGGCCTGACCAATAATACAGCCTGCCAGGGACAAGCAGTAACCTTTACGGCCACTGCTTCCAACGGCGGACTGAATCCCGTGTACCAGTGGAAGGTAAACGGCATCAATACAGGCACCAACAGCGCTACCTATACAGCGAGCAGTCTTAATAATAACGATGTTGTAAGCTGCTTCCTGACCTCTAACGCGCCCTGTATCTCCAGGGATACTGCCAGCAGCAATGCGATCACGATGACCGTACTGCCGGTAAGCACCCCAACGATACAGATAACCGCTACCGCCAGCACCATATGTGAGAACACACCGGTGACTTTTACCGCTACGGCCACCCATACCGGCACCACTCCCGTATATACCTGGAAGGTCAACGGCAATATCGTGGGCGCCAATGCAACGACCTATACCAGCAGCACATTGAACAACAATGATGTGGTGACCTGTGAATTACAGTCCAGCCTGCCTTGTGTGTCAGCCGCCCTGGTCACCAGCAACGGCATCACGATGCAGGTACAGACCAACGCCACCCCTACGGTAAGCATAACGTCCTCTGCCGGTGTGAACATCTGTAATTACAGCTCGATACAACTGACAGCCACCACGACCAACGGAGGTACCTCTCCTTCCTTTGCATGGACCCGGAACGGCTCCCCGATAGGCTCGAACAGCCCTTCCGTTACCCTCGGCAATTTCGTGAACGGCGACCAGGTATATGTTACGGTAACCAGCAATGCCATTTGTGTGCAGAACAATACGGCACAAAGCAATACCCTGACCTTCAGCGTAACAACGCCCAACCCGATCACTATCACACCGGATTATTTCGCAGATTATTGCCGTTTCGACAGCCTGGAGCTGGAGGTAAGCAATGCTGACGGATCCATTGAATGGTATGATAACAGCGGGCTGATCCCCGGAGCAATTGATACAACGATCAGGGTGTACAGCGCAGGGCGCTATTATGCCACCAATACCGTAAACGGTTGCGTGGCCCGCTCCAATACCGCTACTGCCGAGTTACTGCCGGTGCCTGCGCCTGTTCTGCTGCTCAAGAACGGGGCCTTTGAAGTGCCGTCCACCTTTGATACCTACAAATGGTATTTTAACAATGTGCTGATCTCCGGTAATACGACCTACCGTCATGTGCCGCAGGCATACGGCTATTTCAAAGTATGCGTGTATAAGGACGATTGCAATGCCTGCAGCGAAGTTTACCACCACAGGGACCCGCTGGGTATAGGGGATATATATGCTACGAACGGCATAAAGGTCTATCCTAATCCTACTACGGGACTGCTGAGCATTGATTACAGCCAAAATGTCAATCTCACTATCCGTTCGGTAGACGGAAGGATCCTGAAAGCGGCAGACAATACCCTCCATATCAACATTTCCGATCTTTCGGATGGTGTGTATATGCTGTATATCGCCGATAAGGACAATAATGTTTTACAGGTAAATAAGATCACGAAATCCCTCTAAGGATATAAAAAAACGTGAACAGGAGCCCGGCATAATGCCGGGCTCCTGTCATTTTAAACCGGAGCCTAAAACCTGTCATTCCTATAGCCTTATATATTCACCGTTTCCTTCTTCAATGGCAGCAAGGCCATTAATACATCGGGATTCCGGACCCTTCCTATCCCGGAGCTAAAAGCATTGACAAGGCCAGGATGTTTTTGCTACCTGAGCCGCTTCCATACTTTATGCCATTTTCGCGGGGGATGGCCAATCAGTACAGGATGAGGCGGCGGAGTGATAGATCGGCCGGAATCTTCCTTTGCGGCCAGGCTTATGCTGACTGCCCGGTAAGGAACGTCACTGCCATACCTGAAGATGATCCTGGCTGTATCCACTCCTTTGTCGATAATATAGGTCCTGACCGCATCCATCCTGGACCAGCTATACTGCGCATCTACATAGTCATGGCCCGCCGCACCTTCGATCAGCAGCTTGCCGTCCCGCATAGTATGGATCAATGAGTCCACCCGGAGCTTCCCGCTTCCGGTCAGCTTTACAGATTGCTCCCTGAACCGGATAAGCTGCTTTTCATCATTATGAAACTGAGCTACGGACACCCGGGAGCTGAAAACCATTGATACCAGTATCAGTGTCTTTATATACTCCATATCTCAACCTTTTAAACTGCAATTTACAGAATTACCCTATTACAATACGGGAACAGCCTTATCCGGACAAACCGGTCTGTCCTGCCGGCTACACGAATTTCATCGGGTATCTGGTTCTGACCTGGCCCTTCACTATCCTTTTGAGCCTGGTTGCCATAAGCTTTTTGGTCAGGGGCTTAAGATGATCGAGGTACAAAATTCCTTCTGTGTGGTCGTATTCATGCTGTATCATCCTTGCTGTTGTCCCGCTGAATGAACGGATCCGCTTTTCAAAGCCCTGGTTATAATATTCAATCGTTATCGTCCAGTGCCTTTTCACTTTTTGCAGCAGGTCCGGAATGCTTAAGCACCCCTCATCATCTTCCCAAAGCGTCCCGCAACGTTCAATGATCCTGGCATTGATGAATGTTTCCAGGATGCCTTTATCATCCGGGGCAAAATAATCGCTCCTATCCGCTTCCTCAAGATTTTCAAAAGTGGTTCTGCTGTCCACAATAAACAACCTGACCGGAAGCCCGATCTGCGGCGCTGCCAGTCCGCAGCCATTCGCGTTTTTCATGGTTTCCCACATATCGGCTATCAGCCTGTCCAATCCGGAATACTCCTTTTCAATGTCTTTGCATGGCTGTCTTAATATGCTGTGCCCGTAAGCCAAAATTGCCCGTTTCATTTCCCTTGGTTTTACTGCAAAGGTCAAAAGAACAAATAAGGCAGACAATGAACCTATGTTAACTAATTACCACGGACGGTCTGAGCGGCGCTCATAGCTGCTACATAATTTGTCTGCGTATCCGGCTTAATCCCTGCGGCGTTATCCCGATATACGAAGCAATATATTTGAGCGGGATGAATTTTAAAATATCGGGCTGCTCGCTGAATAAATTCAGATACCGCTCCTTTGCGGTATATTTCAGAAGGGACAGTTCCCGCCTGCTTTTCGCAAGGAATAATTTTTCAGATACCAGACGCCCCAAATAATTCCCGGCTTTGGTTTGAGTGTACACTTTTTGCAGATCGCCGTAAGATATCTGCCAGACAATGGTTTCCGTCAATGCCTGCAATTCGTATTCTGACGGTGTCTGTGTCAGGAATGAATGGTAAGCACAGGTAAATTCCTTATCAAAGCAGAAATCAAAGGTCAATTCGTTTTCATCACCGGGCATATAAAACCGGACGATACCCGTTTCTACGAATGAAAGATAATTTTCCGTTTCACCCTGTCGTGTAATGACCTGATTTTTTACAAAGACCTTTCTGTCGAAACGGGAAGCTATAAAGTCCCATTCCGCTTCCTGCAGTTTCGTGATCCGTTCGTAATATGCCCTGATGTGCCCCATTTCAGCAAATGATTTGGTTGGATATTACAAAGTTACACAAATCCTTCAACGGTATTTATGCCCCATAACCCGGGAGATATGCACACACTGAGCAGGTCCATTCCAATAAAAAAATGGAGAAAAAATATTAAGAAACCAGATAATTGCACTTATATTTGCAATCATATACTTGCACAATGGAAATGAGACGAGATATCTTTCAGGCCATAGCCGACCCGACAAGACGGGCCATCATTGCTTTAATAGCATTACAGGCAATGACACCTAACGCCATTGCCGAGCATTTTGATACAAGCCGCCAGGCAGTTTCCAAACATTTGCGCATTTTGACAGAGTGCGAGCTGGTAAAGCAGGAGCACAAAGGCAGGGAAATACATTACCAGCTTAAAATCGACAAAATGAAAGAAATAGATATATGGCTCGAACAGTTCCGCAAGATCTGGGAAAACCGTTTTGATAACCTGGATAATCTATTGGCAAGAATGCAAGAGCAATAAGCTATCCGCATTTTAAGCTAAGGACAAAGCAATGCGGGCAGCGCGGAGCGCGCTACCCGGTAACCGGGCAAATTATTAGCTTACTATCTGCCTGTAGGCAACAAAGCGGGACAGAGATTCCTCACATACGTTCGGAATGACCGGGCAGGCTATAAGCGAAAGCGTTCCTATAAGCAGACAGATGGCCATTAATTATTATTAACCTAAAAAACAAATACAATGAACAGCAGGCTATTATTTGACTTCACGGTCAACAAGGAAAATAACACCATTCACGTGATACGTGAATTTGATGCCCGTCTGGAATTGGTCTGGCAAGCCTGGACAACAGCCGAATTGCTCGACCAGTGGTGGGGACCCCGACCCTGGAGAGCCGAAACCAGGACCATGGATTTCCGGGAAGGCGGGTTCTGGCATTACGCGATGGTAAGTCCCGAAGGAGAGAAACATTGGGCCAAAGCCAATTTCATCGCTATTGAAACGAAAAAATCCTTTAGCCAGAAAGATGGGTTTTGTGATGAAAACGGGACGATGAATCTTTCATTTCCTCAAAATTTAGCGGAAAATAGCTTTAGCACAAAAGGAGATAAGGTACAAGTTGATATATTGCTCACATTCAACACCCTTGCCGACCTTGAAACGACCATATCCATGGGCTTCAAAGAAGGCTTTACCATGGGCCTTAATCAGCTGGACGAGCTCCTGGTAAAGCTTAAAAATGAACAATATGGCAATCCCTAAAGACATCCTCGAATATAACCATTCGCAAACTCCTGAAGATAAAGCCATCTGCACCCTGCTCGCGGCAGAGATAAGCCAGTGCCTGCCCGAAGCCGAAAGCAAAATCTGGCACGGGCATCCTGTCTGGTTCCTGGACGGGAACCCGGTAGCAGGCTATAGCAGGGAAAAGAAAGGATTAAGGCTGATGTTCTGGAGCGGCGCGGATTTCGGGGAAGAAATGCTGAACGTAAAAGGAGCGAAATTTAAGGATGCTTCGATATTTTATACTTCCGTATCAGAGATCAGCACAGAAGATTTAAAGCGCTGGCTCGGAAAGTCACGAGCGATACAATGGGATTATAAAAATATTGTAAAACGAAAAGGCGTTCTGGAACGTCTAAAGTAAAGATGCCTGAGATTCCGGGTTACGATCCCAACCCCGCAAAGCAGTCCCGGGCAGGTAGCATTATCCGTCCGGGAGGTCCTGCCCCCTGACCTGAAACGCTCCTGTCTCCGGGCCAGGTCTTCCATGGCCTTTAACGCCCCCCGCCAAGTACGATGGTCCAGCATCACCGTTCTGATAAGCAATACTGGTCTTTTTGCCCTTCCTTTGCGGCAGCTCATATCCGCTTCTCTTTCAAAAGCTATTAAGGTAATTGCCAGGCCAGGCTCCAACACAGGTAATACGCGACCACAGGTAAGCTATTACGTGCCTTCCGCTTTAAGTAGTTCCGCTTATATTCTTATATTTGTGTACATAGCCTTTGGCAAGCGGTCATCCTGGTCGCTGCATACCAAAAGCCGCTGCGGCTATGAGCATAACAGCCTTGTTGCAAGCCCTCAGTATATTATACGGCAGGCTCAGGCATAAGGCTTCCTTTAAGGTTCCGGGAGAACATAAACATTGAAATACCGTATGATAAAATTACCCAAAATAAGAAATACGCTCAGCAAACCCGTAGTCTTACCCAGCCTGATCTTCATTGTAGGGATTTGCTTACTGTCTGCCGTTTACCCGACCCTCACGGAAAGCCTGCTCAACAGTGTCAAAAGCTTCATATTTGTAAATTTAAACTGGATCTATGTCTGGTCCGTTACGATTTTTGTCCTGTTCCTGATTTACCTGATGTTCAGCAAATACGGTAATATCCGGCTGGGAAGAAATGACAGCAGGCCACAGTATTCCTTCTTTTCATGGATTTCCATGCTGTTCGCTGCCGGTATGGGGATCGGGTTAATGTATTTCAGCGTTGCCGAGCCGATACAGCACTATTCTGATGCCATATTTTCCGGCAATACGACCGTTCAGCGGGCCAAGGACGCACAGCTCTATACTTTTTTTCACTGGGGCATCCACGCCTGGGCGATCTATGGGATTGTAGGGCTGTCTTTGGCTTACTTCTCTTATCGCTACCGCCTGCCGCTTTCGCTGCGCAGCTGCTTCTATCCTTTGCTGAAGGACAGGATCAAAGGCAGGTGGGGCAATACCATTGATGTGTTTGCGCTCTGCAGCGCTTTTTTCGGGATCACCACGACACTGGGCTTCGGCGTGGTGCAGATCAATTCCGGGCTGGAAACATTAAACGTCCTGCCGGGAAGCAATTTCCTGTACCAGGTACTGATCGTGGGCGTACTGGTCTCGCTGGCCGTGCTTTCTGCCGTAAGCGGTGTAGATAAAGGCATAAGGATATTAAGCAACATCAATATCGTAACCGTTATGATACTCCTGTTGTTTGTGCTGTTCCTGGGACCTACTGTTTACCTGATCGGGAGCTTTACCGAAGGCATCGGGAATTATATCAATAATTTTTTCAACCTGACATTCAATACGCATGTATATGAAGCGGAGACGCAGCCCTGGTTTTATGACTGGACAATATTGTACTGGGCCTGGTGGATATCCTGGTCGCCTTATGTCGGCCTGTTCATCGCAAGGATCTCCAAGGGACGAACGATACGCGAGTTCATAGCGGCTGTCCTGATCATCCCCACCTTATTCAATTTCATCTGGATGTCGGTTTTCGGGAACAGCGCCATATGGCTTGACCAGAATGTGGCAGATGGCGCACTGAGCCAGCTTTCCGGCAACCCGGATGCCTTATTGTTCCGCTTCCTTGAATATTTCCCGCTGACCGAAATAGCCAGCTTTTCAAGCATTGCGATCATCATTATCTTTTTTATCACTTCTGCAGATTCGGGCATGTTCGTCATGAACAGCATTGCCACCAAGAATGCCCGGATTTCTCCGAAATGGCAGACGATCGGATGGGGCATTTTGCTGGCTGTGCTGGCATTGCTATTATTGAATGCGGGAGGACTTACCGCCCTGCAAAGCATGACGCTGATCACAGCGCTGCCGTTTTCTGTCATCATGCTGCTGTTCATTGTAAGCCTGGTAAAGGCCCTGTCTATTGACAGGAGCTATTATGAGCGTGATTTTTCGGCGTCCACCATCCCGTGGTCAGGAGAATTCTGGAAGGAACGCTTAAAACAGATCATCTCTTTCAGCGATCGTAAATCCGTTAATAATTTTATAGATACCACCGTTAAAGATGCTTTCACGGAGCTGAAAGAAGAATTTTTAAGAAACGAGATCGAAGCCGATATCCATACTTACGAGGAGCCGCACAGGATAGAGATCGAAATCAAATACGATAAGGTGAATAATTTTTTATATGGCGTAAAAAATGAATTAAGGATAGTGTCCGATTACCTGCTCGGAGAGGACAACCTGCCCAATATAGAGGATAACCGGACATTTTACCCGAAATCCTATTTTGGCGATGACCGGGAAGGCTACGATGTGCAGCTTTTCACGAAGAACGAATTGATCTCGGATGTGCTGAAGCATTACGAACGGTTCATTGAAATTATTTCCGAGGAGCGCAATGAAATGTTCATCAGCAGCGATGCCAACCAAAGATTAAAGTAAGCATGAAGCGCGCCGGACCCTGTGCTAAGGACCGGGAGCGCACTGGAATTAACTTAACCGGCTTAATGAATGAAAGAAAATAAATATGATGAGGCATCATTTTTCGGGCAATACGGGAAAATGAGCCGTTCGCAAAAAGGACTTGAAGGCGCCGGAGAATGGCATGTGCTGAAGGAAATGCTGCCCGGCTTCCAAGGTAAGACAATGCTTGACCTGGGATGCGGCTATGGCTGGCATTGCAGGTATGCCATCGAACAGGGAGCCGTATCCGTGACCGGCATTGACATTTCCGGGAAAATGCTTCAAAAGGCAAAAGAGATCAATCAGCCGGACGGTATAACCTATAAGCAGATCGCACTTGAAGACGCGGAATTCCCTGATGAAATATTTGATATTGTATTCAGCTCGCTGACCCTGCATTATATAGCTTCTTACCAGGCGCTTATCAGCAAGGTGTCCCGGTGGCTTAAACCCGGAGGCAGATTTGTCTTTTCCGTTGAACATCCTGTTTTTACAGCGGAAGGTCGCCAGGACTGGATCTACGACCAAGCCGGGAACAGGCTGCACTGGCCCGTTGACGGCTACTTTTCCGAGGGCAAAAGAAATACATTGTTTTTAGGCGAAGAGGTATTGAAATACCACAGGACGGTCAGCACGTACCTGGATGTACTTTTAAAGGCGGGCTTTACCATCATTGAAGTTAAAGAGCCGATACCCTCCGATGAGCTGCTGCAAAATATCCCGGAAATGCAGGACGAACTGCGACGCCCGATGATGTTACTGATCGCTGCGGAAAAGCGGCGCTTCCGCTAAGGCAATTTATACAACCGCGGCTTGCACGTATCCTGGCGGCCAAAGCCCGGGACCGTGCCGGACCCAGCACGGTCTCAATACCTGTGCCTTCTTTAAAATGCCCCGCACTTACGATACCGGGGGCTATCAACTGCATCGGGAGGGGCGCCTTATCCATACAATAAGCCGGGCGGCCTCAGGGCCGCCCGGCTTTTAATGAGCAACAACGGTGCTAACAGGATTTTCCCCGTGACCGGTTGAACCAACTGTCAGATCAGAAAATATTTTACGGTGCTATCACTAAGCGCGCAATGCCCTCGCACCTGGAGCTTTGGGAAGCATACCATTCAGCGCGCAGGCGCTCGCATAATACACGACAGTTCTCATCCTGCGTATAGAAAGTGATGGCTGTGGGAAAGCTGCATGCCGGTTCCCCGATATACCAGGCCTGCACCCGGCAATGACGAGGGCCGCTCAGAATGCGTACGGAATGAATGTAAGCCGGGATAGCAGGGAAATTACCGCCCAGAGTAGTGGTGTTCAGGTACGTTGCGGTACCGCCGCCGGGGATGACAATGACATCACTGATATACTGCTTCTGGCAGGTATTACATTCCTTGGTGCCCAGCACCTGCAGGTAGATATCGCAGCGGCTTTCGTTGCTGATCGCAATGCCCCGGGAATCGGAATAACCGTAAAAGTAACAAAGGGAGAAAATGATGCTTAAGATAATGTTTTTCATAAGTATAGGTTTTAGGGTGATTAAAAAATATGTAAAAAGTATTCCGGCAAGAACAGCCCGGTTGTTTTGGGGCGGGCAGACCGGTACTGCTTCCAAAAGTATCTGTTAATGGATAAGAATAGAAATAATAGTGATAAGTAGCATAAAAATGGTGATATCCGGTCGTTTTTTGTTTATAAACGGGTGTTCTGCCGGTTAAAGTCCCTTCATAAAAAGCAACCAGAAGGCTATGATCCTGCCGGTGAATTTGCTGCACGGCACCTGAACTCTTTTTGTAAGGCTCCCCAAACTATTTTTTCCGTCCTTTGTTGTTGCCCTAAAGAGCACATCAATAGCAATATGGTAAGCACGGATGAAATCATCAATGATAGTCATTTAGTCTTCGTAAGTCCCCGGAAAGGAGGAATTTATCGCAAAGGCATGCCTGGAAAATTCAGTTATGAAGATAATAAGGGTAACACCATAACCGATGCGTCCACACTGGAACGCATCCAGAGGCTGGTATTACCGCCGGCCTGGAAAGATGTGTGGATCTCTCCCCAAAAAAACGGATATTTACAGGCTGTTGGAATTGATGTGGCGGGCAGAAAGCAATACCGTTATCACCCGGATTGGGTAAAAAGACGCTCTAACGAAAAATATTTCAGGCTGCTAGAGTTTGGCAAGGCATTGCCCCGGGCGAGAAAACAAGTCGAAAAGGATTTACGGCGAAGAGACCTGGATGAAAGGAAAGTGCTTGCTATTTGCGTTAAAGTATTGCAGGAAACCCTGATCCGGATCGGAAGCCCGGCTTACGAAAAAAACTATAATAGTTATGGGCTCAGCACATTAAAGGGCAAACATTTTAAAGAGAAAGACAGGGCAGCCTATTTATGTTTTGTAGGGAAAAAAGGTGTAAAACAGGAAATAAGGCTGACAGATAAGCGCCTGGTCCGGCTTGTGAGAAAATGTAAGGATATTCCGGGGCAGGAACTATTCCAGTTCTATACCGATGGCAACGAAAGAAAAGCGATAGAGTCCGGGATGATCAACCAGTACATCCGGGAAATCACCAGCGACCATTTCACGGCCAAGGATTTCAGGACCTGGGGCGGAACTTTGGAGGCTATGCGGCAATTAGCTATCTGCACGAGAGAAAACCCGGAAATGTCCGCAAAGAAATTAGTGGTTGAGGCCCTGGATTGTGTGGCCGCTAAATTGGGAAACACAAGAGCGGTTTGTAAGAGTGCCTACGTATATCCGATCTTACTGGAAGCTTTTGAGACCGGCGATCTGCAACCTTATTTAAAACGGATTGCCATTACAGAGCAAGATGAAAAGCAGGCTTTAAGCAATGATGAAGCTGTATTGATCCGATTCCTGAAAGCGGTAAAAAGAAAAAAGAAATAAAGAATTCATGTAATCGGTATTGTCACTTCAATTTTGTATTGCCTGCCCGCAAAAGCGAAACCTTTCCTCCATTCCCAAAGGAAGTCGGTAATTTTTTGTGTCAATAGATCTTCAACTTCCACTTGCTTTGCGTGAAAGCATTAGGAAATCAAAATTGTATGGGTCTTTGAAAATGCTTTTTGCCAAATCGCTTTGATAAGCGGGCAAAGTGTGTTCAAAATTGTTGAGTGCTTTGCTATTCCCGTTTATAAAGTTTGCTTTGTATCTGCAACAGCATTACATCGCTGCTCCATTCATTTTTGGCAGCTCCGGCAATGTAAAATGCTCTTTCGTTTGTGTCTTTTACTTGGGCTAACAGGCCAATATGATGATACCACGTAATTTGTGCAAGCGGAACTTGCACGATTGGAAACTGCGGATAGGCTTCTTGGAAGTATCTTTTGATAATACATTATTTGTCTTTGGTACTATCAAGATAGGATTTTTTGTAAGCAAGTCAAATGCTGCCAAAACGAGACTATCGCCCCTTTACATTTGGGATAAACTCCCAACCAGGTACCCGGAGGGGAATATGATTGAATCTTTAAGTACTATTCTTGATATTTTAGACCAGATTATTTATGCTGATAACCAGAAAAAAACAAGTCTAATCGAAAACCAGGATCATAAATAATACAAGCAGCGGAAAACTTTATTTTAAATTTTTCAGGGAAAAGCCCTTTTAGCTGAATATAAGGCTTATGGATTACAAAGTAGTGCTGTTTATGCTTTCATATCTATTGTTGTTTAAAATATTCAAAATCTATAGTTGGACCATCACTTGCACTTGATTTAGTGATAAAACCCTGACCGTCATATTCATGGTTAAATGAGTATCCTGTGTTTTCTGTTCCGAAAAATTCCAGGGGTTTATAGCTCATACCGCCGCCATACAGCAGTAAAGCTCCCATACCCTCATCGTACATCATAAACTGTGGTATAGGTGTTTTGCTATTGTGAAACGCACCTTTTTTAGTATCAGCATACACAAATTCAAATGGGTCTGAATTGGAGCCGTCAGCATAGAATTTGCTAAACTTCGCTAAATCTCCTGCGGCATTCAATCTTATCTCCACCTCATCTTCTCCCTTTTTCCATACATAGCGGTTGAGGTCGTCAAAATAATCGACTAAAATGACCGGGTTGTTCCCGATTTTAAAGGAAGTGATTTTGTTATCCGCATCGTAAGTGTACACACAGGTTTTTATACCTTTACTTCCACGGGCATTGAGTACCATAAGGTTTCCATTTGCATATTCAAAACTGTACTTTTCGGAGCCGTCTTCTATTGATATATCTATTGCCCGAATGGTTTTATCGGGATTATACTCATAATTGAACTGCCATAAGTTGACTACAAAAGCCCTTTTGAGCAGTTTTTCATTTTCAGGAATAGATGATGGGATATCATCGTCCTTCCTGCAACTTACAGCGAAGATACCCAGTAAGATAAAGGTTAGGTATGTTGCTAAATTCTTCATAACAGATTCGATTTAAAACGGTTTATAAATAGAGGGTGTGGTAAAACCTGTCCGGTCAATCAACATCAATGGCCCGGTATGCTCACCCCACTTTACCCCGGCAGGGATATTTACACCAAAATAGTTTAGATTGGAAGAGCTGCTAAAACTTTTCCAATAAACAAAGCTACTCGAAGGTAATCCATAGCTTGTAGTATATTGCACATTCGGTGTGTTGGACCAACCCCATTTATCTGTCGAAAAGCCGATATAAGAAGCTGTATTCTCCATATACGTTTTACCGGCGAAAGAAAGCGCATCAGCGGTGTTGAATAATACAACCGTTGAAAAGGGAAGATCATTTTCAAATAAAAATTTATCCAGAATAAGCCTGCCATCTGCATCTTTGGATAAATACGCATCTAGCTCTCCGTCTCCACCTTCAAAAGACACACGCCCTTTGCTTCTCAACACGCAAGTCAATGCGCCCCTCGAAGTGACCTGATTGTTCTCATTCACATAGATGGCATTGTTTTGGGAGTAGAAGTTGTAACAGGTTAAAAATCCCCCTGAATAAAGCACGATGATGCTTTTTCCTGCAAGGTCTTGTAATGTCACCAGTGAAGGTTCATCCGGCTCATTATCATCGTGTTTGCTGCAAGCCACTACAGTAGTGATAAACAGCAAACATACAAATGCTTTGAAATACTTTTTCATAGTTGTGATCTTTAGGGTATTACTTTTATGTCGATAAGCATCTTTCCGTTGATACTGCCGGCATTGCCCGTGATGCTTTTCACACGCATAATAGCCAACTTGCCATTGTGTGCTCTGAAACGCAGAATATCATTCACTTTCGGCAAGATAGAGTTTCCGAAAATCCGCTGATCACTGTTAAATGATGTGGTGAGCTGATTGACCGTCTGTATAGCATCGAACTGCGCGGAGGTAATCTCCAGATGTCCTATCTCCGTATTGTTCAGTGTTTGCCAGTTGTTTAGTCCCTGGGTACTGAAAATAAAATCCTCCTGGTGATATGTTCCATAATACGACATCGTTCCGGCAGGCGATGTAAACCAGGTAGCGGTACTGCCCGCTCCGCCTACATCACGGTTGTACCAGAATACGAGGTCAATCTGTGACTGGTTTTCAAAAGCGGTACCGGTGCTGTAAACAGTTCCGTTTCTTAACCCGAGGAAGCAGCCTGTTGGATTATTCTGACTGCCCAGTTCAACATTGCTGAAGCTGAGTACTTCAATTTCTTCGATTATGTCATCATCACTCTTACTACAGCTCAATGAAATAATCGCGATTACTAATAATAGTATAGATAAGATGTTTGTTTTCATAAAAAATATTTTTATGCAAACATACCAAACGACAAAATCTTAAAATTGTAAAAAACAACCGCTTTGGGTTTTAACTGTGCTGAAATAAGTAAGGAAGAACAGTTAGAGCTGTTTTGTTTTTTTTATGAATTGTGTGGGTGTACAGCCAAAGTGTGTTTTGAAGCTGTGGATAAAGTGTGCCTGATCGAAGAAGTTAAACGCTTCGCAAAGGTCGATCCAATCTGTACCGTCTTTTTCCAGAAGAACCTTATTAATCTTATTCAATTTTTCGATACGGCAAAAAGTTTTGGGCGAAATTCCTACCTTTTTACTGAAATGTACACGAAAACGAGTTTCAGACATATTGATTTTTCTACAAAGTTCTTTTATCCGGATATCTCCGGAGTTTTTTTTTATTTCGTTGCAGGCGAATGAAATTTTATCTAAAGCTGTATCCGTTTGAAAATTATCTTTTCGTACCCGTTCCAAAAAATAAGATTCCAATAGCTTGATACAGTCCGTTTCGCTTTCATACAAATCTTCCATTCGGGCAATGGTATCTTTTATATCGGGTAGTATAAACCGGGCATCGGTACCCAGATTGGTAAACTCCGACATTTCCTCTTCCAGAAAACGAAATGCGCCATAAGGTTTAAATATTACCTGAATTGTTTTTTCTGGTGTGCTTTTGACAAAAAAATAGTGATCCACAACGCCCACAAAAGATAAAGGAGCACTATCGGAAACTTCCGAAAAATGTATAGCAGTATCATCGACACGGAAATGCTTCTTTGTGATATCAAAGCACATAATGGTAAAATTGGTAGGGTAAAAATCCTTGATGACTTCCCGCTCACTTATTTCCAGAACAACAAATGCTTCAATATATTTTTGAAGGGCAATATGTGGTATATGTATTGTTGTTTTCATTTTAATCCAAAATATTCTTAAAGCGGGTTTCCCGTTTAATATTCAATATTACTCAGTAGCTAAAATACAAAAAAAGCCAATGCTTATAACATTGGCTTTTTTTGATTACTTTATAGATTTCATAATTTCGAGACAAAAGAGCGTTCCAGAACCTTAATTTTATGCGATACCTTTTGCATAGCCTTACCAACTTCTCGTTGAGTATCTTGGTATAAATCTATGGTGGCAATGTTCTTATGTCCTAACATTTTGCTCAAACTAAAGAATTGGTGGAAAGTAATTAAGATAAAGAACGGGAATTATGATGAACTGTAATATCGCATTCAATGGCGGTATTTGGCGTACACTTGCCAAATACTCGGCTATAATCCCAACTTTGATTTCTTGTTTTTGGGAAGATCCTGTTGCGGTTTGATTGCATTATTTATTTTCAAAGTAGGCTTTTTACTAGTTTGTACAGCCTGATTTTTTTTCATCATTTTTAAGTCAGTTCGGAATATCGTTTTTGTCGCACCTATTATGCCTGCAGGTTTAGCCATTTTTGGGTTTTGTTGTAAGCGTTTTCGACCAAACAATCTTCCAAGTCTAATCTTTCTGTGTTTTTGGAACTGTCGTTTTAGATTTGTTGTAAAATTTGAGAACGGATCACTATGCTGATTGACCTGGATAAAAGGTATTTTTCTTTTTTCCTGTAAATATCCTGCTAGTTTTCTATGCGGATCTTTACGTGTTTCCCGCGGTTCAACAAAGAAATATCCATATTATCATTGTCAGGGAAGATGTAAGACAAAGCAAAAATCGAACGATAAATGACCGGGCTGTAATAGTTTGGGTCACAGATTTTTATTGGCATAAAAAAAGGAGACAACTACTGTATAGTGTCTCCTTAAGTGATCCCGCTGGGACTCGAACCCAGGGCCCATACATTAAAAGTGTATTGCTCTACCAACTGAGCTACAGGATCTTTACCGGTTGCTTTTTTAGAGATGACAACCTCATCCAAAGATATATCGCTGCACGAGCATTTATATCAGGTCGCAAAGGTAATATCCTATTCTTAATTTACAAAATTTTCAGCAGATATTTTGTAGCATATAATTGTGCACATAAGGCACCTCCATGACCAATTATCAATAAAAAAGTAAAAAATTAAATTATCTTTAATTAATAAAATACATAAAATAATGACCATAATAATTTTACAAAAAAAATAAAAATAACATTCTTTAATATCATACTTCAATAATAGCTCCTTTACCTGCGGATCCAGCCCGGGTAATATTATTCACCATTCATTTTCGATAGAAAAACAGCATAGAAAATGGAGACTTATTGTATCATCAATCAAAAACAGAATTCATGAAAAAACTTTTTTTAGCCTCAATTGCCATACTGTTATTAAAGCTGGCCGGCGTAGCGCAGACAGATACAGAATTCTGGTTTGCTGCACCCGAAGTGATGCAGCACACGGGATCCAACCTGGATCGGCCTATCCTGCTCAGGATCACCACCTATAGCGCTCCGGCTACTGTTACGATAACAATCCCGTCCGCTTCCAGCACCCTGGGAACATTGCTCATTCCTGCCAATTCCTTCCAGAGCTTTGACCTGACCACCTGGATCGGCATTTTAGAGTGCGTTACGCCCAATACTGTTTTGATCTCGCCGGGGTCAGTGGGCCCGCCGTATGACAGCGAGTTGGAGACAGGCAACCGGATATACATGCATACTGATCAGAAAGCAAAGCCACCCGGAATGAAGGAGCTTATGAAGAATAAGCTTAAATATCCTAAAGAGGCACTTGAAAACGGGATCAGCGGTATCGTAAAAGTGCAAATGGTCAACAAACAAGAGCTTGCCAGCGCTGGGAAAACGGGGGAAAACACGTCAACCTACGGCTATCACGACAGCAAAAAATCCGCAAACATAGTGGTTAACACGCCCACCAGGACGGATGTTGCTGCAACATATAACACTGTACGTGTTCCCTGCGAAGATTGCGATGCAGACGGCTTTAAAACCAGGCTGCCGCTCGACCGCAGCAAGTTCAGCGACAAGCATAATATCCTGCCACACGAATTGGTACAGGTTAAAGGAAAGCATCTGTAACGGTCTGCATATTGATTTAAGAAATATTGAACAAGAAATGAAATGGAATAACCGGATAGAAATATTCACTTTTCTGCTCACAACCTTATGGGGTGTGGCACAGGGCCAGGTAACGGTATTTTATATCATCTACCTGTTTTGGTTTCAGGAATTGCTGCGCACGGTTATCAACGTTGGGTATGCTTATGCTACCGGAATGCAGGATGGCAGCAGACCTTTAATCAAAGACTGGTCTGGAAATTTTTTCATACTGTTCGTTTACGTCATCTTTATCACCCTGCTGTTCGGCTTTATGCTCAACTGGGGCAACCTGCACCTGCTGGGTATCAATATACAGACGTTGTTTTTCCGCAATTGGTCGTTCAATGCCAACCTGTCGCTTTTTGCAGTGCAGTATTTTCTTTACCGCAAGCATACCGGAAAGCAGGATTTTGATTTGAAGCTATTCAACAGCAATCATATCATCCTGCACGTTTCCATTATTACGGGAGCATTGTTGCAGATAATGGTCGTAAAAAAATATCCTGAATATTTTTCGGGTAATATGTTGTGGGGTTCGGCACTGGTTGTATTACCATTCCTGCTGTTAAAGGTATTAATAGCCCAAAGGAAGTAGTCCGTGAGACCAGGCTAAAGTTCCCTTATTTATGGGGGCCTACCCGGCAGCTCCCAAAATAACCAGGCAGGTATTGGTCAGGGGGGGTGTCAATATCCACCATTTGGGGGTATCGTTGTTGGTGCAATCATCAATACAATAGCTGCTGATGTGATTATTGCGTGAATATCAGCAGTATTTTTAAGCTCATCCTTTTAGCTTCATTTTATTAACGGTCCGTTGTTCTTTTGTTTGCCGGCTCGTAATAAAGGATGACCGCACCACCGCCAAATGTTTTGGTCCTTATGAGCTGAAGCGTAATTTTTTCGCTGATGTTTCTAAATAACGGCAAGCCGCTTCCTGCGATGACAGGGTGAATACAAAGCTGATATTCGTCTATTAAATTAAGTTTTGCCAAAGCTGCGATCAGGCCCGGACTGCCCACAAAAACGTCTTTACTCCCGTTTTGGCAGGATCGTTTGAGTTCCAACACTTCTTGCTCAAGGTCCTGACTTGCTAACTTCGCGCTTTTCCAATCTACATTTTTCAGTGTGCGGGAAAACACAATCTTAGGCGTGTTATCTATTGCCACTGCGAAGTCATCCATTGCTTTATCGCCTGTGGGATTTTCCAGCACGGTTCGCCAAAATTCCATAAGCTGGTAGGCTATCCTGCCATATAAAATGGTATCGGCACTCCTCAACAGGTCAGCGTAATGCTGATGTATTTCTTCATCGGGGACACCTGAGGTATGGTCACAAAACCCGTCAAGCGTCATATTGATTGCTGCAATTACTTTTTTCATATTTTATTTTGCCAGTTTGTTTCGTGGGTTATTTAGCTGTTACAAATTTACTGGCTTTCTTTTCTAATCAATTTTGCACAGGATAAGAAAGAATACTTGTTTAAAGCTAATAAGATTATTGCTTTCCATCAACGAAATTATGGATACCTGCCACTTTACCTCGATTGTATGTACTGTTTTTTACGTTTCCGGGTCTTCCGGCTTTTCCCGTGCTTTCAGGCAATGCCTCGGAGCAGATTAATTCTATACTAATATATTCGTTTTTTATGGGTTGAAATAAAAATAAAGGGGGTGGGCAACCCTGATTTACAGTGCTGCACAGCGTAGTATCAACAAAAAGCTATTTAAAAAAGCCGTAGCAGAAATAGCACTACGGCTTGTAAATTAATCAGTGACAGCGAAAAAATAATTCCTATAATAAATGCTTTCATTTACACTTGGGGCGGGGTGTCCTTCTATTTTCCAAAGGTCATCCCAATGGGGATTTTCAACATCAAATTTAGGAACGGTTCGGGTTTTACCTTTTTTTCCCTCATAGAACATTGATTGTACAGAAAATCTAAAAGTGCCTTTTTTTAATGGAATAAATTTTATCGCTACCTGGATGCTGTCCCCATAAGGATGGGCATAGATTTCCACAATTTTACCCGTTTGAGGACTGATCCTGATACTTCCTTTTTCTTCTAAAATATTCAAATGTGTACCTACGACTACAGCTTCGTTATTCGTATGTAACGCAGGAATTTCATTTCTATATCCCATATATAGGTCAATCGTGGCTTTACCGTCTTCTATTTTGACGCCATTGCTTAGTGTGCTTGGGATAGAGGCGTACAACGTCAGCGTATCTCCTAACTTAATATACGCAGTATCGGGACTTACCTTCAACCCGAATTCCATCGGCGGCAAATCAATACCTTCATCCGCCATATCTTTAGGATCACAGGATATTAGCGTTAATACGCTTAAAAACAATACCAAATATTTTTTCATATTTCATCTATTTTATGGGTTGAAATAAATAAAGGGGGTGGGCAACCCTGATTTACAGAGCCTCACGGCTATGGTATCAACAAAAAGCTATTAAAAAAAAGCCGTAGCAGAAAGAGCGCTACGGCTTGTAATTCTTAATCCGTGACGGCAAACAAGTAGCGGGAATCATATCCCGATTCTCCCGGTTGATAATTATCTCCCGGAATTTTCCATAATTCATCAAAATGATGATTAGGCATATTAAATTTAGGAATGGTTCGGGTTTTACCTTTACTACCTTTATAAAACATTGATTGTGTTTGAAAACAGTATGTTCCGACTTTTAACGGAATAAACTTCATCGCTACCTGGATGCTATCCCCGTATGGATGCGCATAGATTTCCACAATTTTACCCGTTTGAGGACTGATCCTGATACTGCCTTTATCTTCTATTACGTTTAGGTGATTGTCAACGACAACACCTTCAAATTGGAAGTTATACACAGGAATTTCAGGAGTATAACCCATATATAGATCAATCGTGGCTTTGCCATCTTCTATTTTGACGCCATTGCTTAACGTGCTGGGGATAGAAGCATACAACGTCAACGTATCACCCCGCTTTATATAGGCTGTATCAGGGCTTACCTGCAATCCGAATTCCATTTCAGGTAAATTAATACCTTCATTTATAGGAGCGGGCTCACAGGATATTAGCGTCAATACGCTTAAAAGTAATACCAAATATTTTTTCATAACTATCTATTTAAATATTCGTCAAACAAGTCAGCATTATTGGCATCAGGATGCTGGTTTTCCCAACTAAACCGGAAGTCCTGGATGGTATAGTTCAATGGAGTTAATTGCTGGTAGATCTGATTGATCGTAAAACCACTAATAAGATCAAAGATTTCGTTAGTTCCACCATCCGTCAAGTCATAAAACAGTCCCCGTGGAATAAAGTCATTATGAAAAGTAGGCACTTCTTCCAGCAGGAACTGATAATTACCAAACACTGTGACAGGCGGAGTAACCCATCTATTGACCTCACCTGCTATGGCATTATTGCCGTACTTCCTGAAATTGTAGGTATGCCCTATAAAGTCCGCCCAGCCTTCGGACAGCGCAAAATAGCTGCCGCGCACACCGTTTATATCGTTGCCGTAAAACTCAAACAACCCATTGCCCAGGCTGAAATTAAGGTTGTGCTTCCAGTGATTGTTGTCCATCACATTCGCCTTAAAGTAGTGCAGCGTATGCCCGTATTCGTGGTACACACATTGTCTTAAGCGATGTGTCTCAAACGGGAATTGCTTGCTGCCGCTGATAATCATATCGGGCAGCACCCCCGGAATGGTAGTACCGACAAAGGATGTAAAATTGAAGATGTAAAATAAGGCATTGGCACCGCTCGGGTAGTTGTACACGTAGCGTAGCATCGGGGCTGCAAAGGGACCGTTCTGATTGGGATAGTAGCACAGCACATCCAGGTATTTGGTACCCAAACTGCTTCGCATACCCAGGTCAATGGTATAGCCGTTGGCTTCCTGGATGGCATTATAGGTCAGGCCCCAAAGCGCTTTTTTCGTACCGTGGGCAAAGTTGATGGTCAGGTCATTGATATTCCTGAAAGGATCGCAAAACTGGAAGTGCATCACAGGCACATAGGCCAACAGGCTGGCCTTTAAAAGCCCTACCATCGTACCCGCCACGGTATGACTGCTTACATCCGCTCCCCGTATCTGCAACTGGCCGTTCTTAAAAATATAATTGATACCCACATAGCCAAAACGTGGTAAATATGTCTCAAACTCTCCATTGATGTCAGTGTTGGTGATGCGCTGGAACACCACAAAGCGGGTAGCGACTACCCGAAGCCCACGGATGCCCTCGTTCACCTGTAAGGTGCTTTCCTGGAAAGATATGCCCCGCACTTGTCTTACGGGATTGGTGATCCCGGTCATACCGCCATTGTCGAACAGCTCACGGGGTGTAAAGAACTGCCCGTTATTGGCAGTCCCGAACGGGTTGCGCCAGTCATTGCCCGTGCCGGGGTCTATCGGGTCAAATCCCTGCGGAACATAACGTTCTTCATTATGCACTTTCATCGCAAAATCATACAGCCCCGGAGCAGCAACCTGCAAGTAACTGATATAGCTGTTGGAAAAATTGGCCGTCCAGAGATTCAGCATAAAGTCCAGGGCCCGCTCGTCCGCATCCGGCACATACAAGGTGTCCAGGATAGTAGCCCCTATGTCATGGGGCAATGGTGTACCCATCGGTATGGTGGCGTAGAAGCGTGTGTTCTGGTCTCCATATTCATCCATGATCTGCCCGGTGAATAAATGCGGGTACATAGATACGCTGTCAATGGGATAGCGTACGACAAGGTTTTGACTATCCGCTTCCATCCAGGCGTTAAGCGCTCCGGCCTGGTCTTCGGTAGCCAGGTCAATCACATAGTAAAGAAAATGATTGCCTGCTTTCAGCGGGGCGTTCAGTACCATTTGAAGGCTGTCCGATCCGGTGGCGGCGGCATGCTCGCGCAATGCCCTGACGACTTTCAGGCTGTACGGACTGGTCCAGCGATATTCCAGCATCATATCGTCAGAAGCAACGCCACTGATTTTTTGAAGCTGGGGCAAGCCAGTCCCCAAGTTTGATTGTCGGTCCGTCTTTCTGCAGGACGCAAATACTACAATTAAAAGCAACATCAGGAAGTTGATTTTTTTCATCAGGTAATTGGGTTTTTAAAGTTAAATAAAAAATATAATACGTCAGGGTATTCGCAATTTTAAATTAAAGGTTGATAAGTATAAGTTAACAACAGGTTGATTAAAGGAAGCATCTCACATTGGATGTTTCACATTTTCCGATTGCCTGAGATTTAAATAATTGACATATGTAGCACAAAACAATACCCAACTTTTGGTATATTCAAGTTTTCGAGGGTATATTTTATACCACACGAGGGTATATTTTATACCTTATATGGTATATTTTACCGGATAAATTATCCTAACTTTACTTTTTTGCATTACTATTCCAATTCTAAATCTATCCTATGGAAGCTATGGAACCAAGAGTTCATCAAGGCCGTAATATCAAAAAGCTAAGGGAAATGCTGGGTATCAAGCAGGAAACCCTGGCATCTGAATTGGGCTGGAACCAGAAAAGAATGTCCGTATTGGAGCAAAAAGAACAAATAGACCTGCCTGTCCTGGAAAAAATATCAGCTATCTTAAACATTCCGGTTGAAATCATCAAAAATTTTGACAGCGAACAAGGTATTAATAATGTCATATCCAACACCTTCAATGAAGGCGCCTATTTTGGCGGGCATGCCTCTACATTTAACATCCATCCGCTTAGTAAAATAATTGAATTTCACGCAGAAAAGATGGCTTTATATGAACGAATGCTGGAAGAGAAAGAGCTTATGATAAAACGTCTCGAAGCGCTCCTTAATAAGTAGCCTCTGCTTCACCTTACATAATATAAAACCAGTTAGAATATAGCGAAAACGCCTGTCATGCAGCCGTACCCGGTCGGGATACGGCTTTTTACAATCACTGTCAACCAGATAGACTACCGACCTATGAAGGTGGTTCAAAGAATAACCCGGTCCCACCTCCCGGGTAAGCCCCCCATCCTAGCATCTGAAAAACAGGCTATCGTATCATCGGGCACAAAATACCTCCCTTGACAGCCCGCCCGTAGCAAGGGCTGCTTTTAAAAAGCGGCATAAAGACAAGATAAGCTTTCCTTTCATTTGTCTGATCCGGCAATCACGTTGCCCTCTCTTGCTGTACCATCTACAGCACCCCCGGTATCATTCAGACAAAATACTGTGCCGTTCAGACAAAATAGTGTGTCATTCAGGCACGGCAATGTATTATTCATACTTTTTCTGCTAAAAATATTTGGAAATAGCTGTACTACATTATTATTTTGTCCCGGGTACGAGCGAAAGCAGAACGCTCCCGGATCGTTGTAATCCTGTCTTTTGCCGATTCCTTTTAGTATTCAATAAATCTGCCTGTGCAACGGCACTTCTTTTTTAATCACCTAAATCCTTTTATTATGAAAAACATCTTATTGAGTTTCGTCTTAGTCTTATTATCCTTTGCCGGGTATTCAACAGGCTCCCGCGGTATCGAGATCATCAACCGTACCGAATGTGACATTTACCTTCAGCTCCGGGGCGCCCGTGAATGTCAAAATTGCGAAGTTGAATTCACAAGCTGCGTTATAGTGATCCCTTCCGGAGCAAACGTCATATATCCAAATACATCCACTATATGCGGTTTCCCTGCCTCTCCGGTCTTTGTACACTCGGCACTTATATATAGCGGTCCACGCGACTGCCGGACACTGGAAACCTGGTTAGTGGGCACTCCAAAGTGCTATCCTCCTGAAATTGACTTCTGGAGTTCGCACCATGGATGTGAAAGAAGATGTGACTGCCTGAGAGCCCGTTGGGAGCGTGCTGAATGTGACGGCATCGCACGACTGTTCATAGAACCCTGCTAAACCATCCTTATCCTTAACAAGCCGTTGCACAGGCTACCTAATACTACGTAACCGTATCGCACGGTACTGCTCCTTGTAAAAATAAGGACTTAATGTACTGCTCTAAAGAATGAACTACCTTTACAGCGCAATACGCATGCTCTCCTCAAAAATATCCAGATTGGTTATCAGCCTTATGCTTTTTCCCGAAAATGCTGATTTGAAACGGCTCTGAACGACAAAAGCCCCAACTTTCGTTGAGGCTTCTTGTGATCCCGCTGGGACTCGAACCCAGGGCCCATACATTAAAAGTGTATTGCTCTACCAACTGAGCTACAGGATCATCCCTGATGGGAGTGCAAAAGTATAGCAGTTAATTCATTTCTCCAAATAAATTTAAAAACTTTTCAAAAAATATCTTTCACCGGGAAAGTGCCGGGCATATCACATACTTCGGGGTCGCCAATGCTCCGGTATAAAGCAGAAAACGAAGGCCATTGACCTTCGTTACCTGCTATTTCATTAAGATATATTTCTCTACGTGTGCCTGCGATATTTCGTTATCCGAAAAAATAACCAGGCGTTCCACCACGTTCTTCAGCTCCCTGATATTGCCCGTCCAGTCGTACGCTTTCAGCAGATCAAGCGCTGTGCCGGAAATACCCTTTACAGGCATCCTGTACTCCCCGCAGATATCTTCCAGGAAGCTGCCGACCAGCAGAGGAATGTCATCCCGCCTTTCATTCAGGGAAGGGACCTTGATAGGGACCACACCAAGGCGATGGTACAGGTCTTCCCTGAAATTGCCCTTCGCGATCTCCGCTTTCAGGTCCTTATTGGTAGCTGCAATGACACGCACATTCACTTTGATCTCCTTCTCGCCGCCTACACGGGTCAGCTTGCCTTCCTGTAATACACGCAGCACCTTAGCCTGGGCCGATAAGCTCATGTCAGCCACCTCATCCAGGAAAAGCGTACCGCCGTCCGCCTGCTCAAATTTACCCACCCGCTGTTTGATAGCAGAAGTAAAGGAGCCTTTTTCATGACCGAACAATTCGCTTTCGATAAGCTCGGAAGGTATGGCGGCACAGTTGACCTCCACCATATCGGTATGGCTGCGGTTGCTCATATTATGGATGCGCTGCGCGATCAGCTCTTTCCCTGAGCCGTTACTGCCGGTTATCAGCACCCGGGCATCAGTGGGAGCGACCTTTTCCACCATTTCCAGTATCTCCAGTATGGCAGCGGACTGACCGATGATCTCATCCCTTTTGGCTATTTTCTTCTTAAGCGTTTTGGTCTCCCTGAGGAGATGGAGCTTTTCGGTGGCATTCTTGATCGTTATCAGCAGCCGGTTCAGGTCCGGTGGCTTTGACAGGTAATCATACGCCCCTTTTTTAACGGCGTCCACAGCCACATCAATGGTTCCATGACCCGAGATCATCACTATGGGCGTATCGGGGCGTTCGCTTATCATAGCGTCCAGCACTTCCAGGCCGTCAGCCTTAGGCATCTTGATATCACATAATACGCAATCAACAGGCTGATCCGATCTGATAAATGCTATCGCTGCAGCGCCGTCTTCCAGCGTTTCCACATCATAGCCTTCGAATCCCAGTATCTCCTTTAAAGAGTTACGGATCGCCCTTTCATCATCTATGACTAATATTTTTTTCCCCATATTATTCCGGATTAATTATATATCCTGACCTGTCGGTTAATTCTCCTGCACGGAAACAGGAGGCGTTACCAGGCCGCGCTTTTTCAGCAACGGCTTTATAGAAGGATCATGCCCGCGGAATCTCCGGTAGAGTTCGGCAGGATCTTCCGTACCGCCTTTTTCCAGTATATTCTTCCTGAAGCTGGCCGCTTTCTCTTTATT
Source organism: Edaphocola sp. (assembly GCA_037190225.1). GTDB lineage: Bacteria > Bacteroidota > Bacteroidia > Chitinophagales > Chitinophagaceae > MKSF01. Next base: position 490,718 of record JBBCJL010000001.1, on the reverse strand, counting down.
GAACACATCGCCGGATGATTTGAAAGCATCAAAGGCATCAGTATCCAGCACACCCGACCAGATATAGCTGTAATAGCCGGCAGAATAGCCACCAGAGAACACATGCCTGAAATAAGTGGTACGGTACCGGGGTATGATGGCATCTATCAGCCCCATTTTCTGAACCGACTGCCGCTCAAATTCATTGATATCCATTTTAATATTCTCTTTCACGCTGTGGTAATCCAGGTCCAGGAGAGATGCTGCCAGGTACTCCGCGGTAGCAAAGCCCTGGTCGAAAGTACCGGCATTCTGTATTTTCCTGATGAGCTCATCCGGGATCACTTCACCGGTCTGGTAATGCCTGGCATACATTTTCATGACCACAGGATCAGCAGCCCAGTTCTCCATTACCTGCGAAGGCAGCTCCACAAAATCCCTGGACACACTGGTACCTGCCAGGGTAACGTAATTGGTATTTGACAGCAGGCCATGCAGGGCATGACCGAACTCATGGAAGAAAGTAGTGGTCTCATCAAAGGTGAGCAGCGATACGCCGTTGGCATTGGGAGGCGTAAAGTTACACACAATGGCAATGACAGGGACCTGGCGCTTGCCGTCTTTCATCTGCTGATCCCTGAAAGAGGTCATCCAGGCGCCTCCTCTCTTGGATGCGCGGGGATGCATATCCATATATAATATGCCGGCCAGGGTACTATCCGCGTCATACACTTCCCAGGTGGTCACATCCTTATGATACTTGGGCAGCGTGGTCACCTCCTTAAAGGTGAGACCCCATAGTTTTCCGGTCACCATAAAGATGCCTTCCCTGACGTTCTTCAATTCAAAATAAGGCTTGAGTTCCTGCTCGTTCAGATCGTATTTTTCTTTCCGGATCTTTTCCGCATAATAACGCCAGTCATAAGGTCTCACCTCATCGGTGATACCATCTTTCTGCATACGCTCCTTAATCGCCGCGGCCTCTGCCCTGGACTTTTCCAGCGCGGGCTCCCATAGCTGGTTCAGCAGCTTATATACATTGTCCGGGGTTTTCGCCATGGTCTCCTCCAGGGAATAATGCGCAAAGGTCTCATAACCCAGCAGCTGGGCCTTCTCCCTGCGGAGATTGCTCATCTGGAGCGCCAGCACCTTATTGTCGTACTTATTGCCATTATTGCCTACATTCTTATACGCTTCCCATATCCGCCTGCGGAGGCTCCTGCTGTCCGCATATTGCAGGAAAGGCATTACGCTGGGATTCTGCAGCGTGAAAACCCATTTATTATCCTTTGCCGCGGCCTCTGTCAGCTCATCAGGCAGGCCCGACAGATCCTCTTTCTTGTTGATGACCAGCTGGTAATCATTGATCTCACCCAGGACATTATCCCCGAAGCTCAGGGACAGCCTGGACAGTTCTGCATTAATGGCCCTCAGGCGCTCTTTCCCTTTTTCATCCAGGTTAGCGCCGCTTCTTACAAAATGCTTATAGGTCTTATCCAGCAGGGTAGCCTGCTCCTTATTCAGCTGAAAAGCCTCCTTATTGTCATACACGCTTTTCACCCGCGCAAAGAGCTTATCATTGAGATAAATATCATCGCTGTATTTGGACAATACGGGCGACATCTCCTCCGCTACTTTCTGCAGCTTATCATTGGTATTGGCGCCCAGGTAATAATAGAACACGTTCGTGACATCCGTCAGCGTGCTCCCTACCCTGTCCAGGGCCGCGATCGTATTTTCAAAGGTCGGCGCCTCCTTATTCTCCGTAATGAGCTGCAGCTCTTCATTGGCCATATCGATCGACCTGACGATAGCCGGAGCAAAATGCTCATCCTTGATTTCCTCAAAAGGTGCAATACCGTACGGGGAGGTAAACGGGTTCAGCAACGGATTGTCTTTAGTGGCAATATTCTCATGATTATTTTTGCAGGCGGTAAACGCTGCGGCTGCCAAAGACATGGATAGTAAAATTTTTTTCATATTACAAAAATAACTCACAGATAAAAACTGTAAATATACTACTATCTGTCAGCATTTCCGGCATACTACAGGCAGATTCCAGCTTATTGTGCTGTTAATCCGCCAATATACCGGGATTATACCTGTTTTGGCCGGGCCTCCGCCTACAGCTTCATCCACCAGGTGCTGTAAACCGACCAGGAGCCGCCCCAGCCCTTCGTGCTTTTTTTCACCAGGGCTTCCATATCTTCCGAGCCGGTAACCTTACCCTTGAAATTGTATGCAAACACCTCCGGCGGAGGCTCCTTCAGCTGCACTTCCGTCGCGAACCAGGTGGTATATAGCCTGGGTATCGCTACACCCAGGATCATACCGGGCAAGCCGGAAATGGACTCAGGCCCGCTGCAGGGCAATATGGATTCCGTATAAAAGGCTACCACCACCACGCTGTCGAACATAGTGGTAACAGCCTTCCGGCAGGGATAGCCGGCAATCTCCCGGATCTCCTCCTCTATCTTCCACTGGTGCGCTTTCGGCACTTCCTTTAAAATGAACTCCGCATCATAGAACTTCTTCTTAGCGGTGATCGTGTCACTTTTAAGGTTACGGTGCACCACATTTTCATTGGCCGGCGAAGACCCTGAAAAATAGCTGGCCATGCCCTGCAACTTTTCATGCTCCTCAAATTTATAAAGGCTTTGCCGGGGCGTAAAGTACAATGTAAAATAAGAAGATACGGTATTGGGCACCTGATCAATATAACGCAGCATATCCGGCTTATCGCTGAAAGTATTTTTCATCTGCAGCTTCAGGCTGGTCCTCTTTTCATATTTAACGATACCATTGCTGATGACCTGGGCCGGTGCCGTAAAGGCTGTCAGCAGCAGCGCTGCTGTATATACTATCTTTTTCATATCCTGGTAATAAATTTGTAGGTTATTCTGTTGCTGCTTCTCCTGCGGGCCTGGATTTGCGCTGGCTGTTGAAATTCCATTGGGCCTTCAGCATCAGGTAGCGCTGGACCACATTCCATGAGGATTCGTTCACATTATACCCGCTCTGGTAATAACTGAACCCGACATTCTGGTTCAGGATATCATAGCAATACAGGGTGATCTTTAAAGAGCGGTCTTTCAGGAGGGTTTTGGACAGACCCGCATTCCACAGCCAGACATTATTCCCCCGGATCGAATTGGCAATGCGGGGACGATACTGCCAGTCCACCCTTGTCTCCACTTCCAGCCCCAGCGGCAGCAGGTAGCTGAAATCAAGAGAAGTGGCATAGGTCCAGTAATCATTTTTAACATCCGACCGTAAGGAAGTGGTTGCATTATAATAGGTAGGTGTAAACCTCAGGGACAGCTCCAGGATCGTATCCAGGTCATATTCAATTCCCAGGCCGGGACTGAAGGTCAGCGTATTGTTCCTGGATTCCTGGTTATTGTTGAGACTGTAATTGGTAGCATAGGTGGTGCTGAAATAACCGCTGATATCCAGGTCGCCCGTCACACCCTTATTATACATAGCCCACAGGCTGTAGGAAGAGCTATTGCGGGTATTGATATACTGGTAGGTCCTGATGCCGCTTTCATTCAGCGTCTGGGCCTGGCTGATCGGGTCTATATTCAGGGCCATATTAGCGCTCACATAGGTATAATAGTTCTTCAGCACCGAATAGGCATTATAGGCCAGGGATAATGAATTATTAAATGACTGCCTGAGGTTCTCGTTACCCAGCCGGATATTGGTAGGGTCGGTATTGATGACCAGCGGCTGTATCTGCTCTATGGTAGGCTGCTGTGTCCTCCCGTTATAGTTCATCATAAGGCTGGCAGCGCTGCCGATCTTGTAATTAAGGGAGGCCCTGGGCATCAGGTTGAAATTGCTGTAAGTACGGTTCAGGCCGGCATGCAGCTCGTTCACCTGCTCAAACCGGATATCGTTGGCGCTCAGCCCTACGGAAGACTTGAGCTTTTTATGGTTGTAACGCAGGTTGAACCCTCCGGTCTGGCTGTTATAATTAAAGGCATATACGTTGCTGAACAGCGGATTGTAATAGGACGTCCCGGACGCATCATAATCGTAGGTCCTGAAATCATTACTGTTCTCGTTCCGGGCAAAATTATACGACAGCTCCAGAAAGACCAGGTCCTTCAGCAGGGGCTCGGTATAGGTCAGGTTAGCGCCATAATTCAATGTGAGGCTGCTATTGTCCCGGCGCTGGTTGTAAACGATATTTGAATCCAGCAGTATCAGCCGGTTCAGCGAGTTCAGCGACCCTTCCGAATGCACATCCGAATGCCTGAAATTAAAGGCAATACTATAGGACCGGCCCGCTTTTCTGAGCTTCTGGTTATAATATACTCTCATATTACTGCTGAGCGACCTGTTATCGGTAGTATTTCTGGAGGTGGTGGAAGTGATAAGGTTATCCAGAATATCTTTTGATTCCGAGCTGTTTGACCCCGTATTCATTTCCTGCCTGACATTTATGCCGCCGGTAAAGGTCAGCGTCTTAAGGCTGTCAAACTTAACAGTTTCCGTGGTGGAGACCTTATGGGTAATATTATGATTGCTGCCGGTGCTGGTATTGGCAATTACGTATTGCGTATCCGGCATGACATACCTGTTGATGCTGTTATTCATCTTTTCCAGCTGGTGGTTATTATAGCCATAGGTGGCATTTACGCTCAGCTTGTCTTCCAGGAATTTATTGGTGTAATTGAAGCCGCCATTGATATTCCGGGGCAGGCCGCTGTTATCCGTACCCTCCGTCATATAAGTGGAGATACCGCTATTTTCATCAAAGCTGACAAACCCGTCATTGCCGGCATAATTCTCCCGGTCCCTGAAATTCAGCGCGTTATTATTGGTGTTGGCCCCTATGATATAGGCGGCCACTTTTCTTTTACCTTTATAGGACTGTACCTTTCCTGCCAGCTCATAGAAATCCGGGTGCCCGTAACCGGCTTCCAGGCTGCCCATCACACCTTTTTTCGCATTTTCTTTCAGCGTAAGATTGATCGTTGTCACCCGCTCACCATCATCCACACCTGTATTCCTGGAATTTTCCGACTTATCCTCATATACCTTTACCCTGTCAATGGAGCTGGCCTGGAGGGTTTTGGCCACCACTGACGGATCATCGCTGAAGAACTCCTCTCCATCCACGTACATGCGCTGCACATCCCTGCCGTAGGCCTTGATCTTCCCGTCCCTGCTCACTTCCAGTCCCGGCAGCTTCTTCAGCAGCTCATCAACGGTAGCATACTGCCTTACGTTAAAGGAATCTGCTATATATATAGTGGTATCACCTTTGACCATGATAGCTCTCGCATCCGTAAAAAAGATGGTTTCCAGCAGCTCCGACCTGGAAATGACCGGCAGGATACCCAAAGCGGTCGTCCGGTCCTTTACCCGGAAGCTTTCGATATAGGTAGCGAAGGAAGGGTGTGTGGCCAGCATCAGGTAAGTGCCCGTATCTTTGACATCAAGGCTGAAATTACCTTTGATATCGGTGCGGGTAAAAGACTGCAATATGGAATCGGAAGCCCGGATGATGACCACGGAGATATTATTAACATCATCAATCCCGGAAGTATCGGACAGTGTGCCCGTGACAGTAAATTGAGCCTGGACAGGCAGCCGGCATAGAAGAAGCAACAGGGTTACAAGAAAGAGCTGTATTGGTTTCATAATTTTTCACGAATAAAACATTCAATATTTGTTAACGCCAAATATATAAAAATCTTATAGTTAAGGAATATTTTTTTTCATAAGAGTAAAAACAATTAATTTCAGGCTTATTTTTATTGAAATATTGATACCGGGAGCAATTTTATCAGGGAAAGAATGAATCATCTGTTGAGGATATGGATATGGACGATAATCTTATGGTGTTTTGGCACACTTGCAGCGGCCCAGAACAGGCACGTTCTTACAGGCCGGGTGATAGATCACCAATCTTTATTTCCCGTCCCCGAGGCCCTGGTATGGGCAGACTCCGCCACGGGCGTCACCTGCGATGATAACGGCAATTTTGAAATAAGCATTGCGGATACGCTGATCAACCTGCTGGTCATAAAAGAAGGATATGACACCCTTTACTACTTCATACAGCATGACAATATCACTAACCGGCTGGTCTATCTCTACCCGTCCGGGTTTGTCCCCCCTTCCTTAGTACCGGTCACCTTTACCTTCCGGATCCTGGATTCCCAGACCAAGCAACCCATACCCTATGTCGGCGTACTGGATAATGACCGTAACCATATAGGCCTGTCGGACGCTTCCGGCTGGGTCCGCCTGGAGACCACGGAAGCCGTGGACAGCATCATCCTGTCTACCATCAGCTACAGCGAAAAGACCATAGCAGCCGCGTCCCTGGACAGCGGGATCGTCATCAGCCTGGATGAGGCTTCGGATGAGCTGCAGGGCGCTTCTATCAGGGCCAGGAGAGCAAGATACAGCAACAAGAACAACCCTGCTGTTGAGCTGATCCGGAAAGTGATAGCGGCCAGGGACAACAACTACCTGTCCGATACCCTGGCCGGCCTTCAGTACGAACAATATGAGAAGGTGCAGATGGGCAACTATGATATGCCCAGGCTGCTGACACATAATTTCCTGACCAGGCGGCAGGCTTTTATTTTTGACAATGTCGACACTATCAAGCACAGGCCCCACGGTATCACGCCCATATACATACAGGAGAAGCTGACGGATGTCTATATAAAAGGGCATATCAGGAATAAGGTAACATACCTGAAAGCGCTGAAGAAGGTACGGTTCAACGAAAGCTTTATCGCCGGCAAATCCATAGACAACTATTTAAGCCATATCTATATCAACTTCGACCTCAAGGACGACAATGTCATGGTGATGACCAACCAGTTCATGAGTCCCATGGCCAGGTTCAGCCCTACCTTTTATAAATTCTATATCGGTGATACCATTCATACCGAAGGCAAAACGCTCGTAGAGCTGCAGTTCGCGCCGCGCAATAAAAACGACTTTCTTTTCCTGGGCAGGCTGTATATCAACCTCTCCAACTACGCCGTAGAATATGCCAAGCTCGGGCTGAGCAGGGATATCAACCTGAATTTCATTAAGGATATTAAATTCGACATCTACTACCAGCAGCTGGGATCAGGCAAATATATTATGAGCTACCATAACCTCTTTGCCGACTTCAACCTGATGAACGAAACCTCTTTCGGCATTTACGGAGAAAAGTTATCAACGATACAAAAGGTCGAAGAACAGGTGATCCCCCCGGATGATCTGTGGAAAAACAAGCGCAGGTTCGTGGATGAGGACAGCATCTTCGCAGCTACCGCTCCCTCCTGGGATACCCTGCGTCCTCTTCCCCTTAGCAGCGTGGAAGCGCTGGCCTATAAGAATATGGACAGCCTTTACCGCCAGAAAGGATTTAATGAGAAGATGAAATGGATGCGCTTCCTCTTTGTGGGCTATCTGAAAGTGAATAAATACTGGGAGCTGGGGCCTACCAACACTTTTTATGCCTTTAACCCCGTGGAAGGCCTGCGGCTGCGTTTCGGAGGCCGGACAATGATCAATGAGACCAAAAGGTTCCATATAGAAACATTCGCCGGATATGGGTTCAGGGACCGGCAGTGGAAATATTTTGCCAGCGGGTCTCTCGGCCTGTATAAAGATAAGACCAGGCTGCTTACGGAATATCCTTTTAATTATATCAAGGTCACTCACCAGAATGACATCCTGCTCCCGGGGCAGCAACCCGGGTTTGTCCAGGAAGGGAGCTTCTTCCTGTCCTTCAAGCGGGGTGTGAATGACAAGTTCATCTATAACAAATATTATAAAGTAGAGTACTTCCGGGAATTCAGCAACCATATACGTATGGTGCCTTTCTTCCAGTGGACCCGGCAGATGCCGGCAGGCTCCTGGTATTACATCAAAGGCGATGCCACCTACAATGATACGGTAAGGGCAACGACCAATACAGAGGTCGGCCTGACGCTCCGCTGGGCGCCCAATGAAAAGATCATCCAGGGACGCACCTCCCGTACGGAAATGAACAACCGGTTCCCCATTTTCACTTTTGTAGCGCGGTATGCGCTGAAAGACCTCTGGGGCGGCGAATATACCTATCAGAATTACCATCTTAATATCTTCAAAAGGATACTTATCCCCCAGATGGGATTTATCAACCTGAGGATAGGCGGAAACTATATCATCGGCGAAAACCTGCCGTTCACACTGCTGCACCTGCCGCCGGGCAACCAGACCTACTGGCTCAGCACCCAGGACTATATGCTGATGAACTATATGGAATTTATCAGCGACAGGAATGTCTTCCTGAACGCGGAATACCACCTTTACGGGTTTATCTTCAATAAGATACCGCTGCTCAAAAAGCTGAAGTTCAGGGAAGTGGCGGGCATAAAGCTGCTCTACGGAGATATCAGCGACAAGAACCTGCCGATACTGAACAGCAATGTATTCAAATTCCCTTTAAATAAGGAAGGCGCCTATACCACCCGCCCGCTGGGCAGCGATCCGTATATAGAGACCTACGTGGGCGTCACCAATATCATGGGCTTCTTCCGGGTAGATGCGATATGGCGCAATACCTACCTGGACCGCCCGAATGTCTCAAAATTCGGGGTAAGAGTGGGCGTATTCTTCGATTTTTAGCTTCCGCACCTTGCATTCTTTCAAATAGTTGTACTTTTGCTCCAGATAACTATGATTTTTCTACAATGCTGATTGCACTATACAACAGGGTATACGAAAAGGAAGACTTTCACATTCTGGAACATACCGTTGCGCTCCTCCAGTCGCACAATGTAACGCTGGCGGTCTATGAAAAATTATATGAAGCGCTCCGGAACGATGGCGTTTCGTTCCTGAATACCCCGGTCATTTTCCACGACTACCAGAAGCTCCCCGCGGACACCCACTGCCTGATCAGCTTCGGCGGCGATGGTACCATACTGGATGTGGTGACCTTTGTAGGCAATAAGCAGATACCCGTTATGGGCATCAACCTGGGACGGATGGGATTTCTCGCGGCGGTTGGCAAGGACGAAATAGAGCAGGCTATCCGGCAGCTGATGATGGGTAATTACACCATAGACGAACGTGCCCTTATGCACCTGGACAGCAACCTGCCGGTGTTTGAAGATGCGCCGTTCGCGCTCAATGAGTTCACGATACACCGTCTCCAGACCTCCTCCATGATCAAGGTGCACACCTACCTGAACGGTGAATTCTTAAATACCTACTGGGCCGATGGCCTGGTCATAGCCACGCCTACCGGCAGCACCGGCTACTCGCTGAGCTGTAACGGTCCCGTGGTATTCCCGCAGGCATCCAATTTCATCATTACGCCCGTAGCGCCGCATAACCTTAATATACGGCCCATAGTCGTTCCCGATGATACGGTCATCTCTTTTGAAATGGAAGGCCGCACGGACGAGTTCCTCTGCACGCTGGATGCCAGGAGCGCGACCATCACCAAAGATTTCCAGCTGGCTATCAGGAAAGAATCCTTCAGCTTCAAGCTGATAAGGCTGGATGAGCATAACTTCCTGAAAACGATCAGGCAAAAACTGTACTGGGGAGTGGACAGCAGGAATTAATCCATATCCGGACCCGAAACGGTCATTTCTTTTCCCGCTCCTTTCTGCTCCCCGCTGCACATAGCATCCAGGGATTTCAGGAGAAATGCGTTACATTGATCGCTGGGATAAAGCTCCACTGACGCTATGCTGCCGATCACATCATGGAATGATGCCATCAGATCGTTTTCTTTGTCAGGGACCGTATCGGAAGATGGGGTATTGGGTAAAGTTAGAATCATATTGTTTCAAGCTGGTTTTGATACTAAAACGACATTCACCGAAGTTTATTGCATACAATAAAAATTATTTTATACCCTCTTCTTTTTAAACTGTTTCATAGTAAAGCGGTGCATTATCCGGGGCATTACAATATTACAAATAATGCTATACATTTAAAAGTATAGCATTATTTTTTTATCAGCTGAATAGGTATTACATATTATTTCTCAGGTGCCCTTGCTTCCTTTCAGACCTTCCGGACAGTCTATCCCCCGGCTATTTGGTCCGCTTCAGCAGGTACTGCGTCAATACCTGCAGGTTCTGCTTCCTGTCATCAGGCACATCAATGGACTGCAGATCACGAAAGGCGCTGTCCGTATAATGCTGCACCATTTTCCGCACCTGCTCATCTATGCCGTGCTGTTCGTACAGGCGCTTGACGCCCGCGTACTTATCCGCGCCTTCCAGCTGCCCGATACGGCTCATTGCCTCGTCAAAGGCGGTCCGGCCCATTGCCTGCTCCAGCGCAATGCTTAAAGCCGTCTTTTTATTGGCCCTGATATCTCCCCCGGGCTGCTTGCCGATGCTTTCCTCGGTTCCGAACGTATCCAGGAGGTCATCCTGGATCTGGAAAGCGATGCCCAAATGGATCCCGTACTGGTACAATCCTTCCATATTGGCAGCCGTTGTATCTGCCAGTATACCGCCGGCCCTGAGGCAGGCAGCCAGCAATACGGAGGTCTTAAGCCGGATCATCTCTATATAGGCTTCCAGCGCAACATCATTCCGCTGCTCAAAATCCATGTCCAGCTGCTGCCCTTCGCATATTTCTATGGCGGTACGGTTAAACAGGCGTAACAACTGTACCAGCTTCACATCATCACTGACCCTGGCCAGCCGGTCGTACGCACATATATTCATGACATCACCGGACAAGATAGCGGCCGTTTGCCCGAACCGGTTGAATACGGACGGACGGCCCCTTCTTACAGCCGCATTATCCATTATATCATCATGGATAAGGGTGAAATTATGGAACATTTCAAAAGAAAGCGCAGTATGGAATACATCTTCCGTAAAGTCTTCCCGGAACAGCTGGTAAGCCATCATGCACAATACCGGTCTTATCTTTTTCCCCGCTCCTTCCAACGTGTACCTGCAGGGTTCATAAAGATTATGAGGTTCCGGCGGAAATATGAGATTATTCAGATAGAATTCGTCAAATACCTGAACGGCTTCTTGAAAATTTAGCATAAAGATGTAATCGGTTAGTTCTGACAGGGCGTAAAGTTAAGCAATGCCCACAACATAATTTCACCTGCTGCACATTTCTTAATCCTGTCACCTGCCTGCCGTCAAGCGGCTGCCCGGCGACGGCATACGGCAATACCATACCAAAGGATCTGCGCATTAACACCTTTAAAAGCAGTAAAATGATTAAATTTGCCGTCAAATTATCTATCATGGCTCATACCGGGAATCTATTGACTTCTATCCTTAAAAAGAAGTGCCCCAATTGCAGGAAGGGTGATATGTTTATCAATAAAAGCGTTTTTCCGCTCAGGGACCTGCTGAAAATGCCTGATCATTGCCCGCACTGCGGCCAGAAAATGGAAATAGAGATCGGCTTTTACTACGGCACCGGCTATGTAAGCTATGGCATCTGCGTAGCGCTTTCAATAGCTATCTTTATTGCCTATTATCTTATCCTGGGCATTTCCTGGCGGGACAACAGCATTTTTTATTACCTGGCCGTCAATATCACCCTGATCGTGCTCCTGCAACCGTGGATCATCAGGTATTCCCGGGTACTGTATCTCAACATGTTCGTAAAATATGGCCAGAACAGATACATTGCAGAGGAATTTAAAAATAAACAGCACCACCATATCAACTCATAAACAGCTCATGGATATTTCGTTAAAAGGTAAAAATGCCCTCATAGGAGGCAGCAGCCAGGGTATCGGACTGGCATCGGCCAAAGCGCTGGCCGCGCTGGGCGCGCACTGCACCCTGCTCGCAAGAAACAAGGAAGCCCTGGAAAAGGCGATAGAGGTGCTGGATACCAGCCAGGGACAGGCGCACGACTATCTTGTTGCCGACTACAATGACAGCAAGCTGCTGGAAGAGACCGTCAGCCGTTATATCAGCGATAAGCATATTCATATCCTGGTCAATAATAGCGGTGGACCCGCAGGCGGACCCATTACGGATGCTACGCCTACGGCTTTCCTGGATACTTTCCGGCAACACCTTATCTGCAACCATATCCTTACCCGGCTGCTGATCCCGGGCATGCAGGAAGCGCAATACGGCAGGGTCATCAATATCATCTCCACTTCCGTCAAAATACCGCTGAAAGGGCTGGGCGTCAGCAATACCATCAGGGGAGCCGTGGCTTCCTGGTCCAAAACCATGGCCAACGAGCTGGGCGCCTACGGCATTACGGTCAACAATGTGCTGCCCGGAGCTACGGCCACCCAGCGCCTTGCGTCCATCATTTCCGCCAAATCAGAGAAGACGGCGCAGGCCCAGGATCTCATAACGGAAGAAATGATAGCGGAGATCCCGATGAAACGCTTCGGCCGGCCGGAAGAGATAGCCAACGTGGTCGCCTTCCTGGCCAGCCCCGCCGCATCCTACGTCAACGGCGTTTCCATACCGGTGGACGGCGGCAGGACAGGCAGCATATAAAACAGCATTATATCTACACTTGATCACTTTACAATCCATAACACTGACCCAGTTCAGGAATTTTTCCCAGGCCCACTTTTCCTTCCGGGAAAAAATAGTGGGCATCACGGGGCTGAACGGCATTGGCAAGACCAACCTGCTGGATGCCATTTATTACCTGTGCTTTACCAAAAGCTATTTCCAGAGCAGGGATAAATATAATGTGCAGCACCACCAGAACGGCTTCCGCATCAGCGGCATCTTCCGGAACGGCACCTCGCCGGAGGAAGTGACCTGCGTATGGAAGGACGGCAAAAAGACCTTCTCCTCCGGTAAGGTTCCCTATGAAAAGATCAGCGGGCATATCGGGAAATACTCCGCCGTGATGATCGCTCCTGATGACAGCGACATCATCACGGGCAGCGGGGAATACCGGCGCAAATTCTTTGACGGCATACTCTGCCTCAAGGAAGCAGGCTACCTGGAGCACCTCCTCCACTACAATAAGGTGCTGCAGCAAAAGAACGCTTACCTGAAAATGCAATACGGCAGCATCCCCGATCATAACCTGCTGAACATCTATGATGCGCAGCTGGCAGCGCATGGCACCTTCCTTATAGAAAAGCGAATGCTCCTCACCAGCCTGCTCCCGGAATGGGTCAGCCACTTCTATCGCCAGGTCAGCAGCAATACAGAGGAAGTGCCGCGGATAGCTTACGAGCCCAATACAACGGCCCTTGCAACCTGCTACCAGAACGGCCGGCAGCGGGAAACGGAAGCCAAAAGGACGCTCTGGGGACCTCATCTGGACGACTGGAGCTTCTTTATCAATGACAGCCATTGTAAGGCGCATGCCTCTCAGGGGCAGAAAAAAAGCTTCCTGATCAGCCTGAAGCTCTCCCAGATAGAGCTGCTAAGCCAGTCGGACATACAGCCCATACTGCTCCTGGATGACATCTTTGAAAAGCTGGACCCGGTAAGGCTCCGCAACCTCTTCAGCCTGCTGCAGCAGCAGCGGTTCGCCCAGATCTTCATGACACATACCAATGCCGGGGACATCCTGAAATTCACCAGGGATATTTTTAAGGATATACAGATCGAAACGCTTTGATACAATATTCTTTCAACCATTAACTATTCTTTCTGCAGCTCCTTCCTAATGCACAGCGTATCCTAAAATCCTGTACTTTTGCACAGATTATAAAAGTTCTTTACCGCTTACCACAACAGGGAACACCTCACCGTGTTTTAAATGGGGAATCGTGTGCAAATCACGAGCTGTCGCGCAACTGTAAGTAACAACAGGCATATCCATAAATGTGCTGCCTGTACCGTTATAAGTCAGGTTACCACCCTTGTTGAATGACAATGCTTTCGCGATCTGAAGTAAAAAGTCAGGATGTATGCATCATCTTTTTTTGCCATCCGGCGGCTCCGGCACATGGAGCGGCCCTTTTCCTCCTATCGCCGCATTGTCCGGCAACCGCAGAAGAATTATTTTCAGGCATTCTAAAAAAACACACAATGACAAGAGAAGAAAGGATCCGTCAATCGGAGACACACATTTTCAAGGCTGTATTCCCCAATACGACCAACCACTACGATACGCTCTTCGGCGGCACGGCCATGCAGCTGATGGATGAAGTGGCTTTCATAGCCGCCACCCGGTACAGCCGGCAGCGGATGGTAACGGTGAGCAGCGACCGTATAGACTTTAAAAAGCCGATCCCTGCCGGCACGATTGCAGAGCTGACAGGCAAGGTGACCTATATAGGCAGCACCAGCCTCAAGGTAAGAGTGGAGATATTCATAGAGCAGATGTATTCGGACGAACGGGAAAAAGCCGTCAGCGGAGAGTTTACCTTTGTTGCCGTGGACGAGCACAAAAGACCGGTTAAGATCGAACATTAACACCCTTTCCCTGCTACCGGCTGTTCCCTGAAGCCCGTCCGCGAGTAAGCTACGGTACGGGCTTCATCCCTACCTGTTTTTATGACGCTGTTTGTTGACGTACCTCACCAACAATCCTATAACCTGCAAAGCTTTTCCGCTCCGTTGCTGGTGTTCTTCACCAACAACCTCATAAGATTTTATCAGATGGCCCCAACCCAATGACTATAAGAGATTCCTCACACCCGTTCGGAATGACCAGCAAGAGACACTACCTTCACTCCGTTTGTTATCGTGCCTGACCAACAACCCTTATAACCTGCAAAGCTTTTCCGCTCCGTTGCTGGTGGTCTTCACCAACAACCTCATAAGATTTTATCAGATGGCCCCAACCCAATGACTATAAGAGATTCCTCACATCCGTTCGGAATGACCAGCAAGAGACACTACCTTCACTCCGTTTGTTATCGTGCCTGACCAACAACCCTTACAACCTGCAAAGCTTTTCCGCTCCGTTGTTGGTGTTCTTCACCAACAACTCCATAAGATTTTACCAGATGGCTCCAACCCAATGACTATAAGAGATTCCTCACATCCGTTCGGAATGACCAGCAAGAGACACTACCTTCACTCCGTTTGTTATCGTGCCTGACCAACAACCCTTATAACCTGCAAAGCTTTTCCGCTCCGTTGTTGGTGTTCTTCACCAACAACTCCATAAGACCTTCCTAACAGCTTCACTACGCCCTTAAGGAACCGAGCTATTTGCGACATTTTTCCATATGTTCTCCCCGATACACCCGACAAGCCTACCGCATGTGCGTCAAAAAAGTGTCATTTTGTCCTGCACTGGTGTAATGGAATATAATTTGCTGCCACACTAATAAACCATTATTCACATACTTTTATAAAAAACGTTTCCCTATGCAAGAGAAAGGACATATTTCCATTCACACGGAGAATATTTTCCCCATTATCAAAAAGTTCTTATATTCTGACAACGAAATATTTTTGCGTGAACTGGTATCCAACGCTGTAGACGCTACCCAGAAAGTAAAGCGTTTATCCAGCCTGGGTGAGGTAAAAGGCGAGCTGGGCGATTTAAAAGTGGAAGTAGCGGTGGATAAAGACGCTAAAACGATCACCATCAAAGACGCCGGTATCGGTATGACAGCCGAGGAGATCAAAAAATACATCAACCAGGTGGCTTTTTCAGGCGCTACCGAATTCATGGAGAAATTCAGGGAAGCCAAGGACGCCAATGAGATCATCGGTAAATTCGGCCTGGGCTTTTACTCCGCCTTTATGGTGGCCGACCTGGTAGAGATCGACACCCTTTCCTATAAGGAAGATGCCGCTCCCGCCAAATGGACCTGCGATGGCAGCACGGAGTTCGAGATAAGCGAAGGCAGCAGGACCACCAGGGGAACGACCATTACCCTGCATATTGCAGAGGATGCGGCGGAATTCCTGGACGATCATAAGATTGAGGGCATCCTGAATAAATACTGCAAATTCCTCCCTGTGCCCATACAGTTCGGTACCCGCACGGTAAGCGAGCCGGACGGAGAGGATGAAAAGGGTGAGACCAGGTATAAGGATGTGACCGTTGACAATATCATCAACAATACCCATC
This sequence comes from Edaphocola sp., assembly GCA_037190225.1. GTDB lineage: Bacteria > Bacteroidota > Bacteroidia > Chitinophagales > Chitinophagaceae > MKSF01. The sequence continues at coordinate 474,755 of JBBCJL010000001.1, read as the reverse complement.
CTATCTGGACCAAGGCACCCGGCGAACTGCAGGATGAGGATTATCTCAGCTTTTACAGGGAGCTGTACCCTATGTCGGAGGACCCTTTATTCTGGATCCACCTCAACGTGGACTATCCGTTCAACCTGACAGGCGTCCTGTACTTCCCTAAGGTCAAAAATGAGCTGGAGCTGCAGCGCAACAAGATCAGGCTGTTCAGCCGCCAGGTCTTTATCACCGATGAGGTAAAGGATATCGTGCCCGAATTCCTGATGCTGCTGCACGGTGTGATCGACAGCCCGGATATCCCGCTGAACGTTTCCCGCAGCTTCCTGCAGGCCGACAGCAATGTTAAAAAGATCAATACCTATATCACCAAAAAGGTAGCCGACAAGCTGGCCGATATCTTCAGGAACGACAGGAAGGATTTCGAGACCAAATGGGGCGATATCAGCCTGTTCGTGAAATACGGTATGATCACGGAAGACAAATTCTATGAAAAGGCCAAAGACTTTGCCCTGTTGTCCTCCACAGACGGTAATTTCTATACCATCGAGGAGTATAAGACCAAGGTCAATATCACCCAGACCGACAAGAACGGGAATGTGGTGATCCTGTACAGCAACGACAAAGGCAGGCAGGATGCCTACATCCAGTCCGCTGTGAAAAAAGGCTATGACGTGCTTATATTTGACTCGCCTATCGACAACCACTTCATCTCCCAGCTGGAGCAGAAGCTGGAAAAAACGCAGATCAAACGCGTGGATGCCGATATCATCAGCAAGCTGATAGAAAAAGAGGAGCAGCCGGAGCTGGCCATTTCGGAAGAGCAATCCGCCACCGTAAAGCAGGTATTTGAAAAGGCCATCAGCAACGGCACTATGAACGTAGAGGTGATCGCATCGCAGGAAGAAGAGGTGCCGGTAACCGTTACCCAGGATGAATTTACGCGCAGGATGAAGGAAATGGCCAAAACATCCGGCGGTGGTATGTTCGGATTTTACGGGTCTATGCCGGATAACTATAAAGTATCCGTGAACGGAAACAGCAAGCTCGTTCAGCGTATCCTGAGCACCACGGACACAGAGCAGGAAACCCTGGCCCGCCAGGCATTTGACCTTGCGCTGCTGTCCCAGGGATTGCTCAGCGGGGAAGCCCTGACGGCATTCGTGAACAGGAGCGTTAAAATGATGTCCGATAATTAAAGCCGTTCAGCTAGATATATCAGCGACAGGCTTTTCTAAAAGCCTGTTGTGTTGTCACATCAGGCTTTTAGAAATATGATCCATATGGATAAGCAACCCTGTCAATATTGCGGCTTAGCTCAATATGACAGGGTTGCCTGCTTTTAGGCGCTCTTATGCCTTGCAATCCTCCACCGGGAAAATTGCTCCCTGCGCTTCATTGCCGGCATGCTTACCGGCGACTGAACATCAAAACGCTGCCCAAAAGACGCCATAAAAACGACCGGATGACGACCGGCTTTTGAGACGGCTGCATTACCGGAACACCTCAGCCGGGAGATTTTTTTATAAAATTAATTGTAGTGTATATATACAGCACTTATTTTTGCAGGACTGATCACTAAAAAGCACTACCCGTTTTGCCCTGTAAACCGTTTATATATTGCCTGCTTATGCTGCTGTCATGTAACTTCCACGTGTCCTATGGCCAGGATACCGTACATACGGCACAGCAACAGGACAGTATCCGCGCTGCTGACAGGCAGGAGAGCCTCCGGGCACGCGCCGACAGCCTGCAGCAGGAGCAGGCCAGGGACAGCATGGCCAGGGCAGCGCTGCAACGGCAGAGCGACAGTATAGCATTACGCCATACGATCGACAGCGTCTCGGAGATTAGCTTTTATAATCTATTGGAGCACAACAGCATAGCCTACCCATCCGGCGATAAGGTAAATGCCGTGGAAACAGCAAGAAAAAGGCAGCCCGACAACTTCGACTTCGTGCTTTTTATCATCCTGCTGGCCATCCCGGCCGTCTTCAGGCTCATCAATCCTTCTTATTTCAGGAATATATTCATAGCCTACCGTAATCCCAACCTGAGCGCCCGCCAGCTGCGGGAGCAATTAAGCCAGAACAGCCTCGGCAACCTGGTAATGAACGCCTACGCCTCCCTCGTGCTGGGTGCTTTCGGCTTCCTGCTGCTGGAGAAATACCAGCTCGATTTCGGCAGGTACCTCAGGAACGAATGGCTGCTGCTGCTGGTCCTTTCCCTGACCGTAGGCGCGGCTTTCATTATCAAAGCCGTTTTCCTGAAGCTCCTGGGCTGGATATTCCGGATAGAGGAAACGCTGGATACCTATGCCTTCAATATATTCCTGCTGCATAAGGTAGCCGCTTTCGTGCTGCTGCCGGTGATGGCCGTCATGACCTTCGGGGGACCCAAATGGATACAGCCTATGAGCCTGCTGGGACTGATCGTGCTGCTGTTGTTCCTGGTACAACGTTACATTCGTAGTATAAATTCTTTTAATTCCTTGCTCAATTTCAGTAAATTTCATTTTTTTCTTTACCTTTGCGCCTCAGAAATTATGCCTTTATTGATTTTCGTGAAGGCAATATCAAAATTTATTATGCGTTAACCGTATAGTGCTATCAATAGTGTTTTTTGATTTTTAAAACGTGTGAGTATACATGGCAAAAGCAGCGAAAAGTAGCAAGTCTACCTCAAAAACGACTAAAAGGATTGAAAAGATTCTTATATCACAACCCAAACCTGACAGTGATAAATCGCCATACTATGAAGTAGCACGAAAATACAATGTTCAAATAGATTTTTTCCCCTTTATAAAACTGGAAGGCCTGGGTGCCAAGGAATTCAGGAAACAGAAATTAGACCTCGCAGAATTTTCCGGTGTCATATTATTAAGCCGCAACGCAGTAGATCATTTTTTCAGGATGTGTGACGAAATGAAATTCAAGGTTTCCCCCGAATTGAGATACTTCTGCATCACCGAAGCCGTAGCTCTTTATCTTCAGAAATTCATCCTGTACCGGAAAAGAAAAGTGTTCTTTTCCGCAGACGGTTCCGCAGATGGCCTGCTGGATGTCCTCAGCAAATACAAGGAAAAGGTAAAGATCATCCTGCCCGTTTCTGAAAACACCAAAAACGAAGTGTCGCCGCTGCTGGCGGACAACGGCTACAGCTTCCAGGAAGCCGTCCTTTACAGGACCGTAGGCACAGACATCAGGCCCGTAGTGGAACAGGGCTATGACCTTATCCTGATGTTCAGCCCTTTCGGCGTGGAAACGCTGAAAAACAACTTCCCGGATATGGACATCGAAGCGGTGGTGCTGGGCGGTTTCGGGACCAATACCTGCAACGAGATCGAAAAGGTGGGCTTTAAATGCACGATCAAGGCACCCACTCCCGGGCAGCCCTCTATGGTAGCGGCATTAAGCAGCTACCTGGAGCAGACCAATAAGTAATGGCGCGATTGACGAAGCTTTCTGCCGGGTACTTCCGGATACCAATACTCTAACACAACACGCATAAAAAGGATCACTTGTCAGCTTTTAGTTTTGCATACTGTAATGTTCCTGTAGCTCCTTTACGCAAGGAAGCATCGCACCAATCCGAGCAGATATCGCAGATCCTGTTCGGGGAAAAGCTGCATATCCTGTCTCCCGTACAGGAAGGCTGGGTCTTTATCTCCGGCCAGTTCGACGATTACTGCGGCTGGATCAAGGTCAGCCAGATACAGCCCATCGACAAAAAGCAATATATAAAAGCCGTCAAATACCTTTCAGCCACCCACCAGGGCGTATTGATCCATGAGAATGGTCCTATAGCCATCCCTTTAGGCAGCAGCCTTACCGGGATGAAGAAGAACACCCTGGAGCTCACTCCCGGCGAAGCCGTAAAGTTCAAGGGGAAAAAGGCCATCCTCAAATTCTCCGGGGCCGGCGAAGAGCGCTGCAGGCATACGGCACTGCAGTTTGTCGGGGCTCCTTACCTCTGGGGCGGCCGTACCCATATGGGCATAGACTGTTCCGGTCTGTCGCAGATGGTCTTCAAAATGATGAACATTGCCCTACGGAGAGATGCCTGGATGCAGGCGGAGCAGGGCGAAATGATAGATTTCCTGCAGAACGCCCGTTGCGGGGACCTGGCCTTCTTTGACAACGCAGAAGGCAGGATCGTGCACGTGGGCATCCTGCTGGACAACCATACCATCATACATGCCACTGAAAAAAGCGGCTGCGTGGTCATTGACAAAATAGACAGCAACGGCATCATCAGCACCAGGCACAGGACGAGGACCCACAACCTGCGCCTGATCAGGCGCTATTTCTGATTTTAAAATACTGCAGGAATATGCTAACTTTGATAGACAGACCCAGCATATGACGTTGCATCTTCAAATACCATATACACCATTCGGTCATTACAGCGAATTGTCCCCGGACGACCAGGCGCTGGTGCTTGCCGCCGGCAACGCGACACGCCTGTCTTACGCACCCTATTCCGGTTTCAGGGTGGGCGCCGCCATCAGCACTACCGGTGGCCGTATATTGGAAGGCGCCAACCAGGAGAACGCCAGCTTTTCCCTGACCATATGCGCGGAGCGTACCGTACTGGGTATTTACGCCTCCCTGGACACGGATGAGACCATAACAGCCATGGCCATTGCCTATGCAGCGGACCATATAGATCCTAAAGCGCTGCTGTCGCCCTGCGGCGCCTGCCGGCAGCACATACTGGAATACCAGAACCGGCAGCAGGCACCTTTCAGGATCCTGATGACCGCCCCGGACGGCTCCGGCATCGCGGTCGCATCCGTCCGGGAGCTGCTGCCGTTCGCCTTCACCGGCGCCGAACTCCCCAAACCTTAACAATCCGATTTATATGCAATTCCAGACAGCCGTTGATCCCCAATGGATAGCCAGCTTTATCAATGCCGAGCTTATCGGCAATACCGTTCACCAGGCTACAGGTATCAACGAGATACATAAGGTAACGCCCGGCGACATCTCTTTCGTGGATCACGAAAAATATTATGATACCTGCCTCCGGTCGGCAGCCACCTTTATCATTATCAATAAAAAGGTGGACTGCCCGGAAGGTAAGACCCTTTTTGTCTGCGGGGATCCTTTCAGCGCCTATGTAAAGCTCGTAAAGCACTTCCGCCCTTTTGTCCCTTCTGACAAAATGGTCAGCGACTCAGCCCTCATAGGAGAAGACACCGTTATCATGCCCGGCGCTTTTATCGGGCATCATGTAACCATAGGCAGGAACTGCCTGGTACATCCCAATGTGACCATCTACGACCATACCGAGATCGGCGATAATGTCATCATTCACGCCGGTACCGTGCTGGGCGCGGACGCTTTTTATTTCAAACGCAGGAAAGAACGCGCCAGCCAGTATGATAAGCTGGAGAGCTGTGGCAGGGTCATCATCCATGACGATGTGGAGATAGGGGCCGGGTGCACCATTGATAAGGGCGTGAGCGGGGATACGGTGATAGGCAGGGGCACCAAGCTGGATAACCAGGTCCATATCGGTCATGGCACCGTGATAGGCAGCAACTGCCTTTTTGCCGCTCAGGTGGGCATTGCAGGCAAGGCCCGTATCGAGGATGAGGTGATCCTCTGGGGCCAGGTGGGGGTCAACAAGGACCTTACCATAGGACGCGGCGCCGTGGTATATGCCCAGAGCGGCGTACCATCTTCCCTCGAAGGCGGAAAAGTGTACTTCGGCAGCCCTGTGGATGAGGCCAGGACAAAGATGAAAGAGCTGGCAGCCAGCAAAATGCTGCCGGAGATATGGAAAAGGATCAATTCCTGAATGAATAGCATCTGATATGAAAAAGCTCATAGTACTTACCGGCGCCGGCATCAGCGCGGAAAGCGGCTTAAAGACGTTCAGGGATCATAACGGCCTCTGGGAGCAGCACCGGATAGAAGATGTGGCGACACCGGAAGCATGGAAGCGCCGCCCGAAGCTCGTGCTTGATTTCTATAACCAGAGAAGAAGGCAAGCCCTGGAAGCCCGGCCCAACAGCGCCCACACCGGGCTGGTAACTCTGGAAGCAGACTATAAGGTGCATATCATTACCCAGAATGTGGATAACCTGCACGAACAGGCAGGAAGCACCAGCGTGCTGCACCTGCACGGCTCGCTCTTCTCCAAATGCAGTGACCGGGACCGGCGCATTACAGCACCCGTATTTGAGGATATCCCACTGGACAGCAAAGCCCCGGACGGCGGTAGCTGGCGACCGGACATCGTATGGTTCGGCGAAGCGGTAGAACAGTACAGCCCGGCGCTTGATCTGGTCAAAACGGCAGATATACTGGTGGTTATAGGCACATCGCTGCAGGTCTATCCCGCTGCCGGGCTGGTGAATTACGTTCCCTATGCCACGCCCATCTATGTCATTGATCCCGATCCCGGTAAACATTTTAACAGCTTCACCACTGTGATCGCCCTGAAAGCAACGGAGGGCATTACGAAATTGCTGGATATGCTGTAATACCTGTGGGCAAAGCCCTGGAAAAACAAAACGCGCTATTTCCGGAATGCGAGCTGCGCGCCGAAAAGTATATTATATTGTATATAGCCGAAAGCCTGGCTGGCCTTATCCGCTGCATTATAGGTGGTCCGGATGGACGGCATATTGATATAGCCGGCTTTGAACTCAGACGCTATAAAAAAGCAATCCAGGATGCTGATGCGGAGACCGGCCAGCCCGTGAACGTCAAAACCGGATACATGGAACCGGTCGTAGCGCTCCTGCATAAAAAGTTGGGTATTGGTCCTCGGTATCATCATCCCGGCGCCGGCTCCGCCCATGACTTCAAGGTCTATGCTCTTTCCGGCACCGAAGAGATCCCACCGGAAAACAGTCCGGTGATGACGCGCTTCCGCATTCAGGTTATTCAGCCCGTCCGTATGCTCAAACGTCAGGAAATCCGGTGACAGCGTATAAATGCCGTTCAGCTGCCCCTGGTAAATAGCATCCGGATGCGAGATATACCCGGACAGCCGGGCTTCCTGGTCCTGCTGCATCACGTATTTCATATGATCCATCCCTATGCTCAGCGACCAGTTATCCTTTATAAAATAGCCGATCCTGTAATTATACTGGGGAATGGTCATAGTGCCGGGATTGAAGTACACCAGGCTCAGGGGAGACTGCCGGTCGCTGGCTCTCATTTTATGGATAACGAAGTCATAATCGCTGCCGGACATGTTCAGGTTACTGGCGGTATAGTTGGAACGGTTCCAACCCCAATAGATAAATAGCCGGCCTTTACGGGCATTATAAGGCGTGCCGGCATAGCCTTGATGTGCCATGGCTGTCAGCAGGCACAGAAGAAGTAGAGACTGTTTCATTTTTGGAAAAAAACTGCGCAAAAATATAAAAAAAGAGTGGTACCTCCTATGATACCACTCTTTTTTCACATATTAATCTTTTTAATGCCACCAACTTTAACGCCTGGAGCCACCCCTGGAAGCAGCACCTCCGTCCGAAGGCCTTGCATCCCTTGTGCTGTTCATAGCCGGCCTGCTCTCAGAACGGCCACTGTTCACAGCGCCCCTGTTCACAGAAGGGCTTGGGGTCCTTGCGCCGCCACCCGCCGGTGCGGACTGCCTGGGCTGCGGGGCCGCCGTGGCGCTCCTGCCGGAGCCCGAAGACCTGTTGATATTGTTGACGCTCCTTTCGGGCGCAGGTGTGGCCGCTCTCGGTGCAGGCGCGGCGCTTCTCGGGGCCGGGGCCACCTGGTTACGCTGCGCGGGTGCATTGCTGCTGCGGGGCTGTACCTGCCTGGAGTTATCGGTCCTCGGGGCTGTCACGTTCCTGTTAGTGGCCGGGGCATTGGTTCCCCTGCTTTCAGGTACGTTTCCTGATGCACGTGTGCCGGTATTGGGAGCTGCATTACGGTTAACGGACGGGCTTGTTGTTGCAGGCTGATCACGGCGGCTGTCACGTGCATTCACAGCGTTCGTGCCGCGCGGTTCGGTGCCGGGTGCATTCCCCCTGGTGCCTGAAGCATTATTGTTGCCGGCATTATTGACATTGGCATTGCCTCTGGGCGATGTAGCATTATTATAGCTTCTTACATCCCGCGGAGCAGCAGCAGCCGATCTTTCCCTGACATTGGGCCTGTACAGCGCAACCTCATTGCCTCTCGCGCCGTGCGTGGCGCTCCTGGTCTCCGCATTGGTCACCCTGTAAACAGGTACATTCCTGCCCGTATGACGCCTGATATCCTCGCCCCTGGGCCCGTAATTATAAATGGGCCTGTTATTCCTGTCATTGTAGTAGTTATTTATAATAATGGTCTTATTATAGATAGCCATATGATTGTACGGACGATGATAGTTATAGAAATTCCGGTTGTAGATATTTCGCTGGGGAATGAATACGAACCAGTCGTAAGGTGTCACCCATCCGCCTACGGAAATATTGATCTGAACCTGCGGGGCCATAGGTGCCCAGCCGTAGTTGCCGCCACCCTGGCGCCATTCTACCCAGGCCGGTCCCCACTGGGTGCCGGGGATCCATACCCAGCCCATCCTGCCCATGGTCCAGCGCCCGTAGTGAAACGGGGCCCAGCCCCAGGCATAATTGGATACCCAGGTATTGCCGTACTCGGTCATTACCCAGTAGCCGTTGGTATAATACGGCTGGAAATTATTGATCTCCCTCGGCTGCCATACATACCCGTAATCCGGATCGTTATACCAGTTACCGTAAGGTGATAATTCATTGTAAAAAACATCAAAATCCACATACTGCTGCTGTGCCTTTGCAGATGTGCCTGCCGTTACCAGTAGTGTAATGGCAGTCCAGAAAACGACCAGGCTTTTGCTTATATTCTTCATTGTAAACATGACTTCAAAATTTAAAAGGTGAGCGACCATTGCCCTGTGGCTAATATATATCTAAGACTCATTACCGTACCTTTGGTTTAATGCACCTTACAGAAATCCCGTCACGCATTCCTCAATCCGACTGCGTTAGTATCTCATTAAGAATATCCTCATACATAACTACTGTTTGTTATAGTATATTTGTATAAAATTCAAAAGGGCTGAAACATTTCATTCGATTTATTAAAAGATCAGTTCTCGTACTGCTTATATTAGTGGTGCTGTCGGGCTTAATCCTTAATTTAAGCCCGGTACAGACCTATATTACCCGGCAGTTCACCACTTACATCAGCAAAAGGCTCGGCACCCATGTCAGCATCGGGCGTGTCAGCATCTATTTTTTCGACCGGGCTCACCTGGAAGATATCCTGGTGCTCGACCGGCAGCAGGATACCCTGCTCTATGCTGGCGATATCAATGTACGGCTTAATAATTTCTTCTTCCTGAAGGACGACCCTACCCTGTACGGGCTTGAGCTGAAGCATGTGCAGGTGCTGCTGCAACGGCCCAGGGACAGCGAGACATGGAACTACCGGTACATCGCAGACAATTTTGCCGCACGGAGCGCACCGGATCCTTCCGACACGGTGCTCCCGGAATGGCAGGTACAGGATATCGTCCTGCAAGATGTGCGGTTTGCCTATAAAGACCAGTGGATAGGTACCGATTATTATTTTGAGGCCGGCAATTTCAGGATCAATGGCGATCATATAGATTATAAGCGCAAAAAAGTGCGCCTGTCTTCCGTAAAGGGGGATGAACTGCTCCTGGGTATCCTGGAGTACACCGGCGGCAGGCCGCCCCGCGTCCGCACGCCGCATCCGCACCATCTTTCGGAAAGCACGCCCTTTAACCCCGGGGGATGGACATTCGACATCGGCACGATCGACATCAGCAGCAGCCGGTTTTTCCTGGAACACCCGGAACATAAGGCCCCTGATAACTTTTTCGATGAATGGCACCTGGATATTACCGGTATCGCTACCAGCATCCGGGATATTACCATAGCAGGCGATACGGTAAAGGGCAATGTGCTGCACCTCAAGGCACAGGAAAGATGCGGTCTCGCCATCCGGGAATTCAGGAGCCTTGTAAAGGTATCTCCCAATATATCGGAATGCAGCAACCTTTACCTGCGCACCAATAATAGCGAGATCAGTGATTATTATGCCATGCATTATGATCATTTCCCCGACTTCCTGCAGTATATCGACCGTGTAAAAATGACAGGGAATTTCCGGAGATCACGGGTCGGCATCAATGATATCCTGTATTTCACAGATGCCATAGAACGCATCCGGGGTCATGAATTCGGGCTGGAAGGCAGGGCCTCCGGTACCGTGGCCGAGTTGTCTTCCCCGGGGATCAGCATCAGTGACGGCACCAACAGGTTTGAAGGAGACTTTGCCATCAGCCACATACCGGATGTGGCCAATATCCGCATTGAGGTCCGTGATGCGCAGCTTAGCGGCAACGGTAAGGACATTTTAAAATATGTGCCGGAGCTGCAGCAGCAGCCCTATTTCAATGCCGAACCGCTGGGCGCTTTCAAGGCTGCCGGTCATTTCGCCGGGCTGCTCAACGATTTTGACGCCTCCTTCCGGCTGCAGGGCAATAACGGTACCATAGCTGCCAACCTGAAAGTTAAAAATGCCCTGGCAGGCATGCTGCAATATTCCGGGGACCTGCAGCTGGAACGCCTGGACATCGGTTCGCTCACCAACGTCCGGGAGCTGGGCACCGCTACCCTGAAAGCCACCTTTGACGGTACCGGCCTGTCTGAGGCGCAGCGGGAAATACATTTCAACACCCAGATAGGGCAGCTCGAATTCCTGGATTATAACTACCGTGATGTAGACGTTATGGCACGCTACAATGATCACGCCTTCAGCGGCAGTGTGCTGTCCAGGGATTCCAACTTCAACGTGGATATCAGCAACGGCAAGATATTATTCGAGCAGAACCGTGCCCATTACAGCCTGGATGCCAGGCTCTACCATATCAGCACGCAGGCATTGCACTGGACCAGCCACCCGCTGGTAGGCAGCGCCGAGGTGAACATGAACTTTACCGGCACCAACCCGGACGACTTCCTGGGCTCCCTGCTGTTCTACAATATGGAAATGAGCGTGGGCGGCCAGCCGCTCCACCTGAACCAGTTCTACCTGAGCTCCACTATCAGCAACCAGAAGAAGAATGTATCCTTCCTGACCAACGGTATTGACGCCAATATGTACGGGAACTTCCGGTTCAGCACGCTTCCGGATGCCTTTATCAGCTATTTCAGCCGCTACTTCCCGAATTATTTTACCGCTACGGCCGCGGGCGACCTGCAGGATTTCGACTTTACGATACAGACCAAGGAATCGGACGATTTCTTCAGGCTCATCAATATCCCTATCAGGCTTCACTCCGGGGCGCATGTCACCGGCCGGTTCAACAACAGCACCAATGATCTCAGCATCAGGGGCACCATACCCTATTTAAGCATCGCAGATTATAATTTCAGCAACGGGCAGCTCAGGATATGGGGTACGCAGGAAGGGCTGAACCAGGACGTGACGCTGGAGAATTTCAGCTTCGGGGATTATGAGATAGCCTCCACCCTGCAGCTGAACTCCGACTTTTTTAACAACAATGGTAATTTCAGCATCAAGACCGAGTCGATCAATACGCTGGGGAATGCCGAGATCCATGGAAGCATCAGCGGCAATGCAGACAGCTTTTATGTCAATATAGCGCCCTCGAACATCTTTTTCAACCACAAAAAATGGGAGCTGCAGAGTCCCAATACCATTATCATCAGCCCGGGATTCCTGTACCTTAACAATGTGACCCTGCAGTCGGGCAGGCAGATGCTCACGCTGAATAAGGACCGGGTAATGCCCAACAGCATTGCCATCGGCCTCCATAACGTGGAAACCAACCCTATCAATAATATGATGGGCATCACTGAATTCTTTATCAACGGCAATATCAACGGCAGCGTGTATTGCACCGACATTTTCGAACAGCCCCGGGTCGCCTATGACCTGAGCATTGATACGCTCTATATTGATGATATCCGTTTCGGGCACCTGGAAGCCTCCGGGAATGCTGACCTTACAAAATCGACCTTCAGCCTTTCGCCCCGCACCACCCTGCACTCGGATATAGGAGAGGTACAGTTTGACATACAGGGCAATTACAGCCGCCGTCATCCTGAGCTTAAGGGCAGGATCACCATAGACGAGGCCCCGATGGAATGGATACAGCCGTTCACCAAAGATTATATACATAATATAGGCGGAACCCTTTCTGCCAAGATACTGCTGGACGGCAGCATATACCAGCCGGTATACAGCGGGGATGTCCTGCTGAAGAATATAACGGTCACACCTTATATTACGGGCGTGCCCTATTTCATAGATCATCACCGGCTGAAGATAGCCGACAATGCTTTCCGGTTCCAGAATATGGAGATACGGGACGCGCTCTATAACAAAGGCACCCTGAACGGCAGCATAACTTATTCCGGCTGGCAACACTACGCCTTCAACCTGGGCTTCAGCAACGACAGGATCCGCATACTGAGCCTGGATAAATCAGAAAATGATTACTTCTACGGCAATATTATTGCCCAGACCAACGTTACCCTGACTGGCATGATCAATAATCTCAGAATGAATGTAGTGGGCAGGCCCTTAAGGGGCTCCAGGCTCTTCATCCCCATTTCCAGTGGCGGAGATTATTCCAGTTACGAATACATCACTTTCAAGAAAAGCAATACGGACAGGAAGAGCTTTTTACAGCCGCCACCCTTTATTTATAACTTAAAGATAGATGCCATTGTCACACCGGACCTGGAAGCGACCATCATCCTGGACGAGTCTACCGGCGATAAGCTGCAGGTGACCGGCAATGGCAATATCGTGATGGAGATACCTTCCAACGGTGCCATAAGGCTGAACGGCAATTATGTCATCGAGGAAGGAGAATATAATTTCGCCTTTAAGCAGATGGAGGTCCTGAACTACCAGCAGAAGTTCATACTGGAGTCCGGCAGCGTGATCAAATGGACAGGCGACCTGTATGATGCGGACCTGAATGTAAAGGCCAATGCCCGCGTACAGGCGCGCCTGTACGACCTGATCGCCAATGAGACCGACCGGCTCGGACTGAACAATGCAGAGATCACGGATGCGCAGATGCCGCAGCCTATCAATATCAACCTGAATATGCAGGGCGCCCTGAGCCAGCCCCAGCTCACCTTCAGGCTGGGACTGGTGGAAAACCGCTCCGTCGGGACCTACGCGCACCAGAAATTGCAGCGGATCAATACCAGCGAAAGAGAACTGCTGAACCAGGTGGCCGGCCTGCTGCTGCTGAAGCAGTTCCTGCCGGCGGAAGGCCTGCACAATACCAGCCTTTCCGCCGGCGCCATCACGAATATGAGCGAGCTGTTCTCCGCCACTGCATCGTCCCAGCTGTCCAACCTGGCGAACAAGCTGCTGGGCGTGGAGGACCTGTATATTAACCTGAAATACAAAAGCTACGCGCTTTCAGGGTATGACCAGTCCAACCCCGCCAATTATATCAACAGGAACGAAGCCGGCGTGAACGTAAGGAAGAATTTCTTTGACAACCGGCTGGTTACGGAGGTAGGCGGCGTGTACGACTGGGGCAATAATAATACCAATTACAATCTTGCAGGCGAGTTCAAGGTACAATATCTGCTCACCAAGGACGGCCGCATCCGGATGAACGCATTCAGGACCAGCAATTACGATGCCGTGTTCCAGCAGAATATAGGAAGGCAGGGCGCCGGACTAATGTTCAAGCGCTCGTTTTCCGGCTGGAACGATCTTTTCAATTATAAACATAAGGATTCACTAAAAAACATACAGACTGACGCTGCTCCCAACAAGGATACGCTTATAAACACCGGAACATATGAAAACAACTAAACCATTGGTATATGGTACATTGACCGTTTTATGCCTGCTGACGCAACTCATGAGCTATGCACAGAAAAAATACACGATCAGCGGCTATATTACCGATGCCAGAAAGGGAGAGACACTGATTGGCGCCGAAGTAGAAGCCTCCGGTACCAAATCGCAGTTTACCACCAGTAATGAATACGGGTTTTACTCCATTACCATAGAGGAAGGTTCCTATAAGCTTACCTTTTCCAATATCGGCTACGAAGCGATTGTAGAGAACGTCCAGTTATCCGGTAATACCAAACTGGATATCAAACTCCGCGAGGAAACCGACAATGTGCTGGAAGGCGCCGGCATCTCCACGCAGGCAGACAACAGCAATATCACGGATAACAGGATGGGCGTGGAAAGGATCAATGTCAAGGAGATCAATAAGCTGCCTGTATTATTCGGAGAGAGGGACATCGTCAAAGCGGTCACACTGCTACCCGGCGTCAAGTCGGACGGTGACGGGAGCGGCTCTTTTTATGTCAGGGGCGGCGCCGCCGACCAGAACCTCGTGCTGCTGGATGAGGTGCTGGTGTACAATCCCTCCCACCTGCTGGGCTTTTTTTCCACCTTCAATTCCGATGCGCTCAAAAATGTAACCCTTTATAAAGGCAATATGCCGGCCCAGTACGGCGGCCGTCTCTCGTCCGTTATGGATATCCAGATGAAAGACGGCAATAACCAGGATTACAGCGTAAGCGGCGGCATCGGGCTGATATCCTCCCGCCTGCTGGTAGAAGGTCCTATCGTAAAAGATAAAGGTTCTTTTATGATCAGCGGACGCCGCACCTATGCCGACCTGTTCCTGAAGCTGAGCAATGACACCTCGCTGCAGAAAACCATTCTCAATTTTTACGACCTGAACGCCAAGGCCAGCTATAAAATATCTGACAAGCACCGGGTATTTTTCTCCGGTTACCTGGGGCAGGACAATCTTGGCATCGCCAACGCATTCGGGCTGGACTGGGGCAACAGGACCGGGTCCGTACGCTGGAACTACCAGGTCAACCCGAAATTGTTCTCCAATACGACCGTAGCCTACAATGATTTTGCCTATAACGTGAAAGTAGACCTGAACGTCTTCAACAGCACCATCAAATCCAGGATCAGGGACTGGTCCCTGAAACAGGAGTTCAGCTATTTCCTCAATGCCAACAATGAGATCAAAGCGGGCTTCCAGTCCGTGTACCATAAGGTAAATCCCGGCAGCTACACCGGTGATATCAACATCCAGGATCTGCCGCTGAACTACAGCTGGGAGAATGCCGTTTATGCCAACAATACCTGGAAAGCTACCCGGAAGCTGACCATCGACTACGGGCTGCGGATATCCACCTTTACAGCATTGGGAGGCGAGCAGCCGTTTTATACCCTGGACGAGAACAGGAAGGTGACCGACACGCGGTATTATGATAAGGGCGCATTCGTAAAATCCTACATTAACCCGGAGCCGAGACTGTCTGCCAATTACGTCATCAACCCTTCCCTGGCCGTAAAGGCCGCCTATGCCCGCAATGCGCAGTATATGCACCTGCTGTCCAATTCCGCAGCATCCAACCCCACCGACAAATGGATCCCGACCAATAATATCATTCAGCCGGAACGATCCCACCAGGTGTCGCTGGGCATTGCCAAGAATTTAAAGGATAATATGTTCGCCCTGTCCCTGGAAGGCTATTATAAAACAATGGATAACCAGATAGACTATGTGGACGGTGTCAATATCCTGAGCAATGATGCCATTGAGACCCAGCTGCTGTACGGCGTAGCCAGGGCCTATGGCGCGGAATTACTGGTAAGAAAGAATAAAGGGAAATTGACCGGTTGGGTAGGCTATACCTTAGCGAGAACAGAAAAGCAAATTGACGGCATCAATAACGGGGAATGGTACGCCGCCCGCCACGACAGGACACACGATATTTCGGTAGTAGCCATATACGATATCACCAGGAAGCTTACCTTATCCGGCACGTTCGTGTACTATACCGGCAATGCCGTAACATTCCCGAGCGGGAAATATACCATAGATAACCGTACGGTCTTCCTCTACACGGAACGCAATGGCTACAGAATGCCCGCCTATCACAGGATGGACCTGAACGCCACCTACCAGCTGGGCAAACGGAAAGGACGCTGGGAATCGGAGCTGACGGTAGGTATGTTCAATGTGTACGGCAGGGAAAACGCCTATACCATCACCTTTGAAGATGACCCGGATGACCCAAGCAGGACACAGGCCAAGCGTACGGCCCTGTTCAAATTTGTCCCTTCCATTTCCTATAATTTTAAATTCTAGCGATCCTTATGAAAAATATATTGCACTGCACCCTCCTGTCACTGGGACTGACGGCGTTGTTCTCCTCCTGCCAGAAGGTAATAGATATTGACCTTAAAAAGGCCGAGCAACGCTATATCATAGATGCGCTGATAACGGATGAAGAGGGCTATAATTTTGTAACTATCTCCAGGTCCAAGCCATTCGATGAGGACAACAGTTTTGAGCGCATTTATTATGCAACGGTATGGATCAAGGACCTTCAGGACAATATAAGCTACCCGATGACCATCGGGGCCTTCACAACCCGGTACACCAATGCAGCCCTGGCCGCACGCACCGGCAGTTCCTATGAATTATACGTTGCTATCGGGGGAGATACGCTGACCGCCGTGTGTACCGTCCCGGAGACCAAGGTGGCGCTTGACTCCATTAAGATAGAGCTGTCCGAGTTCAGCATGTTCCTGGGCAGGGACATATATGTAGGCGTACCTGTGTATAAGGATCCCCCGGGCCGGGGCAATTACTACCTGCTAAAAAGCTACCTGAACGGCCAGAATACGCTTCCCGCCAGCTACGATTCGGATGAGTTCATAGACGGGCAGGTCAATAAAAGCCCTGTATTCTTCAGGAATATCGACAGGGAGGATTCCGTAGCAGAATTCAGTAACGGCGATACCCTGACCGTGGAATTATTCTCCATTTCCAAGCCTGTATATGAGTTCTATTTCACTTTAGGGCAGAACAGCTCTGCCGCGCTCAGCAACCCTGCCAATCCCCGTTCCAATGTGTTCGGGAAGAACGTGATCGGTGTATTCAATGCCGCTACCGTCAGTAGGAAGAGCATCATCGCTGATTACTAAAAGCAATTTGACTATGCTGAGCCTATATGCCGGCTTCAGGTATCGCAATGCGCTTTTCAGGCATTGCGATATTTTTATGCCCGAGTCCGTCAATACCTGCCTGTCCTGTCCCTACCCGGACAGTATCACAGTTTTTAAAAATAAATTTTCAGTAAAAAAAACATTAAAGATCAAAAAGAGGTAAGACGGTTGTAAATAAAGGCTTTACAGCCGTTCATAATTTTGTCTTGCCCACATTTTACAAGGTTTAATCCAATCATCGGAAGCAATATATAAAAATCCGTGTTTTAATCCATTATTTAATTCGACTTCTTTAAAATGTGGAATCGGAAGTTTTGATAATTCTTTCCTTTTTATTGCTGAAACCCCATATTCATCAGATTTTTCGTAAATATTTAAAATGTTCCCGCAGAAATTTATTTCAGGAATTTCTTTAATATCAGAATCTTGGTAAGCGCCAATAAAAACAAAATTCAGGTGTGAATCTTTTGAAATAGTTGAAACATATTGAGCAATATAACCACCTTTCGATGCTCCTATAATTGTTATGTCATTTGACTTTACTCCATTTAATTTTAAACTATCAATTTGATTTTTCACTTTTTCAGCATATTCAATCCAATAAGTTTTAGGTTTCCTTTTTTCGCTAATTACTACAAATCCATCTTTTCTAAAGGATTCTAATATTTTATTATATTCTGATTTAACTCCATATTTCGGTTCAAAAGTTCCATCGGGATTTTCTTCCACAAATTTATTGTGTAGAAAGAAAATATAATTCTTTTTAACTTCTATATTCTTTGCTGTATTTGAACTACAATTAAAATTAATAGTTAAAATTGTAAGAAGAAAAATAAATTTTATTAGTTTCATTGATTAATAAACGATTTTTGAGAAAATTGCACATAACATCCTGTGGCTTTGCGCTGGTTGCGGAAATTGGAACTAAGCTCCACTCGGCTGGACGAAACGAAGTATGAAAAAAAGTGGTTTCTTTTACAACCAAAACAGCAATCACGCAAAACCGCTGTTACCAGCAGGTTTTATTAATGATTCATTCTAAGATATTGCTCTCCTTTTATACGGCGTCAAACGCTTTCGGATATTTTACCGTTCCTTTTACGCCTTTAAGTCCGTCAGTGACTAATTCAATTCCCATAAAAATATTGTCAGGCACATCAAAAGGTGTTTTTATATTCCATTTGTCAGCAGGCACAAAACCAAATTTCGGGTAATAATGCTCGTGTCCCAATACAATCACGGATTTGTATTGCAGTTCTTTTGCCTTGTCAAGTCCGCTTCTGATAAGCTGTCCGCCAATTCCTTTTTGCTGAAATTCCGGTATAACCGCCATTGGAGCGAGTGCCAAACTTTCAAATTCATTGTGGTTGTCATCAACAATGATGATTTTTGAAAAAAGAATGTGCCCGATAATCTTATTATCAACCGTTGCCACTAACGAAAGTTCGGGAACAAAAGCATTACTTTGTCGTAATAATTTAACAAGTTTTGCTTCGTTGTCCTGTCCGAAGGCGAGCTTATTTACCTCAAAAACGGCATTGAAGTCGTCCGGTATTTCTTGTCTGATTTTTACGTTCATTTCAATTGTCTGCATCTTAAAATAACTGCTCTTGTGCGTTCGTATTTTCAGAATTGCTTATCAAATGTTTTCCCGTTGAATTTATAAACACCACCTTCTGCCATTCCAAAAAGCAGATTGTTTTTTAGCTTCTGTCATTGTTTTGGTTTTAAAGCTCTTGTCGCTAAAAAAGAAGGGAAATATTCATCCATTTTGCTTTCTCCGTTCCAGTCGTCTTCATACATATTTGTCAAGTTAAAACCAGCTTCCAATTGTCCGCTTATTTGGTCTGTCAAGCTGTGTCCGAAAACCAAAGGTTCGTTGTTGTTTTTCAGCTCTTCTAATTTTTCTGTCGGTAATGAATGTAAAACAGAAAATGGTTGCTTGTAAATGAGGTTCAAATTTTCTTCGTCAAGCTGAAATGAAATTGGATTGATTAAGCCCGTCATTAAAATTCCGTTCGGCTTCAAAACCCGAAAGCACTCTTTCCAAACTGGCAAAACATTGTCAACAAAAAGAATGGAACAGGGATTAAAAATCAAATCGAACGCATTGTCTTGAAATGCCGAAAGGTCTCTCATATCACCTTGAACCGTTTTTATGTCAAGGTTAAATTTGGCACTCAGATTTCGGTCTTGTTGTAACTGCTTTTCGGAATTGTCGAAAATGGTAACGTCTGCACCCAAAGTTGCTAGAATTGGTCCTTGTTGTCCGCCACCACAACAAGCCAGTCCTAAAATTTTCAAGCCTTTCAAATCAGGAAACCAGTCGTGAGGAACCTGCTTTGTGGGTGTCAAAATAATATTCCAGTTTCCGTTTTTAGCGTTTTCTAATTCTTGCTCGGATACAGGAATTGTCCAGCGGTCGTTTTTATCAACGTAATTGTCCCAAGCTGATTTATTATGATTTACAATGTCCATTTTTGTTGTCATGGTGTGTCATTCTACAATTGGTGCTAACGATTAGGGTATTGCCGAAGGCGGGGATTTTTAGCACAAAAGTTCAATCGAAGAACGAATGTTGAACCTTTCACAAATGCCCAATCGAAGCCGTTCCGCCCCGCTTTTGGCAATACCTTGTTGGCAGTTCGTTGTTTTTTGTCATTTGTCTTGTTTGAGTAAGTTGTCAAGTTTTTCAAATGAAGCTGCCCAACCGCCTTTCATTATTTCTTTCATACCTGTAAAGGTCTGTTTTTCTTGTTCCGTTGCGTTTCCAAAGATTTCCCATTTTACGTTCACTTTGGTTGTATTTTCTTCTGCTGAAAAATTTACGGTTGTCAATAAAGAGTCTGGATAAGTGGCTGAAAACGGTGCTTTGATAAAATTGCCGTCTTTGTCGCAAAAGTTTTGAGTATAAACCAAAAGTTGGTTAGGCTTTATGGTCTTGAAATTGATTTGTCCGAATTTTGTCAGTCCGTCAGGTGTGGTCATTGTCCAAAGTGAAGTTCCACCTTCAACAACATTTGTCGTTAAGAATGCCATTTCTGCACCGTCAGGTCCTAACCAACTTGAAAAACTGTCGGGATTTGTCCACATTTCAAACGCTGTTTTCATATCAGTCTTGAATGCGTAACTAATTTCAAAAATGTCGTTTTGGTTCATATTTTTAGTTTGCGTTGTATTGTTGTTGCACGATGTCAATGTTAAAAGTGTCAAACCGAAAATTGCAATTATTTTTCTCATTTCTGTCGTCCGTTTGTTGCTTTCGGTGTCGTCCCTTACAATGACTGCCAACGGTTGAGCATTTGTGTTTGTGGCGGAATTTTTAGCACTGAACTTGATACGAAGAACAGAAGTTGAATTTTGCACTTCCATTGATACGAAGCCGTTCAGCCCGCCTATTGCCAATACGATGTTATGGGCTGCCCCGTTTATCTTGTTAGTAATTCAGTCATTTTTTCGCTGTGTTCTTTTATTTCATTATGATTGTTTGAGCCGTTTGTGTCCCAATGCTCATATTCCATCATAATACGTTGTTTTATGCTGTCGATTGTGACACTTCCTGTATAATAATCTTTTTTTGCTGTTGGCATAAAATTACTCAAACGAGAATTTTTACTACCACTAATAAGACATAGGTTTCCAAAATTGTCTAACCAATTAGCATCTTGTCCTTTCAAAATTAAGTTTTCGTCAATCGGGTGTTGAGGATAATAATGCTCTACCGAACTCCTAAAAGTGTATTCAAAATCTTTCACACGATTATCTGTAAAAGCTTGTCCGTTCTTGATTTTGAAATAATTTTTGTCAGATCTATAATCTTGCCATAACAAATAATCAAGATAGTTAAAAATAAAGTTTTCTACCACTGTTCCTTGATTGAGTTTGTTAATATCAATATCTGTTTCAGAGTTTTTTTGTTGTCCGTTGTTTGTATAGATTATTTCATAAAAATCTTTTTGATTAACTGCTAAGTATCTGTCGTTTAAAAATGATTTTGCAAGATTTTCAAGATACGATTTATAATCGTTTGCCAAGTTAGTTCCCGAATACTCTACAACGAAATTCAACGAAGCATTTAACCAATGTTTGTAAACCAAAGTTGGATTTGAAACGTGAAACATTGATAACAACATCAAAATTTCTCTATTTGCACCGTCATTGGTTTCTGCATTATCCGCATCAAAAGTATTTACATAACTAACTTTGTTCCCGTCATACCATTTTAGTCGTTTCAAGCTCCAATGGTCAGAACCTTTTGCAAACTCTCTTTTTATAACATATTTATCAAAATAGAATTTCCCTTTCAACAAATTGTAACCGAATTGTTTTACAAATTCTTTTTTATCCTCATTTTTCAAATAAGGCTCAAATAACTCCAAAAGTCGTTTGTCATCTAATGGGGCATCGGACTTTGTTTGTATTCTTAAAATATGAAGTAAGAAGTTTGCAAAATTGATAATCGTATTAAATCTATCGGGGCTTTCGTCCGTAGTGCTTGAATTGTCAATAATTGGTTTTGCTGTTTTTACAAGAAGTTGGCTTATTGTAAAAGTTTCTTCTGTAGTTTGGTTAGCAGTTGGAATTTGTAATTTTTGATAAACAATGTCCTTGTTAACTAAATTGTTCCAATCATTTTTACCAAATAGTTCATCTCTTTGTGCAACTGAAAAACCGTATTGCACATATTTTTCCATATTTGAAGTTGCTTCCCAAATCAAGTTGAAAGCGTATTTCAAATTATCGTCTTCCAAAATTTCAAGCATTTTTGCTTTTAAAATTTCGTGTTTTTCTAATTGCTCTCCACGACTATTCATTATTTCAAAATAATGGTTCAAGTCTGTATCTTCTGGAACTAAAACACGCAAGATTGTAACCTTTTCAAAAAAGTAATTGCAAAATTCATCAATAGACAATTTATTGTCAGCTAATATTTTTGCTAATGACTTTTTTGCATCATAGTAACCTTGTTGAATAGCAACATTACATTCTTTATTGTCTAAACTTTCATCGTTAAAAAGATAAGAAATTGTATTTGAGGCAACTTTACGGCTATCAAAAGACAAATTGAGTTTTTTATACCAAGATAAATCAATCGCTGAGTATTCATTTTTGATTACATTCAACAATATGGTTAAAGTTGTTAAGCGTTGTTGTCCGTCTATGGTTTCATAGTTTACGCTTCCCTCTAATTTTCTTTCGTAAGCAATCAAAGAACCAATGTAGTATTTGGGGTTATTCTCTGATACTTTGCTTTTAAGAATGTAATCTACAATGTCCTGAATGAGTTGAGTTATTTGAGGTTCTCCCCATTCGTAGTTTCTTTGGTAAATTGGAATTGCATAATCGTCTGAACCCAATAATGTTTTTATACTGTAATATTTTGGCTGTTTATCATTCATAATATTTCAAACGCTTGAATTGTTCAACAATTAGTTCTGTTTTGCTTGATTTGTTTTCTTTTAAAGTTTCAAGTCGTAAGTTTAGTATGTCATTAGGTTTAATCGTTTCTTTCATTTTCTTAAATAGCTGTATTTGAGAATGTCCTTGATTCAGAGCAAAATTATCAACAGAATCAAGTCCAACTGCTTGTAACTTCAAACGTAATGTATAAGCCCAAACAAAAATTTTATCAATAGCTTTTGATAAATCTTTATCCCCGAATTTGTCTATGTAATAAATTAAACCACAATTAAACAAGTTGCGAATATATTTGTCTCCTGTGCGGAAACTACCGTCATACGTTTTGATTGTGTTTAAAATAGGGTGTTTTTCACTCATTTCTTTTGACTTTACGTTATCAATCATCATTTGATAATGTTCTATCATTTCAAAAAATCGCTTTCCGTTTATGATAGTTTCATCAATTTGAAAAGGGAAGGTCATTTCTCGTTTGTCTATGTTTCTGTGAAATGAACTATTGTATTCCTCAACATAAAAATGTGCAATGCGTAGCACTGCAGCAAAAGGATAATTTTCTTCAATGTCGGGACTTACGCCTTTGAAAACATCAACATCATTTTTTGAAAAATAGCGTGCTGAACGCCCCTTGCTCCAATTTCTAATTCTGAATAAATATTGTGAAAATAATTTTGAAAGTTTTGCTGTGTCCAAACTTTCCCACTTTTCAACAGTCTTTTTGCGTTCTTCTTCCGTGGAAAAATTATTCATTTCTCTCAAGTGAAATGCCTTTAACAAGTCGTGTGGTTCAAGGTCTTTACCTCTTGAATTTTGGGAATCAAAAAACTGGAATGCTTCTGAAATATCATTCAAACCAACTTCTACCAATGTACATTTTTCCAAGAAAAACCATATTGATTTTTCGTCAAAATCTGCAATTCGCCTTTCAATTTGTTTGTAGTTGTTTTGGATATTTGCTTTTGAAATGTCATTGGCAAAAGATAAATTCAAAAGTTTTGGTTCAAAACTCCTTAATGCTTTTTCTTCTTCTGTCGTCTTGTTCTGTTTTTGAGTTATTGCGTATGCAATCAATGTTAATGTAATTGTTCTCTGTTGCCCATCAACAATGTCAGAAATATTGTCGTGATTGTGAACAACGAGTGTTCCCAAACGATATTCTGATTTTTCTTTGTGTATTAGAATGTCGTCAATAAGTTGATTGACATTTTTTGTTGTCCATTTGTAAGGACGTTGGTAACTTGGAATTTGTAGAGAGTCATTTGTAAGCAACTCTCTTACTTTTATTATTTTCGCCTGATCCTGTTTCATTGTGTTTTAAAGTCGAATATCGGTTGCTCGGTCGCGGGGTTGCCCATAACGGTTCGGGGCTTGCCGAAGGCGGGGATTTTTAGCACTAAAGTTCAACCGAAGAACAGATGTTGAGTTTTGCACAAATGTCCAATCGAAGCCGTTCAGCCCCGCTTTTGGCAATACCTTGTTATGCGCTTGCCTGTCATTTTTTAATCAGTTCCGCTGTCATACCGAGTTTGTTGTGAACTTCGATAAACAGCCTTTGAAATTTTTTAAACCTATCTTCACTTGAAATACTTATCACAACTGCTATTGCACTTCCATAAAGTTTATTGTGTCGTATCATCTGTCCAAGTAGTCTGTCATATTCTGATTGCGAAGGGTCTTTTTTTACTTCTATTGGAAATTTTTTATTAAGCAATAAATCAGGATTACTTTCTCCAACCTCTTCTTCGAGTTTGAAATGCTTTTCAAGATAGTTTCTTAGCTCAATCTTATAGCCTTCTTCAATTATCTTTTTTCTATCAGGTGTCCAACTTAGTAGTTTGTCAACAATCTCTTTAAATGTCTTATTAGTTTTGTCTGTATTTGTGGTTTCGGCATTAGATTTTATTACTTCAATTACATCTTTCCATTCTGGTCTATCCGAATACTCCTTGATGAAAACATTTGGAATTTCGCTCCACTTTATATTGTGAACTTTGCTAATGCCTTCAACCGAAGGTTTTAATTTTGCTTGTGTCCAATCTGCAATGACTGGAAGCGAATTGTTACTTCTCACAAGTTCGCCATACTGGTCAAGAATTTGATTGATTGGAGTTCTTTCCATTACAAGACGGTTTGGGTTGTCGCCACATTCTTCTTGAAGTTTGGAATAAGCGTCTCGTCCAAAAATTTCGTCAAGCTTTCGTTTGTGAACACCACAGAATTTTAAAAAGTCTCTATACAAAGGTTTTTGTCCCTTGTTTAAGTCTTTAAGTTTTTTGTATTGTTCTATAAAATATTCCTTGTTCATATCACTGGTCTGTCATTTGGCTTGCGCATAACGGTTTCGGGCTTTGCGTTCGGGCGGGATTCGGAGCACAAAACTGTCAACTTGCACTGAAATTGAATAGAAGCACAAAGTTCCAAGTTTGCACGTCAGCCCGCCTGACGCAAAACCCGTGTTAGCGGTAGTTAATTCCTTATGTCTATTTCAAACTTCCATTTTTCTACATATTCTAAAATTTCCGGAAGGCTTTGCTGTAAATTTATGTAGGTACTTGATACATTAGAAATATCACCAACAACATATTTGAAGTCTACTAATGTAGTAATGTCGGATATTAGTTCCTTTTTTAATTTTTCGTTTAAAGCAACTTCACTCCCATCAAATTCAATCGTAAATCCATCAAGTAAATTGTCATCCCAAGTATGAAAGTTAATCGTTACTGGAAGACGAAAATTTGAATGCCTATAACTCAGCAACCCCAAACCGGGCCAATTACACAAGTGATTTAATACTTGTTCCAAGGTCATTAAATTATTTAAATAAAATGGCTCACTCTCTAGTCCATTTTGGGTGTCATTGTAGACAATCAATTCATTATCTTCAATTTCTAAAGCGAGATTCATCTCATAGAACTTCTTATGTAAGTCTAACAAGAAGTATTTCGGAACCTGTCTTTCTTTAAGTATCACAAGTGTTGTATCAAACCAACCCATACTTTTTCTTAATTACAGCTAACGATCCGAGTATTGGCGATAGTGGCGGATTAGAAAGCGAAAACTATCAATTTTGCATTAAGCTAAGCAACAGCCTTTTATTATTTTCTAAATTTAAGAAAAAAGGAAATATAAAAGGCTGTTGCGAAAAAAAGGAAAAACTTTCAATTTCTCCCTTAACCGCCATTTCGCCAATACGATGTTATGTGATGTTTATTAATTTTAAGTAAATTTTTGCTATAACTATAGCTAGTCCAAAACTTAGCAGTGTTCCTATTAATATATATTCTGTTAATTTAACGTCGTTATTATCTTTCAAATCTCCGAATCTGAAAATTGACTTTGCAGCTAATAGAAAGCCTATACCTTCCCAAAAATTAGTTATTACGAATAAGAATACAAACAACCTTTCTAGCATACCTATATATTTTCCAGCATCTTTAAGGCCTGAACTATTGATGTTATAGTTAAATAATTCAACAATTTTTTTAATAATTATTGATGTTACAAATGTTAAGCAAATAATTGATAGAAATAGTATTTGATTTTTCTGACTAAATATGATATTATAATCAATTGTATATGGGTAATAGTAATATATAAATAATGATATTGAAATAATATGTAAACTTTGATCTATAATTAAGTTTAGTATACTGCTAATTTTATTTGTTAAATAAATTTTAGTAACTATATCGATTATTAAATGGGCTAATGATAAGAATATAGCAGGAATTATAAACTCTTTTTTAAAGCCTGTAAGTATTATTATCAAAGCAAAATGTATCAACGTATGGAGATATAGATATTTTGACTTTAATTTTTTTGAATTAATATCATCTACCATTTTGTTACTTTGTAATACAAAATCTCCTAATATATGAGCTATTAGTATTTTAATGATTAGTGGATACATTCTGATATTTTTTGATTAAATAAATCTATTATTTCAATAATTTCTTCATAGGCTCCTCTTTTAAGAGCTCTGTTTACTGTTGTTTTATCTTTTCCCAATCTTTCTGCAATTTCTTTTTGTAATAAATCTCTGTTCATTAAAGCATAAAATATGGTTTCAGATGTCACTGGTTTCCAATTATCTATTATAAAACTTAACAGTTTGAAAATTGGATTAAAATAGTTATCAATTTCTTTAAAAGGTGTTTTTATAATTAATGTATTGTTTTTTAATTTTTCAAACGCCTCGCCAGAATTTATAAATGCTGTTCCATATGATTCAATAACCTTTTTACCTTTAAAAGAAACATCTCCAATACCAATAGATATTCTTACATCTATTTTAGGATTTGTTTTGATTAATGCTTTTATACATACTGCAGTTATTAAAGCTTCTTCAATATTTACCTGAAGTTGAAAACTATCACCTCGATATATTTCCCATTTTTCAACATTATTTGTGAGTTTTATAAAATAATCTTTAAGCTTTGGAAGCCAATCTTCAGAATTTACTTTTCTAGAATTTATTATATCCCCGGTTAAGACTGCTATCATCTTTTTATTTCAAATATAGTAAAAATTGTAGCTTTTTAAGCAATTTTCAATAATTGTATTAATTATAGCAATTTGCCCTAAAACCTACACCCATATACTACGTATATGGGTGTAGGTAAAAAAACATAATTGCTCTAAAAATAGCAATTTCGAATAATTGTATAAAAAGAGACAACTTTATGATAATTGCGACTTCAAAAATATCACATAACGTTTCGGGGCTTTGCGTTCGGGCGGAAAAGTCCGCAGGAACTTTCACGATTGAACGTCAGCCCGCCTGACGCCAAACCCTTGTTAGCACCAGTTGTTTTTGTCTGTCATTGTAGTGGTTTTACAGCTCTTGTCGCCAAAAATGAAGGGAAAAATTCGTCCATTTTATTTTCTCCGCCCCAGTCGTCTTCATACATATTTTGTCAAGTTAAAACCAGCTTCTAATTGTCCGCTAATTTGGTCTGTCAAACTATGCCCAAGTACCAAAGCTTCATTATTATTTTTCAATTCTTCTAATTTTTCTGTCGGTAATGAGTGCAGGGCTGAAAATGGTTGCTTGTAAATTAGTTTCAAATTTTCTTCGTCAAGTTGAAATGAAATTGAATTGATTAAGCCTGTCATTAAAATTCCGTTTGGTTTCAAAACTCGGAAACATTCTTTCCAAACAGGTAAAACATTGTCAACAAAAACTATTGAGCAAGGATTAAAAATCAGGTCAAACGAATTGTCTGCAAACACTGAAAGGTTTTTCATATCTCCCTAAACTGTTTTTATGTCAAGGTCAAATTTGTCGCTTAAAGTTTTGTCTTGTTGTAACTGTTTATCGGAATTATCAAAAACTGTAACGTCTGCTCCCAAAGTTGCCAAAATCGGGCATTGTTGTCCGCCACCCGAAGCAAGTCCTAAAATTTTCAAGCCTTTCAAATCAGGAAACCAGTCGTGAGGAACCTGCTTTGTGGGTGTCAAAATAATATTCCAGTTTCCGTTTTTAGCGTTTTCTAATTCTTGCTCGGATACAGGAATTGTCCAGCGGTCGTTCTTGTCAACGTAACTGTCCCAAGCTGATTTATTATGATTTACAATGTCCATTTTTGTTGTCGTGGTATGTCATTCTACAATTGGTGCTAACGGGCCGCGTATTGGCGATGGACGGGATTTTTAGCACCGAACTTGATACGAAGAACGAAAGGTTGAATTTTGCACTTCCGATGATACGAAGCCGTTCAGCCCGCCTATTGCCAATGCTATGTTATATGCCGCTTTTCTTTCTGTTATTGTGCTTTCAGTATTTTGTCCGCAATGGTCAAACAGTTTTCAATTGTTCCGTTCATTCCCATATTTTCAGTTTCGAGTTTGTATAATCTATTTGCAATTTCCTGTCTGTCAGATTTTCCTTTGACAAGTCCGAAAATTTCAGGAACGTAACCTTGATATTCGTCTCTTGGTGCAAGGTCGTTAATGCCAATTGGGTCCCAGTCAAACCAAAGTATGTCGTCAATTTTTTTGTAAAGTAAAAAGTCTTTGGCTGCTGTTAAATTATCCTTGAATTTCTTGTTGCGACTAAATAACAGAATTGCAGATTCTACTTCTTCTTCAAGTCTATTGTCGTCAAAATGTTCTGTCGCTTTAAGAGCCAAACTTGCAATATAGTGTCCGCTGTCGCTGTCAAACGGTGCGGGTTGTCCCGAAGCATTGTAAGTTACTTTGGCAACAAGCTCTGCAAGTCTCAAATATTTTTCAGGTTTGTAATTTTTATTTTCCAGACCAAATACTCTGATTTTGGTAAATTGTTCGTGTGCTTCTTTCCATCGGTCTTTGTCGTCAATGATTAGATAAAGTTCAAGAATGGGTGTCGGAATGTCTTTTATATAATGATCAAAACGTGATAAAACAAGTCCTGCCCAACCTGGTCTAATGTCGTTGGGTAAGTTCTCAAAAATCTGTTGCCCGATTTTGATGTTAGTTTTTATGTCGTACTCTTCGCTCGTCATAAAGTGGCATATAACTCGTTTATATGTGTGATAAAATTACACATATTTCCTATAATTGGTTGGCTTGGTGTACTTTTTTACTATAAATCGTCAAACGGACTTTTGATGTTTTGCAGACTCTTGGTACAGACTTGGTGTAAATTTCAGTTGTTTTACTGCTGATATGTCCCAATAGTTTCTGGATAAAACGAGAATCCGTACCGCTCTCCAAAAGGTGTGGCATCGCTTTTTTTAATCGGGACAAAGGGGCACGCCCAAAATCATTACAAAAAACAAATAGACTAAATTTTAATTCAGCACCTTTTCTGCCCACTTTTCCACTTCGGGTTTTGCGTTTTTGACATTGCTGTCCTTTATGGAAAGGGCTTCCATTACGGTTGCTTTGGGTGCAAACTCTTTGATTTCGTTTACGCTCTTTCCTGTACCATAACCTGCGTGGGTATTGAACGGAATAATCGTTTTTCCGCTGAAATCATTATCCCGTAAAAATGTCCTCACTACCGGTGGTAACCGCATATCCCAAACAGGATGTCCAAAGAAAATAATGTCATACTCCTGGATGTTTATATCAACTTTTTTAAACGGTGGCAGGATTTTCCCTTTATTTTGCCTTGACATTTCGTCAATGGTTTCCTGATAGCCCGAGGGGTAAGGCGTTTCAGGCTCAATACGGATAATATCTGCCTTTGTTTTCTTTGTTTTCTCCTGTATCCTTTCCGCTATTTGCTTCGTATTGTTGGAATGGGAAAAATAAATGATAAGCGTTTTATTGTTCGTCATTGTCTGTGCATTAGTGTTGAACGTCTGAAATACAAACAGGCAAATGAAGCTAAGATATTTCATCACTGGTTTCTGAATACTTTAGGGGATATGCCTGTTTTCTGACGAAAAAACCTCGTGAAGTAAGTGGGGTAATCAAACCCCAAACTGTAAGCAATTTCGCTTACAGATAGCTTTGTTTGTCGCAGCTTGTTTTTAGTTATCTGTATAATTCCCTCGTGGATATGGTCTATGGGCGAAGTGCCTGTGAAATGTTTAATCAAGTCCCCGAAATAATTGGTGGACAGGTTGGCTTTTTCCGCGAAATACGTTACGGACGGAAGCTCCGAAATTCCATTTGGATTATTTAAACACGTATCTAATTGTTGGTAAAAATCGGCAACTACTTTATTGTATATTTTACTTCGGGCTTCAAACTGACGTTCGTAATAAATCTGTGTATAAGAAAGAATAAGTGAAGTATAGGAAATCAATACTTCTTTGGAAAAGTTGTCCTTTTTATATTCCTTATAGGATTTTGAAAACAAATCGTACAAGGTATCTTTTTCTTCCGGTGTTAAAAATAGGGCTTCGTGCCGGTCATAATCGGCAAAAGAAATGTCCTTAATCGTTTTGCTCAATAGCTTTTCATTGACAAAAATCGCATAGCCGGAAAATGGATCTTTTAAATCCCATTCAATCTTATTCCCGGGTTTGTCAAGGTACAGGTTAACGGAAACACGTTAAAAAGCAAGCAATAAGGACCGTTACCTGACTTCTTTGATAATTTCTATAAAAGCTTAGTATTCAACCAATACAGCTTTTTCCTGAAAACTTTAAAATAAAAAGATAGCTTACCTGATGTGGTAAGCTATCTTTTTATTTTAAAGGTCAAGCGGGGGATGATTATTCTGCTACAACCTCAAATTTGAATTCTACGCTTTTACCAGCACCAAAGTCAAGGTTGGCATTGAAAGTACCTGCTTCTCTCACCTCATCAATGATGTTGATCTTGCGGCGGTCAATTTCATAGCCTTTTTGCTCACGGATAGCGCGACCGATCTGTACGGAAGTTACAGAACCGAAGATCTTTCCATTCTCACCGATCCTTGCCGTGATCTTTACCGGCTCTGCGGAAAGCACCTGGGCTACTTTCGCGATATCAGCCAATAATTTCTCCTCTTTTTTGGCAGCTACCTTATGCTTCTCCGCCAATATCTTTTTATTAGACCCGCTTGCTTCTATGGCAAACTTCTGAGGGATCAAATAGTTACGTGCATACCCCGGACGAACGTTCACCAGTTCGTTAGCTGCACCCAAGTTATCTACGTCTTTTATTAATATTACTTGCATTGAATTATTTTATTTTAAAAGGTCAGTAACATAAGGTAAAATAGCCATTTGACGCGCTTTTTTAATAGCGTGGCCTAATTTACGCTGGTATTTTAAAGATGTACCCGTGATACGGCGCGGTAACATTTTACCTTGCTCATTTAAAAATTTCTTCAGGAATTCAGCATCTTTATAGTCAATATATTTGATACCTAATTTCTTGAAACGACAATATTTTTTTTGCCTTTTTTCTACTCTCTGAGTACTTAAATATTTTATATCGTTAGCTCTTGCCATGATTAAATTAATTTTTGAGATGGATGAATTAAGCTTCTTTTACAGCGTTACGTTTACGCTCATTGTAAGCTACAGCGAATTTATCTAAGTGAGTGACCATGTGACGCATTACGCTCTCATCACGATTCAACTGGATCTCCAGTTTCTCATTCAGGTCAGTAGGAGCAGTGTACTCCACTACATAGTAAATGCCTGTTGTTTTTTTCTCAATAGGGTAAGCTAAAGAACGTAAACCCCAAGGATTCTGGTGTACCAACGTACCGCCGTTTTCTTCAATGATTGAAGTGAATTTTTTCTGAGCAGCTTTGAAATCTTCTTCAGCCAGGATGGGAGTGAAGATGACCATTAGCTCATAATTCTGAATGTTTGTTGCCATTAGAAAAATGTTTAAATAATAAGTTAATTTCCCGAAATACACCAACTGCAACTGTGGGCGCTTAATTCAAAAAAATTAAGGGTCGGTGCAATTTCGAGCTGCAAAGATATAGATATTTGATTAAATAAAAAAACTTTTTATGGTTGCTTGCCCCACCGGAACAGCCGGGGATCCTCCAGCTTACGGCCGCCCAGGAATTGCTCCAGGCTCTGTATCCTCTCATCCGTGTACCAGATAAAGCGGGGCAGCTTCAGGGCGTCCGGGTCAATGTCCGTCATAGGAGTGGTCTCACCGTCCGTAGGCCCCCTGTAAGAGATAGTTTTGATCTCTTCCTGCTCGAATACGGCCTCTATCCGGTCGCTTTTGGATTCGTTCACACCTGAATAGTAGTCGTTTTCATCCTTCATATAATAGATATTCATCGCGTCCCGCTCCGCTATCAGGGAATCTATTTTGCCGTCAGACAGGTAGCCTTTGATGAAATTGCCCTGTATCTGGTCAAAGAAGCCGGCCCGGGGAGGGCCCGAACGGGCGATGACGATACCGTTCCTGGGAATGGTGATCTCCCTGAGATCGGAGCTGTCCAGGAGCAGCAGCATAATATCTCCCTTCATCTGGTTATTACCCGACCAGATGACCGGGTCCTTATAGAGGGTGATCAGCGAGTCCGCCTGGTTATATTTCATACTGTCACATTTGCCCTGCAGGCTGTCGGAGTAGATCCTCACATGGTGATAGCCCAGGAAATAGCGCCGGGTAGCGCTGTCATTACCGGAAGCCGGGTAATTATAATAGGTCTGCCCAGGAGCGGACAGGGAATCACTCATGACAAACTGCGGATTTTTTCCGGCTGCAGTATCGCTTTCAGACCTGGAAGTGTTCAGCGTAGCCTGTACGGATCTCACATCCCGCCTGTTCCGGTGCCTGCCTTCCAGGTCATCGGCGCCCCGCAGCACCTCCACTTCGGGCAGCACATAGCGTACGGTATCAGTAAGGTGCAGTGGTACCAGCACGCTGGTATCGGAAGACTGCAGCCCCAGGAGCTCTTCCACGCTGTAATCTTCATCCTTATGTATCTCTCCCCTTTCTTCCAGCTGCCTGTCTATAGCCTGCCTGATCTCTTCCACGGACCGCTGTATGGAATCCTGGGCGGTCATTATTTTTTCTTCGTACGGTAACGGCTCGCTGAAAAAAGTATCGGCCCTGTAATAATAGGTCTTATCGCCCGTAATATACTTGACCACCGGATCTATATACGCCAGCATCTTCTTGGTCAGCTCATTGTACTCGGCATAACCGCTGTACATAGTGGAATTATGCCTGGACGTGTCTATCATGATCACGTTGCCGTATGCCTGCGCCCATCCTGTGCTTTTGGTATAGAACAGGGTATCCGCCTCTATGTACTGCCCGTCATTCAGTATAGAGCTGCGCGACCAGAAGCGGGAGGTCTTATCGCCGGTGGCATAATAGCCGTTACGGGTCTGCAGCATCGAATTATCATTGGTCACCACGGAGGGTCCGAAAAAAGTTACGACCTTGGAATCGGTATTATACCCCAGATCTTTGGAGACCACATAATATTCCGGGTCGTTCACGACCACATTGCCCTTAAAACGGGCGTCCTTGGTCTTCATATTATAGGTCGCCTGGTTACTGGACACCATGGTCTGCCCGGAAATAAGGGTACCGTCCCTGGTGTACTGCCCCACCTTGGTACGCAGGTTATAGGTGACCTCGCTGCCCCATAATTCATTGCCTTTCCCATCACTGAGCTGCACATTGCCCCGCATATAGACCGTCTTGCTGTTGCCGGTATAACGCATATAGTCCGCCAGCGCCTCGGTACCATCAGCCTGTCTCACCAGCACATCGCCGAAGGCTTCCGCGGTATTGAGCTGCCGGATCACCACGGCGCTGTCACAATAGATGGTATCGGAATCATGCAGGAGCTTTACATTCTTCACCAGCCGCTGGATCGATAAGGTATCCTGGCTGATGTATTCCACGTAATCATTTTCCAGTATCAGTATACGGCTTTTCCCGGTCGTACCGGCCTGCTGCTGCGGGGATTGCTGCGCGCATACAGCGGCAGGCCGCAGTACTATAAGTATCATGCAGCACCAGAGTATGCCCGTAATTCCCGACCAGTTTTGACGCTTCATAAAGGGATGTTTTTATCCTGTTTTAAGCTAATGCCTGCTCAAGGTCCGCTACCAGGTCGCCGGCATCTTCGATACCAACGCTCAGGCGGATCAGGGAATCTACCACGCCCGATCTTTCCCTTTCCTCTTTAGGGATGGAAGCATGGGTCATCGTAGCAGGATGGCCGATGAGCGACTCCACGCCTCCCAGGGATTCCGCCAGCGCGAAGATCTTCACCCTGCTTACAATGGCATGGGCATCTTCCAGCTTATTACCTTTCAGCGAGAAGGAGATCATCCCCCCGAAGCCCGACATCTGCGCCTTTGCGACCTCGTGGTTAGGATGGTCCTCAAACCCGGGCCAGTACACTTTATCCACTTTAGGATGTGATCTCAGGAAATGCGCGATGCGCTCACCGTTCTCACAGTGCCGCTGCATCCGCACATGAAGCGTCTTGATGCCTCTCAGTACCAGGAAAGAATCAAACGGCGCCGTAACGGCACCCGATGAGTTCTGGATGCGGTACATTTCCATCGCCAGCTTTTCGTCCTTTACCACGAGGATGCCCATCACCACATCAGAGTGGCCTCCCAGGTATTTGGTAGCAGAGTGCATCACGATATCTGCTCCCAGGTCCAGCGGCGTTTGCAGGTAAGGCGTGGCAAAGGTATTGTCTACGGCCAGGAGCGCGCCCGTCTCGCGGGCTATGGCCGCCATAGCCCTGATGTCCACAATATTCATCATAGGGTTGGTAGGCGTTTCCACCCAGATAAGCCTGGTATTTTCGTTCACGTACTGCGCCACGGCCGCGGGATCGCCCATAGGCACGAAGTGGAATTTAATGCCGTATTTCTCGAATATGGTCTTAAAGATACGGTAGGTACCGCCATACAGGTCGTTCGTGGAGATGACCTCATCACCCGGGTTCAGCATTTTGATCACGCAGTCGATAGCGGCGAGCCCGGAGCCGAAGCAGGCGCCGTAATTACCGTTCTCGATAGCGGCTATATTTTTTTCCAGCGCATGGCGGGTAGGATTCAGTGTCCTGGAGTATTCGTAACCTTTATGATTGCCCACACCGTCCTGCACATAGGTAGAGGTCTGGTAAATAGGCGTCATGATCGCTCCTGTGGCCGGATCGGGTTCCAGTCCTGCGTGGATGAATTTCGTTGCGGGTTTTAAGTTGGTATGTTCCATATTATGACTGCTTGAATTTTTTATGCAATAGCTGTTTTACAGGAAAAAAATAATTATTCAGGTAATAGGTATAATAATGTTCCAGTTCAGGGCCGTAACGCTGGAAGTAGAACGCTACGGAAGGAATATCCGAACCTTCAAAATCAAAAATGCGTCCCTGCTGGCCGGCGTGCTGCCGCAAGAACCAGTCCATAAAGAAGTAGGTCGGCAGCAAATGCCTGTATTGCGGTCTTGCCCCGCTCACCAGGTAGTAATACCGGCAGGCGTCCTTTAAAATGATCGCGCTGTAAACCACCTCACCATCCGCATCCAGCACACCGTAGCAATCGAACAGTTCCCTGTTGTGCTCCAGGAAGAGCGACAGCGCGTCAAAATGCGATGCCTTGTAAGCGCTCACCTCACCGAAGCTCTCCCGGAACCCGCGGAATGTAACCGTATAGTCCTGCAGCTGCTCTACCCTCAGGTCATGCTTTTGCGCATTCTTTATGCTCGACTTACAGTTGCTCTTATAGCGCCGCGAGATTTCCCGGTAACCTGCAGACAGGTCGATGAAATAGTTATTTCTTACCCGGTGTCCGATCCCCTTGAAGTAAGGCGCATCAAAAGAGAGATGCACCAGTCTCAGCCTGCCGATCACCTTTTCCACGGCATCTGTACTCTCAGCGCTGACGTTCCCAATAATAGCCAGTTTTTGTAAAAAAGGCGGATTTCCGTACACCTTTAACCCCATTTTTGACTTTTTCGGCAAGGCTGCAAACGTTTCGTAATCATTGATGACCACCGCTTCCCATCCCGGTGACAGGGCATCCAGGTAAGAGGTGGAGTTATAAACGGCCGACCTGCTGTTCGTGGCCCAATTGATACGGTCCCATCTTTCCTTATCTATCTGTCCGTTCGGAACAATGCTGATATTCAAAACCGGGTATTTAAGATTTAATATTCCTTTGTTTAAATATTTCGTAGCAGACCACCCCGGAAGCTACCGCCACATTAAGGGAGTCGAAATTGCTGCTCATAGGTATCTGGATCAGCTGGTCCGCATACTTGCTGACAAAAGGGCTGACGCCTTTATCTTCCGCTCCCATGACAACCGCCACCGGGCCCGTAAAGTCCAGCTTGGTGATATAATCGGCATTATCCAGCGTTGTAGCGCCTATGCTGATACCGTTCATCCGGAGGATATCGAAAGCCTGCTGGATGGAAGGCACCTTACAGACAGGCAGCTTTTCCAGGGCGCCCGCAGATGTTTTTACCGCATCCTCTGTGACAGCCGCATTATTCGAGATAGGCACGATCAGCCCATGAGCGCCGAAGCAATAGGCAGAGCGGGCGATGGCACCCAGGTTACGGGTATCGGTGACACCGTCCAGCACGATGAACAGCGGCACTTCCCCGGCAGAGACCACCTGGTCGATAACATCCTGCAGCGGCAGGAAGTCTATCAGGGCCGCCAGCGCGACAATACCCTGGTGATTGGCCCGGGTAAATCGGTTCAGCTTTTCCTGGGGCACATAGCTCAGGGGTATATCGCGGTCCTTACAGATCTTTTTGATCACCTGCGTCTCTCCTCCGGCCGCTGACTGGAGCATAAATATCTTATCAATATGCTTCCCTGCCTCCAGCGCCTCTATAACAGGCTTGCGGCCTATGATCAGCCTGTTCTCAGGAATCGTATTGGGCTTATTCTTGTACAAAATCCAAATCTTTATTTATTATGTAATAGTTTATTATACTGGCCGGTCTGCAGCACATCCACGGCTTTCAGCACCATATCATTCTTTTCGTTCATTACCCGGTAGAAGCCTTCATTCCTGTATACCAGGCGGGCAAAATGCGCTTTCATCAGCATTTTAAGGTAATCCAGCTTTTGAGGGTTCTTCCACACGGAATTCGCATTATCGGTAAATGCCTCGTTAAGCTCCGACCGGAAGGCCTGCAATATCCTGTGATCTATATGAAAATTGCTGTTGAAGTCCTCAAAGGTATGATACTTTGTAAAGTCCTTTAAATGCGTGGAGAAATAATTGTTCACAAAGCTCTCCAGCCCATTGGCTACATGCCACATATTGGAGCGTAGCATATAGTCACGGTAGGGAATGTAAACATCCGGCACGATCCCGACCCCGCCATATACAGTCCTGCGGTTCCGGAGCGTATAATACCGGGTGTCCCCGGCTTCCGTAACCGGCAGGGGAGCATAATCCGTGGTACGGGCTTCACTTTCCTTATCGTACGAGTCCCTGCCTTTGCTATAATCTCTCTGGATGCTGCGTCCCGTAGGCGTATAGTATCTCGCTATGGTCAGCCTTAAAGCGCTTCCGTCAGAAAGGTCGAACTGCTCCTGCACCAATCCCTTACCGAACGAAGGGCGCCCGATGACCACGCCCCTGTCCCAGTCCTGTATGGCCCCCGCCACGATCTCTGAAGAGGATGCGGTCGTTTCATCTATCAGCACCACGACCCTGCCTTCCTCAAACGCCCCGCCCGGAGTGGAGGTATATTGCTCCTTGCTGAAGGTCTTACCATCAATGGTCAGCAATAATCTTTTTTCTTCAAACAGCTCATCAAGCACCTGTATGGCCGTCTCAATATATCCGCCGGTGTTCTGGCGCAGGTCCAGCACCAGGCCGTTCAGGGCATAAGGATCCAGGCCGTCCAGGGCCTGCCGGAATTCTCTATAGGTATCTTCCGTAAATTTATTGATACGTATATAGCCTATCCCGGGCCGGATAAGGTAAGCCAGGTCAACGCTGCTGACATGGATATTCTGGCGCACCAGGGCAAATACGGAAGACTGCTGCGCCGCATAGGGCAGGACCTTCAGCAGGATGGTATCAGAGCTGCTGGAGCGCAGCACATTCCTGACCTCATCCATAGTGATGCCGTCCCGCGATACGGCAACATCATTAATGGCAATGATCTTATCTCCCAGCGAAAGGCCCGCGCTGTACGCCGGGCCGTTCCTGACAATGGATACAATGACCAGCGTGTCTTCTATGATATTATATTCCAGGCCTATTCCCTTGTAGTTGCCCTTCAGGTTATCATTGGTCTTGTTGACATTTTCAGGCGGGATGTAGAACGTATGCGGATCCAGCCTGGAAAGGATGCCATTGATCCCTTCCCGGTAGATCTCCTCCTCATCCACCTCATCAACGTAACGGTTATTGATAAGCGATATGATCTCTTCCAGCCTGTCATTCTGGATAATGGAAGTAATGCCCTTTTTAAGGGTAGAAGACCTGTTCAGCAAAAAACCAAACACCATACCCAGGATTAATACTCCTGAAAAAAGCATTGGCATCCATATATTTATACGTTTGGGATTATTTACTGACATAAGTTCAAATAGAACCTACAAAATTAATCTATTATTATGTCATAATAAAGTATTTCACTATATAGTCGTAAAAGATACGTTATTGACCTACTGCCCGTATTTCTTTGCTACATTTGCGGTATGGCATCAACAACACAACCTATAAGGATCATATTTCTGGGCACTCCCGACTTTGCGGTAGCTTCCCTGAAAGCGCTGGTGGATAACGGCTATAATGTCGTAGCTGTAGTCACTGCCCCGGACAAGCCCGCAGGAAGAGGCATGCAGGTCAGGTATCCTGCCGTTAAGACCTATGCCGCCGGGCAGGGGCTGCCGGTGCTGCAGCCTGAAAAGCTGAAGGATCCCGGCTTCCTGGATACGCTGCGGTCATACCGGGCAGACCTCCAGGTTGTAGTGGCATTCCGGATGCTGCCCGAGGCCGTATGGAATATGCCGCCTATGGGCACTGTAAATGTGCACGCATCGCTCTTACCGCAGTACAGGGGAGCCGCCCCCATCAATCATGCGATCATCAACGGCGAAACAATATCGGGCGTCACTACCTTTAAGCTGCAGCACGAGATCGACACCGGTCATATCCTGCTGCAGCACGCCCTGCCCATCCTGCCTGAAGATAATGCCGGCAGCCTTTACCTGAAATTAATGGACGCAGGGGCACGGCTGCTGATACAGACCGTTGAAGGGCTGGCAGCCGGTACCCTGGAAGGCAAGCCCCAGGCCACAGACACGGTCCTGCACCATGCCCCCAAAATATTCAAAGAGGACTGTCTCATACATTTTGAGGATAAGGCCGAGACCATACACAATCTCATAAGGGGTCTCAGCCCGGTACCTGCCGCCTTTACCTCCCTGGGCGGCAAGACCCTGAAAATATACAGCTCCCGGTTTGAGCAGGCTTCGGGGCTACCCGCACCGGGCACCCCGGACAGCGATGGCAAGACCTACCTGCGCTTTGCCGCGGCTGACGGATGGCTGTATGCCCTTGAGGTCCAGCTGGAAGGTAAAAAGAGAATGCCGGTCGGGGATTTCCTGAGAGGCTATAAATTGTAGGAACGCGCGGGTCTGTCAGGGATCCGCACATCTCCCTGTATCCCGTTTAACCTTATGTATTATGGCGTTTATTAAATCCGTGGCCATATTTATACTGGCAGGCCTGTGTGAAATAGGCGGCGGCTACCTGGTCTGGCTATGGCTTAGATCGGGCAAGTCCTGGTGGTATGGCCTTGCCGGGGGTATTATACTGGCATTGTATGGCGTAGTAGCGACCTTACAGACCTCCAATTTTGCAAGAGTATATGCTACCTACGGCGGCTTTTTTATCGTAATGTCCATCTTATGGGCCATGAAGTTCTATCATTATACGCCGGACCGGTATGATATTATAGGCGCCTCCGTGGCCCTGACAGGAGTGGCCATCATCTATTATGCTCCCCGCTAGCCGGCATTGCAGCGGTCCGGACCGTCACCGGCCAGCCGGAATGTATAAGGGGCGCTACCTGCGCTCCCGGAAGATCATAGCCAGCAGGCCCAGGATCAATAGGACCGCCAGCCCCCCGCTTATCCAGGCCTGCACCGGCCAGGCGCCGGCTTCCGGCACCATAACGGCCGTAGCCAAAGCCAGGCCCGCAGACAGTATGCTGACAGCGATCTTATTGCCGGCACCCGCGTAAGCGCGCACCATCCTTTCCCTGACCACGACATCAGCATTGCTCTTATCTTCCTGCCCCTTTACCTGCTGTAACCAGGCAGCCAGCACCTCCGGCAGCATATCCGCGATGGCCAGCAGACTTCTTGCCTGCTGCAGCCCGTAAGCCTTCATATTGTCAAATGACAGGCGCTTCATGGCAATTTTATTCACGTAAGGACTGACGCTCTGGTAAATGTTCAGATTCGCTTTCAGCTGCTTGGAGATCCCCTCTATCAGGGCCACGCCCCGGAGCAGCAGGTAAATGGCATCAGGTAGCACGATACGGTTGGTCTGGAGCATTTTATTGAGCTTGTCAAAGATATCCCTGACCATTAACTGCTGCAGGTCCAGCTCCTTTACATAGGTGAACAGGTCTTCCACATCCCGCTCGAACTCCTTCTCATTCGTAATGCTGTACGCCAGGGCGATATTCTTGAGGTTCCGTATCAGCCCCTTGGTATCCCTGAACACAAAGTTGATCATCATATTTTCCAGGATACGGGCATCACCGGGCAGCAGCTGCCCTACGGAACCGAAGTCCAGGAATATCAGTCGGCCCTTTTTATCAATAAAGACATTGCCGGGATGCGGGTCCGCGTGGAAAAGGCCGAAATCAAGTATCTGCCGGAGATAGACATCCAGTCCCGTGGCGACAATATCCCCGGGATCAAGCTGCATGGCCCGTATGCCTTCCAGGTCATTTATTTTGATACCTTCCACCCACTCCAGGCACAGTATCTCATTGTTGGAGTACAGGTCATATACCTCGGGAATGTACACCCGGGGATCCTCCTTAAAATTCCGCCTGAAGTTCTGGATATTGGCGGCCTCATTGGTGAAGGACATTTCCTTCAGCACCGAAAGCCCGAAGCTGGAGATCACCCGGTACAGGTTCATATTGCGGATGCTGGTGTAGTGCTTTTCCAGCAAAAGGCTCAGGTCCTTCATGATGCTGACATCCGCATTGACAACCGCTTCCACATCAGAACGCTTTACCTTGAGCACCACCCTGCTGCCATCCTTAAGCGTGGCCGCATATACCTGGCTGACGGATGCCGATGCAAAAGGCTCCGCTTCTATGACCGAAAAATGCTCTTCCGTCCTTATCCCGAACTGCTCTTCCAGCAGCGCTTTGATATCCATAGGCTCAGGCGGTACGGCATCCTGCAATTTCCCCAGCTCCGCGATCAGCTCCGGCGGCAGGATGTCTTCCCGGATGCTTAAAAGCTGGCCAAGCTTGATGAAGGCCGGCCCCAGCTCCTCCATCGCCATCCTGATCCGCTTATACATCCCGGATGGCACCTGTGGAACCGTTTCTCCGCCTGCGCCATTATCACGTTCCCTGGCCGGCAATATCCTGTCCAGCACCTCAGCAAACCCATACCGGGACAATACCTGGATCACCCTGGTATATCTTTTAAATTTCGAAATACTTTTCATACGTAAAACTATAACAGTCCGTTAGGGTTATTTTAAAGGAACAGTGCACCGCAACCTCCTTGCAAAATAGTCTGTTTCCAGTACCGTAACGGGACAAGTTGTCATATTAACAATCGCTTCTTTATGATTGGATGTAAATTTGTACAGGTAAAAGTAAACAAACTAATTAAATTATTATACGTATGGGATTATTAGGCTATTATGTGATCGCGGGTATCATGTTCTTAATTGGCATGTATGTGAGCAACCAGCTGAAAGCCAAATTTACGGAATACGGCCAGATAGGCTTACGGTCAGGCTTGTCAGGTAAAGAGATAGCGGAAAAGATGCTGCGGGATAACGGCATCTATGACGTGCAGGTCATTTCCACACCCGGCCAGCTGACAGATCATTATAACCCCCAGCAGAAGACGGTCAATCTCAGCGATGAGGTGTATCACGGCAGGAGCATCGCGGCTGCGGCAGTAGCGGCCCACGAATGCGGGCATGCCGTTCAGCACGCCACAGCCTATAATATGCTGCAGCTCCGGAGCGCCATCGTACCGCTGGTCAATGTCAGCAGCAGGCTGTCCCAGATACTGATCGTGGTAGGCCTGGGGCTGGCGCTGGGCGCATCCAATCCAACCTTATTGCTATTAGGCATCATCCTGTTCGGGGTGACCACTCTTTTTACCGTTATTACCCTGCCGGTGGAGTATGACGCCAGCAACAGGGCTATGAAATGGCTGGCAGCCCAGGGGGTCACCTACGGGCCGGAAACAGAGAAGGCGCAGGATGCCCTGAAATGGGCGGCAAGGACCTATGTAGTGGCCGCGGTAAGCTCGATTGCCACGCTGCTGTATTATATCCTCCTGTTTCTCAACGCCAGGGACAGGCGATAACGGATCTCTCATTGGAATACCAATAAAGTAGAATCCAATATTGTTACAGTTAGGGTATGTCAGCAGTCAAGCCAGCTGAAAAAAGAACATTCCGGCAGGGGCTGTCAGCCGCTGCCGGAATGTATTCAATATTCCTGCCGGGAAAGGCAGGTATTATGCTTCTTTTAAATGTTCATACCGCCACAGGTGCTGATGGTCTGGCCGGTCACATAGCTGCTCATACCGGACGCCAGGAACAGGCATACATCAGCTACCTCCTCCGTTTTACCAAAGCGGGACAGCGGGATCCTGGAAAACCATTGCTCCGCCTCACCGTCTTTCAGGTAATGGGTCATATCCGTTTCAATAAAGCCGGGCGCTACCGCATTGCACCTTACATTGCGGCTGGCATATTCCAGCGCTATGGATTTCGTGAACCCTATAATACCGGCCTTGGAAGCCGCATAGGCGGACTGGCCCGGGTTACCTTTGATCCCCACGATAGAGCTGAGGTTGATAATGCTTCCCGAACGCTGCTTGATCATCGGCCTGATCACCTGCTTCGTGAGATTGAATACGGATTTCAGGTTGGCCTGCATCACTTCATCCCATTGCTCAGGCGTTATTTTTATCAGTAAATTATCCCTGGAAATACCGGCATTGTTGACACAGATATCTATAGCACCAAATTCTTTCAATACATCCGCCGCCAGCGCTTCCGCCGCCTGGTAATCGGACGCATCGCTTTTATAGGCCTTAGCCCTGACGCCCATTGCCGTTAATTTTTCCACTAAAGCATTGGCCCGCTCTTCTGACGATACATATGTAAATGCAATATTAGCGCCATGCGCTGCAAATTTCAATACTATAGCCTCACCTATCCCCCTGCTGCCACCTGTTACTAATGCTGTTTTGTTTTCTAATAATTTCATAAACGTCTATTTATGGGCTTTTTCAAGTTGCGAAAATAATATTTATATATGATATTCCTACGGGCAGGGCTTAATTTTATAGTAAATCCCTATACCCGCTCAACGCCCTTTTCTTCCCGGCCGCGGCTCCTTTTCACATATAAAATATCATAAAAAGGGCGGGCGCATGATCTTGTCCATGAAAATGCTGAAAGATTCCGGCTTTACGATCAGCGTATAGGCAATGCCGTATAAGGCGCCACACAGGTGCACCCCGTGCGCGATATTGTCAGAAGCGTTCCCGGACTGGTACCAGGAGTACAGCATGTAGAATACGGCGAATAATACAAAGTAAACGGGAATGATGAACTTGATATACACCACACCCCAGGGCTGGAAAAGCACCAGGGCGAACAGCACGGCTGAGACCGCGCCGCTGGCGCCACAGGCCCTGTATCCCGGCTGCTGCTGCCGTTTCCGGTATTCCGGGGCGGCTGACAGTACCAGCGCGGAAAAGTACAGCAGCACATATTGCACTTCTGAGAACAC
This sequence comes from Edaphocola sp., assembly GCA_037190225.1. Classification (GTDB taxonomy): domain Bacteria; phylum Bacteroidota; class Bacteroidia; order Chitinophagales; family Chitinophagaceae; genus MKSF01. Next base: position 430,944 of record JBBCJL010000001.1, on the reverse strand, counting down.
CTGCTGTTCCAGCACGCTGCCAAAGAACCAGAGCGTCAGCATATTGAACAGCAAATGCCCCCAGTCCCCATGTACAAAGCCTACAGATACGAACCTGAAATAGCCGCGCCCGGTTGCCGCCATTTCATAGGGGTACAGGCAGAGCCTGTTAAAGACCGAAGGGTCCTTAAATCCCCACAATGAAATGATGACCGTCAGGACAATAATGCTTATGGTTATCATGGGATATTAGCTTTTCACCTCTTCATCCGGCAGCGTACCGGTATGACCATCCGCTGTCCTGTCATTAAAAGCCGCATATTCCGATCCTGCCTGTCCGTCTTCCTGCGGGAATTCTCCCGGAACGGCAGGCACTGCAGCATACTCCGGCTCTTCGGATCGCCTCCTGAAGAGACCCGCTATCTTTTTACGGAACAGGGCAAAGGCGCCTACAATGGCAAAGATGACCAGCTTGATATTTTTCAGCAGCAACACCAGGATGCCGGACTTGGCAAGCAGCTTACCCGCCACCAGTCCGCCAACGGTATAGGCCGCCACCTTATCCACGGAAGGGTTGAAATCACTGTAAGCATAGCCTTCCCTGAAGCCGGCAATGCCCAGTACATCGGGAATATGCTGATTGATAAGGTCCAGCTGGTCCATAGTGCCTACGGCATTCAGGCTTAAGATACCCTTACGGCCGAGGATACGGACATCATAATTCAGGGTAAGCTCTTCCGGCGTCAGCCCGGCATCCCCGAACTGCAGCTTTTTGGCCCAGTGCAGGATCTTCCTTTCCTTGTCATAATAAGGCCGGGCAGCCCAGTCTATGAGGTGCATGCTTTCATATCCCAGCTTTGCGCGCTCCTCATTGACAGCCGCTTCGTCTTTCTGGATATCTTTCAGCAGGGCCGCATAATCTATATCTTCGGCATCCTCATCCTTTACGTAACCGCTTTCTTCATAAGTGACCACAAAGGCCCACGCGTCCAGGTTTGAGAGCTTGTAATCGGCGGGAACGATCATTCCCAGCACGCCGTCATCCTGGGGATTGCCCCACAGGTCCGAAACGATCATCCGGGCTTCCTGCTGCGGCACAAATTTATATCCCTGCGGTATATTCAGATCTATCTGCTCATTGAGGTCCACTTTACCGGTCTTGTAAGGGATGGTCTGGTCTATCTTTTCCAGCGTATCCAGCCATATTTTCATAGCCTCTTCCCTTGATATCTCGATTTCTTTATCCTGGGCCCTGAGACCTGTTCCTCCTGCAATGCAGGTCAGCAGCAATAATGCGTAACGCAAGAAAAATGTAATTTTTGTGTTCATTATATAAAATTTCAATTTAAAAAACAGCGCAAGATACACAATTCCCGCTACCATATTAGCATTTCATTAAGAAATAAAAATTATGCCAGCCACCCAATTCCCCGGCAGCATAATACGTCTTTTTCAAAAAGAATGTATATGAAAAAGAGTTCCCTGATTTTATCGATCCTTATCATAACTGCGATGGGATGCAAAAAGAAAGAATGTGAATATAGCAAAGCTGTATATTACAGCAGATCTGTAAATGTACTGCCCGTTAATTTTAAAACAGATGAAATTGAAGGTTATGAAGTGTACACCTTTAAAGGCACCGGCGACCTGACAGATACTGTAGGCCATTATATAAGCACCGGCAGTAGGGACAGTCTATTTAAGCTGAACGATTCGATAGTGATACTCCGGAAACTGGTTCCGGATAGTATCACCAGCTTTATCAACAGGCCGGTATTGTATGTAAGAGCGGGATATGATTATATTTTAAAGTTCCCTAAAGTAAATAAAGTTTACTACATAACAGGAGCCAAAGGAGGGAAACCAACCACTTCATGGAAAGGCCCATGTACCGATACCCCAAGTCCGGGTTATGGGCAGGCTTCCGTTACCTATCCTGAAGATATTCACGTGGACGGGATTCCGGCACGGGTCTATCACCATGAATATGGCGCAATGTTCGGAGATTCTTACCATATCAATATTTATAAATAATAACTGACTATCTATATAGTAAGAAACAAAGCCATCATATGGAAAGCACTATAGATAAGCTACAAAGTATTATAGGAGATTCCTCACATCCGTTCGGAATGACCTGCATGCTACAATATCTTTGTAGTGAAAACATGCTCTGACCGCAGAGAGGACACTTCCCAGCGAGGCTTATCTGTAATAAAAAATTTATTTCCTATAGGTTCGGGACACGCTTTGATTGGTAAAGTGTCATTTCGACTGCAGCGCAGCGAAATGGAGAAATCTAAAAAGAGCTTTATAAAGGCATACACTTCTCTATTCCCCGGAAATCTGGCAATAGCTATCCTGATAGCTTGTTGCCTATAGGCAGATAGTTGTTTCTCTTTTAGCTACCAGCCAGGCTATACAAAGTCCGGCAATGCCCTGCAACCGGTATAGCAACGCTACTGCTCCCCGAAACGGTAAGGGGCCACTTCCAGGTACCGGGTGTATATACCGGTCTTTTCCAACCTTATCTCTACGGTATTGGCAGGCAAAAAAGGCTCGGCCAGTTGCGGCCATTCTATGAACATTACGTCATAAGCGCTTTCCAGCATATCCTCCATACCCATATCTATCAGCTCATTGATATCAGTAATACGGTACAGGTCCAGGTGATATATACGTGTCTTTCCTGCGGATGCGTACTCATTCACGATAGCAAATGTAGGACTGCTGACCTCATCCGTAACGCCTAAATATTGCGCTACGGCACTTACCAGTGTTGTCTTCCCGGCGCCCATCTCACCTTTCAGCACCACCACCTTGCTGTGCTGTACTGCTTTCCAGACTTCCGGCACCACCCGGTGGATATCCTCTAGGCTGTAATCAACAGCTATACTGACCATACTTATATTACTTTAACTTTATATCCCCATTCCCTTAAAAGAACGACTACCTTTTCCTTATATTCTCCCTGTATCAGTATCTCGCCGCCTTTGGCGCTGCCGCCTACACCGCATCTGGTCTTCAGCTGCTTGCCCAGGTCCTGGAGGTCTTCCTCCGACCCGATAAAGCCGGTCACCAGGGTCACGCTTTTTCCCGCACGCCTCTTCCGGTCTGTTTCCACTCTTAACTGCTGCTGGGCCGGCGGCAGCGTTTCCGCTCCGGGATCCTGCTCCGGCTGTATGGCATCCGGGTTGGTGGAGTACACCAGGCCGCCTAAGGCCGACAGGCCGTTATATTTCTTATTCTTGTTCATGGTATCTTTAATTAAATACAGGCAATGTTTCCAGCCATTTAAAATCCGTCAGCTGCATCTGGCAACAATAGGAGGTAGCGCCGTTGGTAATAAGGCCATAAGGACACTGGATAGCCCGCTGGTACATCAGCAACTGGCGAAAGGCCTGGTCCCCGACAGCGATGTGTGGCGCTTTGCATTCAACGAGCATCCATGGCCGGGTATTCCTGTCATACACGACCATGTCATACCGCCGGCTCAGGCTGTTCACCACCACCTGCTTTTCCATAGAGATCAGCGCCTGCGGGTAGTCCATTACCTCCAGCATATACCGCACCATGTGCTGGCGCACCCATTCCTCAGGTGTCAGCACCACATATTTCCGCCTGATGACATCAAAAATGTAGCGCTTGCCCGCCGTGGTCCTTATTTTAAAATCATAGGCCCTATGCTCCAGCCGCATCCTCATCTCTTAATCCAGTATGTTTTTAGAAGAAGTATAGCAGGTGCCTTTAAAAAGACAGACCAGCTCCTCCTTTTCGTTGGTCACCCGCACGTCATACACGCCCGTTTTGCGGCCGTGATGCAAAGCCCTGGCCTCTATGGTAAGCCGCTCCCCTTCTGCCGCCGGTTTAATGAAGTTAACGCCGACCTCCAAAGCCACGGTCAGCTTCCCCTGCGCGTTACACGCAAAGGCAAAGGCGGCATCCGCAACGGAGAACAATACACCGCCCTGGACGATCCCATGACCGTTGAGCATTTCTTTCCGTACTGTAAAGTTTGCCTTACAATAGCCGACTGCCACTTCCTGCAACACTATTCCCAGCCACTGGCTGAAATAGTCCCGGTCCCACATCTTCTTTTTTACAGCCTCTACGGCAGACATATCAGGCGTTGATGGTTCCATAGCTTTTAAGCGGTTGCGAACAGGTAGCTAAAAATTCATTCCATATTTCATCCACGATAGCAGCGGCCGGCATAATTTCATGGATACCCGCGCTTACCTGCCCGATCTCCAGCTCACCCTCAGCCAGGTCACCCTCGAACATCCCTTTTTTAGCTCGGCCTCTTCCCAGCAACCCGTTAAGGGTTTCGGCAGAGGCGCCTTCCTGTTCCGCCCGGGCAACAAGCTTATAAAAGTCGTTTTTCAGAAGCCTTACCGGGGTGAGCTGCTTCAGGGACAATTGTGTATCTCCTTCACCCGCGTTCAGGACAGCGTTTTTAAAGTTGATGTGACTGGAGGCTTCCTCCGAGCAGACAAAACGGGATCCTATCTGCACGCCTTCGGCGCCCAGCGCCATTACCGCGAACATCGCCCGGCCGCTGCCTATTCCCCCGGCCGCAATCAGCGGGATCGTGATCGCTTTCCGTACTTCCGGGATCAGGCACAGGGTGGTGGTTTCCTCCCGCCCGTTATGCCCTCCGGCTTCAAATCCTTCCGCGACCACTGCGTCCACCCCGGCCTCCTGGCATTTCAGCGCGAATTTAGTGCTGCTGACCACGTGCACCACCGTGATGCCCGCGGCTTTCAGCACAGGGGTCCAGGTTTTGGGATTACCGGCAGAGGTAAAGACCACCGGCACCTTGTATTTCAGTATCAGCTCCACGTGCTTATCAATATCGGGATATAAAAGCGGCAGGTTGACCGCGTAAGGACGGTCGGTAGCCGCCTGCATTTCCCGGAGATGCTCTTCCAGGATATGCGGGTACATGCTACCGGCCCCGATAATGCCCAGGCCGCCGGCATTGCTGACCGCAGCAGCCAGTCTCCAGCCCGATGCCCATATCATACCCGCCTGTATAACAGGTTTTTCTATACGGAATAATTGACAAATCCTGTTTTCCGATGGATCGAATTGCATAAGTGTTATTTTATCCTAAGTCTATTTCTGTATTATCTCCTATGTTCAGGCTCTGGCAGACCCCTTTCACATAGGCATCGCTGCCGATAATGGATGCTTCCAGCACCACCTCTTCCAGCCTGGCATAGTTGCCCAATATGGAGTTCTTGATAATGGATGAGGCTACCAGGGAGTTCTCCCCGATAGATACCGAAGGGCCTATGATAGAGTCCCTGATAATACATCCTTTTCCTATATTTACGGGGGGAATGACCACGCTGTTGATCAGCTGCTCCGGCATCACCATATCCTGCTTCTCGTCATACATCTTTTTCAGCAGCGTCTTATTGGTTTCCAGCAGGGTTTCCTTTCTCCCGCAATCAAACCAATGGTTCATCTTGTGCGCATCAAACACGATCCCGCTTTTGATCATTTCCTGCATGATGGTCGTAAAGTGGTATTCCCCGTCTATCGCGGAGTCCTTTTCCAGCTCCCGTGCCAGCACCTCGTACATGACGCGGGTTTCCTTGATCTTATAGATGCCCACCATAGCCATATTGGATTTGGGAATAGCGGGCTTTTCAGCGACTTTAAGTATTTTATTGTCCTTATCGATCTCGGCAACGCCAAAGTTCCTCGGATCATCCACCCGCTTTACACCGACCACGGAATGCGGGTTGTCCAGCAGCGCATCCAGGTTGTAATCGCAGATCGTATCTCCGTAAACAATAAGGACCTCGCTGTCACCGACCACATTAGCGGTCAGGTAGATGGCATGACCCGTGCCCTTCCTGTCATTCTGGGTAACAAAGGTACAGTTAAGATGACCGTAATACTGCCTGATATAATCCTGGATCTTTTCTCCCAGGTATCCCACCACAAATACATATTCCTCAAACTCCCGGGAAGACAACTGGTCCAGTATCACTCCCAGGATGGTCTTTCCTGCCATAGGTATCAGCGCCTTGGGCTGGGTATAGGTATGGGGGCGCAATTTGGTTCCTGCACCGGCAACAGGTATGATCACTTTCATAATAACGTTCCGATTGTTTGATAATGCCTACAATGTTATTAAAAAAAAGTGAGCCAGCCTATTCCGGCCGGCTCCTTTTACAAATTAATTCAAATCCATCAGCTCCTTTTCTATCTGCGATCTTTTTTCCAGGTATCTTTCGAGTTTGTCCTTGGGAATTCTCAGGTTATAAGTGCTGGTCCCGGCCTGGTATTCGGAGAGGAAGGTAAAATAGTCATAGTTCCACCTGCCCAGCTGGCGCCTGTCGGTTTCCAGGTGCCTTGCCACCACTTCCAGGTCGAGCGGCTTGCTGATACGCACCATCGCCATAGTGGCCACTTCTTCTTCAGAGAAGCGCGAGAGCAAAGGGTGTCCTTTTTTCTTTTTCTCCGCTTCTTCCGCTACCGCCTTCCTGTTAACGTTCAGGGCTTTCCAGTCAAAGTCCTTAGGCACACCGCTCTCAACCAAGTGCGGCATCCGTTCCATTATGGTAGCCGTAGCCACAAAAGCCATCACGTGGTTCTGGGTCTCTTTAGGCAGGTATTTTTTGATAGACCAGAAGTCGTTCTTCCCGGTCGTGCGCATAGCATTGATCACGGGTCTCGGTCCGCAGTTGTAGGACGCTACCACCAGCAGCCAGTCCTCGAACTCGTCATACAGGTAGGTCAGGTATTTGGCAGCCGCCTGCGTGGAACGGGTCAGGTCAGTCCTGTCGTCCCGTCCGCCGCTGATCTTCAATCCCATCATCCTGCCTGTAGGCTCCATGAACTGCCAGTATCCCTTGGCCCCTACCGGTGAGGTAGCGGTGCTGTTCAGGGCAGATTCAATGACCGCCAGGTATTTCAGCTCACGCGGGATCTTATGCTGATCCAGGATCGCGTCTATTGATTTCAGCGTCTGCACCTTCCTGTCACTGCGCAGGGAGGACAGCCGCTTGTCAAAGTTCACCATATACCCTTTGGTATAGGTAAGCATCGCGTCATTGTTGTGCTTATAGTAATTCAGCTCTCCTGCCAGCGGTACCGGCTCAAATCTCCCATTATGCACATAATCCGTCAGTATAGGCTTATGGCTTTTGGGGAGGTTCGCTTTGGGAACGGGAGCTACCGATCCTGCCGGTAGCTTTTCGCTGGAGGCCAGCAATACTTCATTGTTCTCTTTAGGGGTCTGCTTCGTTTCAGGCTTTACCGCGTCAGCCTGCTTCGCTACCTCGGTAGTGCTGGGCTTAAAGGGGTTGGCCTGGGGAATACTGACCTCTTTTTTGGCCGCAGCATCCTCTTTGGGAGGAGCGGCCTTCACCTCTTCATTCTGCCGGTTATGCAAACTTCCCACATTCAGCTGCTGGGCCTTCACCACCGTATAAGATCCACACACCATCAGCGTCATACCCAATATTTTTTTCACCTTCTTCATTGCAAGTCTTTTTAGTCGGTTCCATCCGTCACCGGATGTTATCACAATAAGATAACGTTAATTTCTTTCTTTCATCACATTCCAAACTATAAACTTACTACAATATCTCTAAACATCCTATTTTTTTGACAAAAAAAACAGGCCGGGGTTTACATTTATTTACTAATAATATGTTAACCCCAGCCTGTTAATTGACCGTTTTATGATAATTTTATGCTTCTTCCTTATTGGCAGAAGTGGTATTCTTTTCGTTGATACCTTTCTCTATTTCTGATTTCAGACCGTCTTTTGCCTCGTTGAATTCCCTGATACCCCTTCCCAGACCTTTAGCCAGTTCCGGAATTTTGCGGCCACCAAACAAGAGCAACGCTATCACTAAAATGATGATCCATTCACCAGCACTTGGTGCTGACCACAGCAATACTGTATTCAATATACTCAGCATAATATATTATTTTTCAGAGATTATAAAAACTAATTCTTTTCACAAAGATATTAAAATAAACAAACCAACAGCAGATTATTTTCACTTTTAACGTTTGCGGCGCTTACCGTTTCCGCTGTATTTTTACGGCATTCCGGGCATTCCAAAGCCCGCAGCATAACGGCTATTCCAGCCCGTACCTCCCGGCGATGATCCTGCTGAAGGTATAGGTGATAGTAACGATCGTCAGGGTGCTTAAGGGCATCAGTATGGCAGCGATCAGGGGGCTCAGCAGTCCCTGGACCGCGAAGAACACACCTGTGAGATTGTATATCAGCGAGAAGATAAAGCAGGTCTTCACGATACGGGAAGAAGCCGCGCACAGCTTTAGCAGCGCTCCCAGACGTTCCAGCCTGCCTCCCTCTATAATGGCATCGGCCGCCGGGGTGAACGAGTTGATATCATCGGCCACGCTGATCCCTACATTGCTCTGCAGCAAAGCGCCCGCATCATTCAGGCCGTCACCTATCATACCCACCTTCCTGCCGGAAGCCTGAAGGGATTTAATATAGTTGAGCTTATCCTGCGGCCCCGCATTGAACTGCAGCTCCGTTGTAACACCCAGCTGCTCCTGCAGGTAGCGCTGCTGGTGGTTTTTATCGCCGGACAGCACCACGCATGGCATCTGGTCCGACAGCCGGTGGAACATATCCCTGACGCCCTTACGCAGGCGCTGGGACAGCTCAAGGTGCCCGATCACCACCCCGTCTATTTTAACGAAGAGCACGGTACCTGCCGGCGTCACTTCCTGCGGTACCTGCAGATGGGAGGCGGTACCGATCTCCACCAGGTGACCGCTGACATAGCCCGATACGCCCAGCGGCGACTCACGGAAGTCCATCACCGGCCAGTATTCCTTCACGGCCATTAGGTATTTCACCGGCGCGGCCATAGGATGCAGGGTCGGAACGGTCAGGGAGGCGATCAGGCTGCGTTCCGCCACCGTAAGCTCTTTCCCTTCAAAAGTAGCTTTCATTTCGCTCCCGGAAGTGAGCGTGCCCGTCTTGTCAAAGACCAGCATATCCAGCTTACCGATAGGGTCTATCATCTTGGCGGTGCGCAGGAAAAGACCGTTCTTTTCCAGTATGCGCAGGATATAGCCGTTAGTGAAGGTGGATGTCAGCAGCAGGGCGCAGGGACAGGCCACTATCAGCACTGACGTAAAGCTGGCCCACAAGGTATTGTAATCGCCCTTATACCACCAGTAGCCTGCCGCCGAAAAGGCGATCAGCAGGATCTCAAGGGTAAAGAATTTACCGATGTAGTGCACCGGGTTCTTTTTATGTATCTCCTCATCATTCTTCTGCATGTCCTTATTCCTGTTCCAGATGCTGGTCAGGTAGCTCTGCGCCACTTCCTTGATGGTCATCACCTCTATATCGGCGCCCAGCTGCTTGCCACCGGCATAGACAATACTGCCTACCGAGAGATCCACCGGCACCGATTCACCGGTCACAAAGCTGTAATCCACCTGCGCCTTGCCCCTGACCAAAATGCCATCGGCGGGTATCAGCTCATTGTGGTGTATCCTCAGTGTATCGTTGACCTTTACCTTATTGAGCAGGACCGGCGTCACCTCTCCTTCCTTTACCACGGAGGCTGCCAGCGGGAAGTAGTTGGAGTAATCCCGCTCAAAAGAAAGCTGGCTGTAGGTCTTCTCCTGGAGTATCTTGCCTATGAGCATAAAGAAGACGATGCCGGACATGGAATCAAGGTAGCCCGCGTCCGCGCCGGTGGTAATATCCACTACGCTCCGGATAAAGCAGGTGAGAACGGCAAGCGAGACAGGCGCATCTATATTGATAAATTTCTGCCGCAGGCCTTTCCAGGCGGACACAAAGAATTCCATAGCGCTGTAGAAGAATACCGGCAGGCCCAGGAGCAGGTTGAGATACCGGAATATACCGGAGAGATAAGCCTCCCGCTGGTCTATGACCGAAAAATATTCCGGGAAGCTCAGCAGCATGATATTGCCGAAGCAGAAGCCCGCCACGCCCACACGGTAGATCAGCCTCCGGCTTACCTGGTTCTTTCGTTCCGGCGTCTGCTGCAGGCTGATGTGCGGCTCATACCCTATAAAGGCCAGCAATTCCACCAGCTCTCTCAGGGATATTTCCTCATGTCGGAAGATCACCGCTACCTCTTTTTTCAAGAAGTGGATATCCACTCGCTTGACCCCCGCATGTATATCGTGCAGACGCTCCAGCAGGAATACACAGGAGCTGCAGTGGATATAGGGGATATAGAAGCGTACGTGCGTCTCCGTCTCGTTACGAAAGCTGACCAGCTGCTGCCGGACAGCCTCATCTTCCAGGTAGGCGAATTTATCGGACCGGCTCATTTCCCGCTTATTGATGCCGGCGCTGGTATTCAGCTCATAATAAGCACACAGACCGGATTGGTTCAGCAACTGGTACACGGAGAGGCATCCCTGGCAGCAGAAGGATTTATCCTCCAGCCGGATAGCCTTGTTAGGATTGGCCTCACCGCAGTGGTAGCAGGTGCTGGTCTCATAGACCGGTGTTACCGGTTCAGCTTTCGCAGTATTCATTGACCTATTTGTTTAACCGGTTCCTACCCAGGATATCCTTATTGACGATATGGAACCATTGTATAATAAGGGTTTCCAGGTTATGCAATTCCATTTCTATAATGGAGGTCATAGTCCGGACATCCGCATCTTTTTCCAGCTCCTGGAACAAGACCCTTGTATGCAGCAATGTATGCTTGATATCGTACTGAAATTGCCTGATCAGCAGCCCGCTGCTCGCGGGAACCGCCAACTGGGGCAGCAGCGGCTCATTGGTCTGCACATACTCGAACAGCACGTGCTTTTCCAGCTTCAGCAGCCGCTGTACCTTGTCTACAAGCTCCAGGTAGGAAAGATGAAAGGAAGAGTGATAGATCTTCTTTTCCAGGGAGTTTGAAAGAATAATGTTGTTAAGATAGACGATCCTGTCCTGTATCCTGCTGTGCAGTTGCTCCACAACAAATCCACAGACTTCCGTAAGCCTGAAATCAGCAAAATCGATGAGCATAAAATTATCCATAGCAGCGTATACAATAGTGCAGTTGCATATTACACAACAATGCAAAAGTATTTCTATCTATGGCTCCGTAAAATGACGGTAGTCAGCAGCAAATATGATATTTATCAGGTTTGTATTTTTAATCCTGCAGGTTGGCTGTACGGACGAGCTTGTCGGGATTGGTGATACGGATACTTTTGCCGTCCAGCTCTATGATGCCGTCCTTCCTGAATTCGGATAAGAGGCGGATAGCGGATTCCGTAGCTGTGCCCACGATGTTCGCTATCTCCTCCCTGGACAGCTTGGCGTTGATGGTCTGGCCATCGGCTTCCAGCCCGTAGGTCTCCTTGATGAACAGCAGCGTTTCCGCCAGCCGCTCGCGGACGGGCTTCTGGGCCAGGTGCGTCAGCTTGGTCTCTACCTTGCCCAGCTCAGCGCTCAGCATACGCATCAGCTCTATGGAGAGAGAGGAATCCGATTTCAGGATCTTCAGGAACAGGTCCTTGGGGATAAAGCAAACGTTGCAGTCGTCCAGGGCCACTGCCGATGCAGAATATTTATCGTTGGTCAGCAAGGCCTTATATCCTATGATATCACCGGGCCTGGCCAGGCGGAGGATCACTTCCCTGCCGTCATCGCCGTTCCTGGATATTTTGAGCTTCCCGGCATTGATGCAGAACAACCCGAAAGCGTAATTCCCTTCATTGAAGATCATCTGACCTTTTTTATAGACAGAGCACACTTTATGCTCATTGACCACGCGGAGGTTTTCCACTTCTGCCCGGCAGAAAACGGAGGAAAATCTTTTGGAACAATGCACGCAATCAGGGACGGATGCCTCTAGGCCAGGTTTCATACACTTCAACGTTTGTAAGTACAAAGGTATAAATTATTATTTAATAATAAGATATACCCGGGCATCTTCACACCCCGATAAGCAATAAGGCGCTTTGATCCTTTCCGTAACCGTGCCTATCCTGCCCTGAGGGACAAAAGGTGATAAAAATCATATCCGGGTTTGATGTTTATCATTCCCTGCTACAAGGGGCTCCAGTACTTTTGTACCAACAAATTTCCCAACTTCCTTTTCGAAGGCAAATCCAGAGATTATGAGTGTAATGTTATTGCTTTTAGGTGCCAGCCTGGTTGTAGGCTTATTGTTCCTGATCGCATTCATATGGTCGGTAAGGTCCGGTCAGATGGATGATACCTATTCCCCGGCACATAAGATATTGTTTGACAATTTCAAGCTGCCCGCACCCGCCGCCGGGAAAGAAGGTAAAACCACTCCCCCGGCAAAGGAAAGCAACCTGTAAAAATTTATCCCTAAATATAAAACAAGCACATGTCTGAACTATTGACAACCAACAGTAACACCACCTCCGCCCCGGGGCTGCAGGTGGAAACATTTTACTATGATAACAAGAGTGTGAAATGGTTTGCATACGCATCACTTTTCTGGGGTGTTATCGGGATGCTGGCCGGTCTGTGGATCGCCATTGCCCTGGCATGGCCGGATATGAACCTCGGGCTGAAAGCCACTACCTTCGGACGCATGCGGCCTGTACATACCAATGCCGTGATCTTCGCTTTCGTGGGTAATGTCATTTACTGCGGTGTGTATTATTCCCTGCAGCGGCTCTGTAAGGCCAGAATGTGGAGCGATACCCTGAGCAAGATCCATTTCTGGGGCTGGCAGCTCATCATCCTGGCCGGCGCCCTGTCCTTATGGATGGGCTATACGCAGGGTAAAGAGTATGCAGAGCTGGAATGGCCGCTGGATATCGCCATTACCCTTATCTGGGTCGTATTCGGCGCCAATATGCTGGGCACCATCCTGCGCAGAAGAGAAGCCCACCTGTATGTAGCCATCTGGTTCTATATAGGCACCTGGGTAGCCGTAGCGATGCTGCATATCGTCAATTCGTTCGCTATTCCCACCAGCATCATGCATTCCTATTCCTGGTATGCGGGCGTGCAGGACGCCCTTGTTCAATGGTGGTACGGCCATAACGCGGTAGCCTTTTTCCTGACCACCCCTTTCCTGGGACTGATGTATTATTTCGTTCCCAAAGCCGCCAACAGGCCGATCTATTCCTACCGCTGGTCTATCATACACTTCTGGGCACTGATATTCATTTATATATGGGCCGGACCGCACCACCTGCTGTACACGGCATTACCCGGCTGGGCACAAAGCCTCGGCACCGTGTTCTCCATTATGCTGATCGCGCCATCCTGGGGCGGTATGCTGAACGGCTTATTGACCCTGCGCGGCGCCTGGGATAAGGTAAGGGAAGAGCCTATCCTGAAATTCTTTGTAGTAGCCCTGACAGCTTACGGTATGGCTACCTTTGAAGGCCCTATGATGTCCATCAAAGCGGTCAACGCGATCTCTCACTATACCGACTGGACCATAGCACACGTGCATGTGGGCGCCCTGGGCTGGAACGGCTTCCTGGCATTCGGTATCATGTACTGGCTGATCCCCCGCCTGTTCAATACGGAGCTGTACTCCAGGAAGCTGGCCAACCGTCACTTCTGGCTGGGCACTATCGGCATCCTTTTCTACGTCATACCTTTATATACGGCAGCCCTTGTACAGAGCTCCATGTGGAAGACCTTTACGGAAGAAGGCAACCTGAAGTACCAGTTTATGGAGTCGGTTACCACCATCGTGCCTATGTATGCCTTAAGGGCCGTGGGAGGCGCACTGTATATCATCAGTATGCTGATGATGATCTACAACCTGTATAAAACGGTCAAGAAAGGACATTTTACCGCATCCGAGAAGGCCGAGGCGGCGCCTTTGCCCAAAATATTGCCCGTTGTCGGTAAAAAGCACTGGCATAACTGGGTGGAACGCCGCCCCGTGCAAATGGTCATCCTGTCCCTCATCGCCGTAGCCATAGGCGGTATTATAGAGATGGTCCCGACATTCCTTGTGAAATCCAATATCCCTACGATCGCTTCCGTCAAGCCTTATACGGCGCTGGAACTGCACGGCCGGAACATTTATATCAGGGAAGGCTGCTACACCTGCCACTCCCAGATGGTAAGACCTTTCAGGGATGAGGTAAAACGTTATGGCGATTATTCCAAAGCCGGAGAGTTCATTTACGACCATCCTTTCCAATGGGGTTCCAAACGTACCGGTCCCGACCTGGCACGACTGGCCGAGAAATACCCCGATAGCTGGCATTATAACCATATGCTGGATCCCGAATCCACCTCGCCCGGATCTATCATGCCCGCCTATCCCTGGCTGTTCACGGACAGGATAGATAAGACCAAGACCTACGAGATGATCAAGGCGATGAAGCGCCTGGGCGTACCTTACGAGGAAGGCTATGAGAACACGGCGAATAAGGACCTTGAGCTGCAGGCCAACGAGATACGTGATAACCTGGCGGCCAGCAATATCGACGTGGAAGCTCACGATGAGATCGTAGCGCTGATCGCTTACCTGCAACGGCTGGGCAAGGATGTTAAAAATGCAGAAAATCTCCCCATCCAATAAAAAAATATTATTCTATGAAATTCATCAATTATTTAAGGACCATTGAAGATGTGAGCATTTATCCGATGATAACCCTGCTGCTGTTCGTCTTCATCTTTATTCTGGCGACCATCCTCGTGTTCGCCAAAGACAAAAAAACAATCGCCCGGATCAAGAACCTCCCGCTGGAAAGTTAAAACAACCAGACGCGGCCCCGGCATTCCTTTTTTAAGTTTCAATTATAATTATGAAAAAAAATTTTTTAAAATACTGTACCACCCTGGCTGCTGCCCTGATACCGGGATTGCTCCGCGCACAACAGGAGCTCCATCCTTCCCAAGTCCAATCCGAGCTGACGGAACCGGTAGCATTGTTCATGGTGATCATCGCCTTATTACTGCTGGCTGTCATAGCAGTCCTGTCGCGCGGGATCATTATCGGTACCGATATTTACAGGAAGAACAGGCAGAAGTCCGCTACGCTCCTGCTGCTGGCCCTGCTGGCCGCTCCTATGATGCTTCACGCCCAGGAGGCGGACCCCGAGGCTGCGGCAGCCGTTGTCAGCACTACTATCGGCGGGATCAGCAAGTCCACATTTTATTTCCTGTCAGGCATCATCATCCTGGAGATACTGATCATCCTGATACTCCTGGGCGTGTTTTACACATTGCTGGGTAAAAGGAAGGTTACAGCCGAAGCCGCTTCAACGAAACGTAAGATCCACTGGATAGAAAGATTCAACGCCGCACCTGCCGCTAAAGGCATTACAGACGCGGAACTGAGCATGGGCCACAATTTTGACGGCATCGAGGAGCTGGATAATCCCAGCCCGCCATGGTGGCGCTGGGGATTTGCCCTCAGCCTTGTTTTCTCCGTAGTGTACCTGTGGGTCTATGAGCTGTCGGGCACAGGGAGGAACCAGTATGAAGAGCTGGCCTACCATACGGCGGAAGCGGAAGCGGCCGTAAAAGAGTACCTCGCTAAAAGCGCCAATAACGTGGATGAAAATACCGTGACCTATTTAAATAACGAAGCAGACCTTACTGCCGGCAAAGCCATTTTCGTACAGGTATGCGCCGCCTGCCACGCGCCGGACGGCGGCGGTAACGAGGTAGGCCCCAATCTTACGGATGATTACTGGCTGCATGGCGGTACGATACAAAATATCTTCAAGACCATTAAGTACGGGGTTATAGAGAAAGGTATGAGAAGCTGGCAGGATGATTATTCCCCGCGCCAGATCGCCCAGCTGGCCAGCTATATCAAGTCCTTAAAAGGCACTACCCCGGCCAAGCCGAAAGCGCCGCAGGGAGATATTTTCAAAGAAGATGATACCGCCGGGGAGCAGGAAGCCACTGCCGAGCAGCAACAGGCAGCAGACGGCCATACAGCCGCCCTGCATTAAAAGACCGCTGCAGGAAACCGGCACACAAGGTTTCCTGCAGTGCTATCACCGGACCGCAGCACACCATAACCGAAATTATTTTATGCCAGACGAAGACCATATTAGCGGATCATCCTTCAGGGACCATCTTACTACCGTTGACGAAAAGGGCAAACGGCAATGGCTGTTCCCCAAAAGACCATCGGGACCCTATTACCGGAAACGCATCCTGGTAAGCTGGTTCTATTATCTTTTGTTTTTCGGACTTCCCTTTATCCATTACCAGGGCAAACCCTTTTTCCTGTTCAATTTTGTAAAGGGAGAGTATATAGTGTTCGGTAAGATCTTCTGGCCGCAGGATTTCCTGATCTTCGGGCTGATATTCCTGGCAGGGCTGCTGTTCATCGCATTATTTACCATGGCATTCGGGCGGGTATTCTGCGGATGGATATGCCCGCAGACCATCTTTATGGAGATGCTTTTCAGGAAGGTGGATTACTGGATACTTGGCGACGGAGCCGCCCAGAAACTGCTTTTCGGCCAGCCCTGGAATGCGGAAAAGACCCGGAAGTACGCCATACGGTACGGCATTTACCTGGTGCTCTCCTTTATCATCGCCAATACTTTCCTGGCATATATTATCGGTACGGAGGCGCTCTGGGAGATCATTACCGGTCCTTTGGAGCTGCATATTACAGGCTTTATCAGCATCGTGGCCTTTACCCTTATCTTTTTCAGCGTCTTTGCGTTCCTGAGAGAGCAGGTATGCACCAATATCTGCCCCTACGGAAGACTGCAGGGAGTGCTGCTGGACAAAAATTCCGTTGTGGTGATCTATGATCATAAGCGCGGAGAGCCCAGGGGAAAATACGCCAAGATCAAGGAGGAGCACCTGGGCGATTGTATAGATTGCGACCAGTGTGTCAAGGTGTGCCCTACCGGTATTGATATCCGGAACGGCACACAGCTGGAGTGCACCAATTGTACCGCCTGCATTGATGCCTGCAATTTCATGATGGACAAAACCGGCCGTGCGCCCGGGCTGATACGTTACGATTCCGAGAATAATGTCAGCGAGGGTAAAAAATTCCGTGTTACAGGACGTATCCTTACCTACAGCATCGTACTGCTTGCCATCATTACAGCCATTTCCGTGCTGCTCATCACCCGCAAAGAGGTGGGTGTCAAGCTGATGCGGTCGGCCGGGTTAACCTACCAGGAGAGAGGCACGGACAGCCTGTCCAATCTTTATACCATCAAGCTGGAAAACAAGTCCAATGATACGCTGCATATCACGCTTGACCTGGCAGACGGGCAGGGACATATCGAGATGGCCGGCAGCAAAAGCATCACTTTATTGCCGGCAGACCGGGCGGGAAGCAGCTTTTTTGTCATCCTTCCCAAGTCTGCCATCCGGACACGGAAGAACGACATCCAAATCGCCATATATAAGAACGGGCAGCATGTCCAGACCGCCTCCACAACGTTCCTGGCGCCTGTGAAACTCAAATAAAAAAACTGAATTATTATGTTACGTTTTTTCAATAACTGGAACTGGGGCAAAGGCATCACCTTAGCCATTATCCTCCTCTGCTGCGGCATCCTTACCATCGTGTATAAAGCCACTACCTATAATTATGACATGGTGCTCAGCAATTATTATGAAGAGGAGCTGAATTTCAATGATAATGTCGCGGCGTCCCGGAACGCGCATACCCTTTCACAGCCCATCCGGATCAGCCAGGAGAACGGCTATATCATGGTAGAGTTCCCCGGGGAGTGCGCGGGTAAAGACCTTGAGGGTTCCCTCCAGCTTTACCGGGCTTCGGACGCCTCCAAAGATATTACCGTGCCTATCCATTTTGTTTCCGGCACCGTGGTCACCATACCGGAAACAGCCGCCGTCAGGGGCTATTATAATGTCATAGCCCGCTGGACAATGGACGGCAAAGCCTATAAAGCCACAAAAGATTTCCAGGTACTTTAAGCTATGGATACCGCCTTATTATTATCCGCACTGACCATGGGCTTCCTGGGGAGCTTCCACTGCATAGGCATGTGCGGTGCCATAGCCCTGTCCCTCCCGGTACAGCACCTCTCGGGATGGAAAAAGTACCTGGGCATCCTGTATTACAATACCGGCAGGGTTCTTACCTATGGCATCATAGGCTGGATATCCGGCAGCATAGGTAAGGCGGTCAGCTTCCCCGGCTGGCAGCAGAAGCTATCCGTTATCCTGGGGCTGCTGCTCCTGCTGATATGTTACCTGACCCTTCGTAAAAAAGCCATACAGGCCCCCGCGTTCATACAAAAGCACTGGAACAACAGGATCATCGGGTACCTGGCGCCGCTGTTCAGGCAGCCGACGCTGCGCAGCACTTTCCTGATAGGGCTGCTGAACGGATTGCTCCCCTGCGGACTGGTGTATATGGCCATAGCCGGAGCGATAGCTGTACATCATCCTTACCAGGGCATGCTCTTTATGATGAGCTTCGGAGCCGGCACTATGCCCGCTATGATGCTGGTAGGCCTGACCGGTCATATGCTCAGCCTGCGCCTGCGAAATTCCATGAGGCGGTCAGCACCCTATGTCATCGGCGTGATGGGCTTATTGCTCGTCCTGAGAGGCGCCAACCTCAATATACCCTACCTTAGCCCCAAGATTGTGCAGGATAAGATGCAATGCTGTCACCGCTGATGTTATGCGGAACTATAGCTGCTTACCTTCCAGAATACTGAATGTTGTTGGTGAAGAACACCAACAACGGAGAGTAACAGGCTTAAACCGAAAGCCGGCATATCTTTATGATACGGATAGCCCTTATCGTATTGCTCGCGCTGAACCGACATTGGTTTTCCACTCCGCACCTGTACACATGATCTTATCAGGCATTATAGCGATCTTTCTTTCCGCAGTACACTTCCGGTTGCTTAACCGCAAAGGCATATTGTATCATCTCCGTTCCGCTCCTGCCATCATTTATTTCCTGACGGCCACACTTTTGTTCTTCACCCTTATTTCCTATTGTAACCATTAACTGACTATCTATATATAGGCAACAAATTCGTTATCAGTTATAAATTATTATAAGAGATTCCTCACATCCGTTCGGAATGACCACCACCCTCAGCTCCTTTATAGTAAAAGCGGTTTTTGACCCGCAGAGAGAACACCGTTCAGCGAGGCGTATCGGTAATAAAAACTTGTTGCCTGTAAGCAGATAGTCACTAACCATTATTTCCGGTGGCCCTGAGCATTGCTCCCTTATGTGTGCTCTTCACCAAAAAGTAGCTAATGAAAACAGTTAAGTCTCCAGCCAATAACCGGCAATAATTCACTAAAAAGGCAAGGAGGCTGCCCGCTTTTGCGGGCAGCCTCCTTATATGCTCAGTAACCGTAGTCTATTTGATAATATCCAGCTTACGGGTAGCCATTCCTTTATTGGTATGGATCTGCACATTGTACATAGCCGCACCCAGAACAGCCACATCTATGGCAGGTGTCTCGGCAGGCTTATATTCCTGGCTGTGCACCAATTGTCCCAGCATATTATAGACATATACTTTTTCCACTACTATGCCCTCATCCAGCCTGAATTCCACACGATCCTTTGCAGGGTTGGGATACAGCGCAATGTCCAGGGAAGTTTCCAGCTCATCTATTCCGGTAGAGGTCAGCACGTGAATAGTGGTGGTATCTACTGCGTTGCCACAGTCGTTAAGCTGTCTCAGCGTCACCACATAGTTGCCTTTTAACGGATAGTAGTGCGTAGGATTCTCCAGGTAGGATACCGGAGAGCCGTCACCGAAGTCCCAGATATAGGTATGGATGTTAACCGGGTTAATCACGGCAAAGCTGAACTTGTTAATGCCCACATTCCTTACCCATACACCATCATGGGTCGGTGAAACGCCGCCAAATTCTATTGATATGCTATCCGCGCCTACACAGCCGTTCTCGCCCATCACATTCACATAGTAAAGTCCCATAGCTCCTGTATTGATGGTAGGGGTAGTAGCGCCGGTGTTCCATATATAGGAGATGCCTGCATTGCCCGCATCCAGTTTGACAGATACGTTGTTACATACCAGCGTGTCATTACCCAGATCCACTTCCGGATTGTATTTAAAATTGATATTGATGGTATCGGAACCGACACATCCGTAACTGTTGGTAACGGTTACAAAGTAAGTGCCCGAACCGTCTACTACCCGAACCTGTCCGTTATAGCTGTTATCCCAGAGATAATCGCTTCCGGGGTTTCTCGCATTCAGGAATTCCAGGTGACCAACGTCCACACAGGCATTGATATCCGCTCCCAGGTCCACTTCCGGCTCAGGGTGTACTGTCACTATCACAGGCACTCTCGGGCTGAGACATGGCTCGCCTTTCGCATAGTTGACCTTTATGATCGGCATACCGGACGCCGTAGTACAGTTGAAAGGTGTGGTACCTCCCCTGTGGCCCGCCCTGAAGACCAGGTCCGCATTAGAAGCCGTAATGGTTCCCGCTGCCGTGGTAGCATACTGGTGAGGACCGTTAGGCGGCGCCAGGTGGAACGAGTAGGTTTGTCCTGCCGGGATCGTAAGACCGAGATTATCTGCGATCACGGTGTACTCACCGGCCCCGCGCGAAGGCACATTGGTCACGGAAGACAGCAGCGTCCAGCCCGCACCATTGGTATTGGCACCCGGTACCAGCTGGTAGTTATCCGGCCTGTAATAGATATCCCAGGAGGTCATGGTATTGACCGCCGCATTACATTTGATGGCGATGGAGCTGATATCCACATCTTCAGCCTGCGCGGACATGAGGAACATATGATAGTTCACACCGCTAGTAGTGCCTGTAGCCAGGGGTATTGCCAGGGAGTCCGCATCACCGGTACCGTTATCAAAGAAGCCTTCAGCCCAGAAGGTATCTACACGGCTTACTACAGGCGTCACAAATGTACTACCGGTAAATAACGGCGTATTGTCATTTTCATCTTCATACCAGTTCACATTTACCAGCGGATTGGTCACGGCGGTCAGCACTGTGGACCCCGGTCCGCACTGCACCGGCGCATTGACGCTCAGCACCTGCGGATCTACCACGTCTATCCTTAACGAATCCGTATAGCAGGTCATATTGTCGATGGTCATCCCTACCTTGAAGTAAGCAGGATCCATCACGGTCACGTTATAATTGAAGGCAGCCGAAGCAGGAAGCGGCGTATAGGTAATGCCATCCGGCGAACTGTACCATTCCAGCATCCCGGAAGTCAGGCCGGTCACCGGGTTCAGCTTCAGCTTGGCTTCCGCACCTTTACAAACGGTATCTTTAACAGCCACCACTTTGTAATCTTCCAGCGTAACATTTACCGTAGCCGTATCATTATCCCTGTTCACATCCGCATTCACACTGACCCAGGCTTTCACGATATGGGAACCGATGGTAAAGTTGCCTGTACCCAACAGCACCGTATCGGTATTACGTCCGGCACCCCTGAAGGTGTCCAGCACACCGCTGTACAGGTATGGTGTCTGCAGCACCCCGTTGATCGACCAGTTAATATTGAAGTTGCTCAACGGATTGGAGCCGTAGTTCATCAGCACGACTTCCACATCCCTGGTACCGGGACAGAATGGCGTTTCCAGACCCCTGATGTCTACCAGGTAACCGTCATTACCGTTACTAAGCGGCTTTTCATAAGCGCCCGGTGTCGGGTTAACCGGCCTTGGCAAGCCTGTAATGTCTGCCGGAACGAAATCCTGCATAGGTAAGCCGTTGCCATATAAAGCATTATTCAGCGGCGCCAGGTTGCCTGTAGCGGCATTGACATATTGAGGATCCACACTTATAGAACCGACCTCCATAGCAGGATAGGCTGCTGTCAGGTTCGCCAGCGTCTGCCTGTTTCCGCCGTGATAGCTGTGATAGAAGCTTGCAGGTGGAGCTGCCGATCCCCGCCATATGTTATTACGTTGCACATTCGCCTGGGGTATGCCATTGGTAGTAGCCATGTAATATCCGTACATTGTACCCGTACCGGCAGCCGGCAAAGACACTATGTTATTTTTCAAATGCCCGTTGCTATGCGTGGAAGATATGTAAAAACCATAGGTGGTACCCGTCAGTGCGATCGGGAAATCAATCGTATTATGCAGCATATATACGTTCTGGCCACCTGTCGCCACACCTACTCCATACACTGAACCGCTCTGGTTCATGTTGTATACCACATTGTTAGTGATGAGCAGCGTATCATTGGCAGTCGTTGACGCGGACGTGAAATACATTCCGTAAGCGGTACCGCTTCCGTTATTGACACCACCCGGGGTATGTATCCTGTTGCCCGTCACTTCTGTCCTGCCGGATTTCAGCCCGGTGGAATAGATGCCATAGAAGGTAGTGACCGCTGTCTTGGCCGAACGGTGTATTGTATTGTTCGATATCTTAATATTGTTCAGACCCGCACCCAGATATATACCATATATATAGAAATTGGCGAACTCATTCCCTTCTACGATCACATTCTGCGTTCCCTGCATCAGGGTCATAGCATAGTAGTGCCCGTTATTGCCGGAAGTGCCCAGCACCCTGTTATTACCGATATAGCAATTATTGGCAATAGAGGCAGCCGTGGTAGTCGGGCTGGTCAAAGAGCCGGAGAAGGTAATACCATTACAGTAGGTAGAGGATGTGCTAGTAGGCGTGGTGAGGTCAAACACACAGTTGATGATGCTGTCATATGCCGCACCACCCATGATATGGGCACCCCAGCCGTAGCTCGCGTTGATGCTCTTGAATACCACATCATTAATGGTGGTATATTGCGTACCTGTAAGACGCAGCAAGTGGCTTTCCGAAGTGGTGCTGTTATGCTGCACCGTATTACCGTTACCGTTGATGCGCACTGTATTGGCCGCACTGGTGCCGGGAATGGTTCCGATGTAGACCCTTTCCGCGTAAGGACCGGTGCCGGTAACAATATCTGCCACCACGGGGCCGCAGACGCCCATCTGCTCCAGTGTCTGCACAAAGGAAGATACCGATGTGAAATTGGTTGCGCTGGCCGCCTGGGTCTGATCTATGGTAAAGGTACCTTCGAGACCTGACCTGATGGCCTTTTCTGCCGTATCATTGCTATTGCGTATATCCACGGAGTTATTCGGCAGCACGGTCCACCATTTCACGGTATTAAAGCCGTTCTGCATTACGGCATTCCCTAATGCCACCGCTGCCTTGCTGTTAGCATAGTTAACGAGCGGAGAGGTAAGGGTACCCGTATAGGTAACCGGTGTCTGCAGCACACCATTCACGCTCCAGTGCACCTGTACCGATGTGATGTCGTTCAGTCCTTCATTTTTGATCGTTACGATCACCGGCGTGCTGCCGGCACAGAAGGCCGCCGGCGCCTGGAGCGTATCTGCTCCCGCATTGTTGTTCACAAATTCTTCCATCTGCCAGGCACCCGGGTTAGGAGTTGCCGGCCTGGTAGTATTTTCAATATCCACCGGCGCAACCGCATTCAGGTTCAACCCGTTTGTCAGCATCGGGAAAGCCATGACACCCGGCTTAAAATTACCGGCTGCCGGATTGGTAAAGTAAGGGTTGGTAATAACCGTCCCAACTTCCGCAGCGGGATAAGCCGCCTGTAAGGCAGCCAGTGTTGCCCTGGCGCCACCATAATAGCTGTGGTACTGCGTACCGGCCTGAGAAGTATTGAAATAGATATTATTACGCTGAATATCCGCTACGGCAGGCGAAGCGCTGCTGAAGTAGTACCCGTATTTGGTGGTGGTTCCGCCTCCCTGGAAGTTGATGATATTATTCTTCACTTCCGTCCCGGTATTTGTACCCGAAAAATACATACCGTAGTTGGTGGTTCCGTAGCTGATAGGCCTGTCGTAAGAAACAGTGTTATGATATACCTGGTTATATTGCGCACTTGCGAAGTACATGGGGTAATTACCGCCGCCGTTGATGTTATAGACCAGGTTATTATAGACCTGTATCGGGTTGGCGGCCGTACCGTCACCGGCAAGCGACATCCCGTAATAGGTGAAAGATACAGTACTGCCGCCTGTGGGTGAGTAAATCCTGTTATTCCTGATCCTGGAGCCGCCCATCGCAGAAGCTGTGGATATACCGTAGAAGGTCGAAACACTCGTTTTATCCGACCGGTGTATACGGTTGCCATTCACATCTGTATTATAGGAGTTACCGGTAAAGTAGATACCGTAGGTCCAGAAGTTCTTGATCTCATTATCATGTATAGTAATACTATCCGCTCCTGAATTGATACAGATACCGGAGTACATACTATAGATGCTGCCGGGGTTGCCTCTCAGCTCGTTGCTGCCTACATAGATGTTCTTGGCCAGATTCGTACCGGTGCTGGTGGGAGAGGTCAGGGAGCCGGAGAATACGATACCCTGGGAAGTAGCGGAGGATGTAGAGGTCATGATGCTGAGATCTACCACACAATTCGTCAGGCTGTCATACAGGGAGCCGTTATTGAATAATACGCCCCACCCGTAGTCAGTGCTCAGCGATCTGATGACCAGGTTATCCAGCTTTATGTATTGCGCACCGTTGAAATGCACGATAGGATACCTTGCTGTGGTAGGTGCGAACTGCACCGTATTGCCGTTACCGTTCACCGTAATGGTATTCACGGGACCGGAGCCTGTGTAGTTACTGAACGTTACCAGCTCATTATAAGGTCCTGATCCTGATACGACATTGACTACCAGCGGACCACACAGACCAGAAGTGTCCAGGTCTGCCGTCAATGCCGCGAAGCTCTGGTAATTGGTGCCGCCTGCCGGCTGTCCGCTGTTAATGGTCACTATACCTGCCAAAGGCGGGTTCTGATACGCTTCGATCGTATCATTCAGGGTCAATGCATCATTCTGGCCATTGGGATGCGAGGTCCATACCTTCACGGTAACCGGCCCGGAAATGGTCGCGGGTCCGAGATTTACATCGTGTATGTACAGGGTATTGGACATGATCTGCGTAACAATAGGTGTCGTATAGTACATTGTAGGCTGGGGAACACCGTTTATGGTCCAGTTGATCCTGACGCTGTCCAGGACATTAGAGCCGTTGTTGGCAATTTTCACTGTAACATTGTGCGTACCCCTGCATAAGCTGCCTACCAGCTCCAGCGTTTTGGCATCATTGGCCAGCGGAGCGGTTACCTCATAGGCGCCCACAGTGGGGGTCAGCGTCCTGTTGACACCATTGATGTCCGCAGGTACCCAGGCGGTGAGGTTTTCACCATTGGACATGAGGGGTGAAACATTCTGCAGCGTGAAGTTGCCGTAAGGCAGGTTTATAAACTGCGGGTCTACCGACAGCGAGCCTGTTTCTGCCGCAGGATATGCCGCCTGTAAGGCTGCCAGGGTTGCCCTGTCCCCACCCCAGTAGGAGTGGAAGGTATTTGCAGACTGCGACGTGCTGACATATACATTGTTCCGCTGGGCATTGGCATACGGTATGGAAGTAGCAGTATTCATGTAATACCCGTAAATATTACCGGTAGTTCCTCCTGTTATTGCAATTATATTGTTCTTAAATTCTGACTGCGTTCCTGTGCTGGTAAAATAATAGCCATAGGTAGCAGCCGTGGAGGTTGAGTTTTCGTCCAATACTATGGTATTATGGTAGTGCCGCACATAGCTTGAAGAAGATACGTAGGCCCCGTATAATGCCCCGTTGGATTTATTACCATATACGAGGTTATTGGCTATTATAACAGGATTGGCGGCCGAACCGCTGGCGCTGTTCAGGTAATAGGGATAAAGGATATTGGCACCACTGCCGTTCTGGCCGCCCAAACGGTATATCCTGTTGCCTACCACCTGGGTACCAGCCATACTGCCGGACAGGTATATGCCGTTTGACACTGTAGTTGCAGCTGTTTTATTCGATTTATGAATGGCATTGTACATTATCTGGTTATTGGAACCGGATATAGCATATATACCATAATAGTAGAAATCCTGCACATTGTTATTCCGGACAATACTGTTGGAAGCATTTACCAGGGTGATGCCGTAGTAGATACCGTACTGGGTCTGCGTACTGCCCATGATAATGTTGTTCTGTATTACCAGGCCGGAAGTGTTGGAAGTATTCGTGGTTGCAGAAGCATAAGACCCGGAGACCACGATGCCATTACCGTTATTCGACCCTGTCCCGGTAATGCTGGTCATATCGAACGTACAATCCTGTATGGAGTCAGACTGGCAGTTATTCGTGATCAATGCGCCCCATCCGTAGGCTGTATTCAGGGACTTGAAAATAAAGTTCTTCACGGATACATAGCTCACATTGTCCATCACAAAGGCCTGCGGCTTCGTAGCTGTACCGTTATATTCCACCTGGTTACCGTTGCCGTTAAGCGTCAGCGTATTTACAGCAGACAGCCCCCTGATATCCTTCAATAGGATATCGCCGGTGTACGGACCTGATCCGCTCACGAAATTGATCACTACCGGTGAGCACACTCCCCTGACATTCAAAGCATCCAGCATATCGGATATATTATTGAAGTTAGTGCCGGATGTGGCGGAGGCCGCGTTTACCGTATATACGCCCGACATACCGGTACCCTGGAGCACTGCCAGGCTGTCCGTACCGGTGAAGGAGTTCGGCTGATTATTGGGCTGCGTAACGCGCACCGCCACCTCGACCGCCTGGTTAGGCAGCATGTTGACCATCCCGACAAAGACGGTATCAAAAGCAGACGGGGCAATATTACCGGTATAATTAAGGGCGGTTTGCGGCGTACCGTTCAGGTACCAGTTCACACGCACGCTTGTTATAGTAGCAGTGCTTTGATTGGCTATTACGATTTTCAGCGAATCTGACGAAGCACACAGCAGGTCTTTCACTAAAATATTGACCAGCTCTACTCCCGGGGTCGCCGGGATGGCAGCCAGCTCATAGCAGCCGGGTGTCGGCTGGGACGCAAACCTCGGAGCAGCCGTAATATCATTGTTCACCTGTCCCCCGAGATTCACACCTTTCCGGTACACCATATTATTGGAAGGCAGGAGGTTACCGGCACCCGGATTGGTCAGATAAGGATTGACAGAGATGGATGTTGTTTCCATTGCCGGGAAAGCGTTCCTGAAAGCCGCCAGGGTAGCGTAGCTGTTATTCAGATACCCGTAAGCCACATGAGACTGCAGCGCCGGGTTTAAGCTTACAATATTACCCTGCAGGCCGTTGGCGGCGATAGCGGAGCCTATACTGATGCCAAATACCTGGGGAGCCGGGCTGTTGGGCAAATGCACTATATTGTTCTTCACTTCGCTTCCCGTGGAGGTGGAAGCAAGATAAATGCCATATTCCGTTGATGTGGTTGCATAGGTAGCCGGTAAAGACGACTCAATAGTATTGTGGTACACATAAGCGTAAGGACACGCAGACAGGTATATGCCGATCATCGGCAGGTTGTTCTGGTAGATAGCATTATTGACTATTTTAAGAGGAGCCGATACGGTAGTGGACGGGGATGAAACATATATCGGGTAGGATGCCACCGTAATGCCGTTATTGGTACCATTCAGGTGATGGATACGGTTTCCTGAGATTTCCAGGTTGGCATTGGCAGAAACGGAATAGATCCCGTATGCACTTCCGTTCACGGCATTTTTCGATTCCCTCTGGATATCATTATTGATCACCTTGACATTATTACCAAATCGCAGGTATATGGCCGCATAATAAAAATCCCTGACAGTATTGCCATCGTAAATATTATTCACATTATGGGTAGCCGCGCTGCCCAGCTGCGATATGCCGTAATATATACCATACCCGGAAGCGCTGGGGCCGGTGATCTCATTATTACCGAAATAGCAGTCGGAAGCATTGTTGGCGTAAGTAGCGTTCGAGGTCCGTGATCCTGCAAGTATAATGCCATTGGCAGAAGATGAAGCTGATGTAGTCACTGCGGACAGGTCGACACGGCACCTGGTAATGCTGTCATATTGCGCCGCATTCCATAAGTGGATACCCCAGCCGTAGGAAGTATTGGTGCCGACAATATTGAAGCTGTCAAGGGTCAGGTATTTTGTACCGTTCAGCTCCACGGTGGACAGCAGCGCAGAAGTGCCCGCATATGTAATGACCGAGCCGTTACCATTGATCCTGATCCTGTTGGCCGCACTGGTGCCAGAAATATCATTGAACTGTATCCGGCTGGCCGTAACAAGGCCCGGCGATACATTGGCAGTCACCGGTCCCGCGATACCGCAGCTATTCAGCACATCCACAAATCCTTCCAGTGTCGGGAAGTTGTTGGGGCCGCTTCCGGACGGGTTAATGGTATAGGTACCGCCGGGCAAAGGTGTACCATAGCTGACCGCTACGACAGAGGAATAGGCGCTCTGGCCGCTGCAGGTCACTTTACAGCGATACCAGGCAGCCGCGCTCACGGTAGCAGTACGGGACGGAGCACCTGTTGCCGCACCCATAGATACCCAGTTGAAAGGGGTATTGGTAGTAGACATTTCCCATTCATACGTCTGCCCGACCCCAACGGTACTACCGGTCAGGTTCAGCGTAACGGCTGTATTCGCCGAGCATACATACGGCATGTTGACCGTCGCATCACCGGCTACAGGCGGGGCTGTACAGGGTATCATATCGAAGCCGAAATGCACCTGTCCGCTGCCCGCGGAGCCGGACACAGCCCCTACGGTACCGTAAGTACGCCTGTTCCCGTTCCCGGAATACTGATACATTCCCCTGCCGACACTATATCCCTCCTGGCTTACTTCCAGCACCAGGCTGGAGGTCCCGTCCCAGAGGTAAGGAGTCTGCAGAGGTATTTCCAGCCAGTCTCCCTGGTTCTGAGCCGGGAAAGTGGTGGTTGCAGCGGTATAGCATAGCTGCATGCCCGTATTAAACGTAGTGGTGCTGGCGGTCTGCGTAGTGGACCCCAGCTTTATGGTCAGGTTCGTGAAAGTAGCAGAACCTGCTGTTGCCCCCACACGCAGATAAACTTTCGAGATAGGGCCGGGTACTGCGGCGGGAGTGATCTCCGAAGGCAGGTACAACCATTGCACCTTGTTCGTGCTGTTTGCAAGCGGAATAGAGTTATTGCTTGTCGGCGTAAAGGATGATTGATACTGCTGCGCCCGGGCACCGACAGCAACCATCCAGGTAAGCAATACGAGAAATAGTTTTTTTAGACAAAAGCTTTCCATAAGTAGGCAAAGTTTTAATTTAGAATTAAATCAATATAATAAACAGGAACAGGGTACCGGCAATGTATTCAAGGAGGAAAGGGTGCACAGGCAGATCACCAATAGCGTATCGCAGCGCTTCATTGACCCGGTGCGTCAGAAAAGAGGGCATTCCCTGCTCTCCTGATGCTTACGGGCAAAGCAATCAATACCTGGTTATATCACAGTCATCAAAACAACAGAACATTCATCAAAATACCCCTGCTTCATCACTGCGCAAAGCTGCCTTTCATAGGTGAACATATAAGATACTTTATTTAAAAAGGAACAGACCGCCCGCTTAACCGGCCGATGCTATACTATTTTTATTCTTTAAAAAAAATATCTTACTGTTAAGTAATAGGCAAATATAGGTTAACAAAAAGAAAATAACAAAAATTTATTTAAAAATAAGTTAATCAACCTATCCGGCGGGTTACCTATCCGGCAGGCAGGCGCAACCGGCTTTTATAAGGCGCTTTAAAGGCGTGCTGTTTCCCGCCACCACAGGCCGAAACAGCATCTCACCCAAGTTGAATTACGGGCGATCAAAAAAAGCGATAAGCCTGGCGTCATTACAGCGTAGTGTCATTGACCCGGACCGGGCTGAGAAAGACCTGCCAGGCAAAAAACGGCAGTCCCCGGGCAAATGATAAAAAATAAAAACCGGCTATTTACAGGCAAGCAACAGATCCATTATGGGAAACTGCAGGGATACGCTGCAAGGTATAACAGAGATCCCTGACATCCTTTCGGAATGACCACCTGCTATTCTTCTGGCACCGAAAGCGTTCCCCGACTCACCCCGCCGTAGAGGACATTTTTTAAGCTAAATTTACCTGAATGACAAATTAGATTCCTATAAGCAGATAGTTACCAAAATAAAAGCCGTCCTTGAATATTCAAAGACGGCTTAAAGGTGTACAAAAGTTGTATTATTTCTTCTTCGGCGCTGCTTTTTTAGCTGCTGCTTTCTTGGCAGGAGCTGCTTTCTTAGCTGCTGTATTTTTAGCAGGAGCCGCTTTTTTAGCTGCTACCTTTTTAGCAGGCGCCATTTTTTTAGCCGCTGCCTTTTTAGCAGGAGCTGCAGCTTTCTTTGCAGGAGCCGCTTTCTTGGCTGCTGCTTTCTTTGCAGGAGCCGCTTTCTTAGCCGCTGTTTTCTTTGCAGGAGCCGCTTTCTTGGCCGCTACCTTCTTTGCAGGAGCTGCCTTTTTAGCTGCTGCTTTCTTTGCAGGAGCCGCTTTCTTAGCCGCTGCTTTCTTTGCAGGCTCTTTTTTTGCTGTTGCCATAGTTTTTTACTTTAATGGGTTAGTGAAAAAATAAAAATTTCAAAGCTCATGTATTGAAATCGACTTATTCAACTTCAATAAATAACAAATTTAGGAATTATTGAATACAAACAAAATTTTTCCTTATATTTTTTTTGCAGAAACAAAATTTTAAAGTATGCTGACAAAGGCGCTCGGCATAGCATTTCTTATCCCGACCGGCATATGGCCGGTCACTCATACTTCAGTACGACCCGGAAGGTATAGGTATTGTTTTTTCTTTTTTCGTACCAGAAGATCACCTGGTTATGTATATGCCCGTCATTATAGCTGGCATATATCCAGTTCTCATCCAGCACCTTGATGTCGTCAAAGTACATCTTGCCGCCAAGCACCGCCGTATCGGGGATGGACTGCGGGCTGTTGAGCAGCGCCGCCCTTACCCTCCTGAACTCCTCGTAGTTATCACTGCTGTTATCCAGCAGCTCCGGGTAGCTCGCCGTGCTGTTGATCAGGATATTCAGGCTCGCAATGGAATCATAGAGCCTTACGTTCTCATCCTTTAATTCATTGTACTGTACGGCGATGTCCGTGTCCTTGATATCACTTCCGCCACAGCCGGCCAGCCCTATGCACATCAGCAGCGCCGCCACATGAATTATTGTTATTTTCATATTCCTAAAATTTAAGTAAGTCTTTCCTGGGCCCTGAACCAGCGGTCCGGGAACTCGCTGGCGGCAGCTGCTTTGTAATCACTGTAAGAGCAGGGGATGAAAGTACCTTCCGGCAGCTGCATCCACCACCGCAGCGTCCGCTTGCTTTTCTTAAAAGTGATCATCATATCATCCACTGTAGTATGAAATTCCTCGTATTCGCCGGCAGCGTCCAGGCTATGCTCCAGCAGGCGTACCCTGTAGCCGTCCACGAAATACCACAACGCCTGTGCTACGGTCTTCGCACCTGCATCATTGATATCCTCATCCTCGTAAAGGTTGTAGATACCCACAGAGCTTAAGCGCACCGCCATACCCGCATATTTCAGCAGCTGGCATAGTTCATCGGCATATAGGCCATTGGGAGAGGCTTTCCTGTTAAAGGGCGCCTCGCCGGCCCGAAGCACATTCAGGTCCACTGTAAGGATATCCGTATGCCGCAGCACCGGCTCCATATCCGTAATATTGTAGCGGACCTGTCCCAGCCGGTAGCAGTCAAAACGGAGCCTGTCCAGCGTCTGCAGCAATAAAGGGTTCACATAGTAGCTCTGGAAGCCCAGTATGTCAAAGTGCCTTATATAACTTACAGGAGCCGTAAAAAGTTTAAACAGGTAGGAAGTGTCATCCGTCTGCTCTTTCTCTTCCAGGTCCATCAGCATATCCACCGCGGCCATATTGACCATACGCTCCAGCCTTTTGAACGGCTCATACTGGGCCACCGTAAGATCCTGCGAGCCGCCGATAACAACAGCGATCTTATTGTGCAGCTGTATCTCCGTCAGCACGGCGCTCAATGCCGCCTGGGTATCCTGCGGGGTGGCGCCCTCCGCTATATTGCCCAGGTCCGCCACCCTGATCTCGCTGTGCCAGTCATACATCTCATACAGCACAGCCCGTACCGTATCGGCCGCATGCGACCATACCTTATGCGTGCTGCTGCCCCTGCGCTCACCGCACCCGATGATAAAGATGTCTACGTCCCCTATCTCAAAATCGTCATCCGGAAGGGTCAGTATATGATGTCCTATCTGGTGATTGTTATACCGCCTCCTGTCAACCGAGGAGATATAATGCGATGGCTCTAAAAAGTCTAAGAATTCTCTCATGCCTGTTTAATGTCCCTTACGGGGTATTTGGTCTTTATCCTAAAAAATATGGTTTCAGTACATCTTTCCAGAAAACGCTTTTGGCTTCCGTATTCAGCTTCAGGGTAGACATATCAACGGTCCTGATCCAGCTCCTGCCGTCAAAGCTATATACGTAATGCAGGGGTATATCAATCAGCACATCCAGCTCCCGCTCTCCTACCCCCATCAGTATCACCTCGCGTATGTTCTCAAAACCTCTCAGGTCTTTCCAGCCATACCGGCAGGGAATGATGGCATAAGCGTCGTCAGGCAGGTTACAGGCCTTCGCGATGCTGTGAAGCGTTGCGGCATGCTCCGGCGTATGCTCCTCATCTTTCACAATGAAAACAGTTCTTACCCCATCAGGCAGGCCCCGGAACGCCTGCACACCTTCCTCATATTTAAACACCTGATTATCAATAATAAGAAGGCTTTCTAAGCTATCATTCAAGTCATTACCTGTCATATCAAAAAGTATGAATTATGAGTAAAAATGCTTACCGCACGAAAAAAAAATGTAACTTGCGATGCAAATATAATCAAATAGAAGTTGCTAAATCGTATGTTTTTATCACTTCTGTCATTGATAACCATAAACTAAATTTTTAAGATATGTCAGACGTTAGTACATTAGACATTAAGGTGGATCGTGCAGAGCAGAGTAAATTTAAACCTTATGAAAGTGACAATTTATTAATGGGAAAGAACTTCACAGACCATATGCTGGTATGTGATTATATCAATGGCGCCTGGCAGACTCCTGTTATCATGCCTTACGGTAATATGGAAATGAGCCCCGCGCTGGCAGCGCTCCATTACGGGCAGGCTATCTTTGAAGGTGTAAAGGCTTACCGCCAGCCTGACGGGTCGGTGGCTATCTTCAGGCCGGAAGCCAACTGGAAGCGCATGAACGTATCGGCTAAACGTATGGATATGCCGGAAATCCCTGAAGAGATCTTCATAGGAGGCTTACAGAGATTACTGCAGATCGACAGTCAATGGATCCCGGGCTTTCCCGAAACATCCCTCTATATCCGCCCGTTCATGTTCTCAACAGACGCGTTCATCGGGGTTAAGACATCCGACACCTACAGGTTCTGCATCATCCTGAGCCCTGCGGGGCGCTATTATGCCAAGCCCGTAAATATCTATGTACAGGATGAATTCATAAGAGCTGCGCCCGGTGGTATCGGCTTTACCAAAGCTGCCGGCAATTACGGCGCCTCTATGTATCCTACGCATAGTGTAAAAGAGAAAGGCTTTGACCAGATCTTATGGACCGATGCCATTCACCATAAATATGTGCAGGAGATAGGCACTATGAATGTCTTCTTTATCGTGGACGGCAAGGCCCTGACCCCTGACCTGGAGTCCGGCACGATCCTGGCCGGCGTTACAAGGGACAGCATCATCACTTTATTAAAGGAAAACAATATACCGGTAGAGGAAAGACCGATAAGCATAGACGAGCTGGTAAGCGCTTACAGGGAAGGCAAGCTGCAGGAAGCATTCGGCTCCGGGACAGCTGCTTCCATGAGCTATATCCAGAGCCTTACCTACCAGGACGAGACCTTACAGCTGAAAGACGTGGCTGAATGGACCATCTCTCCGAAGATCAAAGCGCAGCTGGACGATATCCGCTACGGAAGGATAGCCGATACCCACAACTGGAGGTTTATAGTTTAACCGGGATATCCCTACTTAATTATTATTATCAAAGCGACTTGAATAAAAGCTCATCAACTTTATCAAGTCGCTTTTTAAACAGTATCATTATGTCAGAAATACATACAGCCAGCTACCTTATCAGCAGCCCCAGCATAGCGCATTGCCCGCCCCCCGACAGGCCGGAATTCGCTTTCATTGGACGCTCCAACGTAGGCAAGTCTTCCCTCATCAACCTGCTCACGAACCAGGCGCTGGCCAAAGTATCTTCTTCCCCCGGCAAAACACAGATGATCAACCACTTCGTCATCAACGGCGGCAAGGACGGCGTCCAGCCGGGCAGCTGGTATCTCGTGGATCTCCCCGGGTACGGCTATGCCAAACGCTCCCAGACGCAAAGGGCCGCCTGGAAGAAAATGATACTGGGCTATTTTGAGAAGCGCGAAAATCTTTATAATGTGTTCCTGCTGATAGACAGCCGCCTGGAACCGCAGCAAATAGATATCGCCTTTATGGAAACCCTCGGGGAGCTTGGTGTGCCTTTCACCCTTGTATTCACCAAGTCCGATAAGAACAAGCAATCGGAAACGGCGCGGAATGTCAAAAATTTCCTGAACAGGATGAAGGAGGACTGGCAGTTCCTCCCGGCACATTTTGTCACTTCCACCGTTAAAAGATCCGGCCGTAAGGAGATACTGCGGTATATTGATGAGATCATTACCGCCGAAGAGACCGCGGAAGAACCCGCCCCATAGGCCTTCTGCGAGGCTCCGGCAATGACCACATGCTATTCTTTGGGCAGCGAAAGCGTTCCCTGGCTCACAGCAGATTTTTTTTTCAGAGAAACATATCTGTAACAGCAAATCGTTCCTTATAAACTGCCCGTCAGGATACAACAATAAACAAGGGCCGCAGCTTAAGCTGCGGCCCTTGTTGTTGTTATTATCGGTAACCGACAAAAGAGGTCAATTATTCATCATCATCGCTGCCGATACCTTTACCTCTGCCTTTTGCGATCACCTCTTCTTCTACGTTACGAGGCGCCTGTGCATAGTGGCTGAACTCCATCGTAGAGGTGGCACGGCCGGAAGAAAGGGAACGTAACTGCGTTACATAACCGAACATTTCAGACAGCGGCACTTTAGCCTTGATCACCTGCAGGTTATTCCTTGTATCCATACCTTCCAGCATAGCACGGCGACGGTTCAGGTCACCTGTTACATCACCCATATACTGGTCCGGAGTCAGCACTTCCACTCTCATAATAGGCTCCAGCAGGATCGGCTTGGCCTGGCGACCGGCTTTTTTGAAGCCTTGTCTGGCACACAGCTCAAATGACATAGAGTCAGAATCCACCTGGTGGAAAGAACCGTCAAATACACGAACCTTCATATGCTCGATCGGATATCCGGCCAGTACGCCATTCACCATAGAGGTCTCAAAACCTTTGATGATAGCAGGCACGAACTCCTTAGGGATAGAACCACCAAAGATATCATTTACGAACTGGAAGTTACCGTTTTTCTCTTCGGCCAGGAACGCTTCATCAGCAGGTCCGATCTCGAACTGGATGTCGGCGAACTTACCACGACCACCGGATTGCTTCTTGAATACTTCACGGTGTGTAAATGTTGTGGTAAATGCTTCCTTGTAAGCTACCTGAGGAGCGCCCTGGTTTACCTCTACCTTGAACTCGCGTTTCAGACGATCCAGGATGATTTCCAGGTGCAGCTCACCCATACCGCGCAGGATGGTCTGGCCTGTAGCTTCATCAGTATTGACGCGCAGCGTAGGATCTTCCTCTACCAGCTTGGCGATAGCCATACCCATCTTATCCACGTCAGCCTGAGTTTTAGGCTCAATGGCAATAGCGATCACCGGCTCAGGGATAAACATGTTTTCCAGTACGATAGGGTGCTTTTCATCACACAGGGTATCGCCTGTCTTAATATCTTTAAAGCCTACGGCAGCACCGATATCACCGGCTTCGATAAAGTCGATCGGGTTCTGCTTGTTGGCGTGCATCTGCATGATGCGGGAGATACGCTCGTTTTTACCGGAACGTACGTTCAGTACATAAGAACCTGCATCCAGGTGACCGGAGTAGGCGCGGAAGAATGCCAGACGACCTACGAAAGGATCGGTCATGATTTTGAAGGCCAGGGCCGCGAATGGTTCCTTAGCATCCGGCTTACGATATAATTTCTTTTCCGTATCAGAAGGATCCGTACCTTCAATGGCTTCAACATCCATAGGAGAAGGCAGGTAGCGGACTACACAATCCAGCATTGTCTGTACACCTTTGTTACGGTAAGAAGATCCACATAACATAGGGATGATGGACAGGTCAATGGTCGCTTTACGTACCGCTTCGTGGATCTCGGTCTCAGAGATGGAATTAGGATCCTCAAAGAATTTTTCCATCAGCGTATCATCGTATTCGGCAACAGCCTCTACCAGCTCAGCCCTGTACTGGTTCACTTCATCCAGCATATCAGCAGGTACCTCTCCTTCGGTATAGGTCATACCTTTGGAAGCATCGTCCCAGATAATGGATTTCATAGTGATCAGATCCACCACACCTTTGAAATCATCTTCAGCGCCTATCGGTAATTGTAAAGGAACGGCCTTAGCGCCCAGCATGTCACGCACCTGGTTCACCACCATCAGGAAGTCAGCACCGATACGGTCCATTTTGTTCACGAAGCCGACCCGTGGTACACGATAACGGTTGGCCTGACGCCATACAGTTTCAGATTGGGGCTCCACACCATCTACCGCGGAGAATAAAGCAACAAGACCATCCAGTACACGCATAGAACGCTCCACCTCTACTGTAAAGTCCACGTGACCGGGAGTATCAATGATATTGAATTTATAGTTCTTCGCATCAGGAGTCGGCTGTCCCTGTACAGTCGGAAAGTTCCAAAAGCAGGTAACCGCAGCTGAGGTAATAGTGATCCCACGTTCTTTTTCCTGTTCCATCCAGTCCGTAGTTGCACCACCTTCGTGAGTTTCACCGATCTTATGGTTTACCCCTGTATAGTATAAGATACGTTCTGTGGTAGTTGTTTTCCCTGCATCAATGTGAGCAGCAATACCAAAATTGCGCTGTAAGCGTAAATCTGCCATGACAGTTTTATTATAGTTTTAAATTAAAATATTACTTTCCCTAATTTAATTAAGAGTGCAAAGGTAAAATAAAAATATATTAATATCAAAAAATGGAATTGTAAATTTAACTCCGCACATATTAATATATCATTAACAAATAACTCACTATTTCACAATTATTCACTAAAAAATAACATTAATAAATTTAATGTTAATAAAACAAGTATCTTTATAAGGTTCATTCCATTCTTTCATTGTAAATATATAAGAGTCATGAGAAAAACCTACTTATTCATGGCGGCCTGCTTCCTGTTGCTGCTGCAATCCGCATTCGCGCAGCCCGACTATTATTACCAGGCCTCCAACAACGGCAGC
The DNA here is from genome assembly GCA_037190225.1 of Edaphocola sp. Lineage (GTDB taxonomy): Bacteria > Bacteroidota > Bacteroidia > Chitinophagales > Chitinophagaceae > MKSF01. The sequence goes on along the minus strand of JBBCJL010000001.1, from coordinate 393,573 downwards.
AACCTGTCCACCTTCAACTCCAACTTTCACGTACGCTCACAGTTCCTGTACTATGCATCCGATATGAATACCGCTTTTACAGGCGGCAATATCACCGCGGTATATGTGATGCCCTCCAATGCGGCGACCAGCGCCACCTATACTGATTTTATAGTACGCCTGGGCACCACCTCCTCGCCTGAGCTCCCTTCCGGAGCCTGGTCCAATGCAGGACTGGACACCGTATTTTTCGCGGCTACCCATACATTCCCCAATGTACAGGCAGGCGTATGGCTGAAGATAGAGCTGCAGCAGCCGTTCTACTGGAACGGTACCGACAACCTGATCTTTGATGTGGAGCAGACCAGCTATACCAACGGATTCGCCACCACCTTCAATAATCCCGGCGGTACCATTCCGGCCCGTATGAAGTATGGCCCCGCCACGGGAAGCACTTACCTCAATAATTTCCCGCCCATATTCTTCGGCCTGGATGTCTGCGCGGTAGCAAATCCCGACCTCGGCAATGACACAACGATCTGTGATGGCAGCAGCCTGGTTCTGGACGCGCAGAATGCCGGAAGCTCCTATCTCTGGAATGACAATTCCGGCAACCAGACACTCACCGTTGAAGCGGCAGGCCGTTATTACGTAACCGTCAGCAATGAAGGCTGTACGGTCAGCGATACGATCAATATTGCCGTAACGCCGCTGCCTTCCGCCAGCGCCATTAACTACAGCAATGACGGTGGCGGCAGCTATACCTTCCAGGTAGTCAATGCGCAAAATGCCATTTCCTACAACTGGGATTTCGGGGATGGTAATACAGGCATGGGTACAGGACCTTCACATACCTACAGCAGCCGGGGCACCTATACCATTACACTGGTCGTCTCCAATGAATGCGGCAGCGACACCCTGACCACCACCCTTACGGATAACCTGGGCATCGGTGCCACTGCCACCGGCCAGATCACAGGGCTTTACCCTAACCCGGCGAACAACCTGCTGCATATCGACTTCGGGCAGGCCGTATCTGTCCGCGACATCACTGTTATCAATATGCTGGGCCAGGAATTGCTCAGAACGGACACAACCGTCTCCTCCATCGACATATCCTCCATTCCGTCCGGCATCTACATGCTCAGGGTCACTACTGACGAAGGCATCTATACCGGCAGGTTTGAGATCGCGAGATAATTTACAGCATTGACTTTAACCGCCCACCCTTGCGTCCCGGCAAAGGTGGGCGGCTTTTTTATGCCCGGTTCCGGATTCTCCAAATAAAAATATAATCATACCGACAGAAAGCATTAATTTTGAGGTCTCAAATTAATCACCCCATAAGAATGCTATGTTGAAACATTGGTGGAAAGCATTAGGGGCCCTGCTGGTACTGTATGGTATCATCTACGGCCTCGCTATGAGTGTCCCGAGGCTGGGCATCCTGAACGAAACGATCAGGAATGTCTTCTTCCACGTGCCTATGTGGTTCACAATGACCGTTTTATTTGTCATCAGCGTTTATTACGCCATCATGTACCTGGCCAGGAACGACCTGAAATACGATATCTGGTCCTCCCAGCTCATCAAGACCGGCCTCTACTTCGGGTGCCTGGGCATGCTAACGGGTATGCTGTGGGCCAGGAGCACCTGGGGCGCCTTCTGGAGCAATGACCCCAAGCAGGTCATGACGCTGCTTTCCATGCTCATTTACTTTGCCTATGTGGTGCTGAGGACCTCTATTACAGACCTGGAAAAAAGAGCACGTATCTCTGCCGTCTTTAATGTATTCGCCTTCGCGCTGATGATCCCGCTGATCTGGATCCTGCCGCGGCTTACGGAATCGCTGCATCCCGGAACCGGCGGCGACAACCCCGCCTTCGGCAAAATGGCGCCGGAGCTCAGCATTGTCTTCCGCCCGGTAGCCATAGGATGGATATTGATGGGTCTCTGGATAGCCACCCTGTTCATCCGCACTGAAATCATTAAATATAAAAAACAAGACCTCCTCTAAATAATATGAAACTTCCAGTATTCTTCTCAACGCTTTTCATGCTGTTGTCCCAGGCAGTTACGTTGTCCGCACAGGAAACAGCCCCCAAGGTCCAGATGGCCGAAAATTTTTATGGTGAAGGAAAAATATACATAGTCATCGCAGTAATGACCATCATTTTTGTCGGGCTGATCATCTATATGATCCGGCTGGAAAGAAAGATCAAACAACTGGAACAAAAGGATTTCAGGAATTAAAAACGATACTGCACCCAAGGTGTATGATATATTGTTTTACGATAAAGGCGGGCTGTTGAGCCCGCCTTTATCGTAAACAGCACCAATATAATGGTAATATCTTTTAACAGGATGCGCATACTGCCTGTCAGCGGAAAAAAGACAAAAAGCTGCTGCCATATTTCTTAGACCTGAAACAGCGGTCATGATTTTCAAAATCTATATTATGCGTATGCTCCAGTATCAGCATACCCCCGTGACGCAGCACACCCGCATCCAGCACCATATCCGGCAGTTCGCCCATCAGGGGCAGGGCATACGGAGGATCAGCAAACACCACATCGAACTGCCGCCGCTGCGCCAGTGCAGATAACATCTTTAGCGCATCTCCCGCTATCACCTCACAATGCTCCAGCCGTAACAGGCTGCAGGTGTCCCTGATAAACTTCACCGATAGCGCATCCTTCTCCACCGCTACCACGCTGCTCGCGCCCCTGGAAGCGAATTCATAGGCAATATTGCCCGTACCGGAGAAAAGGTCCAGCACATCAATCGCCTCAAGATCTATCGTATGCTGCAGGATATTAAAAAGGCTTTCTTTCACCAGGTCGGTAGTGGGCCGTGCCGGGATCCTGGCAGGCGGGTTGAATTTCCGGCCGCCCAGGCTGCCGCCTATGATCCGCATAAGGCAACGGCATTAAAAAATGACTCCCGGAGCAGGTGCTCCCGCGTAGCAAAAAAATCACGCAGCGTGGTCATTACGGGCTCCAGCCGGTCCCCATAGCCGCTGACAGTGATCCTGACGTCCTCCTGCTTCATTCCATAAGTGTCCCGGAGCGCTGCAATGAACTCCAGCACCTCTCCTTCCGAAGCGTCCGTCACTTTCAGGGCGTGCAACTGCTGGAAACGGTAGGCCTGCAATACAGCCTTGTCGCCCAATATCGTTACGCCGACATTGCCCGCGCCTTCATCAAAAAAGTTCAGGAGGTGATTGCTAAAACCCAGCACCGCCACATCCGCGTATATGCCTTTGATAACGCTTATGAGGTCTCTCCGTACCGCTTCCAGCGCAACGGCCTTAGGCTTATGGAGCGCAAACACTTCAACAGCTTCATTCGTATCGACAAAATGGAGGGACCTGAACCAGCTTTCGGACGCGTTCACATCAAATACGCCTTCGGGTATCAGCAGCTGCCTGTCAGATAAGACCAGCAGCTGCGTTACCGGCTCACCTCCGCCCAGCAAGGGCTCATCCATGAGAAAGCCGGTAAAGGTTTCCGCGGAGATATCCGGATCAAAGCCCAGAGATTTGGCGGCAACAATAATATGTTCCTCGCTGTAGCCGAGAAGACAAATACCGTCATTCCAGAAAATAAGCTTATGATAGGCCAGCCGGGAAAGGTCTGCCGGCTCCCTGTAACTCCAGGTATATCTTAATGGGTGTATCGCTGTCATTATGCTGTATAAAATTAGGATGTTCGGCAAAGCTGCCGGTACCGCCACAGGCTCTCCTGCCAGCCGGATTCCTGCAAAAATAACTTAAAATTCCAAATTCGGAAGGAAGTAGCTCATCCGCGTTCCTAGACGGCACGATACCACCAAAGATTTTGTCACGAAAACGTAAAAAAACTACAAAATATACCCTACTTTTGTGTTTCGTATTTGAAACCTTTTTTACAATATAAAACTTAGTATGGGACATTCACACGTAGAAGAAAAACCAAATGTATCCAGTAATGCAGCCATGTGGTTCGGACTGCTGATCATCTTTTTGCTGGTAGCAGCCGTCAATTTTGTAAGGATCAGTTCTCAACACGAAGACCACCATGCTGAAGCACATACCGACACGCATACACAGCAGCATTCAACAGAGGGCGCAGGCACAGTCCATTAATCATAAGGATCGGGTGCATTTTCATATTTAATGGTTCAGAAGAAGGGAAACGGTTATGGAACAAGCAAGAAAATATATAGTAGTTACAGGAGCGGCAGGATTTATAGGTAGTGTAATGACCGGTTACCTTAACAGCCTGGGTCTGAGCAATCTGATCCTGGTCGATGACTTTTCCAGTTCCGAGAAAGCGATCAATCTCTCCGGGAAGCAGTATATCCTCAAGGTCCACAGGGATCAGTTCGAAGAATGGCTGGAGACCCATGCCCCATTTGTAACAGCTATATATCACTTGGGCGCCAGGACCGATACCACCCTGCAGGACAGGAAGATATTCAGGCACCTGAACCTGGATTATACCAAAATGATATGGGAGTATTGCTCCAGGTACCGGATACCGCTGGTCTATGCCTCTTCCGCTGCCACTTACGGCAACGGCAACCTGGGATATAAGGATGATGAAGCGCTGATCCCCGATCTGAAACCGCTCAATCCCTACGGTGAATCCAAAAACGATTTCGATGTCTGGGCCCTGCAGCAAAAGGTACAGCCGCCTCGCTGGTACGGAATGAAGTTCTTCAATGTTTACGGCCCGAATGAATACCATAAAGGCAGGATGGCATCCGTTATCTTTCATGCTTTCCGCCAGATACAGGCAGGTGGCAGTGTAAAGCTGTTCCGCTCCCATAGGCCGGAATATGATGACGGCGGCCAGCTGCGGGATTTCGTGTATGTAAAGGACGTAGTGGCCGTATGCGAATGGATCCTGAACAGCGGTATAGCCTCCGGCATCTATAACCTCGGTACCGGGGAAGCCCGTACCTTCAATGACCTCGTCCGGGCCATATTCAGCGCGCTGGACCATCCTGCCCGCATTGAATATATTGATACGCCCGAAGACATCCGGGAAAGCTACCAGTATTTTACCGAGGCAGACATGAACAAGATCAGGGAAAGAGGGCTGAAGCATCGCTTTTACACCCTGGAGGAAGGGGTAGCCGACTATGTAAAGCAATACCTGCTGCACAATGCCACCTGGTAAGCTGCGGCAGACATCAATTTTAATCAATACACAGAAAATATAATTTATTATGCAAAATGAATGGCCGCTTTGGGAAGTATTTATCCGCAGTAAAACAGGTCTGGACCATAAGCATGTAGGCAGCCTTCATGCAGCCGATGCAGCCATGGCCATAGAAAACGCGAGAGATGTATATACGAGGAGAATGGAAGGCGTCAGCATATGGGTAGTGGAAAGCAGGTACATTCACGCTTCCAATCCCGATGATGCGGAAGCGCTGTATGACCCCGCCAACGACAAAGTGTACCGGCACCCCACCTTTTACGACCTGCCGGATGAGCTGAAGCACATGTAATGTACAGCCTTCTATCTCTTCCCAAAAGCATAACACATGAAATTTTTACTGAATTATATATTGCAGCTTGCAGACAATGCGCTGATCCATGGCCACAGGCTGAGCGAATGGTGCGGGCACGGCCCCGTCCTGGAACAGGATATTGCCCTGACCAATACCGCTCTTGACCATATAGGCCAGGCCAGAAGCCTTTACCAGTATGCAGCTGACCTCTACAATCAGCTGGACAGCGCCGAGCGTGAAAGCCTCTTCACCTCTGCCGCTCTCCTGCAATTCCGGGACCAGGCTACAGAAGATGCCATGGCTTACCTGCGCGACTCCTGGGATTTCAAAAACGCCCTGTTGCTGGAACTGCCCAATAAGGACTGGGCCTATACCATTGCCAAATGTTTCCTCTACGATAATTTCACGGTCTTGCTTTACGGTGCGCTGTCAGAAAGCGCGGATGCCACCATAGCGGCCGTTGCCGGCAAATCGCTCAAGGAAGCATCCTATCACAGGAAGTGGAGCAATGAGTGGGTAATACGGCTCGGAGACGGCACCCCGGAGAGCCATGAAAGAATGCAGCAGGCGCTGGATGATTACTGGACCTATATCGGGGACCTGTTCAAATTGTCGGAAGCCGACCGGAAGATGCTGGAGCAGCACATCGGAACAGACGTAAGCGCCTTATATGACCAGTGGCACTCCAATATTACGGCTATCATCCATACCGCGACCCTGACGCTGCCCGCCAACGAATGGCGGCAGGAAGGCGGCAAGGAAGGCAGGCATACAGAAAGCCTGGGATATATCCTTGCTGAAATGCAATACCTGCAAAGGACCTACCCCAACGCACAATGGTAATTATTTGCTGCCATACAGGCTTAAAAAAGCACAAGGGCTGACATTGAATAATGTCAGCCCTTGTCCTGTCATATCTTATTGAGTGACTATCTGCTTACAGGCAACAACCTTTTATTACGGCTACACTTTGCTGAGCATTGTCCTTTCTACAGCTCAGATACCGCTTTAGCTATAAAAGAGCTGAAGGCACTGGTCATTCCGAACGGATGTGAGGAATCTCTTATAATAATTTGTAGCTTATAATGGCTTTGTTGTCTATATAATAAATAGCCTGATCTTTTTGTATACGTGCTCCACGGTCCTTATAATTATGTCCGCAGGAAACAGGCACAGTTGATTTCCAGCCACGATCAGCATGACCAGGGCATTCACACACAGAGCAATCTTCCTTATGCCTTTTTCCGCGCCTTAAGCGCATATACCATCGGGATCTTATCTTCAAGGTGAGCGATCCTGAATTGTCCCGGCGCGATCTCCACGGTTTTATTAAAGCAGTTGTACGGCGAATAATCATATTCATCAAATGATAGCAATTCCAGCCGGTTCTTAAGCAGGCTGGTCAGCACTTCACCAATACCATGATTCCAGGTCACGGTCTGTCCCGGGATATCGGCATGGCGATCTGCATAGGTGCCCTCGGACACTTCAATAATAGCCCCCTTATTGAAATAATTATAGGCCACTTTTTCAAAGCTGTCATCAAACATCCATACCACCGGGTGAAATTCCACAAAGACGAAAGTGCCTCCCGGCTTCAGGAACCGGCTGATGACCGCGGCCCAGCGATCCAGTTCCGGAAGCCACCCGATAGTCCCGTAGCTGGTAAATACGATATCGTATTGCCGGTCCAGGTGCACAGCCAGATCATATACATCACAGCAAATGAAATCAGCTGCTGTCCCGGCCTGCCGCGCCAGCTCCCGGGCGCAGCCGATAGCCTGGTCCGACAGATCGACCCCGGTGACATCCGCGCCCATCCTCGCCATAGAAATAGTATCCTGCCCGAAATGGCATTGCAGGTGCAGCACGGCTTTACCGCTGATATCCCCCAGCAGTTCCAGCTCTATATTATTCAGTGAAGATCTCCCGCTTAAAAAGCCGGGCACATCATAAAAATCAGACCGGAGATGCCATTCCGTTCTGTCATTCCACGATTGCCTGTTGATAGTAATGTAATCCTGCTCTATATCCATTATTGCATTATTTTAAAGATAAAAATCATAACGCCGCCCGGCAGACTTCCGTCCCTATGAGCGATCAGGCATCAAAGCCTTATGACGGAGCGTTACAGCAGGCATGGCACCGATGCGCTATCCCCGCCTGTAGCGCAGCATTAATTATATAATATCCAGCTGAACCCGAAACGGAAGATGGTATTGGGCGCGGGATAGCCTTTGGCATAAATGGCGTTGGTCCAGAACATCTGCTGCACCTGGTCAAAGACCACAAAGGCACGGAAAGCCCTCACCTTGAAATTAAAGAATACCATCAGCTCCGGCTTATTCCTGATCGTATAGCTATGCTGCAGGTAAAACTGGTTCAGGTAGGGCAGGTAGCCATCCCCGTTGTAATTGGTATGGTAACGCCCTTCCACACCAAAAGTGAAATGCAGATTGCGCCTGAACATCGGCGTCTCTATACGCAGCTGGTGACGCAGCATCAGTTGCGGCAGGTTGACGGGCGCATTACCGGTAGCCTGCTGGTATATACCTTCATTTTCCGAATGGAAGATGCCCCATTTAAAATGCTTTTGCGCGCTTACCTGCAATACGTTGAACGGTTCCGCCTGCTGCTGCCAACGGAAATTGCTGTCCAGGTAGATGTAATTGGTGAGCAGCAGGTTGCGGATACCGGCCTGCGCTTTTAATTTCGGTATGATGATATTGCCGCGGATATTGGTAACGCTGTAGGCATTCAGATCAAAATCTCTGGTATAAAAATTTGTTTTGTAATGCTGCCGGTAATAAGGCGCGGCTGTCAGGCTTTGCGTGAATCCCGCCTGCAGCAGTGCAATATCCTTTATAACACGCCCCAGGTTGCCCTCTACCAGGAAGTTGCCGGCCGCAGGACCCGTAAAGTAAAGTTCCGCCCTGGCACCGTAGAACCAGCGCTTCAGCTCCTGTGCCTCCCGGGTAAGGGTACCGTAGAGGTAGTTGGAAATAAAGCTCACTGCTTCCGTGCCTGATCTTTCAGCCGATACGGATTGGGCAAACCTGTCCAGCCGGCTGCCGATGCCGGCTTCCAGGGAAACATTATTATCGCTCTTTCCCAGCGTACCGCTGATACCGAAACGGTTTTCCAGCACCAGCCATTGCTGGTTCCCGTACACCGAATCGGCCGTGGAGAACCCGTAGATCGTCTTATTGAAATCATAATAGCGCTGATCTTCCGGGTCGGCGTCATTAAAGATGTTCTGCTGTCTCCTGAGGTCGAAGGTATGATGTATGGTAAAGCGCGGCGTAAAGCTGACGGTCATTGCCGTAGAATCTTCATTATAGGAAGTATCGGAAACGCCGACCAGCGCATACTGGTGCCTGAGCAAGAGCTGTATCTCTTTATGGGTATTACTGACCGCGCTGGTGGATGTTGAAAGGTTCCTGCCCGGGAAGTTCACACCGATCAGGCTCCGGAAATTATACAGGGGGTCTTCCAGCAGGCTGTCATACATGATGCCGCCGTTCTCATCCTGCCTGAAACGGTGATAGACCAGGGCGGACTTCATCTGGTACCTTTTGTTATCGCTGATGTAGTTAGAGGACAGGTGCGCCACGATATTCCTCGCGGTCTGCAGCTGGAACACGCCGGGAGAATTCAGGTTGATCACCTCTCCCGCTATATTCCAGTCAGGCGTGATATTCTGGGTATGCAGCAATTTGATGAACTGCTGCCTGCGGGGTCCCATCATATAGCTGAAATCGGAGTAAGGACGGGTGGTATTGTAAAACCTCAGGCTGTCAACACTCAATTTATACAGGTCGTACACGTGATAGCCGGATGACAGGCCTACCTGCTGTACAGGATTGAATATCATATCATAGGCAGCAAGCCCTTCATTGCCCAGATTCCTGCCCCACCGGTCCAGCCTGGAATTACGGTGAAAGAACGTGAGGGAAGTATCTATATTTTTCCTGGTATTGGAATACAGGGAGGTATAGTAAATATCTGCCGGCGTATCATCCCAGTCAGACTGAATATTCCCCAGGGAATCCGTCTGTATATCTCCCCCGACACCTCCCCTACCGAAGTTCATGCCGGGCATCCTGTTCAGCGGGGAATTCCCCCCCCCGTCCATACCCGGGGTAGCTGTTGTCTGGGCAAGACCGGTATGCATACCGCATATAAGAAATATGAAGATATTTATTACAAAAGAGCGCTGCTTCCTGAAGGTCATTTATTATTACTTAAAAGATAATTACCACTGGCAAACCACAGCCTTACAGCCGGATCATCAGCAAAAATAGGCCATCTGCATCTTATATGGATTGTGATCTATAAATATTTATCCCTGATAACATTACAGTGATGCAAATTATGTCCCGCGGTCAGGAATCCCAATACCCTCGCGGTCATAGCCAGCCCGTTGACCGTTCCTTTAAAATCCAGCATCGCATCGTTCATATCCCTGAACAGGCAAATACTAGCCGCCCTCACATGCCCGTATTCTTCCAGCAGCCCATCCATACCTGCGCATACCGGCCTTACGGCTTCCGCATAAGCATTCTCATCAAAGCCCATTAACGGCGCAGTGTCAAACCTGCTCAGCCTTAACGCCCTGTAAGCGTAGATACGTTCACAATCTATAATATGCCGCAATACTTCCCTGACCGTCCATTTGCCGGGCGCATAAGCGTGGTCCGCCACAGTGGCGGGAAAGGAGGAAAACAGCCGGAGCGTTGCTTCCCCGCTGTCTGCCAGCGCTACCGTCAGCCGGTCCGTTGTAACCAGGTCCAGGAACGGGTGATATATTTCCGGGGCATCCTTATAGTGCCTGCTGCTGCTTATCATTCGTGACAGATTTATGCTTTGTCAAATATAAAATATCAAAGCCATATTATCCGGCGTAAGCACCTAAAATTTACTGACTGGCTATAATGTAAGCACCGGAAACATTCCGCCAGCGGACCAGGCCCGCCGCGCAGGTCATAACAGTATGCCTTCCCTATCATTCAAGGCGGTGCCGGAAAAATAAGCAACCCTGCCAATATCCGACTTAGCTCAATATGACAGGGTTGCTTATCCGATAAGCTCACAATGCGATAACAGAAGCAGCTTTCCGGAAAGCCGTTCTTTCAATGCCGCTTATGCTTATCTCAGGAATAATAATTCACGGTATTTGGGCATCGGCCACAGCTTATCTTCCACGATCAGCTCCAGCTTATCGGCATGGTAACGTATCGTATCAAATTTAGCCTTCACCTCATCGCAGTACATCTTCGCGCGCTTCTGCATATCCGGCTCCTTGTTCGCTACCTTACGGGCCCCGATCATGGCTTCCACCGTATCGTTGATCTGTGTAACGTGCCTGGATATAGTGGCCACGATATGCTTCTGAGCCCTGTAGGCTTCGTCCTCCAGGCCGATCTCCTTCAGTCCCCTGATATTCTCGATCAGGATGTTCTGGTACTGTATAGCTGCGGGCAGCACATAATTGCTGGCCAGGTAGCCTATGATACGGGCCTCTATCTGCACCTTTTTAACATAGTCCTCGAAAACGATCTCCTGGCGCGCATGCAGCTCCCTTTCTGAATAGATGCCCATTTCCACGAACATTTTCACAAAGCGCTCCTCGCTTAATACCGCCAGCGCATCAGGTGTGGTCTTAAAGTTATTCAGGCCGCGGCGGCGGGCTTCTTCCGCCCATTCATCACTGTAGTTATCACCTTCAAACAGGATATTCTTACTGTCGGTAATATATTGGTTCAATACCTGCAGGATAGCGATCTCTTTCTTCTCTCCGCCGCTTATCTTACCGTCCACTTCCTTTTTAAAGTCCACCAGCGTTTTCGCCATGATGGTATTCAGCACCGCCATCGGCGAACCGCAGTTAGCGGTAGACCCTACGGCACGGAATTCGAATTTATTGCCGGTAAAGGCAAAGGGTGAGGTCCTGTTCCGGTCCGTATTGTCGAGCATCAGCTCCGGTATGTGCTTATGGATATCCAGCTTCAGTATCTGCTCGTCCTGCTCCGTAAAGCTCTCCATATCCCTGCTTTCCACTTCTTTCAGTACGGATGTCAGGTATTTACCGACAAAAACGGATATGATGGCCGGTGGCGCCTCGTTGGCTCCCAGGCGATGGTCATTGGATTCGGACGCGATGGAAGCGCGCAGCAGGTCCGCGTAGTCATGGACCGCTTTGATCACGTTCACGAAGAAGGTCAGGAACAGCAGGTTGGTACGTGGTGTCTTGCCCGGCGCCAGGAGATTCACCCCTGTGTCTGTTGCCAGGCTCCAGTTATTGTGCTTACCGGAACCGTTCACGCCTGCGAAAGGCTTTTCGTGGAACAGCACTTTCAGCTTATGACGCTTGGCTACCCTGTTCATCACATCCATCAGCAGGGAGTTGTGATCTACGGCGATATTGACCTCTTCGAATATCGGGGCGCACTCGAACTGTGCCGGGGCCACTTCATTATGGCGGGTACGGAGCGGTATGCCGAGCTTATAGGCCTCCTGCTCAAAGTCCTGCATAAAGGCAAAGACCCGCTCAGGGATCACACCGAAATAGTGATCTTCCAGCTGCTGGCCCTTTGCAGGCGCATGCCCAATCAGCGCACGGCCGCACTGCACGATATCCGGGCGGGCATTGGCCAGCGCCTCGTCGATCACGAAATACTCCTGCTCCCAGCCCAGGGTAGGCGTTACTTTCGTAACATTCTTATCAAAATAATTGCATACATCAACAGCGGCCTTATCCAGCACCGCAAGCGATTTCAGCAAAGGCGCCTTATAGTCAAGCGATTCTCCGCTGTAAGCAATGAAGATAGTAGGAATACATACGGTCTTGCCCTGCTCTGTTTCCATGATAAAGGGAGGTGATGCGGGGTCCCAGGCCGTATAGCCGCGCGCTTCAAACGTGGCACGGATACCGCCGTTGGGAAAGGAGGAGGCATCCGGCTCCTGCTGGATCAGCGCATCGCCGTCAAATGTCTCCAGGGGGGTGCCATCCGCTTTCAGGGTAAAAAAGGAATCGTGCTTTTCCGCGGTGGTACCGGTAAGCGGCTGAAACCAGTGAGAAAAATGGGTCACTCCCCTGTCCATAGCCCAGGCCTTTATACCGGAAGCTATCTGCTCTGCGATCTTACGGTCGATCTTCTTACCTTCTTTTACGGATACCTGCCAGCTTTTATAGGCCTCATCGGTCAGGTACTCGCGCATGATCCTGCCGGTAAATACATTCACGGCAAAGAAATCCGTGATCTTTTTACCGCCGTAGCCATTTTTCTTTTGTTCATTGTGGGCATCGATCTCCTCAATAGATGCAAAGCGTAATGTGGACATAAAATATATTATAATATAAAATAATAAATAGTTTTAAATACAATTCAGGTACAAAATTGCATAATAATCTTTAAAAAAGTAAAACAATCCATATTTTTTTATAAAAAAACAAACTGTAGACCCTTGAAATATCACTTTACAAAAATAAAAATATAAATTCATTGCGGGTGGTACAGATTATTTACAAGTATTTAAAGGGTGATCGTGGCCGTATATCTGATTTTTCCTATTATATTTGTAACCAGTGAAAAGGCTGTTCTCCATATTATTATTGACACTGTACACGATAGCAACATCAGGCGCTATCGTGCAGATGCATTACTGCGGAGAGCGTCTCGCGTCCTGGAGCATCTCACTCGAAGCCCCGGATGCCGCTTCCTGCTGCGGCGGGCAGGACAGCTGCCATACAGCAAAGAAATCCTGCTGTAAGGACGATGCCCTCACCCTGAAGATCAAGCAGGACCATAAATTATCCTATTTCGGCTTTAAGCTGCAGGATCAGGGCTGGGCGGCAGTGCTGCCGGATAAAACGTATTTCACATTACCAGCAGTGGCCCTGACCGACCGGGCCGATTTCCTGCTTCCGTACGCCAACGCCCCACCCGGGATCTGGCAGTATCTACCTCTTTACACCCTCCACCAGTCCTGGAAATTATATAATGTTGCTGTAGCCTGACAGGCCTTACCCTCCCCGGGAAAGGTTCCTGCACAAGCGTGATATTGTTATATAACGGTTTCATGCCTATGCTATTCCAATTTACCATTTTCAAACATTATATAATTTTCAACAAGATGAAAAACATACTTTCCCTGGCAGTAGCCTTATTGCTTTCCTTTACTGCCGCTGTTGCACAGGATAAAAAAGATACAGAGACCACCACCATTAAAGTAGACGGCGTCTGCGCTTCCTGCAAGAAAAGGATTGAGAACGCGGCTTATATCAATGGCGTAAAGCACGCTGAATGGGATAAGGAAACAGGATTGCTGACCGTAAGCTATAAGCCTTCCAGAGTTTCCAGAGCCGATATATCCAAAGCTGTAGCAGATAAAGGCCATAACGCAGGAGACGTAAAGGCCGACACTACCGCATATAAAAAATTACCTAAATGCTGCGCATATAACGATGGGGTGCATAAGCACTAATGACCTTCCCGTTATTTTTACAGAAGCTCCGACGCAACGCATTGCTGACGGCCGCTATGACCGCTTCCCTTATTGTATCTGCGCAGGATACGGAAACGGTATTTATAGAGGGCAATATCATGAAGTTGAGCGACCTGAGCGATATACCCAATGCCATCATACGGTCTGCTGACGGCACCACCTCTGCCCTCAGCAATGAAAAGGGCTGGTTCAGGCTGGAAGTGCCCCGGCAATTATCCTATGTACTGGTAGAGGCTGATCATTACCGGACCGATACCCTGCACCTCCATACCGGCGATGCAACCTCCCCTTATACAGTTTACCTGCAGGAAGCGGAAATGCTGGAAGGCGTCAGGTACACTTCCCGGACCGGCAGCACGGAGATCAGCACCCTCGGCTTCCAGAAGATGGAAGTCATAGGCAGCAAGGAGCTGATGAAAGCCGCCTGCTGCAACCTGTCCGAAAGCTTCGAGACCACCCCATCCGTGGATGTAGGCTTCACAGATGCCGTCAGCGGCTACAAGCAGATCCAGATGCTGGGCCTTACAGGCAGCCATACGCTTTTTACCCGGGAGAACATTCCTGATGTCAGGGGACTGGCAGCCATTACCGGCCTGACCTTTACGCCCGGCACTTTCGTGGAGAGCATGCAGCTGTCCAAAGGTACAGGCAGCGTGGTGAACGGCTTTGAAGGAACGGCAGGACAGATCAACGTGGAATGGATCAAGCCCTTTGACGCCAAAACCCCGCAATGGATGCTGAACGGCTACCAAAGCCACCAGGGACGCTCAGAGGGTAATATCGTTTACAGCGGTGAAATAAATGACAGGCTCAGCACCAACCTGTTCCTGCATGGCAAGAGCAACTGGCTGAACCTGGACCAGAATTCGGACGGCTTCCTGGACCAGCCTAAAGGTGAGACCTTTGTGGTCGGGAACCGCTGGTTTTATTTCAGCCCTAAAAATATAGAGATACAGGGAGGCATCAAAGGCACTTATATGACCAACAGCGGCGGCGAGGTCAACCATTTCACACAGGAAACACCCCGCTTCAGCTGGTTCTACAACCAGGAAGTGCAGCGCGGGGAAGCCTGGGCCAAGATCGGCTATATGAACCCGGTCAAGAAATGGCAAAGCATGGGTCTGCAGCTGAGCGGCCTGTACCACAAGCAGGCCACTGCTTACAGCGGCACGAAATATTCAGCAGACCAGCAGAGCTTTTACGCCAATTATATCTACCAGACCATTATCAGCAATACCAACCACGTGCTTAAGTTCGGGTCCAGCTTTATCTTCGATAATATCGGCGAAAGCTTCGCCTCACGTGAGTATAAGCGGCAGGAGATCGTGCCCGGCGCATTTGCCGAGTACAGTTATAATTACCTCAGCAAGTTCAATGTGGTGGCCGGGCTGAGAGGCGATTACCATAATATCTACGGCGCCTTCGTGACGCCACGCCTCCACCTGCGGTATGCTCCGAATGACCAGAACGCCATCAGGGCATCTATCGGCAGGGCGCAGCGCACCGCCAATATTTTCGCGGAGAATTTCGCCTATATGGCCAGCAACCGCCAATTCATCATCCACAGCGCCCCGGGCAGCAACCCGTACGGACTGGACCCCGAGATAGCCTGGAATATGGGTATCAACTTTACCCGGAAGTTCAAGACAGGCTACAGGGAAGGTACCTTCACCACTGATTATTACTTCACGCATTTCCAGAACCAGGTGGTGGTGGATATAGAGCATCCCCGAGAGGTCAGCTTTTACAACCTGGACGGACGGTCTTACGCGCACAGCTTCCAGGCACAGGCAGATTATGAGATCATTCCCAGGCTGGATATAAGGCTTGCTTACCGGTATTATGATGTAAAGACTACCTATGGGAATACGCTCCTTGACAAGCCTTTGATCTCCAGGCACAGGGGCTTTATCAACCTTGCCTATGCCACCCGCAGCCGCTGGAAATTCGACTATACGTTCCAGGTCTTCGGTCCTAAACGGATGCCGGAGCATTCCAGGGACGGCAGCAAGCTCATAGCTTCGTCCGCTACGCCTTCCTTTACGGTCATGAATGCACAGATCAGCAAGTCCTTCATTGAAGATGTTTTCGAAGTATATGCCGGGGTCGAAAATATCCTGGGGAATATGCAGCATCATATGATCCTTATGAGCGATAATACCGCAAGTCCCTATTTCGACGCCTCTCTCATCTGGGGGCAGGCGATGGGCAGGAATATCTATATAGGGTTCAGGTACAACATCCCTAAAAAATAATCTCCGCTTCACAGGCAGCAGTTTTTTACTGCTGCTTTTTTATTATTTTTCTCAACCGCTGCGGAAGGTTCCAGGTTATTGCCGGAAGCCGGCAGTGCTGCTGCCAGTTTTTTTATTTAACTTAGCACAGATTAGCAACAGTCATACGCCTGTATGGCTGCTGCCGGCTGCAGATCGCGGGAGCGGTGCATTATAACCTGATAATATATAACTCTTATGAAAAGCGTAACAGTATTCTGCGGCACCGGCATCGGTAATGATCCCCGGTTTGAAGCGCAGGCCTACCTGCTGGGTAAGACCCTGGCACTTGAAAGCATAACGCTGGTCTACGGCGGTGCGCAGATCGGCTTAATGGGTGCGGCGGCCAGCGGCGCCCTGGATCACCAGGGCAGGGTAACCGGCATCATTCCCGCCTTTCTCCTGGAAGCGGAAATAGCCCACCCAGGCCTTTCCGAGCTGATCGTTGTGGAAACCATGCACCAGCGAAAAATGAAGATGAACGAGCTTTCAGAGGGTGTCATTACCCTACCCGGCGGTTTCGGCACTATGGAGGAATTTTTTGAAATGCTTACCTGGGCACAGCTGGGATTGCACCGGAAGCCTATCGGGATATTGAATATTAACGGGTTCTATGACGAGCTGCTTATTATGATCCGCACTATGGTGCAGAAAGGGTTTCTTAAAGAAATATATCTTGAGCTGCTCCTGGTCAGCGATAGCATCCCTGACCTGCTGGATATGATGGCCCATTACCAGCCGCCCGCGCTGGGCAAGCGGATCACTCCCGATAAAGTGTAAATGATCCGGCGCCGTTCTTGAGGTTGCTTGTGCAGCGCAGTTACCCCAGTGCCCGGACGGTTAAATTTTACCGGTGAAGCATACCAGCAGCGGAATGCTACAGCATCAGGAACCTTTCAACCTTTACTTAATTAAAAAACGGAAAATGCTGCCCGCTCTTTGAGCGGGCAGCATTTTTTACTTTCCTACATCCTGCAAGGATATATTATCTCATACCCGGGCGGGGCATAGTATCAGGTGGCGGGATAGGTGGCGGCGGATGTACCGGTGGCACCGGGCTGGCGGTATCATGACGCAGCTCACTGTTTTTTCTCCTGTTCTTATCTTCATCTTTACGCATATCCTGGCGGTTGCGACGGGTCGTGTCCTGGTCTGACAGCGATACAGCGACCGGATCATCCGCCAGCTGTATAGCCCTGTCCGTATTCCCGGCATCTTCCCGGCTGGCTCCCCAAAAGGCCGCCATCAATGCCGAAGCAATTAATAAACTTTTCATACTTAATGGGTTTTAATGGTTAAAAATGGCTGCAACCCATGTACAGGTCAGGCCTGTAGAGGTCAACAACATTTATTGTAGCAAGGCAGACAGCTTATATCTGGTTATGCTCAATATCTTTAACGGGTATCTTTTTCAGAAACTCATCAAAAGAAGCTCCTGCGTGATCGGAGTTGCTACCGTAGATATCCATAATATAACCGATGTCGTCATCCTTGTCCTTGACCAGGTATAACGCGGCATTGTCTGCGGGATCGGACATACCCTCAAAACGGAAGGTCTTGATGATCGTCAGGTCCTCAGGGTTATAAATCTTATTCATGCCCTGCATCTTGCCATGATCGGAAAAGGTCAGCTCATTATCATACCCCTTTCCTTTCAATTTGTCAAGCACTTCGCTCAATGTTCTCATTTCCGAAGGCATCATATCATCCTGATCCTGATGCTGATTCCTGTTTTCTTGATTCTGATTCATAAGTAGCCGTTTTTAATTTATATAGTGCAATCTGCACACCAAATAAGTATAAAAAAATTATAATACGGAAAAATTAAAAATAAAATTATAAAAATCAATTATTTACAAATAATAAAAGTAAAATATTCAAAAATAAATCCGCTATACGACCTGTTGTATAATATCCACAGGTTGAGTAAAATGTGTAAGGACTTTCCCCAGGCTTGGCAGAGTAGCATGCCTCTGTACCCACACAGCACGGAAAATAAAAAAAACAGGGTTCCGGAAGGAACCCCGTTATTCAGGCCGACATTACAAAAACAGATCCATGCATACAAACAGTTTGTATTTATTCTGATATATACAATGGTATTTCCATCATTGCTGATTTTATATATAGGGTCAGGCTGTCACTTTCTCCTCAGCATCTTCCTGTACTGCTTCAAAGTTAATATGACATTCCGCCACTTCAGTAAGCATGTAGTCGGTTTCTTCTTCTTCCCGGAGGGTTTTCTCCAGCAGATGCGCCGCCCTTTCATAGCCCAGCGTATGAGCAATAGCTACAAGTCCGCCGTAGCTGGCGATCTCATAATGCTCTACTTTCTGAGCCGCGATGATAATGGCCGCATCCCGGGTAGCAGAATATTCAGGAGTAGCTTCCACTATCTCATCCGCTTCCTTAAGAAGCCCTTCCATAGCTTTGCACTTTTTGGCTTCTGCTTTTTCGCCCAGCATATCAAAGACCTTTTCCAGGCGGGAAATATGTTTATTGGTCTGCAGCTCATGCGTTTCGAAAGCGTCTGCCAGCTCTTCACTGGCCGCTACTTTCTGCAGCTTCTGCAAGCCGGTTACAAGCGCTTTTTCAGCCCATAGCGTATCCTTTAAAGCATCCAGGAAGAATTTCTTTAAAGGTGCGGTATCGCGGGAACCGCCGGATTGCTTACCGGCTTCTTCCGCCTGCGCCTGCATATTATTATTGTTGTTTTTTACGGAACTGGTTTCGTTTGCCATAACAATAGTTGATTAAAGGTTATAAAACAAATCAGGTTACATTATCATTGATTACTGATCGTACCTGCTGCCATAACCGCCACGTGTACGGTTGCCGCGGAAATTGTCCTGGTTATTGTATTGGGAACTATTCCTGTTCTGGTTCTGGTTGTAGCCGCCGCGGTTAGATCCGCCCTGGTTGTAGCCACCTTCATTATAACCACCCTGGCCCTGGTTGTATCCGCCCTGACCTTGCTGGTTGTAGCCCTGGTTATAGTTTCCCTGGTTGTAGCCGCCTTGACCATAACCACCCTGGCCCTGCTGGTTGTTGCGGCGGTAAGCGTTACCGGAACGTTGCTGGTTGCTTCTGTAGTTCTGGTGCTCATTGTTACCGCTGTTATAATTCTCTCTCATATTGCGGTTGCCATATCCGCCCTCATGCTGGTTGCTGGAACGTCCGCCGTTGCCATACTGGTTACGTCCGTATTGCTGCTGGCGGTAATGATCCTGGCCGGTGTAATTGTCTTCCCTGTCAAAATCGTCCGTGTACTCGTCCTCATACCTGTCATTATAGGTATCGTACTGGTCATTGTAGTTGCCCCTGCTCTGGTAGCCGGAGTGATAGTTATCCCTGTTGTTGAAATCATCATCATAATCTTCATCCTCGTAAGAGCGGAAGTCATTACGGTGGTTGTAACCCTCATTGCGGCTATGATCGTTGTTTCTCCAGTTGTTCTGATTGTTAGGGCGGTTATTATACCCTCTGCGTGTGTTCGTTGCCATAGTATTGTGGTTTTATTTGTTTAAGTAATACTATTACCTATGCCAAAACTATGCAACTTTTTTGCCGGTTTACTAATCAGTGCTTTATACATTAGCAATAAGCTATCGTGGGCAATTAATTACCCATTATGGAGAATTTTTGAGGCCATCCGTGCTTCCGGGATACCCTCATCCGGCAGTAGCCTGTCCCGGTTAAGCAGCATAATGGCCTGCAAAATCATTATCTTTATGCTGCCGTCCGGGTTGGCCCCACGCTATTGATAGCGGATACATTAAAGACACAGCAATGCTACAGGAAACATTCATACGGTTGCTCGGCAGCTACCCGGGTCACCAGGAGCTGGCCGGTCCTTACTGGGAAGAGATCACGCTGCAGTACACGGCCCCGCAGCGGCATTATCATAACCTGCAACACCTGCGGCAGCTGCTGGAGCAGCTGCTCCAGGTAAGAACAGCGGTCAGGGACTGGGATACGCTGTTGTTCTCCATGTATTACCACGATATCGTCTATGATCCGCTACGGCAGGATAACGAAGCACAAAGCGCGCTGATCGCTTCCGAACGGCTGGAGCGGCTGGGCGTACCGGCAACGGCCATACAGCGTTGTGCTGCGCAAATAGCAGCTACCGCCGCGCATTCCCCCTCAGCAGACAGCGATACCGATTATTTTACGGATGCGGACCTGTCAGTACTGGGACAGGACCCGGAGGTCTATGAGCAATATTACAAGGCGGTACGGCTGGAATATGATTGTTACCCGGACCATATATATATTCCCGGCCTGAAAAAAGTGCTGGAGCATTTTCTTGCGATGCGCAGGATCTTCAAGACCGGCTATTTTTACAGCAGGCTGGAGTTCCAGGCACGGGACAATATAGCAAGAGAGCTGGCATACCTGCAGGGCTGACCATACCAATGCCCCCGTCAAAAGCATATACACAAAAAAGCCCGGTATGTACCGGGCTTTTTTGTATGATATACATTAATACTATGCATTATCTTCTGTTGCAGCTTCAGCTGCATCGTTAGCTTCAGCTGCCGGAGTTTCCTCAGCAGTTTCCGCTTTCTTTGCAGTAGCAGGCTTGCGTCCGCGACGGGTTTTCTTGGCAGCTTCAGGCTTGGCCGTTTTACCGGAATAGAGCTCATTGAAATCAACCAGCTCGATCATAGCCATTTCAGCAGCGTCACCCATACGGGGATTCAGCTTGATAATACGCGTGTAACCACCAGGACGGCTGCCTACTTTTACGCTGACAGCACCGAATAATTCCTTTACCGCTTCTTTAGACTGTAATTTGGAGAATACCACACGACGGTTGGCGGTATCATCAGTTTTGGATTTGGTAATTAAAGGCTCGATATACGTACGTAAGGCTTTTGCTTTAGCAGTAGTAGTGATGATCCTTTTGTGCTCGATCAAAGAGCAGGCCAGGTTTGACATTAAGGCTCTTCTGTGAGAAGCCGTACGTCCTAAATTGTTTACTTTGTCTCCGTGACGCATAAAAATTATGATTTTAGACTCTGTACCGTGGTCAGGGAATTACAGAGCTTAAGATTTTCCCCGGTCAAAATCCTGTGATGAATAAAGAGCCTGCACTACCCGGGAATAATGCAGGTAAGTATTTTTTCAGGGGACGCTAACCTGTGATCAGTTCTCGTCGCTGAATTTGATACGGCTGATATCCATTCCGAAACTGAGGTTCCTTTCATGTAATACCTGCTCGATCTCAGTTAATGATTTCTGGCCGAAGTTGCGGAATTTCATCAGCTCATCCTGGGTGTACTGAACTAGCTCTACCAGGGAGTTGATCTTGGCAGCCTTCAGGCAGTTGAACGCACGCACGGAAAGCTCAAGGTCTTCCAGCGGTGTGTTCAGCACTTTTCTTAATTGCAGCATACCTTCGTCAACAGCTTCTTCTTTCTCTTCACGCTTGGTATCCAGCGCGATATTTTCATCAGTGATGATCATCAGGTGCTGGATCAGGATGCGGGATGCCTCCTTTACAGCTTCTTCCGGATGGATCGTTCCGTCAGTGACCACTTCCATGATCAGCTTTTCATAGTCTGTGCGCTGCTCCACACGGGTATTTTCAACGGTATATTTTACGTTCTTGATAGGCGTGAAGATAGCATCAATAGCTATGAAGTTTACCGGTGCGTCTTTAGGCCGGTTCTCTTCAGAAGGCACATATCCGCGGCCTTTCCCGATCACCATTTCAATCTCTAAAGTAGCGCTTGTATCAAGGTTACAGATCAGCTGTTCCGGGTTCATAACATCGAACACGGTGCTTGCCTCACCGATCTGGCCTGCTAAAAACTGCTCCTGACCTTTGATAACCAGTTCGATCTTCTCATTGTGGATATCATCATCACCGCGTTTTTTCAAACGTACCTGCTTCAGGTTGAGGATGATCTCGGTCACATCCTCCAGCACTCCTTTAATGGTGGCAAATTCGTGGTCTACCCCGGAGATGCGGATACCTGTAATGGCATGGCCTTCCAAAGAAGACAACAGTACCCTGCGTAAAGCGTTACCAATGGTTACACCATATCCTGGCTCTAATGGACGGAATTCAAATTGTGCCTCAAAATCGTTTGCTTTCTGCAACACAATTTTATCCGGTTTTTGGAAACTTAATATAGCCATTTTGGAAGTTTTAATTTTATTTAGTGTTCAAATACTTTAAAAATGTGTAAATATATAAAGTATTTGGATTATTTAGAATACAATTCAACGATTAATTGTTCCTTGATATTTTCAGGAACCGCTTCACGCTCAGGATAAGCGAGGAAAGTACCTTTCAATTCTTTTTCATTGTATTCTATCCAGTTGATATTAGGGTTCTTACCTTTTACCAGACCCAGCACAGCGTTGTTCGCTTTGGATTTGGCCTTGAACTCGATCACATCACCCGGCTTCAGGCTGTAGGAAGGGATGTTAACGATCTCGCCGTTCACCAGGATGTGCTTGTGAGACACCAGCTGACGGGCAGCGGAACGGGTCGGCGCCAGGCCTGCACGGAAAACGGAGTTGTCCAGGCGGGCTTCCAGCAGCTGGATCAGGTTGGTACCTGTCGCGCCTTTACGACGGGAAGCTTCCTGGTAAGTGTTACGGAATTGCTTTTCCAGAACCAGGTAAGTATATTTTGCCTTTTGTTTTTCTTTCAGCTGAATAGCATACTCGGACTGGGATTTACGCTTACGGTTGGCACCGTGCATACCCGGAGGATTGCTGTTCTTGGAAAGGTTCTTGCCGGAACCCAGGATAGGTTCGCCGAAAATACGGTTGATCTTGTTTTTAGGGCCAGTATAACGTGCCATAATTTTAAATGATAATTTGACCGGATTTTAATTATAATGTTTTTCGTTTCATTTAAAAGCCGGAAAAGTGGAAACGAAAAACGGATTTATAAGAAGATTGCCATAAACAACTTTTGCAACCTCTCCAATTAATATGAAAAGATTGCAAAAGCAATATATAGCTATATATTAAACTCTACGTTTCTTGGGCGGACGACAGCCATTATGCGGGATCGGCGTAATATCCTTGATGGAGGTCACTTCCACGCCGCTGTTAGCTACGGAACGGATAGCGCCTTCACGGCCGGAACCGGGTCCTTTAACAATGATGTCTGCTTTTTTCATACCAGCTTCCAGCGCTACTTTTGCAGCGTCTGCAGCTGCCTGCTGCGCAGCGTAAGGCGTGTTCTTCTTAGAGCCACGGAATCCCATTTTACCTGCGGAGGACCAGGAGATCACCTGACCTTGCTTGTTAGTGAAAGCGATGATGATATTGTTGAATGTTGCAGTAATATGCACATCACCATGAGCATCAACTTTTGCTACTCTTTTTTTAGCAGCAGCTTTCGCTGTGTTTTGTTTACCTTTTGCCATTTTTTTGAGGTAGTCTTTTGATGGTTAATTACAGAACTCAGGCACGCAATGCGCACGGCTGAGCGGCAACGCCTCTAACCCTGTAAGAAGTTCTGAAAAGGGCTCCGAGATCAGTTGCGCTTGGTTTGGTTAAATTACTTCTTAGCAGCTTTTTTCTTACCGGCAACAGTTTTACGCTTGCCCTTACGGGTACGGCTGTTCGTTTTGGTACGTTGTCCGCGTAAGGGTAATCCTTTACGATGACGTACGCCACGGTAACAGGCGATATCCATCAGACGCTTGATGTTCATGGATACCTCAGAACGTAACTGTCCTTCTACTTTGAACTCGGAATTGATGATGTTACGGATTTCACCTTGCTCATCATCGTTCCACTCTACAACTTTCTTGTTACGATCAATACCCGCTTTATCCAGGATATAGCGAGAAGTGCTTAAACCGATTCCAAAAATGTAAGTAAGACCGATTTCTCCCCTTTTGTTTTTAGGAAGATCAATACCAGCTATACGAGCCATTTATCTTAATTTTAATGATTGAATGAATTCATTTTTGATTCCCGGGGCATTACACCTGCCGGTTCGCGACCCGTATTAGCCCTGACGTTGCTTGAAGCGTGGGTTCTTCTTGTTGATCACGAATAATTTTCCTTTACGACGTACAATTTTACAATCTGCACTACGCTTTTTAATTGAAGCACGAACTTTCATACTTATTGTAATTTATATTGATTTAAAATAGCTTTCTCTTACACAACATTTAACCCAAAACAATACTTATTTGTACCTGTAGATGATCCTGCCGCGTGACAGATCATACGGGCTCATCTCTACACCTACTTTATCACCCGGAAGGATACGGATATAGTTCATCCGCATTTTCCCGGAAATAGTGGCCAGTATCTCATGACCATTCTCCAGGCGTACCCGGAACATCGCATTGGATAATGCTTCCACTATTGTACCGTCTTGTTTAATAAGGGGCTGTTTTGCCATAATTTATAAAAAGGAATGCAAAGTTAATTATTTTTAGCAATAAGCCAAAAATATTTTATATTTTAATTATTCGGAAGGGCTTCCCGTTTCCTCCCACTCTATTTTGATATCCGAATTTTTCGCAAAAATAGGGTATATACCCTTAGGATGCTGATAAATCCTGGTATTATATTTATTACCCAGCACGATGATGGTAAAGTTGTCTGCTATGAACCGGTAGAAGACGGTATTATTGCCATGCCACCAGCCGTTATGGTAGATGATCTTGTATTTCTCATCCTCCATCATCCTCCAGCCGAGCCCGTAGTTCTTCTTGCCCGATCCTGTGCCGGAATAGCCGTTATACGCCATTCTCAGCGTGCGCTCGTTCAGCAGCGAATAGGCATAGAAGGACTGGTCCCAGCGGTACATATCCTGGGGAGTGCTGTAGATGCCCTTATCGCCGTATATCCCGTCCTGGAAGTTATTCTCAAAGACGGAAAAGTTGGCCCGGTAGCTGACCGTGCTCTGCTGCTGGAATCCCTCCGCAGGATCAAAGACATAGGTGTGATGCATTCCCAAAGGCTCAAAGATCATCTCTTTCATGAACTTCTTATAGGGCATATGCGTCACTTCCTCGATGATGCTGGCCAGCAGCGCATAATTGGTATTGCTGTACTGGAAGGCGGTATTGGGCGCAAATCTCAGCCTGGGCTTCTTATTGATGAAATACTGCAGCAGGTGAACATTATACATCGGCGCCTTGGACGGCCAGATGGCGCTGCCCATCTTGGTATAGTCCGGCAGCCCGCTCCTGTGGTTCAGCAGCATGGTAATGGTAATATCAGGATAAGGGAAGCCTTTCAGGTATTTCGCAACGGGCTCGTCAATATTGAGATATTTGCTCTGGTGCAGCCACAGGATAGCCGTAGCCGTAAAGGGCTTGGAGGTAGATGCCAGCTGACTGGGCGTCTTGGGACCCAGTTTAATGCCCAGCCTCTGATCTGCCATCCCGAAGTAACGCTCATAGATCACCTTGCCTTCATGACCGATCAGCACGCTGCCGTTAAAGCCGCCTTTCACCTGGATAGCATAAAAGGAATCAAGACTTTTGATCAGCTGCCTGTATTCAGCCTTGTTCGTATCGGCATATACAATTTTGGAAACATCTTTTTTAGGCTTCTCACCCTGCGAGGCAGCCTGCTGGAATAACGACGCACTCGCGGCAGTATGGAAGACAAACTGGTATCCTGCAAAACCCAATAAAGAAGTTGCCAGTAAGTAAGAAACAACCTTCTTTTTTAGTTTATTCATTATACTTGTAAATATAAAAACCGGGAAAAACTACAAATTTAATTAATCCTGCCGTATTAAAACTGTTATTAAATTTTATTTTTGACAAAAGGTACCACATCGTCCACCAGCTCAAAATACCGTTGGTTAAGCTCATAGAAGTACTGGAGGAAGAGCTGGTAAGCCCGGGTGGTATCTTCCAGGTACTTGGCCCTGTATGCCAGTCCCTTCAGCGCATTTTCAACACCCCTGACAGTACGGTAATTGTACAGCCAGTTATGCTGCTTCATGGATGCAAAAGCGGGCCTGAACTTTTCCGGCAATACGGCTTCATAAGCCTCTATATGGCTGTAGGTTTCCAGGCTGAAGCGCTCCAGGTCCTTTACAGTGGGGAAAAAGCGCGGGTCATTGGCCAAAAAGTGATCCCACAGCACATCTGCGATCGCGCCGGCGTACAGACCGTAATCAGGGCGAAAGATATTTTTGGCCAGGATAGCGGCCGCATGCCTGTCCGTAAAATCGTCTATCTGGCGATGGAGCCTTATGCCTTTCTGAATATCAGGCGGGTACGTCTCAACGGCGAGGTTACCTTTCACATAATCTCCTATAATATTCCCCACCAGTATCTCCCGGTTGCCGAATGAGAGGAACGCATGGCCTAAATAATTCATGGCGCTGATTTGGTTTGTTGATGATAATAATTATAATCCCGGATGACCCTCCTGAAAAAGTCTATCGGGTCGTACTCACGGCTTTGCGCCTCCAGCTTCTGCTCCAGCCTGAAGGTGATCTTCTGCAGGTATTCAGGAGAATAGTACTCCGTGCTCTTTACGATCTTATTCAGCCCGTTGATCTCCACATCGGAAAGGGCCGATACGCCCGGGTACAGCATCGTATAGGCAACCGGGTCTTCCAACTCCTGGAAGATCGTCTGGTGGATATCAGGCTTATAATTCGCCTGGATCACCATCGTGCCGGCAAGGAGATCGCCCATTTTCTGGTTCCTGGCATTCACCAGTACAAAAATCACATCCGGTACTGCGGACAAGGCTGTGATGAGCAGCATGACTATCAGCGTGGCGGGCATTACGGCCAGGAACATCATTCCCAGTATAAAATTGGGAAAGCACAGGATATTCCTGATGACAGCCTGGGCAGTGCTGATAGCTCCCCCGTTCTCTGCGTTCACCACCTTCAGGCCCATGACATATTTGCCGGGACTGCGCCCGTTCCAGAGTATCTGGCAGGCCAGATGGTAGAAGGTGCTGGGAATGACCAGCAGCAGTATCATCAGGGCCTGCTCCGTGTCCATATCGGATAAGGTTTTAATATCGAGGGACCTGAGATTATGAAATATAAAAAGCATAAAAACCAGGTTGTAGGCATATATGGCCACAAAATCTATGAGCCAGGCCAGCAGCCTGCTCCCGAAAGAACCGATCCGGAATTTGAGCTCAATATTAAAAGGGGTTCCGATACTGTATATATTCATCTCTTATTTCGCTTTCAGCCAGTTCTCTATATCCTTTACATTGAAATGGTGGTTGATCACCTCCCTGATAATGGCAGAATCCTGCATCCATAGAATGGTGGGTGTGCCGTTATTGCCGCTCTGGTTGATCAGGGCCACGAAATCCTCCTCTTTCAGGTAGCTGTGCGGGATAGCGGATGCTTTAGTGTCCTCGAAGAAGTCCCTTTCCAGCTCCCGGATCCTCACCTGCAGCAGGGAATCCTCGGTACGCGCGGTTGCCGTATCCTTTTGCAGCGTGTCCGCTTTAATATGCGGCTGCGGCTGTAAAAGGAAGATGTAAAACGGGAATTCCGGATGCGCTTCCCTGATCCTCACGATCTCTTTCGCGGCATCCCTGCAGTGACCGCAGCCCAGGGTCATAAAGCTGACGATGTGCCTGCCTTCCCTCAGGTCCACAGCCGGCTGCTCCGGCTGCGATGGGTCATAGATGCGTGAGTAGGACAGGTATTCGGCTGCCGGCTTAATAGGCAATACGATAAACATCAGCGCTATGGTGATGAGACCCAGCAGCACCACGAACGCATTGTGCAGCCCGATCCGGCCCCTGCCCCGCGTCACCCTGAGCAGCACGATCAATACCGCTATCATCAGGACATTCTTGAGGATGGAGGGGAGCGGCTTCATTTCAATGACAGTACCCATACAGCCGCAATTAGCTTCGTTGCCCACGCTCAGGTACAGCATCAGGAGGTGTATGCTGAAGGCCAGCAGCAGCAATATGGCCGATACGGCTATCCACTTTTTCTTCAGGAAAAAATGCAGCATCAGGAAAAAGCCCAGGGCGAATTCCACCCCTATCACCAGCCGGGCCAGCACGGCGCTCCAGTAGCCGGGAGTATGGAACTGGGATTTGATAATGTATTCAAAATCTGCCGGCGACGGATAAGTTTTGGTCCAGGCAGAAAAGATGAATAAGGCCCCCATCAATATGCTCAGAGATATCTCCAGAACAGACTGTACTTTAGCATTGCTCATATAAGGTCATTAAGAAAATACCGCAATCAGTTAAAACCCTAAAATTAGGGTATTATCGGCATAAAATCAGGGAAGAATTTATAAGCTGCCGCCTGGCTGACACGGCAGCGGGCGGTGATATGCCTATCACCGCCCGCCGGATATATCTTACCGTGCACTGCTATCCCATATTATGAAATACACGCTGCACATCATCATCCTGCTCCACCCGCTCTATCAGCTTGAACACGTCCTCAGCCTGCTCATCCGTCAGCTCCACCGTATTCAGCGGTATCCATTCCAGCTCGGAGCTGGCCACTTCGATGCCTTTCTCTTCCAGCGCGCTCTGCATATTGCCGAAATCGGAAAAGGCGCACCTGATAATAATATTGCCTTCGCTGTCCTCTCCCAGCTCTTCCAGTCCATAATCTATCAGCTCCAGCTCCAGGTCTTCCTGGTTCAGGCCGGACTGCGCCAGCTTGAATACGCCCATTCTTTTGAACATAAAGCTGACAGACCCGCTGTTACCCAGGCTGCCGCCGCCCTTGTTAAAATGTGAACGTACATTAGCTACCGTACGGGTCGTATTATCAGTAGCCGTTTCCACCAGGATAGCTACTCCATGCGGCGCATAGCCTTCATACAGCACCTCGTCAAAATTGCTGTGATCCTTTCCCAGGGCATTCTTAATAGCCCCTTCTACGCGGTCCTTAGGCATATTCACCGCCTTCGCATTCTGCATGATCCGTCTCAGGGCAGGGTTATTCTCCGGCTCCGGGCCCGCGGCCTTCACAGCGATAGCTATCTCCTTACCGATGCGTGTGAACTGCTTTGCCATACGATCGTACCGGGCAAACATCTTGGATTTTCTTACTTCAAATATACGTCCCATGTATAGGTATTAAGTTATTTTTATTATTAAAAAGCGCGCATGGTCATACCCGGTCTACCGGGAAATGCGTGTGCAAATTTAAAAAAATGAATTTAATGTAATACACTTCCGGCACCGGATAATTTTCAATGCCTGCTCTACCGCATGCGCCCCCGGATATTTCTTCTTCCCTCCATCCTTGCAGAAACAGCGAATTATATTATTTTTACGCATATTCTTCTAATGATTACAGCTCAATTGCATTAATATGAATGAAGCATTCAAGGCAGCCATGCAGGCAGGCTATACCTTCAAAGGCAGATCCTTCAAGATCGGCGTAGCCAAATACCGGGACCAGCCCTTGGCGGACTGTCCCATCTCCATCCCCTTAAAGATGATGAACAGGCACGGGCTGATAGCCGGCGCTACGGGCACCGGGAAGACCAAGACCTTACAGATCATCGCGGAAGGGCTCAGCGATAACGGCATACCGGTCATGCTGATGGATATCAAAGGCGACCTTAGCGGCATAGCCGCGCCGGGCAGCATGAACGCCTTTATCGAAGAACGTTACCGTATCATGGGAGAGCAATATATTCCTGCAGCATTCCCCGTTGAGCTGCTCACGCTCAGCCGGGAAAAGGGCGTACGGCTGAGAGCTACCGTAACGGAGTTCGGGCCGGTATTGTTCAGCAGGATACTGGATCTCAACGATACCCAAAGCGGCCTGCTGAGCGTTCTTTTCAAATATTGCGATGACAACGGGCTGCCGCTGCTGGACCTGAAGGATATGGTCAAAACCCTGCAGTTTGCAGCCGATGAGGGTAAGGCAGCCATAGAAAAGGATTACGGGAAAATTTCCACCACCTCGCTCAGCACCATACAACGTAAGGTGATAGAGCTGCAGAACCAGGGCGGAGACCTCTTTTTCGGGGAGCTGTCCTTTGACCCGCGGGACCTCATGCATACGGATCGCAACGGCAAAGGCTATATCAATATCCTGCGCCTGATAGACCTGCAGGACCGGCCCAAGCTGTTCGCGGCCTTTATGCTGCAGCTGCTGGCTGAGATCTATGGCATGATGCCCGAAAGCGGCGACCTGGAGCAGCCCAGGCTGGTTATCTTCATAGATGAGGCCCACCTGGTGTTTAAAGAGGCCAGCGCCACCCTGCTGAGCCAGATAGAAACCATTATCAAGCTGATACGCAGTAAAGGCATCGGCATTTTCTTCTGTACACAGAACCCGCAGGATGTACCGGCGGCAGTATTGGGCCAGTTGGGTCTCAAGATACAGCATGCCCTGCGTGCTTTTACAGCCAAGGACAGGAAAGATATCAGGCTGACGGCAGAAAATTACCCGCTGAGCGACTTCTATAAGCCCGAAGAGGTGATTACCAGTATGGGCACCGGGGAAGCCATGGTCACCCTGCTGAATGAAAAAGGCATCCCTACTCCCCTTGCCCACGTTTACCTGATGTCTCCCCGGAGCAGGATGGATATTTTAACGGAGCAGGAAATTGACAGCCTCCTGCAGGCTTCGGCACTGGTGCAGAAATATAACCAGGACATAGACCGGGACAGCGCTTATGAAATATTGAGCCGGCGCATACAGCAGGCCCCTCCGGAGACTCACGAGACCGCCAGGCAGGCCCCTGCGCCCAAACGCTCCTCCAGGACCAAGGAACCACCGGGTATGATAGAAAAGATGTTAAACAGCAGCGCGGGCAAGCAGGCCCAGCGCTCCCTGGTAAGAGGCCTGTTCGGGATCATTACCAAAATGTTCAAATAAGCAAAACAACATCAGGTGTAACCTGTAGAACGGTCACTCTACAGGTTACACCTGACAGGCTATTGTTATACGCTGCTTACTTCGTCCGTATAAAGTTCACCTCATCGAAGGCTCCCCTGTCCAGCTTAATGAACTGGAAAGCCTGCGTGACAGCGACCTGGGGTGTATCCGGCTTCGCTACGGTACGATAGTAGATCTTCAGGTTGCGGTCTACCACATCGGCATACACCATATTGATAGCCATCGGGATCCGCCTGATGCTATCCACCAGCAGCACATAGGTATAGTGTTCAAAATCAAGCGGCTCCGAGCGCAACCTATCCGAAATGCTGTTAATGGCATCTATATCCCTGCTGACCTTGTCCAGCTCAGCCTGGCTATTGATCAAACGGCCGGGATACTCAAGATGCTCCCTGCCATTGCCGTAAAAATAATCCTGGTATATGGACTTAAAATAAAGCCCCCTGCCAAAATCCTTTTCGCAGGAAACTACGGCAAAAACGGCGGCACCAGCCAGGACTGATAGTATAAAACGTTTCATATGGAATCGTTCAGGACATTAAAAAATTAGATTCAGAGAACAAAATATGCTAAAATTTTCATAAAAAAAAGCCGTAAAGTAAAAAACTTTACGGCGCTGCTTTCAAAAAATTATGTCGGCAATCACATCACCACTGTAGGAGCGATCTTTTCCTGGTAATCCACCATAGCCTGGTTCATGATAGCTTTCGCTTCCTGTGCCCCGACAAAGCCGGTGATCTCTACTTTCTTATTTTCCAATGCTTTATATTCTGAAAAGAACTGCTGGATCTCCTTAATGGTAAAAGGCGGCAATTCGGAAATATCATTATAATGCGATACGCTCACATCATCTTTCAATACAGCGATCAGCTTATCATCCCCTTCGCCGCCATCAATCATCTTCATAGCGCCGATCACTTTGGCCTCTACCAGTGTCATGGGCAGTATATTCTCAGAGCACAATACCAGGATATCCAACGGATCACCGTCATCACAATAGGTTTTGGGAATGAATCCGTAGTTGGCGGGATAGAATACGGCAGAACGCAATACGCGGTCCAGCTTCAGGAGGCCGGTCTCTTTATCCAGCTCATACTTGGCTCTCGAACCTTTTGATATTTCTATAATACCGTTTACAACATCAGGAGCATTGTCTCCGCATTCAACAGAATGCCAGGGGTTAAATTGCATATTCAAATATTTTTATAATTGATTTGTTTTTTGGAAGGCAAAGGTAAGGAAAAAGAGGAGAATTTGATCCTGAATTGCAGAATCTCCTGCTTATGGCAGCAGTTTCAGCAATTCATTGACCTGGTGCGCCTGCACCACATTATGCTCACGCGCGTACTGAAGCGCGATATTCTCCAGCAGGCTTTTCATAATGTCCAGGCTGCTGAGCTTCCTGATATTGCCCAGGTCCGATTTCAGCACCCTGAGGCTTTCACGCATATCTTCATAGCTGAAGACCTCACCGTAGCTCGGGTGGATAAAGCAGAGTATCCTGTCCTTATTCTCGGCAAGATCGGACAGATAGGCCGCATAGAATTTATTGGGGAATACCTCGAAAAGCCGGACAGGGATCTCGAAAACGTCAAAGTAAACCTGATACAGCGCGCCTATCAGCAGCTCGCTTCCCACATTACGCAGCAATACCGTTTCCAGGGAAAAATACTTGGAGGCCTCCGGCTTGAACAGCAGGCGGAAGTCCTTGATATTACGCTGCTTAAAGAGAATATTCAGGAATACATTGACCTGTTCCAGGGGCGTGAGGAACTGGTTGCATTCCAGCCATATCTGCCTTCTTATCCGGAGCATGTCACGGGACAGCATTTCAGTATCACAGTCTTTATTATGCAGCCTGGCCAGCAGGAGCAGCCCGGC
Organism: Edaphocola sp.; assembly: GCA_037190225.1. Classification (GTDB taxonomy): domain Bacteria; phylum Bacteroidota; class Bacteroidia; order Chitinophagales; family Chitinophagaceae; genus MKSF01. Next base: position 360,603 of record JBBCJL010000001.1, on the reverse strand, counting down.
GCTGAGGTCTGATGCCCCTGCGGCGACCCAGCCCCTGAATGCTGTCAGCACACGGTTGAAATACAATTTCGACAGCACGGCAGTAGCCCTGGATACGGTCAGCTCATCTATGGTTTCCTCCATCAGGCCTTCCAGGTAGGGAACAGCGTCCTCACCCAGCTCCATAATAGCGCTGACAACCGAATTGTACACATCACCATCCGGATCATCTAACAAACTCACAAGACTCTTTATATCAACTGGTTGCGGAGACATTTTTCTTAGTGTATATATTTGGCTTATTGATTTCTGAAACAAAATAGCAAAAAAGTACGGTAGAAAAAAGAGTAGCTGAAAAAAAATCAGCTACTCTTTCCCGGGATCGCATTCCCTGCTTAACGAAAGTTCACCTGGAACGGCAGGTACATATACTGCTGCAGGCCATTCTGCTGCGTATGGGATTGCAGCAGCATAGAATAGAACTGATAAGCATTACCCCACTCTTTCTGTATATTCAGGTCTTTCAACACCGCTTCGCTGATGCTGGTGGCATTCATGATCCTGAGCAGGGAAGACAGGTTATTATCCGCTTTAGGGTACGTCACTATCTTATAATTATTTACATTGGCAATACCGGCCACCCCGCTGACAGCCCTGTCAAGGCCTCCCAGCGCGTCCACCAGGCCGTTCCTCACCGCTTCCGTACCGGTCCAGATACGTCCCTGCCCGATGCTGTCCACCCTTGCCACGCTCATCTTACGGCCGTCAGCCACACGTTGCTTGAATCTCGCGTAGGTGGAATCCACGCTGCTCTGGATGATCACACGCTCTTCGGCCGTAAAATCCCTGGCCAGGGTCGGGAAGTCCGCATAAGGAGCGTTCTTCTCCGTATCTGTGGTCAGTCCCAGCTTGTTCTTCAGCAGGTCGCGGGTGCTGAACATCATACCGAATACCCCGATGCTGCCCGTAATGGTAGTAGGCAGGGCATAGATGCTGTCCGCGTGCGCCGCAATGTAATAGCCACCGGACGCGGCATAGTCTCCCATGGATACCACATAAGGCTTTTTAGCTTTCAACAAGAGCAATTCCCTGTGGATGTTCTCGGATGCCAGGGCGCTGCCGCCGCCGGAGTTCACCCGGATCACCACACCCTTGATATTGTCATTGTCCCTGATCTTCCTGATCTCCTCGATGATATCCTCAGAGGCTATTACAGGAGAGCTGCTGCTGCTTTTACCGTCAATGATATTGCCTTCCGCTACCAGCACGGCGATCTCGTCCTTATTCACGGAACGCTTGATACCGGATACATACTCACCCAAAGCGATAAAAGGCACTTCATCCTTGTCCTCCTTTCCTGTGAGCTGCTTCAGGACAGCCTCCACTTCATCCTTATACTTGATACCATTCACAAACCTGTAGTTCACGGCATCTTCCGGGGTACGTAAGGCATAGGTCCTGGCGATCTGGTTGATCTCTTGCTCTGTCTTACCTGTTTTCTCGGAGAATGCCTTTACAAACTCCTGCCATACATCGGCCTGCATAGCCGCCAGCTGCTTCCTGTTGGGCTCGCTCATCCTGTCCAGGCGGAAGGGCTCGGTAGCGCTCTTGAACTGCCCGCAATAGAAGATCTCGGGCTTGATTTCCAGCTTATCCAGCGCTCCTTTAAAGAACATAATGGTAGAAGCGAGACCTTTGATCTCCACGCCGCCCATCGGATGCACATAGATGCTATCCGCAACGGATGCGGTATAATAATCGGTCTGGCTGTAGCTTTCCGCATAGGTCACCACAAATTTACCGGACGTTTTAAAGTCTTTGATAGCATCCCTGATCTGCTCCAGCGAAGCGAGGCCGTTAGCGCCGGACCCGGACTTGATATAAAGCCCTTTGATCTTATCGTCCGTTTTGGCCTCGGAAATAGCATGAAGCACATCTACCAGCCCTACACTGTTCATCGAGCCTTTATTGAGGAGCAGACCAAGATAGTCCACATTAGCCAACTCGTTGTAGGATTTGGTCAGGTCCAGGAATAATATCTCCCTGGCTCCGGCCGTAACTGTCACCGCGGGCTTGTCTCCGGCAGAAAGTCCCTGCGTGAAGGTCTTGGTAAAAGCGCCCAGGATGCTGAAAAATACAATCATCAATACTGCTCCGCCCACAAACAGCGCCAGCAATGCGGCAAGAAAATACTTCAGGAATTGTTTCATCTTAATGTTTTTTTTAATTGTTGTAAAAATACAATAGAAAATAATATAAACCCACACCCCTTATGGGGGAAAAAACCGAGCCTTCCGAATACTCCGGAAGGCTCATCTGAAAAATAGCATATATCGTCAGCAGTCCTGTTTATTTTTTCAGCACTTCTGCCATTGTCTTACCGATGTCGGCAGGAGAAGCCACTACGTGGATACCGCATTCGCCCATGATCTTCATCTTGGCGGCAGCCGTATCGTCCGCTCCGCCGATAATAGCGCCGGCGTGGCCCATACGGCGACCCGGAGGCGCAGTCTGACCAGCGATGAACCCTACTACAGGTTTGGTCGCATTGTCCCTGATCCACTGGGCAGCTTCCGCTTCCATATTACCGCCGATCTCACCGATCATGATAATGCCTTCAGTTTCAGGATCATTCATTAACAATTCCACCGCTTCCCTGGTAGTAGTGCCGATGATCGGGTCACCGCCGATACCGATAGCCGTGGAAATACCCAGACCGGCCTTTACTGCCTGGTCGGCAGCTTCATAGGTTAAAGTTCCGGATTTGGATACGATACCGATCTTACCCTTCTTAAAAACGAAGCCGGGCATAATGCCTACTTTCGCTTCCTCGGCAGTGATCACGCCGGGACAGTTAGGCCCGATCAGGCGGCAGTCAAATCCTTTGATATATTCACGGGCCTTTACCATATCCTGAACCGGGATACCTTCCGTGATACAGATAATTACTTTGATACCTGCAGTAGCAGCTTCCATAATGGCATCCGCAGCGAATGCAGGCGGTACGAAAATAATGGAAGTATCAGCGCCGGCTTTGTCAACAGCTTCTTTTACAGTATTAAATACAGGACGGGACAAATGCTCAGACCCGCCTTTTCCTGGAGTTACGCCACCCACAACGTTTGTGCCGTATTCGATCATTTGTGTTGCGTGGAATGTACCTTCAGTTCCTGTAAAACCTTGTACAATAACTTTTGAATCTTTATTGACTAAAACTGCCATTACTGATGCTTTTATTTATAGGTAATTAATTAAAAATCGTTGCGAAATTAAAAAAATAAAATCAAATCCAAGACTTTTATTGCGTTAAGTTCTAAAAAAACGTTAACCGTATCTGCCGGGAACAAGGCCGTGCCAGGGGCCCGGCCCTCATATCAGGATACGTTCTTCAGCCATTCATAAAAGTCCGTCATTTTCTCCTTGCTGACCAGGATGCTTTCGGGAAAACTGACATTCAGCCCGACCATCACTTTACGTGCCAGGGTCTGGCTGATCTCCTTTACCGCATTCCGGTTCACTATATACTGCCTGTTGGCCCTGTAGAAGTCCGGCCCGCAGAGCTGCTGCACCTCATCCAGCGATTTATTGATATAGAAGGTCTTGTGATCGAACGTAAAGAGATGGCACACATCATTCTTAATATAAAAAAGCGCTATATCCTTTATTTTAACAGGAATGATCTTATCGGCCTGGTGCACCAGCAGGGAACCCTGGGGTTCCGGTGCCGGCTGCCTGAGCGTGGACAGCAGCCGGGTAAGGGCATCTTTATCCACACTGAAAGAGGATCTCAGCTTTTGGAACTTTTCCACGGCTTCCCTGATCAGGGTTTCATCAAAAGGCTTGAGAATATAATGGATGCCGTTGGTCTTAAAGGCGTTCAGGGCATAGGCGTCGTACGCGGTACAGAAAATAATAGGCACCGGTATATATACCTCCTCGAAAATTTCAAAGCTCAACCCGTCACCCAGCTGGATATCGCTGAATATCAGCTGCGGCATAGGATTATTCCTAAAATACGCTACAGCTTCCCTGACCGAGCTGAGGATGGTACGCACCACTGCCTCCGGGTAGAGGTGGGTGATGATATCCTGCAGGTCCTCAGCCGTAATGCGCTCATCTTCTATTATTATAATATCCATCATTAAAGGATTTTAAGACTTACGGAATAAATGCCGTCTTCCTGACGGATGACAGGCTCCTCGCCTATCAGCATCTTATAGCGCTTTTTCAGCATACCGTGCCCGTTACCGGTAGACACTTCCGCGTGCTGCCTGGGCTGCCGGTTATTGTTGACCCTGATATAATCACCTTCCCGGGATATCCTGATAAGCAAGGGATTGTCCCGGGTCATGCCATTATGCTTTATAGCGTTTTCCAGCAGGGGCTGCAGGGAGAAGAACGGCAGCTTTTCATCCATTACCGGGTCAGACGGCTCTATTGCCACTTTATACTGCAACGCGTCCCCGAACCTTATCCTCTGCATTTCCATGTAATCTCCGCATACTTTCAGCTCCTCCCGGATCGTTGCCATACCGGTTGTATTCTTGGAAATGGATACCCTTAAAAAATCGGACAGGCGCAGTAAATAGGCTTCCGCGCTTTTAGGCTCTTTCCTGATAAGGGATTTCAGGATATTTAAGGCATTGAAGAGAAAATGCGGCTGTACCTGCTGCTGCAGCAACTGGTTGACCGTTTCCGTATTGGAAGCCCTCAGCTGCAGCAATTCCAGCTGGATCCGGCTTTTTTCATACTGGTGCAATACAAAGTTCTGTATCAGGAAAATAAAGGAATAGACCACCAGGTTGGCATATAAGATAAATACGGTCAGCTTCCATCCCTCCAGGTCATCATTGGGATTCCGGTAAACGAACATCCCGCTTTTTTCCAGCTGCTCTATGGCTACATGATGCAGAAAGAAAAATACCAGGCTGCAGGTATAGCCCCATACAAAGGTCTTCTTCCAGATCCTTTCGGAGCTGTGCCGCCTTTTCTGGTCAAAATAGTAAAGGAAAAAGGTGTTGATACCAAAGATGAATAAGAAAAGCGTGCTTAAGGTGATAAATTTATATAGGAGGTTGCGGGGATTGAAGTCCTGCAGGGATGTGATCATCAGGGTACCGAACAGGAAGCATAAAAAGAGTTTCCCGCTCTCCCTGATGAGTATCCGCAAAGATATTTTAGGTTGCATGTTCCTTAAGCTCATAGTATATTTTTAATGACGGCGGCCGCGGCCGTAATGACCGGATGGATCGCCGGGGTTAAAAATAGCAATATTTCCGGGTTATTCCTCCCGTAATAAAGCCGCCTGTAATCGTACAGCTTTATTCCGGGAGGTTAGTTTAATAGGCCTCTTCCAGCTCCGCTACCGGTTCCGCTTCTTTTTCCGCAGGCACCTGCAGCATTTTCGCGTAATCCGTTTTTTTCCTGCCTTTCCGGGACCGCCCTGTCAGGCTGTCAAAAATGGCATAGACCACGGGTACGATAATGAGCGTCAGGAACAGCGATGACAACAGCCCTCCGATGATCACGATGGCCAGGCCCCTGTTCATATCCGCACCGTCTCCCTGGGCCATAGCGATAGGCACCATACCGATCACCATAGCGATGGTGGTCATCAGGATAGGACGGAAACGGGCATGGTTGGCGGCGATCAGCGCATCATAGGTGGAATAGCCCTCCGCTTTCCTGTGATTGGCAAAGTCCACCAGCATAATGGCATTCTTAGCTACCAGCCCTATCAGCATGATAATACCCAGGATAGTGAATATATTCAGCGTCTGGTTGAACAGTGCCAGGAACAGCAAGGCGCCGATAAAGGAAAGCGGGATAGAGAACAGCACCACGAACGGTGTCACAAAGTTATCATACAGTGCAACCATCACCAGGTACACCAGCAGTATGGAAGCGACCAGCGCAATCCCCAGCGACCCGAAGCCCTCTTCCTGGTTTTCCATATTGCCGCCCCATTTATAGGACAGTCCCGGCTTTCTTTCCAGCTTAGAGAACTGCGTTTCCCATTCCTGGGCCACAGATCCCAGCGGCCGACCTACTACCTGGGCCTCCACCGATACCGACGGGGACTTATCCGTACGTTCCAGCAGGGTCGGACCCGACCCGAAACTTACATCTGCAAACTGCTCCAGCTTGACCGCATCGCCCCTGGAATTCATGAATTCCAGGCCTTTTACATTATTGATATCTGCCCTGCCGGCTTCATCATAACGGATATTGATATCATATTCCTTATCCCCGGCGGAAAATTTCGCATCGGTATTCCCGGAAAAAGCGGTCTGCATCACCATACCTACTCCTGCCACATTCAATCCAAGGCTGCTCATCTTGTCCCTGTCCACCTTCACCCTGATCTCGGGATTACCGTCTTCCGAGGTGAGCTTTATACCGGTAGCGCCCGCCACCTTTTTCAGCTGCCCGGCAGCCTCAGCGGCAAATGCCATGGCATCTTCCTGTGTGGCAGCGATCACCGTCAACTTCAACGGCGCATTCTCGGCGCCCATCATACCCATATTTACGGTTTTGACCTTGGCACCCACCAGCACACCTTCCATTTCCCTTCTCAGCCGGGCAGCATATACCTTGGTAGCTTCCTTTTTCCGGTGCTCCTTACTGACAAAGAGGTGTATCTCTGATTTGTACTTGGTGCCGTTGGTGGACATCATACCGTCTGAGGCCTGCCCCACCGTGGTGATCATCCTTTCTATTTCCGGCTTCTGTTCCAGATATTGTTCCGCCCGCTGCGTCATGAAATTGGTCTGTTCCAAAGAAGCATCCTTATTCATCTCTACCTGGAGATAGAACTCCCCCTTATCATTGCCGGGGAAGAAATCCGTTCCCACGTAGCCTTTGCCCACCAGCATCAGCGAAGCTATAAAAAGCACCACGGTCACCGCAAGCGTGGCCAGCTTATTCTTCCTGCTCTTCAGCGCCCATTTCAGCAGTCCGCCTATACCGTCCGTCAGTCGCTGCAGGCCGCGCTCAAACCCGTTCAGCAGCTTACCGAAGAACGAGGTACTGCGGATATGCTCCAGTTTGCCGAACCTGGAATACAGCCAGGGCACGATCGTAAAGGACACCAGCAGGGACAATAAGGTAGCGATCATTACCGTTACGCAGAACTGGCGCAGGATGTCGGACACCAGGCCGGAGGACAGCGCTATGGGCAGGAATACCACGACGATCACGAGCGTAATGGCAGTGACTGTAAAGCCGATCTCCGAGGCGCCGTCATAAGCCGCCCTGACCTTATTCTTACCCATCTCCATATGCCGGTGGATATTCTCAATGACCACGATGGCGTCATCCACCAGGATACCCACTACCAGCGAAAGCCCCAGCAGGGACAGCAGGTTGAGCGTATATCCCATTATATACAGCCCGATAAAGGTAGCTATCAGCGACAAGGGAATGGCCACCATCGTAATAGCCGCATTCCTGACGCTGTGCAGGAAAAAGAGCATAATAAAGCCTACCAGCACGATCGCCAATACCAGGTCGAACATCACATTATTGGCCGCTTTCAGGGTATATTCGGAGCTGTCGCTCCCTACTACGATCTGCACACCGGCAGCGCTGAAGTCCTCCTCCACCGTAGCGATCGCTTTTTTCACTTTTTCAGATACCGCCACCGCGTTGGCATCCGACTGCTTGAACACCTGGAGCAATACCGTATTCTTCCGGTTGATCCGCGATATCTTTTCCGCGTCCTTCACCCCGTCCTGCACATCCGCTACATCGCCCAACCTTATCATCACGCCGGCAGGTGTCGTCACCGGCAGGTTGCGCATTTCGTCCAGGTCTGCCAGCTTACCGGACAGGCGGACCGTGGTCTGGTTATCCCTGGTCTTTACGCTACCGGTAGGAAAGTCCATATTGGAAGCCGCTATCACCTGCTGTACCTGGCTGACGGTCAGCCCGTAGCCTTTGAGCTTCTCCGGGTTCACGCTGACCTGTATCTCGCGCTCCTCGCCTCCTATCATATCCACCTTGGCCACACCGTCTATCCTTGAAAATACCGGCTGTATCTTCTGTTCCAGCAGATCATACAACTCTTTTTCGGAGAGGCTGGAAGTGGCGGACAGGTTGATGATAGGCACATCATCCAGGGAGAATTTGTTGATGGACGGCGCTTTGGCATCCTCAGGGAGATCATTTACCACCGCATTGATCTTACGCTGCGCATCAGTAAGCAGAAAGTTGACGTCCGCGCTGTTATTAAGCGTGATCATCACGATGGATACGCTTTCAAAGGACTTTGACTCGATCTTCTTGACATTTTCCAGGGAAGCGATGGCATCCTCAATCTTTTTGGTCACCGCATTTTCCACCTCGGCAGGCGCAGCACCGGGATATACGGTCTGGATAGAGATCACGTTCACCTCGAATTTAGGCACCAGCTCGTATCCCAGCCGGGAATAGGAAAAGATGCCTCCCAGCGTCAGCAGTATAAACAATACAATGATGATACTGGGTCTTTTAATAGATATTTCTGCTAATTTCATCTGCTTATGGTCATTTGAAAGTTATTTAATAATTGTTACCGGAGCCTGGTCAGAAAGATTGATCTGGCCTGAAGTGATCACCTGCGCTCCCGGCTCCAGCCCGGCAACGACCTCTATGTATTCCCCGAAGTTCCTTCCGGCAGTGATCTGCCTTAATACGGCCTTACCGTTCTCCGCCACGAATACCCGGTTGGAGCTGATATTGCCCACAAAGGCATTCCTGGGAATGACGAACGCCTCGCTGCTTTGCTCCGCACCGAAGTACGCAGTACCATACATACCTGCTTTCAGGTCTGAACCGGTCACCTGCTTTATTTCCAGCTCTACAGCAAAGTTGAGGCTGGCATCCGCCTTGGGTGCGATAAAGGCAACCGTACCGCTCCAGCTCCGGTCCGGCAGCACTGCCGATCCTACTTTCACCTGCTGACCAAGCTTAATGGCGCCTATATTCTTTTCATCTACATTCACTCTTAATTTGAGCGTAGAGACATTGACCACTTCGAACAGCTGCTGTCCGGGAGAAACATAGGCGCCGGGCTCTACGCTCCTTTTGTTCACAATACCCGCAAAGGAAGCCTTTATATTGACATCACCGGCGGTGAGCTGCGCGCTTTTCAGGTTGTTCCTGGCGTTCTCCAGCTGCAGCTTTACCTGGTCCAGCTGCTGCCGGGTAACGCCACCGGTCGCGAAGGCATTTTCAAAACGCTCCACTTCGGAACGGGCATTGTTATAAACGGCCTGCGCATTCGAGAGCTGCACATTTTGCTTGTCCGCTTCTATCACGGCCAGCACCTGTCCCGCGCTGACGCCGGCCCCTTCTTTTACCAGCACCCTGGCTACCCGTCCGGAGGTTTCCGCCGCTATCATGACCTCCTGCCAGGGCGAAAAGACGCCATTAGCTGTATACCGGAGGTTTACGGTCTTCCTGCCCGCCGGCTCAACCCTTACGGCAACGCCCGCATTCTGCTCGGCCACTACCGCTGTTTCCGCCTCATTCCTGGCCTTGTTCTTATTCAGTACCAGGAAAATACCTGCCAGTGCTGCTATCACTACAACGCCTGATATAATTACCTTTTTCATATATTTATGTTGGGATATTTTAGTTTAGTGAGAAGTAGAATAATAGGATTTCAATTCGCCTCTGGCCTTGACAAGCTGAACTTCAGCAAGCTTATAATCCAGGAGCGCGCCGGTGTAACTGTTACGGGCATCCGCATAGGAAGTTTCCGCATCCAGCAGGTCTGTCAGTGATGCCAGCCCGTTCTTATAATTATTTTCGATATTGATCAGTACTTCCTGCGCCAGGTTAACATTGGACTTCTGGACATTCAGCGTCATCAGGGAATTGCTTAGCTGTGTAAAGGCATTTTCGAGCGCCAGGCTCAGGGCCAGGCGTGTGTCCCGCAGGTCCGTTTCATATTTATCTATCTCTATCTGTGCCTGCTGGATCCTGGCACGGGTGGAAAAGCCGCTGAAGATAGGCACTCTCAGGTTCAGGGAAACAGCAGACATATCAGACCAGTTCACACCGCTGTTGCTGCCCGCGAAATAAGGGAACTTATCACCCAGCCCAAGGTAGCCGTAATTGGCGCTGAGCGCCAGTGTGGGATAGCGCTGTGCCGCTATAGCCTGCTTGTTATAATGGAGCAGCTGTCCCTGCTGTTCCATCAGCCTGATCTCTGTACGGTTCTCAATATCCGCTGCGCTCCTGTCCAATACCAGCGAATGATCTATCTCAAATGTGCCTTCCGGTAGCACCACGGGCTCACTGATATCCATACCAATGAGGTATTTAAGGGAGTTCTCCTGTAATTGCAGGGCATTCTGCAGCTGCTGCTTGCCGGCAGACAGGTTGTTCAGCGTCACATTCATCCGGTCCAGGTCTATCTTCCTGGCCAGCCCGTTGTCAAAAAGGCTGCTGATAACATCCCTCACCCTTTCCGTATTGCTGATCGTACTGTTGATAGTGGCTATCTTCGATTGGGTCCTGAAGACTTCATAATAGCTGCCGGCCACCTTTTCCACGATCTGCTCCTCCGTAAGCTCCGCATTGATCACATAGAACTCTTTCGTGCTGCGGGCTGCCTTCAGGCCGGTAAATACCGCCAGGTTGAATATCTGCTGGTCCAGCTGCACGGTAGCAGTGGATTGCCAGGGAAGCCCCATTTTTATGACCATTGACTGACCGCCCATATTCAGCGCCATTTGCTGCAGGATCGCATTATAGGTCAGTCCCCCGTTCGCATTGATCTGGGGCAGCGCGTTGGCACGGGCCTCTTCAATGACATAAGCGCTGTTCTTAATATCCAGCCGCGCCTTTACGGCCTCCGCTTTATGCTTCAGGGCATAAGCTACCGCGTCATTAAGACCCAAAGGGGTCTGCGCAGCCGCAAAATATCCTGTGAGCAGCGAGAGCGCGGCTACCATTATACTTTTTTTCATCACTTGATATATATTTTACGGATTAAAGACTTGCTGTTTTTATTTAACACCGGCAGGCCGGTGCATATGCTCTTCCACAATTTCGTATTCCGCATCCCGTACCGGCTCTTCAAAAGAGGAGCGTATGTCCCTGCTGTCCCGTGGCAGCCTGCGCAGGAACAGGGCCGCAGCTATCAGCAGGCCGCCAAGGACCAGGAGCGGGAAGCCCACCGTATACGCAAGCACAACAGAGAGGAGTAAGGGATTATACAGCAGGGCAACGGCAAGGATCAGCAACAGCACCACGCGCGGCAAAGGGGATATTCCTACACTCTCCGCCCTGCCGGCGCCGCGCCGCCACCTTACAAGATACTGCAGCGCACGGCTGATCAATACTACGCTTACGATCCCGTTCAGGAGCCTGAGCGATACAAACGGATACAGCAGGAGCAGGAGACCGGCTACAGACCATAAGGCAGCGGACGCTACACGCGGCAGTCCTTCCTTACGGCGTATCCGCCGTATCAGCGACTGCAGCCCAAAGCCGGAAATAACCAGGCCTGCCATGCATAAAAAGCCGGCAACGGCTGCAAAGGGGGATATATATGCGGTCAGGCCCAGCACTACCAGCAGTATGCCTGCCGGTAACAACCATTTCCCGAAACTGCGGGCTCCATGTTTATGCCCGAATAAATTCATCATGCTGTTGTTATATATAAGTTTACAATACGCACTGACCTTACAGGTCCGTACATTGCAAAAATGCGATACATACAGCAGGCGCTAAAGGACCGGGTCCCCGAAACGGACATTTTCAGGGATGAAATTACAGGTGACAGATTCGCCGTACAGAGGCTTGCAGTTCAACCCCTGTTTTGTCCGTTTCGACCATTTCCTGCTTTTCAGGTGAGCCAGTACGATGCAATTTTACACTCAGAAAAACAAAAACCTTCTTTTTCTGGTTATCAGAAATATTATAACATTTAAAACTCAAACAAAATGAAAAAAGCAGTATTGATTTTAGCAGCAGCAGCAGTAACCGGCACAGGGTTTTCCCAGGTCTCCATCGACCCGGAGGCAGGACTCAATATCGCCCATCTGCGTACCAAATTAGGCAATAACGATGCGACCAATTCCGACTCTAAAATCGGGTTCAGCATAGGTGCGGGTGTTACCCTCCCGGTTTATAAAGGGCTATACGTTAAACCAGGCATCTACTACCACATGCTGGGCGGCACCTCAGAGGGTATCCTGGGAGTAACATCCGAAACCACGATGCACTACCTGCGCGTTCCCGTCAACCTGGGCTACAGCCTGAGGCTATCCGACAAGGCAGGGGCCATTTTCGCGGAAGCCGGCCCATATATAGGCATGGGACTGGCCGGAAAGACCAAGGTTACGGGCGGATCAAGCGTTTCAATAGAAAAGGACATTAATTTCGGTAGCAAGGTGGATGAGATCAACGCATTTGACTGGGGATTCAATTTCGGGCTGGGTTATGAGACGCCCTGGGGTATCTACGTAAAAGGCGGCTACGGACTGGGACTGGGCAATATGTCCAATATGAACAATACCACCCTTACCCATAACAACTGGAATATCGGGGTAGGTTACAGAATTAATATCTGATAGCTCCGGTTGCAACGTCAGCCAGGGTGAAGAGAGCGGTCAGCGTATAATACGCTGACCGCTTTTTTAATGCAGCCTATGCTGTAATGCACATAACGGACACAGGGACAGCCGGACGCTTTACCGGGGTAAGCAGCTAAAAGCACCTTCCTTTACACAAAAAATATCTTTCCGGCCCCGATGCAGCCAGGCAAACCGCTAGACTGATTCCCCCGTACCCGGCTCTACTCCCGGCGATGGCACTACGCTGGATATCGTAGTGCCGGCAGCAGGGATCAGCAGCAGGATCGTCAATACAGCCAGCACAAAGATCGTCACGAACATGATCAGGGCAGATGCTCCCTGGAATATACCTATCGCAGCAGCCACCATAGCGCCGACCCCCATACGCATAGCGCCGCCCAATGCCGAAGCGGCACCGGCATTACCGGTAAAAGGAGCCAGTGAAGCCGCCGTCACGTTCGGCGTAATAAAGCCCACAAGGAACAGGATGGTGAAGATACCGGCTACCATCCATTGATACGGCAGCTGCGGATACAGGATGAGCATCATCATTACAAGGAAGGATACCGCCCCCAACAGCCAGGAGACTATCCCCGTAAGCCGTATATAGTTGATATACCTTGTAACGATACCGTTCAGCGAGCTGCCGGTGATCAGCCCTGCCGCATTCACGGCAAAGATGAAGGAGAAAGTGGCCTTATCCAGCCCGTACAGGGTAATGAACACAAAAGAGGAAGAAGAAATGTAGGCAAATAATACCGACATCGCAATGCTCCCGGCAAGCGTATACAGCAGGAAGGTCCTGTTCTTAAGGATATCCATATACCCCCGACCCACTTCCCTGACACTCAGCTTCCTGGTGTGCATATACCGGCTCGTTTCCGGCAGGAATACCATGATCAGTACAGCTACGAAGGTCGCAAATGCCGCAAGGAAGTAAAATATATAATTCCAGCCGGTCCTTTCAAGCAGCAGGCTGCCCACGCTCGGCGCTATCAGCGGCGCAACGCCCATTACCAGCATGATGGAAGAGAATGCCCGGGCACGGTGCTCTTTTTCATATACATCGCTGATAATGGCATTGGAAGCCACCATGCCCACACAGCCGCCCAGCGCCTGCAGCAGCCGCATCAATATCATTGATTCTATATTTGGGGACAGCGCGCAGCCCAAAGCCGCAAGGATATAAATGCCGAGGCCGGCGATCAGGGGCCGCTTTCGGCCGTATTTATCCACTATAGGACCGTAAATAAGCTGGCCGGCCGCTATACCGATGAAATAGGAGGTCAGCGTAAAGGCAACGTGCTTTTCATCCGTCCCGAAGTCTGCCGCGATCTTCTGGAAACCCGGCAGGTACATATCTATTGTAAAGGGTCCCAGCGCCGCCAGCACACCCAGCAAAATAAGCAATACCGTTCTGTTGATCTTAATATTTTTCATGAGTATGCAAAAGTAGCAACCTGTATATAAAACGCAAGTAGAATCTTGATGCTGTTATAAATACCGGATATACTTCAGTTGAAAGGGCCGGTAAAGTAGGGGCGCGCCGACAATTCACTAAAATTTAAACATTGTTAAAATAAACAAAATATCACTATATTTGCAATTTCCAGCCAATCAAATGAATAAACGGATCATCCTGCTCCTCGGGGGCGCCCTGCTGATCTTTTCCTGTAATAAGGAGGATAAGCATAAAAATGAAGACCAGCCCGCCAATCTGCGGCCTTATTATGCCAATTTCAACTTTGGCAATAAGGATTATAAGATTTCTTACCCTGAGGCAACTGCCCAGTATATATCCAGCCTTGAGCATAGTGTGGGAGGCATTGCGGTTGTAAGGCCACTCTCTACCGTGGACCCGTCCCTGGAAGTAACATTACGGTTCGATCACCACCCTACCCACGAAGAGGTGCTGTCGCTTACAGGCAAAACACTTCCGACTGCATTGAAGGATGGCATAACGCCCAGGATATATTTTGAAGAAAATTATGACCTGCCACGCTGGAATACTTATGATACGATGGATGTCGCCGCCTATTATATTAAAATCGAATCGGTCAAGTGGATCAAGGCAGACACCACCATCTTTAATCCTGTGGATGTATACGAGGTAAAGGGAAGCGGGAGGATACTGCTGGAAGAGGACACCCAAAGCAGTACCCTGAACGATCTGCAATTCAATATGCTGCTTACCAGGGTCAGGGAATCATAATAGCAAAGGCATATCATCATCATCACAAAAGACCGGCATTTTTGACCGGTCCGTTATTGAAGGCTCCTGCCTTGAAAGACCAGGCAGCCTTCTCCTGGATGACCAACTAAAAAAGGCATCTTCTATCGTTCATGGCCGGAAAACAGGCATTTACCGAATATTTATCGGGATTATCAAAAAAGTAGTATTTTTAAGTTTGTATTCAAACTTACTGAGATATGGACTTTTATAGCTTACCGATCATTATTAACGACAGAAGAGAAAAAATCATCAATTTATATCACCAGAAGGATGATATCACCGTATTCAAATATATAGTAGAGGCGCACAGGAACGCCCATTTCAATATTGCGGAGCTGCAGGCGGACAGCATTTTAAAAAGCTTCATCCCGCAACACCCCGATCTTGATATCAAGGACTGTTCCGTACAGTGCATCCTGGAGTCTGACACTTTACGCCTGCACATCGGCCCCAGGAAAAAGCAACCTTTATATGAAGCGCCCGAGCCGGAGCAGGAAGCGCCCGAACCGCCCCCGGTGTACAGCTACGAGGACCTGGAGCTGTTCAAATCAGCCCCTAAAAAGGAAAAGGTAACAGCCCAGAACACCGTGGAAGCCGTGCAATCCGATTCCGAGATCATAGGCGTGTGGCAGGATACCATCAAATTCATCCGGCACAGGTACAGCAACGGCGCCATGCTGGTGACCGGCTATATCACCGGCGCTTTCAATAAGCTGCTGGATGCCGCCTTTCCCGACCTTACCCTGGAGCTGACACTGGAAACGGAAGGACAGCAGTTCAGCAATAAGACCACCATCAGCTTCGCGCACCCCGAGCAGTTCCTGGGCATTGCGCTGGATTTCGGCTCCGAAGCCAGCCAGATGGCCATCAAGCGCTACCAGTATGGTGAGCATCACCAGCAGATGCGCCCGGAAATAGAGAACCTGTTCAAAAACATCCTGGCATTCAACAAATCCCAGGGCTGGATCAGCAAAGAGGAGCAGGCCAGCTATTACCAGGAAGAGAAGAACACCAATTTCTATAAATCCATCTTCTTCCTGAAGGAGAACCAGAGCGGGCAGTACGACAATATCTATAAGGATCTCTTTATAGCCGATGTGGCGCATAACCTGAAGATGCTGGTCAATACGCATGACGGCTACCAGGTGCTGACGCAAAATAAGTATCACCAGCTCCCGAACCTCAAGATCACCCAGAAGTACGACAGCCTCTTTTCCGGCATCAACTTCAACATCGACAAGGAGGGCTACGATATCAATGTGAGCCTGGGCGTCATGAAGAACAAGGTGTACAATACCATCTTAAGGGTGATGATAGAATCCTTCCTGAAAAAGGAATTCCTCATTTCCTATGATGCCACCCGTAAGATCCGCTTCATCCTGCTGGTACCCAATATTTATGATTTTTACGACATCAAAAGCACCCAGCAGATCCTGCACAATATCTTCCAGTCGCTTGCAGACCATGAGTACAAAGGCAAGCTGCTGAGCTGGGAGATCATTACCATATCGGAAAGCGATGCGTCCTTCCTGGGCTATATCAATAAGAACGATACCCAGATCGACAAGAACCGGGAATATGTCATTATAGATTCCGGTAAAGGCACAACGGACCTTTCCATCATCCGGACCGGCGCCCGTAATGTTTTCGACATCAAGACCGTGTACCGCAACGGCTTTGCGGGCGCGGGCAACCTGATCACCTTTGCCGTTTTCGAGACCATATTACATTATATCAGGGCCAATGCGTCCAACCAGCACGAAGCGTTTAAATTCATCAAGGAAAAGATCATCAATGTGCTGAACAGCAATGACCTGGAGCTTAAGAACAATATTTTTGCCCAGATAGAAAGGCTGAAATTCAAATATACGGACAACAGCCCCTATGTGCTGAGCCAGTGGCAGCAGGCCAGCGTGGGCGATACCAACTTCAGGAACCTGACCGAAGAAGGCCGCGCTGATATTACCAGCACCTTCAAAAACCTGCTGACCGGCATTGAGAATATCAGCGATTTCTACGGTTACATCACGGAAACCTGCAAAGTGATCGCCACCCGCGTGGTGCAGAATATCAGGCTTGTGAAAAAGAATGCGGAACAGTTCAGCTGCGGCGGCGTGATCCTGTCCGGAAGGGCCTTCCTTTTCAAGCCCCTGGAAGAGCAGGTACGGAAGCAGCTGGAGCAGGAGCTGGATATCCCTGCGTCCAGGGTACACCTGCTGAACGGCAACGAGCTGAAGGATATCTGTATAAAAGGCGTGTTCAACAATTCCGTACGCCTGAATGCGGAAAAAATAGGCTATCCCATACAGGTCATCAGCCGTCCCAAGCTGCCCGCTGCCGAGACGGGACAAGCCCCGGCAGCACCAGGCAAGCCAAAAGTGAGCATACAGTCCCGCCTGCTGAAGATATTTTTCAATGAGCTGAATGATCTTGAAAACGTGGAAGCGGTCATACCCACCACGCATACCAGCCTGCACTACGACTCCCTGGCCAACAGCCAGATACTCATAGGCGGCAAGCGCTATAAGATCGTAGGCAACAGCATCTACAGCCAGCAGCCGGGCATCCGGGAGGAAGCCAACCTGATGTTCACGGAAAAAGGCTACCTGGTCCGGAAGTTGGAGAACGGCATCGTTAAGAATATCATAGAGCTCCAGGAGATCTTCGATACGGAGGATATCGAGCTCAATATGGTCATTCCTTCCCTGTTCCCTAATTATATAGATGAAGAGTTCATACATACGTTCCAGAAAGCTATCGACCTGAGCCCTGCGCCCCCCGCGCCGCCGGCCAACGGTCCGATGTACTTTGACATCCAGCCCCCGGCAGACAATAAAAGCAACAATAACAACAACAATAATACCGGCGGCAATTCAGGCCCCTTGTATTTCTAAGGATTCCGGTGAGCGGCCGGCGGCCGCTCACCGGAATCCTTGCCGGTCATATGCCGGATGAATGTACGTGACCTGAAAGCCCGGGGACCAATAAAGCTAATATTCAAATACAGGGCGTTCCGTAACGCACAGGGATCGCCGGCCGGGCAGTCAACCATTTACCGGGATATGCTGTTAAACCGAAGTTCATTTCATAATATCCTTATTGTATCTAACCCAACAATACACAATTACAATCTATGAAAAAATTCATTTTCATCAGTATACTCACCTTACAATCCCTACTCCTGTGGGCACAGCCCACCCGGGAAAATACGTTCATCATCAGTGATAACGGATTTGATAAAAATATCAGCATTAAGATCACTACCGACCAGTCCGCCCTTATTACAGTAGATAATGAGAAGCAAACGGTACCGATAGAGATACGCGATGGCAAAGTGCTGCTTAAGAACAAGGCCGACAACCAGAAAATCCTGAGCCTGCTTAAGATCCCCGCGGACCTGATAGATGCCAGGTATAAGCAGTACGGCGATATCGACAACCTGGAAAAGCTGCTGAGCCATGCCAATGAGCTGCCGCAGCGCACCCTTTATGTGGCAAATGAACAGCAGCTCCAGGCAGGAAGCGAACAGGAAAAGCTGGTAAGGCCCCAGGACGCCTCCGGCACAGACCCGAACACCGGCAGCAGCAACTGGTATTGGTTCGTATTGCTGCCCGTAGCCGGTATAGCGGCAGGGTTCCTGCTGGCGAAGGCCGGCACCAGGCCCGCAGCGCTGCCGGAAGAGATCGAGGTGGAAGAAGACGGCCAGGGAGGCTCACCGCTCCAGCAGGAAGAGGCAGCTGCCGCTCCGCCCGACAAGCCCAGGTCAAGAGCGAATGTCAACATCACCCAGCTAAAGCAGAAATATGATAAGCTGCGCGAGGACAGCAAAATACTCAAGCAGAGCTATACGGACCTCAAGCGCAATCATAAGGAGCTAAAGCAGGCGATAGACGCGGACACAGCTTATTATAAGACCGCATTCCAGGAAATCATACTACCCCTGCAATCCGCCATAGACCAGGGGGACCTTGCCAATATATTCAAATATATGACCATGGCTTCCGTACAGTACACCGCCATTACCCGCGAAAAGCTGGCCAAACGCCAGGATTACGATATCACCAATATCAATACCCTGCTTAAGAACAAGTCCGACCACCAGAAATACCCCGAGCTGACGCAAGGCACCCCTGTGGACAAAACACCGGTCAACCTGCGGCAGACCATATCAGTGCTGAAACAGCTGGGAATAAAGGACCTGGATAATTATATCATCCACGGGTATAAATTAAAAGACTTATAATGCTCAAATATATCTATACTGCTCTGGCAGCAGGTATCATCATCACCATGAACATACTCTGGGGCAGTGTGATCAGCTGGTTCCTCAGCCTGACCATAATGGCCATCATTGTTTACTTCGTGGTGCAGCTCCAGCTGGAGGATATTGTCAATACCGTATTCCAGAAGAAGCAAAAGGACATCGGCAACGATCCCGGCATCGGCCATAAGCTCTTCCTGTTCGGCAAAAAGTGGGAAGGCATTCTCAAATTCGCCGTGCTGTCCGTAGTATTTATCCTGGGTGTATGGTGCATCTATACCACTACCCATCCCTTCGGCAACCGCACATGGTTCTTAAACAATGATTACCATGGACTCAGCAATGCCGGGATCGCTTTCCAGGATCAGCTGTTCCTGGAAAGCACCGCTACGGACAGCAATGCACAGACCGGCAGTATTACCGTAAAGGGCAGCGGCAGCACGGCCTCCTTACAGTTTGACCGGTTCTTTATCCCGGTGTTTAAACCCGTTGACGGCAGGAAAGCCGCTTTGCTGAACAATATTTATCCCCAACCCATACAACAGTCGCTGCAGCTGTCCAACGCGGACTTTGACGTCACCATACAGGTGGCTCCTTATAAGCCGGGATTCTTCAGAAAGCTGGTATCCGATGAAAAGGACGGGCTGCAATTTACCGTATCGCTGACGGGCAAAAATCCCGAGATATTATCCCAGTGGAATGTGCAGGCGCCTTACCAGGATCACATCACGATCATCACATCCGACCTGAACATAGGCAAGCAACTGTTTGAGCTGCTGCTGAACGGCCGGACCTTTGAATCCGGGAAGCCGGAAAGCTACCAGGTGCTGGAAGCCATGCTGCAGGAGCTGGGCGACAGCTATCTCCTGGCCCATTTTGAACATACGGACAAGCAGTATAAATTCTTCCCTGCTAAGAACGTTTTTGAAAACAACTATACGGTAAAGATCGACGGGCAGGCGGCCGCTCCCCGGCTCAAAAACACATCAGGCATCGCCTATGCGGAAAAGTTCTACATCGGCTTCAGCAACTACAGGAAGCAATTATATATAGACCGCTTTGATGCAACCGGCTACCCGCAGAGCAGGAAAATGGATGCCGCGCTGTATTTCGATTACCCGAATACCTATATGCTCAGGAGTCCCGGCAAGCAGGAAGCGGGCAATAAGAACATCCGCTTTATCACCAATGATTTCGAGCAGATCATAGGCAATGATCTCAAGGAAGGCTTTTTATTCAACACCTACCAGCTCGTGACCGCTACGCCTGTCAACGGCAGCATAGATTATATTTCCGGGCAGCCCAATACAGCCATAGAGCTGAACGTGGCCGACTTCAATGCGTCCAGCGCCTCCATCCAGGTGACGGACCGGAAGTTCGCGCTGCTGACCAAAGACCAGAAAGCCCAGTACCTCTTCCAGCTCCGGGATTTCAGCGATAACGGCTTCAGCACGGAGAAGTCCATTTTTTACCTGGGGCTTATCTTCGCCTCGTTCGTGATCCTGCAGGTCTTCTTCCCGGGCAAGAAGCTGGAACGCATAGAGCCCATTATCCTGATGGTCATCATGGCGCTGTCGGTGCTGAGGTTCATCATGTACTGGCGCCTGGCAACCTTCCCGCCGCTGGAGAACATCTCCAAGCATGAGCTGGAAAATACGCTC
The DNA here is from genome assembly GCA_037190225.1 of Edaphocola sp. Taxonomy (GTDB): domain Bacteria; phylum Bacteroidota; class Bacteroidia; order Chitinophagales; family Chitinophagaceae; genus MKSF01. Next base: position 339,900 of record JBBCJL010000001.1, on the reverse strand, counting down.
CTGAATTTTGACTTCAATATCGGCATACAGCTCCCCCTGCCGCTTACGGTCATCTGGATACTCGGCATGGTAATATTGCTGATCCTGTACAGGACCGGCCTGCTTAGCCGGGTACTGCCGGATGCCGGCAGCCTGTTCACGAAGCTCAGCCCCAGGCTCAGCAATATCAACCTGCAATACATCGCCTTTATCGGCCTGTGCTTCGTGGTATTTATGCTGAATAAGAAAGTGCTGCATATCGAGCTCCTGACCAGGATCGTCAGCATACTGCTGCCTATACTGGGCTATGTGTATTATTCCGGCAAAGCCAATGCCGCTTTTGAATATACTCCCAAGCCCCTGCTGTACGGCGGCAAAAAGAAGTGGCTGGAGCACCTGCATGCGCTCCTTTACTACTTTTTCAATAATCCTACCACCTTTATCACCCTTACCACCCTCGTGTTCTTCGGCCTGACGGACAGGGGATTTGCCATCCTGTTCTTCCTGTTCCTTTTACTGAAGAACATCCTTGTCAACTTCCTTAAAAAGCCGCTGGCCAATACCAGGGTATCTATTGCCAACAGGCTCCTGATGCCGCAGAACTTCTGGATATACGGGCTGACAGCCCTGGCCCTGTACCTCACCTTATTATCCGTAAAGCCCCTGTTCTACTACCTGCTGACCTACAAGGTATGGGTCTTCTTCGGGGTATTGGCGCTCGCCGCTGTTGTGCTGCGTGCCCTGTCCGCGCCTAAAAGAGTACAGTCGGCAGGTATGGTCATAGCAGTAGCGGCGGGCATTCTCGCGGTCATTCCCGTTACCCGGAAATGGATGGACCACCAGATGGCAGATGTGGTGAAGCACGTGCAATACCGCGCCTCCATTATTTACCAGCCTATCCATGAATTGCTGCAGGCCAACGAATACACCTCCTTCAAGACCCAGAAGATCATTGAGACCGCGGAAAACCAATGGTTCATCAATTCCTATATTTCCAAGGAGTATGACAACAGCGAGACCATCAACCTGCGGGCGCATTCCAGGATCGGTGTGGATTATTCCACGCAGACCAGGGATGTGGTGCTGGCCAGGTACGTCATCAGCGAATGGGGCGATTTTACCATGTACCTGATCCTCTTCCTGATGGTGATACCGATGGTATTTTACCTGATAGCTTACCAGCTGACACTCGTCAATACCAAAGAAAGGCAGCGGGATATAGACAGCTATACCGGCCTGATCCCCCTGCTGATCCTGTTCACCATAGCCCTGTTCGTATGGCTTACCGCTACCAACAGGTTCGTATTCTTCGGGCAGGACTTCCCCTTCCTGAGCCTTACCAGCAGGCTAAGCGTCCTGCTGCCGCTCCTGCTGTGGGCGGTTACCCTGATGCAGCGTCCTACGCCCAAGCATTCTTTCCAGGTAGATGTGCAGAGCAGCAGCATCCGCTATATACTCTTTATTGCGCTGATCGCTGTTTTCGCGCTGACCACCGTCAGGGAAAATGAGCTGAACAATGATAATTTCTCCATCGTCATGGAGACTACCAAAGAGCACGTTGAAAAGGACCTGAACGCTATACTGGCCAACATACAGGACGGGATGGAAGCAAAGCGGGAAAAGATCACCTATAATAAGGTCATCACACTGCTCGCGGCGGACACCAATTTCCAGACGCTCCGCAACGATGTCGTTAAGGATAATTATACCCGTAGCATACTGGATAACCTGGTACAAAAGCCTGCCACAGCATTCCAGCTCAGCAATCCATTATTCATGATCTATGATAATGGCAGGTATAATGCCGTTTACAATAAAAACCTCTACCTGGAGCTGCCGCCCGTGGAAAGCCGTAAGATATGGCAGGGCAATATCCTTGAATCCATCCAGGCGGCAGGGAGCGCTACCGCCCTGCTGTATTCGGACAAGGAGAAGCGCCGTATCATACTGCCTTTCTTTACCCATAACCCGTCCGGCAATTACCAGCTGGCCGTGATCCCGAAAAACTGGGTGAAAGGTGCCCAGGATAATGTGGGCATCCTGAATATCATCAATGCCAATGCCGGACAGACAAGCGTGTTCATCTATAAGAACGCGCAGAAGAACATGATACAGAATGCCACCTCCTATGCGGGTACCCTGCAATATGATGATATGGCCACGATCTACCAGCAGGGCAAGGCCTACCAGCTGGGCTTCCAGTCGGAAGGCAATAAATATGCCACCAATAAATGGATCAACGGCACCTACAGGATCATTTATCCTTTAAGGAGCGATAATTTCTGGATCTACAGCTATGCCAACGCCATACGGGGCGCTTACAGCAATGACAGCATGCTGCTGGCCAATAATTATATTACGCTGGATTACGACCTGTCCTCCGCGGTGCACCGGGCGATACAAAAAAGCGCCGGCACGACCTTCGGCACCAGGCATACCAATTTCAACTTCAGCGTTATAGGAGCCGATGGTGATGGGCATATCCGCTTTATGAACGATTATGTGAGCAACAGGCGGGTCATAGACCCGAATGACCAGCCTACCATTTTTGCGCTGCAGCGCCAGCAGTTCTTTTATAGCAATGCCAAGAACGAAAGGGACCAGTGGGGCAACAGGAACCTGCTGAACCTCTACCTCGGGCCCGGCTCGTCCATCAAGGCGCTGACCGCGGGAGTGGTCACATCGCAGGTCAATGCTGGCTGGGAATCCCTCATCTTTACCGCACCGGGAGGCGACCGCGAGAATTTTGCAGGCCTCCGGCTGATCAAGCCCTGGAAAAATGACGAGCATTATTACGCGCCTATGGATATCCCCGCGTTCATCGCACACTCCAGCAATTTTTACCACGCGCTGTATATGTTCCTGGGCTCCTATACCAGGGAAGATTTCCTGCAGGGCAGCCAGTACACGCTGAGCAGCGTGCTGACAGACCAGCCGGGCCGGAACAATACCTTTCCCATTGTAACCTATAAGGGCCGGGCCCTATACCTTAAGAATTACGGCAGCAAAGAGTGGCCGATGACAGACAAAAGCGCCACCCACCGGTCTTATTTCGGGAATGAGAATTCCCTGCTGGCCAACGGCTTTGAGACCAATGTCGGGCTCAGGACCAAGGATAAGGATAAGCTGGATATGAAAGCCACTACCAACGACCGGGTGCATTTCGTGGACCCCTACCTGTCCGATATCCTCAGCAGGAACAAGAATACCGGCTACCTGTGGAGCTTCCCCGAAGAGAGCTTTTTCCTGCAGTCCGACAGGGCGCAGACAGAGATACACCAGAACTTCAACCTGGGCGTCATGACGGCAGCGCTGGGCGGCTACCCGCTGCGCATCACACCGTATAAAATGGCAGAGATGTACCTGTCCATGTTCACCCAGAACAATAACCTGCAGCTCAGTGTTGTACCGCAGAAGCTGGCCCGGTCCCCCTGGGCTGTGGACGCTACCTGGAACAACAGGTATAACCAGTTCCTCGCGGCCAATATCTTTACCGGTATGAAGCAGGTGATCACCGGCGGGACGGCCAGAAGGCTGCAGGGAACCGCCGCCAAATACGGGCAATACTATTTCTATGCCAAGACAGGCACCATCAATGAGCAGCAGTCAGGCCGGAAGAGCTCCAGGCGCCTGATACTGACCATTGCGGACAAGGACCTGACACAGGCAGAGCATATCGGGAAGGCCAAAGTGTACGCCTTATATTTTGTAACGGATAATACCCAGGACTTCGACTGGAACCTTATATACGAGATCATCGACCAGACCATTCAATCCAAATCATTCAAACAATATTTCCAGCCATAATGAAGCATACAGCACCTTATAAGATATTCATTATCCTGCTCACCGTTGTCCTGGTAGCTGGCAGCCTGCTATGGGTCAAATTTGCCATCAACAGGCAGGCCGTCAAAAAGGTAGTGAATGTTTCCAATACGGAATTCAACAGGGAACATTTCAACTATATCATTACCGACACCTTTATCAACCTGCTGCAGCAAGCCTATGGCACTGGCCTTACCCTTATCACGGAGCAAAACCGCTTAAAGGTAACGCTCAGCAACTCGGGCGCCATTACCAGGGATTTTTTTAACGGCAATGACAAGGTCCTGGCACATGGACTGAACGATTTTGGATTCAAAATTGATTATAGTAAGAATGAAAACAAAATTGATGCTATTTTTGTCATTAAGGACGGGGCCGTACCTGTCCCGAACGATGTAATGATAAAACTCATAGACAAAACCTATAACAAATGAGCATGTTAATCAACCAGGGCAATGTAAAGCTGTTCATTGCGCACCTGTTCCGGAAACGTAATGGCACAACTCCCCCGCCAGAGCTGCTGAACTCCTGGTCGCAGATACCAGATGCGGAGATACCAGGTCACCTCAGGAATATGACCAGCCAGTGGGGCTGGACAGAAGCCCAGCTGCTGGCAGAGATCAACAGCTTTCTGAATGCGCCAAAAACATCCGATATACAGCAGACCGGCAGCAATCCGAATCCTGCGCCCAGGCCGGCCTACCAGCCGGGACCACAGCAGCGTACCGCTCCCGCTCCACCTCTCCCGGCCCGTAAAAGGAGCTATAAATGGCTGCTCCTTATACTCATACCGCTCCTTGCTGCAGCCGGCTATGTGGTGTATAAGAACCGGCAATACAACCAGCTCCAAAGGCTGTACAGCGTTACCGATAATGTAGCTGTACGCAATATCCACGGCGAAAATGTAGGCAGGATGGATATATTCGCCGGTCCCAGCTCCATCATTTCCCTGCGCGAAGCGGACGCAGCCATCTATAATATAGTGGTGGATAAGGAAGGCAATGTGTCTGAAAGCAGGAAGCTGCTGACGGACGATGCCACCTTTAAGGATTATCTTTTCGGCAACGAGGAAAAAATGGTATATGTCAACAAAAATTACCTGACCAACAGCGAGGATTACAGCAGCATCCAGAAGACCGTATTCTCCGAGATCAGCAGGTATAATAAAGAAATGGCCCTGATCAAATCGGATATCCGGAAGGTCATTATCGGGTCGCTGGCCATGGACGGCAGGCTGTATAGCCTGCATATCAAGAATCCCTGCGGGAATAACAGCACAGATTATACCAGCGTGATCAAGCATACCTTAAAAGATAAAAAAACGATCAGTGTCATCTGCAAGCTATCGGATAATAAATTCTATAAGTTTAAAGGTTTGCCGGATGAGAACCGCTATTTCCCGCCACAGGTAGTGCAGGTTAAAAATCCCGAAGGGGGCAATATGATAGATATTGAAGCCGCGGACCTGCTGTTCAGGTTCACAAACGGCTCCTATTTCCTCTACACCTGCAATAAGGAGAATACCTCTTTTCATGCCAAATTTGATGAGACCGGCGACATCACCTACTTTACCTGGTCGTACGACTCTCTTTAAATATCTATACTTAAAATTTTAAACATGATCAATAAGCAGCATATAGCTCAATATATAGCATTTTTATTTCACCAGAAAAACGGTCAGCAGGCACCGCAGGAGATCATCGACTCCTGGAAGCAGATAGAAGAAAGCGCCATACGGGAGCACCTGCAGGGATTGTACAATCACTGGCAGATGTCCCCGCAGGAATCACAGCGGCTGGAACAGGCATTTTTAAAGTCCCTGCAGCCGGCCACTCCTTTGTTCGATATACCCAGGCCGGACGCTACCGGCAACCAGTCGGATTTTAACCCGGCCGCCGCCTATAATAACGTACCGGCTTCTCCCGGTCTCGTCCCGGAACCGCGTGCCGGTTCAGGCTCCTCCAAAGGACTGGTGACAGGACTGGTGATCGCACTGATAGCACTGTCGGGCGTGGCGGCCTATTTCCTGATGAATGATAACAACGGCGCTCCCGGAGATAATACCACGCATATACCGGACATCACTGCCCAGCCGGCAGTAAATACCCTGCCTACTGCTGAGCCGGCCGCCCCTCCCGCAGCTGTAGCAGATACTGTCAGCGCCGCTACCGCCGCTGCAGACAAAGCGCAAAATGAGGATGATAAAGCCAATGCCGCTACTTTACAAAAGCTCATGGATGCGGAGTACAGGCAGAATATTTACAATATTTACAGTACCTTTTCCGAGAATATGGAACGCTACTGGGGCGTGAACTACCCGACCTTTGACGAGATCAAAAAGCTATACGATGACTCCTGGAATAAAAGGACCAATATCAAGCACGATGATGTCGTTATCGAAAAGGTAGGAGACAACAAGTATAACGTTACGGCCACCTATAGCTATTACGACCTGGAAAAGCAGCAGTCCGTACAGAAACAGACCAGGACAAGATATGAGTTTGACAGCAACCACAGGATCGTAAGGACCTACGGCCTGTAAGCGACTGCACTTCATTTATATAACAAAGGCTCACAGCGATGCTGTGAGCCTTTGTCATATAGCACCAGAAAGGTCAGGCTTTTGCATAGGCCAGCAGCCTGTCGATAAAGTACGGCCATTCATATCGCTTTTTCTCCACTTCCATTGCAGCAGTAAAGGGCGCTTCCAGCGCCTCGTCAAAATACCGGGCAATAGCTGCCGCCACTGAAGCGGCCTCCACCTCCGTCACCAGGCCCAGCTCATTATGCCTGATAAACTCGGGCAGACCTCCCACGTTCGTAACGATCATCGGCTTGGAAAAGTGGAAGCCTATCTGCGTAATACCGCTTTGTGTCGCATTCTTATAAGGTTGCACCACAACATCCGCAGCGCTGAAATATTTATTGACCTCCTCGTTGGGTATAAAGTGCGTGGCCCTCACAATGATGGGCTCCAGGTCCAGGTCACTGATCCGGCGCTCATATTCCGCGGCATCCGCATAGAACTCCCCCGCGATGACGAGCTTCACATTCCTGTCCCTGACCTGCCGGTCGGCAAAAGCATCAAGCAGGATATCCAGGCCCTTATATTTCCTGATCAGCCCGAAAAAAAGCACCACCTTATCGTCCGCTCCCAGCCCCAGGGCCGTTTTAGCGGCAGCCTTATCCAGCAGCTCCCCATAGATGTCATACATAGGATGCGGCAGGGTCATGACCGGCCGGTCGCTGAAATGCTTCACATCCTCCGCTACCTCCCTGCTCATACAGACGAACTTATCCACCGGCTTTACAAAGTACTTCGTGAATAATGTATCACCGAACCTTTTCTCATGAGGAATAATATTATCAGCGATCGCGATGACCTGTGTGTGCTTATTTTTCTTCACCTGCCTCAGTATGGTCCCGAAAGCCGGGCCCATAAAGGGCAGCCAGTACCGTACAATGATAAGGTCCGGCCGTTCCCTGCGCAGCCGGCGGCCTACTTTCAGCCAGTTGAACGGGTTGACCGAGTTGATCAGCTGCCGGATGTTCAGACCGGCCGGGGCCGGCGCATCCGTATATTGTGTTTTCCCGGGAAAGAGAAAAGAGGGATATTGCAGGGTAAAATTGATCAGGTGCACCTCGCATCCTTTTTCCTGGAAGCCCCGGGCCATACGCATATCAAAATCTGCCAATCCTCCCCTGAACGGATGAGCCGGTCCTATAATATAAACTTTCACTGACAACGATTTAATACAGCAAATTAATATAAATTCGCACTTAAATTCAAAAGTTTGACAATTATCTACCTGAAATTGTAAGATCTATGCCTAATATTTCCACGCGTGGCCAGTTAATGCCGCCTTCCCCGATAAGAAAGTTAGCACCCTACGCCGAAGCGGCCAAAAAGCGCGGTACGAAAGTGTACCACCTGAATATAGGACAGCCCGATATCGAAACGCCTCCTTCCATCCTGGAAGCTGTAAAGAACGCTTCTTTCAAAGTGCTGGAATACAGTCCCAGTCAGGGTTTTGAAAGCTACAGGATAAAGCTGGCCCGCTATTATAACAGCAAGCACATCAACATTACCGCGGATGATATCATTATTACGGCAGGAGGCTCGGAAGCCATATCCTTCGCATTAATGAGCTGTATGAACCCCGGTGATGAGATCATCATCCCCGAACCGTTCTATGCCAATTACAACGGCTTCGCCGTTGCGGCCGGCATCAAGGTAGTCCCTATCCCTTCCTCCATCGAAGATAATTTTGCCTTACCGCCTATTGATGCCTTTGAAAAAGCAATCACGGAGCGCACCAGGGCCATCATGATCTGCAATCCCAATAATCCTACCGGCTACCTTTACAGCCGCGAGGAGCTGGAAATATTAAGGAATATCGCCCTTAAGCACGACCTGTTCATACTCAGCGATGAAGCCTACCGCGAGTTCTGCTATGATGGCAGGCAGCACTTTTCCGTCATGGAGCTGGAAGGGCTGGAAGCGCATGCTATCCTGCTGGATACCATCTCCAAGCGTTACAGCGCCTGCGGCGCCCGCATCGGGGCGCTGGTTACCAGGAATAAGGACGTATATGCCGCAGCCCTGAAAATGGCACAGGCCCGTCTTTCCCCCGCTACTTTTGAGCAGATACTGGGAGAGGCCGCCTGCGACCTGCCTGCTGATTATTTTGACGCGGTGCTGGCGGAGTACGAGCTGCGCAGGAATACCCTTGTGGAAGGCTTAAAATCCATAGAAGGCGTAGTGGTGCCGAATCCGGGAGGCGCGTTTTATGCTATGATCCAGCTGCCCATCGAGGATGCCGAAGATTTCTGCCAGTGGCTCTTGTCTGACTTCTCCTATGAAGGAGCTACGGTCATGATGGCCCCGGCAAGCGGGTTCTATGCCACACCGGGCTCCGGAAGGAACGAGGTGCGCCTGGCTTATGTACTCAATAAGGAAGATATACAAAAGGCCGTGGCCATACTTGCCGCAGCCCTGGAAGCCTATAAGAAACGGTGATCACCGGAGGGTAACATACTTATTATTAGTAAAAAGAAGAGAGGGTGGTTTTCCTCTCTTCTTTTTTGATATGATATGTAAATCAAAACGCCGGTATAATACCGGCGTTTTGCTATGATTTCTTAGTTTTTTTGGCGGCAGCCTTTTTCGCTGCGCTTTTCTTTACGGCTGTCTTTTTAGCCGCACTTTTCTTAGCAGCGGTTTTCTTTTTAGCAGCCGTTCTTTTCTTTTCAAAGGCGTCCGGGATCTGCTCCTTTATCATCGCTTTCACTGTTTCCAGGTCTATATCCTTCAGGTCTTCCGCCGTATATTTCTCTCCGTCCGCTTTCCTGCCGAGCTTCAGCATTTGCTTGCCGAACCTGATGAACGGGCCCCATCTTCCGTTCTCTATAGCGATCTTTTCATCTTCCCACTGCGCGATATAGCGGTTGGCTTCCTTATCCAGCTTTTTCTCGATCAGCTCGTTAATGTCCTGCTGGCTGAGATGATCAAAATCGTAGGCTTTGGGCACATTGATGAACAGGTCCTTATACCTGATAAAAGGCCCGAACCGTCCTTTTCCCTTTGTTACGGGCTCCCCTTTGAAAGAGCCGATAGGCGCATCCGCCTGCTCTTTCTCACGGATCACCGCTATAGCCCTGTCCATATCTACCGTCAGCGGGTCCTCTCCTTTGGGAAGGGAAATAAAGGTTTCACCATACTTTACATACGGCCCGAAGCGCCCTATGCCGACACTGACATCCTGGCCTTCATACTGCCCCAGGTCCATAGGCAGCCTGAACAGGTCCAGCGCCTCTTCCAGCGTAATGGTCTCTATGCTCTGGTTCTTACGCAGGGAGGCAAACCTCGGCGCTTCCTCATCCTCGTTGGAGCCTATCTGCACCATCGGCCCGAAACGGCCCAGGCGGGCCACTACCTGCTTGCCGGATTGCGGGTCGGTACCCAGGATATGCTCACCTTTCGCCCTTTCCGCCGTTTCCATAGTTTCCTTTACCGTCTCATGAAAAGGATAGTAGAATTCCTTGATAGTAGCTTTCCAGTCCTCTTTCCCCCGGGCGATATTATCGAACTGGTTTTCAATATTCGCGGTGAAGCCGTAATCCATGATCTGCGTGAAGTGCATGCTCAGGAAGTCCGTCACCACCATACCGAGGTCGGTAGGAAATAATTTATTCTTATCTGCGCCTGTGATCTCCGTAGCGGTATCTTTCTGCAGGCGGTCGTTTTGCAATGTCAGGATATTATAGCTGCGCTTCGTACCTTCCAGCTCCCTTCTTTCCACATAATTCCTTTGCTGGATGGTGCTGATGGTCGGCGCATAGGTGGAAGGACGGCCTATGCCGAGCTCTTCCAGCTTTTTTACCAGCGAGGCCTCCGTGTAGCGCGGCGCGGGACGGGAAAAACGCTCTGTCGCTTTCAGGTAATCCAGATTCAGCTGCTCTCCTATACGCATAGCGGGCAATACCGGGTTGTTATCATCTTCCGGCTCGTCATCGCTGCTTTCTATATATACTTTAAGGAATCCATCGAACTTGATCACTTCTCCCTGGGCGGTCAGCTGCTCGTTATTGGTAGAGATATTTATCTTAACGGTTGTTTTTTCCAGCTGTGCGTCCGCCATCTGGCTGGCTATGGTACGCTTCCATATCAGGTCGTATAGACGGTGCCCGTCCGGGTCATCAATGTGCGCCACGTTGAGATCGGTAGGCCGGATCGCTTCGTGCGCTTCCTGAGCCGACTGGTTCTTGGTCTGGAACCTGCGCTGCTGGTGGTATTGCGCGCCAAACTGGCGGGAAATGGCTCCCCGGGCGTTTTCCAGGGCGGTATCAGAAAGGTTGACGGAGTCGGTACGCATATAGGTTATATACCCGTTCTCATACAGGCTTTGCGCCACCCGCATCGTACGGGACACGGACATGCCGAGCTTCCTGCTGGCTTCCTGCTGCAGCGTTGATGTGGTAAAGGGCGGAGCCGGCGATTTCTTGGCGGGCTTCACCTGCACATCAGCTACGGTGTACTGCGCATTTTTACAGCCGTCCAGGAACGCTTCCGCATCAGCCTGGGTCTTCTTTCTCGCGCCTTCCGCCCTGAAGGGGGCCGGCCTGGCAGCAGTGCCGGCAAAACGGGCCTCTATCCTGTAATCGCTGACAGATCTGAACTGGTTGATCTCCCGCTCTCTTTCCACGATCAGCTTGACAGCCACCGACTGCACCCTTCCGGCAGAAAGGCTGCTGCCGCCGCTCAGCTTTCGCCACAGCACGGGAGATATCTCGAAGCCTACCAGCCTGTCCAGCACCCTCCGGGCCTGCTGCGCATCCACCAGGTCCATATTTACGGTCCTGGGGCTGGCCACGGCCTTCTGGATGGCCGGCTTGGTAATTTCATGAAATACAATCCTTTTGGTATGACGGGGATCCAGTCCCAGGACCTCACACAAGTGCCAGCTTATGGCCTCTCCTTCCCGGTCCTCATCCGTTGCAAGCCATACTTCCTTTGCGCTCTTAGCTTTCTGCTTCAGCTCCTGCACTACTTTCCGCTTATCTTCCGACACCGTATAGCTGGGCTCAAAGCCATTCTCTATATCTATGCCCATCCCCTCTTTTTCCAGGTCTCTTATATGCCCGAAGCTGGATTTCACTTCAAACTCTTTACCTAAATATTTCTCTATCGTCTTCGCTTTGGCAGGAGACTCCACTATTAAGAGATTTTTTCCCATATTGGTATTTTAGCTCGTAATTAACATAGATCTTGCCAGGCAAAATCATTGCAAATGTAAGCATACATTTTTTCTGTACAAATCTGATATATTATAATACAAATAAATTATATCATTTATTTGTAGCCTACCGGTACGCATTATTTATGCAGGAATTAAATCATAACTCCGGAGATAGTAGTAATTTTGCTGACTTTCAAGCTACATATGAAAAACTACAATTCCGCTATTTTCTTCATATTCCTGACCGTGCTGATAGATATTATCGGTATGGCGGTCATCATACCCGTAATGCCCACACTTATAGAGGAGCTGATCGGGGGAGATATCAGCGAGGCTTCCCATTACGGCTCCCTGCTGATGGTCAGCTATGCCATCATGCAGTTTATCTTCTCCCCTATCATGGGCGGGCTGAGCGACAAGTTCGGCAGAAGACCCGTACTCTTATTATCCCTGCTGGGCATGTGCATCAATTATGTGCTGCTGATCTTCGCGCCTACCTTCGGCTGGCTGCTGGCGGGCAGGTTCCTCTCCGGCATATCGGGCGCATCGCTGACCACCGCCAACGCCTATATAGCGGATGTATCCACACCGGAAAAAAGGACACAGAATTTCGGGCTGGTAGGCGTGGCCTTCGGTCTTGGCTTTATCATAGGTCCTGTCATAGGAGGTGTGGCGGCCGATTATTCCTCAAGGGCTCCTTTCATCGTGTCGGCAGCCATTACCCTGCTGAACCTGCTGTATGGCATTTTTATCCTGCCGGAATCCTTAAAGCAGGAGAACAGGAGGGATTTCAGCTGGGCCAGGTCCAATCCTTTCAATTCCATCATCAACCTGAGGAAGCACCCGGTGGTATCCAAGCTGGCCATTACGCTGTTCTGCCTGTATATGGCCTCCTATGCGGTGCAGTCCACCTGGCCGTATTATACCAAGTATAAGTTTCACTGGAACGAGAGGACGATAGGCATCTCGCTGGCAGTGGTAGGCGTGCTCTCCATGCTGGTGAACGGCCTCCTGATCCGCTGGACGCTTAAAAAGTGGGGCAATATTTCCTCCATACTGATAGGTACCGCCTTCTATAGCCTGGGACTGGTGCTGTTCGCCTTTGCTTCCGAGGGCTGGATGATGTATCTTATCTGTATACCCTATTGCCTGGGCGGTATTGCCGGTCCCTCGCTGCAAGGTATTATGTCAGGGCAGACGCCGCCCAACGGGCAGGGAGAATTGCAGGGCGCCATTACCGGGGTCATGAGCATCGCTACCGTTTTCGGCCCCCTGCTGATGCTGAATTTATTCAACCATTTTTCGGGCAAGAACGCCTATTTTGAATTTCCCGGCATGCCTTATATTGTAGGGTTTATATTCATGATCATCGCAACGGCCTTCGTGATACCGTTCCTGAAAAACACACGGGCATTACAGCAAAAAGAAAAGGAAATTTAATTTTTTTAAATTTGCGGACCATTTTAATAAAGAGAAGAGTGTATGGAAGAGCAAAATCATCATACGGGAAATGCCCCGGGTATCAATAAGCTGTACGAGAACTGGTTCCTGGAATACGCAAGCTATGTGATACTGGAAAGAGCGGTACCCGCAGTAGAAGACGGTCTGAAGCCCGTACAAAGGAGGATCCTTCATTCTATGAAGGAAATGGATGACGGCCGGTTCAACAAAGTGGCCAACGTCATAGGCCAGACCATGCAGTACCATCCCCACGGCGACCAGTCCATCGGCGATGCCATCATCACGCTGGGCCAGAAGGATCTCCTGATAGAGACCCAGGGGAACTGGGGTGATGTCAGGACCGGCGACCCTGCTGCCGCCTCCCGTTATATCGAAGCCCGCCTGTCCAAATTCGCGCTGGATATAGCCTTTAATAATAAGACCACACAATGGCAGCTGAGCTATGACGGCCGTAAGAACGAGCCGGTGACGCTGCCTGTAAAATTTCCCCTGCTGCTGGCTCAGGGTGCCGAAGGTATCGCGGTAGGCCTCTCTACCAAGATACTGCCGCATAATTTCTGCGAGCTGATAGATAGCTCCGTAAAATATCTGAAAGGGCGCTCCTTTGAATTGTATCCTGACTTCCTTACAGGCGGCAGCATAGATGTTTCCGGCTATAACGAAGGTCAGCGCGGCGGCAAGGTAAGGGTAAGGGTGCACATAGAAGAGCTGGACAAAAAAACGCTGCTGATCAAATCCGTTCCTTACGGCATCACCACGCAGCAACTGGTAGATTCTATCCTTAAGGCCAATGATTCCGGCAAGATAAAGATCAAAAGCGTTACGGACAATACCGCCCAGGAAGTGGAGCTGGCCATACAGCTGGCTCCCGGGGTCTCTACCGACCAGACCATAGACGCTTTATACGCCTTTACCGATTGCGAGGTATCCATCTCTCCCAATGCCTGTATCATTGAAGAGGAAAGGCCCCGGTTTGTCAGTGTGAAGCATTTACTGAAAAGGTCTGCAGACAACACACGCGACCTGCTTTACAGGGAGCTGGAAATAAAGCTGGAAGAGCTGGAAAGCGACTGGCACTATTCTTCTCTTGAAAAGATCTTCATTGAGAACAGGATATACCGCGATATAGAGGAAGAAACCACCTGGGAAGGCGTCTTAAAGGCTATAGATAAAGGCCTGGACCCTTTCAAGAAATTATTACGGAGAACGGTAAGCGAAGAGGATATCATCAAGCTTACCGAAATACGGATCAAGCGTATCTCCAAATATGACGCTTTCAAGGCGGATGAGCATATTAAAGGCGTGGAGGCGGCCATTGAGCAGACCCGCCATAATATGGAGCATATAACAGATTTCACCATTGATTATTATACCGGCCTGCTGAAAAAATACGGCGCAGGCAAAGAAAGAAAAACCGAGATCAAAATATTCGATACCATACAGGCCACCAAGGTCGCCATCGCCAATGCCAAGCTGTATGTCAACAGGAAAGAAGGCTTTGTGGGCACGGGCCTGAAAAAGGACGAGTTCGTTACCGACTGCTCCGATATTGATAATATCATCGTCTTCCGGAAAGACGGCAGCATGCTGGTGACAAAGGTCAGCGACAAATCGTTCGTGGGTAAGGATATCATCCACGTGGACGTATTCCGCAAAAATGACGACCGTACCACCTATAATATGATGTATATGGACGGGGCCACCGGTATCGTGTATGCCAAACGCTTCAATGTAACAGGCATCACCCGCGATAAGGAGTATGACCTGACCAAAGGCAGCAAAGGCAGCAAGGTGATGTATCTTACCGCCAATCCCAACGGGGAAGCGGAAGTTGTTACCGTTACCCTGTCGCCCGGCAGCACCGCCAGGGTCAAGAATTTCGATTATTATTTTGAACAGCTGGGCATCAAAGGGCGGAGCTCCAACGGTAACCAGGTAACCAAATACCCGGTACGGCAGGTGAAGTTCAAAGAGCATGGCAAGAGCACCCTGGAGGCGCCTAAGATATGGTATGACGAACAGGTGGGAAGGCTCAATACGGATGGCTACGGCCGCCTGATCGGCAGCTTTGACGTGGAAGACAGGCTGCTGGTCCTTTATAAGGACGGGCATTATGAGCTGAAAGATTGCGACCTGAGCTACCGCTTTGAGCAGGAAGATATTTATCTCCTGGAAAAATACAACCCCAAACGCATCATCACCGCCGTTTATTTCGATAACGATAAAAAGCAATATTCGGTAAAGCGTTTCCAGATCGAGACACAGACATTGAAGCAGCGTTTCCTGTTCATTAAGGAGGGCAATAAGAACAAGCTGGAATTCGTCACTACCCATACGCACCCGCAGGTGGAGCTGAGCACGGGCAAGACCAGAGCGAACGCTGTCGTTACGGAAGTTGATCTTACGGAGAAGGTCGGCGTCAGCGGCTGGAAAGCCCTGGGCAATAAGCTTACGGACGAAAAGATACTGTCCGTACGCTTGCTGGATACCCCCGACCCGCTGACTGAAGAAGAGTTGCAGGCAGCAGCATCCTCCGGCAACAAGGATGAAGATAATGGTCCTGTCGTCCAGGAATTGTTCAGCGATAATTGATGAACACCCGGGTTACAGAAACAGCAATACACAACCACCGGTCAGCCGTTGCAGCTTAAAGCTGTAACGGCTGACCATTTACAGCGCCATTATACCAGATGCGCCATAGTATATTAACCACTTTTTTGAGTATGTTTGCATGTATTCAAATATCCCAACTACAATATATGACAACAAAACTGACCTTTGGCATCGTGTTAGCTGCCCTTGCCAGTTTCCAATCCATGGCCCAGGCCAAAAAGTTTACCATGGAGGAAGCAGTACTGGGCCTAAGAGGCGGAGCCCTGATGCCGGACAACCTGAAACAGCCTCAATGGCGCAGCAAAACGGTACATTATACCCAGGTAGCAGGCAATAACAGCAGTATCGCCCTGATACAAAACGCCCCGGCGGACAAGCATACCGACACCCTGATCTACCTGTCACAGCTCAATACGCTGCTGTTCCAGAAGGACTCCCTGAATTTTTTCCCCTCCTACCAATGGAATACCGATGACCAGATGGTCGTTACCTACAAGGACCGGCGCTATATACTGGAGCAGCAATCCAGGCAGGCCTGGAAGGTGATACAGCAATATACGCTGCCGTCCAACGCAGCCAATGTTACCTGGGACCGGGCCTGCAAGCAGCTTGCCTATACCATTGATAATAATCTCCTGCTGACGGACGCTTTCGGAAAGACGCATACCGTAGCCCAGAGCACCGTTCCCCACGTGATCTACGGCCAGTCCGTTCACAGGAACGAGTTCGGTATCCATAACGGCATCTTCTTTTCTCCCGGTAATAATTTCCTGGCTTTTTACAGGATGGATGAAAGCATGGTAGCGGATTACCCGGTAATCAGCTGGAGCACGACTCCCGCCGCAGCCAAAAATATCAAATATCCTATGGCCGGAAAAACCTCCCACCAGGTAAGCATCGGCGTCTATAATATTCTTTCCGGGAATACCGTGTATCTCCAGGTGGAAGGACCCAAGGATCAGTACCTGACGAATGTCAGCTGGAGCCCTGATGAAAAGGATATTTATGTGGGCATACTGAACCGGGCGCAGAACCATTTAAGGTGGAACCAGTATGACGCGCATACCGGGGCGTTTGTCAGAACGCTCTTTGAAGAGAAGAACAGTAAGTATGTGGAGCCGCAGCATCCGCTGTTCTTTATATCTAACGAAGAGTTTGTATGGCTGAGCCAGCGGGACGGCTATATGCACCTATACCGGTACAACCGGAACGGCAAGCTGCTCAACCAGGTAACGAAAGGCCCCTGGCTGGTCAACCACATTGCCGGCATCCGTAAAAATGAAAAGGAGCTGATCATTACCGCCACCAAGGACGATGCCAGGGAACGTCATATATACGCCGTCAACTGGACCAACGGCAATATCAGGAAGATAGACAATAATCCCGGCATTCATACACCGCTGGTGCACAGCCGGGGAGAATATATCCTGAATGCCTATCAGAGCAGCACCACTCCCAGGAGCATAGAGCTGCTGAGCGCCCAGAAAGGCCATGTAAAAACACTGCTGATAGCGGAGGATAAGCTCAAAGGATATGCTACGGCGCAGGTAGAGAATGTGACACTGACCGCGGATGACGGCACCCTCCTGTACGGGAAGCTCATGAAGCCCCACGATTTTGATCCCGGCAAAAAGTACCCGGTAATCGTGTACCTGTATAATGGTCCGCACCTGCAGCTCATTACCAACAGCTACCCTGCGAGCGGCAACCTGTGGTACGATTATATGACCCAGAACGGGTATATCATTTTCTCCATGGACGGACGGGGCAGCAGCAACCGGGGATTTGAGTTTGAATCCGCAACGCATAAGCAGCTGGGACAGGTAGAAATGAAAGACCAGCTTGCCGGGGTGGCCTATCTCAGATCTTTAAGCTACGTGGATGCGGACCGCCTGGGTGTGCACGGGTGGAGCTTCGGCGGCTTTATGACCACTTCGCTGATGACCCGGTATCCTGATGTATTCAAGGCGGGCGTTGCCGGCGGACCTGTTATAGACTGGAGCATGTACGAGATCATGTACACGGAAAGATATATGAGCAACCCGAGCGAGAATCCCAAAGGGTTTGAGCTGACAGAGCTCAGCAGCAAGGTGGATAAGCTGAAAGGAAACCTCCTGCTGATCCACGGGACGGACGATGATGTGGTGGTATGGCAGCATTCCATTAAGTTCATAGAACAATCGGTAAAGAAAGGCATACAGGCAGATTATTTTGTCTATCCCGGCCACCAGCATAATGTGCTGGGCAGGGACAGGGTCCACCTGATGCAGAAGGTAACGGATTATTTTGACCTGCACCTTAAATAAAGCAGAAGAGACCGCCTGAAAAGCAAGCAACCCTGCCAATATTACGACTTAACCGCATAATGACAGGGTTGCTTGTGCATCCTGCTACATTCCGGCAGGCCCCATGTGAAAAAAAGAGGCTTTTAAAAGCCTCTTTTTTTGTCCTGTATAGCCCGTTACATGAACGGCACCGCAATTTTTTAAAATAATTGCGTACCGATCCGTAAGCATTACCGTACTAAGGTCATTTTTTTAGTATCCACCACGATGCCGTCAATTACCAGGCTGTAGGTATATATCCCCGGGGATCGCATTTTCCCGGTATCTACGGTCAAAAGGCCTTTGCCTGTATTGTGAATTACATGGTTGACTATTTCAGCTCCCCGGGCATCAACAAAGATGATATTAGCCTGCCTTTTATAGGAGACAACATTATAGGCTATGGTAGTTGTAGCTTCAAACGGGTTAGGATAGTTTTGTTCCAGGTAGTTGCTTTTCAGCTCGGCTTTATTGCCAGCCTGGTTCAGCAGCATATCCATTTTAGCTTTCAGATCCTGCAGCTCCTCCTTAAGCTCCCTGTTTTCATTCCTGATATTTTCCATATATTCTACGTAAAGCGCCAGCGGCACTTTGCTGTCATATACGTAGCCTTCTTTGTCTATCACCAATATATTGCCCGTACCCTTCTCTAATTCTTCAAACCTGACATCAGATTCCTTTTCATTATTACCTGCACAGTTGACGTGTAGATAGGCCGTCGGCGCCATGGTATTCCACCCGAATAGTCCTTCCCTGGTAAATATGCCCCTATCCTTACCATTCGTGATGATCTCAACATCATCATAGGAAAGAGTACCGAATTTATTACGGCCACCGATAATATTATTACCTTCTACTCTCCAGTAACAGTAGTCAGAACATTCGTAACGTATGCACTCACATTTGTCCGGGGCATCAGGCGCAATTAATGATGTATTGGACGCCAGCGATGACACGCCGCCAACAAGGATGAATCCATGCGGGTTACTGAAATTCTGAACCGGGTAATTGTGTACCGTTACCGAAATATTATGTACGCCCGGCCCTAAGACCAAAACAGCGCTGACGGGCGTAAAGGTCATATAATTACTGGTATTGCTTGATGGCGCCTGGGGAGGAAAGATAGGTATGCCGTCCACGGTGATATTGGTACAGAAGTTATCATTCGCAAAATCAAAGCTGAATAAAAAGGAATCTTCTTCACAGACCCTGAAAGCTCGTGTTGCAGTAAATCCGTATGATAATACAGGCAACGAAGCATTGGTTATATAGGTCCCCGCATTCAGGAACGATATCCACCTGGCGGTACCGGCTCCCAGGCTCCAGTTATTGCAGACCCTGGCTTCCTGCCCCAGGCTTACCGCGCCCGGCAGAGCAGCGCAATCCGGCGTTAAGCCCGTAATGATCCAGTTGGGATCAGGGTTAGAAAATGGAATTAAGGTCGAAGTTAGAGCATCTCTCCCGGTGCTGAGATCCAGGCTGGATACTGTCGGGCAGGGAGTCTGCGCCAATAAGGCCGGAGCGGTCATAAAGGACGCAGCGAGCCAGAAAATAATCTTTTTCATGGGATGTAATTTTAGTACAACACAATATAAAAATTATTATTAATAAATAATAATATTAATATTTTATTTTTTTAATTGCATTTAAATCATCCTATATCTAAAGAAAATGTTTCTCTACGTTTTACCATTCCGGCAAAAAGAAAAATGAGCAACCTGCTTTAGATTGCTCATTCATCGTATATCTTTATGATCCGGGGCTGCTGATACCTGTCCCCGAATTTTTCCTTCTTCTGCTTTTGATGCGTTCCCGAAGCGAGTGTATCTCTACGAGATCTATAATACGCGGGATGCTGCTTTTATAGTACAGGTGCTTGATGAACCGCCTGTTGCGCAGCGCTGTAACGGTCCTGCTGCTGCTGTACATTTTCCAGTTCATCAGCAATACGGATCCCAGCACCACTGCCAGTCCCCAGACCTGTAGCTGCGTCACGTGATGGTCTGTAAAGAAATACACCAGCAGCATCGCTACTATGGGATTGATATAGGCATAGGTGCTTACCTCTGTAGCCGGCCTTACTTCCAGCAGCCATAAATAAGAGCTGAAGGCCAGGATAGAGCCGAATACCGCCAGGTACCCCAACGCGTACCAGTGTTCCGTAGCCACAGCCCGGATATCAAAGGCGGCATATTCCCCTGTAAGAAGAGCGGTCAGCGTAAAGGCCACCCCCGCGGTCAGCATCTGCCAGGCGGTTTTGACCATGATGTGCATCTGGACCGGCTCCAGCTGCTCTTCATCCGTATCTTCCGCCTGGTGCACTTCTCCTTCTTCCCTGCTGGCAGCATATTTGGAGATCAGCGAGCCTACGGTCCACCCGATGGTACCGATCACCATAACGATCATAGCGATCACCTTCATCCTCCCGTTCTCTGCGTTGCCCGTAGCCTCAAGCGCCTGCTCTGCAAACAGCAGCAACACTCCTGCGAAGCCCATGACCAGGCCGAGGATAGTGGGTACGGAAGAAAAGTTTTCCTTCCATTTAGGCTTGTCAAAGACCACGAACCATATGGCACAGGCAGCGGACAATATGGAAACGATAGCGCTGGAAATGTACTGTTCCGACCATATGACAGCGGCCATATCAATGAACAATAAGATAAACCCGACCAGCACGGCTTCCTTCACCGCTTTCTTATCCCACAGCACATAGCCCCGTATACCGCAGAATGTAAACAGGAGAGAGCCTGCCAGTATGAACCGGAGAGACCCCAGCACAAAGGGACTGAAGCTGTGCAGGGCCTTTTCAATAAAGAAGAAGGTACTGCCCCAGACAAGATATACTATTGCATAACAGAGGATCACCATACCTTTATTGGGATGTGATACAGCAGGTGCACTCATAACACAAAAAATTAAGGGATATTTAAAATAGTTGTTTCTTTCAGCGTATCCAGCACGATCGTGGTCCGGGTGGATATAATGCCTTTTATTTTACTGAGAGACTTTCGCATGAGGCCGACCAGCCCCTGGGTATCACGGGTCCGTACCTTTATAAGATAGCCATCATCGCCCGCAATATCATGTACCTCCAGCACTTCCGGCAAGGCCGCCAGCTGCCTGCCGACCTTCTGGTCGCCTATGACATCCTGCGCCTTGATAAAAATATAGGCCAGCATATCCTGCTCCAGCGCCTGCGGGTTGATCCTGGCAGTATATTGCAGTATCACCTCTTTCTGCTCCAGCTTCTTGACACGCTCCAGCACAGCGGAAGGAGCCATGCCGAGATGCCTCGCTATATCCGCATTATTGATGCGCCCGTTTTCCTGCATCAGCTTCAGTATCTGCAGATCCACCTGGTCTAAAGCGTATTCCATAAAAAAAGACAATTATTCTGCAAATATAAGATGAGCAGAATTTAATACAAAACAAAAGACATAAAACAGAATATTATACAGATACAAATAACATTGCGATAATATTCAGACTGTAAATATGCCATATGACCGAATAAGCGACAGGCAAAAGGACGGCAGGAATATCCTGCCGTCCTTTGTGTGTCAAATGTATGGATTACGTATTATTTCCTTTTAAAGATATTCTTTATCTTGCCCATCAGCCCTTCCTGCTTCTCCGCACCATAGGTACCATAACCGTAGCCGTATCCATAACCGTAGCCATAACCATAACCGTAGCCGTATGATTTCTGGTTTTCAGGCTTGGCATCATTCAGCATCACCATAAGATTAGGCATTTTACGGTTCTTATGTATATCGTTCAGTATCTGGAGGTTTTCCTTATAGGTATAATTGTATCTTACCATATAGATAGTGGCATCCACGTGCTGCGCGATGGTAAAGCCATCGGCCACCTGTCCTATCGGGCTGCTGTCTATCAGCACCACATCATACTGCTCCCGGAGCGTATCGAACATCTGCTTTATCCTCTCGCTTAACAGCAGCTCGCTCGGGTTAGGAGGTACCGGTCCGGCAGCGATCAGGTCAAATCCCTTGATAGTGGGGTGATGCTGTATCATATCCTCTACCCTCAGGTCAGGGTTGACAATATAACGGGTTATACCGGGCTTTTCCGGCGTCAGCCCCAGGTTCATGAACACACGCGGTTTCCTGATATCCATTTCCAGCACCACGACCCTTTTGCCGGTAAGCGCTATGATAGCGCCGAGGTTGATATTAAAGAACGTTTTACCCTCTCCCGACAAGCTGGAGGTCACCAGGTAGATATGATGCTTTTTAGCGGGCACTATAAATTCAAGATTGGCCCTTATCAGCCTGAACAGCTCACTGATGGCCGTCCGGCTTTTTTCCTCCACCACCAGGGTATCATCCACATCACTATGGATCAGCTCGCCCAGTATGGGTACGCTGGTCACACTGGTGACATCAGAAAGATATTGTATCTTATTATTGAAATAGTCTTTTCCGTACACCAGCAGCGCGGGAATCACCAGGGCGCCGAGTATGGCTACCAGGTACACCATCCTTTTCTCCGGCTTTACGGGAATGGTGGACGCTCTTGCCTTATCAATGATCCTGGAGTTGCTCACATTTGCCGCCATAGAGATGATAGCCTCTTCCTTGGTCTGCAGCAGGAAAGAGTACAGGTTCTGCTTAATGGCCTGCTGTCTCTGGATATCGGTCATAGCACGCTCAATATAGGGCATGGTGCGGGCACGGTTCTGCGTCTCGCCGACCTGGGATTTCAGGTTATTCTTAACAACGTTGATATTATTCTTGGTGTTATTGATGCTCTCCAGTATCTTGGTCTTCAGGATGCTCAGCTCGGTCTTCAGGCCGTGTATCTGCGGGTTTTCGGCCTCCAGGGTTGAAGAAAGTTTCTGCACCAGCAGCTGCGTCTCGTTATACCTGCTGATAAGACCGTTCAATGTGGGGTCCGATATGCCATGCGTGCTGGGGATCAGCTCATTCTTATTCACTTCTTTCGTGATATAATCCCTGATATAGGAGAGGATGTTCAGCTGGGTCTCGTATTCCATTACCTGCTTGGAGATCTCGGCGGTCTGCGAAATGGCATCGTTGGCAGCGGCTTCCACTTCCATGATGCCGTATTTCTGCTTAAACGCTTCCACATCCTTTTCCACGCCGGACAATTCATCCACCAGGTATTCCAGCCTGTCATTGATAAAATCAACCGTAGCCTGCGCGATCTTATTCTTGTCGTTCTTATTATCCTCCTCGTAGATGTTGACCAAGGTATTGATGATCTCAATACCTTTCAGCTTATTCGGGGAGATCACGGATATATTGATGATAGGCACGCCATTGGATACCTGGACAATATCTATCAGCGAAGCGATATAGCTGGCCACATCGGAAACAGACCCGATCCTGATCTCGAAATCGCCATTCTTCAGCCCTTCATTTTTGGAAATGATCTTGAACGTCCCGAAAGGCTTCTTAATAGGCGTATCAAAAGCGTATTTTTCTTTTTCCTGGGTCTGCGCATTTTCTATAGTGAAGGTCTTATCCTCATTAACGGAGATAAAATAATGCTTACCGGCAAAGGCCGTGGTATCTCCCTGGATGATCTCAAGGGCGATGGGAGATTCTCCCCCGTATATCTCATAGGAATTGAACTTGCCTACGGAATAATAAGTAATAAAGATGCCCAGCTTGCTGACCACTTTTTCAACCAGCGACTGCGCCTTCAGCAATATCATCTCATTATTGACCTGCGCATTGGGACTGAAGATATCCATCTGGCTCATAGGATTCACATCCTGCACTTTACCGGACTTGCTGTCTTTCAGCATTAAGGTGCTCGTTACCTTATATTGGGGGGTGCTGTACTTGGAATATAAGAATGCGCAGATAAGCGCGATAATAATAGTAACGACAAAAAGATACCAGTGAGCCAGTAATTTCAACAGGAACCCTTTCAGGTTGAAATTATTTAAATTCAGGCTTTCTGCTATACTTTTTCCCTTGCCAACTTCCGGACTTAAAGATTCCATTAAAACTGTTTATAATGATGAGATGAATGCGTCTATTTTCTGGTTAAGGAGATGATACCTATGATGGTACCGGACAAAGCTGTGATAGTAGACAGGAGCGTCAGCTGCCTGATCTGGTTTTGGGGTCTCTGGTCCGCATATTTGGACGGTGTCAGGTACAGGATATCATTTTGCTGTATATAGAAGTACGGAGAATTCAGCAATTCGCTGCTCTGGAAATCCAGCTTTACCATCTTACGCTCGCCATTCTCTTCCCTTATCAGCATGACATTGTTCATTTCAGCGGTCTTATTGAAATCGCCTGCCTTCGCAACTGCCTGGATCACGTTCATACGGTCTCCTTCCAGCTCATAGACACCGGGGCCTTTGGTCTCACCTATGACGGTATATTTGAAGTTCAGCCACTCCACATACACGATGGGATTCTTGACATATTTGCTGATCTCCCTTGTAATGGCCTCTTTCAGCCCCATTTTCGTCAGCCCTTCCGCATGTATCTTACCGATGAACGGCAGGTAGATATCCCCCTTTTCATCCACCACATATCCTTTCTCCTTGCTGCTCTGACCCGTGACGCCTTCGCCAGAGGTCCCTGCACTTGAGTTGATGATGGCCCCGGAATTGAGGAAATCGCTTGTCCCTTTATCTATCGTCCTCACTTCCACGCTGATCCTGTCATCTTTCTGGAATTTAGGCTGGATATAATTGGTAATAGGAGCGCTCCATGCAGTACTGTCGCGGAGATCGTTAAAATAAGTGATTTTCTTGGTAGAGTAACAGGAAGAGAACAGCATTATGGCAGCCAATAATACTATTGAACAGGATAAATTTGATTTCATATATAAATATATCACTTTTAGTTGGAGATATTAACCTATTAATTTAGCAAAGAAAGCAAATAATCTAAAAATTTTACACTTTCTTTGAATATCTCAAGTATGTAGTGGTAAAATTTCCTGCAAAATTATGAATTATAACGCAACATATAGCGGTAAAATCACAAATATTAGTCCAATTACGCCTGACAGCAAATATTTCACAATTCATTTAGAAAATTTTCCTGCCGAATACCAGCCGGGACAATATGTGGTGATCTCCAGATGGATCAACGGCAGGGAATACCGGCGCTCCTATTCCATCGTTTCCTTTGATCCTTCCCGCAAAGAGCTGGGATTCATAGTCAAGCGCATTGACAATGGTACTGTTTCCAGGACACTTGTAGATAAGGCAGCCATAGGAGATGCCCTGGAGGTCGTGGCGGTCAACGGCTTTTTTACCCTGCCTGCCGACATCAGCAGCCGGTACGGACAGGTCTTCTTCATAGCTGCGGGCAGCGGCATCGCTCCCGTGCTTCCCATGATACAGGCGCTTGTAGATACCGGCCTGCGCATTAACCTGCTGTACAGCTCCAGATCCCCTGCGGCCACCATCTTTTACAATGAGCTCAATGCCCTGGCTGAAAGCCATGATAATTTCAGGATCGAGTACCTTTTCAGCACATCCGGCCGGGCAGGCCTGGCCAGGCTGAATAATACGCTGCTGACCCGGTATATCCACCGGGAAGCGGTGACCACTTTTGACAAGGCGCTGTTCTACACCTGCGGTCCACTGGATTATATGGATACCGTAACCATTACCCTCCTGACGGAGGGCGTGCCCAGGGAGCATATCAGGAAGGAGCTGTATTATAATTACGAGATAGAGGAGCTGGCAGTACCGGAAGATACTGCGGTACACAATGTGACCCTGCATTTCCCCAATGGCGAAACGCATGAGCTGGAAGTCCAGTACCCGGACTCCATCCTGAACACCGCGCTGAAAAAAGGTCTGAAGATGCCCTATAGCTGCGGGTCCGGCCAATGCGGCAGCTGCACGGCCAGGACGGTGTCAGGAAAAGTATGGATGGCTTATAATGAAGTGCTTACCGACCGGGAGCTTTCACAGGGCTATGTGCTTACCTGCCTCGGATTCCCCGTGGAAGGGGATGTGGTGCTGGAGTTCTAGCCTGCATATACCAGGAAAATACAGGGCGTTTTCTGCAGATCCAGCAATTTATAATGCTTCTTCCATTCGGTCAGGGTCAGGGTCTTGATAAACTGGTCCTCCGCGGTCATATCGGCCGCGATGCACAGCCTGGTAGCGCCTTTGCAATATTGTATCAGGTCTTCTATCAGTTGCTGGTTCCTGTACGGTGTTTCTATAAATATCTGGGTCTCGTCCCGCTGTACTGACCAGTCTTCCATCTGGCGCAGCGCTTTCTGGCGCAGGGGATGCTTAACCGGCAGGTAACCGCCGAAGCGGAAGCTCTGGCCATTGAACCCCGAGCCCATCAGCGCCAGGAATACGGAAGACGGCCCTACCTGCGGCGCCACCGTCGCACCCATATCCTGGGCCTTTGCCACCAGCACACTGCCGGGGTCTGCGATCCCCGGACAGCCGGCTTCGCTCATTACACCGACCTCATGCCCCGCTTCCAGCCATTCCTGCAATAAGTTCAGATCAGCAGGATGACGGTGATTGATCTCGGAGAAGTGTATACTGTCTATATGAATGCTCTTGTCCAGCTGCTTCAGGTACCTGCGTGCCGTACGCACATTCTCCACAAAAAAATATTTCAGCCGTACGGTCAGCTGCCTGACCGTTTCCGGGATGGTATTGATTTGCCCCTCCGCAATAGGGATAGGTATAAGATACAGGGTACCGCGCATGCTGTTTTTCATAGAGTGTGACAATTTGTGAATACCGGGCACAAAAATAAGCAATAGCAGGCGGATATGCACCATTTTGCCTTACCGGGGGATATGCCGGCATGCTGAGGCTGCCGTTGCATGCTGTAATAAGAGCTCCGGAACAGGCCCTGTTCCTTTATCGAAAACATTCCCGTTCCGGAGCCGGAAAATATAAATATAAATCCTTATTGTGCCAGCCTGCTGACCACCTCGTTGACATTTTTGGAGATAAATTCAAGCTCTTCATCTGTCAGCTCAGTGTGTATGGGCAGGGAAAGCACGCGCGGGGTCAGATAATCCGTATGCGGCAATATATAGGTGCTGCCGCCCAGCGCCGAGAACATCTCCTGCCGGTGGCAGGGTACGGGATAATAGATCATGCTGGGTATGCCCAGTGCTGCCAGCTCTTCCTGGACCTTATTGCGGTCCACGTTCTCCAGGATCAGCGTGTACTGGTGATATACGTGATGGCTGTAATCCGGCACGAAAGGCGTAGTGATGTTCGGGTTACCGGCAAATGCCTTATCATAATAGGCCGCAGCGCTCCTCCGGGCATCGCAATAGGCGTCCAGGTGACGCAGCTTGATCCGGAGCACCGCAGCCTGGATGCTGTCCAGCCTGCTGTTCACGCCTACGATCTCGTGGTAATACCTGTTCTCGGAGCCGTGACTGCATATTTTACGCATCAGGTGCGCCAGCGTATCGTCATTGGTAAAGATAGCGCCGCCATCGCCATAGCATCCCAGGTTCTTGGACGGGAAAAAGGAGGTACAGCCGATCAGCCCCATGCTCCCCGTTCTTTTCCGGGAGCCGTCTTCCTGGTAGTAGCCCCCTATCGCCTGGGCATTGTCTTCTATTACCGGGATATTATGCTCCTGCGCGATCGCGAGGATCTCCTCCATATTGCTGCACTGACCGTATAAATGGACCGGGATAATGGCTTTGGTAGCAGGTGTAATGGCCTTCCTGAGACTTTCCGCGTTCATAGTGAACGTATCCCTGTCCACATCCGCGAACACGGGCTTCAGCTTCAGTAAGGCAACCACTTCCACCGTGGCTATAAAGGTGAAAGAAGGAGTGATCACCTCATCGCCCGGCTGCAGGCCCAGTGCCATAAGGGCGATCTGTAAGGCATCCGTGCCGTTGGCGCAGGGAATGACATGCTTTACGCCTAAATATGCTTCCAGCTCACGGGAAAACGCTTTCACATCCGGGCCGTTGATAAACGCTGTGCTGTTGATCACCTCATGAATGGCCGTATCTACTTCCGTTTTGATCTTTTCATACTGGCGTTTAAGATCGACCATCTGTAATTGCTGCATAATTGTATTTTTATCTGAGTCTGTCTAATGATTTTATTAATTTTTCATCTTTCCTGACACCCAGCAGCCCCAGAAATATGAATACCACACTGATCAGCGGCATGAACAGCCCGAACCAATAGCTACCGCCCACAACCTGGTTGGTCTCCAGGTAATTTTCACAGGCCAGATAAAGACAGGCAAAAGTGCCCAAAGCAGCGATGATGGATAACCATCCAAAGGTACTCTGCCGCTTCCTGTTTTTGAACAGGACCAGGGTATAGCCTGTAAGCAATATGGTAACGGCTGTACATATTATACCCAGAACAGTCTCTCCCAGGTAAAAATTGGGATAGGTTCTCACATCGGGCGAACGGTAAAGCGCCAGCATGAACGTAAGGCCCAGCACGACTATTGCCGCCAGGAACCATAAAGTTTGGATGCGTTGTATCATAAGTGTAAGATTTAACAAAAACGATGAAGTTTGACGGTCGCCATACCATAAGCATGCGCACCACCGGCAAATTTCGATAATAATATATAAAAATATACCGGGAGTACTGTTTTTATTTTACCCGCACACCCCGGTATGACCGGGCAGCAGTGCCCGGCCGGCCGGTCCTGCTCCAGCAACAACCTATATAAGCCAACGTCCCGCTGTTATGCGGGACGTTGATATAAAGGAACAGGCAATGGTACTCCTGTATGATCTTATCAGTAGGTGCTACCTTAATTAATTACCTCGCTTCCGAAGTAAGGCACCAGGGCTTTCGGCAGCCTGATACCTTCCGAAGTCTGGTGGTTTTCCAGCAGGCAGGCCATAATGCGCGGCAAAGCCAGGGAGCTGCCGTTCAGGGAATGCACCAGCTGCGTTTTACCCTGCTCATCCTTGTAACGTATCTTCATCCTGTTCGTCTGGTAATTTTCAAAATTAGATACGGAGCTTACTTCCAGCCACCTGCCCTGCGCGGCGCTGTACACCTCGAAGTCATAGGTCAGCGCGGATGTAAAGCTCATATCGCCGCCGCATAGGCGCAGCACCCTGTAAGGCAACTCCAGCTCATGCAGCAGCTTTTCTATATGCAGGGCCATCTCTTCCAGCGTTTCATAAGAGTGCTCCGGCTTCACCAGCTGTACCAGCTCCACTTTATCGAACTGGTGCAGGCGGTTCAGCCCTCTTACATCCTTACCATAGCTGCCCGCCTCCCTCCGGAAGCAGGGTGTATAGGCAGTCATCTTTATGGGCAGCTGCTCTGCCTTTACGATCTCATCCCGGTAAATATTGGTTACAGGCACCTCTGCTGTCGGTATCATATAAAAATTATCGGTCTGCATATGGTACATCTGCCCCTCCTTGTCCGGAAGCTGGCCGGTACCATAGGCGGAAGCCGCATTGACCATATGCGGCGGGTAATACTCCGTATAGCCGCCTGCAATATTAAAATCCAGGAAAAAGCTGATCAGCGCCCGCTGCAAACGTGCGCCTTTGTTGATATAAACAGGAAAGCCGGAACCCGTGATCTTGGTGCCCAGCTCGAAATCTATAAGGTTATATTTAGTGGTAATATCCCAGTGCGGCAGCGCCTCGGCTCCCAGCTCCGGCATAGGGCCGCCTGTTCTCACCACTTCATTATCTTCAGGGGTCTTTCCTTCAGGAACTGTGCCATACGGCAGGTTGGGGACCTGCACCAGCAATTCTTCCAGCCTGGCTTCCAGCTCCGCCAACTGGACACCGGCAGCTTTAGCGTCCTCTTTCAGGCGGTTCACTTCCAATCTTTTGGCTTCCGCCTCCTCTTTCTTCCCGGCAGCCATCAGCTGACCGATCTCCCGGGAGGCCTGGTTGACCTGCGCCTGGAACGTTTCAGAAGTTTGCTGGATCTGTCTTTTCTGTTCATCCAAAGCGATAATTTCATCCACTATTTCCAAGTTTTTGAAATTCTTTTTCTTCAGACCTTCAATGATTCTTTCCTTATCCTGGCGGAAGAGCTGTATCTGTAACATTGCAAGTATTATTTGTATAAAATAAATTAAGAAAGCAAATTTACAATATTTGGTGTATCAGGCTTAAAATATGGCAGATTAAAAATAAGCAGCCGTTCCGCGAAGCAGCCTGCCGTAATATTTACTGGCAACCGCAAGGCTATATTTGGTAATTTTGCACGGTATAAAAGCAGGGGAGCCGCTATCGCTCCCGGAAGCGTGCACGCTTACAGCATTTAACAAGACAATTCATTTTTTCCTGACATGACCCACCATACGGATATAACAGCCCTTTTAGCGCCCGAAGTACAGGCATTCATAGCAGCCCATACGCATGATGATATCCGTGAGCTGGCATTGCAGCAGCACCCTTTTCCACAGGTCCCCCGGACCCTGCTCCTGCAGCAGATACAGTCCAGGAAAAAGTCAGAAAAAAAATTACCGACCTGGTTCCGTACGGCAGATATTGTTTATCCCGCAACGCTTTCCATAGAGCAGACCTCATCCGAGCAGACAGCCAGGTATAAGTCACAATTCATAAAGGGCGGATCCATGGCAGACCTCACAGGAGGATTCGGAGTGGATACCTTTGTATTATCCGCTAATTTCGATACCGTCCTGCATATAGAAAAGGACAGCGGTCTCAGCCATATCGCCGCGCACAACTTCCGGCAGCTGGGCGCGGAGCATATCACCTGCATACAGGGTGACAGCATCCGGTACCTGGAGGACAGCAACGTTATTTTCGATACCCTGTACCTGGACCCTGCAAGGCGAAACGACCGGCAGCAGAAGGTCTTCCTGCTGGAAGATTGCACACCTGATATTCTCGGGCACTGGCCCCTGCTGTCATCCAAAACCCGTCATATCTGGATCAAAACGTCTCCCCTGCTGGATATACAGGACACCTTGAATAAGCTGGGCCATATAGCACATATTTTCATACTGGCAACAGACAACGAGGTAAAGGAATTGC
Organism: Edaphocola sp.; assembly: GCA_037190225.1. Taxonomy (GTDB): domain Bacteria; phylum Bacteroidota; class Bacteroidia; order Chitinophagales; family Chitinophagaceae; genus MKSF01. Next base: position 308,978 of record JBBCJL010000001.1, on the reverse strand, counting down.
TGTTTCACATCGACACCCTTCATCCTGCCGCAACCCCACCCCTTATCCATACGGCCAATATCAGGAAGGACCATACGGATACCTGGGAAACGATCTATGGCGCCGGGGATGACGCCGGTTTACACTATGCCCTGCCTCAGCAATACCTGTACCTGCCCAATGCCGCTATTATGAAAAGCGGCCAGTTCCGGCAGCTGGGAACGGCGTTCGGGCTGGCCAAGCTCCATCCTAATTCCCACCTGTATACTGCTTCGGAGCAGCTATCCTTTCCCGGTAAGGTATTCGAGATCACATCCGTAATACCTTACCAGAAAAAATATTTCCGGCAATGGCAGCAGATCACGGCCAACGTCAGCACCAGGAATTTCCCTGACAACCCGGAAGCGCTGGTACGGAAGCATAAAATAAAGAATGGGGGCGACCTGTTCCTCTTCTTCACTACGCTGCATAACGGAGAGAAGGCAGTGCTCTTTTGCAGGCCTGCCACAGGCTGATACAGGAAAGGGCGCTGCAATGCAGCGCCCTTTCCTGTATCAGCAGGATATTTTCTATCTCACCAGTGTAATATCTCCTTTTTTATTGATCACGGAGCCGTCAAAGCATTCGCCCTGGATAATATAAAAATAGGTATCCTGGGGCGCTTCACGGCCTTTGAACGTACCGTCCCATACCGCATCTACCTTCTCGGCAGTAAATACAAGGTTACCCAACCGGTTATAGATATTAATGAGGTACCGCGCCGGCTGACGGCCCAGCACGCTGAACCCGTCATTCAGGCCGTCCCCGTTGGGGCTGAAAGCAGTAGGCACCACGAGATCACAGCAGTTCTTACCCAGCAGATCGAATTCGATCCTGGTATAGCAGCCGATATCATCCCTGCCTATAAGCGCCATAGGCGTCTCCGGGCCATAGACAAAGGTTTTGAATTCCGCTTCGGTGTACAGGCGCTCGTTCACAGGCGACTTCCTTTTCAGCCACTCGTAATGCTCAGCGCCGGAAGCCTGGAGAATGATAGGCTCACCCGCACATAACGCATTCGGGTCCTTATCCTTGATGGTCATTTTCAGATTCGGGTTGGGTCGTATCGTCAGGTCAAGATTGAGCACCTTATGGTAGCCCGGTGCAACGAAGGTATCGGAATACACACCGGTACGGTCATACTTTCTGCCCTGGAACATGAAGAAATAGCCTTCACACAGGATAGTATCCACGTTATATACACGGAACGGTATCTCTTTCAGCGCCAGGTAGGTCACACTGTCGCAGCCCTGCACCGATGGGAAGCTCAGCTTATAGGTACCGGCAGAAGTATATACCTGGCCGTTATAATGATAGGTGCCGCCCTCGTAGAAGCTGTCAACGATGGTCTGCTCGTAAGTGGGATTTACCGTTAAGATCGTTGTGACGATGCTGTCACAGCTACCTACCTTAAAGGTGTCTATATAGGTACCGCCGGTCTTATATTCCTTACTGTTGATATAAAATGCCTGGTTATCGCAAATTACAGGACGGATAGTATCCCTGGCGATACAGCCACCTATGACGCAATCCATCAGCCCGACCCTTGCGCCAGCCATCAGGCCATTATGGGTAATCGTGTACTGGGTAGAGCCCGCAGGATTATTGATGGTAAATATGGTACCCATCACACCCGGTCCATTGCAGGTGAGGACATTCCCTGTTGCCGTAAAGCCGGCAGCACAGAAGTTGGAAAAGGTAACCGTACCCGTTAAAGGCGTCACGGTAAAGGCTTCCGTAACCTCGATACCATTACAGATCAGGGTAAAGTTCGTCACTACCGAAGAGAAGGTCAGTATCCACTGCTGGGTGGCAGCGTTCAGCCAGTAAGCGGGCGCATTGGTATTGAAGGTATTACCGCCACAGGCATAGGAAAAGTTGGCCAGCGTGGGAATACCGACTGCTGTGGAGGTCACCGTTATACCATTGCCGAAGGTATAAGGATAGTCGTTGGCGTTCAATACATAAGTAGTACTGTAGTTCGTCAGATCACAGGATACCTGGGCATTTGCGCGTCCCAACATCAGAGAACAACATGCGATGATCAGTAAAGTATGTATTTTTAAGAATTTCATAAGGATCAGCAATTTAATTTTAGACATAATTAAGACAAATATTTCAGCGTGCAGGGTTGGGCATACCTCAATATTTTTTTTAAAACAATAAATTTACAATAAAGAAATCTAATTTACACAAAATTAACTAACATTATTATTTTACAAAAACAGCTGCCGTTTTCCAGGCTGTGCTATCCTGCTACTTTCCACGTCTCAACAGCCCGGATAAGTTCCCGTACAGCTCTCTGTACAAATGGCTGATGAAACGCGCCCAAAGCGGGTACCGAAAAACTGAAAGAGGCAGCCCCGCTTTTGAAAAGCAGGGCTGCCTCTTGTATCAGGATAAGCCGTTCAGCTTACCTTATGAGAGTGATATCTCCTTTTTTATTGATCACGGAACCATCAAAGCATTCACCCTGGATAATATAAAAATAAGTATCCTGGGGCGCTTCACGGCCTTTGAACGTGCCGTCCCATACCGCATCTACCTTCTCGGCAGTAAATACCAGGTTACCGGTCCTGTTATAGATATTAATGAGGTATCGCGCCGGCTGACGGCCCAGCACGCTGAACCCGTCATTCAGACCGTCCCCGTTGGGACTGAAGGCAGTAGGCACCACGAGATCACAGCAGTTCTTACCCAGCAGGTCGAACTCTATCCTCGTCCAGCAACCGAGATCATCCCGGCCTATCAGCGCCATAGGTGTTTCAGGACCATAGACAAATGTTTTGAATTCCGCTTCGGTGTACAGGCGCTCATCCACCGGGGAAAGCCTTTTGTGCCACTCATAATAATCCGCGCCGGAAGCCAGGAGCGTAATAGGCTCACCCGCACATAACGCATTGGGATCCTTATCCTTGATGGTCATTTTCAGATTCGGATTGGGGCGTATCGTCAGGTCGAGATTGAGCACCTTATGGTAGCCGGGCGCAACGAAGGTATCGGAATAGACGCCGGTCCGGTCATATTTTTTACCCTGGAACATGAAGAAATAACCTTCACACATGATAGTGTCCACGTTATATACACGGAACGGTATCTCTTTCAGCGCCAGGTAGGTCACGCTGTCACAGCCGTACACGGATGGATAGTTGAGCCTGTAGGTACCGGCGGAAGTGTAATCATTCCCGTTAAAATGGTAAGTGCCGCCCTCGTAAAAACTGTCGACAATCGTTTGCTCGTAAGTAGGATTGACCGTTAAGATCGTTGTGACAATACTGTCACAGCTGCCCAGCTTAAAGCTGTCCACATAAGTACCGCTTGCCGTATATTCCTTATTATTGATACGGAACACCTGGTTATCGCAGATGACCGGGCGTATCGTATCATAGGCAGTACAGGCATTATAATACATTTCCACCCGGGCGATGTTGGCCGGCTCTGTCCAGTAGTCAGGCAAAGGAGTGCCCGGAGTGAACAGGTTCTGTGAGCCCATCCTGTAAAGGGTTACAGGCAGGCCGTCGATATTGGACGGCGCGGCTGTAGCGCCATAGGTATGAATGCCGCCCGCATGACCCAGTATAGCCACCTTCTGACCGGTGGTTATAGGGATATTCACATTCTGGATCATCATGTTAGGCACTCCCGTAACACCATACAGCTGGGTAAAGTTAGTGGACGTGGTAGGCCATACAACCGGAACAGGATCGTTGATGACGATCACATACAGGGTCTGTAAGCCTGTACCCGCTTCTACCGGCACACGCAGCCCTGTGATAGTGAAATTTGTAGGCGCCTCAAACCAATACCCCCTGATATGGCCGCTGTAAGGACCATAATTATAGGTAGGAGCAGGCAATGGCATCATTGTCTGGGCAAATAGGCCGCTGCACCCCCATACACTGATGACCATTGTAAGTAAAAAAGTGTAAATTTTAGGCAATTTCATAAGAAAAAAATGATTAGTAGTTAATTATGTGTAAACAGATCAATTATCAAAGATTGATTTTAAAAAGATAAATTTACAATAAAATAACAAACTAATATTAACATCATTTATTTTTTTTTCAACATCAGGTCTTTTTTTATGTGGACGGCATAATCCCGTATCTCTGCAAGAAACATATTAAAAATTAACTAACTATCTATAAGGAAAGCTTTAAAGTATGACAGGGATTCCCTACATCCGTTCGGAATGACCAGGCACATTATAGTAACAGGTTATTGCCTGTAAGCAGATAGCCTATTGTAATAAAATGCCGGCCCCGATGAACGGGGCCGGCATTTTATTACAATTATATTACAAGCATACGGCAACTTTACAATTATTCCCATCCGCCTCCCAGGGCCCTGTAGAGCTCTACTATGGCCCTGGTCTGCTGGAGCTGGTCAGTGACCAGGCTCAGCCTGGCCTGCAGCAGGCTCTGCTCCGAGGTCAGCACATCCGTATAATTCGTAGTGCTGCTGTATTCCAGCAGCTGCATATTATAATGTACCGCTTTTTCGAGCGCATCTATCTGCTTGTGCCGGGCCTCCATTTTATGCACACCGGCGTTATAGGCAAACAGCGCATTGGATACTTCCTGGCCGGCTGTCAGGACGGTCTTCTGAAAAGTATTCCAAGCCTGCTCCTGCTGCGCATTGGCTATCCTGTGATTCGCCCTGATGGCGCCCCGGTTCATGATAGGCTGCGTAAGCCCCCCTATAAAGTTGTAGAAAATGGACTCAGAAAAAAGGTTATTATGTGTCAGCGCGCTGAGACCGGCATTGGCGGTGATCGTAAAACTGGGATAAAACTGGGCCTTTGCCACATTGGTATTTTCAAAGGCCCTACGGAAGGCGAATTCCGCCGCCTGCACATCCGGTCTCCTGGTCAGCAGCTGTACCGGCACACCGGCAGCGATCCGGTGCTCCATAACGGTGCCTGACAGCGAGCCTCTCACTATGGGCTGCGGAGTCCGTCCCAGCAATACTGATAAGGAGTTCTCTATTTCACGGATATTCTGCTTCAGGTCGGGAATGCTCACCTGCGCCGCATACCAGTTCGCCTCGCTTTGCACAACGGCGGCTCCGGTCACTACGGCAGCCTCTTTAAGGGCTTTCATGGAGTTCATGGTCTTTTCCCGCACCTGGACGGTAGATTCCGTAATGGCCAGCTGCTCATCCAGCGCCAGCAACGTGTAATACATACCGGCCACATTGGCGATAAGGGAGGTTTCCACCGCTTTGCGGGTAGCATCGGCCTGCCAGTAGCCTGCCAGGCTGGCTCTTCTGCCGCTTGCCAGCTTGCCCCATACATCCAGCTCCCAGCTGCTGGAAAAGCCCAGCTGTATGGTGGTGGTCCTCAGGCGTATATTTACCGTTGGCGGTAAGTTCAGCGCTGCCCGGGACGTTTTGGAATGATTGATCTGGGGCGAAAAGTTCAGCGTAGGGAAGAGCGACCAGCGGCTCTGCATCAGGGCAGCCTCTGCCTGCGCAATCTGCAATACGGCATTTTTCAGGTCGTAATTATGCTGCAGGGCCTCTTCTATAAGACGCTGCAGATGAGGATCCGTAAATACCTCCCGCCATTTCAGGTCAGCCAAGGAAGCCGTATCCCCTGTAAGGGCATCCCTGTACAGGTGCTCCTGCTGCTGCCCGGTCATTTCAGGCGCCCTGTATTTTCTCAGCACACCGCAGGATCCCAGCACCAGGGGTAATGCAACAAGTGCCGCTCCTAAATATTTATATGAATTTCGCATTGTATTCTATTCTGTTTTTATTTCCGAAGACCGTATTATGCCGGTTGCGTGTCATTATTGGCCGCGTCATAATTTATTTTCTTCCTGGATACCTTTTCCTGCAGGCTCTGGAATATAATGAACAGCGCAGGGATCACGAAAACTCCCAGCACGGTCCCTATCAGCATCCCGCCTATCGCGCCGGCGCCGATGCTCTTATTACCGACCGCACCTGCGCCCTGCGACAGCATCAAAGGTACAAGACCGAGAATAAAGGCAAACGAGGTCATCAGGATGGGACGGAAACGGGCTACCGCGCCGGAGATGGCCGCATCTACCAGGCGCATACCGCTTTTACGGCGCTCTACGGCATACTCCACGATCAGGATCGCATTCTTCGCCAGCAACCCTATCAGCATGATCAGCGTGATCTGCAGGTAGATATTATTCGACACATTAAAGAGCTGGGCAAAAATAAAGGTTCCGGCCAGCCCTATCGGCAGGGAGAGCAGCACAGCGAACGGCAGCAGGTAGCTTTCATACTGGGCCGCCAGCAGGAAGTACACGAATACCAGGCAGAGCAGGAAAATATAGACGGTCTGTCCGCCGGAGCTCATTTCCTCCCTTGTCATACCGGAATACTCATACCCGAAGCCTACCGGCAAGGTCTGTGCGGCCACTTCATCTATGGCGCGTATCGCATCCCCGGAGCTATAGCCCGGGTTAGGCGCCCCGTTCAGCGACACCGCGGTAAAGAGGTTAAACCGGTTGATGGTCTGCGGACCGTACACCTTTTCCAATGTGATGAATTGCGCTATCGGGGCCATCTGTCCCTGGCTGTTCCTTACCTTTACCAGGTTGAGGGTGCTCAGGTCGGCCGTGTACTCAGGCTCCGCCTGGTACATCACCCGGAACTGCTTGCCATAGGTATTAAAGTTAGAGGCATATACCCCTCCATAATATCCCTGCAGGGTGCTTAATATGTCGCTCACGGTAAGACCGGCCTTTTTGGCAGCGGCCACGTCCACATCAATAAGGTATTGCGGGAAGTTGGGATTGAAAGAGGTATTGACATACTGGATCTCCTTGCGTGCCCTCAATGCCTTCATAAAGTCATCCTTTACTTCATTCAGCTTCAGGATGCCCGCTCCCATCTGGTCCTGCAGCTGCATCTCGAAGCCGCTACCCATACCAAAGCCCTGGATGGCCGGCCGGGCAAAGAAAATAATGTTCGCATCCTTGATGACCGAAGCCTTGCCGAACAGCTGCCTGATCAGGCCGGCGGAGCTATGCGCCTCGCCTTTCCTTTCATCCCAGTGCTTCAGCTTCATGATGAACATACCGTAATTGCTGCCGGCGCCGCTCATCATCCCGCGGCCCGCCACTTTCAGGAAGCTCTCCAGCTCCGGCATATCCTGCACTACCTCCTGCAGCTGGTTCAGCACTTCCATTGTACGTTCTTCTGACGTACCTACGGGCATCTGCACCTCAGCCATGATGGACCCGGTATCTTCCGTGGGTACGAATGATTTGGGTGTAGTGGTCATCAGGTAGGCAAAGAGACCGCCGAACAGGGCGATTGCCGTCAGCGCGATCCATTTCTTCCTGATCAGGAAGCCGACACCCCGCTTATATTTCCGGGTAGTAGCCTCGAACGCGATATTAAAGTTGGCGTAAAAGCGCTGCAGCAGGTTCTTTTTACCTTCAGTATGCCCGTCATGCGGCTTGAGCACCAAAGCGCAAAGAGCCGGCGCCAGGGTCAGCGCGTTAATGGCGGATAATACGATGGACACCGCCAGGGTCAGGCCGAACTGCTTATAAAATACCCCGGCCGAACCGCCGATAAAGCTGACAGGTACGAATACAGCCGCCATCACCAGCGTAATGCTTACGATAGCGCCGCTGATGTTATCCATAGCGCCGATAGAAGCCTTTAGGGGATCTTTCTCTCCTGTTTCCATTTTGGCATGCACAGCTTCCACGACCACGATGGCGTCATCCACCACGATACCTACCGCCAGCACAAGCGCGAAGAGGGTGAGCAGGTTGATGGTGAAGCCGAAAATATATAAAAAGAAGAAGGTACCGATAATAGCCACCGGTACGGCGATGGCAGGTATCAGCGTAGAACGCCAGTCCTGGAGGAATACGAATACCACTATAAATACCAGTATGAACGCCTCTAACAGGGTATGGATCACTTTCTCAATGGAAGCGCTTAAAAAGTCGTTGGCATCCAGCACGGTAGCATATTGCACGCCTTCCGGGAAGGTCTTGGCGGATTCTTCCAGCACTTTTTTACAATCATCAATGACCTGCTGCGCGTTGGATCCCGCTGTCTGGCTGATAGCCACACCCACCGAAGGGTTGCCATTGGTAGTGGAACTACCCACATAGGTCTGTGAGCCCAGCTCCACCCTGGCGATATCGCTCAGCTTCAGCACCTGCCCGTCCGGGAAGGCCCTCACCACAATATTGCCAAATTCCTCCCCGGTCAGGAGACGGCCCCTGTATTTCAGGGTGTACTGGAACGACTGGTCGCTGTTCTCACCCAGCTGCCCGGGCGCCGCCTCAATGTTCTGCTCAGCCAGCAGCATGTTGATATCGTTGGGAACAAGCCCGTAAGAGGCCATTACGTCCGGCTTGAGCCAGATACGCATGGCATAATCCCTGCGGCCGAATACCATAGCCTCGCCCACGCCCTGCACCCGCTTGATACGCGGCAGGATATTGATATTGATATAGTTTTGTAAAAAGGTCTGGTCGTAGACAGGATTGCTGCTGTGCAATGTAAAGATCAGGATATTGCTGCTCTGCCTCTTGGCGGTCGTAACGCCTGCCCTGGTGACTTCCTGGGGCAATAGGCTGGTAGCCCTGGCTACCCTGTTCTGCACATTCACTGCCGCCAGGTCCGGGTTGGTACCCAGCTTGAAGAATACGTTAATGGACGCGGAGCCGTCATTCGTGGCGGAAGAGGTCATATATAACATATCCTCCACACCGTTGATCTGCTCTTCCAGGGGAATGATCACACTGTTCACCAGGACCTCCGCGCTGGCCCCCTGGTAGCTGGCCTGAACGGAAACCGTCGGCGGAGCGATCTCCGGATACTGGGAGACAGGTAACGCTATCAGTCCCAATATACCTAATATGACTATTATGATTGAAATAACTGTAGATAATACAGGACGCTCAATAAATTTTTTAAACATACGAATGGATGATTACCTGAAAAACTATAAAACCTTTCGGAAAATGCCGCCTTATTATTTATTCACAGTCCTGACACTGTCCATAGGGACCAGCTGGGGATTGATGACCGTGCCTTCCGTCAGGATACCGATACCTTCCACTATCAGGCGGTCTTTTTCAGTAAGCCCACTGTCCACCACAAAGAGCCGGCCGCCGGGGACGGGACGTACGCTCACGGGCACCGCCTTCACCTTATTGCTGTCTGCCACCACATAGGCCAGCCGTTTATTCTGGAGCTCGGTGGTAGCCGACTGCGGAATGAGGATAGCATTGCTGACGTGTACGGGTATCCGGACCGTGGCACTGCTTCCTGAGCGCAGCATTCTCTCGGGATTCGGGAAGCCCGCCCTGACATTGAAAGCGCCCGTCTGCACATTCACCTGCCCGCTGAATGTTTCCACCCTGCCTTTCTGCGGATATACCTCACCGGTGGACAATACCAGCTCCACGGGCGGAAGCTGCTGTATCTTCGCCTGGAAGGTATTGCCTTCCGTCTGTTCAGAGAAAGCAAGCTGCTGCTTTTCATTCATGGAAAAGTACACATACATTTTACTGATGTCGGACACCGTGGTAAGCGGCTGCGCCGTTGCGCTGTTGACATAGCTCCCTACCCTGTAGGGCAGCAGGCCCACAACTCCACTGACCGGGCTCGTTACACGGGTATAGCCCAGATTAGTCCTAGCATTATTATACATGGCCCTGGCCTGCGCCAGCGCTGCTTCCCTGGCATGCAGGTTCAGCTCCGCGGTCTCCAGCTCATAGGCGCTGATGATGCCCTGCTCTACCAGCGGGCGCGTCTTTTTCACCTGCAGCTTTGCAGCAGCCACAGCAGCTTCCGCACTGGAAATGGCCGCCTGCATATTATTGACATCCTGGCCGTACTGCGGGTTGTTAATGGTAAATAATACCTGTCCCGCCTTTACTTCCTGCCCCTCATCCACCATTACCTTTTCGATATAGCCGTCAATTTTCGGACGGATATCAATATCCTGAGCACCCTGCAGCTTGGCGGGGTATTCCGAATAGAGAGTGGCGGATGAACGTTCCAGCGCCACCACCTTATATGCCTGCACCCCGGGTGCCTGCTGGCCACCCTTATCTGTTTTACAGGAAGCCGCCAGTAAGGAAACCGTTCCGATAAATATCAGCGACCTTGGAATTATATTGAGAGATATCATATAGGGATATTATAATTTTTTAAACAGTATTTTTTTGATCAATGCTTTACGTTCCTTTAAAACCTCGTCATATTCCGGCTCTGTCATCCCGTACACCTCCGCGTATAAAGGCTTTAAGGTAATAGGATAGGAGATCAGCGACATGAGGTTGAGCAGGAAATTATGAGGATTGGATGCCTGGATAGTACCGCGCGCCATCTCCTGCTCTATTTCCCTGATAAAGCAGGCCAGCCTGGGAGAAGGTACCGGCTGCATGATGCTGGCTTTATTCTGCATCTTATTGCTGATCTCGCCGATATTGAATATCTCAAAGAAAGGATACTTTAACCGGAATTCCATCGTGCAGTCGATCAGCCGCTCTACCTTATCCTCAAACGTCACATCGCTGATATACACCTCATCCAGCGCCCGCTTCATATCACATACTATCTCCTGGTAAGCTACCCGCAACAGGTTCTCGCGCGACCTGAAATAGTAGTTCACAAGTGTTCGCTTCACACCCGCGAAATCCGCTATTTCCTGGCAGGTGGCGGTCATATTTCCCCTTACAAAGAATAAGACCTTAGCCTGCTCCCTGATCTGCACTTCTGTACTTACAACATCACTTGACAATCCGTTTGACATAATGTCAACAAAAGTATAAGTATTTTCCTTCCCGGAAAAATAGATTGTGTCAACGGAATGTAAATTAATACGGACAGGCCAATAAAACAACCGGCTAGCGCTTCCCGATCTAAACAGGATGTTAAAGTATAAAAGCTATCCGAGCCCTGCCTCCCTGGCCTGCTATCGGGCGCTCACCTGTTCTAAAAAGGCGCAGGACAGGTAACGGTCATGATCTCCTTCGTTTTAGGATGCACAAACCGCAACTCCTCCGCATGCAGGTACAACCTGTCCGCCTTTGCACCGTAAAACTCGTCCCCTTTGATAGGCGTCCTGAGTCCCAGGTGGTGGGCCGCATGTACCCTGAGCTGGTGAGTACGGCCGGTAACCGGAAAGAAATGCACTCTTGTGGTGCCTGCTTCATATCCTACCACCTCGTAATGCGTGAGCGCAGACCGGCCATGCTCATAGCATACCAGCTGCCGGGGCCGGTCTTCCAGGTCCACCCGCAAAGGCAGGTCCACGCTGCCTTGCGGCACGTCCAGGATGCCATCCAGCAAAGCTACATAGCGTTTACGTATCGTTTTTTTCAGGAACTGGCGCTGCAGCAGCTCATGGGTATATTTATCCTTGGCCACCAGGAGCAGGCCCGAAGTTCCCATATCCAGCCGGTGCACTACCAGCGGGCCTGTCGCGGACGGGTACCGCTGCCGCATCCTTTTATAGACGCTGTCCTCCATGAATTTGCCGGGTACGCTCAAAAAGTTCTCCGGCTTGTTCACGACCGCAAGGTAGTCGTCCTCGTATACCACTTCCACCTCGCAATCGCAGGCAGTTACCATTTTCAGCACATCCGCATCCATATCTATGCCTTCCAGCATATGCTTCAGGATAGGCTCACACTTTCCACGGCAGGAAGGGTAATAATGCAGATGCTTCCGCACTTCCGACCTGGGCGACTTGCCCCACCAGAATTCTGCCATGCATACCGGCTCCATTCCATGCTCAAAGGCATACTGGAACAATTTGGGCGCCGCGCATTCCCCTGCTCCCGCCAGCGGCTGTATGCCCAGCTCCTTATTGAATATCTCATAAAGGGATTTGGCCTGCCTGTCCTTATTCAGGAAAACATACTGCCGGAATATCCTGTCCTGCAGGGCCGCAGATCGCTGCCTGCGCTCCTGCTTCAGCTCCCGTATCTCCGTAAGGCATTCGTCATACTGCCTGAAAGCCGCCTCATTAGCTTCCTTTATGGCCTTTTGCAGCTGCTTCAGCTCATAATTGTCCCGGGCGCTCTGCCTGCTCAGGTAGTCAGACAGCACGGCATATGCCGGGTCTTCCTCTTGTGAGCTGAAAGCCTGCCGGACTTTTGCCCTTAAGGCTTTCTGCTGCTCGCAATATTTCCTGAAGCCTGCCAGCTTCTTTTCATTATCCGACAATACGAGCTCATAGCGCTCTTTATATTGCTGCAGCTCCCCGCTTTGTTCCAGCGCTTCCACCCTGTCGTTAATATCGTTCAATATTTCTATTTCCGGCTTAAAGAAGTCGTTGCCTTCCAGCAGGTCGAATACGGGCGGCACAAAGTACCTGTGATCGTTGCTTTCAGCAAGCTTACCGGAAAAAGCGGCCAGGAAGCCCAAAGCGCCTTCCCGGTCCCTGACCACCAGCACCCCGAACATCTTGCCTATTTCCAGGCCGTCCGCATCCCGGTGCATACCGAAATTATGCACAAAGTCATCCTGATCCCCCAGGTAGTCCTGTAATTGCTCCGCCGCCAGCCGGGCCAGCGGGTGGGGGTCGTAATAAAAAGGAAAGGTGAACTTCCCCGGCGGCGCTATCCCGGAAACATCAGCCCGGAACCTGTGTAATTTATTGTCTTTCATCATAGGAAGCACGGGAAGCGATCCCGGCACTGCAAAATTAGGGTATTACTGCGGACTGTAGGCTATTCCATTGTTACGCCAGCTCCTGAAACCGGCATCAAGGCTGTACCTGGCCGGAAAGCCCTTTCAGGAAAGGCCTGACCTCCTGCAGCCATTCGGAAGCGAACCGGCTGATATAATTCTCATGCTTCGCTTCGGGGAGAATATATTTTGTTTTCCTGCCCGTCAGGTTATTATAAATATCATCTATCTCCTCCAGGGTCACATATTCATCCTTAGCCCCGGACAGCAGCAGCACGGGGATGTCCACATCCCGGGCATAGTCCACGGAGTTATGGCTGAAAGCATTGAAGCCGTTGATGGCGCCGCCCCAGAAGGTCAGCAAATGTGCCATAGGGAAAGGCGGGGCGCCAATGATATCAAACCGGGCCTTTACCGTTCCCAGCATACTGCCGAACGGGCATTCTATAATAAAGCCCTTGAAAGGCAGCCTGTGGTCACTGTATGCTTTGAGCAGGGCCACGCCTCCCATAGATACTCCATATCCCATGATGTCGGCATATCCCCGGGACTTGAGGTAGCTGAAAGCATCCTTTATATTCTCCGCCTCCTTATACCCGATGGTCACGATATTGTCGGAAGAAGCGCCCGCTCCCATAAAGTCGAGCTGCATGGTGTTATAGCCCATTTTCTGAAATTGCTGCGCATAATTGTTCAGGCTGCTCTTTTCACCACCATAGCCATGGCACAGCAATACAGTGCCGCGGGCATCCGGGACATCCGTCAGCCAGGCATCCAGCGTGGCATTGCTGGCAATCCGGACCTGACGATAGCCGTATGCAGGTGCCTGGCGCTGAACCGGCCGGGGCAGGTCCACGCCAAAGATAAGGGACCGGATCTTTTCAGGCTGGCTGAGACTGGTAGCAGACCTGACCAGCCTGGAATGGCCTGTGACAAAGTGCGTAAATTTATAGGCGTGCATGATCACAAAAATATTGACCAGCAACAGCAACAACAGCCCGGTACGCAGGACAGCCTTTAATAATCGTTTCATTTTTATATCATATTCACCAGTTGCATAACGGCAGCGTACGGACTTATCGTACCCGACTCCACTTCTTTTTCTATCTTTTCCATACCCTCCCTGATCACGGGCTTGTCCAGGAACATACGTCGCAGCTGCTCATCAAAAAGCCTGTGGAAGGCATGCTTATTCTGCTCCTGCCTCTTATGCTGCAGGAAACCATTGCTTTCCACCTGCAGATAATATTGCTGTATCATATCCCATACCTCCTCTATTCCTGTGGCTTCGTAAGCAGAGGTGAGCTTCACCTGGGGTATCCACCCCGAAGGCGCCGGCGGGAAAAAGTGCAATGCACGCGCATATTCGGACCGGGCATTTTTAGCTTTGGTCACATTTTCACCGTCTGCCTTGGTGATCACCATACCGTCGGCCATTTCCATGATCCCTCTTTTGATACCCTGCAATTCATCTCCCGCACCGGCCAGCATCAGCAATAAGAAGAAATCCGTGATCTGCGCCACTTCCGTCTCGCTTTGCCCCACCCCTACGGTCTCAATGATGACCACATCATAACCCGCCGCTTCACATAAGAGCATGGCTTCCCTTGTCTTATAGGTAATGCCGCCCAGGCTGCCGGATGACGCGGAAGGCCGGATAAAGGCATCGGGATGGACCGACAACTGTTCCATCCGCGTCTTATCTCCCAGGATGCTGCCACGGCTGACCGAGCTGGAAGGATCTATAGCCAGCACAGCCACCTTCAGGCCCTGCCGGATGAGATGCATGCCGAAGGCTTCTATAAAGGTGCTTTTACCCACACCCGGTACGCCTGTAATGCCGATCCTCCTGGCCCTGCCGGTATAAGGCAGCATTGCTTCCATCAGCTGCGCCGCTGCTTCCCGGTGCTGCTGCTTGCCGGATTCCATCAGCGTGATGGCCCTGCTCAGCACAGCCATATTACCCGCCCTGATACCTGCTGCCAGCAATGATATATCTGTTTCCCTTTTCAAAATCGCTCTACCTTGAATAAGGCTTAAAATTAGCACTTTTTACGGCATAACTCCAATACTACCCGGTGCACAACTTATAAAATCCTGACTGACTATCTATATAAGCAACAAAGCGATCATATAGTATGATACAAGAGATTCCTCACATCCGTTCGGAATGACTACAATACAGTACCTTGCACTCCCTTGCTGATGCCCGCTCCGTTACTGGTGTGATTCACCAACGCTCTCATAACCAGCAAAACTTTTTCTCTCCGTTGTTGGTGTTCTTCACCAACAATCCATAAGGCTTTATCCGATGGCTTCACCCCGCCGTCTTTACGAAGATGCCTCATATCTGTTCGAATGACCAGCACACTACAGTACTTTACAGCTAAAAGTGTTCGCCGACCCGAAGAGAGGATATTTCTCAGCGGAGCATGCCTGTATAAGCGGTAGTTTCCTGTAAGCAGATAGTCTCTTCATTCTATAAAAAGCATTTCCGGGCAAATAAAAAGAGAGCATACCACCGAGGTGTATGCTCTCCTTATGCAAACTATATGATGAAGTCTATGCTACTTTCTGCTCTTTTGCCGCAGCCTGCTTGGCCGCGTAAGCGGCAGCCGCCTCCCGTACCCATTCGCCGTTTTCCCAGGCGTTCCGGCGGGTCTCCAGGCGCTCCCTGTTACAGGGGCCGTTACCTTTCACCACATTCCAGAATTCATCCCAGTTGATCTCCCCGAAATCATAATGTCCCCTTTCTTCATTCCACTTCAGATCAGGGTCCGGGATGGTAAGGCCTAATATCTTAGCCTGCTCCACCGTTACATCAACGAATTTCTGGCGAAGCTCATCGTTGGAGAAGCGCTTTATCTTCCATTTCATGGATTGCCGGGAGTGCGGGCTCTCGGCATCATTGGGGCCGAACATCATCAATGCAGGCCACCAGAAACGGTCCAGCGCATCCTGGGCCATTTTACGCTGTGCCGGCGTACCGTTGGATAAGGTCAGCATGATCTCGAATCCCTGGCGCTGGTGAAAGCTCTCTTCCTTGCATACCCGGATCATTGCCCTGCTGTACGGACCATACGAGCAACGGCATAAAGGCACCTGGTTCATAATAGCTGCACCGTCCACCAGCCAGCCGATAGCGCCCATATCTGCCCAGGTCAGGGTAGGATAGTTGAATATGGAGGAATATTTGGCAGTACCGTCATGTAATTTTTCCAACATCTGGTCCCTGGTGACACCCAGCGTTTCGGCAGCGCTGTACAGGTACAGGCCATGTCCCGCTTCGTCCTGGACCTTTGCCAGCAATACCGCTTTCCTCCTTAATGAAGGGGCTCGCGTTATCCAGTTCCCTTCCGGCAGCATCCCCACCACTTCGCTGTGCGCGTGCTGGGATATCTGGCGTATAAGGGTCTGCCTGTATGTTTCCGGCATCCAGTCTTTAGGCTCTATTCTCAGTTCATCGTCTATTTTTTGCTGGAACTGCTGCTCCAGGATCGCTGTATCGGACATAATTTTCACTATTTTTCTATTACAAAAATACGCATTTTTCCTGTAACCTGCTACACCGGGACCTGTGGTCACAGCACCGCCCTGATAATATAATATTTTTTGACAGGCAGCGTGACATAAGGATTGATCAGCGCATTGTCCACCTCCGTTATATTCTTAAGGGAGCCGTCCTTCATTTTAATGGTGATCAGGTCGTCATATTGATTATAGGTCTTATTGGTCGTGCTGCCCTTAAAGAGGAAGTAATGCTTCTCTTCCTCCCGGATGCCCGCAGGATAGGGATATGCTTTTTCCATTTCCTCGAACTGCCCGTCCAGCTTTTCACTGCTCATGATGACCTTGTACAGCTTCCTGCCCAGGATCATGTTACAGAGAACGGACAGTACCTTATCGGGATGGTCCGCCCAGACCTTTACGGAGCAGGAGATATCAGAATCGTCAAGGGCACAGAATTTACGGATAATGGATTCGTCATTTTCAAAGTCGGCCTTATGGACCTGCTCATACAGGAAAAACCGGAAGGCAGGCGATGCAAACAGCTCCGCTCCTCTTAAAGCCAGCTCTTTAGCTCTTCTCAATATATTGACGATCAACTGCTCTACCCCCAATACCGTTTTATGCAGGTACACCTGCCAGTACATCATCCTCCGCGCAATGATGAATTTCTCCACCGAATGGATACCCTTGGCTTCCACGCTGAGATGGTCATCCACTACCGTAAGCATCTGGAGTATCCTGTCATAGCCTATCACCCCTTCGGACACCCCGGTATAGAAGCTATCCCTGTTCAGGTAATCCATCCGGTCCATATCCAGCTGGCTGGATACCAGCTGATGCAGGAAATGCTTGGAATAGCTCTGGTCAAAGATAGCGATAGCGGTATCCAGGCTGCCTCCTGTGCCGGCATTGATACGCTGCATCAATATGCGCGAGATGTCCTCATGAGATATGCCGGAAACAATGGTATGTTCCAATGCATGAGAGAAAGGGCCATGCCCCACATCATGGAGCAGTATGGCCTGCTGCACACCCAGCGCTTCTTCCGGGCTGATATCTATGCCTTTCAGATGGAGATGGTCAATAGCCGTACGCATCAGGTGGGTAGCGCCCAGGGAATGGTGGAACCTCGTATGCACCGCACCCGGGTAAACATAGTGGGCTATTCCCATCTGCTTGATCCGTCTTAATCTCTGGACCCATGGATGACTGATAAGGTCCAGGATCTCTTTATCCTTGATCTGGATAAAACCGTACACCGGGTCATTGATGATCTTCTGCATCTATCGTGTATTCTTGCCTGATAAGTAATAAAAATTGTGCTGAGGAGCTACATATTGCCGCTGCTCCTGTTCCGCCAGCCTGTCCAGGAACAGCTTTCCCGTAAGGTGATCGTATTCATGCTGGAAAATAACGGCTGTAAAGCCTTCTATGATTTCCGTATTCCAGGTACCTGCGGGCGTCTGGTATTGTACCCGGATGCTGTAGTGGCGGTTCACTATGCCCATCGTATCAGGAATGGAAAGGCAGCCTTCCCGTCCTGCCTGTATGAGGTTAGAGGTCCACAATATGACAGGATTCAGGATCGCTTCGAAAGGATCACCCTCCTTATCGAACCGTTGTATCAGGAACAGCTGCTTATTGACGCCTACCTGCGGTGCGGCTATACCGACCCCTTCATTGTCCGGGTCCTGTACCGTATGCAGCAGCAGGTCTATAAATTCCTGCAGCTTCGGTTCCTTTACATCCAGCTGCTGAGCCATCCTCCTGAGCTTCAGGCTGTCTTCCTTTACAGTGGTCTGCAATACTCTCAACAGCCCTTTTCCGGAAGGATGCTGAATAATGCGGAGCTCTTCCCGGTCAAACAGCTGCTGCGCCTTCAGCGTACCGGCTACCGCCAGGACAGCAATAAATAGCAATATGGCTTTTTTCATGGCGTAAAGTTACAACAATATCGTCAGGGACGCAGCCTCCCGTACAGATAAGCGCAGCCGTACCGGCGCAGCAGCGGAAAGAACGGGTAAGGGCGCCAGCGGGCATAAAAAAAGTACCTGCATATGCTGCAGGTACTTTTTAATATAAGATCGTTTCAGGAATATAGCTACGCGAATACACGGCTTTCTTCGGCTATGGTCATCATAGCCCTGGCCGCCTGCACGATCGCGTCCTTATCATAGCCGCAATCCCTGTATTGTTCCTTTTGCGTACCGTGCTCTATGAACACATCGGGAATGCCCAGTATCTTTACGTCCGGCTTATAGCCATGCGCATTGAAGAATTCCAGCACGGCACTTCCCATACCGCCGACAACTGTACCGTCCTCTACCGTGATCACCTTCCTGAAGGTCTTACCTACATGATGCAATATATTTTCATCTACGGGCTTTGCAAAGCGCATATCATAATGCGCCGCGCTGATACCCTGCGCTTCCAGCTGCGCCGTGGCTTCCACTGCGAAGTTGCCCGGATGACCGATGGTCAATATGGCAATATCCTTCCCGTTCCTGACCTGGCGACCGGTACCTATTGCGATCTCCTCGAACGGCGTCCGCCATTCCGGCATGACACCCTGCCCTCTCGGGTAACGGATACAGAACGGGCTTGTATTTTTATCCAGCTGGGCCGTGTACATCAGGTTTCTCAGCTCCTGCTCATTCATAGGAGCGCTGATCACCATATGAGGTATGCAGCGCATATATGCAATATCATAAGCGCCCTGGTGGGTCGCACCGTCATCGCCTACCATCCCTGCCCTGTCCAGGCAGAATATCACAGGCAGACCCTGGATAGCCACATCATGGATCACCATGTCATAGGCACGCTGCATAAAGGAGCTGTAGATATTACAGAAGACCTTCATTCCCTGGGTAGCCAGTCCCGCGCTTACGGTCACCGCATGCTGCTCAGCTATGCCTACATCCAGCGCCCTGTCCGGCATTTCCTGCATCATATATTTCAAAGACGATCCCGAAGGCATAGCGGGAGTGATGCCCATGATCTTATCATTTGCCCTGGCAAGCTCTATGATGGTATGACCGAACACATCCTGGTATTTGGGAGGCTGGGGAGCTGCAAAAGACACTTTATTCAGCTGTCCTGTGACCTTATCAAACAAGCCCGGGGCGTGCCAGAGCGTCTGGTCCTCTTCCGCCAGCTTATAGCCTTTTCCTTTCACCGTCTTGACGTGCAGCAGCTTGGGACCAGAGATATTACGGAGGTCCTTGATGGTTTCCGCCAGCTTCAGCACGTTATGACCATCCACCGGCCCGAAATAGCGGAATCCCAGCGCTTCAAAGAGATTGCTGGATTTATTGATGGCCTTTTTCAGCCTCGCTTCGAACTTGGAAGCGAATTTCTGCTGCAGATCGGCATAAGGCAGCTTACCGATGAGATTCCACACATCATCCCGCAGCTTATTATAGGCTGTGGAAGTAGTGATATCGGTAAGGTATTGATTGAGCGCGCCCACGTTAGGGTCTATGCTCATATTGTTATCGTTGAGGATCACCAGTATATTGGCATTGGCCACACCCGCGTGGTTCATAGCTTCAAACGGCAGTCCCGCCGTCATGGCGCCGTCCCCTATCACCGCGATATGCTGGCGGTCCGTTTCTCCCTTGAGCTTGGATGCAATGGCCATGCCCAGGGCGGCAGAGATGGAAGTGGATGAGTGCCCTACCCCGAAAGTATCATATTCGCTTTCATCCCGCTTGGGAAACCCGCTGATACCGCCGTATTTCCTATTGGTATGGAATACCTGCCTTCTGCCTGTGAGTATCTTATGACCGTAAGCCTGGTGACCCACATCCCATACGAGCTGGTCGTAAGGCGTATGCATAGCGTAATGCAGCGCCACCGTAAGCTCCACCACACCCAGGCTTGCGCCGAAGTGCCCGCCGTTAATGCTGACACAGTCCACAATAAACTGGCGCAGCTCATTACATACCTGCTGCAACTGCACAGGGTCTAACTTTCTCAGGTCGGCAGGGTCATTGATCGTGCTGAGCAAAGGGCCGGCTACAATTTCATCCATATACAACTGATATTATCTTAATAATAATTTCACTTTGAAATACAAAGTAACACAAAACTTTGCATCTAAAGTTCAAAACAGGTAACTAAATTAGATTTTTTTTAGGTATTCCCCGGGGACTTTGTAAAAATTATCTGATTTTTCACAGTCTCTCGCCGCGAGGCATTACTTTTGCACCCTGTATATATATTTATAAGCATATGAGAACACTGCTGCTATCCTGGCTCCTATTACTGGGCACCGTATTCGTTTCTGCTGCACAGCAGGAGGCAATATCCTATAAAATATATGACGTAAAGCAGCAACGGGAGGTTACGCTCAGGGAGATCACCGCCGCAGTTCCGGCCGGTACGGTGCTGGTGTTCGGGGAGCAGCATGACGACAGCATCGCCCATGCCCTGCAGTATCAGCTCCTGCAATTGCTGCAACAGGAATGGGGAAGCAAAAAGATCCTGCTGTCGATGGAAATGTTCCAGAAAGACGTGCAGTATATCGTGGATGAATACCTCCAGGGACTGATCAGCGAGAAGAACTTCATCAAAGAGGCCAGGGCCTGGGGCAATTATGCCGATTACAGGCCTATGGTGGAATACGCCAAGAATCACGGGATCAGTGTCCTGGCGGCTAATACGCCCTCACGCTATACCAATATGGTAACGACCAGGGGCCTGGGGTCCCTGAAGCTTTTAAGCAAAGAGGCCAGGAAAAATTTCCTTCCTCCCCTCCCGGTTGATACCTTAAAAGGCAATTATTACGACAGGTTCCTGGAAGCTATGGGAGGGCACAGCATCCCCGGGTTCAACCTCTACCAGAGCCAGAACGTCTGGGACGCCACTATGGCACACAGCATATATAACAAGTCCGGGAAATACCGCAACGGCATCATTTACCACCTTTGCGGCCGGTTCCATAGCGATTACGGCGAGGGCACCGTTTTCCGCCTGCGAAGGGAGTATGATCTGAATGTAGTGGTCATTTCCAGCTTCTACCAGGCAGATGTGCAGCAGACCGACTGGGCTGACTGGAAGCAACTGGGAGATTATGTCATTGTGACGCGTGCCGCGGAAGCTGCCGGTGCCGGTGCCGGCAAAAATTAATATTAAATTATTTGAAAATTGTAAAAAAAAAGATATATTGCAGTAGCGTAATTTTTTTATGTAACTAAAATATATCTATTATGATTTTTAATCGTACTTACAAATTCAGGTCGTCCCTCTCAAAGGATGCTGTCAGGGATAAGCTCCTGGGAAAACGGATCCAGATCCATCAGATGGATTTTGAAGTGATGGAAAAAAATGACAAGCTGAAGGTCATTCCCCACGCAGAAAATTCAACCGAGCTGAAGATCCTGCCCATAACACATCTGGAATTACAGAACCAGGCACAGAACACAACTATTATAATAAGATCCAAACCGAGACGTATTGATATCGGGGGGCCCTATTTGCTGGTTATCTTCTGCGCCTTTATCTTTATTATCGGCCTGGGCTTCCTGATCTTTCAGCCGGGACAGTACCAGATACCTATGGTAATGGGCGGTGTAAGCATCCTTATCTTTGTTGTTTTCTGGTTTAAGATGCAGACGGGCTATTTCGACTATATCAGGAAAATAAGATCTTTCGTGAAAGCCAATACCCAATAGCACTTGCTTATTGCAGCTTTGTATAGTACAACGATTAAAAAAAATTAAAATAGATTTTTATACAACCGAACGGGACTGTGACCTGAATGATGGCCGCAGTCCCGTTCTCCTTTTTAATCTTATTGTTACCGGACGGCTTAATAAACGGTAATGAATCCTTTTTCAAACTCCTTATCATCCCTCAGGATAATGAATTTATAGGTACCTGTGCTTTGAAAGTTCCGCTTATCCAGTATGATCTCATCTTCATGGATCCGGGGTATCTCAAACACCTTCTTATCATTCTGTGTATAAAAAGTGATGAAGTAGTTATATACGCGCGTATCAGGCAATTCGATATTGATATTCCCGCTGAACGGGTTGGTAAAGATATACCTGGACTTAGGTATCTCGATCTGCTTGACCGTTTCCTTTACAATGTCCTCCTTGATACCTTTGGTATTGATCGTTTCATTCACGGATTTCTGCAGTGATTCCAGCGAGGTCACCTGCTTCCGGTTCACGATATCCATGCTGTCCAGTATCATCTTGGCCGTGTTGCTGCGCCATTCCACATCCGATTCAAAGATCACATTGACACGGTACCAGTTGGCGCCTGCGAGCGGCGTCACATCCACGAACGACTGGATGGTGTTCTTAAAGTCCTTAACGATACCGATCGCGGAAAAGTTGAAATTGCTGTCGGACGACCGCTCCACGATAATGGCCTTTACCCCGCTTTTATAGGGATTCTGCCAGCTGACGATATTATAGCCGTTATCAGATGTGATGGTCAGGTCGGGCAGCGTGCTCTGGGCGTTTGCCGCCCATACGAACAGGCTCAGCCAGACAGCCGCAAAGTATTTATTGAAAAAAATCATATCAGCCTCATATATTGCGAGAAAACCTGTAAATTTAAACCAATTTTACATACAAAAAACCTTCTTCCGGGAATATTAATAGTTTATTCAGTTTTCATTAAATAAAGATATATGCGCCGGCATTATGTACATATCCTTTTATTATTGCTGTTTGCGGCAACGGCCTGCAAAAAGCCGAAGCCTGTGGATCCCTTGACCGACAAGCCATCGCTTGTGGATTCCATACAGTATGACGGCCACCTGCTCAACCTGTCCATTAAGAATATGGTGGGCGACCGGGAGATGATCTTCAAGACCTCGCTGGACTCCGGGGCCACCTATTACAACTACCTTGGAGAGCCGTTCCAGATCAAAAGATACGTATATTATATTTCTAACCCCAAACTGATAGGTGCCACCGGCGATACCCTGCCGCTATACCCCGCTTATCATATAGTGGATGCCACGCAGGGCGTTTATAATGCCAGCTTTAAGACGATGAAAGGCACATACGGTGAACTTATCTTTTCCATAGGAGTGGATAGTGCCAGGAATGTCAGCGGTATACAGACCGGGGCGCTGGACCCTTTCTGGGGACTGTTCTGGGACTGGAATACGGGCTATGTGATGGCAACATTTGAAGGCACCAGCTCTCTTGCACCCTATGGTACTTTCTTCTACCATATAGGCGGCTATGCCGGTGAATATAATGCGGTCAAACCTGTAAGCATCCGGCTGGATGAGCCTTTCTCTACCACGGATAAAAATATTGATCTGCAGCTAACCGCAGATGCCCTGAAATGGTTTAACGCCGTACACCCGATATCCATACCCGAGGTCAACTCTGTGGTAACTATCGGACCGGCCTCCAAAAAGCTTGCGGACAATTACGCTAAAATGTTTGTAAAATACGAGATACAATAACCTGACGATGACAAGCAGCCGACTTCTCAAGATATTGTGCACAGTTTCCGTAACCTGTTTTATGGGCATTGCAAGCTGTAAAAAAAATACTGTCCCGCTCCTTTCCCCGGAGCAGGACGAAGCCTGGACCATCCGGTATCCCGGCCATTTTCCCGCTCCGGTATACAGCTTTGAAAACAATCCCCTGACCAGGGAAGGGTTTGAGCTGGGAAGAAAGCTTTTTTTTGACAGGATATTATCCGCCAACAATACCGTCAGCTGCAGCTCATGCCATTTACCGGAAGCAGCTTTTGCCCAAAGGGGACATGATCTGAGCCATGGCATCAAAGGTAACCTGGGCATCAGGAACTCCCAGCCTGTTTTCAATATGCTCTGGAACACCTCCTTCTTCTGGGACGGGGGATCCAACCATATAGAAGTGCAGCCCATCAATCCCCTCACCCACCCGGATGAAATGGGCAATACACTGGAGCAGGCCGTAAAGGCCGTGAACGAGGTGGCAGCTTACCGCGAAGCCTTTAAAAAGGTGTTCAATAAGGACCAGGCAGACACGGAAGGCATCATGAAAGCCCTCGCACAATACATGTGCTTTATGATATCCGCCGATTCCAAATATGATAAAATACAGCAGGGCATATCCGGGTACCAGTTCTCGCAGAATGAAGAACGGGGATATATACTGTTCAGGAAGCATTGTAATTCCTGCCATACGGAACCTCTGTTTACGGATCACAGCTTCCGGAACAACGGCCTGGCGCTGCTTCCCAATTCCAAAGGTGCCATAGACCTCGGCAGGGGCGTCATCACCCACATGGACAGCGCTTCCTACTATAAGTTCCGGGTCCCTACGCTCAGGAACCTGAAATACACGCCTCCCTTTATGCATGACGGCCGCTATGAAACGGTCAGTGTGGTGCTGGAGCATTACAGGAAGCATGTGCAGCAGACCCCCAACCTGGACCCGCAGCTGGCCCGCGGCATTCCGCTGAGCGACCGGGAAAAGGACGACCTCCTGAGCTTTCTCAATACCCTTAATGATGACAATTTCGTAGCCAATCCGGTATTCAGGATGCCATAGCTTAATAATTTGATAATTTTTACTAAAACATTCCGTTGTTTATATATTGAAATATCTAAATCCTATCTTTGCCTGAAGTAGAGTGGCTTCCCTGCAGCTATTAATACCTAACCCATACAAATAAAATAGTTTCACAACAATGATTATTCATAAAAGAATATTCCGGCCATTACTTATAAGTTCGCTCGCTTTCACAACACTGCATCCCCTGGCAGCACAGCAGCCTGTAAATAACAGCTATGAAAATAATTTATTACAGCACGGCATTGAACAGTTCAATGCCGGATTATATATCCAGGCTACCAATTCGCTGAACGGCTTTTTAAATTCCAATTTTCTTCCCACGCAACATGATGAAAAGCTGGAATCCAATTTCGACTACCGGCAGGCCTATTACTACTATGTGCTGAGCAACATAAAAGGCGATCTTTTCGGCTCGGAAGAGCTGGCGAGGCAGTATATTGACAAATGCTCAGACCCGGTGTATTACCAGCGGGTGTCCTTTGCCCTGGCACAGCACTATTTTCACCGGAATGACTATATCAATGCAGCCGCCTATTACGAAAAGGCCGGCATGGATAATCTCACCAATGAAGAGATATCAGACGCAAAATTTGAGCTGGCCTACTGCTACTTCTATAACAACAGGCTGACGGAATCCAAGAACCTGTTTGCGGCCATCAAAGACATACATAACCATAAATACTATGTGCCCGGTAATTACTATTACGGGCTGCTGGCCTATAATGACAAGGACTATAAAAGCGCATTGAAAAGCTTTGAGGCCATTGCCAAAGAAGAGGAATACAAGGAGGTCGTACCCTACTACCAGGCGGAGATACACTATTTCCTCGGCAATAAGGCGCAGCTGAGATCCCTTGCCGGCACCTATCTCGCTGCCGGTAATGATCTTCATTACAAAAGGGAGATGCACCTGCTTCGCGCGCAGGTAAGCTTTGAAGAAGGTAAATACGGAGAGGCCCTTCCCGATTTCCAATACGTGATCAGCAACAGTGAAAAGCTCAGGAAGGAAGTGTATTACGAGATCGGCTATACCTACTATAAGCTGAAGGACTGGAATGAGGCCATCACTGCCTTCAAGGAGCTCAGCGTATCGCAGGACTCCCTGGGCCAGACTGCGATGTACCTCCTGGGTGACTGCTACCTGCGTGTCAATGACAAAAAAGGCGCCAGGAACGCCTTCGGACTGGCCTCTGATATGAGCTACAACCTCTCCATCAGGGAAGCCGCTACTTTCCTGTATGCCAAGCTGTCCTATGAGCAGGGCAATGAAATAGTGGCCAGCCGGAAATTTGACGAATACATCAGAAGCTACCCTGACGGGCGACACGCCAATGAAGCCAAAAGCCTTTTATCCAGCCTGCTGCTCAAGAGCAGCAACTATGAAGAGGCTTTCAATATCATCAGCAGCTCCAACCTGCAGGATAATTTCATGAAATCCGTCTACCAGAAAGTAGCCGTTGGCAGGGGCCTGCAGCTGCTTATCGACAAAGATTACGAAAGCGCCTACCAGATGCTGAACAACTCCCTGAAATACCCGGTGAACGGCGAATACGAGGCGATAGCCAAATTCTGGAAAGCCGAGCTGGATTATAACAGGGGAGATTATAAAAGCGCCGTGGATAATGCACGGGATTTCCTGAATCTTTATAATGCCTACAGCCACGCCATCCCTAAATTATCCGCGAAGGCCAGCAAGCAGAACGCCCAGATGATCATTGGATACGCCCAGATGGAGCTGGGAGATTACTCCAATGCACAGACAGCCTTTTCCGCTGCCCAGAAAGCGGATGCTGGTCAGGACTCGGCAGCCTCCGTGCTGGCAGTACTGCGGTCTGCAGACGCGGCCTTTATGAGAAAGGATTATACCGCCGCCGACCAGCTGTATGACCAGGCCGTCAAAAAGAACACTACGGAAAAGGACTATGCCATTTTCCAGCGCGCGCTGATAGCGGGACTTAATGACAACGACCCTGAAAAGCAGAAGCTGCTGCAGTCCCTGAACAATAATAATACCGGCAGCACCTACAGGGAAGCCGCGCAGGTGGAGCTGGCCTCTATGCAGCTGCAACGCAATGCCTTTTCCGAAGCGGCAGCAAGCCTGAAAAGCATCCTGAGCACTACCAAAAATCCCCAGGTCAAAGCCAGTGCCACCTATAAGCTGGCCTTTGCCTACCAGTCAATGGACCAGCGGGAGCTGGCCAAAGCTACTTACAAAGAGTATATTGAAAAATACCCTTCCTCTGCCGACAGGGCCAGCGCCATGGAAGCCCTGCGCATCCTGTACACACAGGACAGCGATTTTGACGCCTACATACAATACGCCCGCCAGCAGGACCTGCCCGAACCGGATGAGCTGACCAAGCAGCAGGCTTATTTCGACATTATTGAGACAGCCTTCGAGAACAGGCAATGGAATGTGGTAGTGGATAAGGCCTCCCAGTTCACCGGGGACTACAGCGGCAGCCAGTACACGATACCGGCGCTTTACTACAGGGGAGAGGCCCGGAGGATGCTGCAGCAGACAGACAAGGCGCTTGAAGATTACAATGAAGTGCTGAAAGGCGACTGGAACGCGTATGCGGAAGATGCCGGCCAGAAGGCCGGGATGCTCTCTTTACAGGCTAAGCAATATGAGGCTACTAAAAATTACTACGACTACCTGCTTCAGCATACGCAGAATGCGGCATTGCAGAAGGAGGCCTACATAGGCCTGATGACCGCCCATTATGAGCTGGGCAACAGGACCACCGCAGAAGAATATGCCAATACCTTACTGAAAACAGAAGGTGTGGACAAATCAGATATCGGCCTTGCCAACCTTATAAAGGCACGGAACGCCATTCAGAACAAGGACTGGAACGAGGCACTGACCCACCTGAACAAGGTATCCACGCAGAACCTGGGCATCCTGACCGCGGAATCGCGGTACTGGAGCGCTTACATACTGAAGGAGCAGGGCAAGCCGGATGACGCTGTAAAGGCAGCGGAAAAAGCGGTCAAAACATCGAATCAATATCAATACTGGGTAGCTAAGAACTTCATGCTGATCGCAACCATCATGCTGGAGCAGAAAGACTACTTTGAAGCCAATGCTATCGTGGAAGAACTGAAAAAAGGGGTAAAGGATGCCAGCCTGACTGCAGAGATCAATGATCTGTACGACCGCGTAAAGGCGGCCCAGCTACAGCACTCCAAAGTAGAATAAACCCCTTCCGTAATTTTTATCAGTACAGCTATTAAATATTGTTTTCAATGAGCTTATATACCAAAGCAAAATATATACCTGCCGCTATGATCCTGCTCACCGCCGCCTGGGCCAACAACGGCTGGGCACAGCAGCGCACGCAAAGAGGCACGGACACGGTGATCCGCACACAGGAATTTAACGTATACCAGATATATGTACCGGAAGTCCAGAAAAAGACCAAGGAACGCCTTGTTCCGGATGCGCCCAGGTTTGACACCATCAATCCTGTATACCAGTACGAGGTGCCGGAGCAGAAGCTGACCTATACTTACCAGGCGGTGCCTATCCGCCCGCTGGCACTGGGACTGGACAACCAGCAGCCTAATTTCGAAAATTATATCAAAGCGGGAATGGGCAATTACTCCTCCTTCCTGCTGGATGCCGGCGTCAGCGCGCTGCAGACGGAAAAATTCCAGTCCGTGCTGCACGGCAGGCACCTGTCTCAGAAAGGCGGCATCGTGAACAGGCAAAGCTCCCTGTCCGAATTTTCCGGTGTGGGCTACTACCAGCTGGACAATCACGACCTGGAAGGCAACGTACAGTTCACCAGGAGAGGCACCAGCTATTACGGTATGAACCAGGCAATGTACCCTTACCCTGCCCTGGATAGCGTACGACAAGTGTACTGGGGCGTCAGGGGACACGTAGCTATGGAGAATTCCAGCGGCAGCCGCTTTTTCTACAAGCCGCGCCTAGGCGCCAGCTACTACGCCGACAGGTGGAAAGCCTCCGAAACCGGGCTGGACCTCAGCATTCCCTTATCTTACCGTATAGACAGCACCTTAAAGGTGGGACTGGACCTCAACGGCAATTTTTACAGCTATGTGGTCAACCATACCGCTGTAGGCAATCACCTGGTGTCCGCCCGTCCCTACGTGGATATCAGCGTGCTGAAAAGCGATCTCCATATCGGTATCCGCCCGTCCCTGGGAATGGACAACCGGTTTTACCTGCTGCCCGACATCACCCTTCGGGTACCCCTGATAACCAACTCCCTGACATTGAACGGCGGCTTTAAAGGCGAAGTGATCCAGAATACCTTTGAGCAGCTTTCGTCTAAAAATCCTTTTATGTACAACAACTACCTGGTACAGCAGTCCAGGCAGCTGAAAGTATTCGGCGGCTTTGACAGCAAGCTGGGCAAATATATGTCGCTGGGAGGCTCTCTTGCCTGGAACCAGTGGAACAATCTCCCCGTATTTATAAATGACCATTCCAGGACACCGGACGGCAGGTACTTTCGCATAGACTATGAAGGGAAAGTGCAGGCGCTCACTTTTGACGGCTATTTCAAGTACCAGGTCAATGAAACCTTCGGGATAACAGGCTCAGGCGCCTGGACCAGCTTTACCTATAAGGAGACGATGAATAAGATCTACCACGAGCCGCAGCTGAAGCTGGCAGGAGAAGTATTTGTCAGACCGGTCAAAGGCCTGTACCTTTCCTCCAGGCTGGAATACTGGGACCGGATATACTACCTGACGGAAACCGGCGCCACAGAGCGTCTGCTTCCCATCACCGACCTAAGTTTACAGGGAGAGTACCAGATAATTCCGCGATTATCTTTATTTTTACAGCTGAATAATATATTGAACAAACAATACGAACGTTTCAACCTGTACAATGTGTACGGTTTTAATATTATTGGTGGTTTACGTTTTAAATTCTAATTTC
Source organism: Edaphocola sp. (assembly GCA_037190225.1). GTDB lineage: Bacteria > Bacteroidota > Bacteroidia > Chitinophagales > Chitinophagaceae > MKSF01. Next base: position 279,335 of record JBBCJL010000001.1, on the reverse strand, counting down.
ACTCAAAATCATTTCAAAGAATACTAGATAATGGATATAGGTAAATATGTAGGTTTATTTTTATTGAAAAACGAGTATTGCTATCTTCCCGGCTTCGGAAGTCTCCAGGTCATCAAGCGAAGCGCCTCTTTCAATAAAGAAACATTACAGACGGAAAGCTCGGGGTATGAGGTAGTGTTTGTCAAAGGCGCAGGCTCTCTCGATGATTCCTTTGCGAACTTTATCGCCAACCTGGAACGCATCAGTATCGCCCATGCCTCCAACCATATCCGGGAGTATTGCAGCCATATTAAAGAAGAGTTCAGCAAGGGCCACGAGGTCATTATACCCGGCATCGGTAAATTCATCAGCAGGAGCGGGGGCGAAGATGTTTACTTTGAGACCGACCCGGAGCTGCGCATCCAGGAAAAGCAGATACCTTTCTTCAAGATCAGCTCAGAGGTGGAAGAAAAGAAAAAAGAAGAGACACTTTCGAATATCATAGAGAAAACCACTTTCCGGGAGCCGAAAAGTGACGAGGAGATCGTCATTAAGCCGGCACAGGTCAACTGGGGCAAGCTGGGCATTATCATCGGGATCATCGTGCTGATACTGGCCATTGTGGCCTTTGTCATCGTCAACATGGACAAAGGCGCCGACAAGCCGTTACCGGAAGCAGCGGAAGCAACGCCGGAAGTGATAGAGCAGCCGGCACCGCCCGTAGTACCTGCGGATACGATACAGCCTGCCGATACCAGCCGGGCGAACAATGATGCCGTACCTCCTGCCGCAGCGGCCGCACAGCCTTCGCCAGCCGGGGAGATCCGCATCATCGTGAACAGCTACAGCAGCAGGGAACGCGCGGAAAGCCGCAGGGAAAAGCTGCTTTCCTACAACTATAAGAACGTGGATGTGGTAGAGCACGGAACGGATTCCTTAAAATACCACGTGATATTAAAAGCGGCCGTAAGCGGTGAAAATGTACAGCGTACAGTGGATTCCGTCAAAAAAATGCTGAATCCGAACGGTAATGTAAGACTTTTGCAATAGCAGGCTTATCCTTACGGAGAGGCTACTAAAAAATCCCGCCGGCAAATGATGCCCGGCGGGATTTTTTATGCCCCATACCGCTTAATCCTCCGCCTTAAAAAACAGCTTCCTGTCGCCCACCAGGACATAAGGCGGCTCAAAGCCCGGCATATAGGTAGCGCGGATGCGCCGGGCCATTTTGGACGCAGGCTCATCCAGGTCTATCCGCTTCAGCCAGCCTATATCCTTACGGCTGTATAAATGCAGTCCCCTTTCCCCGGTCAGGGAAGCTTGCGGCACCTTCACATAGCTGCCTGCGATAATGTCTTTCAGCGTACTTTCAAACAGTTGCTTCCCCCTGTCCACTGAGATATCGAACAGCTCCTTTACCCATATATCGCCGGGTATGGGAAAGCGGTCCTCGAACAGGATATCACCGCTGTCAACACCCGTATCTATTTCATGAATTGTAACGCCGAACACCTCCGCACCGTTAAAGATGGCAAAGGAGAACTGGTTGCATCCCCTGTAATCAGGCAGGGGCGCCAGGTGCAGGTTCACCGCTATCCGGGCCGCCTTATCAATATGCTGCTGCTTTAATATCTTATCGTACTGTACGGAATAGATGATATCACACTCCGGGATATCGTCCGGGTGCTCCAGCAGCGGAATATTGTGACGCGCTGCCAGTTCTGCCACCGCATTAGAACCGGCAAATTCTTTCCGCTCCCGCGTACCTACTGCTATGACCTCCACATCCAGGTCTTCCCGGCGGGCCAGTATATATTCCAGGCAGTGAGCACCTATCGGTTTGGTGCCCAGGTACACGATACGCTTTTTTGCTTCCATACGCTCGGGGGTGTTTAATAGGCGAATTTAAAGTATTTTTGCATCGCAAAGATAAATCAAGCACTCAGCGGTATGTTGTTACAGTTAAATAATGTGTCATTTTCATTTGGCGCGCGCCAGATGCTCGACGAAGTAAATTTACAGATAGGAGAAAACGAACGGATCGGGCTTATAGGACCCAACGGCGCCGGCAAATCCACCCTGCTGCGTCTCATTATGGGCGAATACTCGGTGGAAGGCGGCAATATCCAGAAAGCGAACGATGTCTCCATAGGCTTTTTCAACCAGGACCTGCTCAGCTTTGCTACGGACAACTCTATTTTATCCGTGGTCATGACAGCCTACGAAAAAGCGATGGAATGGCAGGCAACCATAGATACACTTACGGCCAAGCTGGAAGCCAGGCCGGATGATGCGGCCTTACTGGACGACTATGCGAATGCCCTGCACGGGTTTGAAATGGCAGGCGGCTACGAAATGGAATACAAGGCGGCCGAGATACTGGAAGGGCTGGGATTTTCGACCGCGTCCCTGCAGCAATCCTACAATACGTTCAGCGGGGGCTGGCGGATGCGGGTATTGCTCGCTAAAATGATGCTGCAGCAGCCCGATATCCTGATGCTAGATGAACCTACCAACCACCTTGACCTTCCCTCTATCGAATGGCTGGAACGTTACCTGCAAAGCTATCCCGGCACCGTGATCATCGTTTCGCACGACCGCTATTTCCTGGACAGGATGGTCACCCGTATCATAGAATTATTCCAGCAGGACCTGATCTCTTATTCCGGGAACTATTCCTTCTACGAGATCGAAAAGGCGACCCGTATGGAGTTCCTGGAGCGCGAGTATGAAAACCAGCAGAAGTATATCAGGCAGCAGGAAAGGTTTATAGAACGTTTCCGCGCCAAGGCTTCCAAAGCAGCGCAGGCACAGTCTGCGCTTAAAAAGCTGGATAGGCTGGACCGTATAGAGCTGCCCGATGCCGATGTTCCCAGGATCAATATCAACTTTGTGGTGGACGTGCAGCCCGGCAAGGTCATCTGCGATGCCAAAAATATTTCCAAGGCCTACGATGATAATGTCATCCTGGAACAGGCGGATTTTGAGATCATGAGGGGTGACAAGATCGCCCTGGTGGGCGCCAACGGCAAGGGCAAATCCACCCTGATGCGCATTATCGCCGATATGGAGCCCTTTGAAGGCACCCGCACCGGATGGCACAATGTCAAAGAGAGCTTTTACGCACAGCACCAGCTGGAAAGCCTGAACATCGAAAACACCATACTGGAGGAAATGCTCTCCAGCGGAACAGGTAAGACTGAGCTGGAGCTCAGGCAGCTACTGGGCTGCTTCCTGTTCACCGGCGATGATGTCTTCAAAAAGATACGCGTATTGTCCGGCGGCGAAAAAGCGCGGGTGGCCCTCGCAAAGGTCATAGCCAGCAAGGCCAATTTCCTGATGCTGGATGAGCCTACCAACCACCTGGACATGATGTCTGTCGAGCTGCTGATAGAAGCACTCAATAAATACCAGGGCACCTGTATGATCATATCGCACGACAGGTATTTTGTGAGCCGTACCGCCAACAAGTACTGGACCATTGACGACCATAAGGTCAATATGTTCAGCGGCCCGTATGAAGAATGGCAGGAATGGAACGCCAGGAAAGAAGAAGCGCTAAAGCTGCAGGCACAGGCACGAAAAGAAGAAAAAAGCAATAAGCCTGCTGCTGTGGCTGCTCCCGTATCTCAAAGACGCGAAAGTGAGCTGAAGCAGTTGCAGAAAGAATACAATAAGCTGCAGAAGCAGCTGGAAAGAACGGAAGAGCAGATGCAAAAGCTGGCTGCCGACAAGACCAGGCTGGAAGAGCAGATGTCCGACCCTGCCCTTTTTGCCGACAACCAGAAGTTCAGGAGCGTGGAGCAGGAATACCAGTCTGTGCTGGGCCGCCTGCAGCACCTTGAATCTGAAACCGAAGGCTACCTGGAGCAGATGATGGAGCTCGAGGAAAAGATGTCATAATTAAAATATCCCGTCCGGGTGATCCTGTACTGCCAGGGCTCACCCGGGATCTTTTCAATCGCCAGGTCTTTTAACATTTGATGGCAGGTAACTTCTTCCTGAAAATCCGGTCTAATACAAAGTATTCCTTAACTTTAAGCGTATGAAAAAGGTATTTCTCGTCCTGGCAGCCGTCTGCAGCCTGTACCTGGTCTCCTGGCACCAAGGAGCGGCAGATGCTTCCGTTGCCGCTGCTGCCGTCAGCGATACCATTAGCTGGACCCCGGAATACAAGCTGACCTGGCAGGATTTCCAGGGACCGGTAGACCGTTCATCGAAAGGTGTGGCCGCCACCCATTCGGGCCTCATCAGCAGCGCCTCCCTGTCTCCCGATAATACCGTAAAGATCACGGTCAGATCGGTCTTCCTGAGAAGCTCCTCCTGGGTAAAGCCGGAAGGCAGAACAGCGGATATACTCCGCCACGAGCAGGGTCATTTCGACATTACGGAGATCTACGCACGCAAGGCCAATGCCGCCTTCAGGAACCATACATTTACACGAAAGAATTTCAATAAGGATATCAGCAGGATCTTCAATACTTTCGTGGAGGAAAGCAACCGCCTGCAGCAGCAATACGACCTGGAGACCAATCACTCCATCAACGAGGCCAAGCAGCAGGAATGGAATGAGAAAATAGCGCGATGGCTCCGCGAAACGGAATAGCCGGTCAATGATAGAACCTGCTGCTGAACATCACTCTTTCCCGACCCTGCCCGATCACGCGCCAGTTACCGTTAAAATGGATCGTACGGACCAGCAGCATATCCTGCTTTCCCGTAAGCTCTACCCTGATCTTCACGTCAAAGTCATACACCCTGGCATTGTATTTTAAATGGTAATCCCTGGCAAGGATATGAAAATCGTAAGGATCGAACCAGGTTTTAAAGACGCGATACACCACATTGCCTTCCTTACCAGGCTTAGGGACCGCCTCAAACAGGTAGGCCTGTACCCCGTTCTTTTCTTCCACCCGCATGCTGAAATCATAATCCCGTGCAATATCGGGATCAAAGATGGATGCCTTATTACCGATGAAAGGAATGCCCCTCATCCTGGTGCCGGGGCTGAACATCATCAGCTTCAGCTGCGCCTTGTGCTTTTCCATAGCGGTGCCGGAAGGCTGCAGGTAATCCCTGTTCAGTACGTTCTCTTCACCGCACACCTTCTCCTTATTATAAAAAATATCATGGTATAAAGCGGTCGTATAATAGTCAGGATTGCCTTTTTTATCATAATACCTGCCGGAGGTCTTTTCCTCCAGCACATTCATCCAGTAGCATCTGTCCCTGTAGATATGCTTGCTTTCCGCTTCCATAGACGCCACCACCGCCTGTCCTTTTTTATCATATACCTTCACGTCGTGCTCCGCGTTGTAAGTGACGAAACGCAGGTTACGGAAAGATTTATAAAATGTGGTATCCTGCTGCAGCAGGGCAATAAGGTCCGTGACGGACTGCACGCCCTGTCCCGGCCTGAAATAGATAGTATCCAGGGTAGCTACGTCCACGTAAACGGAATCACCCGGCAGCAGCACCTTCTCGACCTGGGAAAAGGCAGCGGCTCCCTGCAACAGCAGCAGCGTAATCCATAATATCCTGTTCAGCGCTTTCTTCATCTGTCTATTTTGAGGCGGTCATGTTCAGAATAGCCTCCCCGATACAAAGATCTTCCGGGGTGGTGATCTTAATATTATACTTATCGCCCGCGATCAGGAAGACCTCCTCACCCGACTGCTCCATTACCGAGGCCTCATCCGTAAAGCTCTCCCGGTAATCCTGTGCAAAGGCCTTCAGCAGGGGGCCTGCAAGAAAGGTCTGCGGCGTCTGGATGATGCGCAGCTTATCCCTGTCAATGGCCTTATGCCCGTCTTCCCCGCAAAAGCGCATACTGTCGGTGACCGTAATGCAGGGGATGGCGCTTCCCTTTTCCCTGGCCTGCTCCATACAATTCCTGATAAGGCCGGCGCTTACAAAGGGACGGACCCCGTCATGCACGAATACGATCGCGTCTTCCTCCTCCACGATATCCAGACCGTTCTGCACGCTTTCATACCGGCTGGCGCCACCGGCCACGATGACCAGCTCGGGTATCTCCTCAAAGTGCTGCAATACCATATTATTATAGCTGATCTGCTCTTCCGGCAGCACCAGCACCACCGTAATACCGGGAACGGCATCTATAAATGCCTTTATGGTATAATACAGTACAGGCCTGCCTCCCAGCGGCAGAAACTGCTTCGGCATAGCGGTGCCCATTCTTGTGCCCTGTCCGCCCGCAACGATTACGGCATATGTCTTCATAACGTGTCTGTGATAAATCCGGAGAACCAAAATTAGTATTTTTATACCCAATATTTCTTAATTACCTTTGCTTTATGGAATTATCAACGCTTACAGCCATCAGTCCGGTGGACGGACGCTATCGCCAGCAATTAGCGGAACTGGCGCCCTATTTTTCAGAATTCGGCCTGATAAAATACCGTGTCAGGGTGGAAATAGAATACTTCATCGCGCTTTCGCATGAAAAGATATTCAAGCTCACCAAAGGACTGACAGAAGACAAGCTCCGTGACATCTATAAAGAATTTTCAGAAGAGGACGCGCTTCGTATCAAAGCGATAGAAAAGACCACCAATCATGACGTCAAAGCAGTGGAATATTTCATAAAGGAAAAGCTGGAAGCGCTGAACGCCGGGGAGATTGCCGAATGGGTGCACTTCGGTCTTACCTCCCAGGATGTGAACAATACGGCCATACCGCTCTCCTGGAAAGAAGCGCTGGAATATTGTTACCTGCCGGCGCTCGTCAATACCATCATTAAGCTGCAGTCGCTGGCCAAAGAATGGGAAGCCGTTCCCCTGCTGGCCCGCACCCATGGACAGCCTGCATCTCCCACCCGCCTGGGTAAAGAGATCATGGTATTCGTGGAACGCCTCAATAACCAGCTCAACCTGTTCGCACCCATACCCTATGCCGCAAAATTCGGGGGCGCTACCGGCAACTTCAATGCCCACCACGTGGCATTCCCTAAAAAAGACTGGATAGCCTTCGGTAATAAATTCGTAGAAGACTACCTGGAGCTGGAACGGATGCAATACACCACCCAGATAGAGCATTACGATTCCCTGGCCGCCCATTTCGACGGGCTGAAACGTTTCAATAATATCATCACAGACCTGTGCCGTGATATCTGGACCTATATCTCCATGGACTACTTCAAGCAGAAGACCAAAGCCGGGGAAGTGGGCTCCTCCGCTATGCCGCACAAGGTGAATCCCATAGACTTCGAGAACGCGGAAGGCAACCTGGGCATTGCCAATGCCCTGTATGAGCATCTTGCGGCCAAGCTGCCCATATCCCGCTTACAAAGGGACCTTACGGATTCCACCGTGCTGCGTAATATAGGCGTGCCTATGGCGCACAGCCTGCTGGCACTGAGATCCCTCAATAAAGGCCTGGATAAATTATTGCTGAACGAAGCCCGGATCAGGGAAGACCTGGACAACATGTGGGCGGTGACCGCAGAAGCCATACAGACGGTGCTGAGACGTGAAGGCTATCCCAAGCCTTACGAAGCATTGAAAGAGCTGACACGCGGCAGGGACGGGATCACCGAAAAGGCCATTAAAGCCTTTATCAGCTCCCTGGATGTCAGCGACAAGGTCAAAGCCGAACTGGATAAGATCACGCCGCATAATTATGTAGGGGTGTACCCTGCTTTCTAAACTCATATAATGATTCATACCGGGAACCGTTCTCTGCACTTTCAGGGAACGGTTTTCTTTTTGCGCAGCACAGGCAACAACATTGCGGTGCCCGGTCCTCCCGGCGGCTGTTTCCGGGGCTGTTCAGCAATAACATGATATAAACAATTTACCATATCCTGATATTAAAATATTTAAAATCCCGATACATTTATCATTCAGACATATATATGAATACAGCGTAATCCATACCTCCAGATACCGCTTTCCGGCTTCCTTCGCTTTTATTATACAGGATTAGTTTTTACGCTTTTTTGGTCGTAACTTTGCCTGATAAATATCATATATTCAGCAATCTATTATACATTTATTAATCATTTAAAGCAATTTAAATTCTCCACATACAAATGGAAAACAGTACCGAATATTTAGAAGAGCTGGCATCGAAGGAGTACGAACACGGTTTTGTCACAGATATTGAAATGGATATTCTGCCTCCGGGCCTGAATGAAGATACGATCAGATTCTTATCCGATAAGAAAAATGAACCTGTATGGTTGCTGGAATGGCGGCTGAAGGCCCTTGAGACCTTCAGGAAGATGGAAATGCCCGACTGGCAATATTTTGAAATGCCTGAGATTGATTTCCAGGCGATATCATATTATGCAGCACCCAAAAATAAAGTAAAATATAACAGCCTTGATGAAGTGGATCCCGAGCTTCTGAAAACCTTCGAAAAGCTGGGCATTCCCCTGAATGAGCAGAAAGCGCTGGCAGGCGTGGCCGTGGATGCGGTCTTTGACAGCATCTCCGTAGCCACTACCTTCAAGGAGGAGCTGAACAAGCTGGGCGTTATCTTCTGCTCCATCTCGGAAGCGATACAGGACCATCCCGAGCTGGTACGCAAATACCTGGGTTCCGTAGTGCCGGTATCAGATAATATCTTTGCCGCGCTGAACTCCGCCGTCTTCTCGGACGGTTCCTTTGTGTACATTCCCAAAGGTGTACGCTGCCCGATGGAATTGTCTACCTATTTCCGTATCAACGCGCAAAACACCGGACAGTTTGAAAGAACGCTGATCGTCTGTGAAGATGACGCTTATGTAAGCTACCTGGAAGGCTGTACCGCTCCTATGCGCGATGAGAACCAGCTGCACGCCGCCATCGTGGAGATCGTGGCGATGGACAATGCCGAAGTAAAATACTCTACCGTTCAGAACTGGTATCCCGGTGATGAGAACGGCAAAGGCGGTATCTTCAACTTTGTGACCAAGCGTGGTATCTGTAAAGGGAAGAACTCCGTGATCTCCTGGACCCAGGTGGAAACAGGATCGGCCATTACATGGAAATACCCTTCCGTGATCCTGCAGGGTGATAACTCCTACGGTGAATTTTACTCCGTTGCCGTAACCAAGGGCAAGCAGATCGCAGATACGGGCACCAAAATGATGCACATCGGGAAAAATACCCGTTCCCGTATCATTTCCAAAGGTATCAGCGCAGGCAACGGCCAGAACACCTACCGCGGACTGGTCACTATGGGCAAGAATGCCGATAATGCACGGAACTTCACCCAGTGCGATTCCATGCTGATAGGCGACCGCTGCGGCGCTCACACTTTCCCTTACATAGAATCCAAGAACAATACGGCTACCCTGGAGCATGAAGCCACTACTTCCAAGATAGGAGAAGACCAGATCTTCTACCTGAATGCCAGGGGTATTGATACGGAAAAAGCAGTGGAAATGATCGTTAACGGCTTTGCCAAGGAAGTGCTGAACAAGCTGCCTATGGAATTCGCTGTGGAAGCGCAGAAGCTGCTGGCCATCTCGCTGGAAGGCAGTGTGGGATAGTATCCTTTTATTGAAATGTCACTTATTACTCAACAATCAGAAAAAACAATATACAGTGTTATCCATTAAGAATTTACACGCCGGTGTAGAAGAAAAAGAGATATTAAAAGGCCTGAACCTGGAAGTAAAGGCAGGTGAAGTACATGCCATCATGGGGCCCAATGGTGCAGGCAAAAGCTCCCTCGCCTCCGTTCTGTCCGGGCGTCCCAATTATGAAGTTACAGCAGGTGAAGTGATCCTGGACGGTAAAGACTTATTGGAATTATCCCCGGAAGACCGCGCAAGGGAAGGCGTTTTCTTAGCTTTCCAGTATCCCGTGGAAATTCCGGGCGTAAGCAATGTCAACTTCCTGAAAACAGCTATGAACGAGATCAGGGAATACAGGGGCCAGGAGCCTTTGACCGCCAAAGAGTTCATGAGGCTGTCCAGGGAAAAGCAGGAGCTGGTGGAATTTGATGCCAGGCTGGTGAACCGCTCTTTAAATGAAGGCTTTTCCGGTGGGGAGAAAAAACGCAATGAGATATTCCAGCTGGCTATGCTGGAGCCGAAGCTGATCATCCTGGATGAGACCGATTCCGGCCTGGATATTGACGCCCTGCGTATCGTATCCCGTGGTGTGAACAACCTGCGGAACGGGGACAATGCCTTTATCATCATTACCCACTACCAGCGCCTGCTGGATTACATTGTTCCGGATTATGTGCATGTGCTGGCGGACGGTAAGATCGTAAAAAGTGGTGATAAGACACTGGCACTGGAGCTGGAGGAAAAAGGCTACGACTGGCTAAAAAGCTAAAAACAGCAGGAGATACCTCACATACGTTCGTATGACAAATGAGGATTATGAACTGGAACGGGTATAGGAATCGGGTTTGATATGTGAGTGCTTTGGTCATTCCGACAACAGGAGGAAGCTGCAAAACACATAGGAGACGCCTCACATATGTTCGGTGTGATAAAAGAGAATACCCGGAGCGACTGAGAGCGCAACAATTAAAATAATTAAATAAGAAATTATAAAAATGGCTTCAAAAAAACAGCTGGAAACACCCTTGTTTGAACGATTCGCTTCCAGCGAAGATGTAGCACTATACCAGACAGATAAACAATACATCAAAGATATCCGGAAAGCGGCGTTTGACCTGTTCAGGCAGCACGGCTTTCCTTCAACGAAAAATGAGGAATGGCGCTTCACCAATATGACCTCTTTCCTGAAAGATGATTATTTGCTGAGCGGCCTGGCAACCATGCTGTCTACCCGGGAAATAGATGATATTTACCACGCAGTAGAGCGTCAGCTGGAAGCTATCAAAGAGGACAATATAGAAAAGGCATACAGGATCATGCTCATCAACGGGCATTTCAGCCCGGAATTATCGGTGCTGCCCGATGATGCCCGGGATATCACGATCGGCAGCCTGAATGACAATATGGATGCGCCTGCCGTTATGGAATACTTTGCTGCCATAGCGGATACTGCCGATGCCGCCAACAGCTATGTAGCCTTAAATACGGCCCTCTATGCCAACGGCCTGTTCATAGAAGTACCTGCAGGAAAGGTCATAGAGCAGCCTGTATATATTTTCAATGTGTACACTGCCGACAGATCAAGCATGGTGCTGCCACGCAACCTGGTGGTGGTCAATGAAAACGCGGAGCTGACCCTGGTGGAGAGCATCATCGACCATACGTCCGGCCAGGCTGTGCTGGTCAATAAGGTAACGGAAGTAGCGGTTGCCAGAAATGCGCACTGCCATCATTATGATATCCAGACCGGGCAGAGCGGACTGCGCATCATACAGCGTACGGAAGCCACGCAGCAGACCAGCAGCACCTATAACAATTACACATTCACCTTTCCGGGACCGGATATCGTGCGTAACAATCTCACGATCCATCTCAATGAGGCTAACCTGGAAAGCCACCTGTACGGCTTATACCTGACAGCAGGTACCCAGCTGGTGGACAACCATACGGAAGTGCATCATAAATTCCCTAACGGGGAAAGCAACCAGCTGTATAAAGGCGTACTGCTGGACAAATCCCGCGGCGTCTTCAACGGCAAGATCAAAGTGTACCAGGACGCGCAGAAAACCAATGCTTTCCAGCAATCCAACAATATGCTGTACAGCAATGACGCTACTGTCAATGCCAAGCCGCAGCTGGAGATCTATGCGGATGATGTAAAGTGTAGCCATGGTACCACTATCGGGCAGTTGAGCGAAGAGGCGATGTTCTATCTCCGGAGCCGCGGCCTGGGTATGGCAAGCGCCAGGAAGCTGATGGTCAATGCCTTCGCCTTTGATGTCACTCAAAAAGTAAAGCTGGACAAGCTACGTTCCTTCCTGGAGCAAAAGATCCAGCAGACCATTCAATAATTAATCATAAAGACCGCCATAAGGCGGTCTTTATGATTAAGCCTGGCAGCTCTCTAACCCGGCTACCCTGCATCGGATTTTTTTTAATACTTACCAATCCTTTTTAGAGAAACAGGGGTCTATATAAAAAGAGAAAACCGGCACGCTGCTTCATTATGTGGTACAGATGATCGCGTTTTGATATATAATTCTCTGGTAAATTTAAATTTTCAATTAAAAAACAATAACTTTATATTAAAATCACGCAAAATGAGAAAAATAATATTATTCATCAGTATTGTTTTAAGCGCTGCAGCTACCAATTTACACGCGCAGGCACCCAAGCCGTCTCCCAATGCCCAGACATTGGTGATACTGGATTACGATAAAGAGCAATATACCATCAGTGATTTCCTGGCGCATACACCTGCCATAAAGGAAGTCCAGCTCGTGGAGCCTACCGGTGTGATGCTGGAAACACTTAAGAATCCTAAAAACCTGACCGTTGTAGTATATGTCATACCCGAGCAAGGTGATATTATCCAATATCCTAACCTGAAAATGTTCCTGGATCCTAAACACCACGATTATCTGAAAAATATCATGAAAGCCGGTGGTAAAATAGTCTTTAACGACCTGGAAGTCACCACCTCCAAAGGTAAGCATAAGGCAGCCAATCCTTATACATTCATTATCCTGCCGCAACAATAGATTGCTGACAGCCACCATACCAATGAGGCTTGCCGCTTTAATGTGGCAAGCCTCATTTCTTTTATATACATTTGCTTATTGAACCAAACGTTCCTTTCAAGCATCTATGCGTCAATACTTTGCCAAGAATATACTGTTCCTGATACTGGTCAACCTGCTCATCAAGCCGGTATGGATACTCGGGATCGATGCAAAGGTACAGGTGCTTTTAGGCAATGAGATCTATGGCTCCTATATGGCGCTGCTGAATATAGGGCTTATCTTCAATATCCTGCTGGACCTGGGACTGCAGAATTATAACAACCGGGTGGTGGCACAGGCCCATAATACGTTCACCAGGCTATTCCCCAATATTATGGCCACCAAGGCAGTGTTCAGCGTTGTGTATTTCGGGGTGCTGATGCTCGTAGGGCTCCTGCTGGATTACAGCATTACAGCCCTGCAATTACTGGCCTGGATAGCCCTGATACAGGTATTTAATTCCTTTTACCTCTTCATCCGGAGCAACATCGCCGCCCGACAGCTATACAAGACCGACAGCCTGCTTTCCGTGCTGGACAGGACACTGCTTATCGTGGTCTGCGGTGGCCTGCTGTACTTCCCGCTCACCCGCACAGCATTTGACATCTTCCTGTATGCGAAGGTCCAGGCGCTCACATTAGGAGTCACGGGACTTATCGGATATATCGTGCTCCTGCAGCATTTCCAGGTATCCTGGGGACATATCCGGTACAGTAAAATAGCAGGTATTATCCGGCAAAGCATACCCTACTCCATCCTGGTATTTACGATGGCTGTCTTTATGCGTGCAGACATGGTGCTGCTGGAGCTGATGGCGGGCAGCACCGCTGCCGGTGAGTTTGCGGAAGCTTTCCGCCTGCTGGACGTTGCCAATAATATGTCGGGCGTCCTCATAGGCGGTATGCTGCTGTCCTTTTTCAGCAGGTATCTCCGGGACAGCACAACGATCCGGAACATCAGCAGCCTCTGCAACCGTACCCTGCTGCCGTTCGCAGTCATCGCCACCGTGGTCTGTGTCATCTATTCCCGGGATATACTGGCTCTGATCTATACCGGCAAGGAGATACCTTCAGGCCTCCACCTCAGCCTGCTGATACTGGCCTATCCCTTTTACTGCCTGATGTATATTTACAGCACCTACCTCACGGCGCTGAACCGGATCAGGACACTGACAGGCATAGCCATGGCGGCCATTGTCATCAGCATTGCCGGCAATGCTATTGGTATTCCTTTGTACGGCGTTACGGCTACTGCGGTGGTACACCCGCTCACGATCGCGGTATTCAGCATTACCTGCCTGCTCTACTGCAATAAGTTCAGCGGCCTGCAACTGCTGGATGGCGGCACGCTCGCCCGGCTGCTGCTGCTGGGCACAGCGTCCGGGATCATATTTTATGCCCTGAGCGCCACTTCCCTCCACTTCCTCGTACAGATACCCGCAGGGCTGCTGCTCGCTGCTTGCTGCTATGCGGTACTCAACCTCAGCGCTATCAGAAAGCTTCTCAGTAAGCTATCGGAAAAATACCGTGCCGGTTAATCAGGGCTCCCTGATATATAAATGATTCGGATATAGTACGATGGACCGGAAAGGTATGTTACCGATCTTCACTACGGGAATATCATACTCCCGGTTGTCATTCATCCTGTAAGGATAAATGGCACCGAATATCCAGACCTCATCCGGGCGTTGCTCGTAGAAACCCTCCGGCGCGAAGTCATACCTGTAAAAATCCAGCGATTTGAAATTGGAAGGCAGCCTGTAATCGAAAAGATACCTGGCTGCAAAGGCATCTCCGCAGACATAGGCAGCAGTAAAGGCCCGCTCCGGTGCAGGAGGCAGGGACACCTCATTGACCTGGAATATATTCGTTATAAGAAAGACCGGGTTCATAGCGGCCAGGAGCAGGACTGCCAGTACCCTGTTCAGGTTCCTGTGCAGCAGGCGACCCGTAAACCTCAGGCTATACAGGAGAGTGACCAGTGCAATGATCAGGTGGACGTTTTCCAGCGCATAGGGCGGGTACATCCAGTAAGACAGCAAGGCCACCGCAAGCAGCACGGCCATAAACACATTACGCCTGTAGCAGCCGTACAGCAACAGCAGCAAAGCCAGGGCATAGAAAGGCAGCCGCAGCACGGCATACATATTGGTCGTAAAGAACTGCACCAGGTAATCCGTACGCGTATAGCCCCGGAACCGGGCCACTTCTATATGCTTGGTAAACACCCTGTAAAACTCCGCGTAATCAAAGTCTATAAAAAAGCCTGCCAGTCCTGCCAGCAGCGCCGAAGCCACGGTGCAGGTCAGCAGCAGCGCTTTCAGCCTTCTACGGTCCTTTATCAGCAGGTATGTATATACCGGGATGACCACCGCAAAACAAACGGGAGCGATCAGCACACTGGCCACTGTAAGGACATAGCCTGCGATCTGCCATCTCCGGCTTTTACCCAGTAGCAGGCAGATGCCTCCCAGCATACAGCCCCATCCCGCGCTGTCGGGCCGGAGCCCCAGCGTGGACATCACAAACAGGTAGTGCGTGACAGCTATAAGGGCCGGCCAGGTAGTCCATCGTACGTAGCGTGTCAGTATAAGGAAAAGCGACAGGCCCCCTATCCACCAGGAAAAAACAGTAAAGGCCACAAAAGATGCGGCGCTCACACCCCATAGCTGCAACCAGCCCGTTAAAAGGATAGCATGACCCGGAACGTAATACAGGTGCCTGACAGTACCCAGCTGCTCTAAAAAGTAGGAGCAATAAGGATTTTCAAACTTACCGCCGGCAAGATAATGTATCGGGGTGCCTATAAAGATCATATCATCCCTGTTGGGACGGGGCCATCCCAGCGCCAGCGCAATTGCCGCAAATACAATAAAATACAGGAAAAAGATACGGATCTCTCTGGCTCCCGCCTTTGGTGGCAGTAAATTCCCTAATATCATAACAGGCCTGTAAAAAGCCAAAAATAACGAATAAATAATATTCATATGGTCATTTTTTTTGTTTAAAGAGTAACTTTGCAGCGTAAAATCATATTCAGATACAATGTCAAAATTTATTACTGCTTCATTAGTAATAGCCTCTTCGCTCATTGCAACCGGTGCTTTTGCACAAAGCGCAATAGTAAAAGGTAAGGTCATCAACAGCAGGAACAACCTCCCTGCTGCCAATACGGAAGTTGCGCTTCCGCAGCTTAAGATCCTGGTATTCACGGACGCGAACGGAGAGTTCAACCTCAGCAACGTTCCTTACGGTTCGCATGACCTCAGGATCGGAAGCAGCATCAACAATCCCTTTATTACCCAGATACAGGTAGATAAGGAATTGGTGGACCTGGGAGTCCTGAATGCCGGCCTGGGAGAAGAAACCGTTAACTACGGCTCCAACCAGCTGCCTACGGTAGCCCTCGAGGAAAATGAGACCAGTAATGAAGACGATGGTATCTCCGACCAGAGCATATCCGGCGTGCTGACAGCCGCACGCGATCCGTACCTCCAGGCGGCAGCCTATACCTTCGGGAACTTCAGGTACCAGCTTCGGGGCTATAACAGGAACCAGCTGGAAGTATATGTGAATGGTCTTGTGATGAACGATATCGAGCAGGGAAGCGCTTACTGGGGCTTATGGGGCGGTCTGAATGACATTTTCAGGAACCAGTCGGTCTCCTTCGGCCTGCAGCCCGTGGAAGAAGGCTTCGGGGGATTGCAGGGCGCCACAGCCTACAATGTCCATGCCGCCAACCTGCAGCCGCAGACACGTATCACCTATTCCCGGACCAACAGGAATTACAATAACCGTATGATGGTGACCCACAATACCGGCATGCTCAGCAACGGGTGGGCCCTGAGCGCCTCCGTATCCAGGAGATGGGCACAGGAAGGCTATATACCCGGCACCTACTATGACGGGTACGGCTATTACCTGGGCATATCCAAAAAGCTCAGTGACAAGCATGCCTTGCACCTCACCACCTTCGGCTCGCCTACGGAAAGAGGCAAGGCCATGGGCGCGCTCCAGGAAGCTATGGACCTAGCCGGGGATAATTACTACAATCCCAACTGGGGCTGGCTCAACGGGGAGAAAAGGAACGCCCGGGTCAATAACTCCTTCCAGCCGGTGACCATTCTTAACTGGGAATATACTCCCAACAATAGCACGATCTATAACTTCGGCGTGGCCTACCAGACCGGGTGGAATAAGAACTCCGCCTTAGACTGGTATAACGCCATGGATCCCCGCCCGGATTATTACAGGAACCTGCCCAGCTTTTACATGTATGACCCCGCAGGCGCCAGCGAAGAAATGGCTGCGGAACGCAGGCAGTTCTTCGCGGAAAATCCCGACAAGCTCCAGGTGGACTGGGAAAGGATATATGAAGCCAACAGGATGAACAAACGCACCATCAACGGTGTGACAGGCAGCCGCTCCGTTTATATCATAGGTGATGATGTGGAGATGTATAATAAATACAGCGCCTTCCTGAACGTGAAGAAAAAGGTGAACGACCATATCAACGTCACAGGCGGCTTCCAGGCACAGTTCCAGGTTACAGAGAATTACAGGGAGGTGAAGGACCTGCTGGGCGGCGACTATTATGTCAACCTGAACCAGTTCGCTGAACGCACCTATATCGGCAACTCCATCTATAACCAGAACAATGTGCTGGAGCCTAACAAGATAGTAAGGGAAGGCGATAAGTATAATTATAACTACAACAATATGTTCAGCAAAGGGCAGCTCTGGGCGCAGACCACCTTTAAATACAACAAGATAGACGGTTTTGTAACGGCGCGCGGCGGTTTTGAATCCTTCCAGCGGCAGGGCCTGTACCAGAACGGGCTGTTCCTGAACAACTCATTGGGCGCATCCGATGTGCTGAAATTCGCTACCTACCATGCCAAAGCCGGTATCACCTACAAAATAGACGGCCGTAATTACCTCTATGCCAGCGGTATGATCGGAACAGAAGCGCCTACCTTTGACAATACCTTCATCTCTCCCCGTACGCGTAACCTGGTAGTGGACCAGATCAATCTTGAAAAGATAAGATCTGTGGAAGGCGGCTACCTGGTAAGGGCACCTTTCATTAACGCCCGCCTGAGCGCTTATGCCACGGACATAGAGAATACTACGGATATCAAACGCTTTTACCACGAAGATTACAGGACATTCGTAAACTACGTTATGCAAAACGTGGATATGAGGATGTGGGGTACGGAATTTGCCCTCCAGGCGAAGCTGACCCCGGAATTCTCCGCCACCCTGGTAGGAACCTTTATGCAGGCATTTTACAACAGCAGGCCCAATGTTTCTATTGTAAGGGACAACGACACCAATACGGCGATAGAGACCAGTATAGCCTATATCAAGGATTATTACCTGGCTGTAGGTCCTCAGACCGCTACTACGCTGGGACTGAACTACCGTTCCCGGAAATTCTGGTATGCGAACGTCAATTTCAACTACGTGGACCGGAGCTATGTGAGCATCAACCCGAGCAGAAGGACCATTGATGCGGTGGACGGTATCGAAACGGGAAGCGAAAGATACCACGCTATCCTGGACCAGGAAAAGCTGCCCTCCGCCTTTACAGTGGACGTGTACCTGGGTAAATCGTTTGCACTGAACAAATGGAACAGCAAGCTATTCAAATACGGCACTTACCTGTATGTCAACCTGGGTGTCAACAACGTCCTGAATAACAGGAATGTGATGACCGGTGGCTTTGAACAGCTGCGCTTCGACCAGGCCGGCCGGAATCCTGAACGCTTCGGCACCAAATATTTCTACGGCTTTGGCGCTAACTATTTTGTCAATGTCAGCCTGAAATTCTAATAGTTTTTTTATAGCAGAGTTCATAATCAAAAGAGCCGGCCAGTGTGGCCGGCTCTTTTATTCTTGCCGGAAGTAAAGTGCTCCGGTACTGCTGACAGACTGTTTTATAGCCTGTTCCATCAAAATGGCGGACATATGTATGCCCGCCATTTTGATTTATATTCAAACAACAACTTTATGCTTCTTCTGTATCTGAAGCTGCTTCCGCGCTGTTCTCATCCTGGTCTGTCGCAGTCGCTTCCGTATCAGCAGCAGCAGCCAGTTCCTCTTCCACATCCTGCTCTTCGATCCTGGCTATCGCGGCGATCTGGTCGCTTTCATCAATATTGATCAGCTTCACGCCCTGTGTAGCCCTGCCTGCTTCCCGGATGGCTTCCACGCTCATCCGTATGGTAATGCCGGACTTGCAGGTGATCATCAGGTCATCGGAAAGCTTCACCGCGAGCAGTCCTACCAGCGCTCCTGTCTTTTCAGTTATATTAATGGTCTTAACACCCTTACCACCCCTTCCGGTGATACGGTACGCCAGCTGGTACAGCTGACCGCTCTCATCATTCTTCAGGGTCACCGCTTTGGCTTTATCTTCCTCAGAGGCAGTTTCGTCCAGCGGCTCCAGGAAAGGCGTACGCTTACCCAGTCCTTTTTCGGAAACAACCAGTATCTGCTTTTCATTTTCCGTCCTGGATAAGGCCACCATCCCTACAACGGCATCATTCGCCGGGTTCAGCTCAATGCCGTACACGCCTATGGCGCCACGGCCTGTCGGACGTACCTTATCTTCAGGGAAGGATATGGCCCTTCCGGAACGTACAGCCATCATAATGATGCTGTCGCCATCCGTCATAGCCACTTCCAGCAGCTGATCCTCCTCGCGGATAGTGATCGCGTTCACCCCGCTGGAACGTGGACGGCTGAAGTCCGCCAGCGGTGTCTTCTTAATGATGCCTTCCCTGGTACATAGCAGAATGAACTTGTTCTCCGGCTCCTTCATATTGGCCTGGGACACGTTCAGTATAGTACGGATCTTATCATCACCCGGTAATTGTATCAGGTTCTGGATAGCCCTTCCTTTGGCATTCTTATCGGTTTCCGGTATCTTGAATACGCTCAGCCAGTAGCACCTGCCTTTTTCGGTAAAGATAAGGAGGGTGTCATGCGTGGAAGCAACGAAGAGGTGCTCTATATAGTCCTCCTCTCTTGTCTTACCGCCCATTGCGCCTCTGCCGCCACGGCGCTGCGCCCTGTATTCCGCTACAGACGTCCGCTTGATATATCCCAGGTGCGATACGGTGATCACCACATCCTCTTCTGCGATCATATCCAGGAAGTCCATTTCACTGGCGGAATAATCTATTTCTGATTTTCTTTCATCGCCGAATTTCTGCTTTACCTCCAGCAATTCCGTCTTAATGATATCAAAGCGCATTTCCTCGCTGCCCAGGATCGCTTCCAGGTGCCGGATCGTATTCAGCAATGCTTCATATTCGCTCCTGATCTTATCTATCTCCAGTCCTGTAAGTGTTCTTAAACGCAGCTCCAGGATAGCACGCGCCTGTATCTCCGTCAGCCCGAAAGCCGCTATCAGGCCTTCACGAGCCAGGTCGGGGGTCTCGCTTTCCCGTATGATCCTGATAGCCCTGTCCAGGTCATCCTGCGTGCCTATCACCTTCATATATCCTTCCAGGATATGCGCCCTTTCTTTCGCTTTACGCAGTTCAAATTCCGTTCTCCTGACCACCACTTCATGGCGGAAATCAATGAACTCACTGATCAGGTCCTTCAGGTTCAGGGTACGGGGCCGCCCTTTTACAAGCGCCACGTTGTTGATACCGAAAGAGGTCTGTAATTCGCTGTATTTATATAACAGATTGATCACCACCTGGGCAACCGCATCCTTTTTCAGCTCTACGACAATACGGGTACCGTCCTTGTTCGATTCATTGGCCACATTGGAGATCCCTTCGATCACCTTATTATTGACAAGGTTGCCGATCTTTTCCGTAAGGGCGTCACGGCTCACCTGGTAAGGCACATCCGTGATCACGATCTGCTCCCTTCCGGATCTGGTCATTTCCACCATTACTTTACCACGTACCACCACGCGGCCCCTGCCTGTATGAAAGGCCGTTTTCACACCGTCAATACCGTAGATGATACCACCCGTTGGGAAATCGGGCGCCTTGATGAACCGCATCAGCTCATCTATGGTGATCTCCTTATTATCAATATAGGCTACACAGCCGTCTATCACTTCATTTAAATTGTGCGGCAGCATATTGGTAGCCATACCAACGGCAATACCGCTGGACCCGTTCACCAGCAGCTGCGGTACCCTGGTCGGCAGAACGGTCGGCTCCTGCAGGGTATCGTCAAAGTTCAGCTGGAAATCTACCGTTTCCTTATCAATATCTTCCAGCATGGATTCCGCGTACCGCTGAAGACGGGCTTCCGTATAACGCATAGCCGCCTGCGAGTCACCGTCCTGGGACCCGAAGTTACCCTGGCCGTCCACTATCATATAGCGCATGCTCCAGGGCTGGGCCATACGTACCATCGCCTCGTACACGGAAGAGTCGCCATGCGGGTGGTATTTACCCAATACTTCCCCTACCACACGGGCAGACTTCTTATAAGGCTTGTTATGGGTCATTCCCAGCTCGTTCATAGCAAATAAGATCCTCCTGTGAACCGGCTTCAGGCCGTCTCTCACATCCGGAAGCGCCCGGCCTACAATTACAGACATGGAATAGTCTATATAGGCGGCCTTCATTTCTTCTTCTATATTGATAGGAACAATTCTATCACGGGGAACGCCTGCATCTTCCGGCAGGTTTTCTAAGTTGTTATCGTCCATGAATTCAGTAAAATTATAGTAAGCGAAGATACTAAAAAACAGCCAATTCTCCTCATAAACAGGCCGCTAATCCTACACTTTTTTCCACCGCCGGCAGCCCCTGATGATTTAGCAGGCCGTTATACAGCAATGCTCCCGGAAAAACCTACCTTTGCCTTCTCCTCTTCCATATGAAAAAGCTGCTCGGAATATATACAGCCTCTTTTAAAGACCTGTCCCTGGAATCCTGGATGCTCTCCATTGTGATGCTCATCAACCGTACGGGCTCCATGGTGCTCCCTTTCCTGGGCGTTTATATGACGGACCGGCTGCATTTCAGCCTGGAGGCTTCCGGACTGGTATTGAGCTGTTTCGGCATCGGTTCCGTTATCGGCTCATGGCTGGGCGGCTACCTGACCGATAAGCTGGGAGAATACTATGTACAATGCAGCAGCCTGCTGATAAGCGTGCCCTTATTCTGCCTGTACCCGCTGTTCTCCACCCCCCTGGCCCTGGGCATCATGGTACTGGCGCAAAGCATTGTCAGTGAGATGTTCCGCCCCGCCAACTCGGTGGCCATAGCGAAGTATGCCAATCCCCGCAACCTGACACGGGCCTTTTCCCTTAACAGGATGGCGGTGAACCTGGGCTTCTCCTTAGGTCCTGCCCTCGGCGGGATGATGGCGACCGTTTCGTACAGCTTCCTGTTCTATACCAACGCGCTGGCAGCGCTGGCGGCGGGACTGGTATATATCTATTGCTTTAACCGCCGGCAAAAGCTGTTCCGCCTCCGTCAGTACCGGGCCAGCAGGGACCGGAAGGCGGCAGACCTGCCTATGGCCAAAGAGCAGTCTCCTTACAGGGATCTTACCTTTCTCCTTTTCTGCGGCATCTGCACCGCATTTGCCGTATGCTTTTTCCAGCTGATGAGCAGCCTGCCCCTGTTCTACAAAAATACCCTGGGGCTGAGCCAGATGACCATCGGCTTGCTGATGGGGACCAACGGCTTCGTAGTGGTGATCTTTGAAATGCTGCTGGTGCATACGGCAGAAAAACGTTTTACGACCGCCTTTTCCCTGTTTGCCGGCACACTGCTCTGCGCGCTGTCCTATTTCCTGCTGGGATTTGAGCCGGGATTCCTGGTGCTCTTTATATCCATGGGGCTGCTGAGCCTCGGCGAGATACTGGTCATGCCTTTTGTCGCCACCCTCACGGCACGGCGTGCAGGCGGCCGGAACAAAGGCGCCTATATGGGTGTCAACGGTATGGCATATGCGCTCGCCTTTATCATAGCGCCCGTTTTAAGTACCCGTATGGCCGCCCTGCTGGGCTTCAGCCGGCTATGGACAGGCACTGCCGTCCTGCTGTTCATCTGCAGTGTGGCCTTTTACTATATAGCTCCCAGGCTTTCCAGGCCGGAAGTAGAGGATGTGCAGTAATCCCCGCCGGTTGCCGGGAGCACCCGCCGCCTTTACCGGAGGGTTCCCGTCATGCCGCAAGAGGAAATGCTGCCAGGGCGGCGGCGCACCGGAAATTTGAATTTCAATAACTTAGATAAGCGAAAAATTTCCTATTTTTATAAATCTTCATAACACAATAAAAGCGCCATCATATTATGAACATTTATCGCCTGATATCCCTGCTGACCGGTATCCTCTGCTATCTATCCCCGCTCCGGGCACAGGAGCAGCACCCCGCATCATGCAGGACCCCGGAGGTGATGCAGCAATTCTATACATTGCACCCGGAGGCAGCTGCAAAGGACCTGACATCCCGGCAATCCGCCACCCGGGACCTGAAGAGCAGGCCTACTGCCGCCACTTCGGAACCGGACACTTACCACATCGCGGTAGTATTCCACGTGTACGGTACCACACAGGGCGGAAAGACCGTGGATGATGCGCTGATACGTGGCGCCATTGACAAGCTGAACGAGGATTTCCAGGGGCGCAATGACGATTTCCATACAGTGCATGACCAGTCCAAGCCGCTGCGCGGCGTTAAGAATATCAGCTTTTTCCTGGCGCGGCTGGACCCGGAAGGAAAGCCCACTACCGGCATCAATTATTATCCTGAAGCCTCAGGCTTTGCCAACGGCAGCGGTTACGATGCACTTATACAGGCAGACGCCTGGGATAACTACCGCTATGTGAATGTATATGTACAGCACGATATATTCGGGAACGGCACCACCTTCAATTCCGGCGTAGCCTATTATCCCAGCAGCTATATGTCCGGCAATCAACTGGCCCGCATCGTCTATAACGGCGCTTACCTGCATACCAATACCGACCCCGAGTTCGCCTCCGTTCTGACCCATGAATTTGGTCATTTTTTCAACCTGATCCATACCTTTGAAAACGGCTGCACACAGCCTAATGACGAAGTGGAAGATACACCGCCCTGCACCAGCGCCCAGGGATGCCATCCGTCAGAGATCGCTAATCTTCCCCAGAATTGTTATGGCGACCTCATCAATGCGGAGAATTATATGGATTACAATTCCGGCTGCTATAAGATGTTTACCATGGGACAGATCAAAAGGGTAGATACCGCCCTGCACTTCCCTTCCAGGATCACCTTATGGCAGGATTCCACACTGGTCAGCACAGGACTGCCCAGGCCAACATCCATCACCGGGAAGCATAGCCGGCTGCAGAGCGAATTTGATATGTACCCCAACCCGGTACAGTCACATATCACTATCCGGCGCACTTCCGCTGTGCCTTACCACATACAGGTCTTCAATACGCTGGGACAGACCGTTTACCACAGCGGGCACAACCGTAATACGACCCGTATCCCTATGGAAGATTTCCCCTGCGGCCTGTATTATATCCATATCAGCGATGACAGCGGCAGTATGGTAGCAAAGATCACCAGGCTTTAATTTAACTGACTATCTACAGGTAAGCAATAAGGTCATCATATGGGGACTGCAGGGAGCAGACACCAAGTAGGACAGAGATTCCTCACATCCGTTCGGAATGACCAGGCCTGCTATAATATCCTCTGGCGGCGGAAGCGTTCCCTGGCTCACAGAGCGGATATTTTAACTTACATTCCAGCAGAGCGGGCTTCACGTTAACGTGAAGCCCGCTCTGTGCCTGATTCCAATATAGCAAATTATGAAGGACTGCTTTCTGTTATGACAGCTTTGCTACGGGAGTCTGGATATCGTGGTAGAATAAAAAGCGCCATCCTTTTTCACGGCCTTCCTCCGCCCATTGCTCCCGCAACTGCATGGCCTTTTTACCGTCAAAGTCGTATTTGGCCACGTACTTGATGATCATCTGCTTGTACTGGGGCGCTTCGTCTCCGCCAAAGAAGATCTGCCCTTCCCCGTCATCTATCACGAATACAATATGCTCAGGGCTGTGGCCGCCGGTATGGAAATAATGAATATAACCGTCTATGACACCCTGCTCCCCTTCCAGGAAAACCACGTTATCCGCCCAGGATAACTTCTCCAGCTCCCGGGGAAAGTACGAAGGCATGCCCTTTTCAAATGCAAATTCCAGCTCTTTCCTGTATATGTATACCTGCGCGTTGTAAAAGACATCGGTATTGAGCCCGCCCGCATGATCCTTATGCAGATGGGATAGCAGTATTTTGGTCACGTCTTCGGGGAGTATATTATGGCGGGCCAGGTTGGCGATAAGATGGTTCTCACCGTCAGGATGGTTAAACCCGAGCCCGGTATCCAGCAGGATAATATCCTTATCATTCACCAGGACAAAGGGCTGCACTTCTACGAGCAGGGAACCTGTCGGCCTGTCGTTCAGCTCTTCGCTGGCGATATCGAAGGGGCTGAACAATTTATCTCTACCCACTGTAAAAGTACCTTCCGACAATGGAATAATCTGTGTCATCATATTTGTTTGAATGCCGTTTGTAAGAACTGCAGTATCTCTTCTAAAACTTTCCTGTCATTGTTAAGCCTGGGCACCTTATGCTGCCCGCCCAGCTTTCCTTTGGATTTCAGCCAGGCGCTGAACCCGCCCCGGGGCACCTGGTGTATAAGCGGCATACGCAGGGCAATATCCTTATGCCTTTTAGCCTCGTAGTCGGAATTGATCGCTTTCAGCTCCTCATCCAATGCGGCTATAAAGATTTCCTTGCTGACCGGCAGGTGATCAAATTCGATAAGCCATTCGTGCGCGCCGTTCTCTCCCTGGCTCATGTAAACCGGTGCAGCCGTATAATCCAGCACTCTGGCGCCCGTTCTCTGGCAGGCGGCCTTAATGGCATTATCGCTGTTGTCCACGATCACTTCCTCTCCAAAGGCATTGATAAAGCTCTTGACCCGGCCGCTTACCTTGATACGGAACGGGCTCAGGGAGGTGAACTGCACGGTATCTCCTATCTGGTAACGCCATAAGCCGGCATTGCTGGTTATGATGAGGGCGTAGTTGACACCCAGCTCCACTTCTTTCAGCGTCAGCGTCACGGGCTGCTCCGATCCTATCTCGCTGATAGGCATAAATTCATAATAAATGCCATGGTTCAGGAACAGCAGCATGCCTTCGTTGTCCCAGTCGTCCTGGGCGGCAAAGAAACCTTCCGAAGCATTATAGGTCTCCATAAATACCACATCCCGGGCGCTCATGATCTCTTCAAACTGGTCACGGTAAGGCGCGAAGCTCACACCGCCATGGATATACAGCTCAAAATTGGGCCAGACCTCACGGATAGACTGCCTGCCTGTTTTTTCCAGTATCTTCTTCAGCAATACCAGGCACCAGGTGGGCACGCCCGCCATATAGGTGATATTCTCATCTATGACGCTGTTGGTAATAGCTTCCAGCTTGGCTTCCCACTCATCCATAAGGGCTATGGACAGCTCCGGGGCCCTCATGATCTGCCCGATGAAAGGCATATTCTGCATTAATACCGCGGAAAGATCACCAAAGGAGGATTCTTCAGATAGCTGGTTGATCTGGTGGCTGCCCCCGATGGCCAGGCATTTGCCGGCAGTGATCTGGGACTGCGGGTGCCTGGCAAGATATAGCGCCAGGACATCCTGACCCGATTTATAATGTGTTTCCTTGAGCGTGGAGGGACTTATGGGAATGAACTTGCTTTTATCGCTGGTGGTACCGCTGCTTTTGGCAAACCAGGAAATGTTTTCATTCCACAGCACATTCTGCTCTCCGTGGATGATACGGTCTATATACGGCTTAAGGGTATCGTAATCATTGACAGGTACCTGTCGGGCAAAGTCCTTAAAAGTATTGATATTCTCAAAGTCATATTCCTTTCCGAAAACCGTGTACTGCCCTGATCCTATAAGGTCATTAAATACCTGTTTCTGCGTATCAATAGGATTGAGAACAAAATTCTGAATAGCGCTGAGCCTGAGCTTCAGGATACTTTTTATGGCAGGGCTGAGAATACTCATCTAATTTCTGGCTGATATTTTGATGTAAAATACATTTTTATTTTTATAATCTTCACAAATCTTACCTAAACTCGTCTTAACGCTTTCCTAAAGCATCCAGTCTATTACCTGGTTCTCCCAAGCCGCTTTATAAGGAGCTTTTACTTTTATATAATTGTCGCTGTAGCCTTCCATCATACCGTTTTTGTTCACGCTTTCAAAGAGCACTTTTCGTACGGCGCCTTCATGCTGCGCGGTAAAAAAACGGTTTTTCTGGTAAGACAGGTTCCTGAGTATTTTATTTCTTTCATTACGGACATGCACCGGTACCACGTCCTCCATTTCCGCCGCCAGGGTATTGTCCCTTTCGGAATAGGTAAAGACGTGGAAGTAGGATACATCCAGGCCATGCAGGAAATCAAAGGTCTCCCGGAACAGCTCATCGGTCTCACCCGGGAAGCCTACAATCACATCCACGCCAATGCAGCAATGCGGCATCTGTTCCTTGATGCGCGCCACCCTTTC
Source organism: Edaphocola sp. (assembly GCA_037190225.1). GTDB lineage: Bacteria > Bacteroidota > Bacteroidia > Chitinophagales > Chitinophagaceae > MKSF01. The sequence goes on along the minus strand of JBBCJL010000001.1, from coordinate 252,196 downwards.
CGCGTATAATTCCCTGCGGTACCTTCTCCGCATCTTCCCGAGAATCTCATTGCTGCCGCTTTGCAGGGGAATATGGAAGTGCGGCATGAATTTCCGGCTGGAGGCCACAAAGTCGATGATCTCGTTGGACAGGAGATTCGGCTCGATAGAGCTGATACGGAAACGCTCTACCGGGGACGAGGCTTCAATCGCCTGCACCAGGTCGAAGAAGTTCTCCTCTTTTTTCCTTCCCCCGTTGAATCCCTTGCCGAAATCGCCCAGGTTAATGCCGGTAAGCACGATCTCGCGGGTACCCTTTCCGTGCAGGGTCTCTATATTTTCCAGCACGCCGTCGATGGTATCGCTGCGGCTGTGCCCGCGCGCCATCGGGATGGTGCAGAAAGAGCAGTTATAGTCACAGCCGTCCTGCACCTTCAGGAAAGTACGGGTACGGTCTGCCAGGGAGTAGGACGCATTAAAGCCTTCCACCTCGTCTATTTCGCAGCTGTGCACCTTTGCCGGCTCTCCTTTGGTCAGGTTGCTGATATGCTCTACGATATTGAACTTTTCCGCAGCGCCCAGGACCAGGTCGACCCCTTCGATATCCGCTATCTCCCGGGGCTTCAGTTGTGCATAGCATCCTGTAATGACCACGAAAGAAGCTGGCGCCCGTTTCTGTATCCTCCTTACCAGCTGACGGCATTCCTTATCCGCGTTCTCCGTTACGCTGCAGGTGTTGATCACATAAACATCCGCTACATCATCAAAATCCTTCTTTACAAAACCTTCGTTTTCCAGGGTCCTGCTGAGCGTGGAGGTCTCAGAATAGTTCAGCTTACATCCTAAGGTATGGAATGCTACAGATCTCATTAAATATCAGTGATTAATCAGTTTCAATCTGCAAAGGTACGAAGAAGTACGGGATTTTATGTTATGACATGTTTAATCCTCAGGCGCTTCCTGGCCAGTAGCAGCCTGCCATATGCACATTTTTTATATACAGTATCCCGCAGCAGAATTATTATTTGCGATTAACAAAAACACGTACATTTGTTAATCACTTTTAAATAACCCGGACATCATGAAATCGCGGAATATCCAGGCAATCCTGTGCCCGCAAACAGCTTACAGAACTTAACACTTTAATAGAAATAGAATATTACATGTCAGCATCTCAGAAAAAGATGGCGATCATCTGCGGTGGTGGCCCGGCAGGGTTAACAGCCGCGTATGAATTACTGGAAAAGACGGACATTCACCCGATAGTGCTTGAAAAGACAGGCGATATCGGGGGTATCAGCAAAACGGTCAATTACAAAGGGAACAGGATCGATATCGGGGGCCACAGGTTCTTTTCCAAATCCGACAGGGTCATGGCATGGTGGATGAATATCCTGCCCCTGGAAAACCGGGAGGAGAATGAGTTTACCATCAGCTACCAGAACAGGCACAGGACCATATCCCCGGCACAGCTACCCACCACCGGGGCGGACAAGGACAAGGTAATGCTTGTCAGGTCCAGGCTGTCACGCATCTATTTCCTGAAGCAGTTTTTCTCCTATCCCGTTTCGCTTTCCATCCAGACCTTATCAGGGCTGGGATTGAAGCGGTCTATGAAGATATTCTTCTCTTATATGAAAGCCATGATGTTTCCCATCAGGGAAGAAAAGTCCCTGGAAGATTTCATGATCAACAGGTTCGGGAAAGAGCTGTATAATACCTTCTTCAAAGACTACACGGAGAAAGTATGGGGCATAGCCTGCAATAAGATATCCGCCGACTGGGGCGCCCAGCGCATCAAGGGCCTGGATATCAAAAAGGCCGTTATCCACGCGCTGCAATCACTGAAGAAAAAGGATAAGGACATCAACCAGAAAGGCACGGAGACCAGCCTGATCGAACGTTTCCTGTATCCCAAGTATGGTCCCGGCCAGATATGGGAAGAGGTGGCCCGGATAGTAGCTGAAAGGTCCGGGGAACCGGTACAATTGCACCAGGAGGTCGTTAAGATATACAGGGAAGGCAATAAAGTACACAGGGTGGATGTGCGCGACAGCCGGACCGGCGAGGTCCGGAGCCTGGATTGCGATTATTTTTTCAGCACGATGCCCATCAAGCAGTTCGTGGAATCGCTGGAACCGCCGTTGCCTGCCGCCATTACCGAGATAGGCTCCGGCCTGCTGTACAGGGATTTCCTGACAGTAGGATTACTGCTGCATAAATTAAGGATCAGGGATAATAGGCAGCTGCCGGAAGGCAATGACAATATGGTGAAGGACAACTGGATCTATATCCAGGAAAAGGATGTGAAGGTAGGCAGGCTGCAGATCTTTAATAACTGGTCACCCTATATGGTGGCCAACCCGGACCACGTATGGATAGGCATGGAATATTTCTGCAACGAGGGCGATGAGCTGTGGAATATGGAGGATGAAAAGCTCAAAGCTTTTGCCATTGAGGAGCTGGACAGGATCGAGATCATCAGGAAAGAGGACGTCATAGACAGCACGGTGCTGAGAATGGAAAAGGCCTACCCTGCCTATTTCGGAACCTATGACAAGTTTGATGAGCTGAAGGAATCGCTGAACGGGCTGGATAACGTGTACTTCATAGGACGGAACGGCATGCACCGCTATAATAACAGCGATCACTCCATGCTGACCGCCATGTATGCCGTGGAGAGCATACTGGAAAACAATAAGAACAAAGCGAAGATCTGGGATGTGAACACCGAACAGGAATACCACGAAAAAAAATAAACAGCTGTATCTAACCTATATAAATACTTATGGCCAGTCAATCCCGCCAGGGGAAATTCCCGTTTTTAAATTTTTTATTGCGAAAACCGGTCGTATATAAGTTAGCGGCCGCCATAACAGTCCATATCATCCTCTATTTTGTTTTCAGGAGCCTGTTTCCCAACGGGGAATATATTTCCGATTCCCACGGCTATATAGTATCCGCCAACCAGCATCATAAAGTTGCGTTCCGGCCTGTGGGATATTCCGGTTTCCTGAACTTTATGGGCTTTAAGGGCGGTCCGGAAGGTACGCTGATCGGCTTCCAGTACCTTATAATGACATTCAGCAGCCTGTTATTATACTTCACACTGGCATATTTTTACCCGGTCCGGAACCGGGTGGTCCAAACGCTGACCTACCTGCTGATCTGCTTCAACCTGATGAATTTTTTCATTGCCAACTTCATTCTGAGCGATGGCTTATTCACGGCGCTCACGGTAATCATATTCGTGCTCCTGCTGTGGATCCATAACACGGGCAGGTGGATCTACCTGCTGCTCCTGCTTCCCCTGCTGTATTTCACCTTTACGGTAAGGTTCAACTCGCTGTACTATCCATTCTTTATAGTGATAGCCTTGCTGCTCTCCTACAGGATGAAGCTGATGGTGAGAATAGCCGGCTGTCTTGCCATAGCGCTTTCTTTCGCTTCCTTTTACATCGGGCAGCAGCGGCTCAATGAGGAGCTCTATGATTCCAGGGTATTCTCAGGCTTTTCCGGATGGCAGCTGGCCAATAATGCCTTATATATCTATCCCCATATACAGCCGGAAGCGGAGTGGTTCGACAGCCCTGACCTGAAACAATTGCATAAGTTCGTTGATTCCTTTTATTACCAGATGGATTCCGCTGCATTACAGCCTATCCTTCAAAATAAGTATGAAGGCGCTTCCTTCATATGGAACCCTAAAAGCCCCCTGAAGATATTCCTGGTATATAAATTACGCACCACGAAAACACATTATTTTAAGGCCTGGGTGCAGTATTCGGAGCTTTACAATGAATATGGCAATATACTCATCAAAAAGAATCCCGGAACGTTTATCAGGCATTATATCACCTACAATACCAAAAATTTTGTCTATCCGCTTCCCGAAGCCTTTACCGACTGGAATTTCAAGACCGCAGCCATCCCGGACGTCACCTTACAATGGTTCCCGGATGCAAGCGTAAAGGATAATATCAGGCACCGCAGCCTGAATGATGCCATCGTACAGGCTTACAGGATCTTATACGGCCTGCTGATCCTGGGATGCTTTGCGGGAACATTTTACCTGCTGTTCAGGATGTACAGGTCCCGGGAGCTTTCCTTTAAGAACGAGGCCTTCCGCTTACACTTTTTTACCGGCGCTTACTTTTTTATGACCGCGGCCTTTTCCATCTATGCGTCTGTGGTCGTCTTCAGGAATGTATTGCCCCTGATACCCCTGTGCCTGATGTGGCTGTACCTGATGTATTATTATCTTGAAAACAGCAGGAAGCAACCCACAAACCAATAAAAATATACCTGCAGCTATGCAACAGCCCCTGTAATATTCTTACAGGGGCTGTTGCATTACAATACATCAAGCCGGCACAGCCACTGATCACATCGCAGCATTTGCCCGGTACCGGGAGCTATTTCCACTATCCTGAACCTTATGCTGCAGGCCTCCGTTATCACAGCTCATACCTCATAAAATCAGCAGCCCGGAAATAAAAAACGGCCGCCCGGAGGCAGCCGTTCATTTAAGATTGCTGATGATATAATTGTTCCTGTTGTCTTTCCACGATCTCTTTTCTCATCTTCTTATATTTTCTTTTCCTGAAACGTATCAGTATCTTCTCTATGATCATATATACAGACGGTACCAGCACAAGCGTCAGGAGGAGCGAGGAGGTCAGACCGCCTATGATCACCCAGGCCATACCGTTCTTTACCTCGGCACCATCACCGGATGCCAGCGCGATAGGCATCATACCGAATATCATCGCTATCGTTGTCATCAGGATAGGGCGGAAACGCTCCCTTCCGGCATCTATCAGGGCCTCTTTCAGGCTGGCTCCTTCCGCTTTCCTCTGGTTGGTAAAGTCCACGAGCAGGATACCGTTCTTGGCTACCAGACCCATCAGCATGATCAGACCGATCATAGCAAAGATGGTCAGCTCCTTCATAGAGAGCGCCAGCGCCAGGAAAGCGCCAGTAGTAGCGGTAGGCAATGCGAAGAGCACCACGAAAGGATAGACCGCATTCTCATACAGCGCCACCATGATAAGGTACACCAGCAGGAAGCCTACACCCAGCGCCATCAGCAGGCTGGAGAAGGCATCTCCCTGCATTTCCAGCATACCGGCAGGCTGTATCTGGTACCTGGGGTCCTGGTCCAGCTTCAGGTCCTGGTAGGCCTTCTGGATCTCAGCGCCCACGGTACCCACTGAACGGCCCACGACATAGGCATTCACCGCTATGGACGGCAGCCTGTCCTTCCTTTCCAGCTTGGTCTCGCCCAGGATCTCCCTGACATCGGCAAACTGCTGCAGCTCAAAGTTCTGTCCCTGCGCATTGGTAAAGGTCAGCCGCTTCACATCGTTCAGGCTTTTCCTGTTATAATCGTCACTCTTGATCTTGATATCATATTCATTGCCCTGATAGGTGTATTTGGCCTGGTCGCTCCCGGAGAAAGAGCCCCCGATAGCTGCGCCCACCTGCTGGGCATTCAGCCCGAACATCAGCATTTTCTCCCTGTCCAGCCTTACATCTATCTGCGGCTTCGGATCATCAGTGGAGAATTCCACGTCAACGGTACCCGCAGTATTTTTGGTAATGTCCATGATTTTGGTAGCGATCTCCCTGTTCAGTATCCGGTCATTGCCTTTCACGATAAACTGTACGGGCGCCTGTCCGGAGTTACCGGTGATATCCGCTTTCTTGATGGTCACCTTCACGCCCGGTATCTTGTTGATCTCCTGCCTTACGGTCTCGGAGAAAGCCTCTACAGACATCGGTCTTTCTTTCTTGGGTACGATCTTCACACTGATCTCTGCATAGTTGGACTGGTTGGCAGATCCCAGACCCGTATTGGAAACACCCACATTGGTAAAGACATTGATCACTTCCGGGTGCGCCATCAGCAGCTTTTCAGCTTCCTGCGATATGGCGTTGGTCCTTTGCAGGGAAGTGTTCTGGTCCGTTTCCATACTGATGATGAACTCGCCCTGGTCGGCCTGGGTCATAAAGGAGAAGCCTATAAAGCCTTTTGACATCAGCAGGCCTGTTCCGAAGAATAAAAGGATGATAAAGCCGAATAGGTAACGTTTATGATCCAGCACCCAGGAAAGTATCGAGGTATAGCCGTCCCGCATGAAGGTGATGAATTCCTCGAACTTGATGTTCAGCTTACCCCACCAGGTATTGGGATTCAGGTGGGTCAGCTTGCCCCAGCGGGAGGTCAGCAAAGGCGTGATGGTAAAACATACCAGCAGGGACATCAGCACCGATACTACGATCACCAGCGCGAATTCCCTCAATATATTGCCTATCATACCCTGCACAAGGGCCATAGGCAGGAATACGACCACGTCCACAAGGGTAATGGCCAGCGCCGTAAACCCGATCTCGGAACGCCCGTCAATGGTAGCCTGGCGCTTGTTCTTGCCCATCTCCATATGCCGCATGATATTCTCCAGGATCACGATAGAGTCATCCACCAGTACCCCTACCACCAGCGAAAGCGCCATCAGCGTCATCAGGTTAAGGGAGAACCCGAAGATATACATGGCCAGGAATGTAGGGATCATAGAGGCCGGCAGGGATACCAGCACGAACATAGAGCTCCTCAGGCTGTGCAGGAAGAACAGCATGATCAGCGATACGATCACAATGGCCAGGCCGATATCAAATACCACCGCATTGGCGGAACTTTTCGTATAGATAGCCTGGTCGGAAGCGATGGTAAAGTTCAGGTCGATGTTCTTGAACTGCTGCTTGATGACTTCCAGCCTGGCCTTTACCAGCTCACTTACCTTAACCGCATTCGCATCCGACTGCTTTAATATCTGGATACCGATGGAGGGCTGCCCGTTGATATGGTTGATCGTGGTCACCTCTTTCTGCCCGTCCAGCACTTCTGCTATATCTCTCAGCAGGATCTGCCCGCCGTTGCTGTACCGCACTATGGGCATATTCCTGAGGTCATCGGCATTGTTGAACTTGGAATCGAATTTAATGGAATACTCACTTTCCGGCGATTTGATATTACCGGCAGGAGTAGAGAGGCTTGACGCATTTACGATGCCGATCACCTGGGTAGGCGTAAGACCGAAGGCCTCCAGCTTATCCCTGTTAAGATTGACGGTGATCTGGCGCTCATTGCCACCGATCAGGTTGATCTGTCCGACACCGATGATGTTGGCCAGCTGCGGCTTGATCTGCAGGTCCAGGAGGTCGTACAGGGTCTTATCGTCCACTTTCGCGGTAGCGCCCATACGGATCACCGGCACGTCATCCGAAGAGAATTTATTCAGGATAGGATCATCAATATCATCAGGCAGCTTGGAAGCTATCTGATTGATCTTGCGCTGCGCGTCATTAAGGGCAAGGTCCACATCCACCCCGTTCAGCAACTGAACGGTCACCATGGACACGTTTTCCATCGAGGTGGAAATGATCTTATCCACACCTTCGATAGAGGACACCGCTTCTTCTATATTTTTGGTAACCGTATTTTCCACCTCTTCTGCAGATGCGCCTACATAGGTGGTGATAACAGTCACTACATTGGCATTGAATTTTGGAAGCAGGTTATAGTTCAGGCTGTTATAACCGATAATCCCGAAAAGTATCAACACCGTAAAGAGCACCGTTATCAGCAACGGCCTGTTTATGGCTAATTCTGTTAATTTTTTCATTGTTGTTTTTTAAGAATTTCCTGGAATGTGATTACTGATTATTACGCTTACTTTTTTGCTTCCGGCCTGATAGGATTGATCTTCGATCCTTCCCTTACATTCACCAGGCCGCTGGTCACCACTTCCTCGCCTTCCTGAATACCGCTTTCTATCAGCAATTTATTACCCAGGTCTTTCCCTATCACTACGGTACGTTTTTCAAGCACATCACCTTTTACCACATATACATAAGGGTTCTGCAGGCTTTCTACCAGCGCGCTTCTCGGAATGATAAGACCTTTCTGGTCAGCAGACTGGTTGAAATTGACATACGCGAAGGTCCCTGCTTTCAGCGGAGCATTTTTCTTATTGTTCTCCAGCGTGATCTCTATCTCGTAATTGAAGGCAGCATCGCCCTGCCCGGATATGAAGGTGATCTTACCTTCAAAGACCTGATTAGGATAAATATCGGTAGTAACGCTTACGGATTGGTTCAGCTTCAACATATACACATCGGCCTCGCTCACCATTACCTTTGCCTTAAGACGGGAAAGGTCCACGATCTTACCGATAGACATACCGGTGCTTACAAATTCTCCGTTCTCGATATTTTTGGCTACCACCTGTCCGGATATAGGCGCCTTGATACGGGTATCGGCGATCTGCTTCTCCAGGATAGAGATCTGGTTGCGGGCGTTCTCATAGCTCAGCTTTACATCCTGGAAAGTGCTTTCCGTAGTCGCTTCCCCTTCCAGCAGGCGCTTGAACCTGTTGAAGTCCTGCTCTGCCTTATCCCTGGATAATTTTGCCTGGGCCAGGTTCAGCTCATAGGTCCTGCTGTCCACCTGTGCCAGCACCGCGCCCTGGCTGACCATGCTGCCCAGCGCAAAGTTCAGGCTGACCAGCTTACCGCCGGTAAGCGCGGTAATGCTTGCCTCCTTATTGGCTACCAGCTTGCCGGTCTTGGTCAACGCACCGCTTACCGTTTCGTAGGCAGCGGTGGCCACATTCACAGGTATTGCCACATCAGTGGTCGTCACAGACTCTTTAGCTGCATCTATTTTCTTTTTATTGGACATGAGTTTCCAGCCCATTAATGCAACTAATACTATAAGTATGATAGCAATAATTATCTTTTTCATTATGTGTTATATTGACGTTGTGATTGATGGATTATTTTAAGTTATTATAGAATTCGGTAAGTGTATTATTGCTTTTCTGTACATCCAGGTCTGCCCTGTAATATTCTACAAGCGCGTTGATATAGTTGTTCTGGGCCTCCCTGAAGGAAAGCTCCGCGTTCAGCAGCTCAGCCAGCGATGCCACACCTTCATTATACTGCAGGGTCGTATTATCAAACACTTCCCTCGCCAGCTCCATATTCTGCCTGTTCAGGCTGATCGTGGAATTGGCATTGGAGAGCTTCAGCTTGGCATTCTGGAACTGCAGCCCCGCGATCTGCTCGTTAAAGGACAGGTTGATCCTCGCGATATCATAATCCAGCGATGCCTGCTTGTACTGTGCATCTCTCCTCAGTCCCGTAAAGAGCGACCAGGATAATTTCAGTCCTACCTTGGAGAAATCCAGCAGCGGGTTGTAAACGCTTTCCAGGCTGTTGCCGAATCCCAGGTAGCCGTACTGCGCATATGCGGAAATTACGGGGAAAATACCGTTCCGCAGCCTGCGCTTGTTGATAGACAGCAATTCGAGCTGCTTTTCCTGCTTCAGGAAGCTGTAGGTATTCTGGTAATTGAACAGCTGCGGCTGAAAATGCACTTCCGCCTTTTCTGTCCAGGTATCAAAATCCTGTATTTCTACCTGAGCATCCACGGGAAGCCCCATATGGTTCTTCAGCTGGTTCTCAGCCAAGGACAGGTTATTTTCCAGGTTGGTGATCTGTGTCGTAACATTGTTCAGATTTACCTGCACTTGCTTGACATCCACCTTTTTGGCCACGCCCAGGTCTGACTGCAGGCTGGTGACGCGCATGATCTTTTCAAAACGCTCCTTATTGGCGTACAGCAGGTCCAGCTGCTTTTTGATGGTGATGATCTGGAAATAGGCATTGCTGATATTATAGATGATCTCCTGCCTGTTCTCTTCTTCGGAAAGGCGGGCCAGCTCATTGTTCGGCTTGTTCGCCTGCAGTCCGCTGATCAGCGACATATTGAAGATCTGCTGATCTGCCTGTCCTGCCAGTGAGGCGTTGTACTTCTGCCCGAAAGCAACGATCTGCTTGGGAGTTCCCGGTCCGAAGGTTCCTTCAGGAATGACCGTTTTCTGTAATTCGATATTATAATCGAGCGTGGAAGACAGGTTCACCTGGGGCAGGTAGTTGGACAGCTGTTCTTTGGCTACCTGTTTGGCCTGCAGGGTCTGGAGCCTGAAAATACGTACGGTCGGATGGTGTTCAAGACCGTAATTGATGGCTTCCTTCAGCGTAATATTCCGGGCGGCTGCCGGTGTCTGCTCCTGTGCCGTGGCCACATTATTATATATCCATGCACTTAAGCCAATGCAGAGAAATATTTTGTATCTGTGTTGCATATATGAGGGATGTGAATTATTGATTTTCGTTATTAAGCTGGTTACGGAATTCTGCTATGATCTGGGGATATTTTTCATTGATCAGGTTGATCAGCTTCAAAACGTTCCGCAGGTTCTTATCCACTTCGGTATCAGACGACCGGAGCTGTATGATCTCATGTACGTATCCTTTCATCTGGATGTGCTTTTCCGATATGACGTTAAGGATATCATCAATGTTCACATTGATGCTGAAATATCTCTTGCGCTGCCCGTATCGTGTTTTGGAAATCACCACGCCACGCTGCTCCAGCATTTTAAGAGCGTTGGACACTGCACTTTTACTTACCTGGAAATAAGTGATCAGCTCCTCAAATGTAGCTTCCGCATCAGGCTTCAGGAAAAGATAGTTGATGATCCTGCCGCATACGGGTGGCATACCATCCTTTTCACTGAAAGTGGTGCTCAGGCGCTCTATCTCTTCACGATACCGTTCCATGTTCATTATTTCAATCATGGGTGCAAAATTATAATTCGTTTAGTTCTGAATATTCAGAACTAAACGAATTAACTATAATTTAAAGAATAGAAGATCAGGATTGGGACACCCTGGGAAAGGTCACTTCAAATATGGAGCCGAAAGGCAGGTTGTCCCTTACGGAAATGCTGCCCTTATTGAGATGCACGATCTGCGATACCAGGTAGAGACCCAGGCCGGTGCCTTTGGTCTTGCGGGAGTTTTCATTTCCTATGCGGTAAAATTTCTCGAAGATCTTTTCCTTTTCCTCGTCCGCTATGCCGCCGCCCTCATCTATGACCGCAAAGATCACCTGCTCGTCCTCTTCTTTAAGCGTCACGGTGATCCGGGTACCGGGAAGGGTATATTTGACCGCATTTTCCAGCAGGTTATTAATGATCAGCTTGACCAGGAAGGGGTCTGCCTGCACCATGGCATGCTCCAGATCGGTATGTATCTGGTGCCTGCTGCGCTGCATGAAGATCTTAACGCTGTCTTCCAGGATGGGCTGCAGGTCTACCTCTTCCATAGAAACGGTAAAATGCTTGCTTTCCATCTGGGAGGCCAGCAGCAGGTTGTTGCACAGATCGTTCAGCCGGTTGGTCTCATTGATGCAGCGCTCTATCAGCATCACCTGCGTATCCTCATCCAGCTTCCTGCGCTGGATGGTCTCCAGGTTCAGCTTTACGGCCGCTATAGGGCTTTTCAGCTCGTGCGTGATGGAGAGCATGAAGTTATTCTGCCGGTCGCTGAGCCGGAAGTTGTTCTGGATGGAGCGGTACACCATGACAGCGGCGATCAGGATCACCAGGCAGAAGAACAATCCTTCTCCCAGGTATTGCGTATTCCTGCTGATGAACCTGTCATAGACCTTATCCTGCTCCTTCTTAAATACGTCCTCGCTTCTGAACGTATCCCGGTGCTCTATCAGGGAGGTCCGCTCATAATGATAAATACGGTTATTCTGCTGGTGCAGGCTCAGTCCCCAGAAAAAGAGGGCCGCTATAATATAGATCAGCAGGAATATATAGATCAGTTTGGTAACTTTCATGGCCTATAGCTCTAATGGGGTATTTCTCAGGCTGATGATCCGGAAAGGAACGACCACCTGCTGCGTGCTGCCGGGCTTGATATACCGCACCTGGTAGGCGCCGGGCAGCAGTCCCAGCTCCTGGCCGGCAGGATTGCCGCTGATCACCATATAATGGAAAAATTTATAGGCATCTCCCAGCTGGTAATACAGCTCTACCCTTCCTATCGCCGCGCTGTTAGTGATCTTGAGCGTACCGTTTTCCGGTATCGTGATCACCTTGGTCACTCCCATCTCCAGGTCCAGGAAGTACATGGTAGGCGGCATGGTATTCACTTCCACGTGGTAAGAAGCCGGCTCATAGAACAATTTGGTATCACATGGCTGCTCGGTTACGCTCCTTTGCTGGGAGAACCTGTCGCTGACCAGGGCACGGTACTCCTTGACAGGGCGGGTGCTGGTAGGCTCGTACTGGAAAGCCAGGGAGGAGGGATTCACCACGATGGTCACCGTATTCATCTGGTTGGGCGCGATGGTGAATTCCTGTGTATAATCCTTTGAATTGCCGATCTGCAGGGTATAATTCCCCGCTTCAATGTCAATGGGCTTTATGGCCTTGGAGCCGGCGGTCACCAGCCTTCTTTCCTGCCTTTTGGTCTTGGTTCTGGCATTGGTGATGGTCATAAGCGGCTCTGCATAGATAGGCTTTCCCTGCCTTGTAACGATCTGCACACGGAGCTGCGTTTTTTCAGCAGGCGTCAGCTCATTGGTGACGGTCATTTCCTGCGGCGGCGTTTCCACTATCTTAACGCTGGAAACAGGCGTCGGCCTGGAGGTGGCAGCTTCCTTCGGTGCCGGGGGACGGCTGGCCTGCGGCTGCTCTTCGGGAGGAGCCGGGAAATTCATTTTCAAAAATACCGGCCTGGGCCTGGGAAGCGCATTCTCCGCCAGTATAATGGTATATTTTCTAGGCGTCCGCCTGAACGGCAGCCTGTACATTTCCTTCATTTCCACAACCGGGGCCTGTACCCTGGCGGGCGTGTCCGGCTTTACCGTTACGGGTGTCTCCTGCCTGCTGACCGGCCTGCTTGCCGGGGTATCCACCCTGGGCCTGATCACAGTGGGCGGAGGAGGATCCGTCTTCACCACTATGGGCTTCTTTTCCGGCGGACGTGTTTCAGGAATATGCAGCTTGGTCTTGTTCTCATTGATGATCTTCTGGATGGCTATATTGAAATCACCTGGCTCCAGCACATTGATATACGTACCCATACAGGCGTACTGACCGGACAACAGGCTGTCTTTTACAAGCGACAGGATATAGGGCTTGAAGCTGATCTTTTTGTCCACCATTTCCTTCATGGTCGCGCAGATATCGCCGTTACAGCTTTCTCCCCCGTCCGTGATCAGGATGATGCTGTAGTTATAGTCCTGGCTGTTCACAAAATCATACAGGGCCGCCTGCTGCAGGGCATAGGCGATGGGCGTGAAGCCGTAAGGCTTCAGGTTGCTGACCTTGCCTTTAATGATCTCAGTGGCATTGACGGTGCCGAAAGGCACTTCCAGCCGGGTATCCGTGCATACTTTCCGCTGCGCGGGATATTGCGAGCCTATCAGGCGCAACCCGAATTCTATACGGTCATTATAGGACAGCAGGCTGTCCGTGATGTCGTTCAGGAGGCGGCCCACAGTTTTCATACGTGTCTCCGTACCCTGCCAGTTGTACATCATGCTGCTGCTGACGTCCACCAGGTATAATATCCTGGCAGGCTTCTGGTCACTCGAAGGTGCAAGAGGCTGCGCGTACCCTTGCGACATCGTAAAAAACAGGATGGATACGATAAAGGAGATATAGCTGTATAGTTTCAAAGCGAGAATATTTATAATACCAAATAGTCATTATTATAGAACGATAATAATGACCATTTGGTGTAAAATTACAGGATTATGTTTTAATAGTAATGCAATCCGATGGCTTTTCTTGCCTCCGTAAGCGTACGGGAAGCACTTTCGCGTGCCTTTTGCGCTCCCTCCCTGAGGATCTTCTGGAGTTGCGCAGGGTCATTCGTAAGCTCCAGCGTCTTCGTCCGGATCGGGCTGATGAATTGCACCATATCCTCCGCCAGCTGCTTTTTGAAATCACCGTACCGGATGGTACAGCCGTTGAAATGCCCCAGGAAATCATTATAGATATTCTCCGGAGATACCAGCTGCATCAATTGAAAAAGATTGGCAATATAATCCGGCATTTCGCTGTTATGGGCTACAGGGCCGCTGTCGGTCTTAGCCTTCATGATCTTTTTACGGATCGTATCGTCATCATCATTGAGGTATATAGTGGCATTGGTATTCTCAGATTTGCTCATTTTACCATTACCGTCCAGGCTCATGATCCTGGCCCCGCCCGCCCCGAAATTGAATGGATGCGGCTCGGGGAACAGGTCCAGCTGGTAACGGTGATTGAAGCGTTGCGCAAAATTCCTGGCCATTTCCAGGTGCTGCTCCTGGTCCTTTCCCACGGGTACCTTAACGGCGCGGTGCACAAGGATATCCGCGGCCATCAGCACCGGGTAGGTCAGCAGACCTGCGTTCACATTATCGGGATGCTGGCGCACCTTTTCCTTGAAGGTAGGCACTTTCTCCAGTTCCCCTTTGTAAGCAAGCATATTCATCATCAGGTACAGCTCAGGTATCTCCGGAACATCGCTCTGGGCATACAGGGCCACTTTGGTATGATCCAGGCCGCAGGCGATATTTTCCGCCAGCACCCTGAACACATTGTTCCTGAGATCCTTCGGATCGGGATGCGTGGTGAGGGAGTGATAGTCTGCCACAAAAAAATAACACTCATAATCCTCCTGCATACGCACATAGTTGCGCATGGCTCCAAAATAATTCCCTAAATGTAAAAATCCGGTAGAACGGATACCGCTTACTACTATTTCTTTCTGCATAACAGCGTGCAATTTACGATAATATTCATTTCAGGCCATTGAAAAGCCAAAAGTCGCATGACACCTGCCGGGCATTGTTAATAATAATATAACAGCCATAATATTTACAGGAGTCTTTCGTTAGGAGTTATGGAACAATAAAAAATAACAGATTATGACAAAAAGAATTTTACCGGCATTTATGACGTGCTTATTGAGCGCAGCCGCTTCCCAGGCACAGATAACCGTGACCGGCAACGACCTCAAATTCGGTGTGGGCACGGACATTATATACACCATTGATGTGGATACAAGCGGCGTTTCCCTGCCCTCAGCAGGTAATGACCAGTGGTGGGATTACGGCAATCTCGTTCCCGTGGACTCTGCCGAATTCGCATTTGCCGCGTCCGACCAGAACCCGCCTTTTACAAGTTCCACTGCTATGATGCCGTTCATCTCCAGTCAATTCGGGGAGTTTGAGCTGCAGGACCAGACCCAGTACTTTACCCAGGCGGCCAGCGGGTTTCTCAATGAAGGCTACCACATACCATATCACTGGTTTGAGCTGGCCAATCCCAACGATACCCTGAAAATACCGGAGCAGGATGTAGAGGTGAACGGCTATAAGGCCCTTATACCTTTTGACCTGACCTCCGGCACCAATGAAACAGGCACCGGCACCGAGATCATCAATTTCACGCTTACCTACCAGGCAGGCGGCATGGTCAATGAGCCGGGCTATCTGAAAAGGACCCGTGAAACCACGCACGAGGTTACAGGCTGGGGCGCTGTGATCTTACCGGTAAGCAAAGATACCGTAGAGGCATTATTGCTTAAGTCCTCCAGCAGGATCACCGATTCCGTATTCATAGGAGGCATGCCTGTGCCTGCAGCCCTGCTTACCGGCACCGGCTTAAGCCAGGGTATGGTCACACACGAAAATATGATACAACTGGTAGCCAAAGATTTCAACACTTTTGCAGGCGTATTCAGCATGAACAGCACCGGTGACGTTGCAGAACATATCCAGTTTGTCAATTCCTGGCATTATGATGAAGATACCACAACCGCTATCGGCAAGATAACCTATAATACCATCCGCGCCTATCCTAATCCCGCCGGTGATGTTCTGAACATTGAAACGGACCGGAACCAGCCGCTGTATGCGGAGATCTACAGCATCAGCGGACGGATGATCGGCAGAATGCCCGTTACCGGCGGACAGATCCGTGTAGGTACCCTGAATACCGGCACTTACACCGCGCTCTTTAAAAATGACAAGGAGAAAACAGTCGGTGTGCTGAAGTTCGTGAAGGAATAATATGCTTTTACGGCTGTCATCTTATATTTATGATAAAAACCGGTAAGGACCCTCAGGCCTTTACCGGTTTTTTATATCATATGCGAACAGCGCTACCCTATCCTGTCGTAATATGCCAGCACGCTTTCCAGCAGCGACGACTCTGTAGGTTCGGCTGCCTGTACAATTACTGCCGGCTGGCTGAGCCTGCTGCTCAGCACGGCGGCGATACGCTCTGTAAGACAAAAGGCTACCGTATTATTGGGGAATTCATTGAAGACAAAAAAGCTGTCCACAGCGCTTTCATTAAAAAAAAGTATCCCGTTGTAATAGCCTGTCACAGGCGCCGCTTTTACCGATACCTGGTAAACCATTATCACCTCCAAAGTGATACCCTTTTCCCTGCATAAGGCGGGTACCCTGTCCGAGTATTTGTTACCGCAGAAATAGGATATGCCGCCGGCCGGGACATCTGCCTGCTCCAATCCCTCCACCAACGCCGCTTCCGTCGGCACTGCCAGGAGAATCTTATTGGAAGGAAAGGCATCCTGTACCGCGTAGTACGTGGTCTTATCCAGGGTGGCGATCTGCCAGGGAACCGCCTGGCCGTTCAGTATGTTCGCAACGGCACGTACCGCATCAGGGCTGGTGAACACCGCAAGGAGCGGCACCGCCGCACGCTGATGTATCAGCTGCACCAGGTAATTATTGACCAGCGGAACTGCCGCCGTCATCTCGATCGTATCCAGGCGGATATTTTTCTCCCGCAGCATAACTACCTCATGCAGCGCTTTTCCTGCCGTGGAAAGCAGGCGTACTTCCCCGTAATCAATGCCCATTTTTACCACCCTGGTAGTGCTGCATGCCATATCTCAATAATTTTATCTTAAAAGTTCAGACAAAGATAGCCATACTATTCGTGCCCATCAAGTTCACACGACCTTAACACCCCCTTTTTAAACAAAATACCCTGTAAATGTTCTATATAGTAGATCACCTTATTTATAAACCAAAACTATTCAAGATATGAAAGGAATACTCATCACAGCATTATTGGCATTTGGCATCGGCACAACGACCGTAACATTTGCTCAGGACCATACCTATTATCACAAATACTCAACCGGCGGCTATACAATGAGAGACAGAGATCCTGAAGCCATAGCCACCAATAAGACCGTCATACTGGAGCAGCAGGCTGGAGGATTGACACGCCAGCAGGAGAAGAAAGTCTACCGGCTGTATAAGAAAGAAGCAAGGCAGGAAGTAAAGCTAAGGACTGTGAAACGCGAGAACAGGGAAGCTATGAAAGACATCCTGACAAAGGAACAGTACGCCAAAGTGCTTGCCTACCAGCAAAAAGACCGGGACGAAAGGCAGTACAGCGGTACCGATCACAGCGGCAGGACGCTGCATATGCAGAAAGCACCGCATACACGCAAAACGATGCATACACAAAAGAAGATCAGGAAAGGCAAATCATATTCCAATTCGGCAAAATGCGACAAAGCATGCTGTAACCGTAAGTAATTACCAAAGTCCGTGTAAGACTGTCTTAAAAGCAAACATCCCTGTCATATGGAGCCAAGCCGGAATATTGACAGGGTTGTTTATCTCTACCTTGTGATAACACAAGAGGCTTTGCAGACAGAACAGCAGCAGGAGCTTTGGGCATAGCTTTTTGCTTGTATGCTCAGGACGGCTGCTGCGAGGTTTCCTTAAGGGCCGCTCTCAGCGCCGTCACATCCGCCGCCTTTACCGAATAATGATGGCCGTCCCCGCTCGTGAAAGCAGCCGGGAAGTAAGTCATCGCACTTTCTGCCAAGGAACGCAGCGAAGCATGAAACTCCTTACAGCCGGTGACAAGCGCCAGCGCTGCGATATTATCGGGGCGGACACCGCTGCCCGGCATGATGATAATGCGCTGCCCCGCTCTTTCCCGGAGCTTTCTGATCAGGCCGGCACCTTCGGGTGCAGTCAGCGCCTGGCCACTGGTGAGGATGCGCTCACAACCCGCACCAATGAGCTGCTCCAGGGCCTCCCAAGGATCCCGGCACCGGTCAAACGCCCTATGAAAGGTAACTTTCATAGGGTAAGCCGCATCCACTATTCTTTTGAGCGCCTCCGTATCAATGGTCGCGTCCCGGTTCAAAGCCCCGAATACCACACCCTTACATTCCAGCTGCCTGCAGGCGCGCACATCCTCCAGCATACAGGTCATCTCTTCGGGAGTATATAAAAAATCCCCGCCCCTGATACGAATGATGGGATAGACCGGCACCGCAAAATCTTCCCGGCATTTCCTGATAAGGCCATAAGAAGGGGTGGTCCCCCCTTCTCCCAGGTTCGTGCAGAGCTCTATACGGTCCGCCCCTCCCAGCACCGCCTGGCGGGCAGAGAGATAATCTGAGGCAGCTATTTCTATGATGGATTCACTGTGCATATTATTTTCAGATTGCTCCTGATTTTTTTATGAGAACCAGCTATCCGCGGAAAGCAATGCTTCTTTTTCCGCTGACTTTACAGCATAGGTAAATCCTTTCTGCAAGGCATAGGCTCCAACTGTGCCCTGCCGATCCATTGCAATAAAGGCGACCTGGATATCCCTGGCTTTATCTCCTTTGATACGCGCCAGCCTTTCTATTACTTTCCTGCAGGCCTGCACAGGCGCATAGCCTGCCCGCATATATTCCACAACGCTGGCAGCGCCCGCTACCCTTATGATATCCTCTCCCTGGCCGGTAACAGCACAGGCGCCCACGGCATTATCCACGTACAGGCCGGAACCGATAATAGGCGAATCTCCCACCCGGCCCCTCATTTTAAAGCCCATGCCGCTCGTGGTGCAGCTACCCGACAGGTTGCCCCCTGCATCCAGGGCCAGCATAGCAATGGTATCGTGATCGAATTCCCCTCCCGCGCCGGTCCTGTTTTCCGTATTCTCCCTGTTGACGGCAGGGGCATAATGGGACTTTTTGAGCCATTCCTCATACTGCTTCCGGGCCGGTTCCGACAATACCTGCGGTTCCAGCGGAAAGCCTTCGCTGACGGCGAACTGCTGCGCACCGGCACCGGCGAGATATACGTGCGGTGTCTTTTCCATGATCCTTCGCGCCACTGATACAGGATGCCTGATACGTTCCAGGAACATGACCCCGCCGCAATTGAACCGGTGATCCATGATGCAGGCATCAAGGGTTACAATGCCTTCCCGGTCAGGATTACCACCCAGGCCTACGCAACAGTTCTGGCTGGCTTCCGTGACCATCACGCCTTTTTCCACGGCATCCAGGGCCGTCCCGGAACGGCTTAGCACTTCCCAGGCGCCCTTATTGGCCTCCACACCGGCATCCCAGGTTGAGATCACAACCGGACCGGCATTTTTTGCGGTCCGGGCAGGCAGTGACCTGCTGATGAAGGACGCCGCTGCCGTCAGGAGCCCGTATTGTAAAAGTCTTCTTCTTTCCATGAGCTGTAAATTAGACCCAAGATACGTAAACGAATGAAGTAATTACCCATATATAAGAGAAATCATTCTGACCGGTACAAGCCGGTATGTGCAAATGTGAGGCCCGGGGCCGGAAATTTACAAATAGAGTATATTAAACCACAACGGCAGCAATGCGGCAAGCCGTAATTTTATAAAAAAATAGAATCGTTATGAAAAAATTATGTTTCCTTCTCGTTATGAGCCTCTTTGCGTGTGCAGGGGCTGTACAGGCACAGTGGCAAAAGCTGCACGTGCCCAATACCGCTGCCTATAACGGCCTCATCACTGCTCCGGACAATGAAACCATTTATTTCTATGCTACGGACAGCAATTACAATTACAACCTGATGAAATCCACTGACAGAGGGAAAACCTGGACCTCCAGGTTCCAGCTGTTCATCGGCTTTTTCGCAACACTGAATGTTCAGTTCATTAACCGGGATACCGGGATCATCGCTACCACCTGGGCTGCTTTCCTGACCAGGGATGGCGGCAATACCTGGGACACCCTTAAATCCGGCGACGGAGAGCCGTTCGGCTACAGGCTATCAGGAATGGAGTTCGGCGGCACTTCGCTCTATGCCAATTACAGGGAAGGCGATACGATGTCCAAAATAGACGTATCCCACGACCTGGGAGCTACCTGGCAAAATATACTATCCATACGCTACAGCGGGTTCCATAATTGCTATATGTCCTTTGCAGGCAATCATGGCTATATCCATCATACCAGCTACCCGGACTACCTGCTTCATACCAGTGACGGCGGGGTTACCTTCGACACTTTAAGGAGTACGGTTCCTGTTGCGGAAAGTATCTCCTCTCTCCGGTTCACAAGCGACAGCATAGGGATCATAGGAAGGGATTACCGGAGTCACATAAGCACTACCGGGTCCTTCCCGGAAGATACCGTATCCTTAATCCCCGGTGACAGCTTGCTGGTAAGGGATTATATCCAGACCGGCAGGGACCTGTATGCCGTGCTGAACATGGACCCTCGCCTGCTGCATTATGATATATCCTCCGGGCAATGGGAAATGGACACTACCTGGCGTGCCAATGACTTCCTGTCCGATATTGCCGGAATGCCGGACGGCAGCATACTCGTCAGCAATACCACGGGGCTGTATATTAAAAACGCTGACGGTCATGTAGGTATGAAAGGTATTCCCACCCTGCATAAGGTCACCATCTACCCCAATCCCTCGGGAGATAAGCTTTATATGAAGCATGCCCCCAACCTTCGCTTCAGCAGCGCGTATATCCTGGACTACAGCGGCAGGCTGCACCTTTCAGTCCCTTCCCCGCAGCAGGATATAGATGTCAGCGCCCTGCAACCCGGTTATTATATCCTGGAACTGCAGACAACAGATAATAAATCCATCCGGGAAACGTTCATGAAGTTATAAAACAGCACCTGATGAGCCACCCGGTCTATACCAATCATAGTGAGCAGTTGTATGTCAAATACGAAAAAATTGACAATCCTGACGCATACGTGTTCGATACACTGCACGCTCATCAGTATCATGAGATTATTTATTTTGAAAAAGGTGGTGGCGTTCACGTAGTGGACACCACCACCTTTACTATTCAAGACCATTCCCTACATATCCTCAAAGCGGGGACGATCCACAAAATAGAACGGGATATACATTCCAGGGGATTTGCATTCGTATATAATGACGCCTTCCTGCTACAGCTGCAGCAGCTGAATCCGACCATACCCTACTGGGAGTATTTTTACCAGAACCAGGTCATAGACCTGTCAGCACAGGCAGCGCTTTTCAGGCATCTATTCGGGGAGCTTACCTATCCTACACCCGACAAAGCGTATCATATCAACCTGATCGGTCTTATCCTTACCAAGATATGCATTACCTGTGAAGCGCATAAGGAACATTATAATTACAAGCTGCATCCCAAGGTGCTGGAGCTCTATAAAATACTGGCACAGCATTTTTTAAAGGAAACCAGCAGCAGCTTCTATGCGGAACGCATGCATTTAAGCGAAAGCGGACTGTATAAATTGCTCAGGCATCACTACCATAAATCTTTCTCGCAGATGCTGAATGAGCACCGGCTGCTGTACGCCAAGAAAGAATTGCTGCTTCAGAAGAAGAACATTTCCGAAATAGCTTTTGATCTGGGCTTCAACGATACAGCCTATTTCAGCAACTGGTTCAAAAAGAATACAGGCGTCATACCTTCCTCTTTTCACAGGCTTCACCATTCCTGAAACAATACGGCACCTGGCGTCATCATTGCTCCGGCCGCTTAAAGATGCTCCCGGATCAGCCGTTCCAGCTGCGCTGCCGGCACCACACCCGACTGCCTCCATACAGGCTGATGGCTCTTGAACAGGATAAGCGTGGGCACCCCCTGCACCTGGTATTGCGATGCTACGGCAGGATATTTATCTACATCTATTTTAACGATACTCGCCAGCTCACCCACTTTCTGCTTGAGCTCCCGGAGTATAGGGGCCTGCATTTTACAGGGACCGCACCAGGTAGCATAAAAATCTACCAGCACGGGCTTGTCCTGGCCTATTAATTCCTTAAATGTCATATTCTTTTATTTTCTTCCTATAACATCTTAAGCCCTGTTATCGTTGCCTTCGAATCGCTAAAAATTTACAGTATCCTGATCACGGCATTACAGTCCGGGACTGTCTGCCGGGCAATAAAAAAGAAGGTAAGATTACCTTCCTGTTAAAATTGATCATGAAAAACTTTATGTACCTGCCCTATATAGCTTATCCGGTACTGCCTGCAAGCAGTTTCAGCAGACGGGGCATATTATCTTTTTTTAAATTGCGGTAAGTTCCAGTTATAGTTGACAGCAAGCACTCGCAGCATCACGATGAGCCCGCCGGAGATGGCCAGGTTCCAGCCGAAATCCACATCCAGATGATCCAGCAGGAGGTACAGCAGCGCGCCTGCAAAGCAGGCAGTAGCATAGATCTCACGCCGGAAAATCACCGGGATCTCATTCGTCAGCGTATCCCTTATCACCCCGCCGAACACGGCAGTGAACATGCCCATTATCGCCCCGTTGATATTCCCTACACCCAGTGAGACGGCCTTGGCCGTACCAACGACCGTAAACAGCGCTATGCCGAGCGTATCGAAGAGAAAAAAGGTCTTCCTGAGCCTGATCAGGACACCATAGAATAATTTGGCCACCAGGATACCCGCGAAAATGGCATACACAAAGTTCACATCCCTGATCCATACGATCGGGTAGCTTCCCAGCAGCACATCCCGCAGGCTCCCGCCGCCAATAGCGGTTATAAATCCCGTAAAAGAAGCGCCGAACCAGTCTGTCCCGGACTTTTCCGTAGCCGACAAGGCGCCTGATATGGCAAAGAAAGCCGTACCGAACAATTCAAACCAGTATTGTATCTCCATATTATTCCCAGCCTTTTACCGCACCATTCCTGAATATTTCCCTGGCTGCCGCCTCTACCGCCTCCGACTGATAAGCCTTCACGAATTTCTTTACCTTTTCCGCGTCACGGTTATCTTCCCTGGATACTATGACATTCACATACGGTGATGCCTTATCTTCTTTCAGCACCTCGTACTTCCCATCGGTGAGCCCTGCCTGTGCGGCAAAATTGTTATTGATCACCGCCATCGCTACATCCTTGTCATCCAGTATCCGGGGAATCTGCGAGGCCTCTATCTGCAATATATTCAGCTGCCTGGGATTCACGGTAATATCATTCACCCTGGGCAGCAGGCCCGTCTGCTCCCTTAATTGGAGCAGACCGCTTTGCTGCAGCAGCAGGAGCGCCCGACCCGCGTTCGTGGGATCATTGGGGATCACAATGGTGCTCCCCGCTGCCAATTGTTCGATCGTTCTGACCTTTTTGGAGTAGGCAGCAATAGGATATACGAATGTCCTGCCCACTACCTCCAGCTTATAGCCTCTCTGCCGGGATTGCTCCTCCAGGTAAGGCACATGCTGAAAAACATTCACGTCCACATCGCCCGACTGCAGGGCTTCGTTGGGCATCACATAGTCATTGAACGCTACCAGCTCCACTTCCAGGTTGTACTTTTCAAGCGCTTCCTTGCGGGCGGCTTCGGCCAGCGAGCTTTCAGGGCCTGAAGTGATGCCTACCCTGATATGATTGGGGTCTCCTGACCCGTTCTTACATCCTGCCAGCATGGCGAGGGTCAGCAGCAGCGCCGTAGGCCGGAACATTTTTATTTTCATACTTTATATTTTTATCTGTGATTAAATTTCGCGGAAAGCCGGTCTCCTGCAACCTGTATGACAAAGACCAGTACGATCAGCAATGCCAGCACAGCATTCATAATAACAGTATCGTAGCCCACATAACCATACTGGTACCCGACCTGTCCCAGCCCCCCGGCGCCAACAGCGCCGCCCATCGCCGAGTAGCCCACCAGGGTTATCAGCGTAACCGTAGCATTGCTGACCAGGGAAGGCAGCGCTTCCGGCAGCAGGACCTTCCGGATGATCTGTAAGGTCCCGGCCCCCATAGCACGTGCCGTTTCCACGAGACCGGGCGGTATTTCCAGCAGGCTGTTTTCCACCAGCCTGGCAATAAAGGGCGCGACACCGATGCTCAAGGGCACGAGCGCGGCGCCAACACCTATCGAGGTGCCCGCCACCAGGCGTGTAAAGGGTATCATCCATACGATGAGGATGATAAACGGTATGGCCCTGAAAATACTGACCAGCACGGAAAGCCCGGCGTGCAGCGCCCGGTGCTCCAGCAGCTGCCCTTTCCGTGTCAGGAACAGCAGAATGCCTGCCGGCAAGCCGAGAGCAAACCCGAGCATGCCCGAAACGAAGGTCATCAGCACCGTTTCTCCCAGTCCCCGGAGCAATAGGTCAATCGTAGCGTTATGCATATCCTTTTATGCTGTTTTTAATATTATGCCGGGTAAAATAGCGGTTGATCTTATCAGAGGCCGCCTTATTGCCTTTCAGCATTAAAAGTACCTTACCGAACCCGGTATTCCCGTAATATTCGATATCTGCCTTTAAAATTTTGTATTCCGCATCATATAACGCGGTCACGACAGAGAGCAGGTATTCAAAGGTAATGCCGGCATTCAATTCTACCTCTACTACGGGAAATAATCCTTCCCGGTATTCGTTGCTTAGCTTTTCCTGAGCTTGTTTCATTGTTCAGATTTTAAAATTCCTGAAATGCGGGAATATCATGCGTCCCGTTCCCTGCTTCCGCGGTGCTGATAGCAGCGATACGCCCGCTGTCCATCCTTACCACATGGCTGCACACCGCTTTCACCACTTCCATTTCGTGCGTAACGAGCACGATCGTCAGGTTGAAGCGTTGATGCAGGTCCTTCAATAATTGCAGCACAGACCGTGTTGTATAAGGGTCCAGCGCACTGGTAGCCTCATCGCACAACAGCAGGTGCGGCTCACTGACCAGCGCCCTGGCAATAGCCACCCTTTGCTGCTGGCCGCCGGACAGATCTGCCGGGTATTCACCAGCCTTGCTTTCCAGGCCGACCAGGGCCAGCAGCTCCGTGACCTTTTTCCTGATAACATCCCGGCCGGTACGGTCCAGCTCCAGCGGCAGCGCCACATTGTCGTAAACGGTACGGGAGGACAGCAGGTTGAAATGCTGAAAGACCATACCGATCTTCCTTCTTTCTGCAGCCAGCTCCCTGCGGTTGAGGGCCAGCAGCTCCCTGCCGTTCACGATCACGCTGCCTTCATCCGGCCGCTCAAGCAGGTTGATGGTCCGGAGCAGCGTACTTTTCCCGGCGCCGGAGCTGCCTATGATGCCGGTAACAGCGCCCCGCGGGATCTCCAGGTTGATACGTTGCAGCACCTTGTTCCCGCCGGCTTTTCCGTAAAACGTCTTAGATACATCTTTCAGTGTGATCATGCTTCTTAAATGATTGTAAACACATAGTTCTTTTGTCTCAGCCGTTCCTCCTGTGTATCAGGGGCACAACGATCCAGTTATATACATAGCAGCCCAGGCATACCCTGAAAATACTTTCCAGCAGCGCGCAAACAGCGAGTATCGTTCCTGCCGTTGCAGCAGCAAGGGCGTGATCCAGGAATAGGAATACTGCCAGGAACAGCGAGAAAATAAATCCCAGCACCGCTGCGAACTTCTTGGGCGCTGCAAAAACAGGCCGGGGATCCAGCTGCAGCAGCACTACTACCGCACGCGCGAGGGCGGCCAGCAATGACGGCATCCCGGTAAACGCTCTTGCAGCAAAATCCAGCACCAGCACCAGGGCAGGGATATAAGACCCTGTAACTACTGCCAGGACAGTCAGCACCAGCACTTCCGCTGCTATTATCCGTACTATATGCTCATCTATATAATACAGCCTGGCTATATCTTTTTTACTCATATTTAAAGTATTTATGGGTGACTCTTTATTACAAACCGGCAGTTACGCCCGGCGATGCTATATTTCCGCCAGGGTCTTGTACGGCTGACCTGCCTTCAGCAATACCCTGGTCGTTTTCCTGATCCTGACCCTGGCCCTTTTGGAAAGCCTGTATTGTACCATATTGGTCAGGATCACGCCCGCAACAATGACGGACAGGGCCACACTCTGCAGACCGGATACGGATTCCCCGGCGATAAAAATACCTGCGGCTACGGCCACCACCGGATTGACAAAGGTGTGGGTGCTGACCAGCGCAGGCGGCTTTACCGACAGCAGCCAGATAAATGCCATGTACGCGATCACGGATCCGAATACAATAAGGTATACCAGTCCCAGCCAGGATTCCAGGGGAATGCTGTGCCATTGTATAATATGCCATTCTCCCCTCAGCGTAGCGATCAGCAGCGCAGCGGCGCCGCCCGCCAGCAATTGCTGGGCCACATTCATGAACAGCGAGGCGCCAGTGGCTCTCCTGGAATATAAAGAGCCTAATACCCAGACAAGCGCGCTGCATACCAGCACAGCGAACGATATGATACGCATTCCAGGGTTGCCGGCAGACAGGCCTTCCGCACCGGACAGGCTGCTTTTAAAGAACAGCATCAGTCCTAGGAATCCCATGACCAGCCCCGCGATCGCCAGCTTATTGGTCTTATAATGGGTGCGGTTCTTCCTGTCCAGCAGTATAAACCAGAAGGGTTCGGACGCGATGATGATGGCCGCTTCCGTAGAGGTAATATATTGCTCCGCCCAGGTCACGGAACCAACTCCTACGGTCAGGATCAGCAGGCCGGATACCGCATTCCGCTTCCATGACAGCCGGGAAAACGGTCGTTCTCCTTTCCTCCAGAGCCAGAACAGCAGCAAAAGCCCTGCGCCTGCAAAGCGTAAACCTGATAAAAGAAAGGGCGGGAATCCTTTCAGCCCGTAGGCTATGGCCAGAAAAGTAGTGCCCCAGACCACGTAGATGCTTAAAAAGGCCAGCCATACCAGCACCTTATTATTATTGTTGCTATACATCATTATTGAAATAAAAGGGTAAAAAAAACCGGGACCTTACGCTGTATCGCAAAGCCCCGGTCATCTATAAAAAAGAGACACTTTAGGTCCGGATACAGCGATACCGCATTGTATGCTTCATACAACAACACTTATGCACAGACGGGCGGATATGATAATTTACCTTTGACATTTGCTGTTTTTTTACTGCTTAAAAAAAATCCCCCGATACCTGGGTACCGGGGGATCACTATTCAACAATCTTTATTGTAGACGTATTTACCAAATACATTACGATCTGCCCGGTACCGAGAAATGAATACAGCACATATGACAATGCATCATCTTTGATGACGGCTTGACATTATATGTATGATTAACAGTTCTCATTGGGTGTTTTGTAAAACAGATTTGCGTAATGGAATTCAAAATTAAAGACTTGAAGATTATCCTGCAAATTTTTTTTATAATTTTTTTCAGGAGCATCTGCCGTATAAGCAGCAAAGCCATCATATGGAAGACATAAGAGATACCTCACATCCTTTCGGACTGACCGGCACACTTATAGCAGCGACAGGCGTCTCTGACCCACAGTGAGGACATTGCCCGGCAAAGCATATCTCTAACAGCATGCTGCTTCCTGTAAGAATACAGCACTCAAAGTTATTTTTTCTATACTTTTGCTTCCACACCTATCTTCTTCAGTCATCAATGAGAATAAACGCATTATATATAATTCCCGTGCTTTGCTGCGCTGTGCTGCTCAGCGTCCTTTTATGGAAATGCAATTTTGAGGACCCGGAACGCCAGGAAGCACTTCCAATACTACAGATACAGAAGCAGCTTGACGCGTTCCGGGCAGAGTTTCCACAGGTAGCGGCCATGAAATATACCGGCGAAGAGAATCATGACAACACCAATATATATTTCCTTTGTACCCATGTGCTGACTCCCGATGTGTTGCTGACAGCGCCAACAACGCCACCTCTCCGGGGCGATACCACACTGGCCGTTTTCGTTTCTGCTGATACTTTAAACAGCAGGATGCAGGATTTCGATTTGATCTGGAGATCACAAGATAATAAATTCAATTATGCAGTCGGAGTTAAAAGATAGTTTCCAGCCACCCCGGGTTTCACCCACCCTGATATATATAGCTTTAAGCCCCTTGCTGTTGCTCCTGCTCAACAGCTACCTCTATCAGCTGTTACTGTTTGCAGGCTATACATCCTTTTTCCTGCCGCTGCTTTGCTCAGTCATCTGCCTGGAGCTCTGTTATCGGCGGATCAGGAAAAACGATGGGCTTTATGCACCGCCGGACCTGAAAATGATGGGCATATACACGATCCTGCTTTTCACGGGCATCTTCGCGCTCGATTATTATGTCAGGCTGGAAGGCGGCTGGGATGCCTGGGCTATGTGGAACCTCCACGCACGGTTTCTCTCCAGCGCTGACAGCTGGAAAAACCTGCTGCACCCTTCCATGGCCTGGAATTCGCCGGACTATCCTTTACTGCTTCCGGGCATCAATGCCTGGTGGCTGCAGGTCTTTAAAGGCCAGCAATCTTTCCTTGCCTATGCCCTTACAGGTACCATTTTTTTCCTGACAATATTGTCCCTGTTCTTCTGGTCCTTTAAAAAAACAGCCGGCATCGCCATACTGATTGCCGTGCTGCTGCTGAGCAACAGCATCTTCCTCCACCAAAGCTCCGAACAGGGCGCTGATATCCTTCTTGGCCTGCTATACCTGTCCGTTATTATCCTGGTAGAATTTTTCAGGTTCAGCAATCCCGCGATCAACATGATTACCGGCTTACTGCTCGGATCTGTGCTTAATACGAAAAACGAGGGGATCTTATTCATCGGGCTGTTCTGCATCGTATATGCCCGCAGCATTTTCAAGAATATTAAATCCATAGGTGCGGGCGCTTTCATTCCTGTAGCCTGTCATTTAATATACCAGGGCTTTTACGCCCCTAAAGGTTATATGAACAGGCACACCTCCCTGAATCTTTTACAGAACCTGGTCGCATGGGAGAAATACAGGATCACCTTCCTGTTTGCAAAAGAGGCCCTGTTCAGAAATTACATGGCCATTATCGCATTTATCCTGGTCTCGGTCTGGCACCTTTTCAAGTCCAGCCGCAGATCGCACACGGTCATCCTGCTGCTGCTCACCTTTATGGCCTATCATTTTATCTATATCCTGTACAATTTCGACCTGGGCTGGCAGCTTACCACCTCCTACAACAGGCTAATGATACAATTATACCTGCCTATGGTATTCAAGCTGTGCTATGACCTTTTCAGGCTATACGGCACAGAGGACACACCGGAAACAGGCAGATCAATATAGGACCGGCTACGTGTGGGTAGAGCGTCCTGCTTATACGACCGGGTCGGATGGCCCGGAGGCCGGTGTTTCCTGTATTATTTCAGGCTCCCGCTCTTCATTCCATTCAAGGATGAAATTATTCCTCCCGGTGCCGGTGAGGATGGTCAGGAATTTCTGCTGGACCAGCTCCAGCATGGCCAGGAAGGTAAAGATAGCGTGTATACGGTTCTCACATTTGCTGAAGATACCTTCAAAGGTGACCCTTTTATGCGTTTCGATATAGCCCACCAGGTAAGTACGCTGCCCCTCCTGTGAATAGTTGTACTTCACGATCACGTGCTGGGGCTGTGCCATCCTGTCCTTATATTTCTTCATGGCTCTCTCGAAAGCGGTCATCAGCTTATAGGCGGTCACGGTCTGTATCTCCGTGCCTTCTGAAAAGTCTTCCGACAGCTGCTGCATCTCCTGCGCGATATTGCCGCGCTGCTGCTGCAGGAGCCGTTCCGCTTCCATCAGCGCCATTTCTCCCGCCGCTTCCTTAAAGCGCTTGTATTCGAGGATCTTGTCCACCAGCTCCTGCCGGGGATCTATCTCGTTGCCGCTTTCATCCGTTTCCTTTCGTGGCAGCAGCATCCTGGCCTTGATACGCATCAGGGTGGACACAAAGAGGATAAATTCGCTGGCCAGCTCTATATTCAGCTGCTCCATGCTGTGGATATAGCTCAGGAAATCCTTGGTGATCGTATTGATCGGGATATTGTAGATATCCAGCTCATCACGTTCTATAAAAAAAAGCAGCAGGTCAAAAGGGCCTTCGAACTGCGGCAGCCTGATCTGATAATCGATATTAGACATATGTTGCTCCCGGCATTTTTAGAATCCGAAGTACAAAAGCAGGTTTTCCTTGAGCAGCTGCTCCTGTGACAGCAGGTCTTCCGGCTGATCCCCTCCCACCTTATGGTAGTGGGGCCACCCTTCCTCATCCCTGAAGGTCATTTCGTAGTGGCCGGCATGAGCCAGCACCGCGCAGACACCCACATGCATCAGCTCCTGCTTCTGTTCCTTGGAAAATTTTATTTTAGGTATTCTTCCCGTGTATTCATTCAGTCCTACCAGGAAGAGTATGGATTCCATATTCGGCATTTTTCCAAACCGTTCTTCTAAAAATCCGATCAACTGGTCCCAACGCTCATTAAATGTTTTTTCCATAGCCAAAACTACTAATTATTATGCTTATGTCGGGAAAAACAGGCTTGCAAACACCACTTTAACGTGAATATCTTTTTCCACACTGTCCTGTGAACAAATTCATTTTTAATGTTAAAAAATTATTTTTTAATATCAAAATACCATTCACGGTTGTGGATAACCGTACTTTAGCTGTAGAAACAGCGTGAACTGTAAGCGAAAAATTAAATCCTTTTAAAGCCCTGCAAGTCGGGGAAAAAGGACTTACCTTAGCAATCCTTTCAATTTTCGGTCACAAAAAGTTAATATTTTGTTCATTGTAAAATTCAGGTAATTACAATAAAAACAATATATATCCAACAGAAAAAAGCGTAAATTGTAGGAGCAAGACAGTACACCATCCACAGTAATTTAATTAGCAAGAACGATGTCTACAGATATAAAAAAAGAACTGGCCAACCTGGCAGGCAGCAGCAGGAACAGAAAGTCGAAGGATGATATGAGCGTGCTCGCCCTGGGAAAGATACCTCCGCAGGCGAAAGAGCTGGAAGAAGCGATTTTAGGTGCCATTATGCTGGAGAAAGACAAGTTTCCGGATGTAGTGGAAATACTCAATACCCCCGAATGCTTTTACGTGGATGCTCACCAGCGCATCTACGGAGCCATTATACGGCTCAGCAATAAAGGCTATTCCATAGATCTGCTTACCGTAGCGGAAGAGCTCAGGAAAACGGACGAGCTCGAGCTTATAGGCGGTCCTTACTTCCTGACCAAGCTGACCCACAGCGTGGTATCGTCCGCGCACGTCATAGCGCACGCCCGTATCGTACTGGAAAAGTTCATCCAGCGGGAGCTCATCAAGATCTGCTCCAGGATCATCAATTCCGCCTACGAGGATAAATCCGATGTGTTCGAAATGCTGGACAAGGCGGAAACCGACCTCTTCGATATCGGGAACAATTACCTGCGCAAGAACTATTCCAGCCTGCAGGATATACTGGTGGAGACCATCGACCAGATAGAAAAGGCAAGGGAGATCAAGGACGATGTCACCGGCGTACCCTCCGGCTTCCCGTCCCTGGACGCCATTACGGCAGGCTGGCAGCCCACCGATCTTATCATCCTTGCCGCCCGTCCTGCGGTGGGTAAGACGGCATTCGCCCTGAACCTGGCCATGAACGCCGCTATGAATTCGGATAAGCCCAGAGGCGTGGCGGTGTTCTCCCTCGAGATGGGCAATACCCAGCTCGTAAAAAGGATGCTCAGCGCCGTGACAGAGGTGAGGCTGGAAAGCATTACCCGCGGTAAAATGGAAGATTATGAGTTCAAGCAGCTGCACCAGCGTATGGATAAGCTGGCCAAAGCGCCCATTTTCCTGGACGACCAGGCCGGCCTGAATATATTCGAGCTGCGTGCCAAGTGCCGCCGTCTGAAAGCCAAACACGACCTGCAGCTTGTTATCATCGACTACCTGCAGTTGATGCAGGGTCACGACAAGAGCGGCAACAGGGAGCAGGAGATATCCAAGATATCCAGGGAATTGAAAGGGCTCGCCAAAGAGCTGCAGGTGCCCATCATTGCCCTGTCCCAGCTAAGCCGTGCCGTAGAGACCCGCTCCGGGGACAAAGGCAAGATACCGCAGCTTTCAGACTTAAGGGAGTCCGGCGCCATCGAGCAGGATGCCGATATGGTGATCTTTATCTACCGTCCCGAGTATCACGGCATTACCAACGATGAAATGGGACAGCCCATACCGGGCGAAACCCACATCAATATCGCCAAGCACAGGAACGGCAGGCTGGACAGCGTGCGCCTGCAGGCCAAGCTGGAATACCAGAAATTCGTTGAGATACCCCAGAACGACCACGATTTTATTGGCGGCAACAGCTTCAATCCACAGGCGGGGTTCAGCAATTTCCAGGGAAGCGGCGGTGAGAGCAGCCTGATATTAAGCTCCGGCTTCCAGACCATGCAGTCCAAGGCCAATAATATGAATTTTGAAGATGATGATGAATTCGGCGGCTTCAATCCTAACAAAGGACTGAACAGGAAGGGACCTGATGAAGACGATGGCATACCGTTCTAAGCCCTGCCCGTATCGTGCACGCAACCGGCAGCATTGCCTATCCTGATACAGAATCCTGAAACAACAATGAGATATTTACTACCCTTCTTTTTCCTGACAGCCCTGGGCTTCTGCCACCATCGTGCCGCAGCCCAGGAAACCGTATATAAGCTCACCGGCTTCATAGGCATCCAGGGAGGCGAGTCCTTTACATACGAGC
Source organism: Edaphocola sp. (assembly GCA_037190225.1). Lineage (GTDB taxonomy): Bacteria > Bacteroidota > Bacteroidia > Chitinophagales > Chitinophagaceae > MKSF01. Next base: position 219,525 of record JBBCJL010000001.1, on the reverse strand, counting down.
TGCACCTGAAAGACTCCACAGCCAGCCTGCTGAGCGGCTATGCCTATACCTACCTGCAGAAGAACAAAGATGTAAAAGCCTATATTACGGCGGAGATCAACAGGAGCGAAAAGACCCTTCGCATCCAGGAAAAAAGCATTATTTATAATCATGGCTTCACCAGCAAAGCCGTAATGTGCCTGGTCAACTCGGAATTGAAATACAGTGAGCGGGAAGAAGCCCTGGCCGGTAAGCTGACCACCCGGACAGCCGGCGCAGGAGCGCTGGCCTGTGCCGAAGGCGGACTTACCTTTATCAATAAAACAGAGATCTTCCGGCTTTTCAACGGGCCTTCCGATACAGAACAGCCTGCCAGGACAGTAGACCTCCCGCCTCATGTCGTGAATGAAACACCTAAAAAAGAGGTCCGGCCCAGCTACGTCAACCAGGATTCCATCAATAGGGCCAGGCGGGCCGAATTGGCTGCCAGGCTCCCGCCCAAACCCGTGGAGATCACGGAAGGGAAAGATAAAACGTACGAATGGCAGTCCTCCAAAGTGGTCATGGATATCTGGGACGGCAACAGCGAGGATAATGACAGGATCTCTATCGAATGCAACGGGCAGATCATACTCAGCAATTATACCCTCCGTAATAAAAAGCATACTATTACGATAGATATCAGCAATAATGAGCTGAACATTATCAATATACAGGCGCTCAATGAAGGCGGCGACCCTCCCAATACAGCCAATATCAGGATATGGGACGGCGAGACCGGCTATGACATCGTAGCCCACAACCATACAGACAAAAAAGCAACCATTAAAATAAAAAGAAATATCGGAAAGTAAATGCAGTTTATTCCTACTCCTTTTCCCAATACAGGAATAAAGATATTCATCACCCTTTGTATGATCTTCTGGCTGGGCAGCGCCATACTGCTGTCCCTAACGGATAACCATACCATCTTCCAGTGGATCAATACACGGCATACGCCTTTCCAGGACATGCTGATGCCACGGGTCACCAGGCTGGGAGAGATCATCCTGATAGCGGCTGCGGGCATTATACTATCTTCCCTTCCGAGGGTGAGACAGACGAAATATTTTTTCCTGACCTTTATCTTCTGCAACGCCCTGCCAGCCCTGGTTAATGTCATCCTGAAAAATATATATGCCCGTCACCGGCCCCTGCATTATTTCCAGCACGAAACATGGCTCCACTTCCTGGACAGCCAGCCGCAGCAATATCACCTGAGCTTTCCTTCAGGCCATACCGAAGGCGTTTTTGCGCTGATGACCCTGGTCTGCCTGATCCTGCCTCGTAAACGGGCCTGGCTGTCCGTCCTTCTCTTTGCCGCCGCGCTGCTGACGGCCTATTCCCGCATTTACCTGGTGCAGCACTTCTTCAGCGATATCCTTGCCGGCAGCATGGTAGGCACCATCTTTTGTCTGCTGACGTACACGGCCATCCAGAACATCGTATTAAGAAGACGCGAAAAATTGGATAAACTAAACTAATACTGTAATTTTAGCTATTCAAAACACAGCAACAATTCAGCACAATCATATGGCATTAGACAAAAACCAGATAGCGCAGCGTATCGCTATGGAATTAAAGGACGGCATGTATGTGAATTTGGGTATCGGCATCCCCACCCTTGTGGCCAATTATGTACCGGACCATATAGAAATAGAATTGCAAAGCGAGAACGGGATGCTGGGCATCGGCCCTTTCCCGACGGAGGCGGAAGTGGATGCCGACCTGATCAATGCAGGCAAGCAGACGGTAACCCTGAGAACGGGCGGAAGCTATTTTGACAGCGCGCTCAGCTTTGGCATGATCAGGGCCGGAAAGGTGGACCTGACCGTGCTGGGCGCTATGGAAGTAGCGGATAACGGTGATATCGCCAACTGGAAAGTGCCGGGCAAAATGGTGAAAGGTATGGGCGGCGCTATGGACCTTGTAGCTTCTGCCAAAAATATCATTGTAGCCATGCAGCATACGGATAAGGCCGGTAACTCCAAACTGCTGCCGGAATGCACCCTGCCCATCACGGGACTGAGGTGCGTCAAAAAAATAGTTTCTGACCTGGGTGTCTTTGAAATAACGGACAATGGCTTCCTTTGCGTGGAATATGCTCCGGGTGTAACCGTTGAGGAAATCAAAGCCAAAACGGCAGGGCGCCTTACCATTTCCCCGGATGTAAAAGAAATGGTATTTTAAGCAGCACTCCCCTGACAACATCATCACCTTACAACACAGCGCTTGTAAGGTTTTATTTTTAATTTTCAGGCTATGAAAATAGATAAAAAGACCATCCTTCAGACCCTCATCTTTGCGCTGGCCGGTGTCGCGCTTATCGTATGGCGGTACCAGACGCTTACATCGCAGGACAAGGATGCTATGTTCCAGGCGTTTGATGCGTTCCGGTGGGCATGGGCCTTGCCGATATTTATAGCAGGCCTGGTGTCGCATATACTCAGGGCCAGAAGGTGGGAGCTGCAGTTCCGGGCATTACAGATACCGTCCAATGCTTTCAATACCTTCAGCGCGGTCATGATAGGCTATCTTACCAATATTTTCATTCCCAGGCTGGGCGAGGTCAGCAAGTGCACGGTGGCCGCAAGATACAGTGGCGGGTCTGTGGATAAGATCATCGGCACCGTCATAGCGGAACGGCTGTGGGATACCATCTGCTTCGGCATCCTGACCCTGCTGACCCTGGTCATTGAAGCCGATGTGATGATGCCCTATGCTTCCGGCATATGGGATACCCTGCTGCTTACATTCCGTTATCCCGACGGCTCTTTCAACTGGTTCAAGATCACCGTGCTCACCGCCGTCATCTTTGGCGGATGCGTGCTGCTGTTCTTCCTTTTCAAGAAGTTCAGGAATGGCAGGATCGGCGGCTTTATACAGGGACTGGGCAAAGGGCTGCAATCCGTATATAAATTACCGCAGAAAGGCCTGTTCCTGCTTTACAGCATCGCCATGTGGGGATGCTATATCCTCGTGGCCGTCCTTGTGCTGAAAGCCATTCCCGCTACGGCGCACCTGCCGTTGTCGGCCGGCCTGAGCATCATTACCTTCGGTACCTTTGCTATGATCATCCCGGCTCCCGGGGCCATAGCCTACCCGCTCATCGTTGCGCCTGTGCTCACCCTGTACGGTACGTCCGCAGGCGTAGGACAGGGCTACGGCTGGATCAACTGGGCCAACCAGAATATCACTGTAATTATCCTGGGGCTGTTCGCTATGATAGCCCTGCCTGTTTACAATTCAAAAAATAAGCGACATGACCAAATCCGAAATTCTGCACCATAAGATCATCTCCCGTGAAGAAGCTGTCAGGCTGGCCAACAGGTGGAAGCTCCTCGGCTATAAGACCGCCTTTACCAACGGGTGCTTTGACATCCTGCATAAAGGGCATATCAAAGTGCTGACAGAAGCCGCGCAGACCGCCAATAAGCTCATCATAGGACTCAATTCCGATAGCAGCGTCAGGCGGCTGAAAGGCGAGCAGCGGCCGCTGCACACCGCCGCGGACAGGGCGCTGCTATTGGCAGCATTGCAGTACGTGGACGCCGTGGTCATTTTTGAAGAAGATACGCCCCTGGAGCTTATCAGGGCATTGCGGCCGGATGTGCTGGTAAAAGGCGGCGACTATACGCTCGATACCATCGCCGGTGCCGACCAGGTGCTTGGGAACGGCGGCGAGGTGGTGGTGGTTCCCACGGAACCCGGCTACGCCACTTCCAAAATCATAAATAAAATCCAAAATATATAACATCACCCAAGTATTTTGCTTAATTTTCCGTTTATATGATACCGGCAACCCGGTCCGTACCGGAGAAACGGCAGAAAATAATGTAATATAACGGAGGAAGTAGTAGCTGCCGACAGCAACCGCTACAGGCCATTATCAGCTTACAAATATTTTAAAGACTAATAGTACATCATCCAATTAATTATTATTATGAAAAAAATAAGCTTGCTTGCGCTGGGTACCGCCCTGATATTTGCTTCCTGCACTAAGAAAGGCACCGGCGACAATCAGAAACTGGACCCGGATAAGAACACGACCGTTACGGAATACATGTCAACCAATCCCGGTTCGTGGTGGCTGTTCAAAAATGTGGAGAACAACACGACCAAAGAGACCACAAGAAGGCCTACAGGCAATAAAGCGACCATAGACGGCTTTGAATATGACCTGTACCATAGCATAGACAGCTCCACGATGTATGTCACCAACGAATATTTTGCCAAAAACGAAGACTTTTACCTTACGCTGATAGACCTGGACGGCAGCCAGTCCGATTACGTCAAAGCCATTGTATATAAGGATAACGGAAAGGTAGGCGATAAATGGACCAGCACACACCAGATGACCTATTCAGGTATGAACTTTGACATCGAGATCACTTCTACCATTACCGGCGTCAACGAAACCAGGACGCTGAACGGGAAAAGCTATGATTCCGTTTTTGTCACTTCCAGCAACCTGAGAGCCAAATCAGGCATCATACCCTGGACCAACTGCGGTACCGTGGAAATGTGGTTCCGGAAAGGCATAGGTATCCTGAAGACCGATTTCAACATCAGCATATTGAACGCTTATAACCGCCAGACACATGTGGAGCTGCTGGATTATTATATCCAGAAATAATGCCGTTCACATGCCAATTAAAAAGCTGCACCGGATCCGGTGCAGCTTTTTAATTGGACTATACAATACAATCATTAGTTAATAATCAGCAGGAAACCATAAAATATTAATAAATTCCTATAGTTTTATCAGCCTCTGCAGAACAATAGCAGGTACTGATAATCAAAAGACATTATGAAATTTTATCCCTTACTCTTATGTACCCTCCTCCATGTATTTTCGCTACAGGCACAACAGCAATTCCCAATATCCGGAAGAGCTGTGGATACAAAGAAAGAGCCCCTGGCCTATGCGGATGTAAGCATCCTGCGGCTACCGGATTCTTCGCTCGTGACCGGGGGCATAGCGGACGATAAGGGCGGGTTTACGCTGGATGCCGTTCCCGGCAATTATTTACTGTCCGTAGAATATCTCGGGTATAAAAGAATGGTGCTCCCGATCCGCCTTTCCCAGGATCTCAGGGTGGGCGATGTTACGCTGAAGGAAGACTTCGGCGAGCTGGAAGGCGTCAGTTTCTCATCCCAGCGGGACCAGCTGGAGCTGAAGCTGGACAAAAGGATCTATAACGTGGATGCGGACCTGAACAACCAGGGAACGAACGCTTCCGAAATGCTGGAAAACATCCCGTCCGTAACAGTGGATGCCGAGGGGAATGTCAGCCTGAGGGGCAACCAAAGCGTCAGGATACTTATTGACGGGAAATACTCCGGCTTTGCCTCCACCGCGGATGCGCTGAAACAGCTGCAGACAGACAGGATAGAACGCGTGGAGATCATTACCAACGCTTCGGCACGATATGACGCCCAGGGAGACGCCGGCATCATCAATATCATTCTCAAAAAGAATAACAAGGACGGCTTTAACGGCTCTGTGAACCTCAGGGGCGGCTATTTCCCGGAGTACGGGGGCGGCATCAATCTTAACTACAGGAAAAACAGGTTCAATTATTTCCTGTCCTACAATATCAACCAGAGCAACAACCCGGCCAACAGCACAACGTACCAGCGCCTGCGCAGCGCCGATACCAGCTTCACCTACCGGCAGCTTTATCACCACGACAGAAATAAGCTGCGGCATGACGGCACGCTGGGCATGGATTATGATATCAATGACAGGAATACGCTCTCTGCAGCCGTCAACTTCCGGACAGGGACCGGCAATAATTTCTATGACAGGGTGTATGAGAACCTGGACGCTGCCGATGTCCTGACAAGCAGGGACACACGCCTGGAAGACAATACAGAGCAGGAGGAGCTGCTGGAAGCCACCCTGACCTTTAAAAGAAAGCTGAAAAGGAAAGGCGGCGAATGGAATACCGAGGTCAAAATGTTCAGGGACCGGGATATCGAACGCTCCGGTTACACGGAAACCTCCACTTCATACGCTGAAAGCAGGCAGGAAAAATCGCACGCGTTCGTAACGGAGCAGTTCTTCCTGTTCCAGTCCGACTATATTTTACCCATAGGAGCGGAAGGCAAGCTGGAAACCGGCGTACGGTCACAGTGGAGAAATATGGACAATGACTTTGGATTCTCCCGGCTGGAAAGCGAACGCTGGGAAGCGCCGGGGCGGTTCAATGACCAGTTCAATTACGATGAAAAGGTACATGCAGCTTACCTTATGGGCTCCAACACCTTCGGCAAGCTGGGCGCGCAGCTGGGCATCCGGGCGGAATATTCGGATATTACCACCGAGCAGGCATCTTTGGCATCGCCCCGTCATAAGCAGTACATCAATTTTTTCCCGAGCGCCGCTTTTTCCTATAAGGCCAGCGCAACAGGCACCTTCCAGCTGAGCTACAGCAGGCGCATACAGCGTCCCGGCCAATGGGACCTGATGCCTTTTATGAAATTCGGCGACAACCGGGAGATGCGTATCGGCAACCCTGATATCAACCCCGAATTTACGGATGTAATAGAGGGCGGCTGGATGCAATATTTCAAACAGGGCAGCCTGCTATCCTCCCTGTATTACAGGCGAACGACAGATAAGATAGAAAGGATGGCGGAAGCCGGGGCAGATGGTATTATTTACAGGATACCGATGAATATAGCCGGCAGAGATGCCACCGGCCTGGAGCTGAACGGCTCGTATAATCCCTATAACTGGCTGCGCCTGACATCCGGCTTCAATTTCTTTTACCAGGTGGTGGCCGGCACCTATAAAGGTGACGCTTTCAGGACAGATAATTTCAGCTGGACCAACAGGACCTCCGTGAATATTACCTTACCCTACCGGATCAGGATGCAGGTGTCCTCCAATTACCAGGCGCCCAGTGTTCACCCGCAGGGGAAAACGCTGGCTATTTTCTATGGCGACTTCGGCCTCTCCAAAGACCTGTGGAAAAACAATGCCACCATCGGTGTGAATGTGAGGGACGTGCTGAACAGCAGGCGCTGGAAAAATGAGACCAATACCGCCACCATATATGCCATATCCGATTTCCAGTGGAGACCCAGAAGCATCAGGCTCACTTTCACTTACCGCTTTAACCAGCCCAACAAGGAAACCCGGAATAACAGAGGCAGCTTCGACAGCAGCCAGGATATGGAAGGCTAAACCACCTGCATTGACATCTATAAAAAAGTGATTACCGGCTTACAGGAAATCATTTATTATACAGGTACGTTTCACTGAGCACTGGCCTATCCGTGGCTCAGCAGGCACTTTACTATAAATGTTAACGTACCGGTCATAAAAAAGAGCAGCTTTTAAATAAAAGCTGCTCTTTTTATATGAATGCTGTAATTGCTTATGATTATTTCAATTTACATTCCATTTTTGCACCGGTAACAGTCACTACCTTAGTGTTACAAGCATCTTTTGCTTTACTTTTAGTTTCTTTGAAAGTGTAAGATACAGTTTGAGTTGGCATAGAGGTGTCATCAAATGTAGTTGTACACTCACAAGTGTGATCTTTCTTACAAGAAGTAAAAGTAGCAACTAATGTTAAAGCCGATGCAGCTAAGAGTAATTTTCTCATGATCAATTTTTTTTTTAAAATTTTAACAAACTGGCACAAAACTACACCATTTAAATTTTATTAACAATTAATTGAGGGTTTTTTTTACAAAAATCCCGGAATTATACATAATAACCGAAATAACTACCATCGTATAGGACACCAGCTGCACCCAGGAAACCGCTTCACTATAGTATAAAACGGCCAGCAGGAAGTTCACAACCGGGTTAATGTATAACAATATCCCTGCCGTTGAGGCATTAATGCCCTTAAGCGCATAGTTATTGAGCAGCATCGGGATGATCGTAAAGAATACCACTATGATCATGACATATTCATAAAACCTGGCATCCCGTATCAGCTGGTGCTCCGTTCTCAGCAGGAAGGGCGACAGCAGCAAAGTGATAACGGTAGCCTGCACGGTCAGCAGGTTGAACCCGTCAAACAGGTTCAGCTTACGCTGCAGGATAAGGTAAGAAGCAAATGATACGGCCACCAGCAGGCTGAAGTAGAGTTCCCTGAAATGCCCGTATGCCAAAAGTGAAACAGCCGTAATGCTTACCAGCAGCGCCAACCGCCTGGTCGTGCCCATGGGCTCCTTCAGCACCAGGAACCCGAGCAGCGCAGCTATCACCGGGCATATCATATAAGACAGGGCGGCTGTCTGCACACCTATATTATTGACCACATAAATAAACGACAGCCAGTTGACCAGCAGCAGCAATGCCGCCGCCAGCATCTTTACAAGCAGCTGTCGCCTTACACGGCTTCCCTGGCCTTGCAATAAGCGCAGATCGGCATTGAACTTTTTACGCCGGAACAGCAGCGTGATCGTCCAGAGCAGGCCGGTACACAATACCAGCCTGTAGCAAAGTATGTCCAGCGCGGCGTAATCACTGACAGGACGGGAGCCGAACGAGAAGAATCCCCACAGGAAATAGGCCGATGCGGCCGCAGTAATATACTTTGCTTGTGACATAACTACACGGAAAACCGCAAAGTTAAAGTATATAAGCATCTACCTCATGCTACGAAAAGCCCTTAACCATATGATAAGCAGCATGTTTATGAAGGATGCAGGCGATAAATCACGTAATTTTGAATGGTCAGTACCTTGTAAAACCGTAAAACCGATTGTATGGATATTGAATCTTTATGCGACTACGCCGGGAGCTTCAAATACGTGGAGCAGGATTTCCCTTTCGGGGAGGCGGTGATGGTATTTAAAGTAGGCGGCAAGATCTTCCTGCTGACCGATCTGGATCATTACGATGGGTTCAACGTCAAGTGCGACCCGGAATATGCGCTGAGCCTCCGGGAAAGCTATTCAGGCATACAGCCAGGCTATCATATGAATAAGAAGCATTGGAATACCGTCAGCATAAACGCCGATGTGACCATTCCCCTGATGCAGGAGCTTATCCGCCATTCCTATGAGCTGGTATTTCAGTCATTAACTAAAAAAGTGAAGGAAGCACTGGCTTCCGCCGGTTAATTTATTATGGTAGATATCAGAACAGTAACTGTAGAAAGATATATCATGCCTTTTAAGGAAGGCGGATCGCTGCCGGCACTGGCCGATGCAGACGACGGGTTCAGCTATGTGCTGAAATTCAGGGGCGCCGGCCAGGGCACCCGTGCCCTGATCGCGGATTTTACCGGCGGGATGATAGCCAAAGCCCTGGGATTACGCGTCCCCGAGCTGGTATTCGCACAGCTTGACCCGGCCTTCGGACAAAGTGAGCCTGATGAGGAGATACAGGACCTGCTAAAAAAGAGCAACGGCATCAATTTAGGGGTTTCCTACCTTGCCAAGGCGGTTACATTCGACCCGGCGGCTACTTTTGTCCAGCCCGGCCTGGCAGACCTGATCTTATGGCTGGATGCCTATATCATGAATGTGGACCGTACAGTCAAAAATACCAATATGCTGGTATGGCATAAGGAGCTCTGGCTGATAGACCATGGCGCTTCGCTGTACTTCCATCATAATATGGAAAGCTGGCAGCAGCTGGCAGCTTCCCCGTTCAACAATATCAGCCAGCACGTTCTGCGCCACAGCGGCCAGGATATCCGCGGCGCTGATAAGCGGGCAAAAGAGCTGCTGACACCGGAGCTTATAACGGAAATCGTGGATAATATCCCCGAAGACTGGCTGACCGATGCCGATCCCGGCATGGATGCCGGTGAGCAGAGAGCTATCTATAAGCAATTCCTGGTACAAAGGCTGGAACATTCAGACAATTTCGTTTCAAACATCGCGCAATATGAAAAATAAGAAAGTGTACGAATATGCTATACTCCGTATTGTGCCAGATGTAGCAAAGGAAGAGTTTATCAATACCGGCGTGATACTTTACTCCCGGCATCTCCGGTTTATCGGTATCAAAACACGTGTGCAGGCAGACAAGCTCAGGGCGCTGGACCCCGATATAGACCTGCAGCTGGTCAGCGATTATATTAAAGGCATAGAGCAGACGGCTGCCGGCGATACGGAGCAGGGCGGCATCGCCGCTCTGGAGCCCCATGAACGCTTCCGCTGGCTTACGGCCAACCGGAGCACGCTCTTACAATGCTCTCCTATCCATACCGGCCTTACGGACAACGCACAGGATACGCTTCAAGCCCTTTTTGAAAAGTACACAGGCTCCTGACCGCCGCTTTTTAAACAGTAAAGCGGCAGGCCACAAAGCCTCCTGTATGGTCACATGGAGCTTGTAGAAATGAGATATGTATAAGTAAACAACCCTGTCAATATTCCGGCTTAGCCCAATAGGACAGGGTTGTTTTTTTACACGGCTTCTTTATCATAGCCCTGATATACTAAAATATACTCAATAGCGTCCGTCCCGGTTGGCATCCTGGGCTTTGGGCCATTCATCCCTTTTCCCGGTTTTCAGGTCCACCGGCAGCTCAGCTCTCCTGCGGCTGAACATTTCCGGCTCTTCACAGGCAAGATATACCAGGATAGCAATGGTCTCCGCATTCATTCTCATATCCTCAAATACTATCTTATCATAAGTATCCAGCTGCGTATGCCAGGTATAGGTGCCGTAATCCCAGCTGTTACCCAGCAGGAAGAATGCAGGGATATCATACGGCAGGAAGGAGGCATAGTCCGATCCGCCCCTGCCGGGCTCCCCGGGAAAGGTCAGGCTGAGCTCCTTTTTGTTGGGGTCCGGCACATACTGCAGCCAGCGCCCGAAATAATCATAGGCATCAAGGAAGCCGTTGCCGCTGATCCTGCCGATCCTGCCCGTACCGTTATCCTGGTTGAACAATACACTTATCTTATCCCGCATTTCCGGATGATCTTCGATATACGCCCTGGACCCGTTCAGCCCCTGCTCCTCGCCGCCCCAGTGGCCTACGATGACAGACCGCCTGGGATTTGGGTAATGCTTCTTCAATATCCTCATGACCTCCATCATAAGAATGGTTCCGGTACCGTTATCAGTGGCGCCGGTACCGCCGTCCCACGAGTCCAGGTGGGCGGACAGCATGATATATTCTTCAGGCTTCTCCCGGCCTTTTATGAGCCCTATGGTATTGGCGACCGGCTGCATACCATGATCCACGGAAGTGGTTTGTACGCTCACTTTAGGCTTCAGGCCGCGTTCTGCCATACGGTACAGCATATTATAATCTTCCAGCGCGATGTCTATATTGGGAATGCGCTCGGTCCTGGCTGCGAAGATCCTGCTGGTGCCCCAGCCGCCTGACCAGTAAGAGGACAGCACAGCCACAGCCCCTGCCGCCTCTATGGCCTTAGGCAGCGTGGCCGCAGTATAGCCTATATTTTTCATGTACGTATTCCAGGTCTGCTGCAGGGAGTCCCTGCGGGTGGTAAACTGGCTATAATGTGTAGCCAGCGCATTCTTTTCCCAGGTTTCCACGGGGCGTCCCGACAGCTCAGGCCGGGAGATCAGCACGATCCTGCCCTTTACGGAAGGCAGCCACCGACGGAAGGCCAGGCTGTCCATTCCCGCGGGAAGCGTAATAACTTCTGCCGACACGGGCCTGCCCTTCGGCGTGGCAGGGCTCCAGGCCAGCTGGATAGCTCTCAGCTGGCTATACCGAGGATAGGTCAGTTCAACGACCGTCTTACCGCGTTCCCACGACTGCCACTGCCCGTAATTTTCATTCCAGGCTTCTATGCCCCAGGCATTATAGGTACGAATTACCCAGTCCTGCGAAGACCTGTAGGCAGGACTGCCTATCAGGCGGGGACCTATATCATCCACCAGCTCCTGGCCCAGCTGCTGTAGCCGGGAATGCTGATGCGCCTCCTGCTGTATATTCCTGATCACATCCGGATTGACCTGGGCATGTAATATTACCGGCAACAGCAGCCCTGTCATACAGGCGGCGGCACGTAGTAGTCTATGTATCATAATTACTGATTTATCGGGTATAAAACTACAAAGAAAAAGCATAAAACAAATACTCCCGGCTTTAATGCCCCTTGCCGGAAGCATCACTACGAACCATAAGGCACGCTTCATTCCAGTACCATATATATACACTTCCCGAATCTGTTGCCATAGTGTTATTTTTATGAAATACACGTGACGGCAATATTATTTTTACATTAAAAGCGCTACTTTCGCACGCATTTTTTACCATCAATAAAAATTTCAACAAACAATGAAAAAAGTATCGATTTTTGCGCTCATCGCGTTAGGTAGCTTATCCATCGGAGTAACCTCTTGTTCCAAGGAAGACCCGGCTGAAGCATTAGAGATCAACAAAGAGCAGACAGCCACTATCCACGGTAAGATCCTCATCAACAAGAACGAAAGCGATTCCATTCCAAAATGGTCTTCTGCCGAGAACGTACAAATCATCGCTGCTGTTCCTTACGCTGAGCTGAACAGCAATGCTTCCGGTACTTACCTTATTAAAGATGTTACTTACAACGCCGCTACCGGTGAGTTCACGATCGTAGCTCCTGTAAGCGCGAACGGCTCTTCCATCAACGTGAAATTCGCTGATTTCAAAGGACAGGTAGTAGTTCCTACAATCGTTGACGATACCGTACAAACCAGCAAAACCATCAATGTGATCTGGAAAGGCCAGTCTGCAACCACAGACCAGCTTTTACCCGGAGAAGTGTACAATCTCCCTAACTGGCAGCTGAACGGCAGCGCTTATTATACAGAAGATCCAAGCGTGGGTGACGGTATCTAATCCCGGACGGAATTTTGCAGTTAAGTAATTTTCAAATAATCAACAATCAATGAGACATATATTCATATTATCTCTTGGAGCCGCTTTAGCTACAGGTACTTTAGCCAACGCCCAGGAGAACCCGACAAGAAAAGCCGGTACCGTAAACTCCAAAGGTATCAGTATTATCCCCGAAGCAAAAGATTTTGCAATAGGCGTAGATGCCACTCCTTTTTTAAGCTATTTCGGTAATATATTCAATACTTCCGGAAACCCCGCCCCTGTTTTCAGCGGCTTTAACGGTGCGCTCTACGGTAAATATTTCCTGAGCGACAAATGTGCGGTAAGGGTAAAGCTGAATTTACATTTGAACACCACGCAGGAATCTGCCACAGTAAGGGATGACCAGCGTTTCAATACCAATCCCCTGGACATCAACGCTACAACCGTAGATTACCTGGATACCAGGTCCTCTACCTTTGATGTGCGCCTGGGCTATGAAATGCGTCGCGGCTATGGCCGCCTGCAGGGCTTTTACGGAGGTGAGGTGCTGATAGGCCGCAGCAGGACCAAGTCCGATTACACATACGGTAACGCGATGACCGCCCTGAACCAGTCTCCCAGCTCCAACTGGGGAACCGGAACTGAACGCCCCGTTGCATCCAGATCTGCCGCTAACTTAAGAATAGGCTTAGGCGGCTTTGCCGGTGTGGAATATTTCTTCACGCCCAAGATCGCTATCGGTGGTGAGTTAGGACTGGCTTTCTATACGAACGGCAGCTTCAATTTCGGACAGACCACTTCCGAAAGCTTTAACGCCGCTACCAATTCCGTGCAGACACAAACACACAGGATGGCCCAGCGTGCAGCCAACGCAACCGGCGTGCAAACCTTAACTACAGGCAATATTTTCCTTACTTTCCATTTCTAAGCCGGGACGTATTCCTTTTATATTACAAAGAGACGTTGTCATCACGACAACGTCTCTTTGCTTATTTAGTCATAGTAAATGCCATATTGATGATCAGCCTTCCTCTACCGCTACTCCCTTATATTTTTCAAAGATGGCTATCCATATGGAACGGGACCACCTCATGATCGGGGGCTGGCATACCAGCAGCCAGCCAATGGCCGTACCCAGGTAGATGAAAAGGCTGTTGTCATAGATAGAGATGCCGAACGCCAGGTAATATACCAGCAGCCAGGCTATGCACACGACTATGGATAAGCCGTAGCTGATATACCCGGTACCGAAATAAAAGCCTACTTCCGGCTCCAGGTCACCTTCACAGACCGGACAATATTTATGCATTTTTAATATAGCAGACAGTTTATAGGGATTCTTCTCCGGGAACATATCTCCCTTCCTGCAGTGGGGGCATTTGTTGCTGATCACGCTCCATACAATATTCGGCTTATGCTGATGAGTGTTGCTCATAGATCTTATACTTGATGTTTTACAGTACAAAATTAGGCAGTCAAGGACGGTATATATGGTGTAATCCGGGGTTTATATGGTACTTTTCATATACGCTTCCGGGCAGCATCCCTGAAAGCATCGGGCGTGACACCCGTATATTTCTTAAAGAACCTGACAAAGTAGGAGTTATCGCTGAAATTGAGAAAATAGGCAATTTCGCTGGCTGTTGCGGAATCATTTACCAGCAGCCTTTTGGCTTCCAGCAATACCCTGTTCCGTATCAGCACACCTGCCGATACATTCACAAAATGCTGTACGACCTGGTTAAGATGATGCGGCGTGATGTGCATCATAACCGCGTATTCCCTGGGGAGCTTCTTCTCCCTAAAATGCAGCTCCACCAGCTCCAGAAAGCGGATATAGTGCCTGTAATAGGCAGCATTGTCCTGTACCACGTCTTTGCCGGGCTCCAGCGATCCTGAAAGGAGGATCAGCAGCCGGCTCAACCCGAAGGCGATATCCAGGTTCCTGTACGGATCAGCGGTATGCTGGAGACGGTAGAGGTCCTCCAGCCCGGCTTCCAGGTGCTGAATGTACCGCCGGGGCACTTCGTGTACCTGCCGGTCGCTGAATTTGCCGAACAGGGGCAGGCGCGTCAGCAATTCGGAGCGGATAAAGTTCGCATCCAGGAATTCAGGGGAAAAGTTGATCACGAAACCGGTGGTGCCCGCATCAAAATGCCAGCTGTGCACCTGTCCCGGGTACATAAAATAAATGGTATGGTCCACTGCCCGGCAGGCTTCAAAATCCAGCATATGCGTGCCTTCCCCTTTCCTGATATAAGCCAGGTGGTAAAAGTTATGGGAATGCGGATGGCTCACGCCCGGGTTCTTAGGAATATAGTCTTCCAACCTGTCTATATTGAACAGGTCATTCGGCAGCTTGGTAGTGTGGAGGTTACAGATCTCCATGCTTGGATAACGCATAGCACTTATTTGATCTTACGCTTATACATGACGTAGGCGATGATACTGAACACGACATTGGGTATCCATATGGATATCAGCGGATGCACACCGGCGTTCAGGGTAAAGGTCTGCGAGAACTGCATGAACAGCATATAGACAGCGCAGCCGCCAATGCCTATGGCCAGGTGAAAGCCGCTGCCGCCCCGGATCTTCTGGGATGCCAGGCAGGCCCCGATGATACAGAGCACCAGCCCGGCAAAAGGCTGTGCCGATCTTTTGTACCGCTCAAACAGGAAGCCGTGAACGGTTTCCGCCCCCCGGTCTTTCTGCTTTTGTATTTCCTTCAGCAGCCTGGGCGTGGTCAGCGATTCCTTCTTCCTGTCATCGTTCACGATCTCTTCAGGCGTCAGCGGTATTTTCAGGCTGTAATCATCCATCACCTGCATCTGTTCCGCCTTACCTTCAAATTCCCGGAGCACCACTTTCTTCAGCTGCCATTCCTGAGCAGCCGTATCATAATGCGCACGCTCCGCGCTCAGCTTCCGGATCATGTTATGATCGTCCATCGTCTCCATAGTGAAGCGCGTGATTTCCCTGAGCTGGTAATCAAAGTTCTGGATATAGACATATTCCTGCGGTGACAGGCGGATATGGATATTCCTGTCGGTAGAATAAGGGCTGTTCCAGATAAACTTCACGGAGAATTCGTGAATGCGCTGGTTGGCCATAGGTACGATCAGGTGGTTGGCTACCAGCGAGATGATCCCCAGGATGCAGCCTCCCACGACATAAGGCCTTAAAAAGCGCGTAAAGGAGACCCCCGAAGCCAGGATCGCTATGATCTCGGTACGGAAGGCCATCTTGGAAGTAAAGAAGATAGTAGCGATAAAAATAAACAGCGGGAACAGGAGCGCTGTAATATGCGGCACGAAGCTGATATAATACAGGATCAGGTCCATATTGGAAGGCTTATTCTTAACAAAGTCGTCCACTTTTTCCGAATAATCCACTACGCACGCTATCAATGCTATAATACATATAGAAAAGAAAAACGTGGTCAGGAATTTCTTCAGGATAAAGGCATCCAGTTTTTTCCAGTATTTATTGAGAAACGCCATATATGCTTTACAATCTTGTTTTCACGGCAGCCAATGTAGCCTTTTGCCATTCGGCAAAATCGCCGGCTATAATATGTTCCCGGGCCTGCCTTACCAGGTGCAGGTAAAAGGACAGGTTCTGCAGGCTGGCCAGCTGGAGCGCCAGCAGCTCCTGCGCTACAAACAGGTGCCTCAGGTAAGCCCTGGTATAAAAGTTTACAGTATGCTCCTCGCCCAGGCCCATATCTATAGGTGAAAAGTCATCGGCCCACTTCCTGTTCTTTATATTGATAACGCCGCCCGAAGTGAAGAGCATACCGTTACGCCCGTTCCTGGTGGGCATGACACAATCGAACATATCCACGCCCATCCCGATACCGTTCAGGATATTCCAGGGTGTGCCCACACCCATAAGATAACGGGGCTTTTCCTTCGGTAGTATGCCGCATACCAGGTCGCACATCTCATACATATCCTCTTCAGGCTCCCCTACGGACAGGCCTCCTATTGCATTCCCGTCGGCATCCTGCGCCGCTATGAATTCGGCAGAACGCTTCCTGAGGTCCTTATAGGTGCTGCCCTGGACGATAGGGAACAGGCTCTGGCGGTACCCGTATTTCGGTTCCGTTGCATTAAAGCGGTCTATACAGCGTGTCAGCCAGCGATGGGTCATTTCCATAGATTTCCGCGCATACTCATAATCACATGGATACGGCGTACACTCATCGAATGCCATTACGATATCCGCGCCTATCACCCGCTGGGTATCCATAACATTCTCAGACGTGAACATATGCCTGGAGCCGTCTATATGCGACTGGAACAGGGCGCCTTCCTCCTTCAGCTTCCTGTTACCGGATAAGGAAAATACCTGGTACCCGCCGCTGTCCGTAAGTACAGGCTTATGCCAGCCGTTGAACTTATGCAGCCCCCCGGCCTTCTCCAGTATCTCCAGCCCCGGCCTCAGGTATAAATGGTAGGTATTGCCCAGGATGATCTGCGCCTTAATATCGTTATGCAGCTGTGACTGCAGGATGCCCTTGACGCTGCCCGCCGTACCCACCGGCATAAAGATGGGCGTTTCTATAACACCATGATCCGTATGCAGCAAACCGGCCCTCGCGCCTGTTGCCTTATCCTGCGCTACGATCTCGTATTTAAAGTTTTTATTGAACATTGCTTTTGCTGTATTAAATAACCGCCAGGCTGTACCCGCTCATTAACATGACAAGAATGACACCGCCTACAATGATACGGTACCACCCGAATGCTTTAAAGCCGTATTTATTAACGATCCCGATGAAAGATTTGATGGCAATGATAGCCACCACGAATCCTACCACATTGCCTATCAGCATCAGGTTCATTTCCTGGGCCGTCAAAACATTGCCATTTTTGAAATATTTCAGCAGCTTCACCAGGGAAGCGCCCGCCATCATGGGAATGGCCAGGAAAAAAGAGAATTCGGCGGCCGCTTTTCGCGTCAGCTTCTGGGCCATACCGCCCACAATGGTGCTGGCCGAACGGGAAGTCCCGGGAATGAGCGCCAGGCACTGGAAGCAGCCTATTTTAAAAGCCTGCCCGTACGATATCCTGTCGGAATTATCAGTGATAGGCTTGTTGAACCATTTGTCAACAAACAGCAGCACCACTCCTCCTATCACCAGCATCACCGCCACCATCATAGGGCTTTCCAGCAGTCCGTCTATATAGTCATTGAACAGGAAGCCCAGGACAGAAGCAGGCACCGCCGCAACTGCCAGCTTGAAATAAAAATCCAGGGACTGGAAAAAACGTTTCCAGTACAGCACCAGGACGGACAAAATGGTACCCAGCTGGATACAGATCAGGAAAAGCTTTACGAAAGAAGTATTTTCCATGCCCATGAAGGCTGCTCCCAATATCATATGACCGGTGGAGGAAACAGGCAGGAATTCCGTCAGCCCTTCGATAATGGCTAAAATAATGGCTTCAAAAAGTGTCATGATACGCGCTGTAGTTTTTAAGGGATATTCAAATATTTATGTGTTTGCAGCGACAACTGCCACTCCGGATGCTCCTGGATGTACGACACGATAAGCGGGGAAAGCTGCTGTGCCTTGCTCCACTCTACCTGCAGGTATAGCCTGCAGCCATCCTTTACCCTGGCCGCGTAGCTTTCGGCCCACTCAAAATCCGATTTATTGAAGACGATCACCTTGAGCTCATGAGCTATGGAACAGCTTGCTTCCAGCGGCTGCTTAAACTTTTTAGGGGATAAGGTGATCCAGTCCCATGAACCGGTCAGCGGGGAAGAGCCGGAGGTTTCTATATGCAGCCGGAATCCTGCCGCCCGGAAGGCATTGGTCAGGGGTTCCAGGTTATGCATAGAGGGTTCGCCGCCGGTGACCACGATGATCCTACCGGGATGTGCCGATGCAGCTTCTATAAGCTCCCGAACCGTCATATGCGGGTGGGCATCCACGGGCCAGCTTTCTTTCACATCGCACCACACGCAGCCCACATCACAGCCTCCCAGGCGAATGAAATAAGCCGCGCATCCCATATAGGCGCCTTCTCCCTGGAGCGTATAAAAATGCTCCATGACAGGATAAGAAACCATCATATCTTCCGGCTGCAAAGACATCATATTAAACCAATAGTAAAAACCGCAAAGGTAAGCTATTTTAAGGTATGTTATTTATTAACAAGATGGAAAAGAAACCGGGCCATCTCTTTCAAAGCGCGCATCCATATCTAAGTGCTGTCAAAAAGATCATACCGCAGCCCCGGACAGTGCATTTATGTCACAAAAATTGTCAGCCGGTGATCATTTTACCGGCATTTCCTGCAATTCTGTCCCTAAAGCGGGGCTGGCAAATTTTTTGCTCTAAGATTAGCAGGTCTGGAATACAGCATTTCAGGCAGGCAATTATTACATAACATTTATAAACACCTAATAATTAATTTTCTTATGGCAAACATCACTCCATTACATGACAGAGTAATTGTAAAACCGGCAGAAGCAGAAACCAAGACAGCTGGTGGTATCATCATTCCCGATACCGCAAAGGAAAAACCACAAAAAGGTACAGTTGTAGCAGTAGGTGCCGGCAAAAAGGACGAACCTATGACTGTGAAGGTGGGTGACAGCGTTATGTACAGCAAATACGGCGGTACTGAGATCAACCTTGACGGTGAAGAATTATTAATTATGCGCGAAAGCGATATCCTGGCTATCCTCTAATCGTATAGCCTGTTTGCATTGTTCCTATTTTTAAACTCATTTTTAATTTATTTATAAAATGGCAAAACAAATTTTCTTCAACACAGATGCACGCAACAAAATGAAAAAAGGCGTGGATACTCTGGCAGATGCAGTAAAAGTAACTTTAGGTCCCAAAGGGCGTAACGTGGTTATAGAGAAAAAGTTCGGCGCTCCGGCCATCACTAAGGATGGCGTGTCCGTGGCCAAAGAGATCGAGCTGGAAGATGCCGTTGAGAATATGGGCGCCCAGATGGTGAAAGAAGTAGCTTCCAAGACCAATGACCTAGCCGGTGACGGTACTACTACGGCCACAGTGCTGGCCCAGGCGCTGATCCGTGAAGGTCTGAAGAACGTGGCCGCAGGCGCCAATCCTATGGACCTGAAACGCGGTATCGACAAGGCTGTGGAAGCTGTTGTAGGTAACATCAGGTCTATCGCACAGAAAGTAGGCAGCGATACGCAGAAGATCGAGCAGGTAGGCACCATCTCCGCCAATAATGATAACGTGATCGGTAAGCTGATCGCTGAAGCGATGGCGAAAGTAGGTACGGAAGGTGTGATCACCGTTGAAGAATCCAAAAATACGGATACCACCATTGATGTGGTGGAAGGTATGCAGTTCGACCGCGGTTACCTGAACCCGTATTTTGTGACCAATACGGAAAAAATGCAGGTGGAGCAGGAAAATCCTTTTATCCTGATCTATGATAAGAAGATCAGCACGATGAAAGACCTGCTGCCTATCCTCGAAAAAGTGGTTCAGACCGGTCGTCCTTTACTGATCATTGCTGAAGATGTGGACGGCGAAGCGCTCTCTACCCTTGTAGTGAACAAATTACGCGGTTCCCTGAAAGTAGCCGCTGTAAAAGCTCCCGGATTCGGTGACCGCCGTAAGGAAATGCTGCAGGATATCGCTGTGCTGACCGGTGGTATCGTGATCAGCGAAGAGCAGGGCTACAAGCTGGATGCTGCCGACCTGAGCTATCTGGGACAGGCTGCTTCCGTGACCATTGATAAGGACAATACGACCATCGTGGACGGAAAAGGACAGAAAGAAGGCATTGACGCGCGTGTGAACCAGATCAAAGCCCAGCTGGAAACCACTACTTCCGATTACGATAAGGAAAAATTACAGGAACGCCTGGCCAAGCTGGCCGGTGGTGTTGCGGTATTATATGTAGGTGCCGCTACGGAAGTGGAAATGAAAGAGAAGAAAGACAGGGTGGATGATGCCTTACACGCCACACGCGCCGCTGTAGAGGAAGGTATCGTTCCAGGTGGCGGTACTGCCTTAATACGTTCTATCGCAGCGCTCGATAACCTGACCGGCGCCAATGAAGATGAGAATACCGGTATCAACATCGTTCGCAAGGCCCTGGAAGCGCCGCTGCGTGTGATCGTAGAGAACGCAGGCCTGGAATCTTCCATCATTGTCAATGAAGTTCGCAAAGGCGAAGGCGATTACGGCTTCAACGCCCGCAGCGAGCAATACGTTCAGTTACTGGCTGACGGTGTTATCGACCCGGCCAAAGTAACCCGCGTAGCGCTTGAGAACGCGGCTTCCATCGCAGGTATGCTGCTGACCACCGAGTGTGTGATAGCAGACAAGCCCGAGCCTAAATCTGCTGCTGCCCCTGCAATGCCTGGTGGTGGTATGGATATGTATTAATATATACTTACTTATAAGAAAAACGGCCGGTACTTTTACCGGCCGTTTTTCTTATTATCCTATTACCTCTGTCTTATTAATGTTTAATGAGTTTATAGCTATGTGCCTTTTTCTTACTTTTCAACTTCAAAAGATATATACCATCAGCCCTATCAGTAATATCAATACTCAACTGGTTACCGCTGAATTGATATTGAGACCAGACCATCTTTCCGGTAATATCATACAGCTCAATATCCATACTTTTCAACTCATTGGCTGATCGTATCATATAAATTCCCTCACCCGGATTAGGACTGATGATAATTTCACTTTCCAGAAGATCTTCTACAGACAATCCACCTGTTGCTATACAACCGGACAGGGCACTGCAGCCCTGATAGGAGATCTGCACTGCATAATTACCGTCAACAAAAGGAGTGAACGCCTGCAATGTTGCTCCTGTAACCGGCACATTTGAATTATTACAATCCACCCACTGGTATGCACCACCCGGCTGGTTAACTATCAAGACATTTCCTACCTTCGTGATGCCGGTATCTATATTATTTACACTTAAATGCAGGGTCACAATACTATCACATCCATTAACAGAGCTGAAATAACGCTCATACCGGCCCTCATTAAAATACCGTACACTATCAAAAATAAATGTGTCCCGGGGGCAGATCGTTTTGGAAACAGTTCCTAATAAATTATACCTATTAGATATATCAACTGAAGAAGCCACCCAATTGGACATGCTGCCGCTTAGTGCAAAATTAGTCAGGGTACCATTCGTACTGCCCAATTCATCAGGTAAGGTGGTCACAGAAGGATTGGCCCCTCCCGCATTTCCAGCATTGAATTTATAATAAGCTACTAAATCAGATTCATTGCCCTGCAATTCCCGGTTCATTGTATTGTATATTTCACAGGCTGTTTTATATGCTGACCAAATCCTGAATTCATCAATTGCCCCCTGAAAATACTGATTTCCATCGTTCCTGGCCCCGATTGAAAAACTGTTATTCACCCCGGCACTGGAATTTCCACCTAAAGCCGTGGAATTATCCAGTTTACCATTTATATAGATCCTGATCTTTTTAGTAGCAGCTTCCCACGTCATAGCTATATGTGTCCATTCGTTCGCAGTGAGAACATCAGACATGGAGCTCAAGCTGTAGGTTATTCCATTTGCTATTACATATACAAATACTTCTTTATTGGCACTAAAAGACATGCTGATAAAATTGGTAGATGTTGTTTGTGCAAAAAACACACGGCTGAATATAAAAGATTCGGGTTTTATCCACGTCTCCACTGTAACATCATTAGTCTGCAAACTATTGAACACAGGGGGCACAGCAAACGTAACATAGTCATTGACACCGTCAAAATGTAATGCGTTACCCGCATTCTGGCCCTGCATTTTATAACCAAACAGGGTCAGTAAAAGAATAAGAAGTAGATTTCTGTTCATAATAATATATTTTAACCATGCAAAATTGCATTCAACGAAATTACTTAAAATTCACATATATAATTGAAAAAAAATTATAAGAATATACAATATAATTCCTGATTATCAAATATGACGGGGGAGGCACTCATGGGGAAGTTTATAGCCTTCCGTTCCCTGGCCGGGGGATACATATCAATACAGACCATAATCAACGAGCGAGCGATCTTCAATGGCAACCTTCCGTATATGAAATTTGTCTTAACGGCACTCTGCTGCTGTTTTTAACAGTCGGTATTACTTACTTTTGTTATTCACTCATTAAACTTATATCCATATGAAGGTAGCATTTATAACAGGCGGCACCAAAGGTATCGGGCTAGGTATAGTAAAAAGCTTATTAAAAGA
The DNA here is from genome assembly GCA_037190225.1 of Edaphocola sp. GTDB lineage: Bacteria > Bacteroidota > Bacteroidia > Chitinophagales > Chitinophagaceae > MKSF01. The sequence continues at coordinate 196,490 of JBBCJL010000001.1, read as the reverse complement.
AGGGTATGCCGTTGCCTTTACCGGCCGGGATACCGACACCATACAGGCGGTAGCGGCCACGTTACTGGAAAAATATCCCGGCCGTGTAGCAGGACTGACTGCAGATGTACGCGACCTGTCATCTATGACAACCGCAGTAAGCATTGTTATAGATACCTTCGGCAGGATAGATGTACTGATCGCCAATGCAGGCATTGGGGTTTTCAAAAATATTATGGAGCTGACCGCCGAGGACTGGAACGCCACCATCGACACCAACCTTACCGGTGTGTTCTACTCCGTCAAAGCCAGCCTGGAAGAAATTATCCGGCAGAAAGGATATATCATTACCATTGCCAGCCTGGCCGGCACTAATTTCTTCCCTGAAGCTTCAGCCTATAACGCCAGTAAATTCGGGCTGGTCGGATTCACCCAGTCATTGATGCTGGACGTCAGGGATAAGGATGTGAAGGTCTCTACCATTATGCCCGGCTCAGTGGCCACACATTTTAATGACCATACCCCCAATGAAGCTGACGCCTGGAAGATACAGCCGGAAGACATCGGGCAGCTGGTGGTGGGCCTGTTGCAGATGCACCCGAGAACCTTACCAAGCAAAATAGAGGTCCGTCCGAGCAAAACCAAATGATACATCCCTGCGGGTGAAACCGGAACTCCAGGATCATTCTGCCGGTCCTGTAACAGCGGACGGCAACCATGCATATGATCGCGTGCTGTTATTTTCATACCATTGAATATACACGGCGCACATACAGATAACAGTAAAACTACGGTATCATTCATCTGGCGTAACGCTTTTATCAGTATACGGCAATAACGGCATTCTGTCAGTCAGTTAAGGTTAAAGGTATGAAGCACTCAATCCTATTCCGGTATAAGCACCGGCCTGCCAATACAAACACCCTTGTGCCATACCCAAGTGCATACCTGACAGGCACAGGAAATAGACAATATGCTTAATATATTTTTACGGGAGTGGTTTCCATTCCAGGATAGTAGCAGTATAAAATGTTATCTTAAAATCACTTTGCGGCATCGACAAAACATTTTACATATAAATATACTGATTATTTGTTTGGTATTGTTGGTGAAGAACACCAACAATGGAGAAGACACACAACAGTACATTTCGATTATTTAGCTGTTTGTATTGTTGGTGAAGAACACCAACAATGGAGTGAAAGACAATAAACAAATGAAAATATATAGCCTTAACAGGTTATCTCACCCTGTACTTTTACCTATTGACACAGGTTACAAACCCGCACCAGTTGGATATTCTATATGTACCTGCTGTAATATACTATCAGGAGGTGTACTATTTATCTTTTTGTAAAGTAAATGATTGTAAAAAACTACAGTAGTATCTTCAGACAATACATTTTTGACATTTTTTCGCTGCAGGTTTCCATTACTCAGGATATCCATCTTATATAACTTCGTATTCCCCTCCCCCAGTGTATCATCCTGCAAAAAAAATAATTCATCTTCATCAAGATACCACTTAGCTTTCTGAAACCCGCTACAGGTTTCAAACAATAAGGTACTGTCTTTGTAAAAATACAGATTATAGAGTGTTGGGGAATAATACAATCCGCCATACCTGGATACATTCATACTATATACACCTACAATATCAGATACGTTTACCCGAGCCTTTAAGCCGGAACAAGCAACCAATAATGATACACTGAGTATAAAACTATTTAGTTTAATGATCATAAAAAGTATTTAAAATTGTTTGTTTATCTAAACCCTTAGCTTCTATTAAATCTTGCTTTAATGCTTCTAACTTTGTAACAATTAAATCATCATCATTAAGTTCAGTAACAAACGCTGTGCGTATCTGCCTGTACAGAGCAGGTATAGCTCCTGTTTCCTATAATACCTCCACACGGAATTTCACTTCCTGCTTTGGAAAATGGTAAGGTTGCGTTACCGGTAACCGGCTTATGGCTATCACTACGTCCAGCCCCTCGATCACTTCACCAAAGACCGTATAATCGCCATCCAGGCGTGGCTGGCCGCCGTGGTCCAGGTAATACTGCCGTCTTTCGGGCGTAAAGCGCTTCCGGTATTTTACAGCCATACTGTCAAACTTCGCTTCGGTACAGGCGCTGCCTGCCACAAAATAGATCTGCCTGAAGAACGAAGCCTTTTCCGGGTTCTCATCCCTGCCGGCTCCCAGTGCACCGATCTTATGAAAGGCACGCTCATCAAACTCCGGCGCCAGCCTTCCTTCCCGCTGTCCGTTCTCCTTTTCCCACGCCAGGATATCATCATCATATTCGCCGCCCTGCACCACGAAGCCTTTTACGATCCGGTTGAACAGCGCATTATGATAAGTCCCTTTTGCTATTTCCTGCAAGAACAGGTCCCGGTGCCGGGGTGTAAAGTCATACAGCATGACCTTAAAGTCACCATAGTCGGTATGGAACAGCACTATTGTTGATTGTGCAGACAATGGCCGCGTTCCCGTAATGCAGAGCAGGCAGATAATAAGCAGTCTGTAAAGCATATGTTTATGATTTTTCAAAAGTAATACCCTGTCCCATATTTCCGTTGCAGGCGGTACTTCAACGCATTTGTTGCGCCACAATGCCAGGATATCATTCCAATATTAATGTTCCATCTTCCGTCAGAATCCTCTGCCCGTCTTTTTCGACCTCCAGTGTAATATCCGGGGCATTTATCACGCCGATAATATTCCTGTAAATTTTGTATGTAAAAGCTCCATTAACAAATATGATAACATGATTACCACCTGTGCCCTCGAATTCCCATGTACCATTGCTTAAAACCAGGTCGGGCTCTGAAGATGCTGCTGCAGGGATCTTCCAGGAAGCATACCTGTATATATGCTCAGAGAGCTCGTCAATCCTAATCAGGTAATGCCTGGTTCTTATCTTATAAACGGGTCTTTCAAAATGTTGCAACGACTGGTGCAGGCTGTCCTTATCTCTGGCGATCAGTTCGTGTCTCAACACTTTTTCATAATCACTTTCATAGTTGACCGCGATTATCTTCCCGTCCCAACCGTCCATCCATACCACGCCGTTACCCAGCATAATGCCTCTCCAGCCCATTTCTGTCCACTGTGACACATCAGATTGAGAAATCATGGCTATCAATGTCGAATCAAACACTTCGCTGAAGCGCTGCCGGAATGCAGCTTCATCTTTAATAGCGGGTATAGGGTATTTCCTGCGCAAAGGGAAGCTGATGACATCAGCCATCTTATCCATATCCCCCGTATGATACCTGAAAGTTGTGATAACCTTATGGATATTGGTGGCCTTTTCACTGCTAAGCGTTTGATTTTGCGCATAGCAGATTACAGGGAAGCAACACAGCAAATATAAAAACCTTAATTGCATCTATATGTGTTTAATAATATATCCAAATTTATAAAAATTTCACTGTAAGGTATGCTGTAGTGTGCTTTGAAAGGGTTATTCCGCCTTTCCTCCTGTAATAGCAGGTGACCGGCCTTGTTATTACAATAAAGATACGCGCTTATTTGCCTATAACAAGAGAGCTGATATTAATACCGGTCTTTACCAAACATAATTTACAGTAAAGTTATTGATCGCTTGTTTCAAATTGACTATCTATACATAGGCAACAAAGCCATTATAAGTTACCAATTATTATAAGAGATTCCTCACATCCGTTCGGAATGACCAGCACCCTAAGTACCTCTATAGTAAGGACACCACTCAGCGAAGCGTATCCGTAATAAGAGTTTGTTGCTGTAAGCAGAGAGTCACTAAAATAAACACCACCTGAGCCTGGAGTTCAGGCAAGGGCGCTTTTCCGGGTTTGCCGTTATTTTGTTCCTGTTCCCCTGTGAGCTTCGGCCTAAAAGGTCCACCATACATATTCATACGATTCCTGAAGCCCGTGTTCTCCACTTTCACCAAGTCAGGAAGCCATTTGACCCATTGCAGGCAGCACCGGACTGCTTTTACGGGTAGCTTTACAGCAGTAAAAAGAGATGTACATATGAAAAACCTATTATTGAGCCTAGCGATGCTTACTGCTGTTCATGCTTCCGCGCAACAGGAAATCTCCAAAGAGATCAGTATAAAAGAAGTAACGGTCTATATGCAAGGCGCCAGGGTGTATGGCGCCACACCCCTAACCCTCCAGAAAGGCAAGAATTTCATTAGGGTGATCAACCTGCCCAATGATCTGGACGAAAATACCTATAAGATCAGCCTGGATAAAAGCACTACCCTGCTGGCCATTACGCCGCAGGTCAACCAGCAGAAGGAAAACACGTTGTCTGCACCGGAAGTGCAGCTGGACAAGGACAAAAAAAAGCTCCTGCGCCAGATCGACCTGCTGAACATACAGATCAGGAACCTGACCGGTGAGCAGGCTATCATCAATGACAACCTGAAGATATCGGTCAGTGATAAAATTACGCCACAGGAACAGCTGGTAAAGCTCACCGAGTTCTACCGTAAAAGAATGCTGGAAATAGATAACCGGAATTTTGTGCTGAACGAGCAGCGGCAGCTCCTGCAGGATTCCGTATCACGCATAGACCAGCAAATGCAGCTGTCCCGTACACAAAAAGCCTATAATAAGAAAGAGCTGGTGCTGGAAATACTCGCGGAACGGGAGATACAGACCCATCTTGGTGTCAGCTACGTGGTCTCCAACGCCGGATGGACGCCCTCCTACGACCTGAAAGCGACTTCCATCAGGCAGCCGCTTGAGATGGTCTATAAAGGCAGGATCTACCAGCGCACCGGCCAGGACTGGACCAATGTAAAGCTCTACGTGTCCACTTATAAGCCGGTGGCCAGCCTGAGCCGCCCTGTACTGCGACCTTTATATGTAACCGAGCATACAGGCCATAACGCCCTGAATGACGTAGCCATGGATACCAGGCAGAGCGCAGAATATACCAATTCGTACCAGATGCGCACCCAGGATAAAATAGCTGCGGCCGATATACCGGTAGCTACTGTTTCAGGCGACCAGCTGAATATACTCTATGAGCTCAAACATACCCAGACGCTCTACAGCCAGGAAAAAGAGCAATATGTCATCCTCGATAAAAAGGAGCTGGAAGCCTCTTACAAATATCACGCCGTACCTAAGGTAAGCAACCAGGTATTCCTCATGGCATTTATCAGGAACTGGCAGCATCTCAACCTGGTATCCGGAGAAGCGAATATCTTTTTCGAGGACAATTATATCGGCAAGACCCAGCTACAGGCCAATTACATAAAAGAGGAATATCCCATCGCATTGGGAACAGACGACCGTATCGTTCTTAAGCGTACGCAAACCGATGACAAGACCACTACCAAAACCCTGAACTCCGGCAAATGGGAAACAGAGTCCTTCCGCATCAGCATCCGGAACAATACCAAAGAGCCTGTGGAGCTGGAAATCCTGGACCAGCTGCCGATCAGCGAGAACAGCAAGATCACCATCAAGGCGCTTCATATCGGCGATGGAGCGCTGGATGAGCAGACCGGCAGCATATTATGGAACCGCACCATCAGCAGCGGCCAGACGGAAAATATCAACTTCTCTTACGAGATCAAATATCCCAAAGAGATGCGCCTGCGATATTACAACAGGTAATGACAATCCATAACGGTAAAAGGGGGAAGACATCTCAATGTCTTCCCCCTTTTACCGTTATTTTCCATTAAACCATCCGGGTTACGGCGCTGCCTGAAGCGCCGCCTTATACGCTGCTATAGCCCTGTTACGGGCGTAAGTATGTTCCACTATGCGGGGCAGCAGTGTACCTCCCGTCCTATATTCGCTGCACCAGGCTTTCACGTATGCCATATCTTTATCAAACTTCCGGGTCTGCTCGTCAGGATTGAACACCCTGAAGTAGGGAGCGGCATCACAGCCGCATCCTGCCGCCCACTGCCAGTTGCCGTTATTGGCTGCAAGATCGTAATCCAGCAGCTTCTGCGCAAAATAGGCCTCTCCCCAGCGCCAGTCCGTCAGCAGGTGTTTTGCCAGGAAGCCGGCCGTGATCATCCTGACCCTGTTAGGCATCCTGCCTGTGGCATTCAGCTGCCGCATCCCGGCATCCACGATACCATAGCCTGTGGTCCCGGTGCACCATTTTTCAAATTCCGCTTCATTATTGCGCCACGGAACGGCCTCATATTTTTCTTTAAAGCAATACTGCACTACCCGGGGGTAATGATACAGTATCTGCATAAAGAATTCCCGCCAGATCAGCTCATTCAGCCACACCTCATTATACAGCAGTGCCACCCGCACACACCGCCTGACCGAAATGGTACCGAACCGCAAGGCCGTTCCCAGGTGGGAAGTAGCATCCAGGGCGGGATAATCCCTTTGCGTATGATACCTGCTGATCACACCTGCATCCGGGAAAGGCGCCCGGAACACTTCATCCGTTTTAAGGAAGCCGATAGCCGGGAGTGCCGGTATCTCCGTCCATGGCGATGGCAGGAAATGACCGGGGGGCCGCTCAAAAGCGGCATGATCCTGCGGCCGCAGCAGGCTCTTCCATTTTCTTGAATAGGGTGTGTACACACTGTACGGTGTACCGTCCGCTTTCACCACTTCCGACCTGTCAAAGATCACCTGGTCCTTGAACGCATGGAAGTGTACGCCATGGTCCTGCAACAGCGACCTGACCGCATCGTCTCTCCGGATAGCGGCAGGCTCGTAATCCCTGTTGCAATACACGGCTTCCACCTCATACCCGGCAATGATTCCGCTGAAAACTGCTGCCGGTGTACCATGGAAAGTATGCAGCCGGCTGCCTTCCTGTCCCAATGCGCTGTTCAGCGCGGACAAGGCCTGGTGCATATAATCCACCCTCCTGTCATACCTGTCTTCCAGCCGGGAAAGGATATCCGTGTCAAAGATAAAGACCGGGAGCACGGGCTTCCCTGAAGACAACGCCCTGGCCAGCCCCTGGTTATCCTCCAGCCTGAGATCGCGCCGGAACCAGAATACAACTATTTGCTCCTTCCTGTCCATGTTTGTGCAATTAAAGTTTTACAGCTAAACCTGCTCCTAAAGATACGGGCAATACCTGTCAGGTATTGCCCGTAATTTCTAAAGATCATTTATTTTTAATCCATTTCAGGATACAAAGGGAATTGCTGCATAAACTCGTTCACCTCTCCTCTCACCTTTGCAATCATATCTTCATTATCCGGCTGCATCAATACGGCATCCAGCCATACCGCCACCTGCTCCATATCACTTTCCTTTAGTCCCCTGGTCGTAATGGCAGGCACGCCGACACGGATACCCGAAGTAACGAACGGCGATTTGTCATCGAAGGGCACCATATTCTTATTCAGGGTGATATCTGCCCTGACCAGCGTATTTTCCGCCTTTTTACCGGAAATACCTTTATTTCTCAGGTCTATCAGCAACAGGTGGTTATCTGTGCCACCGGAAACGATATCATATCCTTTATTGATGAAAGTGGCCGCCAGCGCCTGGGCATTCCGCTGCATCTGCGCGGCGTATGCCTTATACTCAGGCTGTAATATTTCATAAAAAGAGACCGCTTTGGCAGCTATGACGTGCTCCAGCGGACCGCCCTGGATGCCGGGGAATACGGCCAGGTCCAGCAGGGCCGACATCATCCGCACTTCACCTTTAGGGGTCTTAATACCCCAGGGGTTTTCAAAGTCATGCTTCATCATGATGATACCGCCACGCGGTCCTCTTAAGGTCTTATGCGTGGTGGAGGTCACAAAATGACAATGATCGAATGGCGAATTCAGCAGGCCTGCAGCTATCAGTCCGGCAGGGTGTGCGATATCTGCCAGCACCAGGGCGCCTACCTGGTCAGCTACCTGGCGGATACGGGCATAATCCCAGTCGCGGGCATATGCCGAGGCCCCGCATATGATCAGCTTCGGCTTCACTTCTTTCGCTTTTGCTTCCAGGGCATCATAATCCACAAGGCCGTCTTCCTTCCTGACGCCGTAATGATGCGCCTGGTATATTTTACCGGAATAAGTCACGGGAGACCCGTGCGTAAGGTGTCCTCCCATACTCAGGTCCAGTCCCAGAATAGCATCGCCCGGCTGCAATATCGCAAACTGTACGGCAGTGTTGGCCTGGGCGCCGCTATGAGGCTGCACGTTCACATAATCCACTCCAAAGATCTCCTTGGCCCTGTCTATCGCCAGCTGCTCACTCAAATCCACGACCTCACATCCGCCATAATATCTTTTACCCGGGTAGCCTTCCGCATACTTATTGGTCATGACATTGCCCATAGCCTGCATTACCTGCAAGCTGGTAAAATTCTCAGAGGCGATCAGCTCCAGGCCTCTTCGCTGACGATGTAATTCATCCTTTATCAGGTCGAAAATTTGAGTATCTCTTTGCATTATTTTAAAATTTGTACAAATGTAACGAGAATTATAAGATTTGCCAATGCTTTGAACTTAATGTAATTTTGCGGCTTGAATGGTAGCATCATTCACAAACAGGAACGATATGCAACAGACAGCTCAGAATATAACCATCGTAGAATGCCCCAGGGATGCAATGCAGGGATGGAAAACGTTTATTCCTACCCGGAAGAAGGCAGCATATCTCAACGCGCTGCTGAAAGTAGGCTTCGATATACTGGATTTCGGATCATTTGTCTCTCCCAAAGCCATTCCACAGATGGCGGATACCCACGAGGTCTTATCACAGCTCGACACAGCCGGTTCCCCTACCCGCCTGCTGGCCATCATTGCCAACATAAGAGGCGCGGAAGATGCGATCAAGTATGATGCGATCCATTATCTCGGCTTTCCTTTCTCTATCTCCGAGACCTTCCAGATGCGCAATACCAATAAGACCATCGCCCAGGCCCTGGAAGAGGTGGCCCTTATCCAGGAGCTGTGCGTTAAGAACGGTAAAGAGCTGGTACTGTATATTTCCATGGGCTTCGGCAATCCTTACGGTGACGAGTACTCTGTGGCACTGGCCATAGACTGGTTCCGTAAGATAGCGGCACTGGGCATCACCAATATCGCACTAGCAGATACGATAGGCGTAGCTACCCCTGAGAATATCCATTATATCTTCAGTCACCTGGTACCGGAATTCGGCAACCTGTCCATCGGTGCGCATTTCCATTCCACGCCATCCGCCAGGATAGAAAAGCTGGAAAGCGCTTATCAGGCCGGCTGCAGGAAATTTGACAGCGCGCTCCTGGGCATAGGTGGCTGTCCTATGGCCAAGGATGAGCTGGTGGGCAATATGGACACTGATGTGCTCATCGGCTGGGCACAGCGGCAGCAGCTGCCTTTACAACTGGATTATGACGCATTGCACCATGCAAGACTGCTGGCTTCCGAGATCTTTATTCACTAATGCGACACGGCACACCAGGCTTTTTATTGAAGACCGCAGGTAAGTACCATATCAGAATATTGTGCTTATTCATAGGCGGCCTGCTGCCCGGTATGACCGGACAGTCCGTTGCCAGCGCGCAATACCCGGTGAGCAGGATCATTATTGAACACCCTTCCAAAGTAAGGACACACAGGGATATACTCATCAGGGAGCTGACCTTCCGTGAAGGCGATACCCTGCAGCCCGACCGGCTGGATTCATTAAAGAAAGTGAACGAGGACCGGCTGTTCAACATGCGGCTGTTCAACCGGTCGTCCCTGCGCTTTGATACCACAGACCGGCAACTGATCTGCTATATTGATGTGCAGGAAAGGTTCCCTGTCTGGCCGGACCCCAACTTCACCCTGGGAGACCGGAATTTCAACGTATGGGCCTCCGAACATCATTTTGACTGGAAGCGGGTCAATGTCGGGCTGAAGCTGTCACATCTGAATCTCCTGGGACGACGCATACAGCTGGGCGTCCTGTACCAGACCGGCTATACAGAGAAAATGGGCATTGATTTTACACAACCTTTTGCCGATAAGCATAAAAGACACGGGTGGGGCTGGAATATATACAGGTCTGCCAATAAAGAGACCGGCTATATAACAGCCGGTAATAAGCTGAAATTTTACAGGGATTTCAACAGCATCCAGTACCGGGAAGTGAATACGGAGCTGTTCTATACCTACCGACCCGCATTTGCCCTGCAGCACAGGCTGGGCGCCCGGTACACGCACCAGCAGGTCAGCGATACGATCCTGAAGCTCAACCCTTATTTTTTCACCTCTGCGGCGCCCCGCCGGCTGGACCTGCTACAGCTCAGCTACCGGGTGGAATATAATGGCGTGGACAACTGGAATTACCCGCTGACCGGGTGGAGGATAGTGACAACGGCAAGGTATAACCAGGGGCTGAATGAAAATTTCAGCCAGCTCGACCTGCACTTCCAGGCTGATTATTACCAGCGGCTGGGCAGGAAGCTTTTTTTTGCATGGGACCTGAAAACCCGTATAGCTTTCCAGAACACCTATTCCTATTTTTACAGCAGGAACCTGGGATATGAGAACGATTATATCAGGGGATATGAATATTATGTGATTGACGGTCGGTTCATGGCATACAGCAGGCAGGAGCTGAGATACGAGCTGCTTCACAGGTATATACACCTGCCGCTGCGTTTTTTCGAAACGGTCCCTATACGCTTATATCCTAAGATATTTGCCGACCTGGGGTACAGCCGTGACAGCTACACGGCCGGGCCTGTCAGCAACCGGTTGCTCTATTCCGCCGGCATCGGACTTGACCTCGTTACGTTGTACGATATTAAGGTCAGGTTCGAATTCACCTGGAATCACCTGCGCGAAAAGGACCTGTATATCCACAGGAAAGGCAACTGATATCAAAAAGGTGCTCCTAACGGAGCACCCTGCGTCTTTCATCCGATGAAGGTACGGTGGCCGGGTACACCAGCACTGCTTCCTTATTAGAGCTTTCTCCCGGATTGGAGGTGGTCTGCGCGTCTGTCTTGCGTTGCAGCTCCTCCGTTTCTCTCCGCTGCTGCTCCATCATCTTACGGAAACGTTCCCTTCTTTTTTCATTGCTCATGAAAAGATACCTGAACCTGTTATATTGCAGGGAATAGCGGAACCCGAGCCCGGTTTCCACCACGTACCCGTCTATCAGGTTCTGCAGCTCATTCCTGCGGTAACCCCTCAGGATATACCTTCCGTCTTCCGTCAGCCTGTAATCTGCCGAGAAGTTACCCGGTATGCCTGAAGACCTGCCGCCTGCATTCTGACCGCCTTCCAGCAGGAAGTCATTGCCCACGCTTACAGAGAGCCTGTCATTGAACAGGGACTTGGATACCGAAACGTTCAGGTCCGTCCTGTTCACCTTACCGCCTGTGGTATAGTCCTCAGAAGACTCCAGGTCCATATTCAGGTCAAAGCCTGAAATGAGCTGGCCGGCAAGGCTGTTCAGCTGTGAGCTCAGGAAGCGGCTCACGCTCTGGCGTGCGATATATTCCACATTCATCCCGCCACCGGAGCCAAAGGATTCTTCCGTGACAAATCTTTTCAATACGATCACTGCAAACACCTGCTTGTTCATTTCAGACGGGTTGTTCCGCATACTGGCCAGCTTAGCCTGTACCGTATTGGTCACATCCGATGATACGGACGTTTCACCTTCCGGAAGCACGATGTCAAAGGCTATATTCGGGGACATCGCGTTACCGTTCAGCTTCAATACCACGTCAAAAGGCAGTCGCTGCTTGTAGTACACCAGCTGTGCCGGGTCGGATACCTGCCGCTCCACAAGATCGTAAGGAGCCACATTGGCATCAAAGATCGCCGTTATATCAACAGTGGCATCCAGCGGGTCGCCCGCAAGGGAGATCGTGCTGCCCTTCTGGATACGGAATTTTCTTTTTACCGGCGGGAACGACAGTTCATAATAACCGTCTTCCAGCGCATAGGTACCAGCCAGGCCGATAGAGCCGTTGGGCGCTATCTGGGCGTTCAGGCTGGCTTCGCCGTTCACCATCAGATTATCACCGGTGGACGGGTCAATGACCAGGTCGAACTTAGCGTATTTTTCAATGCCCACATTCACATTCATCTGCGCGGTCTGGGAGAAGCGCACCCGTCTCAGCACATTATCCACCGAATCCACGTCCCATTCTATCCTCGGGTACCTGCTGTCATAGAACTCAACGACACCTTCCGTTTCCACAAGCTGCGGATCGGAATCCAGCAGCGCAAAGGTCACGTTGGTGGAATCATGTATGGTCAGGTTACCGGATATGCTGGGCGCCTGCATATAGCCCTTTATATCTATATTGGAGCTCATCACGAGCTTACCGTAGAACATTTCGTAATCCCTGGACCTGGAGTTAACGGGCGACCATTTATCTGCAGCAAAGTTCAGGTTCAGGAAGTAATCCTTAAAATTACGGGTAGCGATCCTGCCGTCCACCACCGCAGACCGTCCCTGGTAATCGTTGATCCTGACCTTCTGCAATTCTATCCCCCTGTCACTGAAAGCGATCTTTTCCTGCGGAAGCGTAAAGGAGCCTCCCAGCATAGCAACGGTCGTTTTAAGATCGTTGGTCATCAGGTTTCCCCTGATGACGGGCTTATCGAAGGTACCGTTGATCTTCAGCTGGCCTTCGATCGTCCCGCTGCTGTTCCTGAGGTTACCGAACGTCAGCCCTTCCACGCTTTTAAGCGCCAGCGGCGTAATGCCCAGGTCAAAATCGAAGTTATTGCCACCTTTAGGAGTTATATAATAATCACCGTCCAGCTTCACGTTATTACCGTTACCCTCTACCGTAAGGAGCGCATGATAGGTATTCTCATCTTCCGTTTCCGCTACGAGATTAACATTACCAAGCGGTGTACGGAATACCTCCAGGTTGGTAATGGAAGCATTCCCTTTGATAAAGGGTATGGGCGGATTAAGATCTACCTCGACACTGGTGTTCAGCACACCATCGGCAGGCAGGGTATCCGGGTTCAGTATCTTGGTAACGGACCCCAGCCTGAAGTTATCAATATTCACTGCCAGCGGGCTGTTGAATTCCTCCCTGATGGAGTTGATACCAATGCGCTGGTCCTGCTGGCTGATAAAGAAGTCCTTGATAAGGAAGCCTTCCTTGCCGAGCGTGATCCTGTTGTTCTCATTCACCTGCCACAGATCGTAATCTATCATCAGGCCCCTGAACATGCGGAGATGTGTCAGGCTGTTCTCATCCCTGAGGTCTTTATTGACCGCAAAGCCCAAGACAAATCTGTTATTGGCACCGGAGTCCTTCATAACGGCCCGGGCATATACTGTATCATTCAGCACACGGCCGCTCAGTCCCGGGTAAAAGAATACGAGCTCGTCCTTATTACGGTATTGCCTGGCACCGACATTATAATTGATCCTGTCATTATCCTCCAGCAACGATACAAACCCGCTGTCGATCACATGGTTGCCGTACCGGAAATAAGGGATGTTCACAGCCAGGTCCATGCTCTCCCGGCTGAGGCTTGAATGCAGCCCGATCGTATCAAAGGGCTTGATACTCCTGTTGAAACGGGTCAGGATAGGGTTGTAGCGGATCACGCCATCCAGGTCCAGCGTATAGTCTGAAGCGTACTGGAAAGTATCCCCGAGGTTATAGAACTTATTGATATGATACATGTAGCCGTTGCCTATCTGGGTCAGGGGGATCGTACCCGTAACATTCAGGTTCAACAGCTTTGCTATATCCATACTGATATCCTGGCCGGTCTCGGGCTGTGAGTTGGCAAAGATCTTTATGGAATCCAGCGGCAGCTTATTACCGGGAATAGACACCTCTATTTCGGAGCCGATGATCGTACCCTGCGGATAATCCACGTTCAGTACCGGGAGATGCGCCTCCAGTAGACCTGCTATCTTCAGGGTATCCTGCGACAGCTTCAGAGCATGAAGATCCGCGTTCCTGATATCCAGCAAGGCATTGATGTCAGGATGAAGATTACTGAGATCGGCATTGCCGTCAAGCGTCAGGTACAGGTTAGGGTCCGTACTTCGGACCGATGCCCGGGCCTGGCCGTTATTCAGGATTACCATGCCCGTGATGCTGTTATAGTTATAGCCCATAGCATACGCGTTGAGCACATCCAGGTCCACCGTAGTCTGCATCCGCTTCACATCGAAGGAGCTGCCGTTCACCTTGATATTGGAAGAAATAACCCCCAGAACGCTGTCCTGGCGGATGATCTTCCCGATGTTCAGCTGCTGGGCATTCACGACCAGGTCGTATTTTTCCTGTCCTTCAGGCTTCAGGTTAAGGAAACCGCTTACCTGGGCATTACCGTCCGAGGTGATGATGGTCAGGTGCGGCTCATAATTATATATCCCGCCCCTCACCTTACCGTTAACAGCCATTCTCGCAGGCAGGTTGACCTGCATTTTCAGGCTGTCCGGCAGGAAAGGATCCAGGTCGTTCCTGCTGGTCTGCAGCTGGGCAATATTCAATATATATTGTAATTTGTCGGCATCCGGCAAACCTATGACCGTGCCATTCATCTTTACACGCGTGTCTTTAAGCCCTTCCAGGTAAAGGTCCCTGATATTGAGGGCCCCAAGCGTTCCTTTCAGGTCGGATGCCAGCATCAGATGCTGGTTCTTATAGGCCATTAACTGCTTTCTCAGGTCATCCGGGGCGAACAGCAGCACATCGTTAATGCCTACCCTGCTGTCTTTCAGCTCGATATCCAGCCCCATAAGACCGAGCTGGCTGCTGAGGGCGTCCAGCGATGTATAGCTTACTCCCAGCTTATGCTGCAGCAGCGTTTCCGGTGTTTTCAGCAGGAAGTCTTCCAGGAGCGCGCCCTGGCTGTGATATACAAAGCTGGCCTTGAACTCCTGCAGCTCCAGGCCGCTTTTTTCCTTAAGGGCGAGCTGCCTGACATTCCCTGATATCGTATCATTGGTGTACACCAGGTCATCCGCCACCAGGAACAGGTTCCTTATATCCATATGGGCGTAATCCATCCCGTAGGGCTTGGGTGCCTGCTTGTTGTCGTCCATCTGGTAGCCTATGTTCTTCAGCTTTACATCCGAAGCTACGATCCGCCACCCGAGCGTATCAATAGCTTCCGCCACTTCAGGCACCACCTCCGGTACCTGTACAGGGCTGCTTTTGCCCATGATCATCAGCACGTTGGATTCGGAAAGATGCAGCTTGTCTGCCTGCATCAGCTGTGCAGCCAGGTCAAAAAGCGGTACTTTGGCGTCCAGCTCGCCAACGTTGGCCTTCATATACATGGCGCTTGTTTTGGCATCCATAGTATATTCGGCATCCTTGAGATACAATTTCTGTATGCTCAGCAGCAAAGGAGAAGTCCCGGTGGAAGTGTCGGGAGCCGGCGGCAATATGGATTCTGTCATGACAAGATTGACCCTTACGCCGTTAATGCTGAGCTCATCCACATCAAAGCGCAGCTGCTCAAGATCAATATTGGAAGGCTTCAGCAGCAGGTCTTTAACAAACAGGGAAAAGTCAGTCCCGCCGGATTCGTCATGAAACCGGAACCGGACATTCTTCAGGGCGGTCTTCACAACATCTATCTTTAAAGGATTGCCTTTTTTCTCTCCTGCGGCCGTATCCGCGGGCGCCGCAGCAGCCGGATCACCGGCAAATGCGTCTATAATGTACTGGTAATTAAAGAAAGTATCGGGGCGCTGCCGGTGCATGTAAAAATCAGCATCGGCTATCTCAAGGCTGCGCACGGATATCTTGCTGCTCAGGAGGTCCCACATATTCACGTTCAGATCCAGGTAGTGCAGGTATGCCAGCGTATCGGCATTACGATCTATCAGCAGCAGGTCATCAATGCCTACCGAAGTAGGCAGCCTGTAACGTATCTTTCCCACTGAAAAGGGAGTTTGCAATTTCTGTGAAAGGTAGCTGACAGTATGCTTTGTCACAAACCGCTGACCGGGAGGCGTAAGCAAAAAGATAATAACACCCACCACCAGCAGAAGCACCCCCAGAATACTATAAAGGATAATCTTTAGGATTTTCTTCACCATATTATTTGCCAATTACACAAAAATAGTTAAATATATAGCTTAATAACAACTTAAATATTGTAAATATTTGTAAATTATGACTTTAACCGAATATTTAGATGCCGCCGTTTAACCTTTTCCGGTTTTCCCCCGTCTACTATACGGATCTTCTCTTTTGAAAATTCCCTGCTCTTTAAAGCAACGTTATTAAAAACATTTTTTAATTATTATATTTTAAATTTGGATACCAAAGCTGATAATGGCAGCAAGCTATTAACCGCTAATTAACTATTAATTAATATCAAGA
This sequence comes from Edaphocola sp., assembly GCA_037190225.1. Lineage (GTDB taxonomy): Bacteria > Bacteroidota > Bacteroidia > Chitinophagales > Chitinophagaceae > MKSF01. Next base: position 180,250 of record JBBCJL010000001.1, on the reverse strand, counting down.
ATCATAAAAAAAGCTAACTTAGTAAGTTTTAACACAAACATTTTATAACACTATAAAACATAAGCAATGAAAAAAGTACTATTATTGTCTTTCCTGGCATTGGGCTCTTTCGCCTCTTTTGCTCAATCCAAAAGTAAAAAAGTAAAAGACCAGGCTACTACACTTTCTCCTGCTACCAGCACTGCAACTGTGGCTCCGGCACCGGCTGTCCAGGAAGCGGCTCCCAATGGTACTACCATTGAATTCACCAAAACCACATTTGAATTTGGCAACATCCCGCAAGGTACGCCGGTAGATGCGGAATTCGTATTTAAAAATACAGGTAAAGAGCCATTGGTTCTGCAAAAGGTTTCTGCTGCCTGCGGCTGCACTACTCCTTATTATACACAGAAACCCGTTGCTCCGGGTGAGACCGGTGTGATCAAGGCCACTTACAATGCTGCTGCTCCCGGTTCCTTCAACAAACCCGTAACAGTAATTTATAATGGCGGCCAGGTACAGCTGAACCTTACCGGCGTGGTAGAGAAAGCGCCTGAGTCTTCTATGCCTGAGAACAAATCAACTATCCTGAAAAAATAACCAAGATGAAGCGATTTTTCGGATTCCTATCTATACTGCTCCTGTCCGCCCTGCCATTGCTGCTGTCAGCCCAGGCCAGAGGCCCGGAACTGACATTTGATGTAAGCAATGACACTTATGACTTCGGCTCCGTCACAGACGGTGAAGTTGTAGTGTACGATTATACATTTAAAAATACCGGCGACCAGCCATTGGTTATCTACAAGGCGGAAGTGGCGTGCAACTGCACCAGCGCGGACTGGCCCAAGAAGCCCCTGATGCCCGGCCAGACCGGCAGCATTAAGGTCACCTACAAATCCGAAGGAAATGTAGGCAAGGTCAATAAGCAGATCTATATAAAATCCAATGCTAAATTACCTCCCAGGCACAAAAACGCCTACGAGCTCAATCTGACCGGGCAGGTAAAAGCAAAAAAATGACATCATCCCAGCAATCTATTTGAACGTCCGCCTTTTGGCGGACGTTTTTTTATTTATTTCAGCAAAACAGGATTATCTTTGCAGCAAAAAAATAAAACGTTTCTTCAATTCTAAAAACTATTTAAATAATGAGCATCATTACAGACATTCATGCACGCCAGATCTTAGACTCAAGAGGTAATCCTACCGTAGAGGTCGACATTTTCACGGAAAACGGCGCTATGGGAAGAGCAGCGGTACCCTCCGGGGCTTCCACAGGCATCCACGAAGCTGCGGAGCTGAGAGACGGCGATAAAGGTTCCTACCTGGGAAAAGGCGTACTGAATGCTGTGAAGAATGTCAATGAGCTCATCTCCCAGGAAATACTGGGCTGGGATATTACAGACCAGGCGGGCATAGATAAAATGCTGCTGGAGCTGGACGGCACCAAAAACAAAAGCAAGCTGGGCGCCAATGCGATCCTCGCTGTCAGCCTTGCTGCGGCCAAAGCCGGCGCCATATGCTCCGGCCTGCCCTTATACAGGTATATAGGCGGCACCAATGCCCGGACACTGCCCGTACCCATGATGAATATCCTGAACGGCGGTGCTCATGCGGATAATAAGATAGATTTCCAGGAGTTCATGGTAATGCCGGTAGGCGCCGCGTCCTTCTCTGAAGGCCTGAGATGGGGCGTAGAGATCTTCCACGCCTTAAAATCGGTGCTGAAAGCCCAGGGCTATTCTACCAATGTAGGCGATGAAGGCGGCTTTGCTCCCAATATACAGTCTAACGAGGAAGCCATTGAAACCGTTATCAGGGCTATCGAAAAGGCAGGCTATATCCCGGGCGACCAGGTAGCCATCGCTATGGACGCAGCCAATTCCGAATTATATAAGGACGGGAAATACATCTTCCACAAATCTTCCGGTAAGGAAATGCAATCGGAAGAGCTGGTAAAATACTGGGTGGACTGGTGCGGCAAGTACCCTATCGTATCTATCGAAGACGGTATGGCGGAAGACGACTGGGCCGGCTGGAAAATGCTGACCGATGCCCTGGGCCATAAGGTACAGCTGGTAGGCGATGACCTGTTCGTAACCAACGTGGAGCGTTTACAGCAGGGACTGGACCGGCAGGTAGCCAATGCGCTGCTGGTGAAGGTAAACCAGATAGGCAGCCTTACAGAAACGATAGATTCCGTGTCCCTGGCGCAGCATAACAGGTACAATACCATTATGTCGCACCGGTCCGGTGAAACGGAAGATTATACCATCGCCGACCTCGCCGTAGCGCTTAATTGCGGGCAGATCAAAACCGGCTCCGCCTCCCGCTCCGACCGTATGGCCAAATATAACCAGCTGATCCGTATCGAAGAGGAGCTGGGCAGCCTGGCGTGCTACCCGGGTAAAAGCTTGAAGTTCGGTATTTAATAAGCTCATTTTTCCCCAATAAAAAGAGGGTGCGGAGATTTTTCCGCACCCTCTTTTGTTTATCCGCCTGCATTATTTAAAGTGCTGCAGCAGTTGCTCCTTGTAGCTGTTGGACACTTCCAGCTCGGTACCGTCAGTCAGCATAACAGAGCCTCCCGCTCCCTTATGATAGGATTTTATAAAATTCTTATTGACAATGTGCGACTTGTGTATCCTTAAGAAATGAGGCGGCAGCAGGCCTTCAAAATGCTTCAGGAACCTGCAGACCATAAATTCCCTTCCGGCAGTAGTATGGACGTTGGTAAAATTCCCGTTGCCCCGCAGCCTTACCACATCCCTGACCGGTATGACGTCAAAGCCTTCTATGGTAGGGAGCACCAGCTGCTGCTCCGCCTGGTGATGCAGGTTATGCACCACAAACCGGTTATGGTTGAAATACTGCTGTTGCTGTATGGCCTCCGCCACTTTATTAACGGCCAGGATCAGCTCCTCAATATCCACGGGCTTCAGGAGATAGTAGGCAGCGCTCATGTTCAGCGCCTTGATGGCATATTCCGTAAAGGCCGTTACGAATATCGTATGAAAGGACTGGTCTTTACATGCGTCCAGCACATCGAAGGCGTTGGCGAAGGGCATTTCCACATCCAGGAAGACCAGCTGGGGCTGCTGCTCCTTTATAAGCGCTATTCCTTCATTGCCGTTCTCCGCCACACCGGTGACCTCCACCTGCGGGCAGTATTTCTGGAGATAGGAGCTCAGCGCCTTGCGGGCAGCAGGCTCATCTTCCACGATGATGGTTTTAATTTTGTGCTGGTACATTGTATTTAGGTTTTTTCCATGATATGGTGACTATAGTTCCCGTTCCGCTGCTGCTATCGGCAGGAGAGGTCGTATAAGTGATGTCACACCCGTATAATTTGTTCAGGGTGGCTATCCTTTCCTGCGTATTCTTGATACCGCGGGACTTGTACGTCTGCTGATGGCGTGTCTTCAGGCGCTTGCTGGCCTCCACGCCTATACCATTGTCCTTGACAAGGGCGGTAAAGGTATCGCTGCGCTTGTCAATACTGATCTCCAACAGTCCTTTCGTGTCCTTATACCGGAGGCCATGCCAGATAGCATTTTCAACAAAGGGCTGCAGGAGCATATTGGGCACCAGCGTATGGTAAGGGTCCAGGCTTTCATCTATCTGAAGCACGAAATCGAACTTTCCCTGGAAGCGCAGCGCCTCCAGCGACAGGTAATGCTCCAGGCTGACCTTTTCATCATGCAATGTAATGAAATCCCTGTTGGAGGTGGCCATTACGTTCCGCATAAGGGTGGCATATTTGGTCAGGTACCTGTTGGCGGCCATTTCATCATTCTCCGCAATGAACTGGTTAACGCTGTTCAGGGAATTGAAGATAAAATGAGGGTTCATCTCCCGGCGCAAAGACTGCAAAAGTATCTGGAGGTTCTTTCTCTTCAGCTTATAGAGTACCCATATGACACCTATGACCGTAAGTATGGTAAGGACCAGCAATACGGATAATACCACATTATAGACCCGTGTCTTATTGTACAATAAGACCTGCGTCTCCTTTTCTTTCTCCAGGAGCGACACCCGCTGCGCGATCTCATCAAACAGCTTATGCTGCAGCAAAAGGCTATCCTTATTGATGACCCCTTCCACCTTATCCAGGAAATCTTCCGCGTAGCGGTTCGCCATTTTCATATCGCCTTTCTTTTTCCAGAACCGGAACAGCTCACCCGACAGCCGGGCAGCCGCTACGGTATTATTTTCCCTGTAGGCGTCCTCCAGCGCGGTATTCATTATAGCCAGCCCGTCCTGCTGCTTCCCTGCCTGGAAGTAGTACCGTGCCAGCTGCTCCTGCAACGCATAGTAATTTTCACGGTCATTCAGCTGGATCGCTTTTTCAATGCTGGACCTGGTCGTGGCGATCGCTTCTTCGATATTATTGACATTGGCGTACAGGTCGGCCAGCTCTTCCTTGATGGCCATCTTATGCTCCTGCCTGTCTGCCACTTCAGAAGCCTTCTTAAGATTGGTGATCGCCGCCTGGGTATCTTTAAGGTTCAGGGACACCTCCGCTTTCTGCTGGTACGCCTGCACCACTTCCTCTTTGTCCTGAGGATTATTCTCCAGCATACGGATCTTATCATCTATCAGGTCTGCCTGGAACTGGGTGTTGCTGGAGGTACGGTTTTCCACCCTGCTGATATCGTTGGTATTGAGCTGCCGTACCACATTGCTGTTGGATAGCTCCTGGGAAGCCTTATAATTGCCCAGCGCCTCGCTGTCCTTTTGTAAAGCCTCGTTGTTGGCCGCTATCCGTCGCAGCAGGTGAGCCTGCTTTTCCCTGTTCTTTTCCTTCCTGTATATTTCCAGGGCCTTGTTATAGTAATAATTGGATTGTTCATATTGCTTCTTGTAAGCATAGCTGCTGCCCAGCTGCTCCAGCTCTTCCGCCGCATACTGCTTATCCTCCGACCTTATGGCTTTTTCCAGGCTTCTTATGTTATCCACCTTGCTCTTTGCGGACGATGCCTCCTTCTTTTTACTCCCTTCAGGCTGCTGCGCCTGCATACTTCCCAGGTGCACCCCCAGCAATACCATCAGCATCATTACTATCCTGTTCATCAAAAGAGATTTTATCCTACAAAGTACGGCAAATCCCCCCGGTTTTTAAACATCATTCACCAAGCGGGAACAGCATTTCACACAGTTGTGCCGTCATACCCCGGCAAGGAGTGTTATTTTCGGGTTACAGAAGCAACAAATTGTCATCTCACCTCTTAAATTATGATCATATGAAAAAGTATGTTTTAAAATACTCCAGGCTGAGTATTATAGCCTTACAGTGCATGATAGCAGCATCCACCTATTCCTGCAATTCCACTACCGCGCAGCAGGCCCGGATAAGCCACCCGGAACCGGCGCCCGTGGTCCGTAAAAAGGCAAAGATACAGGTAGCGTTGCTGCTGGATACTTCCGGTAGTATGGAAGGCCTGATAGACCAGGCAAAATCAAGGCTCTGGAATATCATCAATACCCTGAGCACGCTCCGGTACCAGGGCAGCCAGCCTGACCTTGAGATCGCATTATATGAATACGGGAATGACGGGCTCAGCGCCTCGGAAGGCCATATCAGGCAGGTCACACCGTTTACCACCGACCTGGACCTGCTGTCTGAAAAGCTCTTTGCATTACGTACCTACGGGGGACTGGAGTATTGCGGACAGGTCATTCAAAGCGCCAACCGGCAGCTGACCTGGGACCATAATGACCATTCTATGAAGCTGATCTATATAGCCGGCAATGAGCCGTTCAGCCAGGGTAAGGTCCATTATGCCGAAGCCATTGCCGCCGCCGTAAGCAATAATATATATGTGAATACCATTTACTGCGGGGATTACAGGTCCGGTATACAGGAAGGATGGAAGAACGGCGCGGATAAGGGTAAAGGCAAATATTTCAACATTGATCATAATAAAGAGATCAGGTATGTAGAAACGCCATATGACAGGGACCTGGAAGTCCTGAATGAGCGCCTTAACAGGACCTATTACGGGTACGGGCGCCTCGGGACCGAATACAAAACCAAGCAGGAGGCCCAGGACAGGAACGCTACTATGATGAATAAAGCCGTCCAGGCAGAGCGTACCGTATCCAAATCAAAGACCAACTACCATAATGCACAATGGGATATGGTAGATGCCTATAAAGCGGACAGCAAATTTGCAGATAAGGTCAAGGAAGAGGAGCTGCCGTCTGAATTCAGGGGCATATCCAAACAGGAGCTGGAAAAGAAGATAGTGGCGCTGGAAAAGGAACGGAAGTCCATCCAGGCAGAGATAGATAAGGTATCCCGCCAGAGGGCCTCCTTTATAGAGCAACAGTCCCAGGCTACGGGAGACAGCGATGACCTGGGCAACACCATTACCACTTCCATATTAGAGCTCGCTGCCAGGCATAATTATTCACAGGTCCGGTAGCCAGGCCTCCTAGCTGTCAGTGCGGGACACCAACAACACCAACAACGGAGGAGGAGCACAATACCAAACAACAGGAAAAATAACGAGGCTACCCTAACCGGGTAGCCTCATTTTTTCGTAAATATATGAAGACAAATAATGTCCTGATAATTATTTAAAACAGGGTATTGAGCAACTGCTCCAGCTCATATTCCGTTTTGACCAGCACTTCCCGGGGCTTACTGCCCTGGGCCGGTCCTACGATATCCGCCGCTTCCAGCTGGTCCATGATCCGGCCGGCCCTGTTATAGCCCAGGTTGAACTTGCGCTGCAGCATAGACGTGCTGCCGCTTTGCGTGCTCACCACCAGCCTGGCCGCTTCATCAAACATCTTATCCCGTTTGGACAGGTCAACATCCTCCTTACTGATACCTTCATTTTCCGCCCCTTCATATTCCGGCAGCAGGAAAGCTGTCGGATAACCGCGCTGCTGCCCGATAAACTCAACGATCCGCTCCACTTCCGGGGTATCTACAAAAGCGCACTGCAGCCGCAGCAGGTCGCTGCCGATGGAGATCAGCATATCTCCCCTTCCTATCAGCTGGTCTGCCCCTCCCGCATCGAGGATGGTCCGGCTGTCCACCTTGGCAGATACCCTGAAGGCGATACGCGCCGGGAAGTTGGCCTTGATGATACCGGTGATGACGTTCACGGAAGGACGCTGTGTGGCGATGATGATATGGATACCGATGGCACGGGCCAGCTGCGCCAGCCTGGCTATAGGCATCTCCACCTCTTTTCCCGCCGTCATGATCAGGTCCGCAAACTCATCTATCACCAGCACGATGAACGGCAGGTATTTATGGCCGTTCTGGGGATTCAGCTTCCGGCTTTTGAATTTTTCATTGTATTCCTTGATGTTACGGGCGCCCGCATCCTTCAGCAGCTCATAGCGGTTATCCATCTCAATACAAAGGGCATTCAGGGTATTGACCACTTTTTTAGTGTCCGTGATGATCGCTTCCTCCTCGTCCGGCAGCATAGCCAGGTAGTGCCTTTCTATAAGCCTGTACACCGATAATTCCACCTTTTTAGGATCGACCATCACGAATTTCAGCTCAGAAGGGTGCTTTTTATACAGCAGGGACACCAGGATGGTATTGATCCCTACCGATTTACCCTGGCCTGTCGCTCCGGCCATCAGCAGGTGGGGCATGGTAGCCAGGTCCACGATATAATTTTCGTTGTCTATCTTTTTACCCAGCGCCACAGGCAGTGACATGGTCGAATTCTGGAACTTCTCCGATGCCAGCAGGCTGCGCATGGATACGATCTGCTTTTTGGTATTAGGCACTTCGATACCTATGGTACCACGACCGGGTATAGGCGCAATGATACGGATCCCCAAAGCTGCAAGGTTCAATGCGATATCATCCTCCAGGTTCTTGATCTTGGAGATACGGACACCTTCTGCCGGCACGATCTCGTATAAGGTCACCGTAGGCCCTACCGTAGCGCTGATCCGCTGTATCTCGATACCAAAGCTCCTTAAGGTATTGACGATCTGGTTCTTATTATTTTCCAGCTCCTGCCGGTCCACCGAAACGCTGCTCTGGTCTATTTCGGCCAGCAGGTCCAGGGAAGGGAACCGGTAATCTTTCAGGTCCAGCTCCGGCACATAAGGTGTATCAATGCCAAAGTGCTGCTTACCTGTGAGCGCTGCTTCCTGTTCCACCACGGTTTCGTTGATCTTAAAGGCCACATCCTCGGCCGCCGTTCCGGGGGACGCATCGGGTTCCTCCGGGATATTGATCTCCCACGCGCTGTCATTTTCAATCACAGGCTTTTCTTCTTCCCGCTCCGGTATTTCCAGCACGATCCCGTTCTCCGCCACTGCGTTAAAAGTAATTACAGGGGGTGTTGTACGCTCTACTGCTTCTTCCGGAACACGGCTGCTGCAAGCAGGACCGGGAGCATCCCCCTCCGTCTCCTTATCTTCCCTGATATGCAGGACCGGCGCAAGCTCCTCTTGCGGCTCCTGCTGCCGGGTATTCAGCACGTGGAGCGCAGGTGTATACGCGTCCTCCGGCTCATTCACAACAAAATCAAGGCTGCCTTCCTCCTCCAGCACATCCAGCAGCTCCATATCCTCCTCTTCCATTTCATCCTGAGCGCCTGCAGGCTGGTAATCGTACCCCTGGCTGGCAGCGACCTGCTCTTTCTGCTCCAGCTCTTCCGGAGAAGCAGCAGGGTTGCTGAATCCTTTAAAATCCTCTGCCGGCGTTTCCTCACCGCTTTGTGTGCGCTCTTTCCGCTCCGGCATTACTTTTCCCACCGCGTTCAGGATAGGCTGGAGCTTGAGCTGGAATACAATGAAGTAGAAGAAAGCCATCATGAAAAGCGTCATCAGGATGATCCCTATGTTACCGGCAAACCCGCTGGTCCATTCTATCAGGCTGTTACCGAACGCCCCGCCATATGAAAAGGAGGCTCTCCGGAACACGAAGGCCAGTATCGGGGAGAGGAACAAAAAGCCAAGCGCTATGATATTCAGCCATTGAGTAGCCGGGAATATTCTCTTCTTTACCAGCAGGTTATAGCCCACGCCCGTGATCCAGAAAGTGACCAGCAAGACCGGCAGCCCGATCCCGTTATAGACCAGGTAATGGGCGGAGATAGCCCCCAGCCTTCCGCAGAAATTAGCTATCGGCTCGGTAGAGTCAAAAAGGAATCCCCAGAACGAACGGGCGGAGACCAGCAGGTCCTGGTCTTTCTCCCAGGAGTATATATATCCTATAACAGCAAAGGTCAGGAAAGCGCCCAGTATGAATAGCACCAGTCCCAGGGCGATCCTTATCTTATCCTTACGGTTCATTGTGTCTGCAGCCGGCGGAGCGGCCGGGGTGGGTGATGTTGTTTTTTTTTCCTGTTGCGGTTTCCTGCTTTTAGATGTAGATTTCGCCATAATGATCCTTGAAATAACGGGTTGCGCTGTGTAATTGCAATCCATAGCAAAATTAAACTTATATATTCAACTACGGGGCAATTCCGGTGATAATATTTATACAAAGCGGCCTGCTTGCCGGCTGCTACTTACCGCCTGTCACGGTGGCATGCGCCTTCCTGCCACCCGCATCCCGAAGATACACTTTCCCTTACGGAATTCCTATATTTCGGGTCCTAACCGGTTTTTGACGATAAAATACCTAAATTGCAGTTTCCGTAATCAAGTACAAACATTTTTTATGAAATATTTACCCATTGACAGCAATTTATACGCCAGGAACAGGACCCGCTTCGCGGCCGGAATGTTGCCGGGCAGCATAGCTGTTTTTCACAGTAACCCGGTGCTTGCCGAGAACGGGGATGCTGTGTACAGTTATAAAGCAGATTCCAATATCGTATGGCTTTCCGGTATCACCCAGGAAAAAACCCTGGTGATCCTTTACCCGGATAATTTTGAGGCGCACGCCAGGGAAGTGCTGGTGATACAACGGCCCAATGCCCTGCTGGAAAAATGGAACGGTCATTTGCTGACCAAAGAGGAAGCCCGTGCCATCAGCGGTATTGAAACCATTTTGTATTATGATGAATATGAAAGTGAGCTGCAGCGGTGGATGCATCATGCAGAATATGTGTACCTGGCCACCAATGAAAACGACAGGAGAGGCGGCGATGTATGGCGGACCGACCTGGCATTTGTGGAGAAGATAAAAAGCGCCTACCCGCTGCACCAGTATAAAAGAGCGGCCGTGCTGCTGAAAGAGCTGAGGGCCATTAAAACGGAAGAGGAGATAGCCGTCACCAGGATTGCCGTGGATATCACTCATAAGGCCTTTGAAAGGGTCTGCAGGTTCATACAGCCGGGCGTAAAGGAGTACGAGATCGAGGCGGAGATCATGCACGAGTTCTTACGTAACCGTGCCACCAGGAACGCATACGGCAATATCATAGCCTCCGGCGACAATGCCAGGATCCTCCATTACGTGGACAATAACCAGGAGTGTAAGGACGGTGACCTGATACTGATGGATTTTGGCGCCGAATACGGCAATTACTGTGCCGACCTGTCCCGTACCGTACCTGTGAACGGCAAATTCACCGGGCGCCAGAAAGCCGTTTACAATGCCTGTCTTGCAGTTCATAATTATTGTGTATCTATCCTGAAGCCCGGGATCAATTATGCGGATTATATACAGCTGGTAAACGAGGAAATGAACCGCCAGCTGATCGGCCTCGGCCTGTACACGGAAGAGGAAGCGCGCCGGCAGAACCCTTCCGAGCCTTTATACCGTAAGTATTTTTACCATGGTATCGGCCACCACCTCGGCCTGGATGTACATGACCTGGGCACACGAAACGAGCCTGTAAAAGCAGGTATGCTGTTCACTATCGAACCGGGCATTTACATTGAAGAAGAAGGTATCGGCATCCGGATAGAAAATAACTACTGGCTCACTGAAGACGGCAGCATTGACCTTTTTGAAGGCATACCCATTACCGTAGAGGAGATAGAGGCGGCAATGGCCCGGTAGCAGGGCTATATCGCTGTGGACGATATACAAGTAACACTAACCAATACGGCCGGTCTCTGTGAGACCGGCCGTATTTATTAATATGTTTATTCCTGACAGATGCTCATTATGCAGAAGCAGTGGATGTTCTCTGGCGGTATTTTTTGCTGAGATCAATACCCCATTTATCAATATCTGCCCAGGCAAAGTCGTCCTGGTACCGCTCGGGGATGAGATTCTCATCCAGCAGTGAACCGACAGGGATGGAAGGGAAGATCTCTTCAAATGTCAGCATATCATTCAGGTTGGTCCTGCGGTAGATATGACAGCGGGAAATATTCTCCTTGCTGTCCAGGCCGGAAGCTCCTAGCAATTCCACGAAATTCTCCACCGTACCTTTATGGTAGTTAGCAACACGCTTTGTCTTATCCTCCACGTCCAGGCCGATAGCCAGCTTGGGGTCCTGCGTGGCAACACCGGTAGGGCATTTGTTGGTATTACACAGCAGCGCCTGGATACATCCTACGGCCAGCATCATAGCGCGTGCGCAGTTACAGGCATCGGCGCCCAGCGCCATGGCTCTCACGAGGTGGAAGCCCGATGTTACCTTACCGGAAGCGATGACCTTGATATGCTGGCGTATATCAAGCCCCCTGAGGATATTATGAACGAATGCCAGACCATCCAGCAGCGGCGCGCCCACATAGTTGGAGAATTCCTGAGGAGCAGCGCCTGTGCCGCCTTCACCGCCGTCTACCGTGATAAAGTCAGGGTAGATATCCAGCGCGATCATGGCCTTACAGATAGCAATAAATTCAGATTTGTGACCGATACACAGCTTGAAGCCGACAGGCTTACCGCCGGACAGGTCCCTCAGCTGCCTGATGAACAGGATCAGCTCCTTAGGCGTGCTGAATGCGGAGTGGAACGGCGGAGACGCTACCAGCGTATGCGGCTCCACGCCCCGGATAGCGGCGATCTCAGGAGTATTTTTGGCAGCAGGCAGAATACCGCCGTGGCCGGGCTTGGCCCCCTGGGATATTTTAAGCTCTACCATTTTCACCTGCGGCAGCGAAGCATTTTTAGCGAACATTTCAGGGTTAAAGCGCCCTTCTTTATCCCGGCATCCGAAATAACCGGTGCCCACCTGCCATATCAGGTCGCCGCCATGCTTGAGATGGAAAGGTGAAATACCACCTTCACCGGTATTGTGGGCAAATCCGCCCAGCTTGGCGCCGGCATTCATGGATTCTACAGCCTGCTTGCTCAGCGAACCATAGGACATAGCCGATATGTTCAGCACACTGGCCGAGTAAGGCTGCTTACAATCTTTGTTGCCTATTAACACTCTTGGATTATGATCCAGCGTTTTAAAATCTTTGGGAGAGATAGAGTGGCACATCCATTCGTAGCCTTCCGCATATACATTCAGCTGGGTACCGAAAGGCACGGTTTCCGTTTCTTTTTTAGCCCGCTGGTAAACAGTGGACCTGTCAACGCGGTTAATGGGGGTACCGTCTGTATCGGACTCTATAAAATACTGGTAGATCTTGGGACGTAAGTCCTCCAACACCCACCGGAACCTTCCCAGAACCGGGAAAATACGCATGATACTGTGTTTGGCCTGATACATATCGTAAAATCCCAGGGCAGCGATCGCCAGCATGACCACCAGCAGGACGACCCAGTACGGATTCACGAATACTGTCAGAGCTAATGAGATAGCAATAGAGATCACCGCAAAAGCGACAAATTGCGTGCGCATAACCAAAAAGAATTTAAAGAATGTTTGTTATTTTCAATAAATAATTGTCATAATTCCGGCAAAGGTAGTGCTTTCAATACTATAAAGGAAATATTCGCACACCTGTGCCACACTTCCACATCAATATTATTAACAATATTTATAACAAATTATTATTCAGAAATTTATAACAAAAAATACGTCTTAATAAATTGTAAAAAGCAGGAGCGATCCCCGGGCATATCTCCTGCTGACGACAGCAGGGTCCCGGGAAAAACTTTAACGCGCACGAAAACATATAAGAAGATATAATGCCGTCATCGTAATTAAATATTAATTACTTTTGAAAGCCGTTACATCATATAACAGAGACCTATGGAGTTTAAGACCTTAGAACATATACCCGTTGATATTTTACTGGAAACGATCAACAAATCCTTTGCCGACTATATTTCCCAGGTACGCCTCACACCGGAAAAGCTGCGCCTGAAGATAGTTTCGGAACAAATAGACCTGGCTATTTCCGTAGGCGCCTTCGAAGGCGATGTACTGGCAGGCTTTATATTGCACGGCTCCAAAGTGGTAGACAACCAGAAGAATGCCTATAACAGCATTACGGGCGTGCTGCCTGAATTCAGGAAGCAGAAACTGACCGTCAGGATGTATGAGCATATCATACCGGTACTGCAAGAGCAGGGCTACAGGCAGATACAGCTGGAAGCCATCACCTCCAACGTGCCCGCCCTGAAAAGCTATATAGAAGTGGGATTCACCATATCCCGCATACTGGAATGCTACAGGGGTAAGGTCAAGCAACTGCAGTCCGCCCTGGATGAAAATATCGAGATCACCAATGAGTGGCAGGCCGATAACCTGTCCTGGATATGGGACTGGGAACCTACCTGGCAGAATGATGTGCTGTCCATTGAAAACGTCAAGGAGGCCATTACCTGCATTACCTATAAAAAGGATGCGCAGATCATAGGCTACCTGTTCTTCAATAATATCACCAAGCGTGTGCAGCAGTTCGCGGTTGCCAGGGAATACAGGAACAGGCATATAGCCTCGCGTCTTTTCAATGCCCTGGCCCACCATACAGGCGATACGGATGTGGAGATCATCAATCTCCAGTCAGAAGTATCCGGGGCCAAGTTCCTGAACAGGATAGGCTTTGAGCTGTTTATCAAGCAGTATGAAATGAAGTTGTCCCTCGCGTAACCAACCTGAGGTTAATATAATTCATATCTTATCAGAAGGATTCGGAAAATATGGCGATATATACTCCTGGTGAGTCCCTTAAGGATCAATTTTTTCTTAATGGTGATCATCCTGTGGGGACTTTTTTATTTAAAGACCCATCAGCCGGAGCTTATGGGCGATGTAACGGATATCCGCGCCAGCGATAAGGTGATCAGGCTCCTGCTGGATGTTGTATTTTACGGCCTGTCCATAGTCACCGTTTTCGCGCTCTGGGTCAACGGGCTTCTGTGGCTGATCAATTTCATGATCATCAGGCATCATACCAACAGCCTGGACATCACCAAGGACCGCCGGAACAGGCTCACCATTATGGTACGGGAAGCATTTGCGCCCCTGATAGGTGTCCTGCACGCGTTCATCACTACGGACCGGCAGGACTATATCCATCCCGTGCTGTTCTTAAAGAACAAGTTCCGCCTTTTTAAGCCCATCGGCACGCAAAGCACCCAGCCGCTGGAGCTGCCTCACTATCTCCCGTACAGGTTCCGTACTGTAACCCTGCAATATGTGGATATCCTGAGAATGACCGCCTTACCCGTAACGATACCCACGGATTACCAGTTCCATAATTATCCGCCTGACAGGCCGCTCCCGGACAGGATCATCCAGCCCCTGATACACCAGGAGGATAAGGAAGCGCTGGTAGTGCCGCGGAAAAAGGACGGTGATTATTTACATTATAAGAGCTTTGAATCCGGGGATGATGTCCGCAGGATCGTGTGGAAGATCTATGCTAAGAATAAGGACCTCGTTGTCCGCATACCGGAAAGGGAATACGAGACCGCCAATACCTGCTATATGTCCTACAGCACGGTCCTTGAAGCCTCCGTACCCGAACGCTACAGCCCTATTGCGCTGGATTACCTGAAGTGGTCCATATGGAATATCTACCAGACCCTGCGCAAACAGAACAACCTCCTGCTGAAAAAAGCGCAGGGCACAACTCCCCTGCTCCCCGATGCTGATATCATCAGGAATTACATTACGGACCTGCAGTGGCAGCCGGCTTCGGGCACCCATAATATCGACCCGGGAAACGACAATATTATCTGCCTCCACAGCGGAATGCCTATCGAAACGATAGAGCACCTCACCCTGCGGCTGAGACCCGTTCAAACAGTGTACTTCATTCCGCTCAGCCAGGCCTTTAAGGTCAACCTGGTGACACGCGGACTGAGAAAGCTCTTTTTCGTTACGCTGCACCCCGACCCGGTGGTACAGTCCAGGATCAGTTTCCAGTTCTCCGGAACCCGGCGGAAGTGGCAGCAGAAAGAGTCTGAGATACTGGAGCTGCTGCAGCACCGGAACATCCGGTACGAGGTCGTACCCACACAGTAACGGCCCGCTGCCTTCCACTGCGCTTCAGCCTGCCGGCAACCCGCTACTGAAAAGCGGCTACAGCCACAACATTAACCTATCGTTATTAAATCATAAAAGCAGGCCCGCTGCGGCCTTGATCCGTCCCTTCAGCTACAATAAAAAACAAAAGGAATTTTTATAACACAATAATTATCCTACCTTTGCATGACCGATAAACAATAGCAATCTTCTTTGTTATTCCTCAACCACTCCGGTCAAGATAAAAAGCAATCGTATCATGGCAAAGTACATCTTCGTAACCGGCGGGGTTACATCTTCATTAGGTAAAGGTATCATAGCTGCATCACTGGCAAAACTGCTACAGGCAAGAGGTTTTAAAACTACCATCCAAAAATTTGACCCCTACATCAACGTAGACCCGGGGACCCTGAATCCCTACGAACATGGAGAGTGCTATGTTACGAATGACGGCGCGGAAACGGACCTTGACCTGGGCCATTACGAACGCTTTTTAAACACCCCTACTTCCCAGGCCAATAATGTAACTACAGGCAGGGTTTACCAGCATGTCATCAATAAGGAGCGCCAGGGTGCCTATCTCGGTAAGACCGTGCAGGTGATCCCACATATCACGGATGAGATCAAGCGCCGCATGCTGCTGCTCGGGGATGAAAGCCATGGCTATGATTTCGTGATCACTGAGCTGGGCGGCACCGTAGGTGATATTGAGTCCTTACCTTATATTGAAGCCGTAAGGCAATTGAAATGGGACCTCGGCGATGACAACTGCCTGGTGGTCCACCTGACCCTGATCCCTTACCTGAAGGCTGCCAAAGAGCTGAAGACCAAACCGACCCAACATTCCGTAAAGCTGCTGAGCGAGAACGGCATTCACCCGGATGTGATCGTATGCAGAACGGAACAGCCTTTATATGATGAGCTGAAGCGTAAGATCGCCCAGTTCTGCAATGTTAAAAAAGAAGCGGTGATCGAATCACTGGATGCTGATTCCATTTACGCCGTGCCGCTGATGATGCAAAACGAAGGCCTGGATACGATCTGTCTCAAGCTGCTCGGTTTCAGTACAGAGCAGGAGCCGGATCTTGCCAAATGGAAAGACTTTCTCAGCAAGCTCCGCTATCCCAAGCATAAGGTAACTATAGGACTTATCGGTAAATACGTGGAGCTGCAGGATGCCTACAAGTCCATCCTGGAAGCGCTCATCCATGCCGGCGCCATCAACGAATGCAAGGTGGAGGTCAGGAACGTCCACTCAGAGCACCTCACCGTAGAGAATGCCGTAGAGCAGCTGCAGAACCTGGACGGCATACTGGTAGCACCCGGTTTCGGACAACGGGGCATAGAAGGTAAGATAGAAGCGATCCGCTATGCCAGGGAAAACGGCATTCCGTTTTTCGGCATCTGCCTCGGTATGCAGATGGCTGTAGTGGAGTTTGCCCGGAACGTGCTGGGACACGCTGACGCCTTTTCTACGGAAATGGACCCGGAAACCCCGCATCCCGTGATCCATTTAATGGAGGAGCAAAAGAATATAGAGCATATGGGCGGTACGATGCGCCTTGGAAGCTATGACTGCGAAATTGCTCCCGGCAGCATACTGGCCGGCGCCTATAGCGCCAAAACGGTACAGGAACGTCACAGGCACCGTTACGAGTTCAATAATGCCTACCTGGACGAATTTGAGGCCAAGGGCATGCGCGCGGTAGGTAAGAATCCCCAGACAGGTCTCGTGGAAGCCGTGGAGATCCCCACCCACCCCTTCTTCCTGGGCGCGCAGTTTCACCCGGAGTATAAAAGCACGGTAGAAGCCCCGGCACCTCTGTTTGTAAGCTTTATCG
The DNA here is from genome assembly GCA_037190225.1 of Edaphocola sp. Lineage (GTDB taxonomy): Bacteria > Bacteroidota > Bacteroidia > Chitinophagales > Chitinophagaceae > MKSF01. The sequence goes on along the minus strand of JBBCJL010000001.1, from coordinate 163,168 downwards.
CCGCAGCCAAAAAGTACCGGGATACAAAAGAAGTAAAATAAGCAATCAACACCTAATACATACAGTCCCTGAAAAACAAGCTGTATAAAAAGTATAGATAAACAACCCTGTCAATATTGCGACTTAGCTCAATATGACAGGGTTGTTTACTTTTCAGACAGCCGCTTTTTAGCAGCAGCGCTTGGTTGCAAGATTTCCCGATTACGGCACCGGGTCAAAGCCTGCTACCTGACCCTAAAACAGCAGCGCCACCCGTAGTAGGTGGCGCTGCTGTTTTTGGATAATAACTTTGTCGTTATGCTTAGTCGATATTTATGGCATCATTCAGGTCATTGTCCACCAGCACACGGCCGCAGTGCTCACATACGATGATCTTCTTACGTTGTCCTATCTCCGTTTGTCTTTGCGGCGGGATCACATTAAAGCAGCCACCACAGGAATTCCTCATTACCGGCACTACTGCCAGCCCGTTCCTGTAGTTGCCCCTGATACGCTCATAGGCAGAAAGCAGCCTTTCGTCCACTTTCTCCTTCGCTTCATCAGATTTTTTAGACAGCTCCTTTTCCTCTTTTTCCGTATCCTTGATGATTTTTTCCAGCTCCTTCTGCTTTACTACCAGTATTTCGTTCTTAATAGCCAGCTTCTGCTCGGTCTTACCCAGCAATTCCTGCGCATCCAGCATCTTCTTATCTGCATCCCTGATCTGCTTGTCGCATAATTTCATTTCCAGCTCCTGCAATTCCATTTCTTTTTCCAGTGCTTCGAATTCCCTACTGTTCTTGACGCTGTTCTGCTGCTTCTCATACTTCTTGATCAATGCTTCCGCTTCTTTTTTGGCATCCCTTCTGCTCGCAATGTAGTTCTCTATCTTTTCAATCTCGCTATTGATGTTCTCAATACGCGTCTGCAGGCCCTGCACTTCATCCTCCAGGTCATTTACCTCCATCGGTAATTCTCCTTTCAGTATCTTGATTTCATCTATTTTAGAATCAATCTTCTGAAGTGTCAATACTGCTGATAATTTTTCTTCAATAGAAAAATCTTTTGAAATCGTAGCCATATATTAAAAATAATACTTTTTAAATGTAGTCTGTTAGGAAAATAACTGCAAAGTTAAGTAATAATAGTCAAAATACATCAATCCGGAATTTTATTATATTATACTTATATCTGATAATCAGTAAAAATATTTCACAGGATTGGTGCATACCGAGGTCGCTTCTATTTCCAGGCCGGGATATCGGGACGCGAGCAGCTCCAGGAGCAGCCCGTTGGTGAATATCTCGCTTTCGTAATGCCCTATATCCGCTATCAGGATATCATTGCCCGCTTCAAAGAACTGGTGATATTTATAATCCGCCGTGATAAGGACATCCGCCTGCGCGCTTTTGGCCGCCTGCAGCAGGAAGCTTCCCGAACCGCCGCATACGGCCACTTTACGGATCAGTCCGCGCGGCTGCCCCGCATACCGGATCACCTGCAGTTGCATCCTGTCTTTCAGGTATTCCAGAAAAGAAGGCAGCTCCATAGGAGCATCCAGCGTACCGGTATAGCCGGCCCCGATGCCCTGGTCCGTATTGTTCAGCGGTATGATCTCGTACGCCACCTCTTCATAATAGCCCACCGCCCGGACGGCCTGCAGCACCGCGGAGGACAGGTAAGCGGGTATGAGCACCTCCAGCTTCAGCTCCTCAACGGCTTCCCGCGGACCGCCGGCTGCTCCTATCGCAGGGCGGGCATCGGCCCCGGGCCTGAATGTACCCGTACCGCTCACCATAAAGCTGCATTCGCTGTAACTGCCTATTGCTCCGCCGCCCGCGTCAAAGATCGCATCTTTCACCTGCTCCACCCAGGCAGGCGGCACATAACAGATAAATTTACAAAGGGAATGATGCGTGCTCGGCGCCAGTATAGCGGTATTGCAGAGCTGCAGGCGATCTGCGATCACCCTATTGACGCCCAGCAGCATATTGTCAAGGTTGGTATGGGCAGCGTACAGCACAATATTATGCTTTATCGCCTTAATAATGCACTGTTCGGTGTCGTTCCTGCCCGTTATTTTCCTGATAGCGGAAAAGATCAGCGGGTGATGCGCGATGATACAATTATAGCCTTTCGCTATCGCTTCATCCATGACCGCCACCGTAACATCAAGGGTCACCAGCACACCCTTTACCTCCTGCTCCACATCTCCCACCTGCACACCGGCATTATCGTAGGATTCCTGGTAATATAAAGGAGCGAAGTTTTCAATTATTTTAATGATATCTTTGATATAAACAGCCATACTATTCCAGAATTGTTGCTGTTCAAAAGTACTACAAAACAAAAGCTTTGAAGCAAAAATTTCTTTATATCCGCGTCAGGGAGCACCATCTCTTCGCCCGGCTGGCTGCCTGGAAGCTCAGGTCACCCGGCGGGATGGCCATTACCATCGGCAATACCATTTACCTGCACAACGCCACGGCGGAGGAGCTGCTGCACAACCGCGCCTGGCTGCAGCACGAGCTTGCCCACATCATGCAATTCCATGAATGGGGCTTCTGGAGATTCCTGTATCTCTATATCAAAGAAAGCCTGCAGAAGGGGTACCGCTACAACCGTTTTGAAATAGCGGCACGTGATATGGAAAAAGAAAATTTCCAAACCATTGGTTATTGCTATATCATTATTTAACAAAATAGATTTATTTAATGTAAATTGCAAAACCTAATTTTTCTTTCTATTTAAAATCAGACACAATCGAAATGGATGCAATATTGAGTTGGATTCAAGAGGCTTATCATTATATAATGACAGACAGGCTGGTCAATGCTGAGTGGATCAATCACCATGGCGGCTTATACCTTATCGCCTTTATCATATTCGCAGAAACGGGCCTGTTCATAGGCTTTTTCCTTCCCGGGGACGCTTTGCTTTTCATCACCGGCATGATACTGGCCAGCACGGTACAGCCCTTTGCCGAGCCGGTAATGAATCTTTTATTGTGGCTGGGCATTATTATGGGAGCCGCGGTACTGGGCAATATGGTCGGTTATTGGTTTGGCAAGAAAACGGGGCCTGTGCTCTTTGAGAAGAAGGATACCTGGCTCTTTAAGCGAAAGCATATGGAGCAGGCGCGAGAATTTTACGAGAAGAGAGGCGGTACCGCTATCATTGTTGCCCGCTTCCTGCCCATTGTCAGAACTTTTGCCCCTATCGTTGCCGGTGTGGTAAAAATGGATAATAAAAAATTTACGATGTACAATATCATCGGTGCCGTATTATGGATAGGCTCACTGGTATCCATAGGATTCGTGGTGGGTAAAAAAGCGGAGCCTTATTTACATTATATCATTATAGGCATCGTGCTGATCACCACCGTACCGATCATCTATAAGATGTTCATCAAAAAAGATAAAAAGCCTGTGCACAGCCAGCCTTAAGATATATTACTGTTTCACAAGCCTGTAAGCCGGAAGTTACATACTTCCGGCTTTATACATTTTTTAAGAAACTGTTACCCAATTTTTGGAATAATGAATACGTCTTCATTGACAGGATAACATAATTTCGAATCTTTAAATTTTTCAACTATGCGCATTAAAACATTATTTTGGATATTCAGCTTTTTACTGGCCGCTTTCAGTATCGCAGGATGTAAAAAGGACAGGAATAATAACAATAATAACGACCCGCAGGCCAGCCAGCTGAACGAGCTTTTCAAGCAGCTTAAGAGCCAGCCCCAGACCTTCACTGTCAAGTCAGGGGAATATGTCACTATACAGGGTGCAGGCGGCACTGTCATTAAATTCCATCCCGAATCTTTTGTGGACAAGGATAATAATTATGTTGTCAGCGGGATCAATCTGAAGGTCACCCTTACGGAGGCGCTTGATTACAGGGCCATGATCGCCAACAGGGTACAGACCATCACCGAAAATAAACAGCGGCTGATAAGCGGCGGAGCGGTTAAGATCGAAGTATCATTTGAAGATACGGAAATATATGTCAGGGATTATTCCGTGAGCTTCCTTACTACGGAAAACCCGCCAAGCGACCTGATGGCCCTCTACAAAGGCTATGAATCCTCCCAGCCCGCCGGGAACGTGGTGATGTGGTATGATGACACTACAGGCACCACCAAGTCCAACAGGATGGATAATAATATTAACGGCGGAGTCAACCTGTATTTTACGTTTGACAGCGTAACTACGCTGGGATGGATCAACTGTGACTATTTCTTCAATCATACCGGCCCCAAAACAGATATTGGCGTCACCTTCCCGGACAATACCTTTAATGAGAAGAATACGGAAGTATATGTGGTATTCCCTCAGATCAACTCCGTTTCGGGACTTTATAATTACCTTCCGAATGCCAACAGCTTCACTATGGGCTATGCCGGCTATCATATCCCGGTAGGTTCCGTGATCCACGTAATGACCGTGACCGAAAAGAACAACCAGTACTATATGGCTGTGCAGAAAAATATAACAGTGACTAATAATCATACCGTTAATGTATCGCCGCAGCCGGCAACATTTGCAGAGATCACTACAGCATTGCAGGGGTTATAACAGGTATATTGCAATCAGCAGGCGGGGCCGGATATAAAATCCGGTTCCGCTTTTTTATTTTAGCTACCTATCTGCATGCATAAGATAGGAACTTCCTCACACCCGCCCGGAATGACCAGAAACGCTATAGGATATTTTGGCAGCAAAGCGTTCTCTGATTCCCGGAGAACACACTTTTCAGCGAAATGTATCTGGAATAACAGGTAGTTTCCTGTAAGCAGATAGAGTTATTTCATAATATTCCATACAGCCTACTCCATGGGATGACAGGCTATCACAACCACGAAGCCGTCAACAGGAGAGCCCCGTCAGTACGGGCGCTGCCCTATACATTCCGGCAGCCCGGATATGGTATTGCCACAATAAATTATTAACAATTTATTAAAAACTGTTTTTTTAACTATATTTGTAACATGTGGTATATGAAGATATTAAACAGGCTGTATCTGCTATTGCTGTTCCTGGCCTTGCATGTTCCCTCAACAGCACAAAGCCTGCCTGATCCCAATATGTTCGGCTTTTACTCTATTTCTGGTAATAATAATATTTATGAGCATAATTGCATCGCCAATACGGTACAGGCGGTTTTCAACGCCCCCACACTAGGCGTAGGCTTAGGCATCGGGCAGGTGCTGGGCAGTGTCAATCCTACCCAGACCTACTACCTGGTCATCGGCGGCATCTATCACTATGTAGATCCTGTTACGCTGCAGATCGTCAATACGGGGCATAGCACCAGTGCGGTAAACCTGGCTGTGGGCAGTAAATACATCTTTAATTTCCAGCACCCCAACATCTACAGGTATGACGGCGCCAGCAATGACATACTGATAAGAACGCTTACACCGGCAGACGGCGACCGGTTCATTTATGATGTATTTGCAGACTGCGAAGATAATTTTTACCTGGTCAACAGTACACATTTGCAGAAATATGACTCCAATGCTACCCTGGTACAGTCCTGGCCGCACAATATTCCCAACTATCCTGCTTTTGGCGGTGCAGGCATAGCCTTAATACAGGACAGCCTGTACTTCTGTTCCGGAACTACCTTCTATGTATCCAGCATACAAGGCATGAATGTAGTCTATAACAGAACTTATAATCTGCCGACTGCGTCTTACCTGGATATGGCCAACTATAAAACCGGCCCGGTCATCAATATCACTATCCGTATTATTGACAGCCTGAGTTGCGGGCAGAACTTCAGCATACAGGCCAGCATTTCCGGCAATATCATCAACCCTGTCTATACCTGGTATGTGAACGGGAATCCCCTGCCGGGCAATAACAGCCCTATACTCCAGCGCAGCTTTAACACGGGGGATGTCATATACCTGAAGGTTGATTTTAACGGCAGCTGTACCAGCACACGGTTCAGCAACACCCTTACTATCGGGAATTACAGCAGCAAGCACATACGTTATGACAGTACGGTCTGCTATGGACAAACGGTCTGGGGCTACAGCCTTACAGGCATCTACAGGGACACATTCCGCATGGGGCTTTGTGACAGCATCAGGACCTTAAACCTGACCGTCCGTCCCCTGCCGATAGCACGGCTGTTCTCCGACTATTGCAATCCCGTCTTCCCGGTAGTATGGAACAATCATACCATTACCCAGCCGGGCAGCTATATCCTGATGGACACTTCCGTTCAGAGCGCTACAGGCTGCGACAGCCTTACGCTCATGAATATGACCATCACCCTTGCCGATACCACAGTCCTGTACGACACCGCCTGCTTTCACCCTGACGGCTATCCGTGGTACGGGAACAGGCTGACCCAGTCAGGCACCTATGCACATACGCTGACCAACAGGCATAATTGCGATAGCGTCCTGGTACTTTACTTCCTGGTCCATGATGACCGGCCCACTACGGAAAACGTTCTGCTCCGGGACTGCTGGTCCGTTACCCATAAGGGTCATACCTACTTCTCGGATACCTCCCTGGCAGATACTCTCAGGAATGTGCATCTTTGTGACAGCCATTATGTAGTAACGGATATTAAAGTGCACTATCCGCAGACACAATATATAGATACCACATTATGCGGCCAGGAGACGTTTACGCTCAATGGCATCACTTACAGGGACCCGGGGGCCTACCTGCAGCAATACACTGACCGGTGGGGATGCGACTCCAATATCCGGGTACAGGTCCGGGTAAGCGAATGGCCTGTATTCTCCATTGACGTAACGCCTGAAAACAAGCTGCTGTGCCTGGGAGATACGGTGCATGTCAAAGCGGAAGGGGATCATATCTTCGACTGGAAAGGCCTGCCCGTGGACAGCATTGACAACAGGCACCAGTCATATTACCTCGACTCGCTGCGTAAGACCTTCCCGTTTACGGTCACCAACCGGTTCGGCTGTACCATAGCAGATTCCCTGGTATTCCTGGCGGACAAATGCTGCGAGCTGAGATTCCCCAACGCTTTTTCACCCAATAACGATGGCTTGAACGATAAATTCGGCCCTTTCTATATATCGGGCCTGAACGACTTTTACAGGATGCAGATATTCAACAGGTGGGGACAAAGGGTCTTTATATCATTCAACGTCAATGAGCAGTGGGATGGCACTTTCAATAATAAGAGAGCGACATCGGATGTCTATTACTACTACGTGGAATATACCTGCAACGACAAGAGAAAATATGAATTTAAAGGGAATTTCACCCTGATATACTAATTAAAATTTTGATATACTCATTAAAAAAAGAAAAACTATGAAAGGATTTTTTACGCTATTGATCCTGGTATATTATACAACACCGTTCTTCGGACAAATGAATTTACCCAATACAGGTATATTGGGATTCTATTCCATCAGCGGCAATATCATCTATGAACATGATTGTCTCACAGGCGCCGTGCAGCCTGTATATAATAACGGCAATATAGGAGGATCCCTGGGCATTGGTAAGGTTTTCGGCAGCAGTAACCCCACCCAGACCTACTATTTAAATAAAGGCAATACCTATCATTACGTGGACCCGTTAACCTTACAGGTGATCAATACCGGACACCAGACCAACGCCGTCAACTTCGGCATCGGCAACCGTTACCTGTTCAACTTTACCGGCTCCCTGGTCTACAGGTATGACGGCACCAGCAATGATGTGCTTATAAAAACACTGACCCCGCAGGACGGAACAGGGTTTGTTGCTGATGTATATGCGGACTGCGAAGACAATTTCTATCTGCTCAACACTACCCACCTCCGGAAGTATGACGCCGCAGGGAATTTTCTCCAGGACTGGCCACACAATATCCCCAACTTCACCGGCGGTGGCGGCGGCATTGCGCTGATATATGTTTCTGCGATACAAGGTCCCAATGTCGTTTTCAGCAGGGCGTACCCCTACAGCATCAGCGTACAGGATATGGCCAATATCATGGTAGGTCCTGCTCCCGTTATCCGTATTATAGACAGCCAGAGCTGCAGCCACAGATATACGATACAGGCCACAATTCCCGGCAACATCAGCGCTTTAACATACACCTGGTATATCAACGGCACACCTGTACCGGGCAATAATACACCGATCCTGCAAGGGATCTTTACGATAGGTGATATGGTACGTCTGAAAGCAGAATTTGCGGGAGGCTGTGTTTCAGAAGCCTACAGCAACTATCTTCCCATTGATACCGGCTACGGCAATATTACCTATACGACCATTGATACTGCCATATGCTATGGTACATCCTACCTGGGTTATACACAGTCCGGTACCTATACAGATACCTTCGCTACCGCTAATTGCGACAGCATCAGGAGACTGGAGCTTACCGTCAGGCCGCTGCCCGTTGTCATGGAAACCATTACACACTGCAACCCCGTTCTGCCGGTCATATGGAACGGGCAGACCGTCAGCCAGGCCGGAACATTTACGCTCGTGGACACTTCCTCACAGGTACGGACAGGATGCGACAGTGTGACCATTCTGACACTTAATATTTTCTTTTCAGATACCACACACCTTTACGATACCACCTGCTACCTCAGGGACGGGTACAGGTGGCACAGTAACAGGTATTTCGCTTCGGGCACCTATTTCCATACGCTTACTGCGGGCAACGGGTGCGACAGTGTGCTCGTCCTGCACCTCAGTATGGATGCTGCGCCCACTACCGACACCACCCGCCTCGCCAACTGCCTGAGCGTTACATTCAACGGGCAGGAGTATAAAAGAGATACCACCATTGTACATACCTACAGGAATATCAATCAATGCGACAGCCATTACTCGGTTACCAGGATCACCATTCACAGGGCCTATACCATCAACTATGAGAAAACGGTCTGCAGGGGTGAGGCCTTCACGGTGAACGGCATAGAGTACAGGCAGGAAGGCACTTATATACAGCCCTATACTTCAATGGCCGGATGCGACTCCAATATCAGGGTCACCTTAAGGATCAGTGAGTTCCCTGAATATACATTGACCGTTACGCCCGAACACCCGCCGTACTGCCTGGGAGACAGGGTGACCGTAGCAGCCCCCGAAGATTATTTCTACAACTGGATGGGATATCCCGTGGACAGCACAGCTAACAATACGCAGGTATTCCAACTGGATGCTATACATAACGCGTTCCCTTTTACCATAAAAAATGAATTCAACTGCGAGTTAGCGGACACCCTGAGGCTTGAAGCTGAGCAATGCTGCAGGATCGCTTTCCCGACCGCGTTCACCCCTAATGATGACGGGCTCAACGATGATTTCGGGCCGATGCCCTTATCTGCCGTAAACGACTATTACAATCTCACGATATTCAACAGGTGGGGACAGAAAGTATTTACCTCCAGCCATATCAACAACAGGTGGAACGGGCATATCAAAGGAGAGGACGCAGCTACCGATGTATATTATTATTACCTGGAATATACCTGCTATGACGGTAAAAAGTACGTCCTTAAAGGAAGTGTAACATTGCTGAAGTAGGCGCCTGCTGTTAAGCAGCATAATTTAAATTAAAATCAATATGCTATGACAAGACTATATTTCATATCACTGCTCATGTTATTCAGCCTGATTGCCAAGGGCCAGACAAATCTACCCAATACCAGCATCCGGGGATTTTATTACATCGCTGTACCCACTCCGGATAACAGGATACATGAGGTCAATACCACTACCGGCACGGACCAGGTGGTGTTTGACATCGGGAATAACCTGGGTCACGGATTAGCAATCGGCAAAGTGTTAAGCAGCAGTAACCAGACCCAGACCTATTACATGACCATAGGCCCTCCTAATAATCTGACCTACCACTATATTGACCCTGTAACATTACAGCTGGTGAATACCGGACACAGGGCATCCACTTTAAATATGGCCATAGGTAATAAGTACCTCTATAATTATACATATATGAGCGTGTATAGATATGACGGAACAAGGGACGATACCCTGATCAAAACATTGAACCCGGCTATTGACGGCAGCAATTTTGTGCCTGATATCTTTGCGGATTGCGAGGATAATTTTTATTTGCTGAACAACAACCACCTGAACAAATACGATTCTTCCGGCAATATGGTCCGGCAGTGGAACCGTGTCCCCGCTGGTCCCACATCAGCTGCAGGAATAGCTATCATAGATGATACATTGTATGTGGGAGGAGTTGCAACAGTATATGTCTATCACATGCAGGGCAGCAATGCCACCCTGATCAGAAACTTCAATGTATCCGGGCAAATTAATGATATGGCAAATTACAGGACCGGGCCGTCCGAACCCGTAACTATTGAAATAGCGGACAGCCAGAGCTGCGGTAACCTATATACTATCCGAAGCATTATTCCCAATAACATTACCAACACTACATATACCTGGTTCTTAAATGGCTCCATACTCACGGGATATACCACTCCTGTCATACAAAGGAGCTTTAATCCCGGGGATCTTATACAATTGAAAGTGGACTATACAGGCTTTTGCGAAAGCCTTTCTTATAGCAATATTATCACTATAGACAGTATACCGTCCAGAAAGTATATTATCATTGATACCGCTATTTGCTCCGGCGCATCCTTTGAAGGCTATACACAGTCCGGTACCTATATAGATACCTTCGCTACCGCTAATTGCGACAGCATCAGGAGGCTGGATCTTACCGTCAGGCCGCTGCCGGTTATTATGGAAACCATCACCCACTGCAATCCCGTGCTGCCGGTCACCTGGAACGGACAGACCGTTAATCAGGCCGGCACATTTACGCTGGTCGATACCTCCGCACAGGTACAGACCGGGTGCGACAGCGTCACCGTCCTGACCCTCAACATTATCTTCTCCGATACCACGCATTTCTATGACACCTCCTGCTACCTGAGAGACGGGTACAGGTGGCACAATAACAGGCTTTTCGCTTCGGGAACCTACTACCATACGCTTACTGCCGGCAACGGCTGCGACAGCATCCTGGTGCTGCATCTCAGTATGGACACCGCGCCCACTGCAGATACCTCCTATCTCTCGGATTGTCTGCGTGTCCTGTTCAACGGACAGGAGTACAGGAGCGACACAGCCCTTGTACACACCTACAGGAATGTCAATCAATGCGACAGCCACTACACGGTTACCAGGATCACCATTCACAGGGCCTATACCATCAATTACGAGAAAACGGTCTGCAGGGGTGAGGCATTCACCGTGAACGGCATAGAGTACAGGCAGGAAGGCACTTATATACAGCCCTATACTTCAATGGCCGGATGCGACTCCAATATCAGGGTCACCCTCAAGATAAGTGAGTTCCCTGAATATACACTGACCGTCACGCCCGAACACCCGCCCTACTGCCTGGGAGACAGGGTGACCGTAGGCGCTCCCGAAGATTATGTCTATAACTGGATGGGCTACCCCGTGGACAGCACCGGCAATGCGACACAGGTATTCAGGCTGGATTCCGTGCACAATACGTTCCCTTTTACCGTAAAAAATGCCTTTCACTGCGAGGTAGCGGACACCCTGAGGCTTGAAGCTGAAAAGTGCTGCAGGATCACTTACCCGACCGCGTTCACTCCCAACAATGACGGGCTCAATGACGATTTCGGACCGATGCCCCTGTCTGCCGTGAACGACTATTACAACCTCATGATATTCAATAAATGGGGACAGAAGGTATTTACCTCCAGCCATATCAGCAACAGGTGGAACGGCAATTTCAAAGGTCAGCCAGCCGCTTCCGATGTTTATTACTATTACCTGGAATATAACTGCTACGATGGCAAAACATATGTGCTGAAAGGAAATATCACATTGCTAAGATAGCAAAAGCAGCATGACCCCAAGGTGCATAAAAAAGCCTCTTGCATGCGCACATGGCACTTGCCGGAATGGGATATGTAACAGCTCAACAACCCTGTCAATATCGGACTTAGCTCCAAGTGACAGGGCTGTTTACTTCTCAGGTGCGCCCGAGCCTGCATATATCAGGGTCTGCCGCAACAATTTAACATTAGCATATGCCTGCAACCTTCATATAATAGCTAACTTTATCTGTATGAAGCACCTCATGCTATTGTCGATTGCAGTAATAGTATTATTTTCACGCTGCAATAGTCAACCTACAAAACCTATTCTTATGACACCAACCGATCCTCAACATACCGGTACCGGAATTGCCGTATTCGGCGCCGGCTGCTTCTGGTGCGTGGAAGCATCATTCATGGACCTGAAAGGCGTGGACAGCGTCAAAAGCGGCTATACCGGCGGCACTACCGTCAACCCTACCTATAAGGAGGTCTGCACAGGCCATACAGGTCATGCCGAGGTCCTGTACATCATCTATCGCCCGGAGATCATTTCCTATGACAAATTGCTGGAGGTCTTCTTTATGGTGCACGATCCCACCCAGCTCAACCGGCAGGGCAACGACATAGGCACCCAGTACAGGTCCGAGATATTTTATACAACACCGGATCAGAAAGACCAGGCAGAAAAGGCCATAAAAGCCCTCGGACTAGCGGGGATATATGACCGGCCCATAGTGACCCGCATCTCACCATTGACTGACTTCTACCCTGCTGAATCCTATCATGATAATTACTTCAATCTGCACCCGGATGAAGGTTATTGCCAGATGGTCGTAAGGCCCAAGGTGGAAAAGATAAGAAAGGCATTTGCGGATTATATGAAGCAATAAAGAACAGGGTGATACTTGTATAGTATCACCCTGTTGATATAGGAGCAGCCTGCCGGCTCAGGATTCAGATCCGGAAGCATGCTTATTCGCCTTATACCATTTATAAAAAATGGTGCCCATTAATATCAGGGGGATCAGCCCGAGATACATAATACCGAGGTTCAACCCTTCAGCAGCCTTACCGTCCAGATTTCCGGCCGTAGCGGTACACATGGCACATCCCTGCGCCATCGCCTGTCCTGTCATACCTGTAACCGCCGCTAACACCAGTATAGTGATCTTAAAGAAAGGTCTCATGTCATGATTTTTTAAAACTGCCGTAAAATTACGCTAAAATCCGCAACTTACTGCTATAAAATAGTCTTTAACACATCCCGGATGACGAGATTCTTGCCCATAGTATAGAAATGCAGGAACGGCACCTTCGCCTGCATCAGCTCCCGGCACTGCATTACAAGCCATTCTTTACCTACTATTCCCACATCCTCCTTGCTTCTGCACTGCAGGAGGCTCCTGGTCAGCTCACCCGGGATATCAATATTAAAGATGCTGGGCAATACCTGCAATTGGCTCAGGGTAGTAATAGGCTTCAGACCCGGTATGATCGGTACTGTAATACCAACCTCCCTGCATTTATCCACGAAATCGAAATACTTTTTATTATCAAAGAACATCTGCGTGGTAATATAGCCTGCTCCCGCATCCACTTTCTGCTTCAGGTAATGGAGATCAAGATCCATATTAGCCGCTTCGCAATGCTTTTCAGGGTAGCCTGCCACGCCTATGCAGAAATTAGTGGTGCTCTCATTGAGCGTCTCCTCTTCCAGGTAATGGCCCTTATTCAGGTTGCTGACCTGCTGCACCAGCTCATAAGCGTTCCTGTTGCCCTTCTCTTCCGGCGTGAAGAACCGCTCGTTCTTCGGGGCGTCCCCGCGCAATGCCAGCACATTATCCACTCCCAGGTAATGCAGATCAATAAGCGCGTTCTCGGTCTCTTCCCTGGTAAATCCGCCGCATATCAGGTGGGGCACTGCGTCTACCTTATATTTGTTCATCACGGCCGCGCAAATGCCCACCGTACCCGGGCGCTTTCTTACTTCTATACTTTTATAAGATCCATCGGGAAGGTGCTTAAAGGTCTTTTCCGCACGGTGATAGGTGACGTTGATGCAGGAAGGATTAAATTCCATAAGAGGGTCCAGCTGGCCGTACAGGCTGGAAATATTGGTGCCCCTTACAGGCGGCAGCACTTCGAAGGAAATAAGTGTACGCGTAGCCTGAGCGATCTGCTCTGTAATTTTCATGATACTTAACTGTTTGTAATAGACAATGGGTAAATGATGTATAAAAATGGTGCGGGGTCAAACGCTACCGGGTTCCCGGGACATACAGCAGGAGCTTACCCTGATCTTCCTGCTGATCATAATGACGGAGACCGGTATTAACCAACACCTTACAAATATAGTGCTTCTGCTCCAAAAAATTTATACCACAAAAAAAATAGTGCCTTACGGCACTATTTCACTATTTTAAAAACACGTTGCTTTAGAATTTAGGACAAGCAAAGTTATAATGTGTCTTAGGATTGGATTTAAAGATACCGTTATAGATCACGGACATTTCCCAGGCGCCCTGTCCGCCGGTCATAGGAGCGGCAGAAGACAGTGTAACGTCATAGGACAGGCCGATCTTCATTTTGGACCATTCGAAGCCGATATAAGGCGCTATACCATCTTTATACCTGTACCAGGCTCCCAGGTAGAATACCGTATTCTTGGTGTACTCATCGTGACCCGGGTTCATGATGAAACCGATAGCACCGCCTACCAATGCTTCCAGAGCAGGACCCTGGCTTTGCAGCATACCGCTGAAATACAGCATTGTATTAGGATTCATTTCAAAGCTACCACCCAGATGGTAAGAGAAGCGGGAATTGATCCTTAACGCTTCACCGGATTTAATAAAGCGCTCTTCCGGGCGTGTCAGGTGATAATAGGCAAAGCCGGCATACATCGTACCTTTTTCAGATACCTTTCCGGAATACATGATACCGGCATTGAAGTCAGGATAAGATACATCGGCATTGGTGAAGCTTTCCCGGGAACGGGTGTTATAGATACCTGCCGGATTATTGGGATCAAACTGGTCAGCAAAGACCAGCTTATCAAAATTAATGCTTTTCTGGACCAGGGATCCCTGCACACCGAAGGAAAGACGATGCTGCTTATCCATACCAAAGGCCTTATGATACGCCAGGGAAATACCTAAAGTAGTATTCTGAAGACCACCGGCACCAGCCTTATCGAAAATGCCCAGCACACCGATACCCATAGCGTCCCCTTCCGGTAATTTACCTCTCAGCACCGGCATGTCATAGGCCGCGGTGGCGCTGACATAAGGATTGTCGGAGACGGTGTACCACTGTTGTCTTACGTTTGCCGAAGCTCTCCAGTCACCATCGATCAGACCCGTCTGCGCCGGATTCAGCGTCAGCGGTGAAGCGAAATATTGTGTAAAGTGTACATCTTGCGCCTGAGCTCCCACGGCTACAAATGACGCTGCTACCAATGATAGTAAACTCTTCTTCATTATATATTCGGATTACAATGATTAAATTTCTTGTTTATAACTGACCAACAATACTTTGGCTTAATTTTGCACAAGTTAATATTTTACTAATAATAAACAAGATTTTTTCTATTATTTTTTTCAAAAAAATATTTCTCTTTTATATCAGGATTGCTTCTTCTCACCGAATGCCAGGTCGCCCGCATCTCCCAGGCCGGGTACGATATACCCTTTACCCGTAATTTCATCATCTATGGCCGCTGTCCAGATATCCGCTTCGGGGAACCTGCGTGCCACGCTTTCCAGGCCGATAGTGCTGGCGATAGCACATACTATGATGATCTTGGAAGGCGTGCCATACAGCAGCAGCTCCTCTATGGCCTGGATGAGGGATGCGCCGGTGGCCAGCATAGGATCTGCCAGGATAAGCACACGATCGTTCAGCTCCGGGCAGGTAACATAATGCTGCTCTATTTCAAAGCTGCCATCCTTATGATGCTTCCTGTAGGCCGCCACAAATGCACAATCGGATTTGTCAAAGTAATTGAGCAGCCCCTGGTGCAACGGCAGGCCGGCCCTGAGAATAGTGGCCACTACCGGGTGATTCCCTTCGTCAAATACGGTCATATCCAGAGCGCCCAGCGGCGTGGTAACCTGCCGCGTTCCGAAAGGCAGCGTCTTGCTGATCTCGTAGGCGATCACCTCGCCTACCCTTTCCATATTGCGTCTGAACCGCATCCTGTCCCCCTGCACTTCCACACTTCTTATTTCAGCCATCCATTGACTCACTAATGAATGCGCCTCTGAAATATTATAGACCATAGATATTGTAAAATAGTTGGTAAGCGTAAAATTATTTCTGGCTGCGGTCCTTACGGCCGAAGACGGATATATTGATATACCTTGAAGGGTGACGCTTCAGGTCCACCACCAGGTCATCCAGTGATTTAAGAGTGGTAGTAAGATTGTGGTACAGGTTCGGATCGTTCAGCATCAGTCCCATGCTGCCGTTAGGATTATTGGCCTGGTACAGCAACGTGTTCATATTGGCGATCGTCTTTTGCAGGTCTTCTATAGCCTGGTTCAGCGGCGCATCCTTCAGCTGGCCGGTAAAGGTATTCAGGTTATTCAGCGTCTGTGTGATATCCTCATTGCTCCTGGAAAGATTGGCGGTGATGCTGTTGGCATTATCCAGCACGCCGGCAAGGTTGCCGGACTGCCTGTTCAGTATGCTTGCGAGCTTGGAGAGGTCGGCCATGCTCTGCTCCAGGTACTCCAGCGATTTATTGATATGCGCCCTGGCATCCTCATTCACTATGGAATTGACTGACAGCAGGATGGAATCAATGCTAGACACTGCCTTATTGGCTGTACCCAGAAGCGGGGAAATATTTTCAGACAGGTTCGACATCAGGTCGGCGCCGGATAATGACGGAACAAAGCTCCCGGCTTCCAGGACCTTGGGGGTGGTCCCCGCGGGGTCCGGCATCAGGAGAATAAGGCTTTTGGTGCCTGCCAGCAGGTTATCGGCATTCATCTGGATCTGGGCGCCTTCATATAAAATAACATCCTTCCGTATCTGGAATGTCACCTTTATCTTCCTGTCCGCCTGCAGCTCGATCTCAGATACCTTACCTACTTTCAGCCCCTGCAGCTGCACACTGGCGGCTTCCTGCAGGCCGGCCACATTATCATAATAAGTATAATATTCAACATCTGTGGAAAAAACGCCCTTCCCCCTCAAAAAGTTAAAGCCCAAAATCAGTACTGTCAAGGAAATGATGACCAGTGTGCCTACTTTGACTTCATTTGATATTTTAAATGCCATAAACTTTAATGATATTCCTTATTTTAAACACCGATTAACAAAAGTAAACCAAACAAGTTGAAATGTGTATATTTTTTATTTATTTATTGTTAAAGGCCGGTTTCATTTTTAACTGTTTTGACCTATATTTGCAATCGCTTATTTTCAAGTTAAATTCATCAAACTGATACAACTTCCAATATTAAATCAAACTTTATGTCCGGTCAGAAAATTACAATGAATGCCAACGGCAAATTAAATGTACCCGATAACCCTACTATTCCCTTTATTGAGGGCGATGGTATCGGACCCGATATCTGGAGAGCTTCCGTACGCGTGGTAGATGCCGCTGTCAGCAAGGCATATAACGGTACGCGGGCCATAGACTGGAAGGAAATACTGGCCGGTGAAAAAGCATTTAATACAACAGGCTCATGGCTGCCGGAAGAAACCCTGGATGCTGCCAAGGAATACCTGGTAGCTATCAAAGGGCCTTTGACGACACCTATCGGCGGCGGCATACGTTCCCTGAACGTGGCCCTGCGCCAGACCCTCGACCTGTTCGTATGCCTGCGACCCGTACAATGGTTCTCCGGCGTACCTTCACCGGTTAAGCACCCTGAGAAGGTGGATATGGTCATTTTCAGGGAAAATACGGAAGATATCTATGCCGGGATCGAATGGAACGCAGGTACCCCGGAAGCTGAAAAATTCAAGAATTTCCTGGTAACCGAAATGGGTGTCAATAAGATCCGCTTCCCTGAAACATCCTCTTTCGGCGTAAAGCCCGTTTCCATAGACGGCTCCAAGCGCCTGGTACGGGCAGCCATACAGTATGCGCTGGAGAAGGGCAGGAAGCAGGTGTCTATCGTTCACAAAGGCAATATCATGAAATTCACGGAAGGCGGGTTTAAAAAATGGGGCTATGAAGTCGCTGCCACGGAATTCGCGGATGTGACCTTTACCTGGAATCAATGGGAAGAAATAAAGGCCGCCCAGGGCGAAGCCGCTGCCAACGAAGCGCTGAAAGCCGCCAAAGCGGAAGGCAGGATCATCGTGGATGACGTCATTGCCGACAATTTCCTGCAACAAATCTTATTGAATCCGCAAAACTACTCTGTAGTAGCCACCCTGAACCTGAACGGCGATTATATTTCGGATGCGCTGGCTGCCGCGGTAGGCGGCATAGGCATAGCTCCCGGCGCCAATATCAATTACAACACCGGATACGCTATCTTTGAGGCCACACATGGCACAGCGCCCAAATTTGCCAACACAGATACTATGAACCCCTGTTCCCTGATCCTTTCCGCCGTAATGATGCTGGATTATATGGGCTGGAACGAGGCCGGCAAGCTGATCACTGACGCTATCAGCAAAACCATTGCCCAGAAAACGGTAACTATAGATTTCTACAACCTGATGGAGGACGCCCAACTGGTAAAGACCAGCGAATTTGCGGACAGGCTCATTGCCAACCTGTAAGCGGCATATATCTCTTTCGGATAAGATAAAAAACAGTAGCGGAGATGTGCTCCGCTACTGTTTTTTTATGGTCCGCGCGCCCATACCATCAGCGGGCTTATAAAAGCATAGCCGGCTAAGGATGCCGGCCTTATCCAGTAACGGCGGAGGGATACTGTGATCTTACCCTTTTCTACCGGTTAGATAAGTATCTCCCGGAAGTTTTCCATCATTTGTTCAAAGTGATGATCTGGCCTACTAATTAGGCCCGGAGTTGCGCTTTATGCTCTTCATCACGCACCGGCCGTACCTGAAAGCTATATCTCCCGCGCTTATCCCGTTACCCGGGAAGGATAACGCCTCCGGGCCTGATAGATATATGTCGTAAAGTCCCAACAACGGCATAAAAACAGCAGCGGCTGACCTGTTAGGTCAGCCGCTGCTGCTATAAGAAAATTAATAATCGACTATTGGAAGTATTACTCCAGCTTGAAATCTATCGGCATCCTGAACACAAAACGTACAGGCTTACCACCTCTTACTGCCGGTGTAAATTTAGGTAACAGCTTCACTACCCTTACAGCTTCATCGCCCAGACCGCCGCCGGGATCCTTATCATACTTCACAGCGGTAATGGAACCATCCTTTTCCACTACAAAGGACACCATCACACGGCCGGATATACCTTCGGCTTTCGCCATAGCAGGATATCTCAGGCTTTGCTGGACAATCTTCTGGTAGTTCGCAGGTGGCCTCGCTTTTTCATCCACCTGTGTCTGGATCGTATTATCATCTCCTGACCCTTCACCGGCAGTGTTAGTTCCGGTACCGCCTTTCACCCCGTCAAAAGGATTGCTGAAATCTGTCTTTTTATTCTCGCCATCCTTATTTTCAAAGCCGATGTCCTTATCCTTGTTCTCTTCCTTATTGGGATCTTCGATACGTTCCGTCTCTTTCACATTCTCATTTTTCTCTATCTTAGGCACATCGAAAGTGATCGTGGCTCTTGCCGGTGGCGGCGGAGCGGCCGGAAGCTCCGGCGGTGGCGGTGCATCCTCCTCCAATGGAGGGGGCTCCGTAAGCACCACATCCTCAATAGGCGGCGGTGGCGGTGGCGGCACATACTCCTCTTTAGGCACGATCATGCTGGTACCAAAGCCGATAGCGATGATACCAAATACGATACCCGCAGCCAGCAGCGCCCTTTTAGTGTACTTTTTTCGCAACTCATAGCCTCCGTACTGCTTGTTCTTTCCTTCGAAAAGCAGGTCCAGGTAATCTGAGTTTAATATTTTTTTAATATCCATAATATTTACTATTGGGTATGTGAATTACCTAATATGAATTGTGCATCTGAATGTTACTTAGGCCTGGAAGATGACCCTCTTTCATAATCCGCTATGAAATCCTGGTCTTCCTTCGTGATATCAGTGATGGAATATATCTTGATATCATTGATAGTCATTTCATCTATCAGGTCTACAACATCAGCGGTGGTACAGGTAATGTCAGGCTTGATAAGCACTGTGAGCTCATCCCCGGCATTCAGTGTACCGTTGGCCTGCAGGGCCCTTACCCGCTTCTTTTTGTCGATCAGCACATCACGTATGCCTCCGTCATTGTCAAAAGTGGTCTGCTTTACTTCTATATTTTCCAGTCCTTCATAATAATATAATTTACGGTCGGCGCCCAGCAATATAGTAATGGCAGCATCCTCTTTCACTTTGGATTGCGACTCCACGTTCTCTTTCTTGAAAGGCATGTTGATCTCCATTGCCGTAGGCTTGCTCAGCGTAGTGGTAAACATAAAGAACGTAATCAGCAGCAGGTTCAAATCCACCATTGGCGTCAGGTCCACCCGGGGGGTGCCTTTCTTCCCGCCTTTACTTTCTATCTCAGCCATTGTGTAATGTCTATTTAATGGTTGTCTGTTAAATAATGATTATTTCGCGCCGGCAGCTGCAGCATTGGCCTTGTCCCATAAGGCAGTACCCGGAGGTATAGGCTTCTGGTTGGTAATATAGCTGAACCTGTAAATATCCAGCTTGCCCAGGGTAGAGATCACCCTGTTGGTCTGCTCTACATAAGGGGTCTGGCCGTCTACCTTGATCACAAACCGGGGCTGGTCCATTCCAAGGATCTGGGCCTGGTAGCGCGTGGTATTGATCCAGTACATCAGCTCATTGGTCGTAAAGCTTTTGGTTGTATCGGTAGGTACACCGGATGCTTCCTTATCATACCTGGACTGCTCAGTCGGGGTCAGCTCAAGATATGCTTTCAGCTTCGTGAACGGTACGCCTACAGAGGGCCCGTTTACAAAATTATTCTTTTCAGTTTCAGAAAGGTTCAGATTCTTGGTCTTATTGACCTCATCTATCAGGTTCCTTTTCAATTTAACATTATCTACAGTGTAGAAAATGCGCCCCAGCTTGTCTACCGTGATCTGGATGAATCCCATAGGGATCTCCTTGGTAGAGGTGGAGGATGGAGTTACCACTTCGACAGCTTCCTGTGGCTTGAACTTGGCCGACATAATAAAGAATGTCAGCAGCAGCAGAGTAAAGTCACAAAGAGCGGTCATATCAATGGACGTACTCTTTTTGGGCATCTTTAATTTTGGCATCTTTTACTCTCTTTTAGTTTATAGACGTGGAATCGGAATAATTCCATAAAAATTATTTTCTTCCGGGGAAAATCCCGGGAAAGGCTGCAGGCAGCTTCCCCGGAATATGCACTGGCCGGAAAAACGATTATTTATAATTGGCGGCAAAGCTTTGTGTCAAAGTGAAGCCACCCTCGTCTATACTAAACCCGATACCATCATTCAATGTTGTATAGAAGTTATACATGATCATTGCGATGAAAGATGTAGAGATACCTGTAGCAGTATTCCATAATGCCTCAGAGATACCGATCGCGATCTGGGAAGCATCGGGAGCACCGGCGGCACCCATCGCCGCAAACGCCTTGATCATACCGATTACCGTACCGATCAGACCGAGTAAGGTAGCGGAAGAGGTGATCGTGGACAGGAATACCAGGTTCTTATCCAGCATAGGCAGCTCAAGAGCAGTAGCTTCCTCAAGCTCCTTTTTAATGCTTAATACTTTCTGGTCTGTGGTCAGCTCGGTATTGAAGGTCATTTCCTTGTATTTTTTCAGACCTGCCTTCATTACGTTACCTACAGAACCTGCCTGCTTGTCACACTCTGCGATTGCAGCATCAATATTTTTATTGGCCAGGTGGTATTGTACTTTCCTTACCAGCTCGGCACCGTTGAACTTGCCTTTTGCCTTAATGATAGTGATGCCTCTTTCTATCACAAACACGATAGTGATGAATAACATAGCTAACAGTAATGCAACGATGTATCCGGCGTGATACATATTACCCATCCAGCTTGTAGGGATTTTCTTTTCGGCATCTTCAAAATTGCTGGAAGATCCCAGAACAAATTCGAACAATACGAAACCTAACACGATACATACCAATACGATGATTAAGTTTACCCAAAAGCCGTTCGAATTTTTTGCTTTAGAAGCTGAAGCTGCTGCACTTGTTGTTGAGCCTGGTCTTACGTCTGCCATAGTTCTTTGATTTTTGTTTTAAATTTAAAATTTTGAGTTTTTAAAGAATGTTTAAAGAACAACGCAACAAAGTTAGAAGTATCAATGAAACTTCCAAATCATTTTGCTTTTGTTTTTAACCGTAATTTCAAGAGCCAATATTACGAAAGTTCGTTTAAAAAAAAAGTTTATCTATAACAATTTTGAATGCGTGCTCCGGGTATATAACCCAGATTAGGAATTAATTGTTGTTATAACCGCCTAAATTATTGATATTTACTGCCGCGGCCGAAACATGGCGGCGCGATCCGCCTCTAAAAGTTAAGATTAATTTAATACAGAAAAAGAACCTTTCATAACCTTAGCCTGTCATTTATAAGCCTTATGCGTTATATTTATTCCCTGTACTGTGCCCTCTCCTTCATCTTGCTGTTCCTCCTGCTCTTTCCTTTCTTCCTTATTTTCGGGCTTACGGGCCGGAGAAAGGCCATATGGCATATCATAAGATTCTGGAGCATCATCTGGCTGGGTATGATAGGTATGCGCACCCGCGTATCCTACGCAAGACCGGGTATCTTTCAGCAGCGCAGCGGGCACATTATCGTATCCAATCACCAGTCCTACCTGGATGTAGCCCTGATATTCAGGGCCATTCCCGTCATGTGCCGGCCGCTTGCGAAGTACGAGCTGGCCAGGGTGCCGCTTTTCGGCTACCTGTACCGGCAGATGGCCGTACTCGTGGACCGCAGCAGTGCCGCCAGTAAAAGGAAAAGCATCATGGATCTCAAAAAGATCATCCGGAAAGGTGAAAATATCTTTATTTTTCCCGAAGGCACCTTCAATGAAACCGGTGCCACGCTGATCCCTTTCTATGACGGCGCTTTTAAGATAGCGCTGGAAACGGGGACCGATATCATACCCGTCCTGTTTCCGGATACCGCCGACCGGTTCCATTACTCAGGCTTCTGGAAATGGAGCCCCGGCATCAACCGGGTGATCCTCCTGGAACCCGTTCATGTTGCGGGCTATGCTCCTTCGGAAGTAAGAAGGCTTAAAAAGGATGTATTCAACCGTATGAGCGAAGCGATGCTGCATTACAGGCCGCATCTCAAAAAGGCGGTGATGGAATAATTATACGCTAAAATGTCTACCTTTGAGACCTTATACCCTGATTCAGTACACCCCTAAATTACTTAATATATGCAAGTTTGGAAAGACTACATTGAGCAGCACAAAGACCGTTTCCTGAACGAACTCCTGGATCTGTTGCGGATACCTTCCGTAAGCGCAGACAGCAAGTATAAGGAAGATGTGGCCAGATGTGCCGAAGCGGTGAAAGAACACCTGCTCCGGGCAGGCTGTGATACTGCCGAAGTATGCCCTACAGCCGGCCATCCCATCGTTTACGGAGAAAAGATCACTGACCCTTCCCTGCCTACGGTGCTGGTGTACGGGCATTACGACGTACAGCCCGCCGATCCGCTGGAATTATGGACCTCCGGTCCGTTCGAGCCGGAGATCAGGGATGGTAAGATCTATGCCCGTGGCGCCTGCGATGATAAAGGACAGATGTTCATGCATATCAAGGCGCTGGAAGTAATGGCCAGGACCAACTCTCTCGCCTGCAACATCAAAGTGATGATAGAAGGTGAGGAGGAAGTAGGCTCCAGCAACCTTGAGCAATTCCTGAAAGACAATAAGGACCGCCTGAAGGCCGATGTGGTGCTGGTATCCGATACCTCTATGATCTCTATGGAGCACCCTTCCATCGAGACCGGGCTGCGCGGCCTGGCCTATATGGAAGTGGAAGTGACCGGCCCTAACCGCGATCTTCACTCCGGCGTGTACGGCGGCGGCGTGCTGAACCCTATCAATGAGCTGTGCAGGATGATCGCTTCGCTGCACGATGAGAACAGGCACATTACCGTAGCCGGCTTTTATGATAAGGTGGCCGAGCTCTCCGAAGCGGAGCGCCGGGCGATCAATGAAGCGCCTTTCAGCCAGGAAGACTTCAATAAGGACCTGGGCATCACGCAGGAAGCCGGGGAGAAAGGCTACAGCACGCTCGAAAGAACCGGCATCCGCCCGACACTGGATGTCAATGGCATCTGGGGAGGCTATACCGGTGAAGGCGCCAAAACCGTTCTGCCATCCAAGGCCTTTGCAAAGATATCCATGCGCCTGGTGCCCAACCAGGTCTCCACGGAGATATCGGACCTGTTCGCAAAACACTTTACCAACATAGCGGCTCCCGGCGTGCAGGTAAAGGTGACCGCTCATCACGGCGGAGAGCCGGTAGTAACCCCTACCGACAGCAAGGCCTACCAGGCGGCTGCCCGTGCCATAGAGACCACCTTCGGCAAAGAGCCTATCCCTACCAGGGGCGGCGGATCCATTCCCATCATCGCCCTGTTTGAAAGCATCCTGGGGCTGAAGACCGTACTGCTCGGCTTCGGGCTGGACAATGACAATATCCACTCTCCCAATGAGAAATACGATGTGTTCAACTATTTCAAAGGCATAGAGACCATCCCCTATTTCCATAAGTATTTCGCTGAATAAGCTCCTTTTTCCATATATCACAACAGCGGCCGGGTCATAACCCGGCCGCTGTTGTGATATAATGCCCCCTTTATCCCCGGATTAAAAAAAAATTCCGGAAAGGCTTTTTAAATTACGAAAATATCGTAAATTTACGAAAATATCGTAGAAATGGAACATTTAACAGCACAGGAAGAAGAGATCATGCTGGTCATCTGGAATCAGGGCAAAGTATTTGTGAAGGAGATCATAGCTTACCTGCGGACAGACATCCCTTATACAACGATTGCCAGCACTGTTAAAAACCTGGAGAAAAAAGGCTATGTACGGTCTGAAAAAATGGGCAATGCTTTCCGGTATTTCCCCGCCATACAGCAGGATGAGTATAAAAAGACCTTTATGAAAGAAGTGGTGGAAGATTATTTCCAGAATTCGTACAAGCAATTGGTCAACTTCTTTGTCCGGGAAAAGAAATTGACGGCAGCAGAGCTGCAGGAAATCATAAAAATGATCGAACAAAATAAAGATCCGTTATGAACTGGAGCATTATCAAATACGTAATTGTTGCCTCCCTGCTATGGGCCCTGGTATATATTTTGTATAAATGGCTGCTGCAGCCTTCACGGAATTTCCGCCTGAACCGGTGGTGGTTCCTGGCAGGCAGCATCTGCAGCATTGTGCTGCCGGCCATCCCGCTTCCTTTACTGCCGGGGGACCTGGTCACGCTCACTATTGCTCCGGGCGCAAGTGTATTACCAGCAGGCGCGCAGGACACCGCACTACCGGTCAGGTCCCGGCAGGAAGCCCTTCCGGGCCTGGCCGTGCTGCTCTATTGCCTGGGCGCCGGGTATCATCTCTCCAGGCTCCTGCTCAGCTACCTCGGCCTCAGGAAGTTCATCCGGAAGTGCCCGGTCCGTTTTTCCTCCGGCGGCTATACGGTATATCATACCACTCAAAAAACAGCGCCGTTCTCCTTTGGAAAGGATATCGTGCTGAATCCCGAAGGCCTGGAACCCGGTGACATAGACCTTATCCTGGCACATGAAAAAGTGCATATCTCCGAAAAACATTCTGTTGACATTATGGTGCTTCGGCTCACCGCCTGTATCCTGTGGTGGCACCCTTTAAAAAACAAGCTGCTCAGCGCCGCCACCGACAACCTGGAATTTGGCGTGGATAAGAGGATCATGCAGGCATACCGGGCCGATAAAAAAGCATACCAGTACCTGCTGCTCCTGCTGGCGGGCAATGACCACACCCGGCAGGAGCTTGCGCACCAGTTCTCGTTTGCCCATATAAAGGACAGGATAGAGATGATGAACCGGCCGCCTGCCCCGGCAGCACTTATGCGGCCGGCCTTTACAGCGGCAGGCGCGCTCCTGCTGACCGGCCTGGCCATGAATCTCACCCGGGGCGCTCCTGTATATGTGCTGCAGGAAGCAACAGCTGCACGCCCGGATCATCCCGGGAGGTTTCAGGGTAACGCCGAAACTGCGGTGCCTGTTCCGGTAACTCCTGCCACAGCCGCGGAGACACCACCTGCCGTAACCCGTGCCAATATCGCCGCCAGGCCGGAACGCCACAGCACCACAACGGGCAAAGAGCACATACAGCCGTCCCTGGATTCTCTCTATAAGTCAACGGTCTATCATTCCGGCCTGGACCAGGCAGACCAGGCTTCAATAAACGCCCCGGCCGTCCCGGAGACGCCTGCGCCAACAGGAGCGGGCAGCAGGAAGCACATCACTGCCATTACCCGGAAATGTAATACCATTTCCAATTTCGCTCACCTCATTGTACAGGCGGAGGCGCTCGTTCTTCCGGAGCATAGTAAACCCGACCTGTATATTGTCATAAAAAAGGCGACAAAAGACAATACTTCCCATTATGCCGGGAACAGCCGCACGCGCTGATTAAAACAGCTGCAACACAGTAAATGATACATTTTTAATACCTGATGGCACCCATACCGGACAGGGAGGGTTCCCTATGCCCTAAAAAAAGCCCGGCAGGTACCACAAGCCTTATTCTTCATCCTTTAAAATTTATAACTATGCGCACAACCATGTTCTTTCTTTCCGCCATTCTGTTCTCAGGCCTTGCATTTGGCCAGCTACCACGATGCGATCTTAAACTGGAACTCGCAGCCGAGTATCCGGACACAATCGTAGTAGGCCCGGGAGCCATGTCCCCGTTGTTCCACCTTAAACTAACCAACCTTGGCCCTGATAACGTTGATACACCGGATTTTATATTCTACCATCTTCACGGTTCACCGATCGAAGCCCCGGACAGCAGCACCAATGCCAAGAAATACCTGGTAGCAGGCGACAGCATGATCATCCGGGGAATAGGCTTCTACCAGAACAGTACGCCTGCAGAGGACCGGACAGTTGAATTTTGCTTCCGTATTGCATCCGATGGAGTGCTGAATTATTTTTTCCTGGATACCAATGCCGCTAATGACAAGGTATGCGTGACCATTACTTTTAAAGGTCGTCCCGGCACCACGACCGTCAGTGAACTGACCGGCAGCTACTTTTCACTCCATCCCAATCCTGTTTCGGACCGGTTATCCATTCGGTTCGGGGAAACAGTTTCCGGTCCGCATACCATCAGCATCTATGATATGCAGGGCCGGAAACTGTACCGCAGGGAAGAAACTGTCAGCGGGCAGGACAATACCGGTATTGATACAGAAGCGCTGGCCCCGGGAACCTACCTGCTGGAGATCCGGAACCACCTAGGTGAGATCCACAGGGAAAAGTTCCTGAAGCACTAAGCTGGAAACAGGTGAGCTGCAGGAGCTTACGCACCAGTACCCGGGACGGGCTGTATGAAAAGGCTAATATAACGTTTGAGAAACAGCGTTAGGCCTGCATATATCCGTGCAATTACTAAATCATATAAGGCAGCAGCACCTCCTGCGCACGCGGTTGCTCGGTCTTACTTTATTTACCCGGCGCCGATGGCCATATTTGTGGGTACGGTCCGGGGGCGGACTGTCTGTATTTACACTCACTTTTATCAATTTCAGACCTATGCGTACAACCTTTTTATGATCCTTGCCATGCTTACCGCGGGTATCACCACCTCGCAACTCCCTCAATAGCGCCCGCCCCGCAATATATTCTTACGTGCTGTACGCAGGGCAACAGGGATCAGCACAAGCATTTCTTTTTTCATCTTTTAAATTTTAAAACTATGCGCAAAGCAATTCTGTTACTCTCCGCAATCCTGCTCTCCGGCATAGCTCTGGGCCAACTGCCGCAATGCGATCTCCAGCTGGAAATAGTGCCGTTTCTTCCCCGTCCTTATGTGATGGACTCCGGGGATGTTTCACCGGATCTGTACCTGAAAATCACTAACCTCGGGCCGGACGACCTGGACACCACGGATTTTATATATTTATCCGGCAATTTCAAGGCGATTGATACGGGAACACAGGGTAAAAAATACCTGGAACCGGGTGATGACCTGATAATTTACTGGGGAAAAGTGGTACATAACCTGAGCGTACCCGGCACTCCAATAATATACAGAATATGCACTCACTTAAGTTTCTCTGACACCACTAACTACTTTTTCCAGGATCCCGATGCTGATAACGACAGCATATGTATTGATTTCAGCCTGCGCGGCCGCGCACCTGACGAAACAGGCATCAGCACCCTTACTGCTGCTTCTTTCTCCATATATCCC
The DNA here is from genome assembly GCA_037190225.1 of Edaphocola sp. Classification (GTDB taxonomy): domain Bacteria; phylum Bacteroidota; class Bacteroidia; order Chitinophagales; family Chitinophagaceae; genus MKSF01. The sequence continues at coordinate 134,803 of JBBCJL010000001.1, read as the reverse complement.
AATCCTGCATCCGGATCTATAAATATCCAATTCAGGGAAACAGCTTCCGGGCCGCTTGTCATCAGCATCTATGATATGCAGGGCCGGCTGTTATACCGCAGGGAAGATACCCCCACCGGGCAGAACAACACCAGCATTGATATAGAAGCGCTGCACCCGGGGGCCTACCTTCTGGAAATCCGGGATACCGGGGGTGCAGCTCACAGGCAAAAATTCCTGAAATACTAAAGATTGCCGGTCCTGCCGGCTGATCAGTACCATCTGCAAAAAGGCCTCTGTATCAGAGGCCTTTTTGCAGATACAGGTCTCCCTATACTTACGGAGGGCATTCTCTATCACCCGGGGATTGTCCCTGCCGGCAAAAAAAATTTGTAATATTAAAATAAGTTGTACCTTTGCACCTCAATTTTGATCTTCTCTTATGTATATTCATATCTGAGAGATTTGATGGGAGAGGAAAATTGTTTTACTCGTTAATACCAAAAAATTTTAAGCAATGGCTAAAGAAATTTCGGGCTATGTAAAGCTCCAATGTAAAGGCGGTCAAGCTAATCCAGCTCCGCCAATCGGTCCGGCGTTAGGTTCCAAAGGTGTAAACATCATGGAATTCTGTAAGCAGTTCAACGCGCGCACACAGGACAAGCAAGGTAAAGTATTACCTGTATTGATCACTGTTTATAGTGACAAATCTTTTGACTTCGTTATCAAAACGCCTCCGGCAGCCGTACAGCTGATGGAACTGGCTAAAGTAAAGAACGGTTCCAAAGAGCCAAACCGTAACAAAGTAGGAAAAGTTACCTGGGCACAAGTAGAAGAGATCGCAAAAGATAAAATGGCTGATCTTAACTGCTTTACAGTGGACAGCGCCATGAAAATGGTAGCAGGTACTGCTCGCAGTATGGGATTGACAGTAGAAGGTACTGCTCCCTGGGAAAACTAATTTTTCTAATTCATTAATTCTAACGAATTACAATCTTTGTTACAATGGCAAAAATTACTAAAAACAGAAAAGCTGCAGAAGCTAAAATAGATAAAAACAAGTTTTATACTTTGACTGAGGCTGCTCAGTTAGTAAAAGATATCAACTGCACGAAGTTCGACTCTTCAGTTGATGTGCACGTACGCCTGGGCGTAGATCCCAAGAAAGCGGATCAGGCCTTACGCGGTACGGTATCTTTACCTCACGGAACCGGTAAGACAAAAACCGTACTGGTTTTATGTACCCCGGATAAGGAAGCCGAAGCGAAAGCTGCAGGCGCTGACTATGTAGGTCTGGATGAATTCGTTCAGAAGATCGATGGCGGATGGACAGATATCGATGTGATCATCGCTACTCCTTCCGTAATGCCTAAAATAGGTCGCTTAGGTAAAGTATTAGGTCCCCGTAACCTGATGCCTAACCCTAAAACAGGTACGGTAACCAACGATGTTGCTGCTGCTGTTACTGATGTTAAAGGCGGTAAAATTGCGTTTAAAGTAGATAAAGCCGGTATCATCCACGCTTCTATCGGCCGTGTATCTTTTGAGCCTGCAAAACTTGTGGAAAACGCCCAGGAGCTGATCAACACCTTAGTGCGTATGAAACCTGCTACTGCCAAAGGTACTTATGTAAAAGGTGTAAGTCTGGCTTCTACTATGAGCCCGGGTATTACGATTGATACTAAATCTGTAGCGAACTGATATCCGGAATTGAAGTTTCAACACTTTAAATAATATTACTAAAACGCCCAACCGGCATTAAAATAATCAGAAAATGAATACTGCTCAAAAACAAGAAGCTATCGAGCTTTTAAAAGAGAAGTTCTCACAATACAGCAACTTTTACGTTACCAATACAGAATCCCTGACCGTAGCTCAGATCATCCAGCTACGCCGCGCATGTTTTGAGAAGAACGTAGAGATGAAAGTGGCCAAGAACACTTTGATCAAGAAAGCGCTGGAGAGCTTGAACAACGAATTATATACCGGCATTTACGATTCTTTACACGGTGTTACAGCTTTGATGTTCACTGATACTCCCAAAGAGCCTGCCGTTATCATCAGCTCTTTCCGCGATACCTCCAAAGGTGCGAAACCGGAACTGAAAGCGGCCCTGATCGGTGAAGAGGTGTACACAGGCGACAGCGCGCTGACCGCACTGAAAAACATCAAGACCAAAAACGAGCTCATCGGTGAAGTTATCAGCTTGCTGCAATCCCCGATCAGCCGCGTGATCTCCGCTTTAGAGAACAAAGAGAACGCAGAAGGCGCAGCTCCCGCAGCAGAAGCAGAAGCTCCTGCCGCAACAACCGAGGAAACACCTGCAGCTGAATAATATTCAGAACAGGTAATTCCGGAAAAAGCAGCTATATTTGCTGCTTCCAACAACACAGGCTTCCAAGTCTCAACATACCAAATTATTTTAAACTTATTAAAACATTATAACAATGGCAGATATCAAAACATTAGCCGAATCATTAGTAAACTTAACAGTTAAAGAAGTTCAGGAATTAGCTGATTTCTTAAAAGCTGAATACGGTATCGAACCAGCTGCAGTAGCAGTAGCAGCAGCTCCCGGCGCAGCAGCAGCAGCGGTTGAAGAGAAAACATCTTTCGATGTGATCCTGAAATCTGCAGGTGCTTCTAAATTAAACGTAGTTAAAGTTGTTAAAGACTTAGCTGGTTTAGGTCTGAAAGAAGCTAAAGAATTAGTAGACGGCGCTCCTGCTAAGATCAAGGAAGGTGTAGACAAAGCTACCGCTGAAGATCTGAAAGCTAAATTAACTGAAGCCGGCGCTGAAGTTGAGATCGCTTAATTGCAATAGCATTCATTAAGATAGCATCCGCTATCTTTCCCTATAAAAAGCCAACGATATTTAATCGTTGGCTTTTTTATGTAATTTCGGGGCACTGACACGCTGCCTGATGAAATACCTGCTTTCTTTTCTTACTGCTTTATACGCAACCCTGCTATCCGCGCAGACTGCTCCTGATTATAATCAGGTCCTGGCCCATGTATTCACTCACTATCAGCTCTACCTATCCGGGAATTATTATACTTTAGCGCACACTCCAACGGGTGGTTCCTGGACGAATACAAATACGGTCAATACGCTTCTTTTCCCGGTCTTGACAACCCGGCACATAGCTACCAGATATGGCATAAAGACAGTACCTATAAGGTTGCCAACACCTTAAAAAATACACAGCACCCCAGGCTCCGGAAGATGTAGACCCTGATATAAAAGCGCAATACGGCAGGATGATCATGGACTCTTCCATGTATAGCAAAAACTTATACTATGGATATTCGGGCTGGGATTGGGACATTATCCGGACGCTGCAGGCCGAAACAAAGATAAGCGAAAAAACAGGGAACATTTAGCCAGAGCCTATTCCAACTATGCCATGGGATTCCTATATAACCAATATGGCTATATGGCCAACCCCGATAATATATACCGTACACCTACAGCGACAGGAGCCAGATATGAGCGCAACAGGATAGATTCATTCCTGTACTATGGCAGTAAGGCTGTACAGCAATATGAAACTATCTGCAGGCAGGCCCCCGACTATATAACCCCGGTAGGGAATATCCTGTATAAGTACCTTAATGAAAAGGTGGATATGGCATTAAAGCTAAGCATTATAGGCTATGCTGACGCGACAGGAGATCTATTGTCGGGTATCAGCTATCCGGATACCTTTACGGCAAAATATGCAGCAATAATGAAGCCCTCGGACAGAGCTAAGATCGTGGTCACCTATGGAGATAACGAAACCTACTACCTGTACTATACCACCCGGAAACAACCGGGTATAAATGCCGCTATTATCAATTATAATTTACTAAGTTCAGCACCTTACCTGAAATATCTGAACAAGCTTTATCCCAATGTAGTTACCACATTTCCTGAAGAAACGTACACCCTGCAGGATTTTATCAATATATATTCCTATGCCTTTGATAAAACCGAAATAAGCTGGAAAGAATTTACCGCGACCCTTTATCAAAATCAGGCAAAACCCGGGTTTTATGGCAATAAATTACCGAATGTAACCATGAAGCTACGCCGGCACAGCATCCCGGTGGTAGCCCGGGGCAGAAGCTATTTTTTGCTGAACCAGTTTGCGTTGTGGGATATACTGTATGAAAATGCAGATCAATACGATGTGTATCTCACAGCACACCCGGAATATTATGAACTGCCCCATAACATTTTCACTGCAGCTCCTGAGAACAATAACCTGTACCTGTTAAAATAAAAAAGCGCAAGACAGGATGTCTCGCACTTTGTATAATTGAGGGTTAGTAGTCGTATTGGCTTTCTTTGCTCTATTGGAAGAAATCACCGGGCTTTTCAATGGCATTGATCCCGGAGAACTGGTTCTTCTCCTCAGGTGCGGCATCCACAGCGGGTACCGGCATTACGATCTCCGTATCAGCGATCTCCTTTAAGGCCGGCAGCTCTGCCACATCGTTAATGCCCAGGTAATTCATTAAATTATCCGATGTTGCATACAGCAGCGGCTTACCGATAGCATTCTCGTTCCTTCCCGTGATCTGGATCAGCTCTTTCTCCAGCAGTTTCTGGATGCTGTAATCACAGCTTACCCCGCGGATATATTCGATTTCTGCTTTGGTGATGGGCTGCTTATAGCTGATGATAGCCAGTGTTTCCATAGCCGCCGCGGAAAGCTTCTTGATGTGCTTATCCTGGTTCAGCTGGATCACCGTAGTATGGAATTGCTTTTTGGTAAGGAAGCTGTAACCACCTCCTACCGGCTTCAGCTCAAACGGGAAATGCGCGGTGGCGTATTTCTCCTGTATGGCATTTACCGCGTTCTCGATCTCTGCCGGTTCTATAAAAGCTTCAAACACATTACCTATGTACTCACAGATATCCTGTATGCCCAGCGGTTTCTCACTGGCGAATATCAATGCCTCTACGTGTAAAATAATCTCTTGTAACTGCATAACCTGCGCTTTTATCTGAATCAAAAATAGAACAGTGCCGGCGATTCTCCGAAAAAAGAAATACACATATGTGGAAAAGAAATTATCACTCCTGCCTCCAGCCGGCATTTCGGGCCTTCTGTCATACCTGTGTCAATATTTTACGGTTGGGTTACAATCAAATACGGTGAATATGTACTATAATACGCCGGTATTTTGTAATTTTGCAGTCAAATTTTAAAAATGATACATACTGATATAGCCATAATCGGTGCGGGTCCGGTGGGCCTGTTCGCCGTTTTCGAAGCAGGATTATTGAAAATGCGCTGCCACCTTATTGATTATCTGCCACAGGTAGGCGGACAGCTGTCCGAAATATACCCCAAGAAGCCTATATACGATATCCCGGGGTTTCCATCCGTCCTCGCACAGGACCTGGTAGACAACCTGATGGAGCAGGCTGCTCCCTTTAAGCCCACCTTTACACTGGGCGAACGGATCGAAGAAGTGGAAAAGCGGGGCGAAGCCGATTTCAGGATCGTCACCAACCTGGGAACCGAGACCTTCTGTAAGGCAGTGGTCATTGCAGGAGGCCTGGGCGTATTCGAGCCCCGTAAGCCGGCAGTTGCCGACCTGGAGCAATTCGAGAACGGTAAAGGGGTCAACTATATGATCCTGGATCCTGAAGCCTACCGTGGCAAACGGATGGTGCTGGCAGGCGGCGGAGATTCAGCGCTGGACTGGACCATTTTCCTGGCCGATATAGCATCCGAGCTGACATTGGTGCACAGGAGCGAAAGCTTCCGCGGCGCGCCCGACTCCGTGAATAAGGTCATGAAGCTGGCGGAAGAAGGAAGGATCAACCTGATCCTGAATACCAACCTGACCAGCGTGGAAGGAACGCACCACCTGGAGCGCGTCACAATGGAGAACAGCAAAACCAAGGAGGTTTCCGCAATAGCCACCGACTACCTGATACCGCTCTTCGGGCTCAGCCCCAAGCTGGGACCTATTGAGAAGTGGGGACTGAATATTGACAAGAATGCCATTGAGGTGAATACGGACGATTATTCCACCAACGTGGAAGGTATCTGGGCCATAGGAGATATCAATACTTACAAAAACAAGCTGAAGCTGATCTTATGTGGCTTCCACGAGGCTGCCCTGATGAGCCACAGTGTTTACAAGTATATCAACCCGGGCGTAAAATACACGATGAAATATACTACGGTGAACGGTGTGAATGAGTTTTAATTCCCTAAAGAATCATCGCAATGGACAACATGATCAATATACGCGTCTTACATAAGGACGGCAGCATCCAGACACTGGAAGGACCTACTGATATGGGCCTGAGCCTTATGGAATTGCTGAAGGCCTATGAGTATGACGTGCTTGCCACCTGCGGCGGTATGGCCCTGTGCGCTACCTGCTGCGTGGATGTGCTGGAAGGCGGGGATGCATTGCCTGTTATGAATGATGATGAGTACTTCATGATAGACACGCTGCCAGACGCCCTTCATAACTCGCGGCTGGCCTGCCAGCTGAAGCTGAACGAAAATATGGACAATATACTGATCCAGCTGCACCACGAAGCATAACATTTTCTCCTGCAAATATTTTTCCTGAGCAGGCTGTATATGTTTATATACAGCCTGTTTTTATTACCACTTGTACCGGTGCCCTTGTTTCCCGCCGGAATTCTTTTTTGAATTTTTATGGAAAATCTCGATGAAGCCGTCTTTGTATTAAGAAACGATTAACTACCGGTAATTATTCTTTCCTGCTATTCCTTTGCCCGGTGATGACTGCCAGGCCGGCACATCACCCACCGGCGATCCATTGAAAGGAATTCCATTGCATTCATTTAAACTGTAATACTATGGCTGAAATATCAGGCAAAGGGAAACCTATATCCCCACGGGTGGATCTTACCCCTATGGTAGACTTAAACCTGCTGCTCGTTACTTTCTTTATGTTCACCTCACAGCTGCAGGCCTCCAAAGCTATGGAAGTAGCAATGCCTTTCAACAAACCGGGCCATACGGCCGCAACAACGGAGGAAGAAGTATTGAGCATCTACCTGTCCGGCAGCGAAACGGTCCGCTATATAGCAGGCGATCCTCTCCGCCCCGACAACCCCGTGATGGCTTCCTCCTGGGAGCCGGAAGGCTTAAGGAGCATCCTGCTGCACAGGCAGCAGACGCTGCAGGCACTGGTCAATAAAGGAGTGCTTTCACCACGCTCGCAACTGACCTTCCTGATCAAGCCGGACAGCAGCTGCACCACGGCCCATGTGGTCCGGGCCCTGGATGAAATGGCCATTACCGCGGTACGCATTTATATGATCGCCGATATGGGACCGGAAGACTACCGGCGCCTGAACCCATAATTTGTACACCCTTAAAACAATAAGCGATGAACAACAGCAAAGATTTTTTAAAGATGGATTACATAGATCTGCTCTTTATGAATAAGAATAAAGCCTATGGGGTCTATGCGCTGAAAAAAAGCTATAACCGGACCGCCCTGTACGCGATGGCCATCTTTATCGGGGCCATAGGCATAGCGGCAGGCAGCTCCTTTGTCAGCAGCGGGGAAGCCACCCGGCAGACAACCATTTTCCAGCCCGATCCCAACCCTATCCAGCTTACCGATGATACAAAGCTGAAATTCGAGAAAAAGCAACCGGAAAAGCTGCCGGAAAGCATCGCCAGGAAAGAGCGCGCCACCGTCCGCAGCACAGCGCCCGTTATAGCGTCCGGGAACCAGGTACAGGATAATGAAAGGAACGAAGACCCTAACAGCGTAAAAAACCAGAACAGTGATATCAGCGACCGGAACCACGAGGGTGAAAATTCGCCAAGCGACCTGACCAATCCTTACGGGGACACCCGGAACGGTACTGACAACCCGCACACCCTGAATAACAATACACGGAAGGTACCACATGAAGGAGGGTCAGATAACGGCGGCAACATTCCCATAAAAGTGGATGAAAGGGCTAAACCACCGAAGCATTACCAGGATGTGATCAATCAGAACCTCCGCTATCCTGCCATCGCCAGGGCCAACGGCCTGGAAGGAAGGGTGATGGTTTCCTTTGTAGTGGAAACGGATGGCTCCATTACGGACGTGAGGTTTGAAAAGGACCCGGGAGGCGGCCTGGGAGAGGAGGCCGTGCGGGTGGTCAGGATGCTCCCGAAGTTCACCCCTGCGCTGCTGGGCGGCAAGCCCGTTAAAAGCAGGTTCAGGATACCGATCAGCTTCTCGCTCCGTCCTCTGTAAGAATCCCTGCGATATAGCTATCTTTGCTGTATCGCAGTTGTTTATGAATGACCTTTTCCCTTTTTTAGAAGAACAATATCAATATTATAACCTGAATTTTGACATCCAGGCAGACCCGATCCGTATTCCCAGGCAGTTCACGCGCCTGCAGGATATAGAGATAAGCGGCTTTTTCGCCGCCACCATCGCCTGGGGCAACAGGAAAGCGATCATCAACAGCACCGAGCAGCTGATGGCGCTCATGGATCACGCGCCCTATGATTTTATCATGAACCACGGCAGGGAGGACCTGAAACGCCTGTCCGGCTTTTATTACCGCACCTTTAACGCTACGGATCTTTTCTATTTTATCGAATTTTTCCGGTGGCATTACAGCAGCTACGATTCCCTGGAGGACGCGTTCCTGCTGTCCGGCGATGCCCCGGGCGCTTTTGACATGCAGGCAGCGCTGGCCGCCTTTTACCGGCATTTCTTTTCCCTGGTCACACTGCCTTTCAGGACGCAGAAGCATATCGGCAACGTCCGTAAGAACGCGGCCTGCAAGCGGCTCAATATGTTCCTGAGATGGATGGTCCGCTCTGACAATGTGGATTTCGGCCTCTGGAAGCGTATCTCGCCCGCTGACCTGGTCTGCCCCCTGGATGTGCACGTCAGCACGGTTGCACGGCAGCTGGGACTGATACACCGCAAGCCGGATGACTGGAAGACCGCGGCCGGCCTTACAGCAGCGCTGCGGGAGTTCGACAGCCTTGACCCCGTCAAGTACGACCTGGTATTATTCAGCCTGGGTATCGCGCAAAAGAAAAAGCTGTAGCGTGTGTGCCGCTACAGCTTTTTCCTATACGGACCGTCAGCATCTTAACGGGAAGGTGGCACCATACCCGGAGGAGGTCCCTGCATACCCGGGCCTCCGGGCATACCCCGGTAGGTCTCATCGCTTTTCATATCTTTCTCGGACGCACCGCCTTTAAAGAAACGGAGATTCCAGGTGAAGGTGAGCAGGAAATAGCGCTGTAATACATTCGTCCGCGTATCTTCCGTGTACAATTCCGTGAACGCCCTGGAAACCGCGGCATTCTGGCCGAGGATGTCATATACCTGCACCTTGATCTCCGCCTGGTTCTTCAGGATCTTTTTTCCCAGGCTGGCATTCCATAAGAAGAAGCTCTGGTTAAAATCCTGCGAAAGACCGGTATAGAGCTGGTGATTCAGCTCGGTATTGAATACGATGCCCTTGAAAAAGATATAGTTCAGGCTGAAACGGGAAGCCTGGTTATAGAACTCATTGTTGGCAGCCGTATTCAGGGTATTGTTCACCTTGCTGTAGCTCCCGGTAGTAGACAGGGTGTAATCTACATTCTCGCTGATATTGCTGCTGAGCACGATACCCGCGCCGACAGCGGCCGTACGGGCCTCGTTCTTCACGTCATTGATCAGGCCCGGGGTAATGGTATATCCACCGGTAAGATTGACATTCACATTGGTCCGGATAGGAGATACCAGCTGCCCGTAGGTCAGGAAGGTATTCAATGATTTATAGCCGTCTATGTTCACCGGGCGCGAGTACTGGGCGCCTTTAGGCAGCTGTATGCCCCTGATGGTCATATCTTCTCTTGCAACCGTAGTATTGTTGCCGATATAGTTATCTACGATACTGGCCCGCAGCATCGCAAAAAAGGTACTGTTATTTTTGGCAGAGGTGCTGCTGAACATGGAGTTCAGGTCATAGTTGACGGACTGGTCCAGCGCGGAGTTACCGGAGGTCAGCTGTAAAGGATTGGTATTATTGATCACATCCTGGAGCTGGTCCACGGAAGGGTTACGGGAATAGCTCCGGAAGAACATCCTGAAATTCTGTGTCTTGGATATATTATATCTCAGGCGCGCGCTCGGCAGGAGGTTCAGGAAGCTGTTATATATCCGTGAGTTATCCGGCATGGTCCTTTCCCCGCTCAGCACAGCGTTCTGCAGTTCCAGGCCTGTATTGAATTCCAGCTTCTGCAGGGTCATCCTGTAAGACAGCTCGGCGCCATTGGTGATATAGGAAGTGGCGTACACATTGCTCAGCGTGGTATCCAGCAGGCTGTAAGCCTCTGTATTGTCCCTGCTATAGGTCTTTTTATCCGAGCTGTTATTATTGTAGCCATATTTATAGCGCAGCTGTATGGAGCTGATCCTGGAAAGCGGCTCCGTATAGCTCAGGTGAGCGTTCATGTTATAACCGGCCTTCTCATTGTAAGCCATCTGGTCCAATGTATCATTCAGGCTGGCGTCCAGGTACTGGCTGAGCGCATACAGCCGGTTCGTGCTTTCATTACCGGTATAGCCGCCGTCCACCCACAGGGATGCCGTCCGGCCTCTCTTTTTGAATCTATGGCTGTATAATGCCCTCATAGCCGCATTCAGGCCATTGCTCCTGTTCTCGTTTTCATTGGTGGAGTTGTTCAGGAAGCTTTGATCCAATAAGGTCTGGGCAAAGGAATTGCTGACACTTTTATTATTCTGATAAGATACGCTGGGCATCAGCAGGAGCATATTGCTCGAATCTATGGACCATTTCAGCCGCCCGTTGAACCGGTGGCTGGCATTATTGCTGGTAGACCTGGAATTTTCGCCATAGGTCTGTCCCGCCTGTTCCGGCAGCACGAACATCCTGTTGATATCCTGGGTAGTATTGTTCTCCTTATCATTGAACATATAGCTGGCGGTCACCTCCACCTTTTCTTTCCATACATCGGAATAGTTGATACCTATCCCGTTGGTCCTGTTGATCCCCTGGGAGTTGCCCATCATATTATTCATCTGCATACCGCCGCCGCCCCGGCCGCCGGCACCCATACCGCCACCCCTCATACCCCGGCCGCCGGAAGCCCCGCTGCCGCTGCCGATGATATCCTGGGAGGAGAAGTTCTGCTGGTTGATATTATTGTTGATCCCCATCAGGGAAATACGCCGGTTGCCTTTAAAATAATTGACTGTTCCCCCGTTGGAAAACCGGAAGGTATTGCTGGATCTATCATCAGGGATATCCATACCGCCTCCCACGTACAGCTTTCCGAATACGCCCTCTTTCCTGTCCTTCCTTGTCAGGATATTGATGGTCTTGGAGGTGTTCCCGTCATCAAAGCCCGAGAACTGGGACTGCTCGCTTCTTTCATCATAGACCTGTATCTTATCAATCACCTCAGCCGGAAGGTTCCTGAGCGCGGCGGTGGGGTCATCTCCGAAGAACGGCTTACCGTCCACAAGCACTTTGGTCACATTCTCACCCTGTGTCTTAGGCGTGCCGGAGCTCATGTCCATACCCGGCATCTTCCTCAGCAGGTCCTCCGCGGTAGCATCCGGGTTGGTTTTAAAGGCGCTGGCATCATACTGGGAAGTATCCTCTTTCTGCTGCACGGCCAGCCGGTCGCTCCTAAACCTGACGCCTTCGAGCGTTTCCCCGCTGGATTTTGTAAAAGAAACGGTATTCATGCTGACATCAGCGGCCTGAACGGAAACAGGGAGCCGCATTTCTTCATAAGCATAGCCGAAGAATACAACCGTATATTCCCCGGGAGCTACATTTTCCAGCTCAAAATACCCTTTCTCATCAGCGTACACGCTCTGTATGATCAGCTTTTCCGAATTGACCAGGTCGATGGCGGCATCCGTAACAGGCTTCTGATCTGTGCCGGTAATGTATCCGCTTATGCGATAGGTCTTTTCAACATCCTGCGCCCTTATGGCAAAGGGAACAGCCAGCACTAAAAAAAGCAGTAAAATATTCTTGATATGTATCATATTCCAATCATAAAACCATATTTGACCTGGCCGCTCCAACAAGGTTTAACAAGGAAATAAAATAAAATAAAAAAATACATAATAGATTACAGGTCAAATGTTTAAAATAAAACACATCGACCATAGCGCCAATATTAATTTATTATTAAGTTTTCATCACACTATCCTGATCCCGTCATATAAAAGTTAATTTTGCACCAAATTTTTATTTGTAATCAATCCATCCGATCAATAAAACATCAATTATGGGCTTAAATAACATTATCAAGAATTTTCTGCCAAAGGATAAGGTATTCTACAGCATATTTGAACAGGTATCCGATAACCTCCAGATAATGGGAGATACCCTGCACAAGGCCATGAATACGGAGGACCACAAGGAAAGAATGGCGTATTTCAGGTCCATAGAAGACGGGGAGCACAAGAATGACGAGCTGACGCATAAGATATTCATTGAGCTGGGTCAGAATTTCATCACGCCCTTTGACAGGGAAGATATCCATCAGCTGGCGATGGCCCTTGATGATGTGGCGGATTACATATATGCGGCCACCAAAAAGATCACCCTTTATAACGTAACCGAAATGGACGATGTGATGAAAGAAATGGCCACTTTCATCCAGAACGGCATCAACGCATTGAAGATCGCAGTAAACGAGCTCCGGAATATGAAACACCTGCGGGACCTCACGGAAGCCTGCGTAAAAGTAAACAGCATAGAGAACCTTGCCGATGACCTGCTGGACAAGGCCATTTCCAGGTTATTTACCAGCAATATTGCCCCTATAGAACTGATCAAGCTAAAGGACATCTATCAGGATATGGAAATGGTAACAGACAAATGTGAGAATGCATCTGACGTTATTGAGTCTATCATTATCAAATATGCATAAGCATCCGTGCTTGTTTATCTTTCATCTAAAAAATAATTAATGTTTACGTTATTAGTAGTAATTATTGCGCTGGCATTGATCTTCGATTATATCAACGGTTTTCATGATGCGGCCAATTCTATCGCGACCATAGTGTCCACCAAGGTGCTGACGCCTTTCCAGGCGGTGATATGGGCAGCGTTATTCAACTTTGTAGCTTTTTTCATCTTTACCGACCACGGTGTGGCGAATACCATTGCAAAGACCGTCCACGAGCAGTATATCACCCTGGCCGTCATCCTGGCGGGTATTGTAGCCGCCATCGCCTGGAACCTGCTGACCTGGTGGTTCGGCATTCCCTCCAGCTCCTCGCATACCCTGATCGGGGGATTTGCCGGGGCGGCCATTGCCCACGCGGGGTTTGAATCCATTGCCTCCGGCACGATCCTGAAAATAGCCAGCTTTATCATCCTGGCCCCTGTCATTGGTATGCTGATGGCATTCATCATCTCCGTATGGTTCCTGAACTCCTTCCGGAAAAGCATCGGGCCCAAGATACTTTCGCTGGCCATCATTGCATCGGTCATACTGGCGTGGACCCAGCTGCTGGATACCCGCACGCCCCTGCATCTCGGTGTTAAGAAATATGAATTCGTGGAAGGCAAGGGTATGGCTGTTAAGGACATCACCAATGGTACCGCCATTTTCAAGATGGGTCTCCGGAAAGACGATATCGTCACCCGTATCGACCAGCATACCGTCTATAGTGAAAAAGACTTCATTAATCTCTGGAATATCCACCAGAAAGGGGAACCTGTTACCATTGATATTATAAGGGACAACCAGGTGCAGACCCTGGAAACCACCTACCAGCCACGCACAGGATCGCCGCTTGCAGATACGATACTCTATGCCAAGAATTTCAAATGGGTGCTGATTGGCGTTATCCTGATCATCATGGCTATCTTCACCCTGTTCCTGAGCAGCCTCAATTATGCACAGAGCGAAAGATGGCTGAAAAGGATGCAGCTGGTATCGTCCGCTATTTTCAGCATCGGGCACGGCGGTAACGATGCCCAGAAGGTAATGGGTATCATTATGGCGGCATTTATCGCTTATGACCCCATATCCTACAGCCTTGACCATATGGTATGGTGGGTGCCGCTGACCTGCTACGGCGCCATCGCGCTGGGTACTATGAGCGGAGGCTGGAAGATCATCAAGACGATGGGGACACGCATCACCAAGGTTACGCCGTTTGAAGGCGTGGCCGCGGAAACTGCAGGCGCGCTGACCCTCTTCCTGACCGAAATGCTGAAAATACCGGTAAGCACCACCCATACCATCACCGGCTCCATTATAGGTGTGGGCGCCACCAAACGCCTGTCTGCCGTAAGGTGGGGGGTAACGATCAACCTGCTGTGGGCCTGGATACTCACCATACCCATCAGCGCCCTTATAGCTATGGCTATCTATTATATCGTTTCGTTCTTCGGCATGCAATAAAAACAATCCGCTTTCCATAATAAAAAGGCTTCAGTATAACGTTACATTACTGAAGTCTTTTTTATTATACTTTCAAATATGCTATTTTTGAAGCAGAAACTACCTGTAATGAAAAAAATCTTACAATCCAGGCTACTACCCTATTGTATCATCGTTTTATTTATCCTCCTGAAAATACCTCATCTTGATTATCCTTTTTTCTGGGATGAGAGCTGGCCCTACGCCTCCGCTATACATGAAATGTATAAGAACGGACCGAGCCTGTCTCCTGATGCCATATCACCCGAGCTTTCCAGGGGACATCCCACGCTGTTCATATTCCTGACGGCAGTATGGATGAGGATATTCGGGACGTCCTTTACAGCGATCCACAGCTTTCCCTTGCTGATATCCACCCTGTTCGGCGTAAGCATTTACGAAACAGGCAGGAAGCTGTTCTCTCCTGCCGCCGGCCTGCTCGCAGTGGCGCTGATCCTGTTCCAGCCGCTGTTCTTTGTACAATCCGGCTTTGTGCTGCTGGAAATATCCCTGGCATTTGCCGGGCTCCTTTGCCTGTACTTTTATGCGCAGGACAGGCTGGTGCCCTTAACAATAGGATTGCTGGTACTGTTCTTTATCAAGGAGACCGGGCTGGTACTGGGCCTGGCGCTCGGCATCACCAGCGTCATCCGCCTGCTGGCCAAAGATATCTCCCTGAAGCAGTTTGGCAGGCATTTAGCGGTGTTTGCCATCCCGCTGGCCGCCGTTGTGATCTTTTTCCTGATCCAGAAACAGCTGCTGGGCTGGTATTTTTTCCCTTACCATATGGATCTCCTGGTCACGGATTTCGGCACTGTTAAAAGTAAAGCCATCGCAGGTATCAAGGTATTGTTCAAGGAAAACAACAGGAAATACATCACCGAATCGCTGGCGCTGGTCGCGCTGACCGCCGCGCTGGTCAATTCCGGTAAGCTGCTCCGGAACTTCAACATTCCATGGCTGCGCAGCCGGATCAGCACTCCCTGGGACAACCGTCGCCTGTTCATGCTGAGCATAGCGGTTTTCATTCCTTTATTCCTGGTCTATTCCGGGATGAATATGTTCATCAACCGGTATTTCCTTATTGCCTTCGTCCCGGTAAGCATTTTAATGGCTGCCGCATTTGCATATTGCCTGCAAAGGATATATCCGCCACTGATCGCTGCATTCCTGGTGGCCGTTGGCTGCTTCCATTACTGGAATTTGAAAACGGCAGACGGGGTATGGGATGATGCCATGGGCGCTTTTGATATGATGCGTATGGAGCAGGCCATGACAGCTTACCTGGAAGAGCATTACGATTATGATACCCGTATCGCGTCTGATGCCTACCTGCTGCGGGTACAGCTAACGGATCCCAAGACCCGGTATTTAAGGTCAGACAAGACCTTCAGTAGTGTTGAGCCTGCGGTCAGCGACTCTACTGAGGTAGTGATCTTTTCCGCCAAGGAAGGCGACTATCAGTATGAGCCTGTTAAGACAAGCCAGGCGTTCAGACTGGTAAAACGGTTTGAGCAGGGAAAGGCCTGGGTTGAGATATATGAAAGGAAAAGCGAATAATCCTTATTTTTTCTTTTCAACGAACATCGTCTTAGAGACCAGGCTGGAATAGGAACGGCCGTCCTTAACCATCCTGGTCGATAAAGATACCGGATAGGCTTCGGAGGCCCTGATCCGGCAGGGCAGCGCAAATGCAGACCTCCCTGTAGCTGTGACCTTACCCAGCTCGAACCTATGTTCCTTCGGCCCGTCTGTTATGGTCACCGTCATTTCAGCAGGCTCAGTGACATTGATCATAACGTAAACGCTGTCATTGTCAGCATATATCTGCTCAATCCCGGTCTCTTCATGAAAACGGGGCGGCAGATCACGGGGAATACTTACAAACTTTCCGGCCGGGTCACGGGTATTATAGATATCCTGCAAAGTAAGATAGGAAGGATAAGTGTACAGGCTGTAGAATGTATTGGGGAACACGCTCTGCAGGCTGCTCCTGCCGTAAGTATATACCGCCCAATCCATGGTATATACGGTATCTTCTGTATTGGTATAAAAAGGGTTGAGCCAGGAAAAGATGATCCGGGAGCTGTCAGTATTGCTATGCTTAACAATGATATTGCTTTGATATTCCCGTATAGGATATGATTGGTTATTGACCCTGAAAAAGGTGTCGTGTACCCTGTAGGTCAGCTTCCTGCCTGAAGACCTTCTGCCCTTATGCTGACCGGACATATTATACGCTTTTACGGTGTAGGCATTACCGGATTTTTTACCTATCCTGAAAGCTATCCGGGTTGTACCTGTCCCGGGAAAGAACACGTCATTATAGTTAAAAACAAAGCTATCCGCTCCTAAAAGATCATAAAACGGCCCGGATTCCCGGCGCTTCAACAGGGACTCCTTTACGGTGGCGTTTGGTATATCCCGTATCGCTTCATAAAGATAGACGCCATCGCTCCACTTTGCCCAGGTCTTTAAATCAGCATCGTACCACATATGCAGCTCTTTATCGGACAGCACGATCATCCTGCCGGGCTGCTGCTGCCAGGTAGAAAATAAATCATCTTTAAATCCGGGAGATTCAAAAGTATCTGCGGAAGCATCCTCAATAGCTACGACAGCCCGGTAGCTGCTGTTCAGCACCTTAAACTGATGAGGGCCGGCATGAATACATATCGTATCCGTTTCCTTTACGCCATCTGTATAATCCGTAAATGTCAGGACGGCATACTGCCTGTAAGCCAGGCCGTTCAGCGTTGTATCCTTTAAAAAGACATACTCCTGGGCAGCCGTAATGATATGGGTCTGCGGATCGTCCGTCACCAGCTTACGGGCCACGAAAAACGATTCCTGGCTCCAAAGCGCACCATTACAAACCAGGAGTATCCATAACAAGCATCCGGCAATTTTCATTCTCTGATATTTTAAAGCATCTTATTGTTTTATAAACAGGCCTGCTGAAATTGCCGCAGCCTCCAAAGCGAAGCTGCGGCAACGCTGCTATTCATCGATCCTTTTTATCTGCGCCCCCAGGGCTATCAGGCGCTCATCAATATGCTCATATCCCCTGTCTATCTGCTCTATATTATCTATTACAGACTGGCCCTCGGCGCTTAATGCCGCTATCAGCAAGGCTACCCCGGCCCGTATATCGGGAGACGACATCCGGATACCACGGAGCGGGGATTGCCTGTTATGGCCCATGATCACCGCCCGGTGCGGGTCGCACAATACGATCCTCGCGCCCATCTCTATCAGCTTGTCCACGAAGAACAGGCGGCTTTCAAACATTTTCTGGTAGATCAGCACATCACCTTCCGCCTGGATCGCCATGACCAGCAATACGGAGATCAGGTCCGGCGTCAGACCCGGCCATGGATGGTCATAGATGCTCAATATGGAACCGTCTATAAAGGTCCTGATGGTGTATTTCTCCTGGCTGGGCACATAAATATCATCACCCCGGACCTCAAAATCCACGCCCATTTTACGGAACACATCCAGCGTGATCCCGAGATGCATGACATCACAGCTCTTAATGGTGATCTCGCTTCGCGTCATCGCCGCCAGCGCGATAAAGGAACCTACCTCTATCATATCTGCCAGCATCCTGTGCTCACAGCCGTGAAGCGCTTCCACCCCTTCGATGGTCAGCAGGTTAGACCCTATTCCCTGGATACGGGCTCCCATACTGTTCAGCATTCTGCACAGCTGCTGTACATAAGGCTCACAGGCGGCATTATAAATGGTGGTGGTACCTTTAGCCTTTACTGCCGCCAGGATGATATTGGCGGTTCCGGTGACGGACGGCTCCTCCAGCAGGATATAATTGCCGGTCAGGATTTCCGCTTCCAGTACAAATTCTTTGTGATCCCGGTCGTAGCTGAACTGTACGCCAAGCTTTTCAAAGCCCAGGATATGCGTATCCAGTCGCCTGCGTCCTATCTTATCGCCTCCCGGCTGCGGAAGATACGTTTTACCGAATCGCCCGAGCAGCGCGCCGGCCATCATAACAGCGCCCCGCAGCTTGCTGGACTTCCGGGTAAAGTTTTCCGTACGTAAATAATCCAGGTCAATATGCCTGGCCTGCAGCGTGATCGTGCCATGACCCTGCCGCTGTACCGATACGCCCATATCTTCCAGCAGGGTAATCAGCGTATTGACATCCAGGATGTCGGGAACATTGTATAAGGTTACCGGCTCTTCCGTCAGCAAGACGGCGCACAGTATCTGCAGCGCTTCATTTTTTGCGCCCTGCGGTGTAATAGTTCCCTGCAACTGCTTACCACCTGTAATTTTGAATGATGCCATAAAATATTTTTATCTGCCAGCTATTGATTGTTCTTCCTTCACTATGGCCACACCTGCCGATGCGCCGATGCGGGTAGCGCCCGCCTTTACCAGCTCCGCAGCAAATACATAATCCCGGATACCACCGGATGCCTTGATCTCAATAGTACCAGGCAGGGCTGCTCTCATCAGCGTTACGGCATGAACCGTAGCGCCCGTTTCGGCATACCCCGTGGATGTCTTTACAAAATCCACCTTATGCCTGGCGTACACTTCACAGGACCTGCTGATTTCCTCATCCGTGAGTATGCCGCTTTCAATGATCACTTTCAGGCATTTATTATGGAGCCTTACCGGCTGCAGGCATTGAGCCACCTCGGCAGAGAGAAAAGCATAGTCGCCCTGCTTAAGGGCAGATATATTATGTACCATATCCAGCTCATCCGCCCCGTCCGCTATGGCCTGCCGGATCTCCGCAACTTTGGCTGCCGTGGTATTGTACCCGAAAGGAAACCCGATAACAGTAGCCACCTTCACTCCCGAACCGGCAGTCAGCTCCCCGGCCAGCTTCACAAATTGCGGCGGTACACATACTGCCGCAAAGGCATAGGCAACGGCCTCTTCACAGAGCTTCCGGACATCCTCCGCTACGGTAGTGGGCTTCAGGATGGTATGATCTATATAAGATGCTATTGATTTCATAATAATAAAGTTATTGTATCAAAAGGGTGATTGGAATGCCTCCAGCGTTCTGAACGACAGGTCCCGTTCGGAAAGGATCGGCTGCGCTGTATCCCAGTCCATTCCGAAACTGTTGTACAGTATCCCGGCATCAGCGCTGCTGTTATGCTCGGAACTCACCAGGTAATATGTTATGGAATGATCTTCCAGGCTTTTGAACCCATGCGCAAACCCTTTGGGGATAAAGAAGGCCCGGTGATTGGCAGCGCTCAGCACCTCGCTGTGATACCTCCCGTAGGTGGGAGAGCCCTTTCTCAGGTCTACGATCACGTCCAGGATACTCCCTCGGGGACAGAAAACGATCTTGCTGTGATCATAGGGCGGCAGCTGGAAATGCATCCCCCTGATAACATCCTTATGCGAAACGGAACAGTAGCTTTCCTTCATTTGAAATTCCAGCTGACGGGAGGTAAATACACTTTCCTGGTACGCCTTGATAAAGACGCCCCTGTCATCAGCGAATTCAGGGAGCGTTATTAAGAAAGCGCCCTGCAAAGGCAAAGGCTCAAACTGCCACATAAGGTAGACCGATTATTTTTTAACTGTCAAGAACGGCGTAAAGTTACAGATTTATGCCTTTTCATACATTTTTATGTCCCGGTCTGTAAAAACTTTTGCTTAAAAATATCTTTATGCGGCCGGCCATTGCCCCGGCGCTCAAAAAATGCAGCCGGTTTTTACAATATATCAGCTATTTTTGTGACTTTATATTTCAGAAATTAAAACCTGGCATAGTGAAATACAAGCACATCCTGTTAATAGTATTGCTCCTCATCGTGACAGATCAGGTCAGCAAGATCTATATCAAAACTCATTTTTACCTGGGAGAAAGCATTCCTGTATTCGGCTCCTGGTTTCAATTGTATTTTATAGAAAACGAAGGTATGGCCTTCGGAATGAAGATACTGGATAACGACCTGGGCAAGCTCATCCTGACGCTGTTCCGCCTCTGCGCTGTGGTATTCGGCTTCTTCTGGGTGAAGCGGCTTGTCCGCCAGGGACACAGGAAGAGCCTTTTAATATGCGCCTCGCTGATCCTTGCCGGCGCAGCGGGCAACCTTATCGACTGCCTGTTCTATGGACTGATATTCACAGATACCCAGTTCCCCTACGAGGTATCCCAGCTCACTTTCTCAGGCAACGGCTACGGTCAGTTCCTTCACGGCAGGGTGGTCGATATGCTGTATTTCCCGCTGATAGATACCACCTGGCCGCAATGGATGCCATGGGTGGGCGGGAAATCCTTCCGTTTTTTTGAACCTATCTTTAACCTGGCAGACAGCCTGATCTCCGTTGGGATCATTACCCTGCTGCTGTTCCAGAATAAAATGCTGAAACCGCGGGAAAAGGCTTCTGAAACCGTCCCGGAAGCCGAAACGACCCCTTAATTTATTATACGCTACGGGTAGCTTACCCGGACCCAAAAATCAATTATTGCAATGAGCGTACCTTTTAAAATAGACCCGGAATTTGCAAGATCATTAGATGACCTGGATTTCCTGAACGCCTTCAGGTCCCGGTTCCACTTTCCGAAGCACAACGATCACGATACCGTTTATTTCTGCGGCAATTCCCTCGGCCTGCAGCCGAGAAGCGCCTCTTACCTCTTCCAGAAAGAGCTGGACGACTGGGCCAAATGGGGTGTGGAAGGACATTTCAATGCAGAAAATCCCTGGCTGAGCTATCACCGCCAGTTCACGGCCAGCCTTGCAAGGATATGCGGGGCCCTGGAAAAGGAGGTCGTAGCGACCAATACGCTGACCGTCAACCTCCACCTGCTGATGATCTCCTTCTATAAGCCGGATAAGGCCTCCGGCAGGGTCAAGATCATTATGGAGGCCGGCGCATTTCCTTCCGACCAATATGCCGTGGAGACCCAGGTGCGTATGCACGGGCTGCTGCCGGAAGCAACGATCATAGAGCTGACACCGAGACCGGGAGAGCATACGCTCAGGCCCGGGGACATCCTGGCCACCATTGAAGCCACCGGCGATGAGCTGGCGCTGGTCATGATGGGCGGCGTGAATTATTATACCGGGCAACTGTATGATATGGCATCCATTACCGCCGCGGCCCATAAGGCAGGCGCGCTGGCCGGGTTCGACCTGGCCCACGCGATGGGTAATGTCCCGCTGGAACTGCACAGCTGGGATGTGGATTTCGCCTGCTGGTGCTCTTATAAATACCTGAATGCAGGACCCGGCGGTGTGGCCGGTATCTTTGTCAACGAAAGGCATATTGATAACCCCGACACGTTCAGGCTGGCCGGCTGGTGGGGCAATGACGAAGCCACCCGCTTCCGGATGAAGAAAGGATTTGTACCGAGCCCCAGCGCGGACAGCTGGCAGATGAGCAATGCGCCCGTTTTCAATATGATAGGCCTTAAGGCATCCCTGGATATTTACGACAAGACAACGATAGCCGAGCTGCGCCAGAAGTCCGTGAAGCTGACAGCGTACCTGGAATTCCTGCTTCAGGACATCACCCATCTTAATTTCGGGATCATCACCCCTTCCGACCCGGAACAAAGAGGCGCGCAGCTGTCGCTCCTGTTTGGCAAAGACGGCAGGAGCGTATTTGATATCCTGACGGCGAACGGTGTCATTGCAGACTGGCGGGAACCCAATGTTATCAGGATAGCGCCGGTTCCGATGTACAATACATTTGAAGATGTGTACCGGTTCTATGAGATCTTAAAAGGCATTCAATTATAAGCTATGTTACAGTTAGTACAGTTCACCTTCAACCCATTCAGTGAAAATACCTATTTGTGGATCAACGAGCATAAGGAATGCTGGATCACCGATCCCGGCATGTACGGGGCGGAAGAAGAAAGCGTTTTGACCAGCTATATTGCAGCGCATGAGCTGACGCCGAAATTCATTTTCAATACCCATACACATATAGATCATATTTTCGGGGTCGATGCCCTGAAGCAAAAGTATAATATACAATGGGGCATCCACCGGCAGGAGCTGCCGATACTGGACAATGCCGTAGGGTCTGCTATGATGTTCGGCTTTAATTTCAGGGTCGCTCCCAGTCCCGATTTTTTCCTGGAAGCCGGTACGCCGCTGGTATTAGGGGAGGACACCCTGGATGTACGCCTGGTACCCGGGCATTCCCCCGGCAGCCTGGCCTTTTATTATGAGGCGGGTCAGCTGGCTGTCAGCGGCGATGTCCTGTTCCGGCATTCTATCGGCCGTACAGACCTTCCGGGCTGCAACCACGAGGATCTGCTACAAAGCATCCGTCAGCAGATGTACACCCTGCCCGATATTACAAAGGTGTATTCCGGGCACGGGCCTTATACTACCATCGGGGAAGAGAAAAAAGCCAATCCTTTTGTAAGGGGCTGAGACTTACAAGGCACAAAAAGTCACCGGCTGTTACCGGTGACTTTTTGTATGCAGCCTGTAAGATCAAGGGATATAGGTGTTTGCCGCTCCCCAACATACTATATACCGCTCCAGCTTCTATTACCTGTTAACAGGGCCTCCTGAAAATATCCCCCTATTCAGGGGGATTGAATAATGTATTTAATTTCTAATTTAGCACCTGTAAACTTTTGACAAAATCTTTAACACTTATGAACTTATACACAAAACTGACCCTCGTAACAGCTACCTGCTTATCGCTGTATGCCTGCAACAGCGGCCAGGGTGACACCCCGGCCACTGCCAAAGATTTCAAATTCATTGATCCTTCCAATATGGATACCACCGTAGCGCCAGGAGAAGACTTTTTCCGCTATGCCAACGGTCAATGGCTGAAAAATACCGAGATCCCGGGAGACAAGACACGATGGGGAAGTTTTGATGAATTAAGAGACCGCACCAATAAGGATGTGCATGCCTTACTGGATGAAACGCTGAAATCCAACGACAAAATAGGCACGCCACAAGGAAATATAGGGGCTTTTTACAAGAGCGGTATGGATACGGTAGCCATAGAGCAGGCCGGCATTACCCCTATCAAATCTTTACTGGATGAAATTGATGCCCTCAGCAGCAATGACCAGATACTGTCCCTCCTCTCCAGGCACTACAAGCAGGGCATACAAAGCGTGTTCGGTGGCTATATATTCGCGGACGAGAAGGATGTGAACAACTATATCATGCAGTTCAGCCAGAATGGTCTCGGGCTGCCTACCAAAGATTATTATTTCAAGACGGATGAAAAAGGCAAGCAGATCCAGACAGCTTATATCAGTTACCTGGCTACCCAGCTGAAAAATGCCGGCATCGCAGATGCGGACGCTAAAGCCCAGGCAGTATATAACCTGGAAAAAGCACTGGCGGGCGCTTCCTATTCTCCCGTAGAAATGAGAGATCCTGAGAAAATGTATAATAAATATACCCCTCAGCAGATCACAGCGCTTACCGGTATCGACTGGAACAGGTTCATCACGGAGCTGGGCATCAGCAAAGGGGCAGACAGCATTATCGTAGCCACGCCCAATTATTATAAGGAGCTCGGCAAGCAGCTGAAAGCTACCCCGCTGGCTGTATGGAAAGACTACCTGAAGGTACATCTCATTTCCGACATGTCCCCTTACCTGAGCAGCAGCTTTGACAATGCGCGCTTCGCGTTCTACGGGCAGACCCTATCCGGCCAGAAGATCCAGAAGCCACGCTGGGAAAGGGTTGCCGGTGTTATCAACGGAGCTATCGGGGATCAGCTGGGTAAGCTGTATGTAGATAAGCATTTCCAGCCTGAAGCCAAGAAAAGAATGGTGGAGCTGGTGAGCAACCTGCAGAACGCCTTCCACGAGCGTATCACCAGGCTGGACTGGATGAGCGAGGCAACCAAGAACAAAGCCATCGCGAAGCTGAATACCTTTATCAAGAAAATAGGCTATCCCGATGAATGGAAAAATTATGACGGCCTGACGCTGACGGCTGATAATTATGTTCAGAATATCATGAACGCTTCCGCTTTTGAATTCAACAGGCAGGTGGCGCGTCTCGGCACCAAAGTGGACAAGAAAGAATGGCTGATGTCGCCTAATACGGTGAATGCCTACTATAATCCCGTGTTCAACGAGATCGTATTCCCCGCAGCGATCCTGCAATTCCCGTTCTTTGACTTTAAAGCGGATGATGCCATTAACTACGGCGGCATCGGTGCCGTAATAGGCCACGAAATGACACACGGTTTCGATGACCAGGGCTGCCAGTATGATGCGGACGGTTATCTCAGGAACTGGTGGACCGAAGAGGATGCCAAATTATTCAAATCCAAAACAGGTGTTGTAGTAGAGCAGTTCAACGGTTACACCGTAGTGAATGGTACGGCCCACGTGAACGGTGAGCTGACCCTGGGAGAAAATATAGCCGACCTCGGCGGTATGACCATCGCCTATGACGCCTTCAAAAAGACCAAGCAGGGACAAAGCAAGGAGCTGATAGACGGCTTCACCCCCGATCAGCGCTTCTTCCTGAGCTGGGCACAGATATGGCGCACCAAAGCTACCGACCAGATGGCCTTACAGCTGATAGAGACCGATCCGCACTCACCGGGTGAATGGCGCTGCAACGGTCCGCTGAGCATGTTCGAGCCTTTCTATAAAGCCTTTAATATCAAAGAAGGCGATAAAATGTATATACCGGCTGATAAAAGAGCCAAAGTATGGTAATTTTTGCTTAATGTTTACATATGGCAGGCAACCTTTCCAGGTTGCTTTTGCCGTTTTAGGAACAACAGGCAACCTATAGCAAAATACAGGGAATCTGTTTCGACACGGCTAAGCCTGGTAACAGTACCTGTAAGCTACTACCTGCTATTGCAGATGCTGCACCGCAGGAGCCTGACGTACGGTAACAGACGCTTAGTACGCTTCCCTGCTCCTCCCGTCCGGGAAACCAGCAATGTAACAGCAATGCCTGCCGATGAGATCGGCAGGCATTGCTGTTAATATGATATACTCCAACGCCGGGCAGAGACCGGTCATTTATACAGACAACTGCTCAGGCTCGTGCTTATGCCGGAACATAACGGCAAAGAGCACTGCAATTACCAGGGCGTACGCAGCAAAGGCATACCAGATGTTCGGCCAGTCCTTCATAGCGATAATGCCATCAAACAACCCGTTCGCATCTATATGGATACCCCTTTCAGCGATCAGCTCCCGCAGGTGCGGATTGCCCGTCTCTGTCCGGAGATAGGCGGCCAGGCTTTGCTCATCCCTGAAAGCGTGGGTAAAATAGGCATCTATCATTTTGCCGGAGGTATAGCTGCCTATAATGGCGCCAAACCCGTTAGACATCATCATGAACAGGCCCTGCGCAGAAGACCGGATAGCAGGGGGCGTGCTGGTCTCCACGAACAGGGAGCCGGAGATATTAAAGAAATCGAACGCCATACCATATACAATACAGGAAACGATGATCATCCAGAGGCCCGTTCCAGGGTCACCCAGTCCCAGCAGGGCAAACCTGAATACCCAGGCCAGCATACTGATCAGCATCACTTTCTTGATACCCATCCGGTTCAGGAAAAAAGGGATGGCCAGGATAAAGACGGTCTCCGATATCTGGGAAATAGACATAATAAGCGTGGAACGCTTCACCACAACGGAGTCCGCAAAGCGGGGGAAGAATTTGAACTCATCCAGGTACAGGTCGCCATAGGCATTGGTAAGCTGCAGCGCGGCCCCCAAAAACATCGAAAAGATAAAGAACAGCGCCATCTTATAGTTTTTGAAGAGCCTGAAGGCGTGCAGCCCCAGCTGCTCGGTCCACCTGGCGTGAGGGTCGATATTTTTCTGCGGAGGGCATTTGGGCAGGCCGAACGCCATGATGCCCAGCGCTATGGCGGCGGCACCTGCAATGTAGAACTGGTAGGCCGTGGCCTTATTACCGGTCAGGTTGGTAAGCCACATGGCCACGATAAAGCCGACCGTTCCGAATACACGGATAGGCGGAAAGACCCTGACCACATCGAAATTATTATTTTTAAGGATGGTATAGGAGATCGCGTTGTTCAGGGCAATGGTGGGCATATAGCAGCACATGGCCAGCAACAGCACCCAGAAAAAGACACCCGGGTCATCCACCAGTGTCAGGGCGAAGAGTAAGATACCGTAAGCAATATGTAATATGCCAAACAGCTTTTCCGCATTGATCCAGCGGTCCGCGATGATGCCGGTAAGCGTAGGCATGAATATGGAGGCGATGCCCATAGTGGAAAAGATGATCCCGAACTGCGATACATCCCATTGCCTGGTACCGAACCAGTAATTGGCAATGGTGATCAGCCAGGCGCCCCATACAAAGAATTCCAGGAAATTTACAACGGTAAGCTTGAACTTTACACCCATTTTTTAAAATTAAACGTTTGCAAGTTACTCCATTTATGGAAATACGCGGATGATAGCAGCAAAAAGTTGCAACAAAAGCAGCTATCAGTAAGGTGACCATATCCTGCAGGACAAAAAAGAGGTTCCTGAATATTTTCCCCTTTGAGATCTTTACGCTACAACCGAAATGACAAACTGTTATTCCGGACAATCCTCTATTCCTCCCGGCTTGCCCCATTAATGCCGTTTAAAAAAAGAGCACGGTTGTAGAAAAAACAGGGCAATAAAAAAAGAGACCTCATTGCTGAAGTCTCTTTTTGCTCTTCCTGTTGGACTTGAACCAACGACCCCCTGATTAACAGTCAGGTGCTCTAACCAACTGAGCTAAGGAAGATTATTACCAGCTTTTATAGTTGCCTGATCCAACTTTCGCTCTCCCTGTTGGACTTGAACCAACGACCCCCTGATTAACAGTCAGGTGCTCTAACCAACTGAGCTAAGGAAGATTATGCACAACCCTTTAACGGATTGGGATGCAAAGATAATTATTAAAAAATTGAATTCCCAAATTTTCCGGACTATTTTTTATAAAAAAATACGTTTTTCATATAGAACTGGAGGTCATCCAGCACACCATATTCCCTCGCATATTTATAGTCGATCTTTTCACGGATATGCTCCGGAACATTGCCGTTCTCATGCAGGATATAGGGCGGGAAAACACCCTCTTTCAGCCTCGGTAAATTCCGGTCTTCCGCATGCAGCTCCGCGCTATAACCTACCCAGGTCTTCCGGTTCAGCAATACCTGCCAGGCCTCGCCCAGGAGCCCTGATTTTCTCTTTACCAGCCACAGCGGGAACAGGAAAAAGGTAGCCAGGCTGAGCAGGATATCCACTATCCTTTTATTTCTTTTGCTGCTGGCCGTTCCTATATTGATATTATAGAGCCCGTAAGCGTCCGCGAAGTTCTGGCGGCTCTGGCTGCTGATCACATAAGGGCTGTCCTCCGGAATGATCTTATAGGTGCATTTATCTTTACATGCCTGCATCAGGTCAATGATGGTACGATAGGAAAGATGCCGCGCGCTGAAGACGATCTCGTTGATGGCCAGCATATGCTGTATCTGAACAATATTATCAACGGTCCCGATATAGTTTTCATCACCCGCCGCTTCCGGCTTATCAAAAATCCGTCCCACGATATTCAGGCGGTACTGTCCTTTCTGGAGCTGCCTGCGGATAGCCGCATACTCATCCTTCCCGCCTGCTATGACAGCCTGGAAGTCGTTCTTTCCCCTCGGAACCAGGTCGATAACGCCCAGCTGCGCAAAGAAGGTCCTGGATAATAATAATATAATGGTAGACAAAAGACCGCTGAATACCACCACGCCCCTGGATTGCCGCAGCTCAAAAGGGAAGAGGCCGTAAATAGCCAGCACCAGCAAAGTGCCCCACATCATCCCCCGCCCCGTACGGAACAGGCTGTAAGGCTTATCATAGGCGCCGTTCAGGAAAAGGCTGCCCATCCATAGCGCCAGATAAACGGGAATGGTCTTGATAAATACGGCCGAGGCATGCTCCTGGCTGTACACATAGCCGAACCAGTAGTAGCGGAACAGCAATAAGGAACCGATGATGATCAGCGCATCCAGGATATAGATCTTCAGGATAGCCAGCAGGTATTTTACCACGTTGAATACATTCCTCAGGCCCAGCACCATTTTCAGCGCCAGGTTGAACAGCGCTCCCAGTCCCGCCGGATAATATTTCTTAACGAAGAGCGCATGAGCATTGTAAAACACTTTCATATAAGAGTAGGTCAGCTTCCGCGTGCTCTCCCCCTTGTAATGCACAATGGTCACTTCCGGGAAGTAGATGTTCCGGAATCCCGCCAGGTTCAGCCGGTGGCACATATCCACATCCTCGCAATACATGAAATAAGCCTCATCAAAGCCGCCCCCCGACTGTACCAGGTTTTCCTTACTGACCAGCAGGCAGCAGCCGGAAAGTATATCCACCTGCGCCGTTTCCCACTCCCCGATATGGGCAGCATAGTATTTATTGAAAAACACCGAATCCGGGAACAGGCGTGAAAAGCCCACTACCTTGGCCACGGAGACCCAGAAAGAGGGAAAGGATTTTTTGGAATCGGGCGCGTATTGCCCGTCAGCATCTATAATACGGGGACCCAATGCGCCGGTATCGGGATGCTGCTCCATATAGGCCAGGCACCTGGCATAAAAATCCTCCGGGATGATCGTATCGGGATTCAGAAAGTGTACAAACCTGCCGCAGGATTCGCGCAGCGCCTGGTTATTGGCTTTGGAAAAGCCCACGTTATCCTTATTCGCAATGAGGCGTACACCGGGATATTTTGACCTGACCAGTGATACGGAGCCGTCCGATGAGGCATTGTCCACCACAAATATTTCCGCATCTGTGTTACGGGTGGCTTTCAGCACCGCATCCAGGCACAGATCCAAAAAATCCTGGACATTGTAGCTTACTATAATAACGGACACCTGTTTGGAGATCATCATTGGGAACACTTCGGGCTATGGCAGCTCCGGAACTTATCAAAAAACAAATATAGGGTTTATCAGGCAATAACAACCAGAATTTTAACGTCAAATTTGCCTTCCGTATTAAACTTTTGGCAGCACATTCCTTCTAACTATTTAACTTTACGAGCTGGTATCTTATTATCATTTTTTTTACAACCAGTTGGTATTAATTTTGTTATCAATATAACACCTAAAACAAGAACAATGAAAAAAATAATTTCGGCCACATTACTGGCAGCCTTATCCTTATTTTCCGTAACTGCCGTCCAGGCACAGGATGCTAAAAAGATCATGCAGGATGTCAGCAGCAAATATGGTAAGCTGAAGTCGCTGAAAGGTGATTTTGTCCTGAAATACACTACCGCATCAGGTAAGGCAGGAGAGGCGGTAAAGGGTAATCTCGCATTAAAAGGCTCCAAATATAAAGTGACGCTGAAAAGCCAGACGATCATTACCGATGCCAAAAGCATCTGGACCTATAATAAAAGCGCCAACGAAGTGCAGATCGACAAGTACAACGCCAATTCCAGCTTTTCGCCTGCCAAGCTGTTCAGCGGTTCCTACGATAAGGAGTATAATTATAAGCTCGCGGGAGAGACTACCTACAACGGTAAGTCCTCCTATACCATAGAGCTGACCCCCAAAGCAGCCGGCGGCTTCAGCAAGATCAACCTCTACGTGGATAAGACCAAGAAAAGCATCGTAGGCGGTAAGGTATTCGAGAAGACCGGCAACGTGATCGAGTACACAGTGAACAGCCTGGTGGAAAATCCGGGCATCGCTGATTCCGAGTTCACTTTCGATCCCCAAAAGCACCCTGGTGTGGAAGTGATCGATCTGAGATAAGTACACACACTACCATAAATACAAGGAGAGCCTGTAATTCATTACGGGGCTCTCCTGTTTTTTATAACGGATTGTTTATAATTTTACGCTATGAAACAATTGCTCAGCCTTCTGGCATTCATAATGATTACTTTTACCGGGTGGTCCCAGAGCGGCTATACGCCGGTCTCTGATATCAGCGGGGTCAAAAAGCAGTTTGCCGACAAAATGGCCCATACACAGAGCCTGGAAAGCAACTTTACACAGACCAAGCAGATGAAGCTGCTGAAAGAGAACATCGTCTCCAACGGCAGGTTCTATTATAAAAAAGACAATAAGGTAAGGATAGATTATCAATCGCCCTATAACTACCTGGTCATACTTAACAACGGGCAGATGAGCATTACGGACAATTATGGCAAGAAGACCTCCATGAATACCCGTAACAGCAAGTCCCTGCAATCCATCAACAAGGTAATGGTGGACTGCATGAGCGGGAATATCTTTACCAACAGCGATTTCAGGATAAGCGTATCCAAAAACAGCAGGGAATACCATATAGAGATGATACCCAATAACGATGACCTGAAGTCCATGTTCAAAAAAATAGATGTTTATTTCAACCTGGATAACCTGTATATCAATAAAATGGTCATTACAGAGCTGAACGGTGATATTACCGATATGAAATATACCAATGTAAAAGCTAATACCGGGCTGAATGATCAATTATTTAAAACCAGGTAGCCTTATCTTAATATGCTGCTTACTGCTGGCCGGCTGCTCCGGCGGCAGGTACGTCATACAGGACCGCAACTGGCAGCCTTATCATTTAGAGCCGGCCGCCTTCACACGCCACCTGTACAGCTGCCAGATCAACGGAAGCGCCGGGATCAGGAAATACAGCTTTTCCGGGCTGCTGCTGGTCAAGGAGATGGAAGACGGCAGCAAAAGAGTGGTCTTCCAGAACGAGATAGGCTTTACCTTCTTTGATTTTGAGTGGGACACGGCAGGTATGTTCCGGGTGGTGCAGATACAGGAGCGGATGAATAAGGAGCCGCTGATCAAAACGCTCCGTAAGGATTTTGAAGTATTGTTCCGGCTCAACTTCTCTGCAGCGCAGATCAACAGCGACCGCACACTGGTCCGTACCCGGCTGCTGAAAGGGAACGTTGTGTACGAGACCGGGAAAGAGGATAAAAAGAACATTTACATCCTGGATGAAAAGGAGCGGAAAGTGGTCAGCTTTATTATACCTGCAGGCATGCCTTTATCCGGCCTGCCTTCCGACCTTACCATCACCCACCACAAGGCCAATTTCGGGATCAGACTGAAAACCATACCCTCTAACGATTAAACTATGTTTCTGGAAGACAAAGGACTTTATACATTAATAGCTTTCCGCCGGGAGGATACTGCCATCACTGCCGTCATCCGCCTGCAGCCCGCTCATGATATTTTCAAAGGACATTTCCCCGGCCGGCCGGTGCTGCCCGGTGTCTGCATGCTGCAGATCAGCCAGGAGCTGCTGGAGAAGGCAACCGGGAGCCGGCTCCTGATGCACCGTACGGGACAGGTAAAGTTCCTGCAGCCCGTCAACCCGGAAAAGACCCCGGAGCTGCAGATCAGCATCCGTCCTGCAGACAGCATGGAAAACGTGCAGGTCAGCTGGACCGATGCGGGTGGCGGAGTCGTGTTAAAATATACGGCAGATTTTAAAATTGTATAATATTGTCGTAACTTTGCAATAGTAAAGCAATCCTGGACAAATCAGGGGCCGCCTGGTTTTGACAGCATCAGAGAGGGATTGTGTAAGCATGCAGTGCGTTGTGTAATTAGCACTTTAATCTGAATGCTCAAATTTTAACTGGCAACGAAGAGTTTGCTATGGCTGCCTAATCCAGGATTAGGACGTCGTTTAGGCCGCGTGAACGGGTAGTTCCAACACCCAATTCCGCCGCCGACATCATCAAACAAGTTGGAATGCTGTTGTTTCAGGCTGTGCGAACAACATAAGACCTATACAGCTAAGCGGTAGATCGGTTTGCTCTTTTCCTGTTTACTGCCGACAACCAATAGAAGAGATAAGCATGTAGAAGACTTTTTTGATCGGTGTTTGGACGCGAGTTCGATTCTCGCCGGCTCCACAAAAACGGGATAATTGAGAGATTATCCCGTTTTTATTTTTACATATAACTCTGATATACAACAGCTTAATCACCTCAGTCCCAGGATCAAGGTGCCCGATATAAAACGAAAGCTATTGCTTCAACTATTCAAAAACAGACTCCTATAAAATTTCATCATTTCAAGACGAGGGAAATCAGGCTCCCAGGTATATATTCCCCTTTCCATCTTCTCCCGCGTTCATCCCATACGCTTCTTCCGGCTGTTCTATTATAGAATTTCCTGCTATAACAGGTCCTTTAAGTTGCTATTTCTAAGCTGTAACTTGAATATGAATCTTCCGGTACGGTAATGTACTTTGTTTATTATCACTAAAATTGCAGACCCCGAAATGTCCCTGGTAGCTAAAATATAATTTTTCGCACTTATTATTTAATTCAACTCACTTGCTCAATTCAACAGCGGCAATCAGATAAATTATTTTAATATTGATATACTACGCAGGAAATCAAATCTTATAAATAAGCTTAGCAATAATAAAGAACAGGACAGGAAGTTGAACCAGAGCCACTTATGTTTAGCACAAAATTTTATTGTTCACCCCTAATTAACAATTAAACTATGAAAATTACATTTCTTAAAGTTCTGCTGCTCTCCTGCAGTATTGGAACGCTCAACGCCCAGTTCAATTCAGTAACGCTTAAACCAGGGCCTAATCCCGGACAGGATGCAAATATTGCCAGGAATACCGGCGCTAATTGTAGCGACTGGGTCAACTCTAATGATGGAAACAGTCCCGAACTGGTATCGTCTGCCTGGACCTATCGAAGCAATCATTTCTGTGATACTGGCATTATCCGGTCGTTGATCCGTTTTGCACAGTTAAATACCGCAGTTCCTTCCGGGGCCTTCGTTACGAATGCCAGGTTGAGGCTGTTCGGTATTGACACTTCGGGCAATTATGGCAATACAGGACATCCCAACTCACCATATGCAACGGATAACCAGATAACAATCAGCCGGATCACTTCTGACTGGAATGAGAATACCGTCACCTGGAATTCAGCTCCGACAACAACTGCAGTAAACCGGATCACCTCCCCGGCAAGCACCACCCGGTGGAACTGGAATTATGAGAACGGCTCTGCCGACCTCCGGGCAATGGTGCAGCATATGGTAAGCAATCCCGGCGAGAATTTCGGGTTTATGCTCCAGCTTGAAAATGAAACAATATACAGGGCTATGGTGTTTGCCAGCAGCGATCACCCGAACAGAAGCTTATGGCCGGAGCTGGAAGTGGAATATATCCGCTGCTATCCGCATTTCTCGATCGGCACCTCCTCTCTCAGCAATGGGATCTACTCCTTCACCAGCCCGATTAATCACCCGTCCGCAACTCATAACTGGACCGTTTTCGGACCTAATAATTATTACGATGAATTAGACACTTTACCTGCGGTATCTACAGTATTTAACCAGCCCGGCACTTACAGGATCTGTCATAATCTTTATTTACCTGATACCAAATGTGCCACCTGTATAGATATTTGCACCAATGGTCTTGTGGGTGGTCAAAGCAGTAATCCGCTCCCTCCTGATACTCCTGATAGTTACATAAATGAAAGCCATAAAGGCGATGATCTGAACGTAGCTCCCAATCCTACTGAAGATAACTGGACAGTCAGCTTCTCTTCGAGAGATGCGGGCACCGGGAAGGCCACTGTATCAGATATGCTGAACAGGAAAGTAGCTGATATGACATTTGAGATTGCGCCAGGCAAAAATGAGATACGTATTGAAGGTGTCAATTTGGCACCCGGGCAATATATTCTTACCCTTTCCATCAACGGAAAGCAGAGCAACACGAAATTGGTAAAATATTAATAGCTTTAGTCTTCACAAAAACGGGATAATTGAAAGATTATCCCGTTTTATTTTTTTACGCATATAACTGATATACAATAATTTAACCACCTGCAAAGCAGCATCGCTAACAGGAGCAGATCAATAGCGTGTCTCCGGGAGCTGAAATCAGGTATATATGCTCGCACCGGCTCTGAAGCCGGAATAAAATAATGTATGGAGAAGATCTTTACCACGGTCAGTCAAAGACATTACGCTGCTTTAAAAAATTTGGTTGGCGATACCTTAAACCACAATTTCCTATTAAACATTATAATATTTCATAGTGCAGCTCATAATTTCCTGTGCCGTTCGTACATTTTACTGTATCGTTCAGGGCAGATATTATATTATTTTGTGTCGTTCAGGAGCTTTTTTGATCATTCACACGAATACTAACCGCATTGCTTGCATTTTATATCCTTGTGTTTTTATATTTGTTCAGATAGATTCATACTACTTTCAGCAAAGGCTGGTCATTCACATTCCCTGGTTACACATTCTTTCAACCCGATATATCGCAACCATATAAGCAATTAACTGATTTTCTGTACACTGACACCCCTGTTTTCATTCATTTTAAAACCGGCAATTATGAAAAGCATTTTACCAAGTGTCATTTTAGCTCTCCTGAACATTGCAGGCTATGCTGCTTATCCTGGTATTGAAACCATCATACATAACACCTAAAGTGCCTGTGCATCGGCAACCATTTTTTAATCATTTTAAAACCTGTTATCATGAAAAACCTCTTATTAAGTGCTGTCCTAATCTTATTATCCTTTGCCGGATACTCCACCTCCCGCGGTATCGAGATCATTAACCGCAGCGAGTGCCCCATCTATATCCAACTGCACGGGTCTGAAAAATGCCCGAGTTGTGAGCACCAGTTTACCAGCAATTTACTCGTGATCTCACCCATGAGTACAACCCTCTTCCCCAACACGACTATGCTCGGAGGCACTTTCCCGCAAACCCGTCCTGCGTTTATTAACTGTGCCACAATATATAGCGGCCCCCGTCACTGCCAGCCACTGGAAAGATGGACGATCGGTGACCCACGCTGTGACAATTGTCCTCCTGAAATTATGTTCTGGAGTATGAACGAGAATTGCGAAAGGAAGTGCCCATGCCTGAGAGCCAGGTGGGAGCCCTCTGAATGTGATGGCATCGCGCGGCTGATCATAGAGCCTTGCTAAAATTGAGCGAATGCTTGTCCATAAATTTCTTTCTTTTTTAATCATTTAAAACCTTTATCCATGAAAAACCTGTTATTAAGTGCCGTCCTAATCTTATTATCCTTTGCCGGATATTCCACCTCCCGCGGTATTGAGATCATTAACCGCAGCGAGTGCCCCATCTATATCCAAATTCACGGGTCTGAAAAATGCCCAAGCTGTGAGCACCAGTACACCAGTAACCTAATCATGATCTCGCCCATGAGTACAACCACCTTCCCCAACACGACTATGCTCGGCGGGACTTTCCCGCTAACTCATCCTGTGTTTATTAACTGTGCCACAATATATAGCGGCCCCCGTCAATGTCAGCCACAGGAGAGATGGATGATCGGTGACCCACGCTGCTGTATTCCTGACATTATGTTCTGGAGTATGAACGAGAATTGCGAAAGGAAGTGCCCATGCCTGAGAGCCAGGTGGATACCTACACAACAAGAGTGTCAAGGAATCGCACGACTAATGATCACACCTTGCTAAACTATCATTAACAGCCGTTGCACAGGCTTTAGGTATATCCATAAATGATAATACAAAGCAGAAAAGCTTAGAATCCGGGCAGGTATATGCTGCTCACCACTGTAAAAATCAGCTACAGCAGCTGACCGGGTTCTTTGATCTTTTGTGCAACTAAAAAAGTCTGCATCTTTCTTTCACTGCACCGGGTAAAAAAAGAAAGTTCAGTCATTTTTAAAATTAAAAAGATAGCCACACGCATAGTTTGCGCTGTGGCTATCTTAATTTATAACATTAAGCCCCGGGGTTTTCATACCCTGCCTTTTATATTTCCTGTCTCTGTTGGGAGTATTCCTTTCTGCCGGCAATACCTGCTTCCGGCCCCGGCCGTAATATTTGCAAAACCGCCGGTATCTGCCATCTATATGCTCATTATTATGCACGTAGCCTCTTTCACTGTTGTCGTGATAGCATTACAATATACCTCTTTCCTCTATTGCGGCTGTGAATTCCTTCGCCGTATTCTACTTCCCCCGGGCAGGACCAGGATGCAGCAAAAAGCCGCTCCTTATATAAGGAACGGCTATGGGTAGTGACCCTATCGCCTACTGAACGATACGCTCGTACCTATTAACAAGGCTTACCTTGCTTTCACTATTTTCCGGGTCGTAAGCGTACCGTCTGTTCCAAGGATATGGATATGGTACACACCTTCTCCCAGGTGGATCAGTGATATTTCTACAGCGCTGCTGTCAGCCCTTTGCTCTGCCACCAGCCTGCCGGTGACATCGTAAACACGGATTCGGCTTTCACCGCTCAGTCCTTCTACGCGTACCATATCCGTGACAGGATTGGGATATATGGTGATACCCTCATCTTTGCCGAAGCTCACCATACGCACAGGACTGTACTCGTGGCGACCGTTAAGATCCGACTGCTTTAAGCGGTACAGGTTGGTACCATCCACAGGCTTGCCGTGAGTAAAGGTATAATCCTGCCTGCTGCTGCTGTTGCCGCCTGCTGCTTTGCTCCTTACAAAGCCGATGTTGCTCCAGCTGCTGCCGTCGGCGCTGTGCTGCACTTCGAAGCCTTTGTTATCCTGCTCGGTAGCAGTAGCCCATTGCAGCAGGGCCGTATGGCCTTTTTTATAGGCGTTAAAGCTGATGAGCTTCACCGGAAGCGCTTCTGATGACAGGTAGCTGGCCTCACTGCACAGGCATTGCTGCGTGCCGGTAGCTGTTAAGGGACGTATGCGGTAGGTAACCTGGTCCCCGGTGTGGCATACAACGGCAGGGACGCTAAAGGCCATCGTGCCGGTAGCCATGCCGCTTGCCGCCACGGCAGGAGCGAATACCTGCGCATCGAATGGTATGCTGCTGCTACCGCAGAAGGCTTCTACAATGTAAGTGGCGGCCGGCGCTGCTGTGCTGCTGCTGTTGGAGATGCTGACAGCTGCCGTATAGGACTGCCCGGGACGGAAGAAGCCACCGGTGAGTACCACGTTACTGATACCCAGGCTCGGCTTTTGCAGCGTGATGGCCGGTGATGAGCCGTTGGCTATCACTACGGCCGATGCAGCGCAGGTAGTAACTCCGCAGGTGAGGCCGCCAATAGCGCGGTTATAGGTGGCTGTAACGGAAGCGTTACCGCAGCCGCCGCCACCGGCCACTACGTCGAAGCTGAAAGGCACCGGCGTACTTGCCGCTACTACGGGCATACCTATTTTTACGGTACTGCCGCTGATGACCGGGGTGATGCCCGCAGAGGGATTGCCTGCATATACCAGTCCCGCAGGCAGGGTGTACACGACAGTGTCGGTTACAGAGGATCCTATTGATGTAGGTGTAATAGTGGAGCTAAGGGTTACGGCATTGCCGCAGCCGGTAGCTGTTGCCGCGCCGAAATCCAATGTCATACCTGCGCTGCCCGGCGCTGTAGCCCCGGTGATAAGCACGGCATCCGTATTGACCTCCGTGCCGCTGCCTGTGGCAGGCTGACCGCAGGGGCGTGCAGCCCAGGCGTTAAAGCGGAAGCTGTTGCCCGATACGAAGTCGCAGGAGGTGCTGAAGTCCACCTTTACTTTAGCCTGGCGGTCTGCCGATGCCGGCGCGGCCGCTGTGCCCGGCATGCCATTGGCGCTGATGCCGCTGTGCGCCGATACGTTGATAGTATAGATACGACCTGCAACGGTCACCGGTACATTTTCGTAGAGGCCGCTGCCCAGCGGGTATTCTACCGGTATAGCAGCCGGGATGCTGACACCCACAGGAGGTGTAAAGGTGAGGTTCACCGCATTGAGGTGTGCCGCCTGGGCAGAGTTAATGACAAGCAGTACGCTGTCTGTGCTGCAAAGGTTAACTGTGCTGCCACCGCCGGGCTGGCGGCTGACGCTGAGCTGCACCTGTGACGGCTCAGGCACTACATTGAGGTAGGTGCTGCCAGCCGTACAAGGGAAATCCAAAGGACTTGCCGGGTAGCCGCTGCAGTTCCAGCCTGCTTTTACCTGTATGCTGTCGGGGCCGCAGCTGTTGTAGCGGAAATAAACGCGGTACATCTGCGTGCTAGTAGCATTGGCTATATTGTTGGGACTGGCTTTGTACCAGGCATTGCCGCCGCCGTAAGTGCCCTCTGCCGGTACCGGCACATTGCCGGGCCATGTTACTACGTTATCTACCACCACGCCGGTACCCGCTGTCTCCAGCGCGAACCAGGCATTGGGAGCATTGATATTGGTAGTGTTGGCCAGCCTTATATCCCAGTACTGCAGG
The DNA here is from genome assembly GCA_037190225.1 of Edaphocola sp. Taxonomy (GTDB): domain Bacteria; phylum Bacteroidota; class Bacteroidia; order Chitinophagales; family Chitinophagaceae; genus MKSF01. Next base: position 96,186 of record JBBCJL010000001.1, on the reverse strand, counting down.
GTACTGGTACCCTGAACAGGGCTGTTGAGCGCTGTTATGTTAACGCTGGGCATAGTATTATGCACCGGCTTGTTAAAGTTCTGGCTGCCGGAAGGTGTGGTTACCACGGTAAACGATCCGTCCTGGGCATGGCCGTTGCGCCGCATGTAGTAGCTCAGCCGTACATGGCCCGTTGGCAGCGAGGAGCAGCCGTTGATAAGCCGGGTAGAAATATTATAGGAAACATTACTATTCTGCGCTTCGCTTTTAGGCCACGTGCCGTCATTGACAAACACACGGGTTTTACCGTTAGGGCTGGTAGCGGCATAAGGCATAAGATCGAAATTATTTACCGGCAGGCCCTCGGAAGCCGTTTGCCCGAAGGCAGAAAGCGATGTGCCCGATGGAGCAAAAAAGTCGCCGTTGAGTATTTCTATTTTAATGCTGTCTAACAATACAGCATTACGCAGCTCGCCGGGGTACACATCGAAAGAAGCGCCTGTGGAGCTTACAGTGGTAGTAATGGTGTAGGTATTGCAGCCCGTATTGCTGATATCCTGCGTACCACTGCTTAATGCCGGCACAGAACGGTAGGGATATGCCTCTGCTGAATAGCTGTCGCAATTATATTCCGCTGCCGGGTTGGCAACGTTTTTACTGAAATAGATCATCCGCAAATTGCTTAGCGGCGCGGGCGCGGTAGCCAGGCTGCCGTTGTCCTGCACCACAAACCTGGGCTTTATGATAACGCTGTCGCCAGGCTGCAGGGCAAACGCGGACAGGTCATACTCCATAGTATGTATGCCGGAAGCTACTGTATTCACCGAAGCTGCCATTACCGTGCTGCCGCCAGCCGGAAGGCCGCCGCGCCATATTTCGTAAACGGCAGTACCTGCCAGCTGAAGCACCACAGCGCTGCCCGGCGCAGTATAGCTCATACGGAAATGATGCGCTGTAAAAGGCGCCGCGGTACCATTGATCATTTTACCGGTAAAAGTGCCCTGCACGGTATCGCCGGGCATCATATACTTCAGCTGTGCCTCCGTGAGAGCGCTTACATCCACAAAGGTACCGGAGGTAGCGCTGGTATAGCCGCCGGTGGTACGGCTAAGGTTAGCCCTGGTAATGGTCAGACCACCCTCTGTGCAGGTGCCGCAGTGCGGCGTAAGCGGTATATTGCCGCAATACCACTGCTCAGCGCAGCCGCAGCCGGCATCACAAATATAATCTATCGTGTAGGTAATGGGAGCCGCACCCGGCACATAGCCGGCACAGCTAAGCGCAAGCGGCGCCTCAAAATGAAAGCCTTCCCTATAGTTGCCATTGGTCTTTTGCCCGACAAATACCAGGGTGTCCATAGTGACGCCTGTAATAAGCGTGGCGCTGACCAAAGCGGCGCCGGCAGCGTTGCCCGGCCCGGTAAAGAAGCCCGAGCCTGCACCTATACCAAAGCCTTTGGGCACGGCTATACGCAGCACTATGTGGTTGGTAGCGCAGACAGTAGCGCTATTGACGATATTAGTACTAAAATCCCTGCTGCCGGTCAGCTTAATTATCGCGGTTTCGCCATCGGCAATATCGGTAGGACCGCTGACAATGGGCATGCCGACAAGGTTGCGGTTGATTATCTCGCCCTGGGCAGCATTGCCTGCAAGGCCACCCGGGTTGGTAGCACTGCTGCCGGCCATTAAAGGAGTGACAGGGGATGTACCGCACATATTGGTATAGCTGGTTTTATAATAGGGCGCTCCGCTTTTGTTGGTCGCGTTACATCCGGGAGCGCAGGTATAATCCACCTTAAAGCGGAGGGTAACGGAGTCGCCTACCTTCAGATCATTGTAACGGCCGTTGCCATTGGCATCGGTAAGACCTGAGCTGCTAAAGCCATAGTTGGCAGCATTGGAAAAATCCACCACCGCAGGGGCACTGGCAGAGCCGGCAGTGTAAGTAAGCGGCTGCCAGCTGCCGGGGCCATTGAGGATTTCTATATCTTTAAGCACAAGCTGTGCCCGTACGGGGTTGCTGCTTTCACCATAGTTAAAGCCAAACTGCTGGATAATATCAAAGGCAGTGCCCGCACCTGCTACGGTTTCTGTGCCTCCATTGTACAATACCACCTCATAAATGGCGGATTGGCAGAAGTTGGTGGGCTGCACCAGGCGGTGGCGGCGCACCTGCACATTGGCGGCGCCGTTGGCCATAGTAACGGCGCTGGAGGCATTGCTCCAATGGCAGGCATTGGCCGGGTCACGTCCCCACCCTGCTCCCAGTACGGTGGCATTGGCAGGTGTGCCGCAGGCTGTTACACGTACCGGTTCGGTAATGGTAACGGTTTCGGAGTTGTCCAGCCTGGCATCGCCGCCAAAGAGCGCAGGACCTGCTATTTTGTAAAACAGGGTGTCGCCGCTGGTGCTGCTTGGAGTAAAGCTGGTGCCGTTTGCCGTAATGGCATTGGCGGCAGCGGTGTTTACCACCGCGCCGCCCGGATATACGATATAAAAGCGCACGGTATCGGTAGCACCGTTGCCACCGTTGGTGATGGTGTGGGTGCGGGTGACGGCCGTGCCTATTACGGCATTGGTAACGGGCGCAGGGTCAGGGGTAATGCTGAGCGCAGGTGAATACACCTGGTAATTCCTGGCATTGAGGTCATCGGGGTTGATCATAGCGCTGTTGGTACAGCTGCCGGTGAAGGTGACATACACGCTGTCGAACCCTCCACCTGCCGCAGCAGCACAATCAGCCTTCCTGTTGAGCGTAAATTCTATTTCGCTGCCGGTGGTAATGGTTCCGGTAATGTCAAACACCGGGCTTTGCGGCGTGCTGCTACCCGCATCGTAGGCAATGCCTAATGCGGGTGTACCGCTTACCTTGCTTACGGTGCCGGTCACGTAGCTCACCCCCGGCGGGTGACCTATGCGTACTCTGGCTCCTGTGCAGGGACCGTTAAAGACCACCTTTACCACGAGGGCGCTGCTGCCGTAGCCTTTGGTAAGGCCGTCTGCCGAGGTATAGGTAATGGTTGGCGCTTGGGCACGGATGGTATGTACCGACAGCAGCATCGCCACCATAAGCATTAAGCCCGTGACGCTGCTCCGGATTTTCCGGCGGGCAGGTGCCGGGACGCTGCCCGGACTGCCATTCTGAACGTAGTGTTTGTTCATATTCCTGGTTTTTGTTTTAATAGTTGAATTTTAATTATGGATCATCGGTGTCAATGCCTGTCACTGCGGCCGCAAGGAATGAAGCGCAAAGCAATTTCCACGTCATTGCAGTACCTGCGCAGCAGCTGAAGCAATCCTGCCAGGTCTGCGCTATGGCTGGGAATAAGGCGGGAGCAGGGGAAGCATCGCGCCTGAAAGGTGGCATTACCCGCTGTCATTATATTTTTCCAGCAATTCAGCCATTGAGTGCACCCCTGCTTTTTTAAGCATTTTGCTGCGGTAAGAGGCTACGGTGTTGGGACTTAAGTTTAAGGTCTTTGCCGTGCGTATGATGTTGCAGCCACGCTGTGCCAGCGCTATTATTTTCTTTTCCTTGGCTGTAAAGCGATCTGATGCCACCGCATTCTTTGCTGTGCTGTTCCGGAGCAGCTGTTCCAGCAATGTTTCCTGTATATCCCTGCTGAGCAGCCAGTGGCTGCCGTTATGCAGCTGCTCTACATAGTCGTGCAGCTCCTTGCCCGATATAGCCGCGCTGACAATAGCTGTATTGCCCAACGCTATGATTTGCTGTATATACTCGTTCCTGATCCTGAAGAGGGTAATTATAAGGACAGGTGCATGCCGGCTGACCTGACGCAGCATGCCGGCATGCTTTATCAGCGCCTGCTCTTCCCTGTCTGTCCATAAAATAATGAATATTGTGCCGGGAAGCGGTATGACGGTTTGTATCCTGCTCACACAGTCAGTGGTGATATTGTATTTCCCGCTTTGCTGCAATAACATTTTCAATCCTGCAGAGAAAATCGTTTCGGGCCCGGTAATAATGATGTTGATGTTTTGCATATTCATTTGTTTTTAGAAGCGCGCTGCATGCCCGTCTGCGTATATCCGGGGCTATACCCGGGCACAGGCAGTCACATATCCGGCACCCTGTAGTGTACCGGATGCAGCAGTCCGCTGCTTCTTCATCTCATCATTTTGCTTGTTTAGGTTGCTATAAACAGTTTGGCTTATTGGTTTGTGATAAAGGCTTCGATACTTTTTCCTGACCCTTGACGGAGCTCTATTATGGACATAAAAAAACAGGTGCCGGGCTTTTCCGCATGGCTGGAATGACGCCCGACACCTGCTGGAGGTGTGCCTGTAATAATGGTTGGGGAATGTATTTATGAAAATTCCTTCGTACGTGTACCAAAACGACAAGCGTGGGCTTATCCAATCGCTTGCTAACTAAGGTCCGACCAAGAACCGCGCAAAACAAGATAAAAAGGAAAGCCCACGCTTGTAACAAATTTCGTTGTTATTTCGCGCAGGCATTTCAACTTTCCACTCTCTCGTTTTGCTTTAAAAAATTTGGTCGATTTTAGTTAGCGAGAAAAGTATAAAAGCGAAATGCTGTTTATATTTTAATTAAGTTATAGTTATTCTTCTCCTGGCTTAATTACTTTTTTTAGTTGTTAAAGTTAAAACGGTATTTTCAGTATTCAAAAGCATATATCTTTAATATTGATACCCAATAACTAGTTATCAAAAATTGTGCCATTTGATTTCAAATTTACTATTTTTGCATCTTAATCAAAACATATATAGAATTATTATGAAAAAATTATTCTTTACATCCTTACTGCTCGGTACAGTATCTTTTACTTATGCCCAGGGCCTGGAATTTGATGCCGGCTATGGCACTAATGGTTATACAACCGGTGCCGTGAGTGGCAATTATAACAATTTCAATTCTATCAGGATCAATAGCGACCAGACTACCATCTTGTTAGGCCAGGATTTTACCAACGGCGAATCAAGGGGCTTCCTAGCAAAATATACAACAGGCGGTCAGCCGGACAATACATTCGGAACAAACGGCATCGTCCGCTTCAACGATGGTAATGATATTGATCATTACTTCCTGGCATTAGAGCTTCAGAATGACGGCAAGATCCTGGCCGGCGGATATAATGAAGATGTCAGTACCCAGGATAAAACATATTATGTAAAGCGTTTTCTGACCAACGGTGTCATAGATTCCACATTCGGCACTTTTGGCAATGCACAGATATTTCATGCTACCACTTCATTGCCCGGCAAGCACATAAGCAATATCAGCATACAGAATGACGGGAAAATATTAGTATGCGGCGACATGGAGTCTGCTATAACAAGACTGAAAACAGACGGTACGGTAGACAGCGCTTTCGGTACCAATGGCATTGTAGATATAGATATCGCTACCACCAACGGCTTGCACTACAACCAGGTGCAGGCATTACCGGACGGCAAAATTATCATAGGCGCCTATGTCAGCTATTCCACGCCCAGCACCAGCACTAATGAGATCTGGATATACAGGCTGAATAATGATGGTACTCTGGATAATACCTTTGCCACCTCGGGTAAGCACATCTTTTCTTTGAATGATAAGGCTGTCGGTATTTACGACCTGAAGATCCAAAGCGATAATAAAATAGTTGCTGGCGGCTTTGTCTACGAAGATGGCAACGATACAACGGGTCTTTTGCTGGTCCGTTTAAATACCAATGGCACGCCGGACAATACTTTCGGTACGCAGGGCTACGTAATATACCCTATTGCTTCTACAGATGCGGAACCGGCCGTACTGCATCTTGCAGGTAATAATAAGCTGGCATATACTTACCTGGATTATGCCGATAATGCAACCGGTATCGTGATGTTCAATGCAGACGGGAGTCCGGATGCCACATTCAATGACAATACGGAGCTGAAAAAGATCAGCAATATAGAGCAGGGTGTCTTTGCTCCCAACCTGGCCTTCCAGAATGATGGCAGGATCGTGCTTGCGGGAATTGTAGCTTTGGATAATCAATGGGTGACCGGCAAGTCCTTTATTGGCAGATTGCAGCCAAAGGTGACCTCCATTAAAAAATCAGGCTACGATGTTGCACGCATCTATCCCAATCCGGCACAAAGCCATATCACCATAGATCTGAAAAATGCCCGCCAGGCAAATGTGGCTATCCTGGATATTACCGGAAAGATAATGCTTAGCAATACCATTCAGGACAGGCAAAATATTGATATCAGCAATATTCCTGCCGGCAGCTATATGATTATACTCACAACAGCACAGGGCACGGCACAACAAAAAATGCAGATCGTACGATAAGCTACCTGTTCCGGCAGGTTTTTCAATTGTCTGCATAACGTTAAATTTTGGAAGTAATCCGTAGTTAATTTGGGAAGTCAGGAAGGACCTGCCTATATTTGTATAGCAACAGCCATCATATAATGAATAAAGATATCACTTCATACACTATCATCCAAGGCGCATCAACTGTGATGATGTGCTGTTGTATGTATAGGAGCTGATGTATCGGGTGAAACAGGATATTTATACAAATGATTTCAGAGATCCACCGATACAAGCCGGTGGATCTTTTTATTAAAGCGATTTGAAAATGCAAGCAGCAATCAGGAATATGGCAGCAGGAAATGTTCAGGGCATCAGCGTAAGCATGATGATATGCTGTTGTATGCCTGTAGCGCGATGTTGCCGTACAAATCCTTTGGATCATTTTTGAAAAGGCGTTACGGCATATCGTAACGCCTTTTTCTTTGGACTTCCGGCATTTACCTTTAATATGCCCCGGGCATATCATTGGCCGGCAGCGCCGATAGCAGATAAAAGCATTTATCCAACCAATTAAATCAAGTACACAATGAAACTGAACTATCTGGCTTTTATTTTACCGGTATTCTTTATTTTCTGTGCCATAGAGTACTATATCAGCATAAAAAAAGAAAAGAAGGTATTCAGGTTCAGCGAAACGATCAGCAACCTGAACGTAGGCATCTTTGAGCGTACCTGCGACCTGTTCACTACGGCAGTTTTTCACTTTTACTTTGTATGGCTGTTTGAAAATTTCGCCGTCTTTGACATCAAGCCGACCTTCCTTACCTGGGTATTATTGTTCTTAGCCACAGACCTGCTATGGTACTGGTATCACAGGTTCGGTCACCGGGTAAATATACTGTGGTCGGCTCACGTAGTGCATCACCAGAGCGATGATTTTAATTTCACGGTTTCCGCAAGGATCACTATTTTCCAGGCATTCTTCCGGTCCCTGTTCTGGTCATTCATTCCTGTCCTCGGATTTCCTCCGGAAATGATCACAACAATTCTATTAATACACGGAGCTTATCCTTTCTTTACACATACCCAGCTGGTGGGCAAGTTAGGCATCCTGGAAAAGGTATTTGTTACCCCTTCTCACCACAGGGTGCATCACAGCAGCAATGAAAGATACCTGGACAAAAACTTTGGCGATGTATTGATAATCTGGGATAAGCTATTCGGCACCTATACCGAGGAGGACGAAAAAGAAAAGCCCGTATACGGCATCACAGTACCTGTCAACAGCTATAGCTTTCTCTGGCAGCACTTTCATTACTTGATGGAAATAGCGATATCCTTCAAAAGGGCCAAAGGATGGAAAGCGAAAATGACCACTGTCTTCGGGGCACCGGAATCTATTGATCCCAATATCAGGCACGAATTGGAGAGCATTTTTTTATCAGGATCATCTAAAAAAGAGCTATCGGGCAGCTTGCGGAACGCAGTTATCATCAATACCATACTATCTCTGCTATTTGTATTCTGCTATCTTCTTTTCGGGTATTATCAGAATGCGCCTGAAATAGCCGTCGGATACCTTTTTGTGCTCCTGAGCGTCATCCATACCGGCGCTATGCTGGAACAAAGAAAATGGATCTTCCATCTTGAGTTTATGCGTACCCTGGTATTTTCCGCATATATAGCGATGCTCCTTCCCACGTACTGGCTGGTGATACCCGCAATAGCCGTATTGCTGATCCTGATCCTGTTTTACAGGACAGCCAATAAGTATTATTTAAGCATTTTAAACATTGATACTACTCATTAAGGACAGCACGTATGCTATCAATAGCATGCGCATGCGCCCGGCAGCATGGTCCGCTCTGCTACAGCTTCATAAATTTCAACGCGGGTGCCGTATTGCTCTTCGTGCGGACGTAATACAGCCCGCCGGGCAGGTCAGCAATATTAATGTCCATAGCAGCTGCCGATACGGGCATTGATAGATCCAGGCGGCCAATGGCACTGTAAACCAGTATCCACTCGTCCGCAGGATAGGCTGAAAACTTAATGCGGATCATCTCTGATGCCGGGTTGGGAGACAGCATCCAGGATAATGCCCGGCCACCTTCCTTTTCCTCAATCCCTGTTCCGCCACAATCAAATTCAATAAGAAAAACGGTGGTATCAAAAGGGCAAACGGCATTGGGGTTCGATACCTTGCACTCATAGGATCCCGATGTAGTGATCAGTAAAGTATCTTCGCCGGTCATTAACGGTAGCAGCGCACCGTTTTTAAACCACAGTATATTTTCCGAACCGGACAAGAAGCCATTCGTATGCAATACGGCAAACGCCACAGTATCCCCCTCGCAGGGATCACCCAATGCGTCAAAATAGTATCCGGACAATTCGGCAGTGGTCGTATATGGTATTGATAGCTCTGAGCAGCCGTTCAGGGTCGCCATGACGGAAAATCCCGTAATGCCATAGCGCGAGTAATCCGCCAGGTAACGATTGGTTTCCGGTAACCGGACACCATCAACAAACCACTGGTACGCGTCTGCTGCCTGTGTCCACAGCGTATCGTAATGACAGAGCCAGGGACGGGTGGTATAAATGGTCGGGGTATGGCTGCAGAACTGGATAACCGTATCTGTGGAGCTGGTGCGCAATCCCTGCAGGTCACAATTCGTTGTTGTCAGAGAAACCGTATAGGTGCCATCGGTCACGTAGGAATGTGTCGGGCTGGGTAAGTCGGATGTTGTGCCATCGCCAAAATCCCAGGAGTAGGTTTGCCGTACACCCTGGCTGAGCGGGGTGAAGATCACTTCGTTGATACCCTGGCCTATCCGGTAGCTAAAGCGGGATACCGGAGCGCGCTTAAAGTCCCACGATTGCAACCTGTCAAATACCATTGTCCTGACCGCGTTCCTTATGGCAGCAGCAGTGGCTGCATCTAACCCCGGATTAAACGTGATCCGTGCAGGATCTTTTTTAAAAAGCACGGTATAGAAACAGCAGGCGGCTGCATAAGAACCCGCTGCTGAAGGATGGCTTCCATCCACCTGGTACAGTTCAATACCCGGGTGGTTCTGCCGGAGGTAGTTCCACACCACCGAAACAGGCGCCGTTTCCCCGTTAAGGGAAGCCGTAAGGTCCAGATAACGATGCCTTAAAGTAGTATCCATGCCCTGATAGGTGCACATTACAGGAAAGGCGGCACAATTGGACGCATCTCCGTTCTTCCGTCCCCAGGTCATATAGGAAACGGTCACCGCGCAGGGATTGTACTGCTTTATCATGTTATATAGGGTCAAGCCGCCATTGACAAATTGAGAGTATAAGGTGATAGGCTCCTGGCTTTGCCCCTGGATGACCACGTAATGCCATCCCCCGGACATGATCTTGCTCTGGCTTATGGGGTCAAGCGTATGGTCCCTCAGCTGGTAGCCTCCCGGAGTATAGCTGTCAAAAATAACGGTATCGCCTGCTGACAGGGCAACATCCCGTACCATAGCGGGTAAATTATTGACATCGGTATAGCTGTTACCGAGAAAAAGCACCCTGTAGCTGAGCGCTTGTAAATCGTTCGCCGGGATACAGAAAAATAACGACAGCAGAACGGCCAGCAGGTAAGTTCTTTGATGCATACTTGTATAGTTTGCCTGATAAGCAAAGGCCGGGATCGGGAGTAAACCCGCAACGGCCCCTTTCATCATCAGTGGTCAGGAAAGCGTGATCAATGCCCAAGGAAACTGGCAGGATAGCCTTACAACCGATGTATCTTAAGCCTAATATGAGAACGGATCCATAAGGACGCCTCTTAGTTTACGGATACCTGCTATTCCTTGAGTTACTACAAAAATACAAAAAATATATATACATAAAAAGAAGCCGGGCCCGGCTTTATCATGCTAATCGAAAAGCCCTTCATCGAAATAAAGCACCTGGTTGCCTGCTATCCCTGAGGCCGATGTATAGGGATGCTCCTGCACCTTGCCTGTGTCCACAATATGCAATAAGGTCCAGCCTTTTGCCTTCAGGTAATCGGATATCATAGCGCGATGGCAGCTCCACCAGACCGCTTCCGCGCACATATAGGCCAACGGCTCTTTCATAGCCAGTGCTGCCAGCGCTGCCATACCTTTTTCAAACGCTTCGGTTTCCATATAATCAGCATATCCCCTGAAGGAGGCGTTGCGCCAGCGGGTATTCCTGGAATCCAGGCATGCTCTTCTCCTTCCGCCCAAAGCCTCCAGGTGAACATAGCTAATATGGCTCTTTTCCAGGGAGTGTTCCAGGATCTCTTTATCAAACCGGGGGAATTTACGGGAACCCGGAAAGCGCCGCACATCTGCCAGGGTGCTTATATGGAAAGAGCGCAGCATGGCGATGAGGTCATCCATGCTGCGCGTGGGATGCCCGATAGTATAGATCGTATGTTTGCCGGCTGCCTGCATCCTTATCAGAAAGTTACCTGTTTTCAATGACCGAGAGCAGCTATGTACTTATCAATGTACAGCTGCTTTTCTTTTGATTTATATTGTTGAATATACCTTGGATGCTCTAATACCTCCAGCTGACTGAACAGTCCCGCCTCCGCATTCAGCCTGCTGATAAAATCCGCGTTTTTCTTCCCCAGCACAAAAACGCGGGAAGTATCCAGCCCCAGCTCAATATGCTTTTTTAAGGAAGCGATCATAAAGCCCTTTACCATCCCGAAAAGGACGGGATCATCATAATAATTGGCATTGAGCCACCTGTCGTCCTTCGTAGCCCTGACAATGGCCAGCGGGAACGGGGAATTAATGTAAAATCTTTTATAAAACGCGGCAGCGCCTCCGTATGAAGCGATCATATCATACATAAAGACTGAAGATACCTCATGGGTATGCGCAGATGTCATCTCAATGCCACAGACGTCCTGCAATCTTTTGGTATCGGTAAAAGGCACCCCGGTCACCCCCGCCCCGTGCCGGCTGGGATTGATGCCGATAATGAACCTGCGCTGCTGATGATCATTATAATATTTGCGGTAAAACTCCCGCATCACCTGCAGGGTTTCAGGATTATCCAGGTAAGGGTTCATCACCCGGAAGCCATCCGGCAGCTCACCCCGGTAGTGTAGCCGGGTGTTGAAATCAATGACCCTGTCTCCGAAAGATACCGCCATAATAATAAGTTTGTAGCATTCCTGTATATCAAAACCGACTATAAAGTTACGATTTATAAATGCAACCTGTTTGCCGGGACGGAAGCCTCCCGAATTGTCAATGTCCTACACGGTATGATAACAGCCGGAATACCGATAAAAAAGCTCCCATATCCTTTTATGATAAGGGAGCTTTATTATAATATCAGGCTATGCTGTACGGCTGCCGGAACCGCTATTTTACATTCTTAAGGAATGCTTCGGTATGATATTCCAGGAACTTCCTTCCTGCCAGATAGGCGCCACTCGTGTACTTCTGCTCATCCACAGGTATCACGGTCGTTGAGATGCTGGAAGTATTGCCCGGATTATACCAGGTACCGTAAATCGTTGGTGTGCCTATATAATCCCTCCGGTTGGACGCAAAGCTCTGGATCTTCTTATCCTCTATCACACCCTTCACATCCAGCGGGCTTTTCAGGCCACCGGTATAGCTGCTGGTAACGCCGATGCCTACAGGTACTTTCCCGTGATAGAAGCTGGCCTGGCTGGTGGCCGAAACAACATTGTTCTGGCCTTTCAGCTTTATCCTGGCATTGCTTTTCATGATGATAGCCTCGGTCGCAGCGAGCCTCAGCGATGTTTTCACCTTTATATTGGCCCCGGCCAGATCCATCGCGTTCTTGTCTTCAATAAACAGCACGAACAGGTCCACATCCGCGATGATAGCGTCATCCAGCTGTGAGGACAGCTTACCGTATATGGTGGAAGGATTATTCAGGAATCCTCCCGATTTTTCCTTGCCCGATTTTGAAATGTCCTTTACATAATATTCAAAACCCGCGGGAGTGGTAGCCAGCGTACCGGGGAATTGCGCCTGATTGATCTTACCACCCTTTACCCGGATAAAGCCGCTGTAGGTCTCCGTTGCCCCGGCCTCATCGGCAGTGATTATCTCCAGCCCTTTAGCCTTCAGCATGACCGTAAAGTCGCGGTACAGGCTGTCAGTGACCGCCTGGATACCGGCTTCGGTGATATTATCCAGTCCCACAGACAGGGAGGCATGCGCATCGCCTTTATACCCTCCGCCCAGCATATGGCCACCCTGCTTGAAATCTTCCTTTTCATTAAATATCTGGTAGTTTACCGTAAAGGAGGCGATATAGATCCGCTGGGCGTTCTTCACCTTGCCCAGGCCGTAAGACTGCTCTTTGGGCTTGAAATCTCCCAGCGTCTGCGCTGTTCCCGCGGTCATACAGGCAGCGAATAATAAGAAGGATAGTAGTATATTATATTTCATAATTTCCTGGTTTATATTGTTACAGGTTTTGGCTATTTTTCCTCAGGCAACCTGTAGCAGGACTTAAAGTTCCACAAAATAAATGCCATATTCCTTGCTGCACAATACGGCAAATGCCTTATTTTCAGATAGTCTATATATAATTTTTAGCACACTGTGTACCAGGACACTTATATTTGCAGTACACATTCCTTAAAAGGGAACACCCTGTAATATTTCCAATTGTCCCTGTAAAATCACTCCCGTATGATGCAACGATACCTGCTTCTTATACTGATATACCTGCTGCCCATTATACCTGTCCGGGCGCAGCAGAAACAGCCGCCTTCCGATACTGCCAGCAGATCTTACCGGGAGTATATGAAAACACGGGATAACATTTTCAGCAATCCTGTACAGGCAAAATGGCATGCCAGGGAAAGCATCCGTTATGCCGGCATCGAAAAGAATGCAAGGCAAAAAGCCATAAGCCTGAACATCCTGGGGCTTGCGCACAGGTTCCAGTCGGAATACGATTCTGCCATAGCCGTCTTCAGGGAATGTATCGGCATTGCCGATTCCATAGGCGACTTCATAATAATGGGCAATGCGGTCAATAACCAGGCCATGGTCTATTACTATTATGGCGATTACCAGAAGGCCAACGAGATCATCATGAGTATCCTTGACCTTTGCAAAAAAGAGCGCAATAACCAATTGCTGGCCATCTCTTACAGTAACCTCGGCCTTATCAATATCGAGCAGAACCGCTATGAGGAAGCGCTGGAGAGAATGCGGCTTTCAGCAGCCTGTTATGACAGCATCGGGGACAAGCAGGGTAAAAGCTCCGTTATCAACAACCAGGGGATTATTTATTATGAGAAGCTCAAGCAATACGACAAAGCTATAGAGCTTTTCAAAGAGGCCTTACAGATCAAGGAAGATATTAAAGATCAGAATGGCATGGTGTCCTGCTACAGCAACCTTGCCAGCATCTACCTGGAAATGAAGCAATACAAGCTATCGGAACAGTATGGGTTCAAAGGGCTGCAGCTGGCCGAGCAGGTAAAAGACAACTTCGGGAAGGCATTCCTGAACAACCATTTCGGTGAGCTGTATTACCAGCAAAAGCAATACGCGGTGGCAGCCTCCTTTGCACGGAAAGCGCTGGAATTATCACGAAAGAACCAGACCAAAAAAGAGATTGTCAAGACATTGAAGCTTTTATCCAGGATAGCAGCCGCAGGAGGGAATTATCAAACTGCTTACGGGTACCTGCAGGAAGCATACACGCTTCGGGATTCGGTGCTGAACCAGGAGAATTTCACTAAAATGGTAGAGCTGGAGACCCGCTACGAAACCCAGCAAAAAGAAAAGCAGATACTTGAGCAGCGCGCAGCCATCGCAGAAAGCCACCTGGAAATAGAGCAAAAGAACCTGCAGGTGACAGGGGCGGTATTGCTGCTGCTGATAGCCGTCCTGGCCGGCTATATATTCTTTTACAGGCAGAAGCAGAAAGCCAGGAGACTGGAAGAGGAGCAACGGCTGAAAGATACCTATGCCGCCATAGAAATACAGAACCAGCTGCACCGGGAAAGACTGAAGATATCCAGAGAGCTGCATGATAACATAGGCTCGCAGCTTACTTTCATCACCTCTTCCCTGGATAATATCAGGTACTATTTCAGAGACGGGCCTTCCGAGGTCCATCAAAGGATCGATCATATCAGCGGCTTTGCGCGGCAGGCTATCAGCGAGCTGAGAGATACTGTATGGGCGATGAATAAAGGTACCGTAACCTTCGAGGATATGCGCGCCCGCCTGAGCGATTTTATAAGTAAGACCGCAGCTTCAGTAGGCGACATGTCCTTTGAATTTACGGTGGATGAGCAGCTGAAAGACAGTACATTCCATTTTTCTTCCCTGGAGGGCATCCACCTCTACAGGGTGATACAGGAAGCGGTGCACAACGCGGTCAAGCATTCCGGCGCAGACCGGCTAACTATCCATATCCATCCCGTCACGGATGCGCCGTACCGGTTTGCCGTCAGCATTTCAGATAACGGGAAAGGCTTTTCACCCGATGCTGTCCCGGATGAGAGCGCCAACGGCTTGTCCAATATGCGAAAAAGAATGGGAGAAATAGGAGGAGCTATAGCGGTCAGCTCGGGAGCCAGCGGTACAGAGGTGACCATATTGCTGTAAAATACGCAGGATGCCGTATATATTGTTTCACCGGCAACCTTTAATTTTGAATAAACCGATCACTTATGGCACCTGTAATAAAAATTGTAATAGCGGACGATAATACCTTTCTCCGTAAGGCCATCCGGGAAAAGCTCTCCTTTTTTACGGATCTCAGCGTCCGGTATTGTGCCGGCAACGGGCGCGAGCTGCTGGATATGCTGCGGAAGGATGCCGGTATTGACCTGATACTGATGGATATAGAAATGCCTGAAATGAACGGCATAGAAGCCACGGAAATGATAAAGCTCCACTTTCCCTATATAAAGATCATCATGCTGACAGTGTTTGATAATGATATCAATATCTTCAGGTCTATCAAAGCAGGGGCGGATGGCTATTTCCTGAAAGAAGTGCAGCCGCAGGAGCTGTACCAGGGCATTGTGGACATCATTAACGGCGGGGCAGCCATGACGCCTTCCATTGCATTAAAGACGCTGAAGCTGCTCCGCAATCCGGTGGATATCCCCGATGAAGGACAGCAGGAGACCGTAAAGCTCAGCGCCAGGGAAACCGAGGTGCTGGAGCAGCTGAGCAAAGGGCTCAATTATATCGGTATCGCCAACAGCCTGTTCATATCTCCCAGCACGGTACGTAAGCATATTGAGAACATTTATGCCAAGCTCCGGGTACATAACAAAATAGAAGCAGTCAGGAAAGCAAAGGATAGCAGGCTGATATAAGCTTTCCCTCTACCGATCACACCGGCAGCCTTTCTCTGCGGGAAAACACGGCCTTAAGGCCCTGCCGGATGCTCTTTACCCGGAATGACTACCTGCTTACAGGAAACAGCTTTCCGTTACAGATACGTTTGCCCTGTGAGCTAAAGAACGCTTTTATTGCTAAAAGACACTATAGCATGCCTGGTCATTCCGAACGGATGTGAGTGATCTCTGTCATACTTTGTAGCTTATCCTTTTTCCATATAATGCCTTTGTTGCTTACATTATAGATAGTCAGTTTTCTTTTTACCAATAATCTACCGCGCCCGGCCCCTACTCCACCTACGCTCCTTTTTCTTATCTGAATGCGCATTACGGGCAGGAAACAGTTCCTATAATACTATTAATTAAAGGCATAAGATAACCCGGTTCCCTGTTTATCGGGCAGTACTGCCACCCGTAAGCAGGCGGTAAAACCAGGTTACCCGGAGCCGCGAAACAGCCCCTGCCGGGAGCACCTGTATATTTTTTCCTATCTTTGCAGTCTTATAGATCATTAATGATGGTCCGGACCACCAAAGATCCAAGCGTCCCACATCATTATACAATGTTTCAGGATTCATTTCCTGTAGCCTCTTTTCAGCAATAATAGCTGGATCTACCGACAGTATGTAACTGAATTTTTCACCCTGCAGGCAATGCTTGCTGCATAACTTTTTTATTATGATCCAATACACCTCTTACAAACAGCCTGATTTACTTTCACCCGCTGAAGAAGATCAGGTGCTGGACTTTCTTTTTACCCACCTGGAGCAGTACGGTGATGACAGGCAGGATATTCAACGCTGCCTGGACTATGCCCTGTACCGTGACGGCAAAGCCGGCGGCATGATCTTCACCGCCAGGGACGGGGATAAGCTGGCAGGCGCCGTAGTGATCAACCATACAGGCATGAGCGGCTATATACCGGAGCATATACTGGTATATATAGCGACCCATAAGGATTACCGCGGACAAGGCATAGGGCAGCAGCTGATGCAGATGGCCATAGCAGAGACTACCGGCAATATTGCCCTGCACGTGGAGCCGGACAACCCGGCCAGGAAGCTGTATGAAAAATTAGGATTTACGAATAAATATCTCGAAATGAGACTGAATAAATAATTATCATGGCACATATCATTCTCAACAGAAAAAAGCTGCAGGAGAACTACCGGTACCTTGACCGGCTCTTTTCCTCGCATAATATTGAATGGGGCGTGGTTTCTAAGGTAATGTGCGGCTCCAGGACCTACCTGAAAGAGATCATAGACCTCGGCGTGCAACAGATATGCGACAGCCGCATCACCAACCTGAAGATCATCAAATCCATCGCTCCCGGCATAGAAACGGTCTTTATAAAGCCACCGGCCCGGCGTTACATTCCCAGTGTAGTGCGGTATGCCGATGCCAGCTTCAATACCGAGTTCGGAACCATCAAAATGCTTTCGGACGAAGCGGTGAAGCAAAACAAGATACACAAGATCATTATTATGATCGAGCTGGGCGAGCTCCGGGAAGGCGTAATGCGGGAGGAGTTTATAGACTTTTATGCCAGGGTATTCCGGCTTCCCAATATCGAGGTCGCGGGGCTGGGCACCAACCTGACCTGCATGTACGGGGTACTGCCCAACCAGGATAAGCTCCTGCAGCTCTGCCTTTATGAGCAGCTTATAGAAGCAAGGTTCAATAAAGTGATCCCTTATATTACCGGCGGCACTTCCGTAACCATACCGCTGATCTCCAGAGGCCTGCTTCCTAAGGATGTCAACCATTTCCGCGTAGGAGAGACCCTGTTCCTGGGTACGGACGTCTATAACAACACGCCTAATCCCCACTTGCACCAGGATGTATTCAGGCTGTATGCGGAGATCATTGAGCTGCGTGAAAAGCCGATGGTGCCGGACGGCGACCTGGGCCATAATCTCACCGGTGATGTATTGAAATTTGATGACAGCAGTAACAATGCCAGCTCCCACAGGGCCATTATAGACATTGGCCTGCTGGATGTGGAGGACAGTCATATACGGCCTACCGACCCGGACCTGAAGATCGTAGGCTCCAGCTCGGATATGATGGTAGTGGATCTGGGCAGCAATGCCGAGCAATACAAGGTCGGCAGCCTGATCGCATTCGACCTGGATTATATGGGTATACTGCGACTGATGAACTGCGATTACGTAGATAAGCTGGTAGAATGATAGCTGTATATTCCCTGTATTAATTGCGATACGCATTTGGCGTATCGCAATTAATATGAGCTATGGTTCGCGGGCGATGCTTTGCCTGCGATTCCAATAGTAATAAAAAGGGAGACCGGAAAGGATCAGGCCCATACCCGTTAAGGACTTGAACGGCGATTCTATGAACGAGATAAAGATCAGCAGGATGCAAAACAGCACAAATACTACCGGCACCACCGGGTAAAGCGGGGTCTTATACGGTCGTTCCGCCATCTTCATCCGTTTCCTGAGACGCACCACCCCCCATACAATCAGACCGAAGAAGATAAAGCCTGCGATCACTACCAGGTCCGTAAGAAAATCAAAAGAGCCGGAAAACACCAGCAGGCAGGCCCAGATACATTGATAGATCAAAGCATAATGCGGTGTATGGTTACGGGGATGGGAAAGAGCAGCTTTCCTGAAGAACATTCCTTTCTGCGCCATAGCATAATAGATGCGTGCAGATACGAGGATAGTAGCGTTGGTGCAGCCAAAGGTAGAGATCAGGATCATACCGCTTATGATATAGGCGCCGCCGGCACCCAGCATCTTATCTACCACCAGCACCGCTGCGATGCTGTTCTCATTCTGCTGTACCCCTGCGATCATTTCATCTGCCGGCATTACAAAAAAGTAAGCAGTGTTAATAAGAAGATATACCACGATAACGATCGAAATGCCGGCCATAAGTGCCCTGGGCAGGTTCCTGCGCGGCTCCGTGATCTCTCCCCCTATAAACCCGAGGCCTATCCAGCCTTCATAGCCCCAGAATGCCGCCCTCATTGCCAGTACCATAGCGCTGATAAACCCGAACACCGTAAAGCCTTCAGCCGGGAAGTCCGCAGAGACCGTTCCTATAGTCTGAGCGCTTCCAGCTCCGGAAAAGAACGCTACAAATACAATAACGATAATTGACAGCAGCAGGACCAGGGTGAAGAAGAGGCTGATATTACCGCCCTTCCTGGCACCTCTTATATTAACGATGGTAAGCGCAATGACCAGCAGGGAAGCAGCGATCTTGGCACCGATATTCTTCAAAGGGTATAAGCCCAGGAAGCTGACCGATTCATACGCCGGGGACAGGTGAGGCAAGGCTATAAAAGTATCCAGCGCTCCCGCAAATACGAATGCCACGGACGCTATTGCCGCCGTTTGTATAACGGTAAAGCAGGACCAGCCGTAAAAGAAGGAAATGACCTTGCCGTACACTTTTTCCAGCCAGAGGAACGGCCCGCCCGAAGAAGGGAATAAGGCGCTTAATTCAGCAATGCACAAAATGCCGAACAGGACAATGATGCCGGCCAGCAGCCAGGCTAAGATCACCAGCCAGGGGGCATGCAGCAAGGCTGCCATAGGAGCGGCCTTTTTGAACACACCCGAACCGACGATGGCGCTGATAACAATGATAATGGCCATTTTAAGGCCAAAAGATTTACGGAGCCCGCTACCCGGGTTTAGCTGCTGCATAGGCTTGCTGTATTTGATGGGGAATAAAGCCTGTGAAAGCTTCATAAGAAGTTCCCGTTGGTTAGATAAAATGACCCGAAAACGTAAAATGAGGACGCAGGGACGAGCCGCAAGCCTTAAAAGCTTGCCAGAATGTAGATAGTGAAGGTAAGAAAAATTGCAGGAAGCGCAAAACATACCCATACCCTGCACTACTGTTATAATCCGCCACGGTAGTGGCACAGCAGCCTGGAAAAGCTGATGCTTACGGCCTTTCCTTTACGCGACATTTCCGGCTGCTGCACCGGAGTGAAGATCTATTCGTCCTTATCTTCATTAACAGTACCCGTCTTCTTGGCCTGCCTGCTCAGTACTATATAGCCCAGGATGCCGCCAATAATGGAAGCGGCAAAAATACCGATCTTGGCTTGGACCCGGTAAGCCTCATCCGTAAAGGCGAGCTGTGTAATAAAAAGGGACATTGTAAAGCCGATAGAAGCCAGCAGCCCCAGTCCAAAAAGATTCCTGATATTCATCCCTGCAGGGAAAGGGGCTATCTTCAGCCTTACGCAAAGCCAGGTAGCGCCCACCACACCCGTTACCTTGCCTGCCAGCAGCCCGGCGGCAACTCCTATCGCCACATTGGTACCGAATAATTGCCCTCCGTCTATATCCAGTACTGACACACCGGCATTGGCCAGCGCAAACAACGGGATAATGACAAAGGTCACAAAAGGATGCATGGCATGCTCCAGTCGCTGCAAAGGAGGTATCGCCTTATCCGTTTCTTTTTTTACCGCATCCATGATATGCAGCTGCTCGTTGGTGAGCGTTGGTATGCGGTTATTCCTGTCCGCATCCCGAAACAGGTCCAGGTATGTGCGGATCTTCCGGATGTAAGCATGCTCGCTGATCCTAACATCCGCCGGGATCGTAAACGCCGCCAGCACTGCCGCGATAGTGGCATGCACACCGGACAGCAGGAAAGCGGTCCATACCCCCAGGATGCCCAATGCGGCATAATACACAATGCTTCGTACGCCCAGCCTGTTGCCCGCATACATCAGGAACAGGAACAGGAACCCGATCAGCAGGCTTATAACGGAGATTTCGGAAGTATAGAAGAAGGCAATGACCAGCACCGCACCCAGGTCATCCACAATGGCTAAAGCGGTAAGAAATACTTTAAGCGCCAGGGGTATACGGTTGCCCAGAAGGTATAATACTCCCAAGGCAAAAGCGATATCGGTAGCCATAGGTATGCCCCACCCGCTGTGCACTTCCCCGGCCGGGTTGAATGCCAGGTAGATAAGGGCCGGCACCAGCATACCTCCTATGGCGGCGGCAATCGGCAACATCGCTTTACGCGGGCTGGACAATTCTCCTCCCACAATTTCCCGCTTGAGCTCCAAGCCTACAACAAAAAAGAAAACAGCCATCAACCCGTCATTGATCCAGTGGTGGATACTGTATTCCAGGTAGGTACGGCCGTCAAAGCGGAACCCCAGCGTATGCTCAAAGAAATGATGATAGGCCGTGTGCCAGGGAGAATTAGCCAGGATCATGGCCAGAATCACACTGAGACCCAGCACAAGCCCCCCTGATCTTTCCTGCTGTATAAACTTAAGGAATGGTCTTGATACTTTATCTATGGGATATTTTTTCTCGTGCGACATTTCAGGATTATAATGATATTCCGCAAAGTTACCTATAATATTTTTCAGGGTAGTAGAATAGAGCCGTTCCGCCGTTATGCCTGATACTTCCCGCACAGTAGCCGCACAACGGCCCGAAACAGCTGGCATTTTACAGGCCCTGTATTACGGGTGCCTTTAAGGATATTTTACAATTCATATCTCAACTCTCTGCCTGGCGATCTGTTTTACCAATGACCTCTTTACATCTCTCCTATTTTTTCATCAACAAAACCAAACGCATTATGGGAAAATATTATTATGGTACACATCCTGACAAGAACGAGGCCATGAAGATCGCGGATAATGCGGCCCTGCGGGACAGGTCAGCTGTATGCTATACCCCTTCCGGTACGGACGGGTCCTGCACATTCCATGAAGCCACTGCATTATGGACCTGCAAGGCAACGGCGCATTATCAGCCCGGCAGCAGTAACAGCCACACCATCAACATCTTCAGGGAGAGCAGCGCGGGAGACCTGCCGATGCAAGTGCCCATAGACCATATATCTATTGAAATGTTCAGCGCACTGGCAAATACCCCGCCGGATATACCCGGGCAGGAGCAGGCCGAGACCTACAGCGATGCCGGCAGTGAAGACTATTTCAGAGAATAAGCCTGATCCGTAAAACAATCTACACGGTCCGCTTAATGATATATTCACAGGAAACTGTATCATCACCGGGACAGGCACTGCCAGGTACCAACCGCAGCATATAGCCGGTACCTTTTTGCTTTTAAATGGCCGGCGCCCCGGCTACCTGTTCTTTTACGCTTATACCTGCCAATACCCCTGTTATATTATTATATTGCTGTTCCGGGAGCAAAAAGCTCATTTATATTAAGCAATTCAATATATTTGTTCTGCAAACACCCTAAAAACCCCTTATCTTATGATCACCATGTATCCTGCTCCGAAAAGCCGTCCCCCTTCATCGGGCCTCAGCCGTTACTACATTTTGCCAAGCGGAAAGTGCAGCAATGCGTCAGTACCGTTATCAGGCCTTATGCTCAAATGATATAGCAGGCGCTTCCCTTAACAGGCATCTGCCCCGGCAGATACGCTATCCCGTGCATCACCGGGGGAGCTATTCATATACCTGTACGTACTCCGTAACAGGACTGGACGGCAATATGGTCTGCATAAGGTATCCGTACCGGAAAAATTTGTATCGCCGCCAGGCGATACCGTTACTATCTAATAATGCACAATGATACATATAGCCATAGCAGAAAGGCATACATTGGTAAGAAGATGTTTATCCCTTTTCATAAACGCTTCCGATCATATGAAAGTGGTTGCGGAAATTTCCGACAGCAGGGAACTGTTCCCCACGCTGGCTGCGAACTCCGCAGATGTCCTGCTGCTGGACCTGGGTATGCCGGGCATGAACGGCTTTCATACAGCCGGCCGTATCAGTGAATTATATCCCCGGTTAAAGATACTGGTATTGACAGTGACCGCCGACCAGAGTACCATACGTAATGTTATCCGCCTGGGACTGCATGGCTATTTCACTAAAAATACAGATCCGAAAGAGCTGCGGAACGCCATCCTGAAGCTACAGGATAACGGGTTCTACTTTGAAAAGCATCTTGCCGATATCATAGAGCCCCTGCTTAAAGAGCAGCCTGCCGGCAGTGCGGCAAAAGAGCAGGTCGCGATCAGCCGGCGGGAAAAGGAGATCATACTGCTCACAGCAAAGGAATTGTGCGGCAAAGAGATTGCCGCACACCTGGACATTGCTTACAAAACGGTGCAACGGCATAAGGAAAACCTGATCAGGAAAACAGGGGCCAAAAACTTCATGGGTGTGCTCATTTATGCACTATCCCGCCATATCCTTTCCGTGGAAGATCTAAATACTGGGTAAAAACACCCATTGTAAAAAACAAATACCACATATATATTTACATCTTAATTGAAACAATTCATTCTCCTGCGCAGGAGAATGCCTGAACCCATTTTTTAATCTCAAAAACCCATGAAAAGTGATCAAACAATTCATTAAAATCAGCACGGCTATCTTACTGCTCTCTTTCGGACTGACAGCCTGTAAGAAAGAAGCCACTACCACCCGGGAACCTGCACAGCAACCGGGAGTGACCTTTATCAGCGGCGAAGCGGAGCTCAACCCTGTCGCGCTCACCTATTTCCAGAACATCAAAACCATTGTGTTTGCGACCAGGTCCAATGAGCTTGCTACCTATAACGGTATGGAAGCGCTGGAAAGCGACGCACTCGGCTCCAAGCTGCACTCCCTGGACATCGTGGATTTTGACACCGAAGCCCCGGTCTCCTTTTTCGAGATGCCCACAGAAGAGCAGCATGATTTTATGGACAGCCTGGTGATCGCCGAGGCGCTGAATATGTCCCAGAGACTGGTGGGCCAGCAGGACCTCACGGAAATCATGATGCAGCAGAACGAGATCATCGAAACGGTCATGGCAGAATTTACCGGACCTAATGGCTTTATCGCCAACAGGCCCCTGTTCTTTGAAACGCTGACCCTGAGACTGTATCCGGGTATCATTGACGGTAATCCCTTTGACCAGACACCTTATGAAGTGAGCGACAACATTACCCATAGCGTACTTATCAACAGCTCCAGGCGCGGGGACTTCCTGGTAGCCTTACCCAAGCACAACCAGCCCTGGGTATTGCTGAACCTCAGCCACGAGCGTTTCAAGGTAGGCCACGCTGCCATCCTGACCGCCAACATTACCAGCGCCACAGCAGCGCACACTCCTGTGACCGTTGAAGCCTGGGCTGACGGTAGCGGCGTTACGCAACTGGGATGGGGAAGCTGGCGTACCCGCAGCTATGTGATGGGTATCCGCCATAAAAAGATCAAATGGACCTGGCGCAGGGGATTCCATACGGAGTATACACCTGTAGGCAACCCCGGTGCCCTCGCCGACCATGGCCTGACCCACCTGGGCAAGGACTATGTGCACTGGACGCAATTCCTGACCGCCAAATGGGCTGCGGACAACAGGTTTACCTGCACAACCCTGGTATGGTGGTGCAGCAAGCGTGCCTACAATATCAATGTCAGCAACTGGCTGAGCCCGTTAGTGACCCCCAGCGATCTTTACCTGGATAACTGCACATATGTAAGAGGCGTTATTCAATAATTATTTGTAACTTTATTTAATAAACCTCCCCCCATGAAACCGTTAACCATTCTCTTGATAGCCATCGCCGGCCTTATCGGCCTTTCAGCTTTTTCCTGCAAAAAGAAGAATCCCCGGCTCAGGGAATTTTACAAGAACCAGGACAGGGATCATAACGTAACAGGGCTGTACCGGCTTTACGATCCCCAGGACAGTGGTACCGCTACGATGTGGGAGTTCAGGGATTCCGGCGAAATAGAGCGATATATGGTCAAGGACGGGCAGACCTATAAGGCTCCCGGCTACTATTGGTACACAAAGGACGGGAAGCTGCACAAGCTGTTCTATCCCGGTTCCTGGGACAAAGGCACATACGAGGAAACTGCCGAGTACCGGCTCTCTGCCGGAAAGGATACGCTGTATCTCCGCGAGGATTACAGCAGCCTCATCAGTATTTTTCTGAGACAATAAAATAAAGTACATTGCTAACAATGCCTGGTAACCGGATGTTACCAGGCATTGTATTTTAAGGACCTCCCCGTTCTGCATACTTTTTCCTGTATGCCGCATGTTAACTCCGCATCCCATCATAATCTGTAGTATCTTTGCACCAGCTACCGGGTGGCCTGCTGTAATCTCGTTTATTGCTGCAACCCGGGACCCTCCTCCCTCTATTTAAAGGATATGTGTGCTATGGAATATGCGATTGTAGATATTGAAACAACAGGAGGCAATGCCGCCAACAGCAGGATAACGGAAATTGCCATCCGCATCCATAACGGGCTGGAAGTAACGGACCGCTTTGACACGCTCATCAATCCCGGCCGGGATATTCCCCCGGCTATATTCGCGCTCACCGGTATTGACAATGATATGGTCCGGGACGCTCCCCCGTTTGAGGACATTGCATCCCGGATATATGCCATGCTGAAAGGCAGGGTTTTCGTGGCGCATAATGTCAACTTTGACTATTCTTTTATCCGGCACCAGTTGGAAGCCTGCGGCTATAACTGGACCGCCCCAAGGCTCTGTACTGTCAGAACGGCACGAAAAATAAAGCCTGGTTTCCGCTCTTACAGCCTTGGAAACCTCTGCGAAAACCTGGAGATACCCCTGCACAACCGGCACCGCGCAGGAGGGGACTGTGACGCTACCGCTCTGCTCTTTTCAAAATTACTGGAATGGGATAACCAAAATGTCATCCGGGACATGCTGAAGAAAGCATCGGGAGACCAGCGCCTGCCTCCCAACCTGCCACAGGAACAATATGAAAAATTACCCGAGAAACCGGGCGTTTATTATTTTCATGATCAAAAAGGTAAGGTCATTTACATAGGCAAGGCGCTCAATATCAAAAAAAGGGTCGGGCAGCATTTCAGCGGACATAATATCAGGCCGCAGCGGCAGCATTTCCTCCGGGAGATCTTTTCCCTTTCGTACGAGGTCTGCGCAACCGAGCTGATGGCCCTCCTTCTGGAGTGTATCGAGATCAGGAGATTGTGGCCGGCCCATAACCGCGCCCTTAAGAAATTTGAGCCCAGGTTCGGGCTGTTCGTTTACGAAGACCTGGCAGGCTACAAGCGTCTGGCAGTCGGTAAGCTGTCCCGGCCGCATTCCTGCGTTACCGTAGTGAACCGGGAATATGAGGCTGCTCAGTTGCTGAAAAGGCTGGCGGATCAATTCTGCATTGACATACGCTTCTGCCGCTTCAGCACCCAGGCGCCTGTGAGAACCGTTCCCGATCCGGCAGCAGCAGAAAAGCCCCTGCCCCCGGCAGAGGTTCATAATACCCTGGTAGACCGTGCCCTGGAAGCCCTGGAAGCCTCCCGCCCCACATTTGCGATCCTGGACAAAGGCAGGGAAAATGGTGAACAAAGCTGTATCTGGATGGAAAAAGGGAATTTCTACGGCATGGGCTATATTCCCGCTGACAGCCAGCTCACGGAGCTTACCGATATCCGGGACAGCCTGCAGCGGTCTGCCGGCAACCATTACATGGCCCGGCTGATGCTCAGCTATGCGGAACGGCATCCTGCACGGGTAATGAGTTTAGACAGGTAATATTGACCGCTGACTTCCCTGACACCCGGCCCCCATATCCGGCGTATTTTTTTTAATATATCAAATCGGGGTAATAAGATAAGAAAAGTTTAAATTCCATTCCGGCATCAACCTTTCAAAATACGGATTGTTAGAATCGGACACCCAATAAACCTTGACCGACATGAAACAATTATTAGTATTATGTGATGACCCTCTCTTTGCAAGAGTGCTTCGCGGCAGTATCCGGGACCCTCTTTTGCAGACTACCGTTATGGCTGATTTCCGGGAAAGCCTTAACTACATAGCTGAAGGGATGTTTGATGCCGTTGCTGTATATACGCCGCTTCTGTCAGAGAAATGCCCTAAAAAGATCATTAAGGCTATACAGCAGGTCAACGGATACATACCCGTATTTTTCCTCGCCGATAAATTCAGCGTGCAGGAAGCTATCACCCTGGTAAAGGAAGGTGCCGAGAATTGCTATTCCAAACCCTTCGCCCTGGAAGCCATTATTGAAAATATCCGTCAGACAGTCAGAGATGCCGCTGACCATAAGAAAGCCGGCAAGCGGCAGCCGGCCACGCCAAAGTTCCTGAAAGCTACCAGCAAAGCAGCTGAGCACATGTTCCGGCAGATAGATATGGTAGCTGATACCAATTTCAAGGTGGTAGTCTACGGAGAAACAGGCACAGGAAAAGAATCTGTAGCCAGGCGGTTAAGCGCAGGGGTCTATAAAGACAAGCCCTTTGTAGCGGTAGACTGCGGATGTCTCAGCAAAGAGCTGGCCGCAAGCGAGCTGTTCGGACACCAGAAAGGCAGCTTCACCAGCGCCACGGAAGATAAGGTCGGAGCGTTCGAGCAGGCTAACAACGGTACCCTGTTCCTGGATGAGATCGGCAATCTTGATTACGGCGTACAGATATTGCTGCTCAGGGCCATAGAGGAGAAAAAGATAAGAAGGGTCGGCAGCAATAAAGAGATCGATGTGAACGTCAGGATCATAGTGGCATCCAACGAAAACCTGGCAGAAGCCGTTAAGAAAGGTAAGTTCAGGGAAGATCTCTTTTACCGCCTGAACGAATTTGAGATCAATATCCCTCCTTTACGGGAAAGAATGGAAGATCTGCCTTTATTCATTGATTTTTTCATCCGGGAAGCCAACCGTGATCTTAACAAACAGATACAAGGGGTAGAACCTTCCCTGCTCAAGCAATTTTCAGCATATCACTGGCCGGGCAATATAAGGGAGCTTAAGAACATTATCAGAAGAGGCTGCCTGCTCGCCAAAGATCTTATTACACCATCCTGTTTATCCATTGAATTTATAAATAAAATGACAGCTCAAGATTTAGGAGTACACCACGATGAAAGACCTGACACCTCAGAATACGGTTTCCTGGAAGATTTGAAGTTCCAAAGCATCCAGGCCGAATATGAAACCATCCAGAAGGTGCTTAAAGAAGAAAAATACAACAAGACAAGGACCGCTAACCGGCTTAACATCAACCGGAAGACCTTGTATAATAAGATCAGCTATTACAAAAAATTGCTGAGCATCATTCCTAAATTCGCCAGTTGACAACATCTGGAAACAACAGCAGCATAATTCTGCCTGACGGGCCGGCCACCACTCGTGACCGGCCATTTTTAACCGCTGAAAGAGCCGTGTACCTCAGGCTATCTTCCTGAACTTATATTTCCCCTTGATATGCCGGTTAAGAAAGGTGCCCTTTGAAAAAGCCGCTTTCATAGACAGGTACACCTCTTCCGGCACTTCCAGATAGTCATACACAGCGCCGGACTGGTAGCCAACCCGGAGCACACGGCGGTCGTCACGGTAATGGAGATATTTAATGACGGAAGAAGGCATAAAGCACAGGATAATTTTGTAAAACAGGCCAGGAGACAGCTACTGAGCGGCATACAGCTCCTTATATGGTTTCCGATAAGCTATGGGTCTTGTTTATCAAAGCAGGCCCGGAATACCGGCATACCGTTGCACCGGGGGCCTGCTCCGGGAAATAACGCTACCGGTCTAACATTTTAAACGCTCATATGTTTATTCATAAGACCATAACCGGGAAATAAGGTGTGAAAATGGTCACAATATTATGCTGCCGGGATCGCATTACCGGGCAGCAACCGAACAACTAAAAACTGATAATTATGAAAGCTATCTGGACAGGCGCAATAGGCTTCGGACTCGTTAATATCCCTGTGAAAATATACAGCGCCGTACAGGACGTCCGCCCTGATTTTGATCTGCTGGAAAGAAAATCCCTTGCAAGGATCCGCTATAAACGGGTCAATGAGAAGACGGGAAAGGAAGTGGATTGGGACGACATTGTCAAGGCGCATTACCTGAAAGACAGGTATATAGTGCTGGAAGATACGGACTTTGAAGAGGCCAGTCCCGAAAAGACCAAGCTGATCAACCTGCAGTCTTTCGTGGACGAGAGTGATATAGACAGTGTATATTTTGAAGCGCCCTATTACCTGCTGCCGCAAAAAGGCGGGGAAAAAGCCTATTCCTTATTACTATCAGCCCTGATAAAAACCAGAAAGGCAGCCTTATCCACCTTTGTTATGAGAAGCGCGGAAAGCCTTGCGGTGATCAGGCCCTACCAGAATATCCTGCTGCTCAACAAGCTCCGGTTCCATGAGGAGATCCGCCCTGTGGACACCATACAGCCGGCCTTATCCCGTATCTCCAGGCAGGAGATGGATATGGCTGTAGCGCTGATCAAAAGGCATAGCGGGGACTTCAATATTGAAGATTATAAGGATGAATACAGCAAAGAGCTTATGAAGCTCATAAGAGCCAAAGCGCGGGGTAAACGCCCTACGGTCAGGAAGCTGCAGGTAGCCAAAACAAAGTCTGTGGATCTCCTGGAGCAGCTGAAAGCCAGCCTGGCATAATACTACCAGCGCCGGCAGCAGCATACTACCTGCCTAAGCCGCGTCTGTCAACTCCGGTATGACGAGCCGGATCATATTTACCGGGCAGGGCAAGGCCAGGATTATCTGCCCGGGTCCTGATGATGATTACAGAAAACAGTATATAGGATTTGTAGCTTACAGGAAATTCCTTCCTGCGGTCAAAATCAGGAGTGGAAACCGCAGCGCTTTATTGAAGTCAGGGTATTTTAACCTCCTTAATGCTGAGAGCAAGCTACTTTCCGGTCTCAAGGGCATGCATATACAAATTAATAAGCTGGGAAAATAGCAAAAGCAGTTGCAGCAGTCTGTTCCGGAGACCCCGGACAGTTCTGCTGATCCTGCACTGTTTTGCATTCTATAGGGGAAGGAATAATATAGGGGATATTCAATAAAAAAACCTCCATCAGACTAACGATAAAAACTGAACATTATATTTCAGTATAAAAGAGACGCTTTTTTTATGATTGCTATTGTAATGTTACAATGCTTTCTGCCTTGACGAAGGCAAGTATCTCTTGCTGTTATTACCGGAATTCCGGCATTTTATCGCAATCTATGGAGGTTTGTAATAATCAATTTAATATCAGTAATAAACCTTGATCTTTTTTAGTTGCTTCAAATATCTTCTTCAGTCATTTTATGACTATTGGTATTATGTCGTTTTATTCCTTAATTATACTACATTATCAGCAGTTATTCATCTTCCTTTATTTGTCTGCTCGGATTGCTGGTATCTTTTCTGACACTTTTTTCTACATATGATTTTTCATCATTTTCTTTTGCCTCATCAGGAGGCGTAATGGTCTTTTGATCTTTATCAGGCATTTCCTTAACTACAGGTGCCGTTTCATTTTCATCGTCCTCTCCGGACGGTACAATTGTTCTGTGCTCCTTATCAGGCATCACTTTGGTAGTTTCTTCAGGGCGCTTTTGCTGTTCCTTATCCCCTGTATTATTCTGATCTTTATTTATCATAAGCTGTTTTACTTAAGTGTTGCTAACTATAATATATCCAATTACAGGCCAAATCAGGCGCTCATTAATAATCAGCTATTTATAAGCATGGCAATCTGAAAATTGTGTAAAATATTCCCCAAAACGGGGCACAGCGGGGAAAATATCAGCGAGCTCTTCGCAGGCTACCCCGGTTATCTTTTTCGCATGGAATCAGCCGTAGCAGCGCTGTCCTGATACATACGGCCAGCCGTATCATAAGGATGAGGGACCATCTTATCCGTATTATCCGGAGCGCGGGCCTTATCATCATAATCCATGTTCCGGTTCTCATCGTTTTCCTTGTTACCATCCCGGCAGCCTGTTACCGCTATAGTAGCGATGAGCAGCCCGATCAGCGTTATCGCCTTATTTAATCCGATTTTCATAAATATGGTTTTTAATTGAACAATATCTTTTTGAAGAAAGGCTGCGAAATGCAGCCTTTAAAGCCTATCAGGGACGATAACTATGATAAGAATCTTCCGGAATGCCGCATGCTTTCAAAACGTTCAATCACGATCCTTCCTGTGTCGTATGGCATTGTGCTGTTGCTTACTGCCTGCATCCCGCTACGGATATTCCTTTATCCTTATCCCGTATAACGGTCCCTATAACACCTGTTGCCAATAGCAGGCCGGAAAAGCGCTCCTGTGTATATCAGTCCTGTACACATAGGCATATCCCGTCTTTTGTTGATTTACTTGCTCAAAACGGGACTAAGGCCGGGAAAGAAAAGGGGGGAAATAATACCAGAATAAAAGGAGCATAGCAGCACAGGAGATGCTGTATTACAGTATTTTTACCCTACCTTTACCGTAATACAACGATGTAGACCCTTAAAAATGCCTGCCTCAGGGGATTGTAAAGATTTTTTTACTATATTTTTTTCTTTATCATAACTTTCAATGTTCCTTTTTCATACCTTTATTTCCAAAAATTAATTTCAAATGAACAAAGCAGATTTAATCAAACACGTTGCAAGCGAGTGTGGCATCAGCCAGGCTATTGCAGAACAAGCAATCAACAGCGTTACAGGAGCTATTTCTCACTCTTTAGCTAATGGTGAACCTGTAACATTAATCGGATTCGGAACTTTCGGAATCAGCGAGAGATCTGCACGTACAGGGCGTAATCCCCAGACAGGCGAAGCACTGAAAATCGCTGCCAAGAAATTACCTAAATTTACTGCAGGTAAAGCCTTAAAAGAAGCTGTTGACAAGCCTAAGAAGAAAAGCAAAAAGTAAGCGCGGAAATAAGGGCTAATTTTCCAATTACAGTCCTGGAAAGAACCGCCTGTTGCATCCTGCGGATACCGTTCAGTCACTGACTATAGCGGTAATCCCCGGATGCAACTTTTTTTTCAGACGGCAGCAAGCCTGCTATAAGATAATATTTTCAACCCGCGGACTGTGATGCGGGTAATCCGTATTATAATTCAATCCCCTGCTTTCCCTGCGCAGCTGCGCGCCTTTAACCACCAGGTAAGCGCAGGTGATCAGATTGCGTAATTCACCCAGCTGGGGCGAAATGATCGTTTTATCAAATAAGGCCTCTGTTTCCTCATGCAGGAGGTCTATACGCCTGGAGGCGCGTTCCAGCCTTATATTATTCCTTACAATACCTACATAGTCGCTCATAATGGCCTGCAGCTCTTTTCTTGATTGCGTGATCAGGATCATTTCTTTAGGCTCCGTGGTACCCTCGGCATTCCAGTCCGGAATATCCGTGCGGATAATGTAACGCTCATAACGGCTGAGGGTATCCAGGTAACAACGATTGGCGAAAACAATGGCTTCAAGCAGGCTGTTGGATGCGAGCCTGTTGGCGCCATGAAGACCGGTGCTGCTGCACTCGCCGCAGGCATACAGCCTATCTATGGAAGTCCTGCCGTAACTATCCACCTTTACCCCTCCGCAGGTATAGTGAGCGGCCGGAGCTACCGGGATATAGTCTTTAAAAGGATCTATACCTTTGGACCTGCATTTATCATAGATATTTGGAAAGTGCTCCAGGAAACGTTCCCGGTCCATATGGGTACAATCCAGGAATACATGATCGGTACCGGAGATCTTCATTTCATTATCTATGGCCCTTGCCACGATATCCCTGGGAGCCAGGTCTTTCCTGCTGTCATAACGCTCCATAAAAGCCTCGCCCTTCACATTCCGGAGTATGCCGCCATCTCCCCTTACAGCCTCCGTGATCAGGAAGGAAGGGCTTACGCCCACCTCGAACAAAGCCGTGGGGTGAAACTGCATAAATTCCATGTTTTCCACCCGCCCTTTAGCCCTGTACACCATAGCTATACCATCGCCTGTAGCGATGGTCGGGTTCGTGGTAGAGCGATACACCTGACCTGCTCCGCCGGAAGCCAGCAGCGTCATCCGGGACAGCAGCTTCTCTACTTTACCGGAACGCATATTTAAGGCATATACGCCATAACATTCAGTATCACGGGTAGCCTTCGTGATCAGGTAGCCCAGGTGGTGCTGGGTAATGATATCAATCACAAAATAATGGTTCAGGAATACGATATTGGGCAGGGAGGATGCCTTGAGCAGGAGCGCCCTTTCTATCTCATAGCCGGTTATATCCTTGTAATGCAGTATCCTGCTCTCCGAATGGCCGCCTTCCTTGCCTCTCAGGTAGTCGCCGTCATCAGATTTATCAAAATTGGTACCCCAGTCAATAATATCATTAACAGCTGCAGGCCCCTCCGTAACAACGATGTTGACCGTCTCCGGGTTACACAGGCCGTCACCGGCTATCAGCGTATCTGCTATATGCGCTTCAAACGTATCAGAGGCATTATTGACGACTGCGATACCACCCTGCGCATATTTGGTATTTGTCTCGCTCTCCGTACTCGCCTTGGTCAGTACCGTAATGGTAGCCTGCGGGTTGTGCTGCGCCATCTTTACGGCATAGGTAAGGCCTGCTATACCGGAGCCGATAACCAGAAAATCCGTCTGAATCATAACCAGAATTTTATCTCAAATATAAAAAAAACCGACCGCAATCAGCTGCGGTCGGTTGAAGTATTTTAAGCAAATGTCAGGATATTAGTTCTCCCACATTTCCATAGACTTATTATATATCTCATCCATGATCCTGTCTCCTTCCTGTAACATTCTCAGACCGTTATCATTAAGCTGGTTCTTGAGCTCATCACCATAAGGATTGTTGGCGGATGTTTTATACACATAGCTGTCAAAATATCTTGCATCGAAAAAGTCTGCCCAGGAAATACGCTGCAGGTCGTTACGCGGGTTATACACCTCATATTGACCTAAAAATTTCCTTGCATCCGGGTAATATACCCAGAACATAGCTGCTTCACCCATCGGCATACCCGTTTCACGGTTGATGAGCATTGTTACAGGTGCCAGGCCAACGATCTCCACGACCATCTTACCCCTGTTACGGTCCATGATCCAGTCTTCCTTGATCCTGTATTTAGTAATAGCACGGGGATTGAATTCCGTCCTGGTAACCATATAAGTGATCTCTCCCGTAATAGGATCTTCCACTGGAACAGAGTCCACGCTACCGGCAGTTTTCTCTTCCAGCTCGGTACCGCTCAGCAGGCTCTTGAACTCATCGGTATGATATACTTCAATATCCTTATTCCTGGCAAGGTGCAGCAGGATCTCTATAAAGGCACCTCCTCCGGTATACTCATCACCTTCATAAACAAATGCCTGGTTCATTTTCTGACGCACATCAATTGCTCTCCAGACCCTGCGTCTCCATGCTACATCAATCTCTCTTATGGTAGGCGTTTCGATCACACGGTTCACGTGCTCATATCTTTTAATAACACCATCCGGAGTCAATGAAGGCGTCCAGCCTTCTCTGGATATTTTTCTTTCAGAAACGATCGGATCTGCAGTCTGCGCCTGAAGGGAAAATCCTGCACATACTAAACCTGTGGCAAAAATTATTTTAGAAACTAAGTTCATAGTCAAAAATTATTCAATTAATTATGATGATTGTTACTAGATGATTGTAAATGTAAGAGGATTACCTGGTCTTACAGTGTTGTCCGGACACTGCACTTTCACGTTAGAAAAAATAACCTGATCACCTGCTTTCACTTTTTGTAAAGCCTGTACCACATTGGGCTCAAAAATAGCACCTTTATTTTTAAATTGCAGTACATCGCCACCTCTAGGTATAATATACATTTCAAAAGATACTACAGTAAAAGGCAGCACAAACACAAAGTCATCCAATTTAGCGGAAAGTCCTTTCTGTACTTTGATCTGATTAGCAGGGAAAGCACCCTCTACCTTACCCATCAGGGTTACTTTAGGATCCGGAATACGCTTTACACGTATTTTACCACCCGCTATCTTTCCACCGGCACTGCCACGTGTAGCAGCTATTGAATATTCAAAATCACCGGGCTTGGTTACCCTAACCATATAAGCTCCTCCGGTACCTCTTGTTGCCGTTACGCCTTCGGAAGCAGGTACCTCCAGTCTTACATCCTGGATATTATAGCCGGAGGCTGAGATCGTTACCGGGTTATCCACACCGATATACATCACGTTCATCGCATCCAGCTGTAAGGACGCACCCGCAGTACCTACAGTATATTTAAAGTTATAGGGATAAGTTTTCAGCTCTCCGTCCTTGGAAACAGAGATATTTCCGCTAACGGTCCTTTCTCCCACTCCGGAAGCCTTGAACTTGATCTTACCTACACCATTCTGAACATTTACAGCTCCTGCAGAGGATGTAATAGTAGGATTAACAGTGCTGTTATAAGCTGCAAGTAATACAGTAGCTTCCAGTTCCTGCCCTTCCAAAGCATATCCCTGGTTTACTACAGCGATAGGTTCCAGCATATCAAATTTCCACGAACCGGCATCTACCTTGGTGCTGAAGTAGTTCAGCATATTAGACTCGGCATTTTTGACGTCATTCTGGAATTTAGAGAACATAGAAACCGCTGCAATAACCGGAATATTATTAAAGGTACCGAATGTCCAGTCACCATGTGGATTTTCCTCTGTTTTAGGAAGATCTACAATATTCACAGGGAAATTCTTAGCATAAAATTCCTTTTCTTCAGGATTGACCAACGCTAACATTTTCGCTTTATACTGTTCCAGGCGTTCTTTAATCTTGTCACCGTTCTTTTCTTTGATAAATAAGGTAGGGGATGCGTCAATATTATCAATAGATTTAATTACACGTACACCATCCTTTTCCTCATATCCACCGGCAAAAGCAATAACGGAATCTTTCCACATTTGCAGGTAAGAAAGGATATCGTCTGTTTCCTTCTTTAATTCCAGAGCCCTCTGGTGCCAGGGAAGGAATTTAGCACCTCTGTCCTTATCTTTAGTTCCTTCTTCTAAAAATGTATAAACATCAGCATTCTTATCTGTTATAGAGGTGTTAGACCTTTCTATACTGTCATTGATAGTACCGAAGGCATTGAGTACCTCTTTTGTAATGTTAAGGGCTAGCATCGCGGTAAGTACAAGATACATCATCTGTATCATTGCTGCCCGCGGTTCTTTAGGCATTGCCATAGTATAACAATTTTCTTTTTAGTAATGAATAAATAATAATTAATTAGCTAGATACCCGGTATATTACCTGCCCTGCATTGCGCTCAGCATGTTACCATAGATATTGTTCAGCGAAGTCAGGTTCCTGCTCAGTGCAGCAATCTGTTCTTTGGCAGCCTGTGCATCGTCCGCACTTGAAGCCATCGCTTCAGAAGCATTTACCAAATTACTGTAGAATTTATTCATTGCTTTCAGGTGATTGTTGGCATCCTGCAGCTCGATCTCATAGATCTGGTTCAGCGTACCTAAGTTTTTAGACAATACCTGAACCTGGTTATGGAATTGCGCTGTGCTTTCAGAAGCTTCGTTAAAGGAAGTCATCGTATTTACAGCACCCGCATAGGTATCTTTTAATTTAGTCAGCTCCGCAGCAGCAGCTTTTGCAGAAGTAGAGAACTCACCGGTAGCGGCAGTTACATCAGAAATATCCCTGATCTGCTCCACGGTCTTACCGAATCTCTGGAAATTCTCACCCAGGCGTTTGATATTGGCAGGATCCAGGTTCGCTTCATCCAGCATTTTGTCCAGAGCCGCAGTAGAGCTGGGGCCTCCGATGCCTGCAACAGAGATCGCTGCAGTGGATTTACCGCTTTTTTTATACGCTTCAATTTCAGGATTCTCATCCAGGTTAGGATAGTACCTTTCCCAGTAATAATCTTTATGAGGAGGTAAAATACCAATGAAGGCGAACAGGAATACTTCCGTGAACATCCCGATAGAAAGCATGATACCCGCTCCTGCCCAGTGCTGTAATTTGAACAATGCTCCCAAAAGCACCAACGAAGCACCAACACCCATCAGGAAGTTTTTGATATATTTACCTTTTTTAGTCTCGAAAAATAATGATATAGAGTGCATTTTCTTTAGATTATTTTATGTTGTTAATGTTACAATTGAATTAGGAATAAAAATGATGGGGTTGTTTTATTTGTTGGTTAAGGAGCTGGATATGTACCTGATCATCGTACGGAAACCGATGTGAGCTTTGGCAGTATCAGCAAACTCTTTATCTCTGTTGGAAATATTCAGGAATTGCTTGGTATCTCTCCAGCTTCCGCCTTTTACTACCACGAGCTTCTGCCAGGTAGCATCATTTTCACTGATACGCTGTACGACATCCGGGTTCAGGTCTGAATACAGGTTGTCGTTGTAGGCATTGGTTACATAAGGAGTAGCCGTCCATTCCGCAACGTTTCCTGACATATTATACAGGCCATAATCGTTAGGCCAGTAAGCCTTGGCTTTTACAGTGTACAGTCCGCCGTCAGCAGAGTAGTCACCGCGACCAGGCTTGAAGTTGGCTAAGTAACATCCTTTCTGGTTAACAATGTAAGGACCACCCCATGGATACGGAGACAGGTCTCTTCCGCCACGTGCCGCCCATTCCCACTCCATTTCAGTAGGCAGCTGGAACTCACCTTCAAAGTATTGCTTGCGGGCTTGTCTTTCTCCTTTCCAGAGCTGTGTTCTCCAGTGACAGAAAGCGTTGGCCTGCGTCCAGGAAACACCCACTACAGGATATTCATCGAAAGCCTGGAAGTTGAAGTATTGCTTGGCAATAGGCTCATTGTTGGAATAAGAGAATTGTCTGATCCATACCGCTGTATCAGGGTAGATCTTAGGATTCTTATCATACACATACTGGTTATAAGGCGCGCCCGGATTCTTGGCGTGCATCAGACCGTCATACTTTTTGTATGCATAGGTAAGCATATCCGTATTCAGCATTTTATATCCCAGGGGATTGGCAGAAGCATCAATATACATGGTCATCAGCTGATCCTGCACATCCTCGCTCCTGTAATTGATTCTTTCTTTCCAGTTAATACGGTCCACACCGTTATCATCCGGCTCTACGTGACCTAACATCACGTGCGCTATAGAGTCACGCACCCAATTCACAAACTGACGATACTGAGCATTGGTTATTTCTGTGGCATCCATATAGAACCCAATCATATTAAATGTTCTAACCGGAGCATCCATTGAGCTTTTAAAATCCTCATCACTGTAACCTGATTTCATATACCCTGTAGGGATCCTGACCATACCGATGGGAACAGGCTCAGTATAAGTAGTTCTGTTTGAATAGTCGCCAACTAACTGTCCTTGCGAAGTTGGCTGGCCACAACTTGCAGCTAACATAACCATGCCTACCGCGGCAGCACTCAGAGAGAGTTGTTTCATTGGAATGTATTTAGTCATTTAATTTCAAAATTCTTGCGAAAGGTAATTAATGTTTTTGTAAATAATTAACTTTAGCTTTTTTTTTTCTAAAAATTGTAAAAAGTCAACTCGTTTTGCTATTAAGGCACAATATTGTAAATTATTTTTAAAATAACAACAATAGGGCCGTTTTTTTTTCGTTTATCCTATGGTTATATAAGTGTTCCGGATACGCTAAAATAGCAAAAGAATGCAACTACCAAAGAGCTAAATAAAGATATTTTTATATTCAATCCAAGTTTGTAATAATTTTTTTTTTACAAATTCAGCTCAAATACTGTATTAACAGGCATTTTACAATACCCTTCACTACACTCCTGGAATTCGGTTACTGGGTTCCCGTCATTGAAATGACCGTTATCCGCAGCTCCTGCCTCACCGGGAGGCGTATGATACAGGAGCTTTTGCTCCAGGAACCGGTTGTAAAAAATATGCTGCTCAAAGGAAGTGACCGGCATATTCTTTTTGATAACGCTCCATCCCTGCTGCATCCGGACAGCATTCACTATCCACGAGGCGTATGCCACCGGGTATCTCTGCGCCGCTCCCCACTGGCTTTCCAGCATCCTGCGTGCCCGGTCCGTCATCTCCAGGTCGGCCTGCATCTGCCCGGCCCACCAGAGGTTCTCACACATAATGGCATTGGAGGACAATACCGCCCCGTCATGCACGGCTATCTTACGCACGGCCACATCCCCGCGACGGCTGTCAGAGAACCGGAACAATATGGATCGCTCATCGCTGAAATAGGCCGTGGCATATTCCGTCAGGAAGCCTATCAGGGACATATAGACGGCATCCGAAGTAACGGAATAGGCGTGCAGGAGCGCCTGCAGCAGGTAGGCGATATCATCAAGGTTAGCAGGTATCCTTTTTCCGGTATCCGCATCAGAGATATGCCATACGGCCTGCTGCTCCCTGTCCACGAAGCGCTGTATCAGCTGTGCTGTAACGCTAAGGCCCAGCTCCCGGTAATTTTCATTTCCCAAGGCCTTGTATGCCTGCAATAATGCTGTTGCCATCAGGGCGTTCTGATCCAGCATGATCTTAGTATCCGTAGCAGGAGGTATGCGGAGCTGTCTTTTATGCCACAGGGACATCAGGAATTGTTGCTTCATCAGCTCCCACTGCCTGGGCAGCAAGCCGGATATGCGGATGATCTCCTCATCGCTTCTTTCCTGGTGCAGTATATTCTTTCCATCCTCCCAGTTGCCCTCACTGCGGAAACCCCAGAACATTTCGATAGCCTCACAGAACCCGTCAGTTGCCTCCAGCTCCTCATAGGTCCAGACGTAATACTTGCCTTCCTCCCCTTCGCTATCCGCATCCATAGCGCTCATAAAAAGCCCGTCCTTTCCAAGGGTGTCACTGCAGAACCGGATGACCTGCTCAATACGGTGCTTGAATTGACGGTCCTGCTGAAAGGTATATGCCTGCGACAGCACGGTCAGCAGCAGCGCGTTATCATACAGCATCTTTTCAAAATGAGGCACTTTCCATTCACTGTCCGTTGCATACCGGCATAAGCCTCCTCCCACAACATCATAGATACCGCCGGCCAGCATCTTCCGCAAGGTAAACAGGGCCATTTCCGGAGCTTCTGTATGCGCCGTGCTCCTGCCCACCTGCAGCAGCATCCTGGTCACATTGAAGCCCGGGAATTTGGGAGCCGTACCAAATCCCCCGTTCACAGCATCGTATTGCCTGGCAAGCGCCTGTATCAGCGCATCCGTGTCTATAGTTACAGGTCCGGATCCGGTTTCATACAGATAAGATTGCTCCAGGAAGCGCTTCAGCTGCACGGCCTGGCTTTCCGCTTCTTCCCGGCGCTGGTGCCACGTCATACGCACCGCTTCCAGCACCTCCATCCAGGAAGGCCTGTGATAGAGCTTCTGCGGCGGGAAATAGGTGCCTCCGTAGAACGGCAGCTTATCCGGTGTCACAAACATATTCAGCGGCCATCCTCCCGACTGCTGCATGGCCAGCAGCGCATCCATATAGAAATGATCGACATCCGGGTGCTCTTCCCGGTCCACCTTGACGCACACAAAATGATCGTTCATGAATGCGGCCACCTCTTCATCCTCAAAGCTCTCCTTTTCCATCACGTGACACCAGTGGCAGGTGGCATAGCCGATGCTTACCAGCACGGGCTTATGTTCCGATGCTGCCTTTTCAAAGGCTTCTTCTCCCCACGGATACCAGTCTACGGGATTATGGGCATGCTGCTGCAGGTAAGGACTGCTTTCTTTTGCTAGTTTATTGGCCATTGCATCTTCATTTTGACGTAAAAATAATCAAGGTAGCATACAATATACGCTACCTTGATCATTAATTATGTTATATTTTGTCCAGGGCCTTTAATCCTTGCTTTTCCGTTTCTTGCTTTTATCATACCACAGCAGGAGGGCCGGCTGGAGCGTCAGGTTGAAGATCATGGCCAGGAAAAGGGTCAGGGCGGATAAATAGCCCAGGGCTTTGGTACCGTCAAAGCTGGATACGGCAAAGACACCAAACCCGAACACCAGGATCGCGGTAGTGGCTATAATGCTCAGACCCGTTTCCTTGATCGTCACCAATACCACTTCATAGAGATCCTTATTCTCTTTCAGGCGCTGCTGGATATTGGTCATAAAACGAATGGTAACATCCACGCAGATGCCCAACGCTACGCTGAATACCAGCACGGTGGAAGGCTTAAGCGGGATGTTCATCCAGCCCATAAACCCGGCGGTCATGGCCATCGGGATGATATTGGCGGTCATAGCGATAGCCGCCATACGGCCCGACCTGAACAATATCAGCATACAGACGATGATCATACCGAAAGCCCAGGCCAGCGATTCCCCCAGGGAGTTAATGATGAATTTGCTGCCTTCAATGAAGGTAATGCTGGTACCTGTAAAGGTCAGCTCCGTACCGGTACCTTCGAAGATCGCATTCGCCTGCGGCTCGATCTCGGCTATCAGCTGCGGCAAGGCTTGCGACCCTATATCCGCAACGTTGACGCTCAGGCGGATACATTGCGCGTTGCTGTCCACGAACTGGCTCAGCACGGTAGCCATAGGGCTGGAGCTGTTCTGGGACAGCTCTCCTTTCTGGTATTTGTTGAAAGTAGAGATCAGCTGTGATCTTAACGCGCTGAACTCCGTAGGGCTGGGAAGCACATACTCTTCTTCCGCATTACCCATCATCCCCTGCCTCGCGAACTTCACAGCCTTTACCAGGTTCAGACCGCCACCGATCTCGGGCCTGGAGAGCAGCAGGTTATTGAGCGAGTCCACACGCTCCCAGATATCCAGGTTCTTGATAGCGCCGTATTTCTCTTTCGTGTCAAT
Source organism: Edaphocola sp. (assembly GCA_037190225.1). Classification (GTDB taxonomy): domain Bacteria; phylum Bacteroidota; class Bacteroidia; order Chitinophagales; family Chitinophagaceae; genus MKSF01. The sequence goes on along the minus strand of JBBCJL010000001.1, from coordinate 54,962 downwards.
AATGATCTCAAGCGGCATAACGCCGTTAAAATTATCCTCAAAAAATTTCAGGTCTGTCACTATCTTATCTCCTGCGGGCAGATCGTCCACGATATAGCCCACCTGCTTCAGCCTCATAATCCCGGTAACGGAAAGCACCAGCATCAGCGCGCTGAATACGTAAATCCCTTTACGGTGACCGACCACCCACCTGGATACCGTGCTCAGCGTTGCGGTCAGCCATTTACTTTCCAGGTAATTGGTATGCTTCACCTTCGGCGGCGGCAGATAGCTCAGCACAATAGGAATAAAAATAAGCGTGATCACAAACAGGGTCAGCGAGTTGACACCTGTTACAATGCCGAATTCCTTTAAGATGACCGACTTGGTGAAAGAGAACACGCCAAAGCCTATGGCCGTGGTAATATTGGTAAATAATGTCACGATCCCCATTTTACCCACCATATTCCTCAGGGCCGGCTGCTTATCCTGCACCAGGGCATATTCCTGGTGATAGGAGTTGAGGAAATAGATACAGTTGGGAATAGCTATCACTACTATAAGCGGCGGTATGCACCCGGTCAGCACAGTGACCTCATACCCTATCCAGGCCAGCATACCCATGGACCACATCACGCCGATGGCCACGATCACCATAGAAATGATCACCGCGCTGAAGCTCCGGAAAAAAAGGTAAATAATAGCGGCTGTAAGGAGAAAGGACAGCACGAGGAACAGTACGATCTCGCTCTGGATAAGATTGGCGGTCTTGGCGCGGATATAGGGCAGACCGGAATAATGGATCTCCGTCTGGGCCTGGGCGCCGTAGGCATCCCCGGCTGCTGCGATGGCATCCATCAGTCCTTTCCGCTTCGGTGTATTCATGATCTGCTTATCCAGGCTGACAGCCAGCAGGTAAGCATTGGTTTCCTTATTATACAGCAGGCCTTTGTAAAAAGGCAGCTGGAACATGAATTGCTTCAGGGAGTCCAGTGTCTCGGCCGTGTATGCCATGCTGTCGCTGAAGATGGGCGATACACCCAGCTTTGTAATGCTGTCCGGGTGGGCATATACCACATTGTTCACAGCCATTACACCTGTTACATAAGGTATGGCCTTCAGCTTTTTGGTAAACTGCTGAAACAGGGCAAATTTTTCAGGTGTAAAAAGATCTTCACTCTCCAGGCCTATCATCACTGTATTGCCATCCACGCCATAGGTCCTGATAAAATCCTGGTAAGCGATGTATTTGGGATTATCCGTAGGGATGTTCTTCGTAAAGGTATAGCTCATCCGGAGATCTTTGAGATGATACGCGAATACGGCTGTAGAGAGCAGGAGCAATATCAGCAGCAGCACCCTGTTTTTCTGAATAAAATCGGCTATTTTATACCACATAAAATATTTATTAAGATACTTGAATCTAAAAATAAGTTAACAAGATTTCAGTTTTGTTTAGTCAAAACGAACCAGCAAAGGTACATTATTCTGTAACTAATAACATACCGGGAAATGATTAGGAATGAAAATATTAACTTTGTCACCGAACTCAGAAATCAACATTTATGACAAAAGATAAAAAAGTTTTTGACAGCATATTGGATACCATCGGCAATACGCCCCTGGTAAAATTGAATAAAGTAGCTTCAGATCTGCCCTGCCCCGTGTATGCCAAAGTGGAGTTTTTCAATCCCGGCAATTCGGTAAAGGACCGGATGGCCTTAAAGATGGTAGAGGTCGCAGAAACGAACGGATGGCTTAAGCCCGGGGGAACGATCATTGAGGGCACATCCGGCAATACCGGTATGGGACTGGCCCTGGCAGCCATACAAAAAGGCTATAAATGCATATTCACCACCACAGATAAACAATCCAAGGAAAAGGTAGATATATTAAGGGCCCTGGGCGCGGAAGTCATTGTCTGCCCTACCAATGTGGAGCCGGAAGACCCGCAGTCCTATTATTCAGTCTCCAAAAGGCTGGCTAAGGAGATCCCTAATTCCTGGTATGTCAACCAATACGACAATCCCGCCAATAAGCTGGCCCATTACGAGCAGACAGGACCGGAAATATGGGAGCAGACCGAAGGTAAAGTGACACATATCATCGTAGCGTCCGGGACCGGCGGCACCATTACCGGCACCGCCAGATTCCTGAAAGAGCAGAATCCCGCCATCCAGGCCTGGGCCATAGACAGCTATGGCTCCCTGCTGACCAACTGGTTCAGGACAGGCGACATTGATATGAGCTTTGTGCATCCCTATATCACGGAAGGCATAGGAGAAGATTTTGTTCCGGAGAATTACGAAAAGCAATATATAGACCATTTTGAGCAGGTGACCGATAAGGATGGCGCCGTCATGGCCAGGCGCATCGCCAAGGAAGAAGGCATATTCGTCGGCTACTCCGCCGGTTCGGCCATAGCGGGCCTGCGCCAGCTCAAAGATAAGCTGAAGCCGACCGACCTGGTGGTGGTAATTTTCCACGACCACGGCTCCCGGTATGTAGGCAAAGTATATAATGACGAATGGATGCTGCAGCGCGGCTTCCTGGATGTCAATTCCGTGCAGGATCTGATCAACGGGGTAGGCAGAAGACGCCTGGTGACCGTAACGCCGGACGATACGATCCAGAAAGCTATAGACCTGATAGAGAAATACGATATTGAGCAGCTGCCTGTCATGCAGGATGGTACGCTCCACGGTAGCGTTTCCCAGCATGGCCTCTTTAAAAAGCTATTGAAAAATACGGAGATCAAGAATGAAGCGGTGGGACAGCATATGGAAAGCCCGCTGCCGGTGGTGGCCCCCAATACGCCCCTGGACAGGCTGACGAGCTACATTAACGCGGACAACGGCGCAGTGCTGGTAAAAGACGAAGCCAACGGCGATTACCAGATCGTTACCAAATACGACATCCTGAACGCTTTATCCAAATAAGCGGAAGAACGATCCAATTCATAACGAAAAAAGTCTGCAATGCTTAAGCCTGCAGACTTTTTTTATTGTTCTTAATACAGGGTAAATACCCTTGATATATTGAACCCGAAGTGTATCTGTCCTTCCTGCCACTGGGAAATGGTATTGGTAAACAAGGACCTTTCGCTGAGCCCTCTTGCATTCGACAAGAATACCTGGAACACGTGCCCGCCTGTCTCAATATCCAGCCCTATGGTAAGCGGGTTTACATTGCCTGCCCGTTTCATGCTTTCCGGCGTATAATAATACTCCGCGGTAAGCGCAAGCCTTTTGCCCAGCTTGTATCTGCCCGCAATGCCCATAGAGAACATATTGTCAGACTCCGAGGGCAGCGCCGTCCTGTTGAAATGCATAAAAGTGGGCATCAGCTGGATGCTCAGCTTCTCTGTTATTTTCCTGGCCACCAGCAGCTGGTGCGCATAAGAAAACCGGTTGATAAAGGGCACATCATTTACCGGATATTTTTCCGCTACCACATACACCCCGGCCAGATAATTCACCGTTACAGGAGATTTCTTTTTGGCCTGTCCCAGTATCTTCACCTTGGCAAAAGCATCATATTCCTTATTCAGGGTACTTCTGCCGGCGCCTACCATCAGGTAATCGGTAATGCCATAATCCGCTCCTATCCTGGTGACCGCGTCATCCAGGCCAAAGAAGCTGCTAAACCCATCGCTGATCCTTCCAAACCTGTGATTCACCCTGAAGTCAAGCACCCCGGCCTTGCATTGCTCCACGCTATGACCGGTGGCCACCCGCGTGGTTTTAAAGGTAGCCGTTGTTTTGTTGTTCAGGTCATCCAGGTGTCCCATATCTTCACTCCACTGCTCCTGGGCCTGCAGGGAACCTCCCAGCAACAATGAGGCCAGTAAAAAACCGTACTTAAATTTTCTCATATTCCTGTTTTATTTATTAAGCGAACTATTTACTTTTATACGTATGCTCCCGGCAATCTTATTTTCCATCATTTTCGGAATGACGATATTATACTCAGCCGGCACAACAGAAAAATCAGCCTCTATACGTATCGTCTTATCATCAGCTACCACTATATAGCCGGGCACCTCTATATCATGCTTCACATTCTTAATGGTCATAGTGCCTTTGGTACGCACACTGTATCTGGCCGGCCTGGTAAAGTCCACGGTTTCAATATCCGTTACGGTAAAATCATAGGTGGCTTTGGGATATTTATCGCTCTCCATATAATTCTCATTAAAATGCTCCTGCATCAGGGCTTTTTTGAACCTGAAAGATTTTATCGGGATGATGAACAGCCCCTTCCCGCCGGCGGCAGATAGTTTCGCAGCGACATCATTATTGGTGGCTTCTATAAGCTCCGCCGATGTGGACGAAGAAAACTGGACCTGGCCTTTGCGTGTCATATAATCCTGCGCATAGGTCACGGCGCTCCAGGACAGGAGCAAAACGCCGGCGATTACAGAATAAATAATTCTCATTGCTTGTAGTTTAATCAGTTAACATCCTACTCCTGCTGCTTTGGGTATAGCAGGCAATCCTGCCCGTGACAGCTGCCATTGCTATTATACCCATCAGTGAACATAGGATACCTGTTGAAGCTATTGCAGGCTTTCGTACCATCCGGAGCTTCCATATCGTTTTTATAGCAGGCAGGCTGCTTTATGCCGCACACCATATGGGTAGGATCCATGTTTTTCCAGGCGTTATTTTACAAATGTACAATCATCTAAAATAACAGCAGTGGTGTAGCCGTTACAGAAGCCGCTTATTATAACAGGGTCTCCGACAGCAGGCCTGCGGCCTGCCGCTCCTTCGCGTAAAGTGCACTGCACACCGGAAAGCTCATCATGGCCCCTGATAAAAATCACCATATCGCCGGAAGCATTATCCGCTACCTCACCCACGATGCCACTCACAGTAAGCGGCTGATTCAGGTACTTCAGGTTCGCACCGGCCTCATCTGCCTCAAAGGCCCCGGATAATTCCACCGCGCTCACGGGCATCGGTCGTGCATCCTCTATACTCCTGTGAGGCTTGTTCCAAAGATATACACCCGCTCCTGCTGCCAGCAGCGCGCAAAGCAGCAACAGGTAGATAATGGCTTTTTTCATGATCTGTATTTTATAGTGAATGCATGGTATAATACGCTTTCAATATTTTAGTGCCTTTATCAGGCACCGGATTGCAGGACCGGAGAGCAGCAGCTGCATTGTGCCATACCTGCGCTACCTTTGCCGCCATTGTAAGCGTAACAGACTGTTTTTGCATAAAATTACATGATGGATTCCAATAATTCATTCATTATATCCAACTATTGTATCACAATAAAATTAAGGAGAAGGATTGGAAATTTTACACAAGAACGACAATATAAGTGATAATTTTTTTACCGTCAGAAATCCGGCTAAATTTGCAGCCAAAAACCAGCGGGCAACCAGAGTTGCTATAGCTTTCTGCTCCCTGGTTACAGTATCGGTAACATATATCTCCGGCAATCTTATTATAATATCAGGACTATGAAGCACCTATTGACAATCGCAACCTTTTTGCTGCTCCGGGCAGCCCACGCTCAACAGACGGAGATCACCTACCACGACATTTACAATAAGGAAACAAGTGACACCGCTTCGGCTGCATTCAGGAAAAAAATAGTATTCCATTCGCCGTCCGGTGACAATACAGGAATCCTGACTTATTTCACCAATGACACCCTGACCACGATCGCTCACTCCAATGACCTGCAGCGTAAGATATGGCACGGTAAGGTAACACGTTACAGGAAGGATGGTACCATACTGGAAATTAGTTATTATAAAAACAGTAAGCAAGAGGGAGAGTCGTTACAATATTTTCCTAACGGAGTAATAGCCGTTCAGGCATTTTATGCGAATGACAGTTTGATGTCAGAAAAGTTCTATACGCCGGATGGTAGAGATACTACAGAAAACCTGCACACAAGAAAAGCGATCCCTCCCCCGGGTTACAAACAAATAATAGAACAGCACTTACAATATCCTCCCAAAGCAAAGAATCGAAACAGACAGGGCCGGGTAATGGTCTTATTTATAGTTGAAAAGGACGGCACCGTATCCGATGTTAAAGTTGAAGAGTATAAGCTGGGAGCAGGTCTTGAGGAAGAAGCCATAAGAGTTGTATCCTTATTACCTCCTTTTAAACCGGCACTCCGGGATGGCTCACTGGTAAGATTCGTATACCGGATACCTATAGATTTCAAACTGGAAAAGGAGAAGACAAAAGCTAACAAAAAGCGCCAATGACAACAACTATAAAAAGAGCGCGGGCTGTATAAGCCCGCGCTCTTTTTTATAGTTGATACATGATATATATTACTTTACGCCACCACCCATGGGAGGGAAGCCGCCCGGCATTTTCATACCGCCCATGCCGCCGGCCAGTCCACCCAGGCCGGGCATACCTTTAAACTTATTCATCTGCTTCATCATCTGCCGCATCTGGTCAAACTGCTTCATAAAGGCATTCATCTCCGCGATATCCTTACCTGCGCCCTTTGCAATTCTCTTGCGGCGGGAAGGTGTGATGATATCGGGATTGGTCCGCTCTTCCGGGGTCATAGAATCTATCATAGCCTCTATGCCCTTGAACGCATCGTCACTGATATCTATATCTTTAATCGCTTTGCCCACACCAGGTATCATGGCCAGCAGATCCTTGATGCTACCCATTTTCTTGATCTGGTTCAGCTGTTGCTTGAAATCGTCAAAATCGAATTTATTGGCACGGATCTTCTTTTCAATTTTCTTGGCCTGCTCTTCATCAAACTGGTCCTGCGCGCGTTCTACAAGCGATATGATATCACCCATCCCCAGGATACGCTGCGCCATACGGTCCGGATAAAACACATCCAGCGTATCCAGCTTCTCGCCCATGGATACGAATTTAATGGGCTTATTGACCGTATATTTAATGGTCAGCGCGGCACCGCCACGGGTATCACCATCCAGCTTGGTCAGCACCACACCTGTAAAGTCCAGCCTGTCATTAAAGGCCTTGGCTGTATTTACGGCATCCTGCCCCGTCATGGAATCCACTACAAAGAGTATCTCTTTCGGCTGCACCGCGTCCTTGATATTCTTCACTTCCGTCATCATCACCTCATCCACGGCCAGGCGCCCGGCAGTATCTATGATCACCACCCCGTAATTTTCCGCTCTGGCCTTGGCCAGGGCATGCTGCGCGATACTGACAGCATCCTTGTTTTCCGGCTCTGAATACACATCCACATTGATCTGCTCTCCCAGCACATGTATCTGGTTGATAGCCGCCGGCCTGTAAATATCCGCCGCTACCATCAGTACTTTCTTATTCTTTTTGGATTTAAGGTAATGGGACAGCTTGCCCGTAAAGGTAGTTTTACCCGAACCCTGCAGACCTGCTATCAGGATAACGGTCGGCTTGGCTGTCAGGTCCACTTCCACCGCATCTCCGCCCATCAGGTCCGCCAGCTCATCCTTTACGATCTTTACCATCAGCTGGCCGGGAGATACCGCGGTGAGCACCTTTTCTCCCAATGCCTTATCCTTTACCCTGTCTGTGAATTCCTTAGCTATCTTATAGTTAACGTCAGCATCTACTAAAGCCCTTCTGATTTCCTTGATAGTGGATGCCACATTAATTTCGGTAATACTTCCCTGCCCTTTTAAATTCTTAATCGCCGAGTCGAGACGTTCACTTAAATTACTAAACATATTATATATATATTCTTTAATTAAAAAATCAGAACTGCAAAACTACATAAAGAAAAGATGTCTTGAAGCATTTATAAAATTTATATTTATAAGACTAATGCTTCCGCACTGCCGTAAAGATATTATATTTTCATAAAATATAAATCCAAACGGATTAATTGCTATACTTTTGTACAACATCATTTTCCACATATATGAACAAAGCATTTTACTTCATACTATGCCTGTGCGCATGCCTTTGCCTGGAGGCGCAAGCTCACGAAACAGCTGCTGACCCCGCGCATTACTCCTTACAAAATCAAAGGAGCAGCGGAACCGGCACTGCGGAATACCCGGATAATTTCATCAAGCTCAACCTTACATCCCTTTTCTGGGGTAATATTTCCTTACAATATGAACGGGTGCTGTCCCGGCATTTTTCCGCAGCCCTCGGCTACAGGTGGATGCCGCAAAGAAAGCTGCCCATGCGTAATACCCTGCTGAACCTCCTGGATAAGCAAGCAGATCTCGATGACCAGAAAGACAATGTAAAGAATGCCCTCCGTTCAGCCACCATCGGGGCGCACGTATTCACGCCCGAGGTGAGATTTTACACCGGTCAGAATAATAAAGGCTTTTACCTAGGCCTCTTCGGAAGGATAGAAAATTACAGCGCCCATATCCCATCCATTAATTTTGAAATAGATAAAGAGCCTATGAGCGCGACAATGGACATCAGGTATAATGCTATAGGTATAGGGCTCCAATTGGGTGTACAATTCCGCCTGCCCCGGAACTTCTACCTGGACTGGTGGATATTAGGCCCATATATCACCCATTCGGACCTGCATTTAAATGCCTATAATTACCAGATAGCTCCTGAAGATTTCAAAAAATTTGAAGAGGAATTTAAGGGTAATATAATAATAGATAATAAATACTTCACCGCCGATGCCAATGTAGGCCCCAACGCTTCTACTGCCAAAGCCACGGGTAATCTACCGGGTATCAGGGGAATGGGCCTGTGCCTTGCCTATCGCTTTTAAGCATTCCCCGGTCTTTAATGCCGGACCCGCTTAACTGGTATAGCCCTTATTAACCTGCCGTTCTGTATATGATGTCTTTTCTTCCGTTTGAACTCCACCCTTACTGGTCTCTGGGAATACAGATAGCTTATACGCTGTTTATCGCTGCCATCTGCTTCAGGGCCCTGATAGATACAAGGTCGGTAAGCAAGACGCTGGCTTACCTGCTGCTGATCGTATTTGTGCCGCTCCTGGGCGCTATCTTTTACCTGTCCTTCGGGATCAACTACCGGAAAAGAAAAATATACAATAAGAAGCTTAAAATAGATGAGCGCCTGAAGCAGGACTTTATCCGCAACATCCGGCACCTTGAGACCGTATTGACGGAACAGCCCTACCCGGAGCTGAAACGCTTCCGGCAAACCCTGTCCCTGCTGAGCAACCCGCTGCTGGGCAGCGACCCATGTATGCCTAACTGGGAGCTGAAGGTATTGCAGAACGGGGAAGAAAAGTTTCCCAGGCTGCTTGCCGAAATGGAAGCCGCCCGCCATCATATCCACATCCAGTATTATATTTTTGAAAATGACGGCATCGGCAATACCATTAAGGAGCTGCTCATAAAAAAGGCCGGGGAGGGCGTAGTGGTCCGCTTTATCTATGACGATTTCGGCAGCATGCGCATCCGGAAAGCATTCATCCGTGAGCTGCGGAGCAATGGTGTAAAAGCATATCCTTTCAACAGGATAAGGCTGATAGGGCTGGCCAACCGGCTCAATTACCGCAACCACAGGAAAATCGTGGTCATTGACGGCAGGATCTCATTCGTAGGCGGCATCAATGTGGCCGACAAATATATCAATAACGGCAGCAACCCGCTGTTCTGGCGTGATACACATCTCCTCATCAACGGTTACAGCACTTTTGCGCTGCAGCAGGTCTTCCTGGCCGACTGGAATTTCTGCAGCGGCGAATCCCTTGAAATGGATGATGTTTACTTCCCCCTGGAGCAGGAGTGGCCGCCGATGGATAACTTTGCCCAGATCATATCCAGCGGACCGGACTCAGAGAAGCCGAATATTCTTTACGCGCTGGTCAACGCCATCAATTCAGCTCAGGAGGAAATACTCCTGGTCACCCCTTACTATATCCCCGATATTACCCTGCAGGAATCGCTTGTCCTAGCTGCGCTCAGTGGCAAAAAAGTGAAGCTGCTGGTGCCGGGCAGGGGTGATTCCCGGCTTGTGACCATTGCATCGCATTCCTTTTTCGAGGAGCTGCTGCAGGCCGGCGTGGAAATATACCTGTACAGGAAAGGCTTCGTTCATGCCAAGACGTTCGTCATAGATAAGACCCTGGCAGGCATCGGTACCGCTAACCTGGATACCAGGAGCTTTGACCTGAACTTCGAGGTTACGGCCGTGATCTATGACAAGGATGTAGCTTCGGGACTTGCAGCCGATTTTTATAACGACCTGAAGGATGCCGACAGGCTGGAAAGAAGACGCTGGAAGATACGTTCCCGCTGGCAGATCATCCTGGAAAAGATCATCAGGCTCATTTCACCTTTTATGTAGCGCTATGACAAAAAGCAAACAGCCCTGTCATTATCCGTTAAGCCGGAATATTGACAGGACTGTTTATCCATATATACCACATTTCAACAAGAGCCATTTCAGGCAGCCTCGTTCTTTCTTTAAATCTGCTACTGCTCCCTGGCAGGGAGCATCATATTATCAGAAGGTCACTTCCGCCTTATGCTCCTTCCCGTCCCTTTTAAAGGTAACGGTTCTTACATCCTTGGGATTCAGTGCGCTCAGGCATTCCATATAGCTATACACATCCCTGATCTCGCAATCCCCGATCTTAGTGATCACATCGCCGGCCTGGATACCGGCCAGGTCTGCGGGACGGCCTTCCGTAACACCGTCAATGTGCAGTCCGTCGCCATGCTCCGCATAATCAGGCATGACACCCAGGGTAACCTTATACTTGGCGGCCTTTCGACCTGCATCCGCTTTCGTCTTCACAAATTCCAGCTGCTCATAGCCCTGCAGCTCTCCGGCAACCCGGAATACATAGTCGGTAATGGCCTTTACACCGTAATAATTGATCGACACCTCATCATCGCTGGGCTTGTGATAATCAGTATGGCTGCCGGTAAAGAAGAACAGCACCGGGATGTCTTTCAGGAAAAAGGAAGTATGATCTGATGCCCCGATACCGGAATTCTCCAGCGTGATATGAAATCCTGCTGGCTTATTGCGCTCCACTATCCTGGTGAACCCGGGATTGGTACCGACACCGCCTATTATCAGGTTCTTATCCGCATCCAGGCGACCCACCATATCCAGGTTGATCATAGCCGTAACATTGGGGTACAAATCGCGGAGCGTTTCTGCCATGTGCTTGGAGCCCATCAGCCCGTCTTCCTCCCCGGAGAAAAAGGCAAAGATGTAGTTGGCCTCTTCCCGGGACTGGTTTTGGGAGAGCATACGCGCCAGCTCTAAAACTGCTGCCACACCTGAGGCATTATCATCCGCGCCGTTATGTATCTGCCCTTTGGAATTCGGCTGCCGGGACTGGCCATGCTCATTCAGTCCCAGGTGGTCGTAATGCGCCCCGATAACGATCGTCCTGGGGGCCTTGTTATCCAGGTAAGCGATCACGTTCGTACCGGAATTCTCGGTAATGCTCACGGTATCATGCGGGTTCAGACGCACCTTATAGGTAAAGGGCTGCAGGTAGCTGTTCTTATGATAAGGCTTCAGCTTCAGCTTTTTCAGCTCCTGTTCCAGGTATTGCGCCGCTTTCTTTTCCCCGGCGGACCCTGTCAGGCGGCCCTGTAATTCATCCGAGGCCAGGTAAGAGATATGCCGCTTCAGCTGCTGTGTATTGCTTCTTTCCACGGGATCGCTGTCCACCCAGTCAGCAATAAAAAGGTCGGTTTCCTTAGGCTTCTCCGGGTTCCTGTTACTGGAAAATACGATCTTCTTACCATCGGGAGAGAACATAGGGAAAGCGTTGAACTCGCTGCCCCAGGTGATCTGCTGCAGGTTCTGCCCGTCAATATCTATCATAAAGAGCTGGAAGTCATATCCCCTGGTAGAATGATGATTGGAGGAGAAGATGATCTTCTTATCAGAAGGGTGAAAATAGGGTGACCAGTTGGCCTTGCCTAAGTTCGTTACCTGCTTCAGGTCCGAACCGTCTATATTCATCGTATAGATCTCCATATTGGTAGGGGCCACCAGTCCCTGGGCGAGCAGCTCTTTGTATTCCTTGATCTCTTCCGGTGTTTTGGGCCTGGAAGAGCGGAATACCAGCTTTTTACTGTCGTGGGAAAAGAAGCATCCGCCGTCATAGCCCAGGCCGTGGGTCAGCTGCTTCAGGTTACTGCCGTCTATATCCATGATCCATATTTCCAGGTCGCCGCTCCGGGTGCTGGTAAACGCGATCTTTTTGCCGTCAGGTGATACCACGGCTTCCGCATCGTAACCGGGCTCGTTGGTAAGCTGCCTGACAATATTACCTTTCAGGTCTGCTACATAAATATCGTAATCGGAATAGATAGGCCATAAGTATTTGCCGCTTTCGGATTTGGGCGGCACCGGGCAGGAATGATCTCCTTTGTGGGTAGAGGCATACAGGATATGCTTACCGTCCGGCATAAAGAAGGAGCAGGTGGTCCTTCCCGTACCCGTAGATATGCGCTGCAGGTCCTCCGGCAGGTAGGCATCTTTGGACAGGTCCAACATATAGATCTGATCGCACGCCACACCTTTCGCAGGATGCGTGATCTGGAGGGTGAGCTTGGTCCCGTCCGGGCTGAAATAAGCCTCGGCATTATCGCCGCCAAAAGTCAGTTGCCTGAGATTCCTGAAATGTTTTTCCTGCGCGTTAAGCTGAAAGAAAGAGGATAGGAGTAGCGCTACCGCCACCATCTTCGTAGAATGTTTCATAGAAGACATCTTTTTAAAATGGATTAGAGAAGAAGAAATGTTTGTTGGGCCCAAAGGTAGTGCATACCACAGGAGATAAGAAGGACGGCAGCTTTTTTGACACACTTCTGACAAACAATAAGGCGTATTCCGGGTCGATGAGAGGCATATAACAGCTGTCTTATACCATAGCAAAAGCGCTACCCTTAGGGATAGCGCTTTATGTATTTGCATGATTGCTCCTGCTTTATTCTTTTACCAGCAATTCCGTTCTGGGTGCTGCTGAAAGAATGGCTTCGCTTGCCTGGTCGGCATATTTTTCAAAATTCTGTACAAACAGCTGTGCCAGCTCTATGGCCTTTTTATCATAGGCTTCCTTATCTGCCCAGGTTTCACGGGGATCCAGTATCTCATTAGGCACGTTCGGGCAGGATTGCGGCTTTAATACCCCGAATACCTCATGCGGCACATACGCTACATTATCCAGCTCCCCGTTGATGGCTGCGTTGATCATAGCGCGGGTGTACTTCAGGCTCATACGCTGACCCACTCCGTAGCTGCCGCCGCTCCAGCCGGTATTCACCAGCCATACGTTCACATCAGAGTGCTGCTCCAGCTTTTTACCCAGCAGCTCCGCATATTTGGTAGGATGCAGCGGCAGGAATACCCGGCCGAAGCATGCAGAGAAGGTGGTTTGCGGCTCCGTGACACCTACTTCCGTACCGGCTACCTTGGCAGTATAACCGGAAATAAAGTGGTACATGGCCTGCTCCCTTGTCAATTTGGAAATAGGCGGTAAAATACCGAAAGCGTCACAGGTCAGGAAAAATATATTCTTAGGATTGCCTCCGTAGGAAGGTTCCTTTGCATTAGGTATATAATCAATAGGATAGGCGACACGCGTATTTTCCGTAATGCTGCCATCCGCATAATTAACGGTGTTGGTACCTTCAAAGAAGGTGATATTCTCCAGCAGGGCGCCGGGCTTTACAGCACCGAAGATCTCCGGCTCTTTTTCCGCGCTCAGGTCAATGCACTTGGCATAGCAGCCGCCTTCAAAGTTAAAGACAGAACCATCGGCCCATCCGTGCTCATCATCGCCGATAAGCGCCCTGTTGGCATCTGCGGACAAGGTGGTCTTACCGGTGCCGCTCAGGCCGAAGAACAATGCCACATCACCGTCCTTACCTTCGTTCGCGGAGCAGTGCATGGACAATACGCTGTGGTTATGCGGCAGGATAAAGTTCAGGACACCGAAAATGCCTTTTTTCATCTCGCCCGTATAGGCAGAGCCGCCGATCAGGATCACCTTGCGTGTAAAGTTAACGATCGTGAAATTCCCCTGGCGCGTGCCATCCGTTGCGGGATCTGCCAGGAACTCAGGTACCTGGATGATCAGCCAGTCATGTGCAAAATTAACAATTTCCTGTTCCGTAGGACGGATGAACAGGTTATTACAGAAAAGATTGGCCCATGGTGTAGTATTCACAACACGTACATTTATTCTGTATTGCGGGTCGGCCCCGGCATAGGCATCTCTTACCCACACTTCCTTACCAGCCAGAAACGCAGTAACCTTATCATAAAGGGCATCAAACGCTTCCGGAGCAAACGGGATGTTCACATCACCCCAGTCAACAGTATTTTCAGTGAGCGCATCCTTTACCGTGAATTTATCTTTGGGGGAACGGCCGGTGAATTTACCGGTATTTACGCATAACGCTCCTGTGTCATTTAATACACCCTGTCCTAAATCCAGTGTCTGCTGGGTAAGCGCCTGAGCATTCAGGTTCCAGTGTGCAATAGCTGCTTGAATTCCTAACGAAGTCAGGTCTGCGGATGAATTCTTAATGCCAAATTCTTGCATGTGTTGTATGATTTAAAAACTGTGACGCAAAATTAATCAAAAATTAAACAGCTTACCCGTTTATAATCTACAATTTATATTATCAATACTTTTTTATGGAATTATTGATAATTTTTATAAATGATATTTCCTTCATGCTGGTTTAATTTTTTACCTTTGTAGTATCAAGAATAATATTAAGAAACATATGAATCAGATCAACAACCAGCAAAAGTTCACCCTTGGCGTACTTATACTCGCAGGAATACTTTGCAGAACACTGAATTTTGAAATAGGGGATTTCCACATCGTCCCGGTAGGTGCGCTGGCACTGTTCGGGGGATACGCGCTCCGCAACCGGTACCTCTCCATCCTGGTGCCTGTACTGACCATGTTCATATCCGATCTGTATCTGGAAGTTACCCAGCCCGGCTTTGGCTTTTACGGCATCTCCCAGGTCTTCGTATATCTCGGTATGGCGGCCTTTGCCGTTTTGGGCAGCGGCATGAGATCCGGCAAGCCCCTGCCTGTACTGGGCTATACCCTATCCGGCAGCCTGGTATTCTGGATCGTATCCAACTTAGGTGTGTACCTGGGCGGCTATTACGGCTATTCCTTCAACGGATTCATGACTACTTACCTTATGGCATTACCCTTCCGCCAGAACGACACTTACAGCAACCTGTTATTTTTCAATATCATTCTCGTTAATATCGCAGTTGCCCAGGTCATTTTCGGGACCTATCAATATGCGCTGTCCAAAAATTCACGTACGGCCAAGGCTGCCTGAACGGCACCAGACCGCTCTGAATAAAATAAAGGCCGTAATATAATTACGGCCTTTATTTATTTTCACCCTGTATTGTATTACCGGGCTCTCAGCTCCAGCAGCTTTTGCTTGAACTTCTCTTCTCCTTTGTACATCTTATCCAGCTCAGAGGGAGATATGATCCTCAGGAACTGGTCCTTATATCTTTTTTCAATATCCAGTATCTGCTGCTTGTACTGCTCTCTTTCCTGGATCTTTCGCTGCGGATTGCTGTTATCAGTGCTTTCTTCCAGCGTCTTAAGCTTCTTCTTGATCGCCAGCGTCTCATCACTGTACCTGGTATACAGGGGCAGGAATTTTTTCTCGGTGTCCTTGTTCAGATTCATTTCCCGTAATACGATCTCCAGCTTAAGCTGCCTGATATTATCAAACCCCTGCGCCGAGGAGATTTTAACACCCGTAACAACAAGCATTAAAAAAAGGAATACGGAGTTTACTATTTTTTTCATGATTCGCAATATTATTCTATGATATCAAGATATGTATCTATATCTTCTGTAGTTATATTTTCAATAATGGTTTGAATTTGCCTGTCCTTATCTCTCTTCCCCGCTTTCTCCGGCTCCGTCGAAGCCGTCATCTTGGTGGAAACGAAATCATCCAGGTGAACGTTGATATATTCGTCAATGGACTCTTTGGAAATATTGGCAGCGAGTACATCTATGGAACTGTGCTGAAAGTCGTCTCCGGCAGCATCCCTGTTCCCTGATAATGTCAGGCCGACTGTGACCATAAGCGCCACACTCGCTGCAATCCCCCATTGGGTCCAGGCTTTTTTCTTCTTAAGAGGCACAAAGCTTACAACCTTTGCCGGTGTACTGTCCGTTTCCGGTATCACAGGTACGGACTGCTCAAAATACCGTTCGGGCAGCGCATAAGGCATGGCCCTTCCTGCGCCAAGCAATACAGGAGCTGCAGCCTGCTCTGCCGCCCTTTCAGTAATATATGCGGGGAATGTTGTGAAATACGCGCTGTCTGCCACATAAGGCATGTGCCTGTCAGCAAGGGAAAGCTCAGGCTCCTCCTGGCTGATCACGTTCAACACCTGCTTACCGAAGGTATTGAAATAATCCTTATCGGCTATCATATAAGGCATAGCCAAACGAGGGAAGGCAGGCACGACATCGGCTGCTTCCTCCGCCTTAACGGCCGCGAGCACTGTATGCACAAACCCTTCAAAATAACCCTCCGGCACGCTGAACTGAGCTTCCTCCTTCAGCGGCTCCCCGGCGGGAAGATCAACAGCAGCGGAAACGGCATTTATCAAATGCGCAGGCATGCCTTCAAAGTAACCGGCCGCAACTGTAAAGGGTATCTCTACCCGCTGCAGCAGCATCCCGGCACCCAGGCTTTCCAGCTCATTCAATATATCCTTTTCTGTTTTCATACCCTTAAGACTGCTATTTATCTCCGAAGTTTAAATCCGTTTTTAAAAATTCCTCCACTTTCTTGACCGCGTGATGATAAGACGCTTTGAGGGCTCCTGCCGAAGTTTCCAGCACTTCGGCCATCTCATCGTAAGGCATCTCGTCATAATATCTCAGCGTAAATACGATACGCTGCTTTTCAGGCAGCCGCTGTATGGCCTGCTGCAGTTTCCATTCCAGCTTGTTGGCATCGAAGCCCTTCTCGGCATATAGCTTATTCTCCAGCCCCGTATCTCCGTCCGACAGGGACACTGACTTGCGTTTCTTCTCCTTTTCGATAAAAGTGATGGTCTCGTTGGTAGCAATACGGTATATCCAGGTATATAGGTTGGATTCTTCCCTGAAGTTATCCAGATAAGTCCACATTTTTATAAAAACATTCTGCATCACATCGTGCGTATCCTCATGACTGACCACCAGCCTCCGGATATGCCAGTAGATCCGCTCCTGGTACTTCTTAACGATCTCGGTAAACGCCCGCTCCCTGGATTGCGGCTGCCGGAACGCATCTATGAGGTCCTTGTCTTCCCAATAAGTTTTCGATGATTGACTCATATAATATTGTATAATGAACAAAAATAAAAATATTCAGGCAATTTTCCGGCTATACCGCGGACTATTAGCCCGATATCGTAAAATAAGCCGGCGCCGGGCCGCTGTTCCACGGTTCATACCGGCCTGCAGACCTGTAATAATGCGGGCATGGCAATATATATTATTATTTCAATTCGTTAACGTTATAAATATTATATAAAATATTGTAAACTAACATACTGTTATCGTACTTTCGTTATATTAACCTGCAAGATCATACATATCCACATGTCATTAACAAAGTATTAAATTTTATAATAATAAATTGTTTTAATTTTGTAATCTGTTAATTAATAATATTTTACAATAATAATCATCACCTTAAATATATTAACTATGAGAAAAGCAGATCTGGTTTCTAAAATTTCTGATTCCACCGGCATACCAAAAGTAGACGTACTGGTTACATTAGAGTCTTTTTTCAAAGAGGTAAAAGAATCGCTGGCAAATGGTGAAGCTGTATATGTAAGAGGATTTGGGAGCTTTATAGTAAAAAAACGTGCCGCAAAGATTGGACGTATCATAAAAAAGAACATTGCCGTAGAAATACCTGAACACTTTATCCCGGCCTTCAAGCCGGCCAAGGAATTTATGTCGCTGGTAAAGACCAATGCTACCCAGGCTACGGGTGATGACGGAGAAGATGATTAATCAATAAGGTATTCCCTTATATTTTTACACGAAAAGCTTTTCTGATCATTCAGGAAGGCTTTTCTGTTTAAAGCCGTGTCATATTAATACTTCGGTGTCCTGGTCATAATAGGCATAATTTATTTAATTTTGCACCACTTCAGAATTAAGACAACACGAACACGTACTACTTATGTCATCTACATACAAAGAATATAAAAACCTGAATATGCCTGCTATCGAGCAGGAGTACCTGGCACAATGGGCAGCATCTGATGCTTTCAGGAAAAGCATCACCAACAGGGACGGGCGGCCGCAATTCGTTTTCTTCGAAGGACCGCCGAGCGCCAACGGTATGCCGGGCATTCACCACGTCATCTCCCGGACACTGAAGGATATGGTATGCCGGTACAAGACCATGAAAGGCTTCCAGGTTTTACGCAAAGCGGGCTGGGATACCCATGGACTGCCCGTGGAGCTGGGTGTGGAAAAGCAGCTGGGCATTACAAAGGAAGATATCGGGAAGGTCATTTCCGTAGCGGATTATAACCTGAAATGCAGGACCTCTGTTATGCAGTTCACCGACAAATGGGATGAGCTGACCCAGAAAATGGGCTATTGGGTGGACCTCAACAATCCTTATATTACTTACGAGAATAATTATATAGAATCCTTATGGTGGGCCCTGAAGGAATTATTCGACAAGGACCTGCTGTATAAAAGCGTCAGCATCCAGCCCTATTCCCCGGCTGCCGGCACAGGTCTCAGCTCCCACGAGCTGAACCAGCCCGGTACCTACAGGGATGTCAAGGACACCTCGGCCACCGTCTTATTCAAGGCCGTACGGAACGAAGCCAGCAAAAGACTGTTCGAGGCTACCGGCGGTGAAGACGCCTACTTTATGGCCTGGACCACCACTCCCTGGACCTTACCTTCCAATCTCGGCCTGACCGTCGGACCTAAGATCACCTATTGCGTGGTAAAGACCGTCAATCCCTATACGCGACAGCAGCAGGTGATCATCCTTGCGGAAAATCTGCTATCCCGATACCTGAAAGCGGAAGGTGAAAATACCTCTTTTGAAGACTACACGGGAGAAAAGGGACAGGCGGCACCCTGGACGATCCTGGCGCGGTTTTCCGGCAAAGAGCTGGAAGGCATACGCTACGAGCAGCTGTTGCCCTTTGAAAGCAACAGGCCGGAATTAAGCGGCGGAGACCCTTTCCGTGTCATCACCGGTGATTTTGTTACCACGGAGGATGGTACGGGTATCGTACATACCGCGCCGGCATTCGGAGCAGACGACTATAAAGCAGGCAGGGCCAACAACCTGGGTATCATCTGCCTGGTGGACCGTGAAGGCAAATTCGTGGAAGGCACCGGTGAATACAGCGGCAGATATGTTAAGGATTATAAGAATGAAGCAGACTATGCCGATGTGAATGTTGACATCAGCGTAGCTTTAAAGCAAAGAGGACAGGCTTTTAAAGTAGAGAAATACGAGCACAGCTATCCTCACTGCTGGAGAACGGACAAGCCCATCATCTATTACCCGCTGGACGCCTGGTTCATCCGGACCACGGCGGTAAAAGAGGAAATGGTGGCGCTGAATAAGACCATCCGCTGGAAGCCGCAGGCGACAGGAGAAGGCCGCTTCGGGAACTGGCTGGAGAATATGGTGGACTGGAACCTCTCCCGCAGCCGCTTCTGGGGCACCCCGCTGCCCATATGGACCAGCGAGGACGGGCAAAAGAAATGTATCGGCTCCGTTGCGGAATTAAAGGCAGAGCTGCAAAAAGCCATAGAAGCGGGTATCATGCCCCCGGATACCGACATTGAAGCAGCGACAAAAGACCTGCATCGCCCTTATGTGGATGATATCGTGCTGGTTTCCGGCAGCGGAATGCCTATGCGCCGGGAAGCAGACCTTATAGATGTGTGGTTCGATTCCGGAGCTATGCCCTTCGCGCAATGGCATTTCCCTTTCGAGAACCATCAGAAATTCGCGGACAATTACCCTGCTGATTTCATAGCGGAAGGCGTGGATCAGACCCGCGGCTGGTTTTACACCCTGCACGCTCTCGGCGCTTTATTAAAGGATTCCATCCAGGATGTCTTAAAAGCAAACGGCATAAAGGCCGATGATACCCGCTATCCCGGGGTGGCTTACAAGTCCGTTATAGCCAACGGCCTGGTGCTGGACAAGAACGGCAATAAAATGAGCAAACGCCTGGGCAATGCCGTTGATCCGTTCGAGACCATAGAGCAATACAGTGCGGATGCCACCAGGTGGTACCTTATTACCAACGCATCGCCGTGGGACAGTCTGAAATTTGATGTTGAGGGTATCAGGGAAGTACAACGAAAATTCTTCGGTACCTTATATAATACGTACCAGTTCTTCGCATTATATGCCAATGTGGACGGTTTCGCGTATAAGGAGGCCACTATCCCGGTAGCGGAACGCCCGGAAATGGACCGCTGGATCCTGTCTTCTTTAAATACGCTGGTAGCCAGGGTCAATGCCTTTATGGATGACTACGAACCTACCCAGGCGGGCAGGGCCATCGAAACGTTTGTGGATGAGCACTTGTCGAACTGGTATGTGAGGCTGTCCCGCCGCCGTTTCTGGAAAGGGGACTACGGCCACGACAAGATCTGCGCCTACCAGACCCTGTATGAATGCCTGGAAACCCTGGCGCTGATGATAGCGCCGGTAGCGCCGTTCTTCGCCGACTGGCTGTTCCAGAACCTGAATAATATCACCGGCAGGAACCCGCACCAGTCCATCCATCATACCGATTTCCCGGAAAGCGACCCATCGCTGGTGAACCGGGACCTGGAAGAGCAGATGCAGCTGGCGCAGGATATCTCCTCCCTGGTGCTGTCCCTCAGGAAGAAAGTGAATATCAAGGTACGCCAGCCCCTCCAGAAGATCCTGGTACCGGTCATCAGCGATACCATCCGTGACCAGGTAATGCATGTGGCGGATATCATCCTTTCCGAGGTAAATATTAAGGAAATCGAGTTCCTCGATGCCAGGAACAACTTTATTAACAAAAAGATAAAGCCCAATTTTAAGGTCCTGGGAGCCAAATTAGGCGGTAAAATGAAAGCGGCCGCCCAGCTCCTGACCGCGCTGGACCAGGAAGCGATTTCCGCACTGGAGCAAAACGGCTATATAACCCTGGAAATAGATAACGAAAATACAGATATCTCCATAGAGGACGTAGAAGTGCTGGCGCAGGACATTCCGGGCTGGTCCGTGGCCTCCAAGGGCAGCCTCACGGTAGCCCTGGATATCACTATTACAGATGATCTGAAGCACGAAGGCATAGCGAGAGAAGTAGTAAATCGTATTCAGAAGATCAGAAAGGATAAAGATTTGAATTTAACGGATAAAATAGATGTAAAAATCGAAGAATATGAAGAGATAAAAGTAGCAATCTTAAAATATTATGATTATATTCGCTCCGAGATTCTTGCTAATGAGATTTTATTAACACATGAAACTCTTAGTGGTGCATCAGAAATTGAAGTAGACGATCATCAAATAAAAGTACTAATTATCAAAAAATAATAGTCATGGCTGCAAAATCAAAAACAGTTTCTAAAACCGCGACTAAAAAGACTGCTGCTGCAAAAACAGTAAAAAGCGCCGCCAAAAAGGTGGCAGCAAAAGCCCCGGCTGCCAAAAAAGCCAGCGGAAAAGCT
The DNA here is from genome assembly GCA_037190225.1 of Edaphocola sp. Classification (GTDB taxonomy): domain Bacteria; phylum Bacteroidota; class Bacteroidia; order Chitinophagales; family Chitinophagaceae; genus MKSF01. Next base: position 33,314 of record JBBCJL010000001.1, on the reverse strand, counting down.
GTTCAGGCACCCGCAAAAGCCAAAGCACCGGCCAAAAAGGCAGCAGCAGTTAAGAAGACTTCCAAAGCAGCAGCAGCAAAGAAACCAGTAACTCCGCCTAAAGCAGCGCCTAAGAAAGTGACCCCGGTAAAAAAAGCCGCTGTCAAAAAAACAGTACCGGTTAAGAAAGCAGCCAAAGCAACTGTAAAGACAGCCGCTAAAAAAACCGCACCTTCCAGGCCCGCGCCGGCTAAGGCTGCACCTGCAAAGACGACCAAAGCACCGGCTAAAAAGACGGCAGCAGCCAAACCTGCTGAAAAGAAACCGGTTAATAAGGTTGTTCCCGCAGCTAAGAAAGTACAGCCCGCTGCTAAAAAAGCCAAAGCACAGCCGGCCGTTAAAGAAAAGGCACCTGCAACAAAAAAAGTATCGGAGGACTTAAAAAGAAAAGAGCAGAAAGCGGTCGTAAAAAGCAGCGCAAAGGCTACTGAAAAAAGCAGCAGGGAAGAGCCTAAAAAACGCGCCTCCAAAAAGGATAGTGTAGAGATGCCACCTCCACAATTATCTGCAAGAGAGGAAATTGCGGATGCGTTTATACAAAAGAATACCAGGAAAACATTGAAAAAAGGCGAAGTTGTGGCATTCAGAGAACTTGGCGATAACAAAAAGAAAACCGAAGAAGATATAATGGAAGAGTTTACACCTAAAAGGAAATCAATACTTGATGAGCCGGAAACCAAGGTACTGAAAAAACGATACAGTGACGAGGAGCTGAATGAATTCAGGGAGCTGATCCTTTCCAGAATGGAAAAAGCAAAAAAGGAATTAGTGTATCTGCAGGGACTTATTACCAGGAAAGATGACGCGGGAACAGCCGATACCGATAACAAATTCAACCACATGGAAGATGGCAGCGGGGCAATGGAAAGAGAGCAGATATCCCAGCTGGCCGGCCGTCAGATACAGTTCATCAACCATCTTGAAAAAGCATTGATACGTATAGAGAACAAGACATATGGTGTGTGCAGGGTGACAGGCGAGCTGATCGACAAGGCAAGATTAAGGGCAGTACCCCACGCGACTTTAAGCATCGAAGCAAAAAATGCCCAAAGAAAATAGTTAAATCGTATAATAACACAATAACACTTCAAAGAAAAATGAATGTAGTCGCTGCTACATTCATTTTTCTTTGAATCCTCCGGCGTCATATGAATGTATTTGTAGAACCCAAAGATGAATTATCCACATTGATCAATGAGCAGGCCAATGTATTATATCAACGGCTGCTGTCCCTCCCTGTAGATACGATCAGCATGCCTGATTTTGCCAAGAATTATTACAGGGACAGGCATATAGACCGGCTGTACTTCTCCGTTCAGACCGCCGCGATCATGCTCTGTGACGGTATCAGGATGACCGGGAAGGACTGGAAAGACGTGGTGGTAATGGAATATGGCGCAGGGATGGGAAGCCTGTACCTGCTGACCAGTATGATAGGATGCAAAGCGGTGATCTATGATGATATAGAGCCCAGGATGATGGAAGGAGCCCGCAGCGTTGCCGCTTTCCTGGATATAAAGATCGATCATTTCATATGCGGCGACCATCAGTACGCCATTGAATACATGAAACAGCACCAGGTGCAGTGTGACATCATCCTGAGCCGCAATGTGATAGAGCATATCTATGATCTTGATGATTTTTACGGCAGCATGGCAGCGGCCCAGCCGCAGGCGATACTGTATTTCTCCACCACTGCCAACTATTATAACCCCTTAATGTACGCTTTCCACTATTACGTGCACCGGAAGTTTGAAAAGCTGTACCTGCCCCAGCGCGGCAAGATCATCAAAGATATCTTCCCGGAGATCAGTGACGCCGACCTGTCCGTACTATCCAAAGCAACAAGGGGACTTGCTATGCAGGACCTGGAAAAGGCCGTCATAGCGTTCCGGGACCGGAAAATACTGCCGGACCCGTCCAGGTTCTATACCAATACCTGCGACCCGGAATCCGGGATGTGGCAGGAAAACCTGCTGAAGAAATCCGATTACAAACGGATCATAACATCTAAAGGCTACACGCTCATCTACAGGAGCGCCTTCTGGGACACGCATTATTCCGGCAGCTTCAAGAACATGGCCGCCAGAGGGATGAATGTCATCACCAGGCTTCTGGGGCCTGACAGGGGCGTCTATACCTCCCCATTCGTGTATATTATAGCGGTGCCGGAAAAAAAAGCTCAGGCATCATAGCTGCCCGAGCTTTTTCTCCATATCGAACATAACATCCCGTAACCTGGCAGCTTCCATAAAATCCATATCCTTGGCGGCCTTCTCCATAGCTTTCCTGATCCTGCCGATCTCTTTTTGCAGCGAAGCTTTTGAAGTGTACTCCACCTGCTCTTCCGCTGCCACCTGGCTGACAGGGTCCGTATAATAATTGGCAGCCGAAACCGCCGCCTGCTCATCTATACCTTTTATAGCCAGCACCGAGGTCTGCTCCATTATCTGCGCTACCGATTTGCTGACCGTTGTAGGCGTGATGCCATGCTTTTCATTATAAGCGATCTGGATCGCTCTCCTGCGCTCCGTTTCCTCCATCGTCCGCTGCATGCTCTCCGTAATCTTATCCGCGTAAAAGATCACGCAGCCATTGGCATTACGGGCAGCACGGCCGGCGGTCTGGGTCAGGGAACGGAAATTCCTCAGAAAGCCCTCCTTATCCGCGTCCAGGATGGCAACAAGCGTCACTTCCGGCAGGTCCAGTCCTTCCCGAAGCAGGTTGACGCCTACCAACACGTCAATATTGCCTAAGCGCAGGTCCCTTAATATTTCGACACGTTCCAGGGTGTCCACCCCGCTGTGAATATATTTGGAATTGATATTGATCCTTTTGAGGTACTGGTCCAGGTCCTCCGACATCTTCTTGGTAAGCGTAGTCACCAATACCCGCTCATTACGCTTCACCCGCTGGTCGATCTCCTCCAGCAGATCATCTATCTGGTTGATGGAAGGACGGACCTCAATAGGCGGATCCAGCAGGCCTGTGGGGCGTACCACCTGCTCAATGAACGCGCCTTCCGTTTTTTCCAGCTCATAGCTTCCGGGGGTGGCCGATACATAGATCACCTGGTTCAGCAGGCTTTCGAACTCATAGAAATTGAGGGGCCGGTTGTCCAGCGCGCTCGGAAGCCGGAAGCCGAACTCCACGAGGTTCAGCTTACGGGACCGGTCACCGCCATACATAGCGCCTACCTGCGGGATGGTCACATGGCTTTCGTCCACCACCAGCAAGAAATCCCTGGGAAAATAATCTATCAGGCAGAAAGGCCTGTCTCCCGGCTTCCTCCTGTCCAGGAAGCGGGAATAGTTCTCAATACCGCTGCAGAACCCGAGCTCCTGTATCATCTCCAGGTCATAGGAGACCCTTTCCCTGATCCGCTGCGCTTCCAGGGGCTTGCTGTTCTCCAGGAAATATTGCTCCTGCGCTGTCATCTCCTGCCGTATCTCATGCATGATCTGCTGCATTTGCCCCTGCGGAGCCACATACATATTAGCGGGGAAGATAGCCGCGTTCTGCAGCTTCAGGATACGCTTTCCCGTAGCCGGCTCAAACGTTTCAATGTTTTCTATCTCATCGCCGAAGAAAGTGATGCGAAGCGCATAGGTGCCCGCGTCCACATACGGGAGATTGATATCCACCGTGTCTCCCTTTACCCGGAAGGTGCCCCTCTCGAATTCTCCCTGGCTTCGCTGGTACAGCGCATTGACAAGCTTATGCAGGAAGCTGTTCCTGCTGATCTCATCCCCTACGTTGATACGGACGATGCTGTTCTCATATTCGAACGGGTTACCCGTACCATAGATGCAGCTCACAGATGCTACGACAATAATGTCCCTCCTGCCGCTCAGCAGGTCGCTGGTGGTCCTTAAACGGAGCTTTTCCAGCTCATCATTGATGGCCAGGTCCTTCTCTATATAGGTATCGGAGGTTGGGATATAGGCCTCCGGCTGGTAATAGTCATAGTAGGACACAAAATATTCTACCAGGTTGTCCGGGAAAAACTGCTTCAGCTCCCCGTACAGCTGGGCAACAAGGGTCTTGTTATGGGTCAGCACCAGCGTGGGCCGCTGGGTGCGGGCTATCACATTCGCTATCGTAAATGTTTTTCCCGATCCGGTGACGCCCAGCAGGGTCTGGTGCTCTTCGCCGTTATTCACGCCGTCCACCAGCTGCTGAATAGCTTTCGGCTGATCACCGGCCGGCTCATATTGACTGTTAAGTTTAAACATACTATACAAAGTTAGGGCAAATAGGCACACGCAATTCCTTCTTACCATATTCTTAGGAATCCGCGCTACCCGGTAAAGGAAAGCCGCTACTTCCAGTACAGGCAGCTTATCTTCCCGCGTTCAGCTCCATGAGGAAGATGATCTCCGTACCCTTGCCGGGGGCGGAAAGTATCTGCAGGTGCGCATGAATGCGCCCGGCCCTCCGCCGTATATTATTAAGGCCGTTGCCCAGCTTATTATCCTGCAGCATATCAAATCCCACGCCATTGTCCGTTACCCGGCATATCAGCTGATGGTCGCTGATCCGTATGCTGAAGGTAACAGCGGAGGCCCGGGAATACTTGGTAATATTATTAAAGATCTCCTTGAAGATCAGGATCATATTCCTGCTGACCTCATCTTCGGTCTTGATGGCATTGTAGCGGTCCATATCCATATCATCACAAAAGACCCTTTCCACCTTCAGCGCTATGCCGGACAACTGCACCATCTCCTCCGCATTATACACCATCCTGTCCACGATCTCATGCAGGTAATTGCTCTGGGGCTGCAGCGACCAGATAATATCTTTCGCGCCCTTATACAAAGACTGGGTCTGGTATTGCAGCTGGCCCAGGATATCCTGTATATCGCCGGCATCCCCGGCTTTGGAGCGCGCCATAGAAGAAAGCAGGTTGATCTTGGTCAGCTTATTACCGATCTCATCATGGAAATCCTCCGCGGTCCGCTGCTTTACCCTGTCCTGCTCCGCCAGCTTCAGCTGCTCCTCTCTTTCCTTTCGCCTGTTCTTTAATTTGTTCAGGTAATAAAGCGCCAGGAAATAGAGCGACAGGCCGAAGAACAGTACGGCAACCCGGAAGTACCAGCTCTGGTAAAAAGGGGTCTGTATCTCGAAATCATAATAGTAATAGGTATCCCCCCACTGGCCGTAAGAGTTCGTGGACCATACCTTCAGCCTGTAGTTGCCCGGGGACAGGTTAGTAAAAACGATCTGTGACTGTTCCGTCTCATACACATTCCCATCGCTCCCTCCTTCCAGCTCGTACCTGTACCTGATCTTATCCACGCCGAGCATCACGGACTTGACGTTGAAGGTCAGGTGCGTAAACCCCGCGGGAAAAACAGGGTTAAGCGGCAGCAGCCCATTGTACAGGTGCTCATCCGAATACCCGGACAGGTCCCTGTGCTGGGAGAAGACCAGGATATCCTTCAGGATGATCTTGGGTGTGAAGTCAGACAGGTATTCTTCTTCCGTATTGATATGATATAATCCGTAGTTAGCGCCCATAAAGACCTGTGACCCTGCCTTTTCTATAGCCCCGCCATTGGCTTCTATGGCGCCCCACCCGTAAATCGTGCTGTAATTCAGTATCCGGTACTGCCCCGCATCCTTAATATGCAGCTTATCAATCCCGCATCCTGTTCCCAGCCACAGCTCATCACCTTCCAGCATCATATTATAGACAAAGTTGCAGCTCAGACCCCTCGTTTTATCCAGCACGTTCATAGCGCCGTCCTCCAGGCCGTAGATGAGCAGCCCTCGGTCATCGGTGGCTATATACAGCAGCTTATCCTGCACGATAATATCATATATGGACGATCCCCTGGCGATAGTGCGGGTGAGCCGGTGACTGGTGATATTTACCAGGGAAACACCATTCTGGGTCCCTATGGCAATATGCTCCCTGTCAATGAAACGCAGGACGGTCCCGCCCTGAACAGGAACGAAAGCGCTCTTTTCCCAGGTCCCGTTTCTTTTGATCATCAGCTTGCTGGTCAGCAGTATGGCCTCCAGGTCTTCAAAGACAGCGTAAGCCCACAGCGATCCACTCTCCTTTACCCCTAAGATCCGCCGCTGGACCTTACCTTTTTCCAATGCGTACACACCGGAAGCAGGTGTAAGGATCAGCAAGGTCCCGTTCCTGTCCTCATCCAGGCTCAGGATTGCCGGGAAGCGTTGCTTTATTTTAAAATCCAGCACCGTTCCCACCGCCGTTTCATATAAAGTGCCCTTGTGAGTAGCTATGTATAATTTTTTTTGACCCGCCAGGTACCTGACATCCGTTATCAGCTCCCCGTTGAAGAACTTGTTCTTTTCATAAAAGGAGAACGGGCCGTAGTTATACCTGAAGATCCCGTCCCCGTTGGTGCTCAGCCAGATATTATCCTGGTTATCTTCCCTGATATTGAACACTTCCATGCCTGAGAAGCCCGAAGCTGCGTTATAATACAGCACTTCGCCATCCTGCCGGATATGATATACACCGCCATCCGAAGTGCTCAGCCATTCATTACGCTTCTTATCCCTGTAATAGCTATATAGCATCTTCCCATGAGAAAGGCCGCTCAATACGGCATCCCGTTCAAAATGCCTTTCGCGGATATTGAAGTTATAAAGGCCCTGGTTCGTATGGACCTTATATATGCCCTTATCTTTATCCTGATCATAAACATACAGGAAAAGCATACCGGGCACAGCATCGTGCACAGCGGACAGCCTGCGCTGCTCGGGCTCATACAGCATTATACCCTTATCTACCATCAGCAGGTACAGCTGATCGCCATCTATAAAATAACCGTTGACGAGATGCAGGTCCTTACGGACAATAAGCGGCACAAATCCTTCCTTATCCTTCCGGAACAGGCACCCGGACCTGATAAGGTACAGCTGCTTCCTATACTCAAAGAAGCGGTAATCCAGGCCATTGTTGACGCCGAAGGTATCAAGGGAAACGGAAAAGTCATTTACGGTCTTGCCGTCATAGTAAGCAATATGATTCAGGGATCCGATCCATATAGTGCCATTGGATTGCTTGAATAAGCTCTGAACGGCATTATCTTTCAGCCCGTTCTCCTTGGTTATATATTCATACTCCGTCCCGTCGTAGATGGTAAGCCCGCCCCAGGTAGCGATCCACATAAAATCACGCTGATCCTGCACAAAGCCTCTCACCTGTGACTGTACCAGACCTTCCTGGATGCTAAGCTGCCTGAAATTGCCCGTCTGTGCAACCAGCATCAAAGACCAGCAGCTCCACAGCAGGATCCCGGATAAGGGCTTTAATATTTTCATACATTAAAGATATAAAAACTTCTCAGGTCCGGCGCCCCCATTTATGGGGGATATGGTGCAGGCAACATAAAAAAGGGACTGTTCCGTTCCCGGGCAGTCCCTGTATAAAGTAATTTCCGATACGTGCGGACAACATCGGCGCAACGCCCCGTTCCGCGAGCTCAGGAAGACAATACCATAGCCATCTCCAGCAGGCCCAGGTCCATAGGCTTATTTTTCTTACAGGCCTGGTCAAATCCGATATGGACAATATTGCCCTGCTGAAGGCCGACCATTTCATTATTACCGCCTTCCAGCAACCTGTTCACTGCCGCATAGCCCATCCTGCTGGCCTGGACCCGGTCAAAATAGGTAGGGCTGCCTCCGCGCTGCAGGTGTCCGAGGATAGCGGTACGCACTTCCCAGCCGGGGAAGCGCTTCTGTATCAGCTCACTGAACTTTTCAGCACCGCCATATTCATCTCCTTCCGCCACCACGATGATACGCACCAGCTTCCGGCGTTTTTTATCATAGCGGAGATTCTTGATCAGGTCGCTGATACTGGTATGCTCCTCCGGCACAAAGATATCTTCCGCGCCGCAGGCAATACCGGAGTTCAGGGCGATATAGCCGGCATCCCTGCCCATTACCTCAATAATGAACAGCCTGTCATGCGATTCTGCCGTATCCCTGATACGGTCAATATTCTCCACGGCGGCATTTACAGCCGTATCAAACCCTATTGTATAATCCGTTCCCACAATATCCTTATCAATCGTACCGGGTATGCCGATGACCCTCAGGTGCGGGCATTCTGCCGCCAGCTCCCGTGCGCCTTTAAAAGACCCGTCTCCGCCTATGACCACCAGGCCTTCAATGCCATGCTGTTGCAGGTGCTTACAAGCCTTACTGCGGCCTTCCGGGGTGGTAAATTCCTGGCTCCTGGCCGTCTTCAGGATGGTGCCGCCACGCTGAATGATGTTGGAAACGTCCGTGGTAGCCATCCGGAAAACATCCCCTTCTATCAATCCCTGGTAACCTCTCCTGATACCGAATACCTCCAGTCCGTGATATAAGCCGGTCCGGACTACCGCGCGAATAGCCGCATTCATACCGGAAGCATCGCCGCCGGAAGTCAAAACTGCAATCTTCTTCATAATAGTGCCTTTACTTTTTAGTACCCGTATGCCCAAAGCCTCCTGCCCCGCGGTCAGAAGCCTCAAGGGTTTCCACTTCCTGCCATACGGCGATTTCGTGCTTTGCAAGCACCATCTGGGCAATACGTTCTCCATTCCCGATCGTATAGGGAGCATCGGACAGGTTGACAAGCCCTACCTTTACTTCTCCCCTGTAATCACTGTCTATAGTGCCAGGCGCATTGATCACCGTAATACCGTTTTTAATGGCCATGCCGCTACGCGGCCGTATCTGTACTTCATAGCCCGGGGGGATCTCCAGGAACAGCCCTGTGGGAATTATCACCCGCTGCAGGGGCGCCACGGTCACACTGGCCTCCAGGTCAGCATATATATCCATACCTGCCGAGCCCGGTGTCTGGTACGCAGGCAACGCGTGCCCGGATTTATTAATAACTTTAAGCTGTATCATCTGGTCTGTCACTGTATTGCTTTTTGAATTTCACGGATCATCGCTTCGTGGATATGGCCGTTGCTTGCCAGCACCTGCCTGCCGTCCACATTGATCTCCCGGTCTGTATAATCGGTCACCTTCCCTCCCGCTTCTTTTACGATCAGCGTGCCTGCCGCGATATCATAAGGCTGCAGGCTATTCTCCCAGAACGCATCAAATCTCCCCGCAGCGACCCAGCAGAGATCCAGGGCCGCGGAGCCCAGTCTGCGTATGGGCAGCTCCATTTTCAGGAAATGACCGAAGATATTCAGCGCGTCCTCCTGGAAAACATAAGGGAAGCCCGTCACCAGGAATGCTTTGTGCAGATCTGCTTTGGCGCTGACGCTGATAGGCTTGTCATTGAAATAAGCGCCTTTTCCTTTCTCTGCAAAAAACAGCTCATTCATCATAGGATTATACACGGCACCCAGCAGCACCGTTCCTTCGTAGGCCAGGGCAATGCTCACACAGCACAAAGGCACGTGATGCGCAAAGTTAACGGTCCCGTCTATAGGGTCTATATACCATTGATAAGGAGAGGCAGCTTCACTGTTGCCGTATTCCTCACCCACGATACCGTGATCCGGGAAGCTGCTCCTGATGATCTCCGTGATCAGGCGTTCTGAGGCCTGGTCCACTTCCGTTACCAGGTTATTGATACTATCCTTGAAAGCTATCTCAAAAGATGCGTTGAATTTTTCCAGCACAAGGGCGCCTGCCTGCCGCACGGCCTGCAGCAGCACATCCCTTAAAATATCTATATCTTGCATACTTCTTATTTTTCAAATGCCCTCGCCACATTCGTATCTTCGACCAGCCGGATAAAGATCTCGTTCAGGCCGGGAAGTATCTCTTCAAAGCCGCTGATATCAATACCTTTACTGATGTAATATTGTAAAAGCTGGTTAGTGGTGCCTGCTTCTTTCATTTTAAATACAAAGCCGGTCTCAAAAGTGTCGTACACCTCTACAAAATCCGGCGGCAGGACGTCCGTCCGGTGAAAATGCACCCTGTATTTATTTTCCTTATACTGCTGCTTGATATCTTTGACGCTGCCGTCAATAACTTTCTTTCCCAGGTTGACCAGGGCGATCTTGTCACAGATCTCCTCCACCTGCTCCATCCTGTGGGTGCTGAAAATAATAGTAGTACCTTCTTTCGCCAGCCTGAAGATCTCATCTTTCAATATATTGGCATTGACGGGATCCAGCCCGCTGAAGGGCTCATCAAGGATCAGTAATTTAGGATTGTGCGCAACGGTGGTCACAAATTGCAGCTTCTGCCCCATTCCCTTGCTGAGGTCTTCCACCTTTTTATTCCACCAGGTGGTCATATTCAGCCTGTCAAACCATTCCCTGACCCTTTGCTCCGCCACCGTTGCGTCCAGCCCTCTCAATCTGGCCAGATACAGGGCCTGCTCTCCTATCTTCATTTTCTTGTACAGTCCGCGCTCCTCCGGCATATAGCCCATATCTCCCGCGTGCTTCCGCTGGTCAAACACTTCGCCCCTGAACAGTATCTCTCCCGAATCAGGATAAAAGATACCGGTTATCATTCTCAGCAGGGTACTTTTACCCGCACCATTGGGACCCAGCAAACCAAAGATGGAACCTTCTTCTATATCAAAGCTGATATCATCCACAGCCTTCTGGGTAGCATAATATTTTTTCAAGTTCTTTACGGACAGCAACATATGGCTTCAATAGTTTTAAAATGCTTTAAAAGACAAGCGAAAATAACGAATTAACGTGAATTTGCGTATTTAATATATTTACACTGCCGCTCTCTATAAAGGGCAGCAGGCTCCCTGCCGTAAAATTTCCGGCGGTATATCCGGAATAAAAAAGAGCCTTCCGGCTCTTTATATCTAAATGCTGATAGTGTAATTTCCGCTGCTTTTTTGCTTACTGATAGCGAATCCTCTTGATTCCAGCTCTTTATAGACCAGTTCCGGGACCTCTGCGGTGCTTATTGTCAATGATGTCATACCTGTGCTGGCCTTATCAATCAGATTTTTCACGATAGAATCGGCTTTTTGCTTAGCCCCTTTCAGTGCGAGCTCTCTTATTTCATTTGGTGTCATAGTTGAATGGTTTTCAAGTGCGCTAATTTAAAGAAAATAAATATCCTGTACAATAGCAATACCCTTATCTGCCTGTCGCCTTCCGGGATTTGTAAAACAAATATGACAAGACCTCCCGAAAGATTATTAATTCTATCTTTGCAGGCTGTAGATATGAGCACCAATACAATAAATATCATCCTTGCCGGTAATCCCAACAGCGGAAAGACATCCCTCTTCAATGCGCTGACCGGGCTGAACCAGAAAGTGGGTAATTACGCTGGCGTTACGGTAGATAAGATATACGGGCATACGGATATAGAAGGGCTTTCCGCTATGGTGACAGACCTGCCCGGCATCTATGGTATGTATCCCAAAAGCGAGGATGAAATTGTGGCTCACGAAGTGCTTGTACAGCATAATAATACAGCAGAAGCCGCTATTGTTGTGGTCATAGCGGATGCTTCCAACCTGAAACGCAATCTCCTGCTCTGCTCGCAGATCATGGACCTGGATCTCCCGGTGGTCCTGGCCCTCAGCATGGCAGATATCGCAGCACAGAAAGGCATCCTGATCAATACGCAGCAGCTCAGCCTGGAGCTGGGCGTCCCTGTGGTCACCGTCAATCCCCGTAAAAATACAGGGATCAAGGAATTAAAGGCCGCAATACGGGAACTGCACCGGTCCAGGCTGGCACATCCGGCCTTTATAACGCACCCGGAGCTCAGCCAGCACCTGGATACGATAGCCGGGGAGCTCCGGCTCCGTAACCGGTACGCTGCATTGCTCTCCCTCAACAATATCCATATTTCGGGCTACCTTACAGAATCCCAGCAGGAATGGCTCGGGCAGTATATCCGGGACCATAGCCTCAGCATTGCTTCCATACAGGGGCAGGATATCCTGCAGCGTTACCGGAAAATAGACAATATTCTTGCCCTGGCCGTCACCCGGGAAGCCGGGAGCGATAAAAAATCAGCCAGCCAGTCCATAGACAGGTGGCTGCTACATCCCGTCTGGGGCTACCTTATTATGCTGGCGGTGCTTTTTGTCGTTTTCCAGGCCATTTTCTGGCTGGCAGCATTCCCTATGGACTGGATAGAATCCGGCTTTGCAGCCCTGACGGACCGGGCAGGAAGCATCTTACCGGAAGGACAGTGGTACAGCAGCCTCATCACTGACGGCATCCTTGCCGGGCTTGGGGGCATCGTGGTATTTGTGCCCCAGATCGCCATACTTTTTTTCTTTATCAGCATCCTGGAAGATACGGGGTATATGGCACGCATCAGCTTCCTGACGGACCGTATCATGAACAGGTCAGGGATGAACGGCCGCTCCGTGATGCCGCTCATCAGCGGGATGGCCTGCGCCATTCCCGCAATAATGGCAGCCCGTACGATACGCGATCCCAAAGAAAGGCTGATCACTATCCTGGTAACGCCCCTGATGAGCTGCTCGGCACGTCTCCCGGTATATACCCTTCTCATATCCATGTTCATCCCGGACAGGCAGATCGCCCGGATCTTTAATATGCAGGGCCTGGTGCTGATGCTGATGTATCTCCTGGGGATACTGGCCTCCCTGGCGGTTGCCTTTGTGCTCAAGCATATCATACGCAAGAAGGACAAGGATTTTTTCCTGATGGAATTGCCCTTATACCGCATGCCCAGGTGGGAAAATGCCTTTATCACCATGATAGAAAAAGCCAGGATATTCGTGACAGACGCCGGTAAGATCATCTTATTGCTGAGCATTGTGCTCTGGTTCACGGCCTCCTACGGACCGGGAGAGCAGATGCAGGCGGTAGAAGATAAATATGCACAGCTGGAACAGCAGCAGGAGCTTACAGAGCAGCAGCAGGAAGACAAAAGCAATGAGAAGCTGGCCGCCTCCTATGCGGGCATCCTGGGCCGGAGCATTGAGCCGCTTATCGCTCCATTGGGCTATGACTGGAAGATCGGCATCGCGCTTATTTCCTCTTTTGCCGCGAGAGAGGTTTTCGTAGGTACGATGGCCACCCTGTATGCCGTTGGCAGCGTGGATGATGACGATACGCCGCTTAAGGAAAAAATGCTGGCCGCCCGGAAGCCTGACGGTACGCCCGTCTATACCATGGCAACAGGTATGTCGCTGATGATATTCTATGCTTTTGCCATGCAGTGCATCAGCACGATCGCTATTGTAAAAAGAGAAACAAGATCCTGGAAATGGGCGATCTTCCAGGTATTATATATGACCGGGCTGGCCTACCTGATGGCCTATCTCACCTACCGTATTTTCCTTTGAGTTTTCCGGTTTATAAAGAGCATAAAGATCAGTAACTTTATGCTCTTATAATTTTTATACCCTTTTTTACGTTATCCAGAGATATGAAATTAAAGATCCGTCATATTCTTACCAACTTCCTGATCCTGATGGCTATGGTCCCGGATACCCGTAGCGCAGCCCAGGAGTTCGTTACAGGACTACCCTCCCGCCCGATGACAGGCGCGCAACGGCATCCCGTTCCGCCACCCCTTACCTTAACCCTGCCTTTCTTTGATGATTTCGCCTACAGGGGACCCTATCCCGACCCCGCCTTATGGACCTCCAGGGATGCCTATATCAATAACCACCTGGCCATTGCGCCGGTCAGCTGGGGCGTGGCTACACTGGACGCCCTGGACGAGCACGGTACACCCTATGATACTGCCAGCCGGAATGCCAAAGTATGGGCAGATACGCTCATGAGCCATTATATTGACCTGAGCAGCTACCAGCCCGGCGATAATGTGGTCTTGAGCTTTTATGTCCAGGATGGCGGGGCCGGCTTTCTGCCGCCTTCCGGTGACAGCATCCACGTTTTTTTCAGGAACGACAACGGCATCTGGGAAAGAATGTGGAGAAGCGGCCTGCAAAGCACGCGCGATTTCGTACACGTCAGGATCCATGCGGATGATAACAGGTTCCTTCACAAGGAATTTGCCTTCATGTTCGTGAACAGGGCTACCAAAGGACTAAATAATTCCCAGTGGCATATAGATTATGTATATATGGATGCCAACAGGAATATCACTACCAACGACATCAATGACCTGGCCATTACGGACGCTTCCACCACCTTGCTGCAGCGGTACCACAGCATGCCTTTCCGGCATTTCATCCGCAACCCGTCACAGTATCTCGCGCCCTCTCTTCACCTGACGGTGCGGAATAATACCGGCAACAGCGCGACCATTCCCTACAGCTATACCCTGACCTATAATACACAAACGCTGATGCAGGGCACCGGCAACAGCAATACACCCGCGCAGAATGCCGGCACGAACAGCCTGGATAATATCCCGGCAGCCGCTTTCGGCAGCATTCAGGCAGATACTTTTACCATTAACGGCACCTATAACATTACCGATGCCGTCAATACACAGTTCACTAATAATAATACGCTCCGCGTTCCCTACCGTTTCGGGAATTACTTTGCGCACGATGACGGTACGCCTGAGCTGTCTTACTTTGTCACCATGCACCAGTCCTATAATATACCTGCCCTTACCGCGGTCAAGTATAACCTGGAAGTGCCGGATACCATTCGCGGCTTTTCCATCCTGCTGCCCCAGGAAGTGCCGATACCCAGGAACAAGGAGTTTGGCATCAGGATATACAGGGACATTGCGGTCAACGGCGGTCAGGACGATGAGGTCTATGAAGAATTATACATTTACCCGCAGTTCAATGACACGATATTTGAAATGGTACATTATAAGCTGGAGCGTCCTGTAGCACTTCCGGCCGGCACTTTTTACATGGCCCTGGTACAGCCCGCAGGCGGCTTCAGCGATTCTCTTTTCGTGGGCCTGGATATATCCAACGATGCTACACAGGAAAGATATTTCAGCGTATTGGGAAGCTGGGAACCTTCCCTCCTGCCCGGAAGCCTGTTGTTCAGGCCGATCGTAGGCCCGGATTTTGTATTAAGCGCCGGAGAGCTCGCCGGGCAGCAGCAGGCGGCCCTTTTCCCCAACCCGACCGGTGGCAGGCTTTATATACCCGGCAATATGCCGGCTGATAAGGCCGTGATATACAACAGCACAGGACAGGTAGCCGGACAGGCTGTACCGGCTGACGGCAGCATTGATCTTACCTTTTTACCCGCAGGCATCTATTATGTGCAGCTGTTTTACAGGAATAGCAGCTACCCGGTACAAAAAATAATCAAAGAGTAACCGCTCCTTAAAAATATAAGTTGATTGTCCGGCCTGGCAGCCCGTTTTCTACAGGCAGACAGCCACTTTACCTTTTTAAGCCACCTGTAAAGCAGGCCGGCTCCTGTAAGCTGTAATAATTTTAAAATTTGACCATGACCCCGGCCGTATAGGTATTGTACACATCCTTATGCAGGTTGCTGTCGGAAAGGGGATCAAAACCATCAAGATTGTCGGTATTGGATTTATGGAACCTGTAATTCAGGGTAACAAACAATTTTCCGCTCCGGCCCAGACCGGCCACCGGAATATCCATTCCCAGCTCCTGGATAAATACATTGTTGGTTCCTTTATAACGGCCTAAAGAGCCGAATTCCGATGACAGCATCCTGGTAGCCCTGGTATCGCTCATGATCACTCCGAAACCCAGGCCGCCATAAACATAGGTAAAGATATCCACCCAGGGATCCAGGCGATCCCACATGAATAACCTTAAAGGCAGCAGGCGTACCACACCGGATACCTGGGTAAAGGACCCTTCAAATTTAACGTTTTTGATGCCGTTAAGATCATTGAGCAGCATAGGGCCTCCAACCAGCTTTCCCTGCACCACATCCGCATTCACATGCAGGCATCTCAGCGCAACGGCATTCAGGTTTAAGCCTGCCTGCCAGCTGATACCTTTCAGGCCGAAATCCATAGCGGTACGTGTAATGCCGCCTGATAACCCGCCGCCCCAGCGCGGCTCGGGAGATTTAAGGATACTCTTTGCATCAAAATATACACGGGAGGTAACCACACTCTGGGCCCGGCTGTCTTTGAACAGCAACAGTCCCAGGGCCAGTAAATAGATTGTTTTTTTCATATGGGGGCTTTTTCTAACTTATACTATAAAAAAAGCCATTTTGCTTTGTTCAAAATGGCCTTAAGTTTTAATATTATTACAGGGATATTATACGCTCCTCTTCGGATCGAAGGCCTCCAGCTCTTTAGCTACGGCAGTCAGGAAGCTCGCACCCAGGGAACCGTCAACAATTCGGTGGTCATAGCTCAGTGACAGGTACATCATATGGCGTACTGCTATCACATCACCCTCAGCCGTTTCCAGCACCACGGGGCGTTTGACGATCGAGCCTACCGCAAGAATGGCTACCTGGGGCTGGTTGATGATAGGTGTGCCCATAAGGCTGCCGAAGGTGCCCACATTGGTCAGTGTAAAGGTACCGCCCTGGGTATCATCGGCTTTCAGCTTATTGTTCCTCGCAGCATTGGCCAGCGCATTTACATCCTTGGTCAGGCCTACCAGGTTTTTGGTATCTGAGTTTCTGATGACCGGAACGATCAGGTTGCCGCTGGGCAGCGCCGTTGCCATACCGATGTTCACATCCTTTTTCACGATGATGCGGTCACCGTCCACGCTGGCGTTGATCATAGGGAATTTCCTGATACATTTGGCGATAGCTTCTATGAATATAGGTGTGAAAGTGATCTTATCACCGTATTGCTTTTCAAAGATGCCTTTATTTTTGTTTCTCCAGTTCACGATATTGGTCACATCCGCTTCGGTGAAAGATGTAACGTGGGGAGAGGTATGCTTGGAACGCACCATATGATCTGCGATCATTTTGCGCATCCTGTCCATTTCGATGATCTCCACATTCCCTGATACCGGCTGTGGTGCAGGCGCAGGGGAAGCGGCCGCGGCAGGTTGCTGCTGCGGGGCAGCGGGCTGAGCGGCAGCCGGTGCAGCAGGCGCAGCGCCTCTGCCGGCTATGTAATTTAAAATATCTTTTTTGGATACCCTGCCTTCCGCACCGGTACCGGGAACCTTTTCCAGCTCAGACATGCTGATGCCTTCCTTGGCCGCGATGTTCAGCACCAGCGGAGAGTAAAACCTGTTGGCGGTTACCGTACCCTGAGGCTGAGATGCCGGCGCGGCAGCCTGTACGGGCGCCTGGGCTGCGGGTGCTGCCTGCGTTGCTGCAGGAGCCTGCTGCGGAGCAGATACTTCAGCAGCGCCACTGGTAGATATACGTGCAATGACAGTACCTACGGGTACTACATCGTTTTCATTGAATAATATTTCTGTAATGGTACCTTCTGCAGTTGACGGCACTTCACTATCTACTTTATCAGTAGCGATTTCAAGAACAGTCTCGTCCATTTTAACAGTATCGCCGGGTTTCTTATGCCACTTTAATACAGTAGCTTCCATGATACTTTCGCCCATTTTCGGCATTACTAAATCAACTGTTGCCATATATTTATTTTTATGCAAATTTGAGGTGCGAAGATATACAATATACCATATTCTACAAAAAAAGGATGCAATTAATTAACAGCAAAAATACACAATCAGCTCACTATCAATAACATAAAAAAATCAATCACCAATCCTGTCAAAGCTCCAGCCGCAATCCGTCCGTTGCCAGAAAGACATGGGGAGGCAACATCCGGGAAATCTCCTCGTGCCTGCCCAGCTGGTGGCTGATATGCGTCAGATACGCACGTTCCGGCTTCACTTCATCAATGATCTCCAGGGCTTCCGCCAGCGTAAAGTGAGAGATGTGCTTTTCATGGCGGAGCGCGTTCAGCACCAGCACCCTGCTGCCCTTTATCTGCTGCCAGGCACTCTCCGGGAGATAATTGGCATCTGTGATATAGGTAAAATCCCCGATGCGGAATCCCAGCACTTCCATCCTATAGTGCAGGACCTTCACCGGCAGTATATCCACACCCCTGACAGTAAACGGCTCTGTATCTATGGTATGCACATTCACTTCAGGGATGCCGGGGTACCGGGGACCTGAGAACACATATTGAAATTCACGGCGGAGCACTTCCTGGGTCTCTTCACTGGCGAAGATATCAATAGCTTCCTTCTGCCAGTAGTTATACGCCCTGATATCGTCCATCCCTGCCGTGTGGTCCTTATGGCCATGTGTATATAATATGGCGTCCAGCCGTGGTATCTGCGCCCTGAGCGCCTGGTATCTGAAATCCGGACCCGTATCAATGACCATGGAGGCGTCCCCTGCCTGTATCCAGACAGCGGTTCTCAGGCGCTTATCCCGCGGATCTCCGGAAGTGCAGACATCGCAGGAGCATCCTATCATAGGCACTCCCTGGGATGTACCCGTTCCAAGAAAAGTTACAATCACTGTCAAATGTGCTTAGCTTTAAAAAATCAATTTTCGTTTCCTGGCGGCTGGTGGAACAGGTCAGGTGTGGCATCAGGCTTATGGGTAACGATCCTGTACCATTTCTGCATTTCATCGCTCAGGTCTTCAAACGGCACTTCTATGGTAGGCAGTATCTCGATCAATGCATTGATACGTCCCTCTATGTTCAGGAACCTGTTGATGACCGCCACTTTTTTATTCTCAAGTATGCAATAGCCGGAGTTAAAGGTCCCTTTTTCATAACGGACCCTGTATCGGCACTCCTCAAATAATTGTTCCAATTTCTTTAAGGTATTTGGTGTATATTTGAAACTCATACTTATTTATTAGTCAACCAATCTGAATGAATGGATAAAATTAAGCAATTAGGCATAATAAGTGTTTTATTTTTATGTTGCTGCTGCCAGGCGCAGGCACAGCGCTACTTTTCAGACCCGGAATACAATCTTTTTACGGGCGGGCTGGTAGGTGGCATTAATTTTTGCCAGATAGACGGTGACAGCTATAAAGGATATGACAAAAGCGGTATTACGGCCGGGGGTATTCTTTTCCTGCCGTTCGGCACCGATATGGGATTGCCCATACCCGGCACCCTGGCGCTGAGCATGGAGGTATTGTTCAACCAGAGAGGCTCTTATGGCGGTATAAATCCCGGCTACGGCATCTTTTCCCAGAAGATCAACCTGTATTATGGCGATGTGCCTGTTATGATCAACTGGTACAGGGGAACGCGCAAGTCCATAATAGGGGCAGGCTTTTCAGTAGGTTTCCTGGGCTTCCGCGAAGAATACCTGGACAGGGGGCACGGGCCGGAGCTGGTAAAGAAAAATGATTTCAATTACGTTGATCTCAGCTTTGTGCTGAGCCCGACCATCCATATCTGGAAAGGCTTCCATATCAATCCCCGCTTCCAGTATTCCCTGATCCCCATACGGTCCAATGACGGGGGCATCGGCAATAAAAACCAGTTCAACAATGTGCTTTCCGTACGGCTGATGTACCTTTTCAGCCGCGCGGGCGGAAGTAAGAGATAACGCATTCCGCGCATTTCCGGGAGTGATCAGAATGTAGTAAAGGTATAGCCCTGCTGCCTGATCTTACGTATCAGAACAGGTAATATCCGTACAGTGATATCACAACGTTCATGCAGCAGTATGACCGCACCCGGGTGCAATCGTTGCATGATACGCCGGATAAGCCTGTCCTCATCTTTAGCTACGGTATCATAGGAACGGATGCTCCAACCTACGCTGAGCATACCTGACCTGCGTATGGCTTTACCCAGATTGGGATTGGTAACGCCGAAAGGCGGCCGGAACAGGCTGACAGGCTCCTGCGTGATGCCTTCCAGCACCTGATTGGTACGCTCTATCTCCGCTGCCATTCCTTTCGCGGACTGCCAGCCGAACGATGCCGTATGAGAATAGGAGTGATTACCCAGCTGGTGCCCCGCTTCGCTGAGCTGTCTTACCAGGCTTTCATGCGTAGCCGCATGCTTGCCTATTAAGAAAAAAACGGCCCTGACATCTTCCTTTCGCAAGATTTCCAGCACCGTTGCCGTATTGGCATGAGGCCCGTCATCGAATGTCAGCACCACTTTCTTATCCCGGGGGGTTATACTTGTCCCCGCATCGCCGAAGGTTACCTTAAACCGGGGTAGCCGGTTCAGCGATCTGAAATAAAAATTCATTTGTATAAAATAGCTGCCGGCCGCCACCATGCACAGGTAAACGGCTGCCAGCGGCATCAGCACCCATAGCGGCAGGAACCCGGAAGCAATGCCGGCGCATACGGGGACGAGCAGTATAATATATACTATATTAAAAACCTGGTATCTGCTATAAGCCATGAATGAGCATTTAGTCTGGTAGTATAAAGCCGCGCTGCGAAGCACGATTTATACCAGGTTCAAAATTACTATGTTTTCACGGCTGTTACCAACAGTTGCTCCAATAAAAATATTCAGGTAAGGATTATACTTCCCTAATATTTAACAATTTAAGTAATGTTAAGTTTTGGGCAGATATTCCCAACATATACCATAACTTTGCTACATTTGCTACAAATCACAAAATAACGATGAAGATATACGGAATTGTAGCGGCCTCAGAAAATAATGTTGTAGGCGTAGGTCAGAACATACCCTGGCATTTACCTGATGACTTCAAATATTTTAAAGCAATTACTTTGGACCATTACATATTAATGGGCAAAAATACCTGGCTGACATTCGTAAAGCCATTACCCAGAAGAAAACACATCGTTGTATCTAAAACGCTGCAGCCTTCCGATGTTTCCAAAGATGTCCGGCTCTTTAGTGATATCAGCGAAGCCATACGGGAATTAGAAGCAGAAAATGTGCCGGAGCTGTTCATTATCGGCGGCGGCAAGATCTACGAGAAGACCTTTGACCTGATGGACAGGGTGTATATAACGCGCGTACATACTACCATAGATAACGGTACCGCTTTCTTCCCGAAGATCAATCCCAAACACTGGACCCTGATCGAATCCGAGCCCCATACCAAAGATGCCAAGCATCAGTACGATTATACCTTCGAGGTCTGGGAAAGAAAACAGCAATAAATCAGATCATCTGTATAGCTATTAAACATCATAACGGCGCCTTATAAGGCGCCGTTATGATGTTTAATACAACAATTATCAGAATATGGGAAGCATAAAGATGCGCTGCAGCTAAGCTGTGATCCGGCATAAGAGCGATGCCTCACAGAGAGCGCTTCTCAGCAAAGAGCATCTGCGGGTGTTTCCTGAAAGCAGATAGTTACTCCAACCGGCATTATTGCTCCTGTATTGCCTTAGCGGCGGGCCGCTTATTGATATGATCAATGATCATGACCAGGGACATGCTCATAAAGAATAAAGCTCCTATCTTATGGGTTTCCAGCAGCTCAGAGAAGAAGTTGTTCACAAAGCCGGCGCCGAATGACATAGCCAGCCCTAAAACCACTTTCCTGTAGAAGCCATCCTTTACCCGCCAGTACACCCGTTGCGCATAAGCCAGGAATACCCAGATCATCACCGCATAAATGATAAGCGCGGGCCAGCCCTGCTCCGTCAGCATAAAAATAAAATAATTGTGCGTGGTGGAACGTTCAGGGTTCCTGCTCACATACGTCTTAAACTCAGACAACGCGTGCGCCTTATAGAATTCATACCAGTTATTGGGTCCTACACCCAGCAGCGGCCTTTCCTGGCTCATCCTCGCCGAAGCGATCCACCTGTAAAGCCGCTCCATGGAAGACATGTCCTTCCCCGCAACGGTCGCTTTCATCAGGTGCTCGAAATTGGGCTGTGTATAGGTATGCTTAAAATCAGGCCGCAGTCCTACATAGTTCTCATTCGACACCACAATGGTCGTGATGGTAATAACCAGGGCATAGAATGCGGGCACCACCCAGTGACCGACCCTCTTGCTGAAGGCATACCACAAAACGAGGGAGAAAAATACGGCCAGCATCGCTGCACGCGCCTGGGCAACCATAATAGCCGGGACCAGGAACAGGATAACCGCCAGCAGCAAGATCCTGTTCTGCCTGTTACCTTTATTGAGCTGGTAAGCTATAATAAAGACAGGCAGGCACATAGAAAGGATCGTACTGTGGTCCACGTGGTTATAGAACAGCGGCTCGGCAGCCATATTGGATTCCCGGAACCCGAAATCCAGGAAGGCATGCCGTATGAAAATAAAGATAAAGATGAATATAAAGGGTATGAATACCAGCCTGAAAGCCCTTATAAAGTCTTTCTTTTCCTTAAAGAAGAAGACCGGCAGCAGGAAAAAGGCATTCAGGAACCAGGTCTTGGCCACAAAAAATTTCAGCGAAGGCAGAAATATCTCAGAAAAGACCACCGCCAGGAACAGCCACAGGTAATGCAGGAAGATGATAATGGTAATCGGGTTCTGCAGGAACCACCGGGGAATGAACCGGTAGCCGTATGCCGCCAGGGACAGCATAGAGGCGAACAGGAAGAACCACATCAGCGGCTCATCCGGCAATGTCGTTGACAGGCCTCCCGGCAGGTATATCTGTATGGAGAAAGGAATGGAGAACAGGAAGAACCAGTAGAACCTCCTGGAATCCACGAT
Organism: Edaphocola sp.; assembly: GCA_037190225.1. Lineage (GTDB taxonomy): Bacteria > Bacteroidota > Bacteroidia > Chitinophagales > Chitinophagaceae > MKSF01. Next base: position 10,823 of record JBBCJL010000001.1, on the reverse strand, counting down.
GGCCCAGAATACGCAGATGGCAACAGCCGGAAGCAGGAATAACCAGTAGAAAGAAAAGTAAGTACCGGCAACAATACTCAGCAGCAGCACAATAATGCCCGCAATATGGATAGACCTTTCGGTCCGGTTACCTGTACTTAAATTAATATTCATCGTATATGCTCCAAAAACTTTTTATTACGCTTTGATCCTTTCCCTGTAAAAAGCCCCGAAAACAGCTATAATGGATGTAATTATCAGGCTGCCCAGCAATGTGCCTATCAGTATCAGCAGCACTTTGGGATGGGAGGCCTCATCTGGCAGGTAAGCATCCTGCACCAGGTATAAGACGTTCATACCGCCTTTTTCTATCAGCTCAAATTCATGGATCAGCGAATTGTATTTTGCCTGGTCGCCCGTCAACTGGTCCTTTAAGGTGGTCAGGCGGTGCAGCTCTTCCAGCGCTTTCAGCTGTGAAGGATTCAGGCTGCCGGAAGGTGTGCTTCCTCCCAGCTCTGTCCGGGAAGGCAGTAAGTAATTGTTCAGGTTGCTGGCTACTTTCAGCTCGTTGATCTGGTCGGTCAGCGCGGTCACCGTTGAATCCAGCACCTTCAGCTCCAGCTTCAGCGCGGATGCCACCTGCCTGTTGGATTCCAGGAAGTAGCGTGAAAACTTCAGCTCCAGGTAGTCCCTTACAGCCTTTGTGATCTTCATGGCCATCTCGGGATCCTTATCGGTATAAAAGATCTCGATATTCTTGGTATCCTGCCTGCTGAAGGCAAAATTGCCCTTGACCTTCAGCCGCAGCCAGTAAGGACTTTTGATACCATAGTGGTTAGCCAGATCAAATTCATCGATCAGGTATCTAAGCATGGCCTCGCTTTTGGAGATAAATTCTATCTGGTCCACATCATCCGGCACGGCAAAGAACTCTTTATTTTCAAACATCTGGTTCCTGAAAATATAATTCCTGTCCAGCAGTATCGGGTTCTTAACGATAAAGATGGAGCTGGAAGTATATTGCTTCGGCGCGATAAGCGAGATGACAAGCGCCACGACAAGCGCTATGGCACTGAATCCCAGGATAAACTTCTTCTTCCTGAGAATGACCCTGAAAATATACAGCAGATCAAATTGGTTATTTTCGTTCATGAAACGATCTATTAGTTTTTAAAGTAATCAAAATTGTGTCCGGCTCCTGTATGGCAGGGATAAAACGAAGGAGCCTTTCTTTTATTATCCCTGCGGGTAAATACGTTAAATACTTTCGCCGGCTTTCATCTTTTCAGCGTTTTCCGCGAACTGCAGGGCTTCCAGCATTTCATCAATATTACCGTTCATAAAGTCATCCAGTGAATAAATGGTCATATTGATGCGGTGATCGGTAATACGTCCCTGGGGATAATTGTAAGTCCTGATCTTGGCGGAACGGTCGCCCGTGGTAACGATCGACTTCCGGCGCTGGGCTATTTCCTCCTCGTGCTTACGCACTTCTTCCTCATACAGCTTCGTCCTCAGCATCTGCATAGCCTTTTCGCGGTTACCGAGCTGTGTACGTTCCGTCTGGCACGTCACTACCGTACCGGTAGGAATATGGGTAAGGATCACCTTGGTCTCTACCTTATTGACGTTCTGTCCGCCGGCACCGCCTGAGCGGGCTGTATCCATCTTCACATCGGCGTCCCGTAATTCAAAATCAATTTCATCCGCTTCCGGCATTACCTGCACCGTAGCCGCCGAAGTATGTACCCTGCCGCTGGCCTCCGTTGCCGGGACCCTTTGTACACGGTGCACACCGCTTTCAAATTTCAGCGTGCCGTACACATCTTCCCCCGTCACTTCCAGCTGGACTTCCTTATAGCCGCCCACGGTACCTTCCGATTCGGACACCAGCGTGGCCCTGAATCCCTTACGCTCAAAATATTTCAGGTACATCCTGTACAGGTCGCCTGCAAAAATGCTGGCCTCGTCACCGCCGGTACCCGCACGGATCTCCATGATGGCGTTTTTCTCATCCGTAGGATCCCTGGGGATCAGCAGGTGCCTGATGGTCTCTTCCAGTTGCTCTTTCTGCTCTTCTGCCGTTACCATATCCTCCTTTGCCATTTCCCTCAGGTCCTCGTCCGATTCAGTAGCCAGCACGTCCTTACCGAACGCAATGGTATCCAGGCAGTTTTTATATTTCTTATAAGCATCAATAATGGGCTCCAGCTTCTTATATTCCCTGGAAGTTTTGGCAAATTCCTTATTATCCGCCACTACTTCCGGATTGGTAAGCGCCAGGCCCAGCTTGTCAAAACGGGCATTGATCGCTTCTAATTTTTCAATCATAAAATGTTTTGTAAAAAAGTATGCAAAGTTACATATTATAACGTAATAAAAACTGTAAGCCCGAATAATTATTAGGGATCTGCGCTTTTACAAAACTCATTCCGTCCTGCCGGGAACAGTCTTTAAAAATACAATATTATCTGAATTCAACCCATTGATTTTCAAATTATTTTCTATATCGGAGACCGGTATTACCTCACCCGCCTTATTGATGATATGAGCTACATAGCCCCAGCTCCTCAAAAGCGCTACCGCCTTTTGATGCGCTTTATTATGCCGCGTTACGGCCAGGTATTCCAGGATGATAACCGGTGCACGGGACTGCAAAAACCCTTGTCCGCCCATGACCACTTTATCCTCTGCTCCCTCCACATCCACCTTGATGATATCGGGCCTAAAGCCCGTTTCCTCCGTTACCATATCTATAGTAGTCGCCGGGACGCTTACCTTCCTGGGCACCTTTCGCTTAAACCAGCCTTCACTTTCAAACTGACCGATTTCCATAGAGTTATATTCGGACTGCATATTTTCAAATTCGTAAAAAGCAACATTCACCACCCCATCTGAAACCGCAACCGGAAATACGGTTATATTTTTACGGTCCGCTACGTTCCGGGAAAGGATATTAAAAGAATCCGAAGCCGGTTCAAACGACCTTACCATACCGGAATGGCCCACAAGCTCGGCAGCAAGAAGCGTAAAATAACCGTAATGCGCTCCTATGTCCATAAAGCTGTTGCCTGCATGCAGGCTTTTGATGAGGAACCTGGCAAGACGCACCTCGGATGGATGTGATTTGCCTCCTGTAAGGTAAATATCAGTGGCAGCCGGTAAGGCGATGGTCATCTTCCTTCCGAAGAACAGGGTCGTACTGACGATCTTTTGCTTATGACGGATTTTATACAACAGTTCTCTGAAACCTATAGCGTAAATATATTTCAGCGGTTGCATCCACAACCGCCCGAGCTTTGTAGCATCAGCACGCCGCTCTACTTTATCCAATAATTTCAACATGGCATCCTGGGTGTTTTGTACCGCCTTCCGGGAATGTCAGCGGTATTCCGGAGGTGGGAAATATTGCCGCCGCACTTTCCTTTACAGACATACTATACCTTAAAAAACGAGGGTCTCCTTATTAATATTATAAGGAGACCCGAGATATTTTATCAGCAGTAGTACGAGCTATCGTATCAGCGTCACATTACCCGTCCTGATGATCCGTTCAAATGTATTGGCACAGTTGGCATCCACTTCCCACACATACACACCAAACGGCGCATCCTTACCATCCGTTGTTCCGTCCCAGCCCGCGTTAGGATCTGTGGTCTCGAACACCACCTTACCCCATCTGTCATACACCTTAAAGGAATTGATCTTGGAGAACTGGCTGTTCAGGAGCTTGAACGTGTTGGCACCGCTATTGGAGGAACCGGGCATAAAGGCGTTCGGCAAGGCAACATTGTCACATGGCACCGTTATGCTTACAGAATCTATGGCATAACAGCCACGGTCATTGGATACCTCCAGGTAATATGTGATGCTGTAGGGAGGCTTGGCCGTAGTGAAAGGCTCCCATTCGCCGCCGGTCAGGCCGATCAGTGGCGTCCATTTGTAGTCATAACCTTCCACGATACTGGTATTAGGGCCGCCGAGGGCTGTACTGGAGCCATCGCCCATAGTACGGTCAGGACCTGCGTCAGCGCTGATCTTGCTCACATTGACGTTCAATGGCTTTCTCACCACACAGTCACGGTCAAAATAGATAGTATAATGATAATCGGTCTGTTGCTGGGGCCATATGTTTACACTATGGCCTACAGTAGTGTCAATATTGTAATCCGGCATCCATAAGATGCTGTCCACGTTGAATACCATAACCTGTACACGGATGGTATCATTCTGGCAGACCACCGTATCTCTGGTATTGATGGTAATAGCCGGGTGCGGATATACATATATGGACTGGCACTCTGTTGTTACGGTCGGCAGACCTTCATCAACAGTCAGGATCACATTGTAATACCCGGGCTCGCTGTATTTGAAAGTTGGCGGAAGACGCTGGTCCTTGAATGCCGGTGTGGCAAAATCACAGGGCTTGTATTCTATCAGGGAGATAGACTGGTCAATGGCATTCGCGGAAAGCATATACAGCCCCCCGTTCTCCCTTACGGTATTGGACAGGGTCTGCGCTTTCCTGATACCGATGAAGTTACCCAGATTGGTAGCAACAGGCGTATCGGCAATAGAGTTATTCCATACCAGGCCTACCAGATTGGAGTTACCTTCACTCAATACCCAGCCGTAGTATTTATCACAATCCCTTGTGATGGAGATACCTACCGGCCTGGCCACCGTAGTACCCAGCGTTGCGTAATTGATGACATAGATAGGGTTCAGGAAAGAGTTACCGAAAGATATCCTCTTTACAGCGCTTTCTTCCTTGTTGGTGATATAAAGATGCCAGTTGTCCAGCTCCTTGATCAGCTCAAAGCTTGTCACATCCTTCAGGTTATTGTGCAGGGTACCCAGGTTGGTAATATAAGGCCTGCTCTCCAGGTTCGTACCAAACTCAAAGCGGATCAGCTCCGCGTTCCTGTTAACGGTAAAGCCATACCAGTTCTTATCATTATCCTGCGCCACCACCAATTGATTGGTACCTACCAGCAGGCTGTCAAAGTTGCCGAAGCTGGTCACATTGGTCGCATCCTGCAGCAGCCCGTTTTCAAAATCCAGGCGCATCAGGTTGGAGGTATTCCATTCCCCGCCGCCGATCACGAACACATGCCATTTGGTACCGGAGTAGACCGGGTAGATGCCGCGCCCTGTAGTGGCCACCTTTCCGAGCTCCTTTACGTGGGAGGGGCCGCCGGTAATGCCATCTTCATAGCGCATCTTGTAAAAATAGCCATCGCTGTTCACATAGAAGCCCATCAGGGTGCTGTTATATTTTACAAGCCTGAAAGACGTGGGATTATTGAAATAAGCAAAGGGTCCCTGGTTGCCTCCGGTCGGGAATTCGGAAAGATTCGGCGGGCAGAAGCTCCAGTTATAGGATTGCGCGCCTTCGACAATGTCATAGGGCTCAATCTCATGATCCGTACAAACAGTATCAGGTATATTAAAGATATCATACCTTACCTGGGCATTCGAAATGCCTGAGCTGGCCAGTAATGTAAAAATACTTGATGCAAGTACGAGTAATTTTTTAATCATATAATTAAACAATATCGTTGTTCCTAATAATACCTTTCAGGCATTGTACATGCCCTTATCACCGGAAAAGTTTGGCTAATGTAATAATAATCTGTGAATTTATTGCAAACAATTCCTAATTTTATTCCAAAATAAAAAATAATTATGTGGAATTCAAAATTTACAGCCCTTTTATTTGGTTTTTTTTCTTTACCGTTGACACTCACTACCCTATACGCCAAAGAAGGCATGTACCAGCCTTCAAAAATAAAGTCCCGGGAGGCGGAAATGAAGCGTATGGGTCTGAAAATACCCGTGGAGCAACTGTATAATGAGAACGGAACCGGGCTGAACAATGCCGTAGTGCTGTTCGGAGGGGGGTGTACCGGAGAATTCGTATCACCGCAGGGACTTATCTTTACCAACCACCACTGCGCGTACAGCTACGGCCAGTCCTTAAGCACCAAGGAGCAGAATTACCTCGAAAACGGCTTTTTTGCCAAAAGCAGGGCGGAAGAACTGCCCTGTCCCGGGCTCACCGTGCAGGTGATCAGGAAGCTGGAGGACGTGACCGGCTATATCACCAATAACCTGGCCGACACGCTGCCGGAAGCGGAGCGGAACAGGATCATCAAAGAAAGAATAGAAAATCTTACGCAGGCTTACCGCAGGAACTCCAGTACGGAAGTGGATATCAGGCCGTTCTACGAAGGCAACGAATACTGGGCCATCATCAGGGAGACCTATAAGGACGTCCGCATGGTCGTTTTCCCGCCCGACGGGATCGGGAAGTTCGGTGCAGATACCGACAACTGGATGTGGCCCCGCCAGTCCGGCGATTTCGCTGTGCTACGCGTGTATGCGGACGCCAATAACAACCCGGCCGATTATCATCCCGACAACAAGCCATACAGTCCCGTAAAGTATTTCCCCATCAATATTTCAGGCATCAAGGAAGGTGATTTCACCATGGTGTACGGCTTCCCCGGCCGTACCACGCAGTATTTATCCTCGTTCCAGGTGGACCAGGTGCAGCATATCGTTGACCCGATACGTATCCGGGCCCGGACCATCAAGCTGGATATCTGGGATAAGTATATGAGGAATGACAAGGATATTTTCCTGAAATATGCCTCCAAGCAGGCTTCTGTTGCCAACGGCTGGAAAAAATGGCAGGGAGAGGTGCTCGGGCTGCAGCAAAACAATGTTATACACATCAAGGAGCAGCAGGAGGAAAGATTTATGGCACAGGTCGCCAACAGCCCCGATGCGGAGGACCGTTTCCTGCTGACCAACCTGGAGGCCAATGTAAAAGGCAGCAACAGGCACGTAGCCGCCATAGAATATTCAAGGGAAGCCATACTGGGCATTGAGGCCATACAGGTATCGGCCGTATTCAATAACATCCTGGGCCTGTTCAGGACCGATGCCTCCCAGGCGCAGGTGGCAGACTCGCTCCAGAAGATCAAGAAAAGCCTGGCAGGGTTCTATAAGAATTATCTTCCCCACGTGGACCAGACCGTATTTGAAGGGCTGATACCATACTATATGCAGCAGGACGATTACGTAGTAGCGCCCCGGATGAAATACCTGTACAGCGTATATGGCAATAATGCGCACAAATGGTCCAACAGCGTGTACAACAATTCGCTGATCACCAGCAGCCAGAGAATGTATGATTTCCTGGATAAAGCGACCAAGGCCGACAGCTTCGCCATCCTCGGCGACCCGGCTTATAAGCTCTATTATGAAGTGACCAGCTACGTAAGGAACGAGATCACGCCCAGGCTCACGGTCAACAGCGATAAGATCAATGTGCTCAACAGGCAATATGTACGGGCGCAGATGAAATATAACCCTGCACGTAAGCCGCTTTATCCAGATGCCAACTCCACGCTCCGCATCGCTTACGGCAATGTGACGCCCATTGCCCAGAAAGAAGGCGATTTCTTCCTGACCACCCTGGACATGAAGATCCCCCGCCACAATCCGGAGATAGATGAGTTCCGCATACCGCAGCGCCTGATAGACCTGTACAACCGTAAGGATTTCGGCCGCTGGCAGCAGAACAATACCGTGCCGGTCAATTTCATCGCCACGAATCACACAACCGGCGGCAACAGCGGCAGCCCGGTGCTGAACGGCAAAGGAGAGCTGATAGGCATCAACTTCGACAGGATCTGGCAGGGCACCATGAGCGATATTTATTTCGATGAAGGCTTCTGCAGGAATATTGCAGTAGATGTGCGGTACGTGCTGTTCATCATTGAAAAGTACGGCCAGGCCGGGTGGCTGCTGAAAGAAATGAAATTGAACAAGTAGCCGTAACTGACTATATAGGATGCACTACAGATAAGCCACAAACCAATTAAGAGATTCCTCACATCCGTTCGGAATGACCGCTCAGCGAAACGCATCTGTAATACACTTGCTTCCTAATAAGTAGATAACCACTTAATCATTCTGCAAAAAAATGCAACCCGGCCCGGGTTGCATTTTTTGATGTATAGTGCGGCAATGTTACCTGATACTTTCCGTCTGGATGCTGTTCATACCATAATAGTACATACCGTTCCGGCCCGCATAAACGCCACCCAGCTGGATGCCGTCCTGCGCTTCCTGCAGCTGCTGGTTGAACTCGGCCACATTCCGGACACGCTTGTCATTAACGGTAACAATGATAAAGCCTTCCCTGATATTGACATTGGCGAAGCTGCCCTTGCCGATCTTTTCCACGATCACGCCGCCGCCTTCCACATTATATTTCTTCTGCTCCTCCGCGGTCAGGTTACGAAAGGCCGCTCCCGCCAGCTCAAACCGGGTCTGCTTGTCGTCCAGTATCTTATTCCCGAAGTTGCTTTTCAGCTCCACCTGCCTGGTAAAGGACTTACCGTCGCGCTGGTAGGTAACGCTGATCTTATCGCCGGGATGATAACGGGCCACCACGCCCTGCAGCTGCGGTACATTCTCTATGTTCGTACCATTGATGGCGGTAATGAAATCTCCTTTTTTCAGACCGGCCTCTGCGGCGCCGCTTTCCGGCTCTACCGCATTCACATAGACGCCTTTGATATTCCTGAAATCGTTCTTATTGATGCCCAGCTGCTCTGCCCCTTCATCATTCAGGTCTGCCAGGGCAACACCCAGGTAGCCCCGCTGCACCTTACCATGCTTGATAATATCCCTTGCTACTTTCTCCACGATATTGGACGGGATCGCGTAGGAGTAGCCGGCATAGCTCCCGGTGGGGGATGCAATGGCCGAATTGATGCCTATCAGCAGCCCGGCAGTATTCACCAGCGGGCCCCCGCTGTTGCCGGGATTTACGGCAGCATCCGTCTGGATAAAGGATTCTATGGCAGAGGTGGATTGCCGCTGGTTAATGCCCAGCGCCCTTCCTTTGGCAGATACGATACCTGCCGTCACCGTAGCATCCAGGTTGAGCGGGTAGCCTACCGCCAGCACCCACTGGCCCAGCTTCACCTCATCGGAATTGCCGATCTCCATATAATGCAGGTTCCTGGCGTCTATTTTCAATACGGCAAGGTCGGTGGAAGGGTCCGTTCCTATCACCTGGGCGATCTCCGTATTGCGGTCATTGAAGGTGACCTGCACTTTTGAAGCGCCCGCTATCACGTGATTATTGGTGATGATATAGCCGTCTTCGGAAATGATCACGCCGGAGCCGGAGCCTACCTGGTCAGGCATTTTATATTCCCTGAAGCCATACATCCCGAAAATATCAAAAGGGTCCCTGGCCCTTACGGTCCTGCCCTCGCTCAGCGTCTTGATATGCACCACCGATTTTACAGCCTCTTCAGCTGCAGGGGAAAAGTCCACCGGCTGGGTAGCGGCAGCCATGCCGTTGCTGACATAGTGCACCGGCACAGACCTGTCCTTATCGCCTGAAAAAACAGGATCGCCTCCGGAAAAATATTGGGTACCTAATGCTGTGGCTATAGAAGTGATAGCTGCTGTGGCTATCACGGGAAAGAGAATTTTTTTCATAGCTCTTCTTCTCGTGTTAAATAATATCTGTTTAAAAATAGATTTACTATAAATATTTTAACGTAGAGTTCTGCCGATACTATAAAAATTGTTAGGTTTTTTAAAAAATACTCTAAAAAGTATTACCAAAATAACGAACATTTTCTGAAAAAATGAATCGTTATTTTGATAATAAGTTGTAAAAAATCAAATAGTATTCGCACTGGCCACCTGTAAGCAACAAAGTCATTATAAGCTATAAATTATGATAAGAGATTCCTCACATCCGTTCGGAATGACCACCACCCTCAGTCCCTTTATAGTAAAAGCGGTTTTTGACCCGCAGAGAGAACACCATTCAGCGAGGCGTATCTGTAATAAAAGGTTGTTGCCTGTAAGCGGACAGTGACTTTATTTTTTACCTTTTTCCTGCTTCATTTCCGTGTATTTACCGTTCTTATCCTTTACCAGGACCTTTACGGAAAGGATGCGCTGGTCCTCATCGGGCCTGTCCATGCCATTCTTTTTCTGGCTCACGATCTTATCTACCGTTTCCATACCCTTTACCACCTCGCCGTACACGGTATAGTTGTTATCCAGGAAAGGCGTGCCGCCCTGGGTCTTATAAATGTTCTTCTGCGCATCGGTGTACTTTATGCCGATACGCTGCTGTATCATATCCAGCTCCGCATCCGTAACGGTCTTTCCCGCTACGATATAGAACTGGCACCCGGAGCTCGCTTTCTCAGGGTTGTTATCACGGGCAGCAGCCAGCGCACCTCTTTTGTGGATATACTTATCCGTTTTGAACTCAGCGGGGATCCTGTTGCCGTAAGAGCCCGAACCCAGAGGAGTACCCGGCGCGGCGTTCTTTGAAGTAGGGTCGCCGCCCTGGATCATAAATTCAGGAATTACCCGGTGAAACAGCAGGCTGTCATAAAATCCTTCCCTTGCCAGCTTTACGAAATTCTCGGAATGAAGCGGTGTCTCATCATAAAGGATCATTTCGATACTGCCCTGGGTAGTGGACATGATCACCTTATATTTCTGGGCAAACGCGCCCGTAGCTCCTGCTATGGCCAGACCGGCCAGCAATAATACTTTTCTTATCATGGATTAATTATCTTTTGCAAATGTTCCCAAATTTAGTAAAAAACGGCATATAAAGCCCCTGTCTTTTTCAATAGACCTGCCGCCGCCGCAAAAGTTTAAACACTGCAGCCTCCTGCTTCACGCAGCAAGGCATACCTTTCGGATCAAAAAGCAAGGGTGGCGGCTCCGTACCGAGCAGCCACCCATGCTGTCAGCTCGTTATTAGTCAATATTAAAGATCG